>CAWAHY010000004.1:0-1305580 GCA_963782015.1 uncultured Chloroflexia bacterium
GGCCGGAACGGGGTTCGCCAGTTCCTCGACCCGAACGACGTCTGGCGTTCCGTATATCGCTCACGGATTGCTGCCTTCATCACGGAACAGTGCCACAGGCTCCGCATAGATCGCTCCCCGGGCGAGCGACGCCGATGCGTCCCGCCAGACTCAGGCCTCGAGACGCTGATCCCCTAGGCCGAGGCAGCTCAGGTCTGAGGCGCCAACGAGGCATGGTCGGACGACTGACGGAGGCCAATGCGGAGGCCGCCGCGAAGGAGCGGTGCGAAAGGGAAGTGCGGCAAGGCGGCCGGTGCGGGAGCACGGGCCGCTCCGTCACACAACGATTCGGCGACCGACGACACCTAACAGCGCGCTACCAAGGTGGCGCCGTGCCGGGAGATGTTGCGACGCCTGGGCCAGGCTTAGCTTGTTCAAGCCTGATAATCAAGTGGTGTGGAGTCATAGTCAGCCACTTTCGCAAACGTTGAAGCTGGGTCCGAGCCTGCGGTCGCCCATGAGCAATCTGATTTCGAGTCTCCACAAGTTGATTGAGGGCGGACTTGAACGTGGAGTTTGAGAACTTCCGCCAGCGTATGCCACTCAGCCCCCACGGCATTCCGAGGTTGAAATAGAGCAATTCGGTCTTGCGAACGTCGGCGTTGTTGAAGCGACCGATCGTGTCATCCAGGAGGGCCTTCAGCTCTGGCAAGGTTGCACGCGGCCACAGCAATGGGGCAGCTTCCGCGAATAGGTCCTCAATGTAGGCCTCGGTTGCTGCGGCAAGGAGGACGATCCCGGCTCGGGTAATCGCTGCCCCCTGTCTTGATCGAGGCCGGCCCACGCCTCCACCAGTCAGGGAGGCATGGGCGAGGATCAACTCATCCACATCCGCGAGGCGCCGATCGAGTTCTTCGCGAGCGTTCGACGTCACGGATCTAGGGTATTCGAACGACGGGGCGATCTTGTGTCGAAAGTTGCTCCCTCAGTCCTAGCTGACCGTGAGTCCGGCACCGCGAGTGCTGCAGGACTGAGGAGCCGGGACAATCGAGTTCGTCGCCGTGCCGCCGCGATCCACACCGGGTATAGCATCAGCGCCGAATGAAGAGCAACAAAGTCGTGGCCATCGATGCGCGGCGACTACTGGCTCAGCTCGAAGGTTGCTAGCTGCGCACTCTCGCCGGCAGGGTCAACCGCATTCTGCGGGTGGAGGAAGGCGAAGTAGTTGTCCAAACAGGACGGTCGCCGCGTGGGAGTCCGGTTCCGATCGGCGAGGTGCAGGACGCCCTGAACTCCCTTGTCCGCGCGGGCGAGATTGAAATCTCGGTGTCGACGGTGGGCTATCGCAGAGCCTTCATCGGGGCAGTACTCGCGACCTTGCCGGGGACGGTTACGGCTCTGCGGCCCCGTCGAATTCGAGTGGTCAGTCGGAAAGAGCTCGTCTCGCGGCTGCCTGGCGCGGAGGGTGCCGGTACCGCCCGCCCGTCCCCACAGGCCCGCCGGGTGCCTCGCCCGGGGTCAGTAACCGATGGCACGAAGCCGCTGAACTCAGGCCGCGGGCAATTTGCCTAGAGAAGCGAGACGCCGACATTAGCGTCGAGATCCCGCTGAACGAGACCATGCTAACGAAGAGCATCATGGATGCACCCTTGCGGCTCAGGGAGGCCCTAGCTGCTTATGGCATCCATGACTACGTCACGCAGGAGGTCGGCACAACTGTCGCCGCTCCCGTGACCCTTCGGAGGGACGATGAAACGACTGCAGAGGAGGCGCACTTCACCCGACCGAAGACCCACAGCGGCCAATACAGCAGAATCTGGATCACTGGGCTGCGGCGGTCCGCTCAGGTCGGGGACATTCTCGATATCGAGATATCCAAAGGCGCCCGCCTCGCTGCCGTCATATCCGCGGCCGAACGGGTGCAGCCCCGGCGGCCTCCGGGATCGGAGATAGGACCCGAGGTGACGGCGAAGGACTTCTCTGGATATCGGGGCGGCCGACGGTTAGCCGAGCTCCTACGGGACCACGTACTGGTAGTCATGGAGGGGATGGTCGAGTGCCAACCCGGCCATTTCATGGGTGCATCGGTAGCGGAAATTGATGATGCAGCCGATCTGGGTCTGGATTCCCTTGACCGATCGCACGCGGTCGTGAAAAAAGCTGTTCTGGCATCGCTGGTGCGGTCGGGGTGTGTTGAGGCTCATAAGCGAGGCATCAGCTATTACTACACGCTGGTGGCAGGGAAATGACGTTTCTTCTTACCGTCCAATGCTTGGCAAGCGCGAGCGCATGAGTGCCTGACGAGCGCCCGGCGACCGGACCAGCGAAGAGGACGAGAGCGAGCGCGCCGGTGCTCAACGCGCGGAGCGTAGACCGCCGGTACAGCCCTGAGTCGAAGTCAATTAGCGAATTGGATACCTGGCGGAAGGACGGAGATCTTGACCTGACGCCCGCCTATCAGCGCGGAAATGTGTGGAAGAACGCTCGCCAGAGTCTCCTAATCGACTCGATCTGGCGTGGGCTGCCGATTGGCGCCATCACGATCTTCAAACGCGATGACGGCTCTTACGAAGTCGTCGACGGGAAACAGCGACTCACCACAATCTTCGAGTATCTCGACGGAACGCTCGTGCCTCGGCCAAGGAATGACGACGCGGTGGACGTGGACGAGGGGGAAGAGGTATCGGTCGGCGAAGAAATCGCACGTCGGATTCACGGGGTCAAGTTCAGCGATATCCAAAGGGACTTGAAGAAGGCCTTCCGGGACATGAAGCTCCCGACAATCGAGCTAAAACCGGAACGAGACGACGACGTCGTCCAAATCTTCCACCGCATGAACACCGGGTTGGTGTCGCTGTCGCCGCAAGAGATCCGCAACGCGTTGTACAACGATTCCGCGTTTCTCCATGCTGCAGTTTCCGTGGCCGACGCAGCCCTTGCTAAGCGCCGGCAGGTCGAAGACGGTAAATCTAGTTGGTACTTTAAGCGGGGGCTCTTCAAGCTCGAAAGCATTTCGCGGATGGCTGATGTTCAGCTGACATGCGAGATCCTCGCGGCCGTCCTTGATGATCGCGTTCACAATCGGCGTGACAAGTTGGCCGATTTCTGCAAGGCCTACCAGCCTTTCCGCAAGCCGACGCAGGCCCAGAAAACGCGGCTCGCCGAGGCGACAAAGTCCCTCAAGAGCTACATCAGGTTCCTTGACCAAGTCTTCGACAAGGAGAACCTGCGGGACCACGGGATTGGGCTGTACTCCGAACATCACGTCTACGCTCTGGTCGCAGCCTTCCAGGTCTACGGCATGAATTCAGTGAAGGTCCGGGATCACCTCATGCGTCTGCGGGATGGCTTGACTACGTTCTTCAAGGCGGTTGAAGCCGAAGCCGTGCTGATTGGTGAGGGTCGACCAACACCTGGCAAGGACAGTCAGACACTCCTGGTCCGTCAATACGCGGCCACGTTCACCCGCGGACAGATCAACGGTGAAGGGCGACGCGGCCAGGGTTGAGATGCTTACGGTATTGCTCACTGCACTCGCAGGAAAACCACCGACCCGAAACGGATTCAGCCGGCTGCAGAAGGAACAGATCTGGGCCTTGTTCCCCAACAAGGCGTGCGCCCGCCTATGCGGAAGGTCGGTAACCTGGAGTGAGTTCGACGCCGGGCACGCTATCGCCAAGGCCGATGGCGGTTCTAATCACGTCCTGAATGGCCGCATCGAACACACCACTTGTAATCGAGCCGCTGGCGCACGGCCCGTTCCATCTGCTCAGTAGCGGGTGCCTCACGAACCAGCCGAGCAAGAATGCAGGCGCTTAGGAGGCAGCGATTGGCTTTGCATCGATAGATGGTCTGGCGGTCTCTCGCATGCGAGCCGCACACGAGCTAGCCAATGGACAGACTGGGCATCGTGGCCTACGCGGCCGGCAGACCGCGGCACCAAGATCGAGGATCGCCCAGTTGGCTCCCCGGGGATCGCCCGATCCCCGGATGATCCCTGAGGCGAGTTCCTGTAGCCGCCGATCGTAGCGATAGTCGGACATCCACCCGCCCTCGAATACTCGCCTAACGATGCGAACGAAGTTCGAGTCAACCATGGCGACCGATGCATTGGACGATGCCACCGCCACCGCCCTCGAGATGTACTGTCCCAGACCGGGAAGCCGGTCGAGGCGACTCCCCGCAGATGGCTTCGCCTGAGCCAATGCCGCGAGAGCCCTACTCCGGCGCCGGTGAAGCCCCAGAGGGGCAAGGCAGACCTCCAGTTCGGTCTCACGAGCCGCAGCCAACGCCTCCCAGGTTGGATACTTATCGAAGAATGCGCCCGCGTGGTGCTCGACTTGCTCGGCCCTCGTCCTCTGCAAGAGGACCTCTACGACCGTTAGGCGGTAGAAATCCGTCCAGGTGCGCCACGGGAAACGCCGGCCGTTGCGCTCGTACCAGGGAGGCAACAGCTTCCCGATTCGCTCTGCCATTCGCAGGTCCGATCTGGTGGCGCTTGCTTGCGTTTGGCGAGTCATCGCACTGGTATCTTACGGATGCCCCGACCCTGAGTCCCCTCCCGTTGATTCAGCCGTGCGAGGGGCCCAGGGAGTCATGTGGGCAAGCCTGTCTTCGTCGATCTCTTCGCTGGCGCCGGTGGTTTGACGCTTGGTCTGGAGGCCGCCGGATTCAAATCAATTCTGGCTGTCGAGAAGTCAGAGATGGCTGCGGAGACCTACTTTCGTAACTTCCTCAGGGCGGCCGGCGAGGATTGGCGGAGTCACCTATCACTAACCATCCCGGAACAGATCGCCTGCGGACTTGTCGTCGCGCCCACGGCAGATGTGATCACCCAACTCGCGGCAGTCCGGGCCAGAATCGGCCGGGAGGAGCTCGACCGTACTCGCAGGAGGGCCGCCATGTCAAGGCTTCTCAATGGCGGGTCTGCGTAATCCTCAGGATCAACGAAACCGCCTTCCGTTCGAGTTTCTCGAATTCGTTGCTTCTCTGAATCCACGGATGGTGCTGATCGAGAACGTTGCCGGTATTGGAATGAGCTTTGCCAAAGTCCCCGGCCAGGCACCGCTCGAGCAACTGCGTGATGCCTTACGGATCACGGGAGATCACGGCTACTTCGCGCAGATCCTTGAGGTCAACGCTCGAGACTTCGGAGTTCCGCAGAATCGGCCGCGCGTAATGATCGTCGGATTGCGAAAAGATCTGGCTCGCCGACTCGAAGACCGCCGCGATCCAACGCGGATCCCACTCGCAACCGATCGGTGGTCTTCTTCAAGATCAACTGGGGAGCCACCGTACTTGGCCCCGCGGTCAGGAAGCACCAAACCCCGCGGGGCACGAGAGGCCCTGTGTGATCTCGAGGACGACGGATACTCTGTCCGTGATCGCCAAAGCTACCTCCAGCACGAGTACGCGCGGGCCATGCGATTCTCGGAATGGTTCCGTCCGGCGGTAGGTGTTGATCCGGCCATAGAGCCGCCGAATCACACGCTGCGCAGGCATAACCCGACAGTCACGTTGCGGTTCAAGCTCCATGTCGCTCTGGCCTCGCACGGTATCAAAGGCAATTTCTTCGGTATCGGCAAACGCTTTGAGAACGACCTTGAGGGCGGACTCAGGGCCGTGGTGGTGGCTCTGAGGAGCCAAGGCGTTGAGCTGCCACTCCGGATGCCCGGCGGTGAGCCCATCCTCGCCCCCGACGGGGAAGACGTCGGCGCGAGCATTCGTTCGCTCGCGTTCACCGTACTAGACCTAGCGACGAAAAAGCACTCGCAGCGGGCCCTTATCGCAGATTCCCCGTCGCCGACCGTCTTGTCGTTGCCTGACGACCTGGTGCACTACGGGAAACCGCGCACATTGACGGTTCGCGAGATGGCACGTCTGCAGTCCTTCCCGGATAGTTTCGTCTTCTATGGCAAGGAAACTACCGGGGCCGACCGCCGCCGCGTCGAAGTGCCCCAATACACTCAAGTCGGGAATGCGGTGCCCCCACTCCTTGCGCGTGAGATTGGCATCCGCCTCAGGGAGGTCTTAGAGGACAGCCGTCAGGCGTGAACGGCTCACGAAATGAGTCGAGGGGGCCCCAGATTGGCCGCAGCTCACTACGCCTGGCTGTGGGTCTTCAGTGGCTGGCCCCCGAGCCTGGGCACCCGGGACCTCCTCTTCGTGCTGCCGGCTCCCTGGGCTGGCCCGGTCTGGGCGCCGATCCGTGGTCAGCGCGGCCCTCATCGGCTTCGGTCTGGCCTACACCTGCAGCAGCTCGAAGACAGGGCGCCTGGCCGCGGTGCGGACGGGGTCCGCGAAGATGTCGCGGGTGAAGATGCGGCTCGCGATGCGCGCCGGCAGCAGGAGGCCGTCGAGGTAGCGGCGCAGGTCGTCGGTGAAGAAGGCGACCGCCTGCGCCTGGGTCAGCTCCACCGCCCGCACCGGCTCGTCATGGCCGTGGACCTGGATCAGTGCCTCGCCGGCGGCGCGCAGGTTGCGCACCCAGTGGGTCTCGCCAAAGGCGCTGATCACCCATCGTCGGTCACCGATCTTGACCAGGGCCACGCCGGCGGAGCGCGGCCGGCCGCTGGTGCGGCCACGGACGGTGAGCAGCGTGTTCGGGCCCATCGGGAACCCGATGCGCAGCAGCCGACGGACCAGCGGATCCACCCATCGGACGAATGCGGGTGCCCTCGCAACGGGCTGCTTCAGCTCGCTCATCATCGTGTCGTCACCTCCATGTCACAACCGCGACCGTTCGCGGGTCTATGCGTCTGACACAATCCGGACGAGGAACGTGACCGATGGGTGACCCAGACTGGCTGGCGGAGCGGTTCGAGGAGCATCGGTCTCACCTGCGCGCCGTCGCCTACCGCATGCTCGGCTCCACCGCCGAGGCCGATGACGCCGTCCAGGACGCCTGGCTCCGCTTCCATCGCGCCGATACCGGTGAGGTGGAGAACCTCCGCGGCTGGCTGACCACGGTGGTCGCGCGGGTCTGCCTGAACATGCTGCGATCGCGCCGGTCGCATCGCGAGGAACCGCTGGAGGCGGACGGGCGGTTGCCGGAGCTGCTCATCAGCCGTGAGGGCGGACCCGATCCGCAGCAGGAGGCGCTGCTGGGCGACGCGGTCGGGCTGGCGATGCTGGTCGTCCTCGACCGGCTGGCCCCCGCCGAGCGCGTGGCGTTCGTGCTGCACGACGTCTTTGGCGTGCCATTCGACGAGATCGCCCCGATCGTCGGCCGCACGACGCCGGCTGCGCGTCAGCTCGCCAGCCGAGCCCGCCGACGCGTGCGGGGGGCGCGGGCCACGCCGGACGCGGACCTGCGACAGCAGCGAGCGGTGGTCGACGCCTTCGTGGCGGCGGCCCGCAACGGGGACTTCGACGCGCTGCTGGCGGTGCTCGACCCGGACGTGGTGCGGCGCGCCGACACCGGCGCACTGGCGCTCCCCGGACCACGCGTCGTCCGTGGCGCCGCTGCCGTGGCTGCCCAGGCGCTCACCTTCCGGCGCCTCGCCGGCGGCGCCCGTCCGGCGCTCGTCAACGGGGCGGCGGGCCTGGTCGTGGTCCGCGACGGCCAGCCGTTCGCGGTCCTGGCGTTCACCGTCCGCGGCGGGAAGATCGTCGAGCTCGACATCCTCACCGACCCGGCGCGCCTTCGCGGGATCGACGTGGCTGCCCTCGCCGACTGACCGGATCGCGACACGCGAGCTGTCAGAGCCGGAGCCGATCCTGGCGCCATGACAACCAGCCAATCGGTCGAATTCGAGGTCGCACCCCCGTCGCTCGGGTATGCCGTGGCCGTCCTGCTGCGCAAGGTGGCGGGGCGCTGGCTGGCGATCGCCCGGTGCGCCGAGAATCGGCATGTCGGCCTGGGTGCCACCGCGCGCGAGGCACTTGCCTCGGCCCTGGTGCCGCTCGGGCCGCGGGCCGCCTCCATCCTCCTGGCCGATCCCGCGCTCTTCGGCGCCAGCCTGCGCGTTAGAGTGGCTGCGTGATCGATCAGCGCGATACGTCGGCTGCAGCGCACGAGGCACAGCTGGCCGTCTTCCGACGGCTCACGCCATCAGAGCGCGCCGTCGCCGCCCTGCAGATGAGCGAGGAGGTTCGGGCGCTGGCGGCCGGCGGTCTTCGGCAGCGGAGTCCGCACGCCGGTCAGGCGGAGATCGACGCTGCGCTCCGGCGGATCCTCCTCGGGCGGGAGCTGGCGGAGCTTGTCGACCGCGCTCGCTAGGAGCGTGACGTGACGCTCGGCGAGCTGCTGGCCAGCTATCGGTCAGCGGTTGGCGGCGGCCGGTATCCCGTACATGGTCACCGGCTCGGTGGCCTAGCGGCCCGACCTCACCAGCTGGGCAATCCGCTGATGCGACACGCCCAGGAGCACGCCGGCATCACGAACGGTGAGGCCCTCCGCCACCAGTCGCTCCGCCGCGCGGCGCGTCAGCTGTGCGGCGGCATCCTGTGCATGCGCAGCCTCTGACCGGGCCCTTGTGGCCTCATCGACCAGCGCACGAACCACCGCTGGAACGACCGGCGCGACGATCATCTCGAACGAATCGGGGGGTACGTCAAGCACCCCTGCAATCGCCTCCCGCGCCATCTCATCGGCCTGGTCGATGCGTCGGACCTGCGTGTGGGCGCCAGAGACGCCATCGACGTCGAGTGCCCACCACTTGCCAACTCGACGCGCGCTGACGGTGTAGCGCTTCATCGCCGCCACCAGTCGGGGCCCAGGATTGGTTCAAGGTCTCGCATGATCGCCTCGGCTGTCCACTCGTTGACCTCCCGATGGCGCGGAATCGCGACGCGGAGGCCGCCAACCTCCCAGAACTCGTGCCGGCCCCCCTGCCGGACGCGGCTGCACGGGACGGCGCGACTCGAGGCAGCGACCCGGATTCGCTGGATGAGCTCGCGTCGCTTCATCGAGCATAGTCAAGCGGCATAGCCAAGTCAAGGCTAGCGGTGTGGACTTACCGGCGCCTTATCCGTGCCTTACCGGCTATCCTCGCGTCGATGAGCACGCGCTGGCTGCCACCCCTCGGCCTGACGGCGGGGATCCTGCTCTACGCCCTCGCCATGGCCTACCTCGAGGCGGCGGTGGTCGTCTACCTGCGTGCGGCGCTCGGGGTGCCGACGGGCACGATCTTCCCCATCGACCTCTCCCCCGCCGCGATGCCGTACGGCTGGATCGAGGTGGGGCGCGAGGCGGCGACGCTGGTCATGATCGGTGCGGTGGCCTGGATCGCGGGGCGCAGCTCCGCTCGAGCGGCTGGCCTGGGGGGCGGTGGTCTTCGGGGTCTGGGACATCGGCTACTACGCCTGGCTGTGGGTCTTCGCCGGCTGGCCCCCGTCGCCTGGGCACCTGGGACCTCCTCTTCCTGCTGCCGGCTCCGTGGGCCGGCCCGGTCTGGGCGCCGATCGCGGTCAGCGCGGCCCTCATCGGCTTCGGCCTGGCCTGCGCCGGGCGCCTGCGGGCGGGCGCCTCAGTCCGATTCGACCGCCGCCACCTGGGCGCGCTCCTGCTCGGCGGGGCGCCGTGGTGATCGTCAGCTTCCTGACGAACGCGGGCTGGTGCTGGCGAGGCGGGATCCCGACGGCCTTCGCCTGGCCGATCTTCGTGGCTGGCATGGGGATCGGAATCGCTGCAGCCTGGATGGTGCTGCGAGCTCGCGCGGGGAGCCCAACCTAGCGATACACGCCACTCCGGTGGCCAACGCGGAGGATCACCACGAGGATCAGGTCGTCGTGGATGCGGTAGAGGATCCGGTAGTCACCCACTCGCACTCGCCAGATCCCGTCTCTTCCGCTGAGGAGCGCCGCGCCGTGCGGACGTGGCACGTCCGACAGGGCGCGAATTGCCCGTGTCACACGGCGGCGGATAGGAGGGGCTAGACCATCCAGTTCCCGCGCGGCGGTCCGCAGGACCTCGACCCGAAACGCCATCGCCCCCTCCCCGAGTCAGAGGCCGAGATCGGCCTCGACCTGCTTCCACGGAATCGTCTCGGCGTTTTCAGGATCCGCCAGGGCAGCGCGCGCAGCCTCGAGGTCGTCGCGGTCCTCGAGCGCCTCGAAGTACTCGAGATCCTCTCTGGAAATGATCGCTGCGATCGGCTTGCCGTGACGCGTAAGCATCACGCGCTCGTGCCGATAGGCAGCACGGTTCACGAGCTCTGAGAACTCGCCCCGCGCCTCGCTGACGCGCTTTGTTTCGGACATTTCGTACGAAACGTACGCTATCGGTCCAGAGGCGTCAAGGGTTACGCCCCCGGCTTGAAGACCATGTCCGCCACGGTGAGCGCCAGGACGAGCAGGACGACGACCCAACCGCTGATCCATCGACCGAGGAGGGCCCCGACCGCCGCCGCGCTGGCATTGGGCTGACTGGCGACCCGCTCGAGCTCGACCACGATCCCACTCAGGTACCCGACGGCGAGGACGAGGGCGACCGCGAAGCCGGCCAGCGCCAGCAGGACCCAGAGCTGCCCGAAGCTCCCGTCGCCGGCGAGGACCAGCCACACGCCGGTCACGCCGAGGACGAGCACGGCCGGCATGAACAGCCGCAGCCCGACGTAGGCAAGCGTCTCGGCGAAGTCCTTGATGATCCCGATATCGCCGCTGCGCCGAGCTCGAAGGCCGACGACGCTGAGCATCAGCCCGCCACCGACCCAGACGACGGCGCCCAGGATGTGCGCGAGGAGCAGCCAGGGTTGCAGGTCCACGGTGCGGGATTGTACGCGCGGGTGTTATCGGCTTCTTAACGACCGCGACATGCTGTTGTCACACAGGCCCCCGACCATGCCCGGGTGAGCCTTGACTCCTACCACGAGCTGATCAACCGCGACCTGCCGCTGATCGACCGCGGCTGCACCTCCAAGGGCGTCTACGTCAGCCGCCGCGAAGCGCGCAGCTCAGCCCGATACGGCCGCTCCCAGGATGGCGCCCTCCGCCCGTACCACTGCCGCTACTGCGGCGGGTGGCACCTGGGCCATCGCCGCTAGTCGAGCGCGGTCTCGACGAGCTCCGTGGTGAGCGGCCGGAACGGCGAGCTCCATTCGTCGTTGGCGGGGTCGTCATCGTCCAGCCACGACACGCTGACCGGCCCCCCTGGCAGGTCGTCGGCGTCGTCTGGTCCATCGGGGTGAAGCGGGTCGTATGGATCGATCATGCGCCGAGCATCGGCCTGGAAGCACAAGCCAACCGCAAGGGACCGATAAGGCTCAGTAGCTGAGGACCTCGATCCCCTGGCGCTCGAAGTCGGGGCGGTTGCGGGTGATCACGGTGGCGCCCAGCTCGGCGGCAATCCCGGCGATCAGCGAGTCTCCCAGCCCGAGCTTGCCCCCAGCCCGATGTCGCTTCAGCCGCGACGCGGCCGCCCAGCGCGCCGCCGTCGGGGAGGTGGCGACGTACTCCAGCGGCTCGAGCAGTCGCTCGACCGCGAGCAGGTGGTCATCGGTCCCGCCTGAGAGTGCCTCGCAGGTCACGACATCGCAGGTGAACAGGTCGGCGCCGTCCGCATACAGTCGGGCCAACAGCTTCATGGCGGGCGCGAAGCCGTTCGCGTGGTCCGCGATCATGGTGGTGTCGAGGAGGTAGCGCACGCTAGTCGGTCTCCTCGCTTCGCAGGAAGTCGACCCAGGCGACCACCTCGTCAGGGCTCATCCAGCCGGGCTTGCCGACCATGATCCCCGCCGTCTCCCGGATCGCCTTGCCGAGCTTGTCGCGCTTGACCCGCTGCGCGACTGCCTCCGCGACGTATCGGCTCCTGCCGCGTGGGCCGGCGAGCTGGTCGACCTCCTCGAGCAGGATCGCCGGGAGGGTGAGGTTGGTGCGGGCCAGCGCCATCGGGTTGTCTCCTGGAGTGTGTAGCTCTGTGCGCATAGTCTAGCACACGATGGGCTCCGCGCGAGCCGGGGGCATCGGCTGCGCCGTCGAGGGGTCGCCGTGCAACCGTGCTGCACGACTGCACGAAGGTAGCCCGACGCAACGGGACACCGCCCGCGCGTCCCCGGCTGCCCTGCCCCGGGGCGGTAGAGTACGGCCATGGTCACCTACTCCCGTGCAGAGGCCGCCGACCGAGGCGGCGTCGGCATCGATGAGGTCGGCGCGATGGTCGAGCTGGGAATCCTGGCGCCCGGTGCGGACGATCGGTTCACGTCGGGCGACGTGCGCCGCATCAGCACGGTGCACAGCCTTGTCGCCGCCGGCATCCCCATGGACGGCCTGCGCGCTGCCATTCGGAGCGGCCACGTCTCGCTCGCCTTCCTCGACGCGCCTGCGTTCGAGCGCTTCTCGGCGTTCAGCGGGGTCACCTTCGCCCAACTCGCCGAGCGGAGCGGTGTGCCGATCCAGCTGCTGATGCAGATCCGTGAGGCTGCGGGATCCACCGCGCCGCGCCCCGAAGATCAGGTCCGCGACGAGGAGCTGCCGTACGCCGAGATGATCGAGCTCGCGACGAGTGCGGGGTTTCGGCCGGAGGCCCTGCGCCAGATGATGCGGGTTCAGGCCGATGGACTGCGCCGCATGGCCGAGACAGAGGCGAGCATGTGGCAATCCGAGCTGATCGGTCCGGCGGTGGAGGCGGGCAAGCGGACCGACGAGATCCTGGGGATCGAGTTCGGTGACAAGATGAGCGTCCTGATGGAGCGCGCCGTGCTGGGGATGTACCACCTGCAGCAGTCGCAGGCCTGGGGCGCCAACATCATCGTGGGGCTCGAGTCCCAGCTGGCCGCGGCGGGACTGCACACGCCGGCTCGAGCATCCGCCGGCCATGTGCTTCCTCGACATCACCGGCTACACGCGGCTCACCCAGGAGCGCGGCGACGCGGCGGCGGCCCAGCTGGCCGACCAGCTCGGCCGGCTCGTGCAGCGGATCTCGGTCACGCATGGCGGCCGACCGGTGAAGTGGCTGGGCGACGGGGTGATGTTCCACTTTCCCAACCCTGGGCCGGGCGTGCTGGCCGCCATCGAGATGGTCGCCGGCGTGTCCGAGGCCGAGCTGCCCCCGGCGCACGTTGGCCTGCACGCCGGTCCGGTGATCTTCCAGGAGGGCGACTACTACGGCCAGACGGTGAACGTCGCGGCGCGGATCGCGGAGTACGCGCGGCCGGGCGAGGTGATCGTCAGCCAGGCGGTCGTGGACGCCTCGGGGGGCGCGAGCGTGGGCTTCGCGGAGATCGGCCCGGTGGAGCTGAAGGGCGTGTCCGGCCCGATGCGGCTCCACTCGGCCTCGCGACAGGCCTGAGCGGCCCGAGCCGGCCGCGCACGCTGAGCGTGCACAGCCATGAAGCAGACCACCGGGAACCCGCCTTCGTGGCCCATCCCGGGGGTTGCTGCTCGCTGAGCGTGCACCACGGGCAGGTTAAGGGGGTGCACGGCCGTTGACGCGGCGGATCTTCTGCGATGCGCTCGCTGGGCGTACATGGCCGGCCGCCGCCGCCGCCCCGCGGCGAACCGAGCGGCGCGCGGGTAGAGTCCGCGCATGACAGCCCCGGCCCAGCCCAACGACCCCGCCCGAGCCGTCGAGCGGACGTACCTCACGCTGACGCTCCTCACGACCCTGGCGTCGAGCTTCATCTGGGGCATCAACACCATCTTCCTGCTCGACGCGGGGCTCTCCAACGCGGAGGCGTTCGCGGCCAACGCGTTCTTCACCGTCGGGATGGTCATCTTCGAGATCCCCACCGGCGTCATCGCCGATACCCGCGGCCGGCAGTTCTCCTACGTCCTCGGCGCGGCGACGCTGATCGTCTCCACGCTCCTCTACCTCGTCATGTGGCAGGTCCACGCGCCGCTGCTGGGCTGGGCGATCGCCTCGATCCTGCTGGGCCTGGGCTTCACCTTCTTCTCCGGGGCGACGGAGGCGTGGCTGGTCGACGCGCTCAAGGCGACCAACTACACCGGCCACCTGGAGCACGTCTTCGGGCGGGCGCAGTCCGTCGGCGGGGTGGCCACGCTGGTCGGCACGGTCGCCGGCGGCCTGATCGCGCAGTTCACGAACCTGGGCGTGCCCTACATCATCCGGGCCGCGATGCTGGGCGTGTCCCTGCTGGTGGCGCTCCGCTTCATGCGGGATATCGGCTTCAAACCGGACCGCGAGGTGAGACCGATGCGCGCGGTCCGCAACGTTCTCCGCGGCTCGATCGACGGCGGCTTCCGCAACCCCCCGGTCCGATGGCTGATGCTGGCCGCCCCGTTCACCGCGGGCACGGGCATCTACGTCTTCTACGCCTCGCAGCCGTACCTGCTCCAGCTCTACGGCGATCCCCACGCCTACAGCGTCGCGGGCCTGGCGGCGGCGATCTTCGCCGGCGCGCAGATCGCGGCGGGGCTCCTGGTGGCGCGGCTGGCGCGCATCTTCCGGCGCCGGACCGATGTGCTGATCGGTGGCTCGGTGCTGGGCATCGGCCTGCTCGTGCTGCTCGGCCTGCAGCCGGGCTTCGTGGTGGCGCTCGTGCTGCTCGCCGTCTGGTCGTTCGTGGTGGCGGTCACCCGTCCGATGCGATCGGCCTACCTCAACGGCGTGATCCCGTCCGAGCAGCGCGCCACGGTGCTGTCGTTCGACTCGCTGATGGGCAGCGCCGGCGGGGTGGTCGCCCAGCCTGCCCTGGGCCGCGTCGCCGATGTCAGCGGCTACGCGGCCTCGTACCTCGTCTCGGCCGGGATCCAGGTGCTGGCGCTGCCGTTCGTGGTCCTGGCACGCCGCACGCGGGCCGCCTCTGACCCCATCACCGCTGAGTCGGACTGAACCGCAGGAGCCGCCGCCCTCGACCCGGACCGCTGGTTCGCCCGCTGCAGCTCAGCGACTAGCTCCTGGCGTACGCCCACCGTGCACAACCGGCAACAAGGAGGGCTGAGATCCCCAACGGGCACGTTCGGGCGGCCCCTTGCACGCTGAGCGTGCAAGAGCGCTACCCAGAGGTCCTCAGACCGTGTCGGATACCGCTGCTTCGTGGATATGCACGCTCAGCGTAAGCCGGCCTCGGAGCAGGGCGCGACCGGCGACGCGGCTTAGATCAGCTGGCGCTCCGAGGCCCAGCGGGTCAGCTCGTATCGGTTTGAGAGCTGGAGCTTGCGCAGGACCGCCGACACGTGGGTCTCCACCGTCTTGACGGAGATCGACAGCTCGCCGGCCACCTCCTTGTAGGTGTAGCCGCGCGCGATGTAGCGCAGCGCCTCGCGCTCGCGGGCGGTGAGCAGGTCGAGCTCCGGGTCGGTCGGAATCGGCGCCTCACCGGCGAACGCGTCGAGCACGAAGCCCGCCAGGCGTGGCGAGAAGACGACGTCCCCGTCGTGGACGCGCTGGACCGCGGCGACCAGCTCGTCGGCGGAGATGGACTTGGTGACGTAGCCACGCGCGCCCGCGCGAATGAGCCCGATCACGTCCTCCGCGGCGTCCGACACCGACAGGGCCAGGAACTGCGCCGTCCCACCGGCGGCCCGCACCCCGTCGATCACCCCGCGGCCGCCGCCACCGGGCATGTGGACGTCGAGCAGCACCACGTCCGGCGTCGCCTTCGCGATCCCGGCCACGGCCTCCTCGACCGTCCCCGCGTCCCCCACGATCTCGCAGCTGCCGCTCAGCTCGGAGCGCACGCCGGATCGGAACAGCTCGTGGTCGTCGACGACAAACACGCGCACCGTCATGCGACCCGCCTCGGCAGTCGCATGGCGACCTCCGTGCCACCGCCCGGCCGGCTCGTGATGGTCGCCGAACCCCCGTGGCGCCCCAGCCGCCCGACGATCGAATCGGCGATCCCCCGCCGGTCGGCGGCGACCGTATCGGGGTCGAATCCGGTGCCCAGGTCGCGCACGAAGGCGCTGATCGCCTCCTCCTCGACCTCGACATAGACCGATACCTCCGTCGCGCCGGAATGCCGCGCGGCGTTGAGCGTCGCCTCGCCCACGGCGGCCACCAGCGCACCGACGCGCTCGTCGAGGTCCACGTCGCCGACCACGATCGCCTCGACGCGGACGTGCTGCTCCCGCTCCACCCGCCCGGCCATGGCATCCACCGCGTCGCGCAGCCGCGCCCCGGCGAGCGTCGGCGCCCGACCGTAGAGCCACGCCCGCAGCTCGCGCTCCTGGGTGCGTGCCAGGCTCGCCATCTCGCGCGACTCCGGCGCGCGCTGGATGAGCGCCAGCGTCTGGAGCACCGAGTCGTGGAGGTGGGCGGCCATCTCGGCGCGTGCCTCGGTCCGGACCCGGGTGTTGCGCTCCTCGATCAGCTCGCGACCGATCCCCCACGCCCACGGACCGATGATCAGCGCCAGCCCGGCGATCGCCACGAAGGCGGCGAGCAGCGTGCTGCCGACCACGCGCAGGGAGGTGTTGGCGGCCAGGAAGACGACCATGGCGCCCAGGATCAGGAAGGTCCCGATCGCCAGCCGCGGGGCCGAGGCGCGCGCGCCGATCACCGCGTCGAGCGGCCAGCGTCCGCGCCGCTCCTCGCCACTGCGGGCCCACAGGATGGCGAAGCCGATGGCGGCCAGGGTCACCGGCCACGCCAGCTCCTCCCCGAACCAGAAGCCCGAGACGAGGAGGAGCAGCAGGACGCCGGCGAGGATCAGCAGCGCGCCCAGCGTCTGGCGCAGGGTGGGCCGCACCAGGATCCGGGCGCGCGGCTGGGTCGCGGCGTCGAGCGCCTCCTCCGGGGCGAGCAGCCAGGCGAGCAGATAGACCACGACCCCGAAGCCGAACGCCGCGGAGAGGACCACGAACGCGACCCGCACGGTGAGCGGCTCGATCCCCAGGTGCTGCCCGATCCCCGCCGCCACGCCGCCGATGACGCGGTCGCTGCGGCTGCGCTCCAGCCGGGGGCGCGGCTCGCCGTCCACCGTGCCGCGCGCGCGCCGAAGACCCACGGTTGCCATCGCCGGCATGTTCGCACACGCCCCGAGCCCGGACGATCAGGGATGACCCTGAGTCGGGGGAGGTGCGGGTCAGGGTCCTTTCAGGGTGCTCCCCGATAGGCAGCCGCGGGGCGCCGGCCCATGATCCGGGGCATGACGGACCGCTCGGCACGCCTCCTCCGACGCCGGACCACCGACCGCGTGATCGGCGGCGTGGCCGGCGGCCTGGGCGACTACTTCAACGTCGATCCGCTGCTGATCCGCATCGGTTTCGTGGGCCTGATCATCTTCGGCGGCGCCGGCCTGGTGCTCTACCTCATCGCGTGGCTGCTCCTCCCGGCCGAGGGCCACGACGCCTCCATGGTCGAGCGGTTCTTCCGCGCCTCGGCATCACGCGGCGTGGGCTGGTCTGGACGGCGATCGCGATCCTCGCCGTCATCGTCACCCAGGCGGCGATCAACCCAGGCGGCTATATCTCGCTCGGCGACGGTCCGCGCCTCGATGGGCCGAGCCTCCTGGCGCTGACCGTGGTGGGAGCCGGCATCTGGCTCCTCCGCCGCCGTGACGTGACCGCGACCGCTGACGCCGGGACCACCGTCATCGCCCCACCGCGCCCCGCGGCCGTGCCGCGCCCGCGCTCACCGCTGGGCTGGTACGTGGTCGCCGGGCTGCTCATCACCATCGGCCTGCTGGCGGTCTTCAGCCAGGTGGCCAAGGTCGAGGTCGCTCCCGGCCAGTTCTTCGGGGCGGCGTTGACGGTGATCGGGATCGGCCTGGTGGTCGGCGCCTGGTACGGCCGAGCCCGCCTCCTGATCCTGCTGGCGATCCTGCTGACGCCCATGGCCGTGACGGCCAGCTTCGTGACCGCGCCGCTCGAGGGCGGCGTCGGCGACCTGCGCTACACGCCGGTCACGCTGGCCGAGCTGCGCGACGAGTACCGGCTCGTCGGCGGCCGCCTGGTGCTCGACCTGACGCAGCTCAAGGTCGTCGATGACCCGATGACCATCTCGGTCAGCGTCGCGCTCGGCGAGGTGATCGTCCTGCTGCCGCCGGGCGCATCGGTCCAGCTCGACGCCCAGGTGGGCGCCGGCACGACCTACCTCTTCGGCACCCAGCAGGTGGGCACCAGCCTGGTGGACCGATACGTCCGTCGCCACTTCCGCGCCCCCAGCTACATCCTGGACCTGGAGGCCGGGATCGGCTCCGTGCAGGCCTTCACCGAAGGGCCGAACTGATGAAGCGCCATCCGGTTGATCTCCTCTCGTTCGTCTCCGGGCTCCTCGCGCTGGCGGTTGGGCTCGTGCTCCTGTCGGGCAGCCTGGACCAGGTGCCGATGGAGTGGGTCGGCCCGGTCGCGGCCATCGGGCTGGGCGTGGTGATCGCCGTGGCGGCCCGCCCGCGACCGGGGCCGCAGGATGAGACGATGCCCGACTTCCGACTTGCCCTGAGCTACTCCCCGAGCTCGTCGCGCAGGGCGCCCAGCACCTCCACCTCGATCAGGTCCTTGGGCCGTCCCGCGGCACGCTTCATGCGAATCAGGTCGTCGACGGCCGCCACCAGCACCTCGACCCCACCGAGGTCCGTGCGCGTGGCGGAGCGGGCGAGGTCCGCGTAGCCATCGGTCCCGGCGGGGGTGCCCATGATGTCCAGGTCGCCGGCATCGGTCTCGAGGGTGAAGGTGTCGCCGGCGCGTAGCGTGCGGGCGTCCAGCCGGAACGCCAGCCCGGGATCGGCCCCGCGCAGTTGGGGATGGAGCTCGGCCAGGGAACCGGCGAGCGCACGCAGGTTGTCGGCGTCGCGGGCGTAGCAGACGTCGAGGTCGCGCGTGACCGTGGGTGAGCCGAGCAGGCGTGCCGCGATGCCGCCGATCACGACGTACCGCACCCCGTGCCGGTTCAGGGTCTCCAGGAGGTGGAGCGGGTCGAAGGCCGCCGGTCCGGTCATCGCGCGAGCAGGCGACCGAGGCCGTCAGCGTCTCGCACCGCGAGGTCCAGGCGTTGACGCGGGGTGAGCCGCAGCAGGGCGCGGATCTGGCTGCGGTCGATGCCGATGCCCGGGCGCCGTTCCACGCTCAGCTCCCGTCCCGCGGCGCGGAGGAGCTTCTCGAGCGTGTCGACCCGTGGCGTGATGAGCCCCGCCTCGATTCGTCCGACCGTCGCCTGCGGCATGCCCGCGCGCTCGGCGAGCTGGCGCTGCGTCAGGCCCGCGCCGCGGCGGGCGTATCGGAGCATCCGGGCGGTCTTCATGCGGGGAGTGTAGCACGCGTGATAGCACAGATGCTATCAGAGCGGGTAAGCGCTTTCGTCCGCGTACGCCAAGCGTGCGTATCCGCGAAGCAGGCCACGGGCGGCAGCGTGCCGCCGGGGCGTCGTTGCCGTTCGTGCACGCTCAGCGCACACAACAGCCAAGTTGGGCACCGTCGCGCGGCCTCGGGCGGCCTGCGAGGCGTGCCGCTTGCCGGATACGCTCGCTCAGCGTACGTCGCCCGTCGCCCGCGCCCCCACCGCGACACAGAGCTGTCACACATCGGCCCCAATCTCCCGGCATGAGCCTCGCCTCGTACCGACAGTTCATCAACCGCGACCTGCCGCTGATCGAGCGCGGCTGCACCTCGAAGTCGCTCTTCATCAGCCGGGGCGAGGCGCGCAGCGCGGCACGCAACGGGCGACGCCAGGACGGATCCCTGCGTCCCTACCACTGCCGATCGTGCGGTGGCTGGCACCTGGGGCACCCGCGCCGCCACTAGGCCTGCACGCATCGGTCGAGTACCGTAAGGCCACCCAACCCGACAAGGAGGTAGACCGATGTCCGACCATCCCAACGCCGCGATCGCGCGCCGCATCCTCGAGTCCTTCAACACCGGCGACATGAGTGCCATGGCCGAGGGGCTGGACGACAACGTCGTCTGGCACGAGATCGGCAATCCAAATCCGGTCATGGGCAAGGCCGCCCTCGCGGCGCGTATGACCGGCGGCAGCCCTCCCGACTACGAGATCACCGGCGAGCTGCACGACGTGGTGGCCAACGACGAGCACACCGTGGCGTTGGTGACGGCGCATGCCACGCGCGGCGGGCGTACCCTCACCTACCGGGTCGCGGAGATCTACCACATGCGCGACGGCAAGCTCACGGAGCGCTGGGCCTTCTCCGACGACACGCAGGCGATCACCGAGTTCTTCGCCTAGCCAACAGCGCGGGGGTGGAGTGACCGAGCCCGGCATCGGCCCAGCGATCCGCTCGAACGCGCGGCCGGTGCTGGCGGCCCTGCGCCGGCGTCGGCTGCGACTTGACGGCCTCGACCCGCTTCCCCGGCGCCTGACCCAGGCCGCGCTGGTGGCGTCCGCGGTGGCCGCCGTCCTGCTGATGGTCCAGCCGCTGGAGCTCTCGCTCCCCGGGGGCCTGGTCACGATCCAGCGCAGCGACGCGCCGCAGATCGGCCGACTTGCCTTCGCGGCCGCCCTCATCACCATCTCGGTGGCGGTCGGTGCGCTGGCGGCCGCCGCGGCCGACGAGCACTGGCGCTGGTGGCGCTCCGTCGTGGTCGGCCTGGGGGCGATCGGCCTGTTGATCAGCCCATCGGTCCTGACCACAGAAGACGTCCCCGTCCTGGCGGTCGTGCTGGGGCTGACCGGCGTGGCGGCCGCCCTGGCGCTGATCGGGGTGGGCATCGTCGGACGACCGCGGCGCGTGGCGGTGATCGCCCCGCTGGCAGCCACTCCGCCCCTCGCGGCCTGGCTGGCCGTGCTCGCCGTTCCGCTCAGCGGGGCCGATCCATCGGTCGAATCCGGATTGCTGACCAGCGTCCTGAACGGGGTGACCGTGATCGAGCTGCCCCTGATCGCCCTCGCGGTGTGGGCCGTGATCGAGTACGGACGAGGGCTGATCGCCGGTGGGCGGGCCGTCCTGGGAGCGCCCGCGCGGCTCGCCTGGCTGCTGCCGCTGGCGTTCGTCGTCAAGGTCGCCTTTCTGGCCACGGTCCGTCGGGACCTGCTGGAGATCCCGATCGGCGAATCGGTGGCATCCATCGCCTGGGCCTCGCTGCTGGCGCTGGTCGCGGCCTGGTGGCTCCTCCACGGACCGCGCATCAAGCTCGCCGCCGACGGCGTCGTCACCGCGGCCTGGTGGGTGCTGCTCGCCCTGCTCATCGGGCATGTGCTGCCGCTGGTTGCCTTCGCGGGAAGGCTCGTCCCCGACCGGCTGGGCATCGTCGCGTCCTCGGAAGATCTGCAGGCCTGGACGACGACGGTCGACACCGTCCAGCACTACGCGGTGGCGCTCACCCCTGCGTTCGTCGCCACGCTGGCGCTGGGGGCCGGGCTGGCGCTGCTCGCGGGCGCCCAGGCCCGCTGGCGCGGAGCCGCCGTCTTCCTGCTGGCGTACGCCGCGTGGACCCTGCCTCCGGGCATCGCCAACGCGCTCAACGAGCTGGCCGACGCTGGCTTGACCGATGGGAGCGGCGGCCTGCTGGGCAACATCAACCCGGTCACGCTCGACCTCTTCGTGACCGGCCTGGTGGCCCTGCTCGCCATCGGCTGGTACACCGGGCTCCAGCGACGGGTCCGGCCGATGACCCTGCTGGCGGTGCTCGGCCTGAGCACGGTCTTCTCCTTCGCCGGGCAGGGGTTGGGCGGCGGGCTGGCGACGGTCCTCTTCTGGCTCGGCTTCGGCTTCCCGTTCGCCGCCCAGTTCCTGTTCGACGCCGGCTCGCTGAACGAGTCGCGCGCCGACCGTCCCGCGCGCGTCCTGCGGGCGTCGGGGTTGAGCTCCCTGGCGCTCGGCATGGCGCTGCCGCTCGTCGCGCTCGAGTTCGCGAGGCCGGGCGCCCTGGGCGAGGGAGACCTGGTGAAGGTGCTCCTGCTGGTGCCATTCGTGGCGGTGCTGCTGGCCGGCACGATCGCCGACGCCCCCGAGCCGGAGGCGGCGGGTCTGGCTGGTGCGCCCCTCTCGCGGTATGGGATGTTCGCCGTGCTCGCGGTCGCCGTGGTCGCCGGCGGAGGCACCCTCGCGGCGTTCCAGAAGGTCACTGCGCCGCCCGTCCCCACGCGGCGAGGAGGTCTCCGGAGTCATGTTGACGACCCCGCCTGCGTACGAGATGTCCCGTACGAGCCAGAGCGGGTTCGAGCAGTTCACCAGCGCCGATGGGACGCGCGCCCTGCTCGTGTTTCCATTCCCGATCGTAGACACCGCGGATTCCCTTGGCGAAGCGGGCCGGTACATGGGCACGTTCATCGGCGGCAACGGGCAGCTGGTGGAGCAGGTCGCCTCGATCGAGCTCCCCATCGGTACCGGCCTCCGGGCGACGGCGACCGGCGCGATCGCATCTGGCGGCGAGTTCACGACCGTCACATTCGCCGATGGACCGCGCGGCTGGATGCTGGTGCTGATCAACTTCGAGGCAGCGGCCGAGTCGGCGATGCTCGAGAGCCTGGCCCTGGCCGATCGGTAGACGCCCGCCCGGCGGCGGGCTCGCCTTATCGGAGCCTGTTCGTGCGTTCGTGCTGCACGACTGCACGACTCGCACGAAGGTGCCCTGACACGGCGACCGACCGGATGGGCGCCTGGCCCGGCTCGTCGCGGGCACGCCACACGGCCACTTGCCGCGCCCCCCGGCGCACGGCACACTCCGCGCTCACATGAATGTCGTCTTCCTCTCCCCGCACTTCCCGCCGAACTGGTACCTGTTCGCCACCGCCCTGCACGAGCAGGGCGCGACGGTGCTGGGGATGGGCGACGCCCCGTACGAGGAGCTCCGCCCGGAGCTGCGCGAGGCTCTGGCCGACTACTACCAGATCCACGACATGAACGACTACGGCCAGCTCCTCCGCGCGCTGGCCTGGTTCACGCACCGCCACGGCAAGCTGGACCGCCTCGACTCCCTCAACGAGTGGTGGCTCGAAACGGAGGCACGCCTCCGCACCGACTTCAACATCCCGGGCATCAACACCGGGGAGATCGCGCGGATGAAGCGCAAATCGGTCATGAAGCGCCTCTTCGTGCGCGCGGGCCTGACCCCGGGAAGAGGCCGCGTCTGCCGCTCCCCGCACGCCACCCGCGCCTTCGTCGAGGAGTGCGGCTACCCCATCGTCGCCAAGCCGGACGCAGGGGTCGGTGCCGCCGCCACGTACAAGCTCACCACCGCGGAGGACCTCGACGCCTACCTCGCCACCAAGCCCCCAGTCGACTACATCCTCGAGGAGTACCT
This sequence comes from uncultured Chloroflexia bacterium, assembly GCA_963782015.1. GTDB lineage: Bacteria > Chloroflexota > Limnocylindria > QHBO01 > QHBO01 > CF-167. Next base: position 23,017 of record CAWAHY010000004.1, read on the forward strand.
GCACGGGACGCTGCTCACCTACGACGGGATGGTCAATCGGCGCAGCGAGGTCGTCTTCGGCTCGTCGTTCTACTACTCGAGCGGGGTGATGGAGGCGGTCAACGACGACTGGGACATCTGGTACTGCATCACGCGCAAGGTGCCGCCGGACGTCGAGGCGGCCGGCAAGGCCATCGTGCGCACCTTCCGCCTGAAGGAGCGGCCCTTCCACTTCGAGTTCTTCCGCCTGGCCGATGGCTCCCTCGTCCCGCTGGAGATCAACGTCCGCCCGCCCGGTGGCCTGACGGTCGACATGTTCAACTACGCCAACGACCTGAACTTCTATCGGGGCTGGGCGCGGATGGTGGTCCACGGCCGATGGGAGGAGCCGATCACGCGGGCGTACGCCACGGCCTACGTGGGCAGGAAGCATCGGTTCCACTACAAGCTGAGCCACCAGCAGGTGCTCGGCAAGTACGCCGAGCTGATCGTGATGGACACGCCGATGTCCGGCATCTTCGCGCGGGCGATCGGCGACTTCGGCTACATCCTTCGCCACCCCGATGAGGCGCGCGTGACGGCCGCGGCCCGCGCCATGCAGGTGAAGATCCCCGGATGAGGTCCGATCGGTTCCTCACCTTCTCCCCCGCCCTGGGCCACGACCTGGAGCTGTACCGCTACTCCGCCGATGCGGGCGTGACCGGGCAGCCGCTGCTCGCCTTCCCGTCGATGAACGGGCGGGTCTGGGACTGGGAGAACTACGGCATGGTCGAGTCGATCCGTCACCTGATCGAGGCGGGGCGCGTGACCCTCTACGTGACCGACGGGATCGACTGGCAGTCGTGGACCGCGGAGGACAAGACGATGGCGGAGCGGGTGCTGCGCCACGCCGACTTCGACCGATACCTGGTCGGGGAGCTGCTGCCGCGGATCCGCTGGCGAGACGGGGCACGCCACGGTCTGGGCCTCCGGCTGCTCGATGGGCGGCTTTCACTCGACCAGCCTGCTGTTCCGCCACCCGGACCTGGTCGACGGGCTGATCGCGATGTCGGGGGTCTACCAGCCGCGGCGGTTCATCGGGGAGTACTCCGATGCCGAGGTGCTCGCGGCCTCGCCGCTCGACTCGCTGCCGGGCCTCGAGGATCCCGACCTGCTCGCCCTGCTGCGCCGCGCCAAGATCGTCTTCTGCGTGGGCCAGGGAGCGTGGGAGGACGACATGCTGGTCGATACCCGCGCCATGGAGGCGCTGCTCGTCGCGAAGGGCATCCCCGCGTTCGTGGACTACTGGGGCCACGACGTCAACCACGACTGGCCGTGGTGGCAGAAGATGCTCCCCTACCACCTGGAGCGCCTGCTCGGCCTGGGCTGACGTCGGAGGCGCGCTGGTGCGGCATGCACGCTCAACGTGCACAGCCACGAAGCAAGGCCCGATCGCACGGGCGCGCAGGTCGCTCGGGGCCACTGGTGCACGCTGGGCGTGCATCGCGACCACGGGATCGCTTGTTGGCCCGGTCCCCGGCGCTCTCCGTCTTGGCTGTGCACGCTCGCCGTAAGCGGGTGATAGCTGCCGCGCCTGGCATGACGCGGAAGTTGACGGATGTGCACGCTGAGCGTAAGCGGCTCGGCGCGAGAGGGTGGCTGATAGACTCGGCGGCGTGGCCACCGAGCTGCTGCGCCGCGATTTCAGCGTTGACCTGCCGCTCGACGCCGCGTGGCGCGCGTTCGCCGACGTCGCGACCTGGCCGACCTGGGCCCGCCACCTCCGCCGCGTGAGCGTGACGCCGCCGGGACCAATCAGCGCGACCAGCGTGGGCACGCTCTCCTTCCGTCCCGTCGGCCGCAGCGCGTTCCGCATCTCGGCGTACGACGAGCCGAACCACTGGGAGTGGGTGGGCAAGGTGCTCTGGTTGACGATCCGCTACGACCACCGCTTCGCGGCCAGCGGCGAGACGACCCGCATGACCTGGACGGTCAGCCAGGACGGCGACAAGCGAACCACGCTCGGGCGGATCTTCGCATCGGTCTATGGGCGGATGGTGGATCGAGCCATCCCGCGCCTGCAGGTCCACCTCGCATCCCAACAGGGAGAGTGACATGTCGAAGCTGCGCATCACCCGTCTCGGGCACGGCGGGATCCTGTATCACTCCCCGGGCGACAAGTGGCTCTGGGTGGACCGATGGAGTGGCGCGCCCACCTATGTCGAGCCGGCCGACACGGGGGTCGACGTGGTCGCCCCGACCCACGGGCACTTCGACCACGTCGGGATCGAGGCGATCGACGTGGTGGACCTGGCGGCGGCCGGCGGCACGGTGGTCGGCTCGCACGAGATGAGCATCTACCTCGCCAGCCGCGGGGTGGAGGCAATCGGCATGAACAAGGGGGGCCGCGTCGAGGTGGCGGGGATCGGCCTGAACATGGTCCACGCCGAGCACACGGGCGGCATCACCGTCACCGCCGCGGGGGTCGAGGCGACCCGCGAGGTCGGCTGCTGGGGCTGGCTGATCGAGTTCGAGGACGGGACTCGCGTCTACCACACCGGCGACACGGCCCTATTCGGGGACATGGCGCTGGTGAAGGACCGATGGGCACCGACCATCACCGTCCTGCCGATCGGCGGCCACTTCACGATGGGCCCGGCCGATGCCGCACGGGCGGTGGCGCTGATCGGCGCCAAGGTGGCGATTCCCGTCCATTACGCCACCTTCCCGATCCTGGCCGGCACCCCCGCCGAGCTGGCGGCGGCGACCAGGGCCAAGGTCGTGGCGCTGGAGCCCGGGGAGACCTGGGAGGCCTGATCGGCCCTTGACCCTGGGCGTCGGGGCGATGTATACATACATCGTGGAACGCACGCAGATCTACCTCTCGGGGGCCCAGGCCGCGGCCCTCGACCGCGAGGCAAAGCGCACCGGCGTCACCCGCTCGCACCTCATTCGCGAAGCGATCGAGGAGCGCTACGGCCTTGCCGCAGACCGCGAGCGGCTGCGGGCCGCCCTGCGCGAGACCGCCGGCCTGTGGAAGGACCGCAAGGAGACCGGCGAGGCATACGTCGAGCGGATGAGAACCGGCGATCGGATGCGGCGGCTCTACCCCGACGGTTTCCCGGACGACGCGCCGGGTGAAGCGTGACGGTCCTGGTGGACACGTCCGTGCTCATCGACCACCTGCGCGGCGACCCCCGGGCGGTCGAGCTGCTCGACCAGCTGGTCCTCGCCGATGAAGCGGTCTGGGCAGCGACGCCGACCCGCACCGAGCTGCTCGCCGGGGTCCGTGCGCGAGAGCGCGACGCGCTGGGGCGGCTCTTGGCAGCCCTCGCCTGGGTCGACATCACCACTCCCATTGCAGACGACGCCGGCGAGCTCGCTCGGCGGTACGGTCGCTCCCACTCCGGGATCGACACCACGGACTACCTGATCGCCGGGGCGGCACGCTCGCTGGGGGCTCGGTTGCTTACCTTGAACGTTCGGGACTTCCCGATGTTCCCCGGCCTGAGGCCCGCCTACTGATGGTCCGTGGGCTGGCCGTCTACCTGGAGATCGGGGCCAAGCGCACCTTCGCGGGGGCCATCGACTGGCCGGGCTGGTGCCGATCAGGCCGCGGCGAGGAGGAGGCGCTGGCGGCGCTGCTCGCGTACGCGGCACGCTACCGGCGGGTGGTCGAGGCGGCCGGCTTGACCCCGCCGAAGGTGGGCGACCTTGACGTCGTCGAGCGCCTGACCGGCAATGCCACGACAGATTTCGGCGCGCCCGGCATTGCGCCGAAGGCCGACGACCGCCCGGTGGACGCCGCGGAGCTCGACCGCCAGTCGCGGCTGCTCAGCGCGAGCTGGCAGGCGTTCGACATCGCCTGGCGCCAGGCGGACGAGGCGGGCATCGAGCTGACGAAGGGGCCGCGCGGCGGCGGCCGTGACCTGCCCAAGCTGGAGGACCACATGCTCGGGGCGGAGGAGGCGTACCTGGCGGGCCTTGGCAGCAAGGCCCCGCGCACGCCCGGCGCCGCGCCCACCGACCGGATGGCTACCGTGCGAGAAACTGCCTTGGCGGCCCTCGCCGCGCGCGCGCAGGGCACGCCGATCGCCGATCCGCGCAACACGCTCCGGGCGTGGGCGCCGCGCTACTTCGTCCGTCGCTCTGCCTGGCACGCGCTCGACCACGCCTGGGAGATCGAGGACCGCTCCACCGGGCGCTGAGCTACGGCAGCCGGCCGATCCAGATGCCCGCCGTTCCGCCCAGCCCGCCACTCCCAAGCGTATTGCCGATGGCCACAACCCGATCGCCTTCCGGGAGGACTGCCCCGAAATGGACGTCGGCGACTGACTCATCGCGGGCGACCCTCGCCCAGTGCCTGCTGTCGCCCGACACGTAGGTTCGCTGCGGCGGGCCACCGCAGCAGCTCGCGTAGCCGAACAGATACTCGGAGCCGGCGAAGGAGAAGGCCACGCCGACCGATCCCGTGTCGCCCTCGTGGTCCGTACGGAGCTCAGGCTGGTCACCGAGCGCAGTCCACGTCCGCCCATCGGGCGAATACCAGACCACGATTCCCTTGCCGTCGACATAGCCCGCAGCAAACCAGCCGGCAGGGCTTGGAGCAGCGACTTCAAGGCCACCGTGGCCCGCAGTCGGCGGATCGTGACGCTCCCAGTCCGACCCGGCCGCCGAGGCCCATGAGGCGGGGGAGATGGACTGGTCCAGCTGAAGGGCGCCGTAACCGAACGCCAGGGCCTCAGTGGGACTAATCGCTAGGCGGATCGGCTCGGCGCCGTCGAGAACCTCCAGGTTCTCGGCCCAGAGCGCTCCGTCGGGAGAGCTCCACAGGGAGAGATGGCCGTTATTGAGGAGAGCGGCCAGGGCAATGAAGCCGGAGCCATCGGGCTGAGGGACGATCTCCCACGCGCGGGCATCGTCAATGATGGGCTGCCCAGCGATCGGCTCCCAGTTCAGCCCGTCGTCAGACCGAAACAACAGCGTTCGGTCGCCGTCATAGGCGAGGACGATGTAGCGCGTGCTATCACCGGCGATCGAAAAGGGTGTTCGAGTTCCGAATGCTCCCGTATCCACTTCCTGCCAGGCCAGGCCGTCGGCAGAGCGCCAGATAGCCGGCCGCGGTTGCCCCTCGTACCCGAGCTCGGTCACCTCGCCATCGATGTAGACGCCGACCGCAACATATCCACCGGGTCCGGCGGCGACATCGTGGACCTGCACGTTCGGAGCATTCGCAAACGTGGCGACCCGCTCCCAGGCGAGGTCGGTTCCCGTCTCGGGATTCGCACGAGGGGTGGGCAGTACTGACGGGGGAGGCACCGAAGCATTGGCGCTGGCGGTTGCTTCGGCGGTTGGCGCCTGCGACGTGGGCGACGTCGTCGAGGGTTCCGCGCTCGACGTGGCGGAACCAGGGCGCGAGAGAACCCACAGCCCGATGCCGACGAGGACAAACGCCGCAAGAATCCCGAGCGCCAGGAGACCGATCCTCATCAGTCGCGCTCGCGAAGGCTGCGGCGGCGATCCCCTCATCCCACCACAGTATCCGTCATGGTGTCGCGGGTCAGGGTCAGCCAGCGGCGGCAGCCGGCGGCGTGGAACCAGCGCTCGGTGGAGACGCCGCGAACGTTGTTGACCATCCAGACGTAGTCGACGTTGCGCGCCTCCGCGCCAACGACCCAGTCCGGCACGGACGGAAGCTCGCCGCCGAAGCGGAATTCGCTGACCGGCCGCTCACCGCAGGTGGGACAGGTGATCCACAGCATCAGCGCGTCCCCGCCGATCCCTGGTCGGCCATGGCGTGGTCCGCGGCGAAGCGCCCCAGCCCGAATGACGCGATCAGCGCCGGCACGGCCCCCGTCGCGATCAGCTCGGCCATCGCCTCTCCCCCGGCGGGGATCGCCTTGAAGCCCCACGTCCCCCAGCCGGTCGTGATGAGGAGCCCGGGAACGCCGGTGAAGCCCATGATCGGCGAGTAGTCAGGGCTGATATCGCAGATGCCCGCCCACTGCCGCAGCACGCGCAGGTCGCGCAGGAACGGCAGGAGGTGCGTCACCTTGGCCGACACGCTCTGCAGGAACTCGTACGACGAGGCGAGCGAGTACGAGGGCTGCGAGTCGAACTCGGCGCCCATCAGCATCTGCCCGCGGGCCGTCTGGGAGACGTAGCAGAGCAGCTCGGAGGACGCGACGATCGGGCCGAAGCCCTGCGCGTAGGCGTTCGTCACGAGCGCCTGCAACGGGTGCGTGCGGATCGGCAGGCGCAGGTCGGCCATGGCCGCCACGGTCGTGACATTGCCGCCGACCGCGGAGAGGACCACGCCCGCGGAGATCGGTCCGGCATCGGTCTGGACCCCGACCACCCGGCCACGATCCCGCAGCAACCCCGTCACGGGGCTGTGCGGCACAACGTCCACGCCGCGCCGCATGGCTCCCTGGGCATAGGCCCACACCACCCGGTCGTGACGGGCCGTCGCGCCGCCGGGGTGGTAGGACGCGCCGAGCACCGGGTACCGCCCGCCGCCGGTCAGGTCGAGCGCGGGACAGAGCTGCTTCGCCTCCTCCGGCGTGATCATCACGGTCTCGGCGCCACAGGCCTGGTTCATGAGCACCCGGGAGCGCTCGGCGCGCATCGCCATCTCGGTGTGCGCCAGCCACAGCAGCCCCTTGGTGGAGTGCATGATCGTCGCCCCGGTCTCCTCCTCCAGGGTCGCGTACAGGTCGACGCTGTGCTGGTAGAAGCGGACCGATTCGGGGATCCCGTAGTTGGCCCGGATGATGGTCGTGTTGCGGCCGCTGTTGCCCGAGCCGATGTAGTCGGCCTCGAGCACCGCCACGTTGGTGATCCCGTGCCGGGTGGCGAGGTAGTAGGCGGTCGCCAGCCCATGACCTCCGGCGCCGATGATGACGACGTCGTACGAGCGCTTCGGGGCGTGCCACTCGAGGTCGAGCAGGGTCTCGACGAACTCGTTCATGGCAGCCGATCTTCCAGCTCGTGGGCGTAGGCGGCCGCGGTGAGCAGCAGCACGCGGTCGTGGGTGAGCCAGAGCTTGGCCGGCACCCCGGCGATCAGCCCCTGGGCAAGGGCCGGGCGCTCGGCCGGGAGGGGCCAGTCGATGTGCTCGAGGAGATGGTCGTGGAGCTCCTCGGGAGTGAGCCACCAGCCGACGAAGCCGCGCTCGTCCTCGACGATCGCGTCGGCCGCGACGGCCTCCGTCGCCCCCAGCGCGAACAGGTCGTCCGACGCGAGCCGAAGGGCAGCCACGCCATCGGGCCAGGCCAGGCCGTCGAGCACCGCGGGAGCCGCGACGACGCGCAGGCCGGTGAGCCGCTCAGGCGCGCGCACGGAGCCCCTCCGGGTCGTAGAAGGGTGGCGTCGCGACATGAGCCGGGCGCCCGTCGATCTCGACGCGCTCCGGGAACGGGGCGCGCTTCAGCCAGCCGAGCATCACCGCCCGCCCGACGCTCGGCGAGGTGAACGCCGACGTGACATGGCCGATCACGTCGCCGTCCGACCAGATGGGGCTGCCCTCGGTGGGAGCGGCATCGGCCATGGTCAGGCCGACCAGCCGGCGCCGATCCTCCAGCTGTGCGGTGCGCGCCAGCGCGTCGCGGCCCACGAAGAATGGCTTCTCCATGTTCACGGCCCAGTCCATGCCGAGCCGGCGCGGGGTCGTGTCGAGCTCGGTGTCCATGCCGATGATCACGTGCCCCTTCTCCAATCGAAGCGCGAAGAGCGCCTGCAGGCCGTGGGGGGCGATCGCGAGGTCCTTTCCCGCGGCCATGAGAGCGCGCCACAGCTCGACTGACCGATCGACAGGGTGATGCAGCTCGAACGAGGCCTCGCCGGTGAAGGAGAGACGCATCACGTGGGATGGGACGCCGGCGACCTCCGCGCGCAGGTGCTGGAGGAAGCGCGGTGGCTCCGCGAGACCCACCCGGGCCAGCAGCTCCGCGGCGCGCGGGCCGGTGACGTTGATGGCGGCGAGGGACATGGTCCGGTCGAGGAGGAGCACGTTGAGGCCCCAGGTCTCGATCCAGTCGCGCATCCACATCTCGGCGTTGCCCGCCCCGCCGGTGGTGAAGGTCAGGACGAAGCGGTCATCGGCCTCGCGGCAGATCATCCCGTCGTCGATGACGTGGCCGCGCTCGTTGAGCAGGAGCGCGTAGCGCGAGCGGCCGTTGCGGATGGTCGAGACATCGGTCGGGTAGAGGCGCTGGAGGAACTCGACCGCATCGTGCCCGGCGACCACGAACTTGCCGAGGGTGCTGACGTCGCCCAGGGAGACGGCGGTGCGCACCGCGCGGTACTCGGCGAGGTGATCGCCGTAGTGCCAGGGGCGCCACCAGCCCCCGAATCGGTCCATCCGGGCGCCCAGGGCGACGTGCTCGTCGTGCAGGGGCGTGCGCCGGAACGCGTCGATGTGGAAGTCCGCGGCGGCCTCGCCCAGCGTGATCTGGCGCGAGGCGGGCCGCGCGGTGAACGGGGCCGGCGTCTCGCCGGTCTTCGCCGCGATCCACGCGCGCACGTGGGGCAGGCAGACCGCCCCCTGGCAGGTGCCGGTCCCCGCCAGGCTCGCCCGCTTCACCAGCTCCAGCTCGGTGAAGCCGCGCTCCCAGACCGCCTCCAGGTCGTCGACGCCGACCCCTGCGCAGGGACAGACGATCCCGCTGGTCGGCGGCGGGGGGAGGGGGAAGGTCTCGGCGGCTGCCCCCACCACGCGCACCGGGACGCTGCCCGCCATCCGCGCCAGCACGTCACGGGGGGCGCGGCCGAGGCCCAGGATCAGCGTGTCGCAGGGGGTGCTCGTTTCGTGGCCGCCGTCCCGGGTCACGACGCCGGTGACGCGCTCTTCGCCCTCGATCCGCACCAGCTCACCGGGGAGTGTCGTGCACGGCACGCCGTCCGGTACCTCCCCCACCGCCACGGCCACGCCGAGGTCCACGCCGGCCGCGTGCAGCTGCGTTGCCGCGCGCGCGGTGACCAGTCCCGCCAGCCGGTTGCCGGCGCAGACCGGGTGAATCTCCGCCGCGCCGGTCGCGACCACGACCTCCCGCGCGCGGACGTGGAGCATTCCCTCGGGGGTGCGCGCGATGACGGTGGGGCCGGCATACACGGCAACCACCTCGCTCCCGTCCGCGGCGTCCAGGAGGATCACCGCCCGGCCGCTCGCCTCCGCGTCGGCGGCTGCTGCCCGCCCACTCGCCCCGCCGCCGATCACCGCGAGATCCGCCTCTTCCCGCCGGACCGATACGTGCCGCTCACGCTCAGTGGGCGGTCGCCACGGGGGCGGCCCGGCCGCGGGATGGCGCCGCACCTCCAGGTCCGCACGTGCGGGCGTGAGGCAGGTCCGCACGTAGGCGATCCCATCCACCTCGGCGACGCAGTTGCCGCAGTCGCCGGCGAGGCAGAGCGTGCCGCCGTGGAGGGGGTGCTCCCCCGCTCGGACGACCGCCACGGCGACCGTGTCGCCCGGCTCGTACGGCAGGCGCTGACCGTCCATCACGAACCGGCCCGCCTCGACGCTCACGGGCGAGAGGCTAGCACCGGCCGCTCAGGGCTGGCGGCCGCCCCCGCCTACCTCCACATGAAGGCGTACGGGTGCTCGCCCACGATCGGCTTCCCCGCCGCGAAGCGCTCGAGGCGGTAGATCGCCAGGTCATCGTTGGCGCCCAGCCCGTCGATCGAGCAGCTGCGCCAGGCTGGCGCCCACCGCCGGGGCGGTCTTGAAGCCGGTGCCGGAGTAGCCGCAGTCGAGCCAGAATCCGTCCGGCCCGGCGGGACCGATGATCGGGTGCTGGTCGGGCGTGATCCCGTCCTGGCCGGAGTGGGCCGAATGGAGCCCCGCGCGCGCGAACTCGGGGAGCCGCCGGACCACCCGCTCGGCCGCCTTCTCGATGAACCCTGGCGCCGCCGCGTCAACCGGCGCATCGGCATCGAGAGAGATCGGGTTGCCGTCCTCCAGCGCCACCAGGGTCAGCAACTCCCCTTCCGGTCGGGCGTAGAACGCATGCTCGAAGTCGATGAAGGCCGGATGCCGCGCGATGTCGGGCGGGCGCTGCACATAGGCGACGTCGTGGCGCCACACCTTCAGGGGGAGCTCCAGGCCGGCCATCGCCGCCACGCGCCCCGCCCAGGCCCCGGCGGCGTCCACCACGATCGGCGCGTCGAACGAACCGCGCGACGTGTCCACGCCGACCACCCGGCCACCGACCACCCGCACGCCGGTGACGGCGCAGCCCTGGATGAGCCGCGCCCCACGTGCCATGGCCCCCGCGACCAGCGAGCCACACGTCTGGGTCGGATCGGCGTAGCCGGAGAGCGGCTCCAGGGCGGCCACCTGGTCATCGGCGATCTCGATCCCCGGCACCAGCCGGCGGACCGCATCGGCATCCACGATCTCGGTCACGATCCCGATCCGCTGCTGCATGGCGGTGTTGGCGCGCAGCGCGGCGACCTCGCGCGGCGGCACCATCTGCAGGAAGCCCACGGTGGTGAAGCCGCACTCGCCGCCGACTCGTGTCGCCCAGTCGCTGAAGTAGGCGTGCGAGCGCCAGGCCAGGCGTGCCTCGGCCTCCACGTCGTAGTGCATGCGCACGAGGCCGCTCGAGCGTCCCGTCGCGCCGCTCGCCACCACGGCCCGCTCCACGACGAGCGGACGCATCCCCAGCTCGGCGAGATGGAAGGCGAGGGAGGCGCCATGCACCCCTGCCCCGACGATGATCGCGTCGGCGGTCTCGGCCATGGCGGCACGGTACGGAGACCGGCGGCGGGCGGGACAGTGCCGAACGGCCTCCCCTTGCGTGCCGCCTATCCATGTGGTAAATACTGAACCACATGGTTCAGTATGCCCAGACCCGCTTCGATGTCTCGTTCGGCGCGCTCTCCGACGCCACCCGACGTGGCGTTCTGGAGCAGCTCGGGCGTGCAGACGCTTCGATCACGGACCTTGCCGAGAAATTCCGCATGACCCTCACGGGCATGAAGAAGCATGTCGGCGTCCTGGAGCAGGCGGGGCTGGTCACCACGGAGAAGGTCGGGCGCGTGCGGACCTGCAAGCTCGGCCCGCGCCGACTGGAGGAGGAAGCTGCGTGGATCGAGAGATACCGCCAGCTCTGGGACGCACGCTTCGACGAGCTGGACAAGGTTGTCGACGAATTGAAACGGAAGGAGAAGGTCGGTGGACGCGGACGCAGGAAGAGAGAGTGAGGTTGCCCCCATGAAGAACCGTACGACGGTGGAGCGGAAGTCCGAGCGTGAGCTCGTCGTCACGCGAACGTTCAACGGCCCGGCGCGCCTCGTGTTCGAGGCGTGGACCAAGCCCGAGCTGTTCAGGCAGTGGTGGGTGCCGAAGTCGTTGGGAATGTCCCTGCTTTCCTGCGAAATGGATGTCCGTGTCGGGGGCAGGTACCGCTTGGAGTTCGCACACGGGGACTCACAGGCGGCGTTCTTCGGCACGTACAAGGAAGTAACACCGCACTCGCGCCTCGTCTGGACCAATGAGGAGAGTGACGAGGGTTCCGTCACGACGGTGACCTTCGCGGAAGAAGGCGGCAAGACGCTGCTGGTCATGCACGAGCTCTATCCCTCGCAGGAAGCTCTCGACGCCGCTGGCGGGGCCGCGGATGCGATGGGAGAGACGTTCGAGCAACTGGACGAGCTTCTCGTCAGCCTGGGCGCGCCCATTCGCGGGGAGTAGCCGGCGGCGTCCACCCGGACCCCGACGCTGGGCGCGATGGGGCTGCTCTGAGTCAGCGCGCGCGCCGGTAGTGCGTGGCGACCGCGCCGTTGCGGAGCGGCTTCGCCGAGACCAGCTCGAGCCGTCGCGTGCTGGGCAGCCCGCTCTGGTACAAGGTCGGGCCGTGGCCGGCGATCCTGGGCTGGACGAGGAAGATGTACTCGTCGATCAGATCCAGCCGGTCCAGCTCGGTCGCGAGCTTGCCGCTACCGAGGAGCACGCCGGCCGGGGTCGCGTCCTTGAGCTTCTGCACGCCCGTGCGCAGGTCGCCGGCGATGTGGTGGCTGTTGGTCCACGGGAAGTCCTTTCGCGTCGACGACACCACGTACTTCGGCTTGGCCTCCAGCTTGACCGCCCACTCGCGCATCGCCGGCGGCGCCTCCTCGTCGCCGCGGGCGACCGCCGGCCAGTAGCTCTCCATCATCTCGTAGGTGACGCGGCCCCACAGCATCGCCCCGCCCTCGTCCATGAGGCGGGTGAAGAAGGCGTGCGTCTCGTCGTCGGCGATTCCCTCCCGGTGGTCGACGCAGCCGTCCAGCGTGACGTTGATGCCGAAGGTCAGGAGTCCCATGCGGCGAGTCTAGGCCAGACCATCGCTCGCGGATGTCCCGGCCGCCGCCGATGAACTCGTTGCTCGCCGCGGTGAACGTGCTTTCGTGCTGCACGCCTGCACGAGCGGGCTCCGACGCGCCCAGACCCCTGGCGGCCCCACCCACCCTGGCCCCGCTAGAATCGGCGAATGCCCCCGACCGACGAGGTCCTCGTCCATGCCCGCGCGCTGACGAAGCGCTTCGGCAGCTTCACGGCCGTCAACGCCGTGGACTTCGACGTGCGCACCGGCGAGGCGTTCGGGTTCCTGGGTCCGAACGGCGCGGGCAAGACCAGCACCATGCGCATGATCGCCTGCGCCAGCCCCGTGACCGAGGGCGACCTGACGGTGATCGGCATGGACCCACGCAGCCAGGCGGCGCAGATCAAGGCCCGCCTCGGGGTTGTCCCGCAGACCGACAACCTCGACGCGGAGCTGACCGTCCTCGAGAACCTGCTCATGTACGCGCGCTACTTCGACCTGCCGATGTCAGTGGCGCGCCCGCGGGCCCTGGACCTGCTCGAATTCATGCAGCTCTCCGAGCGGGCCGGCGACCAGGTGGAGCCCCTCTCCGGCGGCATGAAGCGGCGCCTGACGATCGCCCGGGCGCTCATCAACGAGCCGGAGCTGCTGATCCTCGACGAGCCGACCACCGGGCTCGATCCGCAGGCGCGCCACCTGCTGTGGGAACGCCTCTACCGGCTCAAGCAGCGCGGCGCCACGCTGATCATCACCACCCACTACATGGACGAGGCCGAGCAGCTCTGCGACCGGCTGGTGGTGATGGACAAGGCGGAGATCGTGGCCGCCGGGACGCCGCGCGAGCTGATCGAGCAGTACGCGACGAAAGAGGTGCTCGAGCTGCGCATCCCCGAGGCGCTGCGCGCCGGGCTCGACGGTCGCCTCGACGGCCTCGCCGAGCGGATCGAGGAGCTGCCGGATCGGTACCTCCTCTACGCGGCGGACGGCGAGCAGGCGCTCGAGGAGGTGCATGCCCGCGAGATCCCGATCGAGAGCGCACTCGTGCGGCGCGCCACGCTCGAGGACGTCTTCCTGCGGCTCACCGGCCGCTCCCTGGTGGAGTGATGGCGGTCATCGCGGCGCCTCGACCCCCCTCCGGCCTCGGCCGGCACGGCGTCATCGGTGCCATCACCGGCGCGGCCCGCGTGCTCCAGCGCAACCTGTTCGTCTATCGGCGCACCTGGCGCGGCAGCCTCTTCGGCTCCTTCCTGACGCCGATGCTGTACCTGACCGCCATGGGGATCGGGCTCGGCAGCCTGGTGGCCAGCGGGGGGAGCGCGCTGCTCGGTGGGGTCGACTACCTCCACTTCCTCGGCCCGGGGATCCTGGCCAGCTCCTGCATGCAGACCGCCAGCTTCGAGTCGACCTACCCGATCATGGGCAAGATCAGCTGGCGGCGGAACTACGAGGCGATCCTGGCCACCCCGATGCAGGTCCACCACCTGCTCATCGGTGAGCTGGGCTGGATCGGCTTCCGGCTGACCACCATGGCGACCGTGTTCATGGTGGTCCTGACCCTCTTCTCCATCCCGCGCAGCCCGCTGGCGGTGCTCGCCATCCCGGCCGCGGTGATCACCGGCCTCTGCTTCGCGGCGCCGATCATCGCCTTCTCGGCCACGCGTCACAACGACTCGGGCTTCGCGGCGCTCTTCCGCTTCGTGATCAACCCGCTCTTCCTGTTCAGCGGGACCTTCTTCCCGGTCTCGCAGCTGCCCGACCAGGTGGAGTGGGTGGCGGCCACCACCCCGCTCTACCACGGCGTGGCGCTCGTGCGTGGCGCGGTGCTCGACAGCATGCCGGCCACCTGGCCGCTGCACGTCGCCTACCTGATCGTCTTCCTGGCGGTCACCGGGTACATCGCGTTTCTGATGCTGCGGCGGAGGCTGGTCAAGTGACCGCCATCGCCCGCCCGGCGCCCGCCCCGTCCTCCGGCTCCCGGGTCGTCGCCTCGCTCCTCCGGTCGCGACGCCTGGTGCAGCGCAACCTGCTCGTCTACAAGCGCGGCTGGATGGTCATCTTCTCAGGGTTCTTCGAGCCGCTCTTCTACCTGCTGGGGATCGGCTACGGGCTCGGCACGCTGGTGGGCGACCTGACCCTGTCGGATGGGCGCGTGATCTCGTACGCGGCCTTCGTGGCGCCGGCGCTGCTCGCCCAGGCCAGCATGAACGGGGCGATCGCCGAGTCGATCTTCAACGTCTTCTTCAAGCTGAACTTCAGCAAGACCTACGACGCCATCCTGGCCACGCCGCTCGGGATCCGCGAGATCGCCGTCGGCGAGATGCTCTGGTCGCTCTTCCGCGGGACCCTCTACGTGTTCGCGTTCGTGCTGGTCATGATCGGGATGGGCCTGGTGCTGTCCCCGATGCTCTTCCTCGTCATCCCCGCCTCGATCCTCATCGGTGCCTCGTTCAGCGCCGCCTGCCTGGCGACCACCGCCTACCTGCGCACCGTGCAGGACTTCGACCTGCCGATGGGCCTGGTGGTGATGCCGATGTTCCTGTTCTCCGGCACCTTCTTCCCGATCAGCCTCTACCCGGCGCCGATCCAGCTGGCGATGGAGCTCACGCCGCTCTTCCACGCGGTCGGGCTGCTGCGCGGCCTGGCCACCGGCCTGGTGGGCTGGCACGAGCTGTGGGACCTGGCCTACCTGGTCGCCTTCGGCGCGATCGCGATGTGGATCGCCCTCAACCGCCTGGAGCATCGGCTCATCAAGTAGGGGGTACGGGTGCCGGCCAGACGCGGGCCGGAGGCGCGCGCCCTGATCCCCTATCGGGCCTGAAGCCGGGTCTGGTGCGACGGGGTGGACCCAGATCAGGGGTCAGCCGGCAGAAAGTGCCGCCCAGTGGATCCGAAACGGGAGGCTGCGTCCATTAGGGTGTCTCCGGGCGAGCCTGCTCCGACGCACGACCCCGGCCTCACCACCCGGCGTCCGGCATCGGATCCCCCGTCGGAGTAGAGTCGGCGGAAGCACCGGGAGCCGCACCATGAACACCCCCATCGACGAGCTGGAGCCGGTCCGCCTCGTCACCGAGGAGCTCGATCTGCGGGGCTGGGTCCGCACCGAGGGCCAGCGCATGACCGACATCCTGCAGAGCGGTGAACCCTTCTCCTTCCTGCCGGCGGGCGTCAACCAGGGCTGGACCGATGTCTTCCCCGACGAGCTGACACTGGTCGTCCCCCCGCCCCACGTCAGCCCTCCGGCGGTGCGGCTGCCGACCAACAAGCACGCCGTCTTCATCCGCGCCGGGAGCTACCAGGTGTCCGGCACCGCGCACCTTCGGCCGCACGAGCTGGACGACCCGATCCTGCGCGCCACGCGCCGATTCCTGCCGGTCACGCGCGCCACCTTCCGCCGCGGCGACGGACCGGACGAGACGGTCGAGGTCCTGATCGTGAACCTGCGGCGGGTCGAGGACTTCCAGCCGGCCTAGCCGGCGCGCTCCTCCCCCAGCAGGATGGGCAGCGCCCCGCGCAGGTAGGCGACCCCTGAGACGACGGCCAGCACCGCCGCCAGGACCGCCAGCCAGAAGCCGATCGCCTGGACCGTCGACGCCTCCAGCACCCGGCCGACCGGCCCGCCGGTCCGCGCGTCGAAGGCGAGCAGCAGCACGCCGATGGCCACGTTGGTGCCGAACGCCTTCCATTTCCCGAGCCCGCGGGCGGAGATCACCACGTTCGCCGAGGCGGCCAGCTGCCGGACGCCCTGCACCACCAGCTCGCGGACCAGCAGCGTGGCCACGATCCAGGTCGGCAGCAGCCCCACCTCGACCATGGCGATCAGCACCCCGGCGACCAGCACCTTGTCCGCGGTCAGGTCCAGGAAGATGCCGAGCGGCGAGACCTGGCCGCGGGCGCGCGCGATGCGGCCGTCGAAGTAGTCGGTCATGGCGGCCACGATGAAGACCACGCAGCCGATCAGCCCGGCTCCCGGGAACGGCAGCAAGAGGAGCGCGACCACGACCGGGGTGGCGAGGATGCGGGCCAGCCCCAGCAGGTTCGGCAGCGTGGTCATCCGCGCGCGCGGTCGAGCGTCGCTCACTGCCCGATCCTGCGCTCGGTGCCGGCCCGCAGGCGAGCGATGTTGTCGGCGTGGGCCGCCGTGACGAGCGCCGCGCCTCCCACCCCCAGCGCCACGCCGGCCCAGGTCGCCTGGCCGAGCGGGACGAAGATCGCAGTGATCACCGGGGCGAGGAGCGTGCCGGTGAGCGACCCGAGCGAGATGATCCGCCACCGCCACGCGATGAGCGCCACCAGCGGCACCACCACCGCCACGGTCCATGGCGAGGTCACCAGCATCGCGCCGGCAAAGGTCGCCACGCCGCGGCCCCCCTTGAAGCCGATGAAGACCGAGCGAATGTGCCCGGCGATCGCCGCGACCCCCGCGGCCGCTGCGACCCAGTCAGGCGAGCCGCCCGGGCCGGCGTCGTACAGCCACCGCGCCACGAGGACGGCAGCCACGCCCTTGACGAGGTCGAGCAGGAAGGTCGCCACCGCGCCGGCGAGGCCGACGGTGCGCAGCGCGTTCGTGGCGCCGGTGCGGCCCGATCCGTGCTGGCGCAGGTCGACGCCGCCCGCCAGCCGGCCGACGAGCAGCCCGAAGGGCAGCGCCCCGATCAGGTAGCCGAGGACGACGAGGAGCGCCGCTCCGGGGAGTCCGGTCAAGGTCGATCCCCCGCCGGGCGCGGCAGGCTAGGGCCGCGGAGCGGCGCGGCCGGCGAGCGCGCGCAGGCCAAAGCCGGCGGCGATCCAGGCCACGCCGACGCCGAGCCCCACGTAGGCGGCGAGCGGCATGTGCGGCCAGGCGAGCGAGAACGCGATCAGCCCGACCCCCGCAGCCCCGCCAAAGGTCCAGTACAGGAATCGTCGGGAGAGCCCACCGCGAGATGCGGCGGCGCCGGCGGCCCTGCGCGCCTTGAGCTTTTCCTGGCGCTGGATGCGGGCCCGCGCCGCGCCGGTTGCCGGAAGCGCGTACGGATCCTGCTTCTTGGTCATGCGCTGATAGGCGCGCCGCTCTTCGCGAGACATCGGTCTGAGTCTACCCCGGCATCGGTCTGTACCATGTGCGCCGCATGCACGAGATCTTCGACCAGTTCAAGCAGCAGCTGCCGGACGTCGACTCGACGGAGACGCAGGAGTGGCTGGATTCCCTCGACGCGGTGGTGTCCCAGGCCGGTCCCGAGCGAGCGCGGTTCATCGTCTACAAGCTGCTCAAGCGCGCCCGCCAGCTCCAGGTCGGGCTGCCGCCGCTCACCCAGACCCGCTACGTGAACACCATCTCGACGGAGCAGGAACCGCCCTTCCCCGGCGACGAGAAGATGGAGCATCGGATCCGGCGCATGATCCGCTGGAACGCGCTCGCCATGGTGCTGCGGGCCAACTCGCGCTTCGAGGGGATCGGCGGCCACCTCTCGACCTACGCCAGCGCCGCCAGCCTGTACGAGGTCGGCTTCAACCACTTCTTCCGCGGCCGGGACGACGGCGGGGCCGGCGACCAGATCTTCTTCCAGGGGCACGCAGCACCGGGCATCTACGCGCGCGCGTTCCTTGAGGGACGCCTCTCCACCGAGCAGCTCGACCACTTCCGGCGCGAGACCGGCGGCCCGGGGACCGGCCTCCCCTCGTATCCGCACCCGCGCACCATGCCCGACTTCTGGCAGTTCCCCACCGTCAGCATGGGCCTGGGCCCGATGGCTGCCGTCTACCAGGCGCGCTTCAACCGCTACCTCGCCGCGCGGGGCATCTCCGACACGTCGGCCAGCCGGGTCTGGGCGTTCACCGGCGACGGGGAGATGGACGAGCCGGAGGCGCTCGGCGCCCTGGGGTTGGCCGCCCGCGAGGGGCTCGACAACCTGACCTTCGTCGTCAACTGCAACCTGCAGCGCCTCGACGGGCCGGTGCGCGGCAACGGGAAGATCATCCAGGAGCTGGAGGCGACCTTCCGCGGGGCCGGCTGGCACGTGATCAAGGTCATCTGGGCGTCCGAGTGGGACGACCTGCTGGCGCGCGACAGCGACGGCGTGCTGCTGACCAAGATGAACGAGACCCTCGACGGCGACTACCAGCGCCTCTCCATCGCCGATGGTGCCTATGTTCGCGAGCACTTCTTCGGCCCCGATCCGCGCCTGGGCGCGCTCGTGGCGCACCTCTCCGACGACGCGCTGGCCAAGCTGCGGCGCGGCGGGCATGACTACCGCAAGGTCTACGCCGCCTACGCGGCGGCGGTCGCGCACACCGGTGCGCCGGTCGTGATCCTGGCCAAGACGGTGAAGGGCTGGACGCTCGGCCCCGGCATCGAGGCGCGCAACGTCACCCACCAGGCCAAGAAGCTCACCGTCGACGAGCTGAAGATCTTCCGCGACCGCCTGGAGCTGCCGATCCCCGACGACCAGCTCGCCGAGGCGCCCTACTTCCACCCCGGCGCCGACTCCCCGGAGATCGCCTACATGCTCGAGCGACGCCGGCAGCTCGGCGGCCTCGTGCCGCGGCGGCTGGTTCGCTCGGCGCCGCTGCCGGCCCCCGACGAGGCCGCCTACAAGGAGCTCTTCGCCGGCGCCGATCGACCGGCCAGCACGACCATGGCCTTCAGCCGGCTGATCCGCAACCTGGTCCGCGACCCGGGGATCGGGCGCCGCATCGTGCCGATCATCCCCGACGAGGCGCGCACCTTCGGCATGGATCCCCTCTTCAAGGAGGTGGGCATCTACAACCCGCTCGGCCAGCGCTACACGGCCGTCGACAAGGAGCTGCTCCTCTCCTACGTCGAGTCGATCGACGGGCAGATCCTCGAGGAGGGGATCACCGAGGCCGGCGCCATGGCCGACTTCACCGCCGCGGGGACCAGCTACGCCACCCACAGCGAGCCGATGATCCCGTTCTACACCTTCTACTCGATGTTCGGCTTCCAGCGCACCGGCGACCAGATCTGGGCCTTCGGCGACGCCCGCGGACGGGGCTTCATGATGGGCGCCACCGCCGGCCGCACCACGCTCACCGGGGAGGGGCTCCAGCACGACGACGGGCACAGCCACATCCTGGCCAGCACCCTGCCCAACGTCCTCGCCTACGACCCAGCCTTCGCCTACGAGCTGGCGATCATCGTGCGTGAGGGGATCCGGCGGATGTACGGCGAGCCGGGCGAGGACATCTTCTACTACCTGACCCTCTACAACGAGAACTGGGCCATGCCGCCCAAGCCCGAGGGCGTGGAGGAGGGCGTGCTGCGCGGCCTCTACCGCGTGCGAGCGGCCGAGCGCGGGTCGCGTCGCGTGCAGCTGCTCGGATCGGGCTCGATCCTGCACCAGGCGCTGCGCGCCGCCGACCTGCTGGCCGAGCGCTACGACGTGGCCGCCGACGTGTGGTCGGTCCCCTCGTTCCAGCAGCTGCGCAACGACGCGCTCTCGGCCGAGCGCTGGAACCGACTCCACCCGGAGAGCGAGCCGCGCATTCCGTACGTCGTGCAGCAGCTCGGCGCGACGACCGGACCGATCATCGCCGCCACCGACTACCTCAAGGCGCTGCCGGAGATGGTGGCGCGCTGGATCGACCGCCCCTTCACCGTGCTCGGCACCGATGGCTTCGGCCGCAGCGACACCCGCGAGGCGCTGCGCATCCACTTCGAGGTGAGCCCGGAGCAGATCGCCTACGCGGCGCTCCACGGGCTGTGCCTCACCGGCGCCGCCGACCGCGGCGAGCTGGTGAAGGCGATCGGCGAGCTGGGGATCGACCCGGAGCGGATCGACCCGCGCGAGGCCTGATCTACCGGGGCGAGCCGCACCCTCCGCAGAAGCGGTAGCTCGGCTCGACGGGGGCATCGCACGAGGGGCAGCGGGCCGGCGTCAGCGACCTGAGCGCCGCCAGCATGCCGGCCATGGCGGCGCGTGCCGTCCGGGCCAGGGGCTTTTCCGGCGCGGGTGCCGTTGCCCGTTCCACCGGCAGCGGCACCCGGGCTTCCGCGCGGTGCGGGCGGACCAGCGACTGGAGGAACGAGATCCGCTCCTGGTCGTACTCGGCCCGAGTCTCCGGATCGGTCAGGAGGGAACGGACCGCGTTGACCACCTGCATCTCCTCGGTGGCGCGCTGCGACTCGTTGCGGTCGGGATGGAAGGCGCGCGCCAGCCGGCGACAGGCGGCCACGATCTCGACGCGACCGGCGCTCGGGGGCACCCCCAGCAGCCGATAGACGTCACGGTCTGGCCGATACGGCAGCAGGCTGATGTCCATGGGGCTTGACCCCGATGGTAGCCGATCGGTGCGTCCTGTCACCAGCCCTGATGCCCGCCCGCCGGGCGGCGCCCGTTCCCCTCGGGTTCCACTCGTGCATTCGTGCTGCACGAACGCACGAAGGCAGCTCGACACCACGGAAAGCCCTCGCTCAGGCGTCGCAAGCGAAGGGTGACTTGCCAATTTGAGCGCTGGCGAAAGAAAAGTGAAAGAAGGTATTGACAAGTGGAAAGCAAGGTACTATTCTTCGCCCAGAGCTTACGAAAACAAGTAGGCCGCCTGTCAAACCTGAAGGAGCGAACCACAATGTTGGACAACCAGTTCCAGTTCGCGATCCTGGCCACCGAGGACCGGATCCGCGACATGCAGCTCCGCAAGGGGCTCATCGACGGCGCCGGCAAGCGCATCTTCCGCATCAACCGCGACCGCCAGGGCACCCGCCCGGTGGGGCGCCGATAGATGGCACGCGACGTCATCTCCACCTGCCCCGTCTGCGAGGGTGAGCTGGCGATCACGCGCCTCCACTGCCGCAGCTGTGGCACAGCCCTGGAGGGCGAGTTCGGGGTCGGACGCTTTGGTCGACTCTCCCGAGAACAGCTCGCCCTCCTCGAGAGCTTCCTCCGCTCACGCGGCAACCTGAAGGACCTCGAGCGCGAGCTCGGCATCTCCTACCCCACCGTCCGCGGACGGGTCGAGTCCCTGCTGCGAGCCCTCGGCCTGGCCGATGGCGACGCGCCGGTCCCAACCGAGGACGACGAGCCGGCCCCGGCCGACGCACCCAACCCAACCATTGACACCGCGGCCGATGAGCGCCGCTCGATCCTCGAGCGCCTGGCGCGCCGGGAGATCTCCGCCGACGACGCCGCCGAGGCGCTCCGCGGCCTGGGACAGGACTGAGCCATGGGCACCTACGTCCGCACCCAGAACATCGACCACACCGTCGGCGAGCGCGGCAGCGTGTCGCTCAGCGTCACATCGGGCGATCTGCGCGCCCGCGGCATCGCCGGCGGCGACGCCCACCTGCGAGCCACCTTCGAGATCTCGCGCGTCGTCGGAGGCCGAGGCCGATCGGATCTTCGAGGAGGTCCAGCTGCGCGTGCAGCGCGCAGACGGCGTCCTCACCGCCGAGGACCACGACAGCGCCCCGAAGTCGGTCGGCTCGGTAATCGGCCGCCTCTTCGGCCGCGCCATGTACGAGCTCTCCGTCGTCGCCGAGATCCCGGCTGCCGCTGCACTGCGCCTGACCGCCGTCTCATCGGAGATGGAGGTCAACGGCTTCAGCGGCGAGCAGCGCTACCGGACCGTCTCGGGCGACCTGATGCTCTCCGAGCTGGCGGGCTCGGTGCGGCTCGAGACAGTCTCCGGCGACGCGACCATCCGCGCCGATCAGCCGCTGGCCGCCCAGGTGCAGGCGGTCTCCGGCGACGTCTCGATCTCCGCTCCGCTGCTGCGCTCGCTGAAGGCCAACACCGTCTCCGGCGACGTCGAGCTCGAGGCCGAGCTGGCAGCCGGCGGCGACTTCCGGGTCGAGACGGTGAGCGGCGACCTGGTGGTCGGGCTGCTGGGCAATGCGACCTTCGAGATCCATGGCATCTCGACCGACGTGCAGCAGCGAGCTCGATCATCGGCTCGAGGGGCAGATCGATCGGCGACGGCTGATCATCGGCAGCGGCGGCCCCAGGCTCGTCTTCAACTCGATGTCCGGCGACGTGGACGTGCGACGGCCACGCCGGATCGTCGTGGTGGAGAAGCGGCCGTCGGCCGCGCCGGCCCCAGCGGTCCCCGACCAGGCCACGCAGCTCGACGTGCTGCGCGCCCTGGAGCGCGGCGAGATCGACGTGGACGAGGCGACCCGGCGACTGGCGGGGGGAGCCTGAGATGGGCGACGAGCTGGCGACCGTGCTGCGCCTGGTGAGCGAGGGAAAGCTGACCGCCGAAGAGGCGGCACCCATCATCGAGGCGCTCAGGCGCTCGGCTCCGCCTCGCCCGCCGGACGCCGCCGGAGCACCCGTTCGCCGGGGCCGGCGCCACCAAGCCGGGTGGGCGCGGGCGACGGATCCGGATCCAGGTCAGCGAGCACGGGCGCCGCGTCGTCGACGTGCGGGTGCCGCTCGCCTTCGCGGCGATGGCGGCGCGGATGGTGCCGGGCATCCCCGACAGCTACGCCGCGCTCATCGAGCGGGCCGTCGAGACGGACCAGGTCGGGCCGCTCGTCGACACCGAGGACGAGGACGGCGACTCCGTCGTGATCAGCATCGAATAAGAGGGCTCAGATGCGAAGGCCGTTTCACGTCCGCGACTTCCGCCTCCTCTTCACCGGCGAGACCATCTCGGTCCTCGGCGACCAGTTCCACTTCGTGGCGCTGGCCTGGCTCACCCTCCAGCTCACCGGCTCGGGGCTCGCGCTCGGCAGCGTGCTGATGGTGGCCGCCATCCCGCGGGCGATCTTCATGCTGGTCGGCGGAGCCCTCTCCGACCGCTGGTCGCCGCGCAGCCTGATGCTCTACTCCAACGCCGTGCGGGCCGTGCTGGTCGGGATCGTCGCCGCGCTGGTGCTGTCCGGTCGCATCGAGCTGTGGCACCTCTACCTGATGGCGGCCGCCTTCGGGGTGGTGGACGCGCTCTTCTACCCCGCCATCAGCGCGATCCTGCCGATGCTCGTCGACGACGAGACCCTGCCGCCGGCCAACGCCCTGCTGCAGGGGAGCCAGCAGCTCTCCGGGCTGATCGGTCCGGCGATCGCCGGCGTGGTGGTGGCGCTGATCCAGACCGGCCCCGCCTTCGCATTCGACGCATTCTCGTTCGCCGTGGCCGCCACCGCGCTCCTGTTCGTGGTCGGAGGGCGCCGCGCGACCCGGGCGGAGGGCACCGGCGAGGACAAGCCGAGCCTGCTGACCACGATCCGAGCCGGGTTCGTCGTATGCATGGGCCGATCCGCCTGTGCGATCGCTGATCCTGCTCACCGCGGCCTTCAACTTCGCCTTCACCGGCCCGCTGAGCGTGGGGATTCCCTTCATGGCCGAACACACGCTGGGCGGTGGCTCGGCCACCTTCGGCGTCCTGCTGAGCGCGTTCGGCGCCGGGTGCGCTGCTCGGTGCCCTCGGCGCTGGCTCGGTCGCGCGCGTCCCCCGGCTCGGGGCGGTGGTCCTGGGCGTCGCCGTCGGGCTCGGGCTGGGGCTCGCGCTTCGTCGGCGTCGCGCCGAACGTGCCGATCGCCTTCGGCGTGCTGGCGGTCATGGGCCTGGGCGTCGGCTTCATCAACGTCCACGTCATCTCATGGCTCCAGGGCAGGACGCGCCGAGGAGATGCGCGGCCGCGTGATGAGCATCGTGATGCTCGGCTCCGTCGGCCTGGCGCCGTTCAGCTTCGCGCTGGCGGGGCTCATCGTGGACGTCGGCCCGGTGCCGGTCATGTTCGCCGGCGCGGGCGCGATCGTGGTCGTCGCCTCCCTCCTCGGCTTCGCCTGGGGCGTCGCCGGGCAGATGAGCTACGCACCGGCCGAGGCGGTCGAGGCATGACATCGCGCCGCACGGAGCATCGATTGCGCGTGCGGGGAACGCTCGGCCAGCACTGACCGGGCCCGGCGCGGCGCCGATGAGTGCTGTAATACCCGCCGCATGAGTTCCAACCGCCCGACGGATCGCGGCCACGCCAACGAGCCGCGGGTCGACCCACTGCTCGAGGTCCGCGAGAAGCGCAAGGGCCAGCGCCTCGGCGATACCTATGTCCGCATCGTGCGGCCCTTCGAGGACGAGTTCGAGCGCGGCGAGGAGGGGCGGCTGATCGCCTCGGAGCGCACCCTGCGGAGCCGCAGCGGCTGGTTCGCGACGCTGCGCCGGATCCGGACCGTCCTCGTCGGCCGGCCGATCTCGAGCGACCACGAGACGCACGAGCGGCTCACCAAGGTCAAGGCCCTGGCCGTCCTCAGCAGCGACAACATCAGCTCGTCGGCCTACGCGACCGAGGAGATGATGCGCATCCTCGTCCTGGCCGGGATCGGCGCCTTCTCGCTGATCGATGCCGCTCACGCTGCTGATCGCCGTCGTGCTGGCGATCGTCGCGACCAGCTACCGGCAGACGATCAAGGCCTACCCGCAGGGCGCCAGCAGCTACATCGTGGCCAGCGACAACCTGGGCGACCCTGCCCGGTCTGATGGCGGCCGCGGCGCTGCTGATCGACTACGTGCTGACCGTTGCCGTCTCGGTCTCGGCCGGCGTGGCGGCGATCACCTCGATCGTTCCGAGCCTGTTCGACCAGCGGGTGGTCGATGGGCGTCGGCGATCGTGCTGATCCTGATGCTCGGCAACCTGCGCGGCATCCGCGAGTCCGGATCGATCTTCATGGCGCCGACCTACCTGTACATCGTCGCCATGATCGGGCTGATCGGCTGGGGTCTGGTCCGCCAGCTGCATCTTCCAGGACCTCGGCACGTTCGAGGCGCCACCCTCGTGGTTGGCAGGCGGAGCAGGCCACCGGCGGCCTGACCCTGATCCTGATCCTGCGAGCCTTCAGCTCCGGCGCGGTGGCGCTGACCGGCACCGAGGCGATCTCGGACGGCGTTCCCGCCTTCCAAGCCGCCGGAGTGGCGCAATGCGCGGACGACGCTGACGGCCGCCGCCATCATCTTCGGCTCGCTCTTCATCGGCGTGAGCTGGCTGGCCAGCTCGATCGGCGTCGTGCCCGACCCGAGCGAGGCGCAGACGATCCTGTCGCTCATCGCCCGCCACGTCTGGGGTCGACGGGCGTTCCTGATCATCCTGCAGATCGCCACCGCGCTGATCCTGACGCTGGCCGCGAACACCAGCTTCGCCGACTTCCCGCGCCTCTCGAGCTTCCTGGCGCGCGACGGGTTCATGCCACGCCAGTTCGGCTTCCGCGGCGAGCGGCTGGCCTTCACCACTGGCATCATCGCGCTGTCCGGGCTGGCCGCCCTGCTGCTGGTCGTGTTCGACGCCAGCGTGACCGCCCTGATCCCGCTCTACACGGTGGGCGTGTTCGTCGCCTTCACGCTCTCGCAGTCGGGCATGGTCCGTCGCTGGTGGCACCGGCGCGAGCCGGGCTGGCGGCTGGGGCTGGCGATCAACGGCCTCGGCGCGGCCACCACCGGCGTCATCGCCCTGATCGTGGCCAGCTCGAAGTTCCTGTCGGGGGCCTGGGTGGTGATCATCATGGCGCCGCTCCTGATCGTCCTGATGCTCGCCGATCCGCGGCCACTACCGGTCGATGTCCCGCCAGCTGGCGGCGGTTCCCGGCAGCGACGACGACGTCGAGCCCGACCCGATCGTGATCGTGCCGCTGGCGCGCCTCGACCGGCCCGCGCGCCGGGCGCTGGCCTTCGCCCGCACCATCTCCCCGCACGCCACCGCGGTCCACATCACCAATGACCCGCACACCGCGGAGCAGCTGCGCGAGGACTGGCAGACGCTGGGAGGGCCGATGGAGCTGGTGGTGGTGGAGTCACCGTACCGGGCGCTGGTCGGCCCGCTGCTGCGCTACATGGACGCGCTCCAGTCGCTCCATCCGACGCGCCCCATCGTGGTGGTGCTGGCGGACGTGGTGCCCCGCCACTGGTGGGAGAACCTGCTCCACAACCAGACCAGCCTGCGCCTCAAGCTGCGCCTCTTCGGCCGCAAGAACACGATCGTGGCCGACGTCCCGTTCCACCTGGAGGACTAGCGGCGCGGTCGCCGTCACGCGACGAAGCCGAGCACGTTCCAGACGTAGATGGCGTAGAGGTGGACCGCCGCGCCGAACACGATCGTGGCCTTCGGGAACCAGCCGATCCGCTCCCGGAACCTGATGGCCAGCAGGAGCATCAGCAGCGGCATCACGTCCAGGATGCGCCGGTAGCCGAACTGGGCGAAGCCCCATGTTCCCCACATCAGGTCCGGCAGGATCACCAGGATCACGCTCAGCCACAGGATCAGCACCAGGCGGCCGCGCGCCAGCACGCTCCAGAAGATGAAGGGCGCGGTGAGCAGCAGCGAGGCGCCGGTGATGTTGGGGCGGAGGAACGGCGGCTCGGCGACGATGTCGAAGAACCGTACGAACATCACCTCGAGGTGGCGCGGGATGTAGCTGATCGACATCAGGCCCTCGCGGAACCACGGCTCGTCGGTGATCAGCAGGCCGGCGTCGCCCGATGGGATGTGGGCGTAGCCGAAGTCGAACGGGCTGCCGAAGCGCGCCACGTTGTAGGCCGCGAGCGCGAGCAGCGGGAGGGCCAGCCCGGATGCCACCCCGATCCACGACCGCGTCGGTCGCCAGCCGTCGCCGTACAGGGCCAGGATGGCGGGCAGGGCCAGCACGACCGGCACCCGCGACCCCGCCGCCAGCCCGAGCATCAGGCCGCCGACGACCGGCCATCGGTGCCGAACGGCAAGGTTGAGCGTGATCAGCGCGAAGAAGACGGCGGTCGTCTCGGCGAAGTGATGCGGGCCGGCCATGCCGGCCACCCACCAGTGGGTGGTGAAGGCGAAGCCGAAGGTGAGCCAGCGCTGCGGCGGACGGCGCGACGCCCCAGCCGCGCAGCAGCCAGAAGACGAGGCCGACGTTCGCCGCGCCCACGATGCTGGCGTACACGTTGCCCGCGATCTCGCCGCCCCACAGGGCCGGGTTCGTGAGGGCGAGCACGGGCACCAGGAGCAGCGCCGGGACGGGCGGGAGCGGCACGTACTGTCCACCACCGATGCGCGGCACCAGCTCCAGCCACGGCCGATCCTCGGCCAGGTACAGCCTGCCGTGCAGGAACGCATCGGCCAGCGGCGGCCACATGTCGCCCTGCACCGGCGGCCCGGTGACCCAGTACACGACGAGCGCCAGCAGGGACCATGCCGCGGCCTCTCCGAGGGGCGGGAAGGTGGCGGCGCGCGCCGTGACGGCCCCGATGGTGCGTGCGCCCACGGTCATCGGCCGCATCGTATCAGCGGCGCGCTGGGCAACGGCGACACGGTGTGGCCGATGGGAGGGAGGTGGCGCGCCCGGCAGGAATCGAACCCGCGACCTGATGGTCCGAAGCCACCCGCTCTGTCCGCTGAGCTACGGGCGCGCGAGGGGCCATTGTATGGGACTCGCACTTCTCGGCCCAACGCGGCCCGGATCGAACGAATCGCCAGTCGGACGGGTAGCGTGGACAGATGATGTCTCGTACCCATCGGCTGAATCATTTGAGGTTGCGCCTGGCCGGCGCGGCCGTTGCGATTACTCTCTCGGGCTGCGTGTCCCCCTCACCGACCCCAACCAGCAGTGGCACGCCGGACGCGTCTTCCTCCCAGGCGCCAACGGCCTCGCTCGCAGCAGCCGATGCGTGGGTTCTGACCGGCGACATGATCCAGCCGCGCTGGCGTCACACGGCCACGCTCCTGCCCGACGGTACCGTCGTCATTGCTGGTGGGGCGCTCTTGACATCCATCAGTTGCTACTTCTGCACCTGGGCACTCGACACCGCGGAGCTCTTCGACCCGACATCGGCATCCTGGATCAGCATCGAAAGCATGACTGTCCCACGTCTGGATGGCACTGCCACGGCCTTGTTGGATGGCCGTGTGCTTGTCGCCGGAGGAGTTAACGACGAAGGACTCCTCGCATCCGCCGAGATCTTTGACCCAAGGAGCGGAAGCTGGACCGCGACCGCGAGCATGACCTGGGCACGCGAGCGCCACACCGCGACCCGATTGGCAGACGGTCGCGTGCTTGTTGCCGGAGGCTCCGAGGACGATGGCACCTCGGCTGAACTCTTCGACCCGAGGAGCGACACCTGGACCCCCACGGGCAGCATGACCGAGGCTCGCTCCAACCAAGCGGCCACTCTCTTGACGGGCGGAACTGTGCTGGTTACGGGCGGCTCCGGGGAGGATGGCACCGCATTGGACTCTGCCGAACTCTTCGACCCGAAACTTGGCACATGGATGCTGACAGGTACCATGGCGAAGGCACATTCCGGTCACACCGCCACGTTGTTGGACGACGGGGAGGTGCTCGTAGCCGGCGGCCTGGACGGTGGCACCACAGACGGCTCAGCCGAGTTGTACGACCCAGAACGGGGATCCTGGAGTGTGACCGGACCGATGGGAAGCGTTCGCCGGCACCACAGTGCGACGCCGCTACTCGACGGGCGAGTGCTCGTCGTGGCGGGCGAAGGCGGGGACAGCACGCTCAAGACCGCAGAGCTCTATGACCCCCAAGCCATGACGTGGACCCCCACCGCCACGCTGGACAAGTTCTTTGGCGGTCAAACCGCGACCCGCCTGTTCAACGGCAACGTTCTCGTCGCGGGAGGAGGCACCCCATTGGCATACTTCCGAACCGCCGAGTTGTTCGAGCCGGGTAGGTAACGCCTCGCGCGGCCGCGCCGATGCTCGGGGGGGGTCTCCCCGACAGCGGAAAACCAGACACATCTTGCTCGGGCGCCCACGCTCGAAGCACAGCGCTCGGGGGTATCTGGTCCGAAGCCACCCGCTCCGTCCGCTGAGCTACGGGCGCGCGGCGGTCATTGTACGGGCCTCGGCCCCGACGGCGGCTCGGGCCCGGTCTACGGCGAACCTGCGGTCGCATCGGCCGCAAGCACGCCGAGGACTCCTGCGCTTGATGGAGCTCGACCGCGACGAGCTCATCGCAGGACGTCGCGCCGTTGGACGCCTAGGGCGTGATCAGGGTCACCGAGGTGGCCGAAACCGAGCCTCCGCCGAGGCCCCCCGCGGTGGGGTTGATGCCGATGCGCACCGTGGCGCCCGCGGTGATGTCGCTCGCCTGGCCGTCGACCTGCTTGTCGTAGGTGGTCGAGCTCGACAGCGTCACGGTGATCGTCGATCCGTTGGCCGTCTTGAGGGTCATCGTGTCCCCGCTGATCGACTCGACGGTCCCCTCCAGGCCACCTCCGCGGAACCCGCCGCCTCCCGGGCCGTTCGCCGCCGCCGCCCGGGAACCCCGGGAAGCCATCCCCGCGGTTCCCGTCGTTGCCCCCGTTCGCGCCGGGGAATCCGGCGAAGGTGGGACTCGGGGCGGTCACGCGTCCGAGGGCGAAGCCGCCGCCCCCGACGACCAGCACGCCGGCCAGGGCCAGCGCGACGAGCGCCGTCCTGGGCGTCTTGCGGCCACCCTGCCTTCTGAAGCAGTTCGGCGGTGGGGCTCAAATCTGTGGCCATGATCGGAGTCAAGCTCCTCTTACTCGTAACGCAGTGCCACGATCGGATCCAGCACAGCGGCCTGGCGTGCGGGCCAGACACCGAAGACGATGCCCACCAGCGCGCTGAAGACCATTGCAATGGCGACGATGGGCAGGCTGAAGACAAAGCCCCAGCCGGCGATTTGCCCGATCACCAGCGAGGCCAGGGCGCCGATGGCGATCCCCAGCGCGCCGCCCAGCAGCGACAGCACCACCGCTTCGACGAGGAACTGGGCGAGCACGTCACGACGCCTGGCGCCGATCGCCTTCCGGATGCCGATCTCACGCGTCCGCTCCCGGACGCTGACCAACATGATGTTCATGATCCCGATCCCCCCGACCACCAGCGAGATCGACCCGATCCCGACCAGAAGGAGGGTGAGGGTGTTCGACACCGTGGAAGCCACCGAGAGCAGCTGCGCCTGGGTCGTGACCGAGAAGTCGGCGGTGGCGGTCGACGCCAGGCGATGTCGGACCCGGAGCAGGGCGGTAATGACGTTGCTGGTGAGGGTGCTGTCCGCGCCGTCCACCATGCTCACGCTGATGCTGCTCAGATTCTCGCTCGACGAGATGCGGTGCTGAAGCGTGGAGAGCGGGACGATTACCACGTCATCGTTCGCGCCAGGCCCGCCCTTCGGCTGCAGGATGCCGATCAGCCGAAACGGCAGGCCACCGATCGTGATCGACTGCCCGAGGTTGGCCGGGCCAAGCTTGAGGTTGGTGGCGGTGGTCGAGCCGATGACCGCCACCCGCAGGGCGAGGTCCTGGCTCGGCTGGGTCAGGAACGACCCCTGCCAGATCTGGTCGGCATGAACGCCGAGGTATTCCGGCGTCGTGCCCACCACGCTGACTGTCTCGTTCTGCACGCCGGAGGCGACGAGCTGCTGGGTGGAAACGACCGGAGCGACCGTCTCGATGTCCGCGAGGGCCGCCACCGCATCAGCGTCGTCCATGGTCAGCGTTGTGGCACTGCCGGCGGCGCCGCGCACCAGGCCGCTGAACGAACGGCCGGCGCTAATGGTCAGCAGGTTCGTCCCGAGGCTGCCGATCGAGGTGGTGATGCGGCGGCCCGTTCCCTGGCCGATCGAGACGACAGTCACCACCGAGGCGACCCCGATGATGATCCCGAGCATGGTCAGGGCGCTGCGCAGCGGGTTGGCGCCGATGCGCTGGAGGGAGAGGCGGACCAGCTCGCGGAGGCTCATGCCGCCACCCGCCCGTCGAGCAGGTTGATCTTGCGATCGGCGGCGTCGGCCACCGCCTCTTCGTGCGTGATCAGCACCACCGTGCGACCGCTGGCGTTCAGCTCCTTGAGCAGGGCCATCACCTCGGCCCCGGAATGGCTATCGAGGTTGCCGGTCGGCTCATCGGCCAGCACCATCCGCGGCTCAGTCACGATCGCGCGGGCGATGCCGACGCGCTGCTGCTGACCGCCCGACAGCTCGCTCGGCTGGTGATGCATTCGGTCGCCCAGGCCGACTCGTTCGAGGGCGGCCTGTGCTCGACGACGCCGCTCGGCCGCCGGCGCGCCCTGGTACAGAAGCGGAGCGGCGACGTTGTCGATGGCGGTCGTCCGCGGCAGCAGGCTGTAGTTCTGGAAGACGAAGCCGATGCTGCGGCTGCGCACCAGGGCCAGCTGGTCATCGCTGAGGTCGGCTACCGGGACCGAGTCGAACAGGTAGCGACCGCTGGTCGGCCGATCGAGGCAGCCGAGGATGTTCATCATCGTGGTCTTGCCCGAGCCCGACGGCCCGACGATCGCCACGAACTCGCCGTCGGCCACGTCCAGGGACACGTCCACCAGGGCCGGCACCTCCATCGACCCGAGCCGATAGACGCGACTCACCCCTTGCAGGGAGATGATGGTGGCCCTGGCCGGCGATGGCGCGGTCGCGGCCGGGGCGGACGCCGCCATCAGTTGCCGCCGCCGAAGCCGCCGGGGCCGCCGCCGAAGCCGCCGGGGAAGCCGCCCCCTCCGGTCGTCGTGGTCAGCTGCGAGGAGGCCGTTCCGGTGACGACCTTGTCCCCCGCGGCCAGGCCGCTGGTGATCTGGGCAAGGTCGGTGGTCACGAGGCCGGTGCCGACCGACCTGGTCGAAACCGTCCCGTCACCCGCCAGGACGCTGACCGTGTAGGAACCCAGCGTGCCTCCGAGCGCAATGCTCGGAATCGAGAGCACGCCCTGGGCCTGGGCAGTCACCACGGTGACCTGCACGCTCATGCCCGACAGGACCCCGCCGGGGACCGTATCGAGCGCCACCAGCATGCCGAAGCCAACCACGCCGCTGCTCGACGAGCCGGAGGTCGAGACGGAGCTGACTGTGCCGCTCACATCTGTGCCGAGCGCGGTGATGGTGACGGTGGCGACCTGCGAGGCCCTGATCAACGACACGTCGGTCTCGGTCACCAGCGCCGTTGCCACCATGGCGTCCGAGGCGAGGACGATCGCCGACCCGCTCGGTGCGTCCACACCCTCGCTGATGTTGACCGAGGTGATCACGCCGGCCTCGGGAGCGACAAGGCTGGCGTTGTCGCGCTCCGCCTCCAGATTGGCGAGGTTCGCTTCAGCGTTGAGCAGCGCCAGCTTGGCATTGGCGACCTGCAGCGTGCTCCCGCCGTTGCTCACCTTCGTTTCGGCATCGGTGACCTGCGCCGCAGCCACCGCGATCTGCGCGTCGATGGCAGTGGTGCTCGCGGTCGCCAGGACCTCCCCGGCCGTGACTTGCTGGCCGACCACGACTTCGACCGAGCTCACGGTCCAGCTCATCGACGAGCTGTTGCCGGTGCTCGCGGCCGCATCGTTCCCGTTCGAGGCCCCGGAGGCCGAAGCCGTCGTCGCCACCGCCGGGCTGCCGAATGCGAGCGAGAAGGTGCGGGCCGGCTGCAGCGTGCCGGTCGCCACCACCTGCGCCTCAACATCGGCGACCGATGCGGTGGCGCTGAGGTACTGCACCTGCGTCTGCGCGGCGAAGCCGGGACCAAGGATGGCGTATCCCGCAACTCCCAGGCCGAGCACGACCAGGACGGCCGTGGCGATCCACCAGACTCTCATCGATCCTCCGCGTTTCATTGGTGCAAGGGGCGCCGATCTCGACGGTGCTCATGCCCAACGTGACAGCCGAACCTTGTGATTCCCTGAAAAGCGGAGAGAATCTGACGCCCGATCAAGCCACGGGCAGGCTCACCTCGAAGCGGGCTCCACCGGTGGGCCGATTGGCAGCGTTGATCTGGCCACGGTGCTGCCGGACGATCCAGCCCGCGATCGACAACCCCAGGCCGACCCCGCCCGCCGGCGCATCGGTGGCCCGCCAGAAGCGGTCGAAGAGGCGAGGCAGATCCTCGGCGCGGATGCCGCGTCCCTGGTCCTCGACCGCGAGGCGAGCCCGCCCGTCGCTGAGCGCGACGGTGACGCGCACCGTGCCGCCGGCGGAGCTGAAGCGGATCGCGTTGTCAGCGAGGATGGTGACCAGCTGGGCGAGTCGCTCCGGGTCACCGCGCATCGGCGCCGCGGTGGCATCGAGGCTCACGGTGACGCTGCGTGCCGCGGCCAGGTCGCCGAGTCGGGGGAGGGCCTCGGCAACCACGGCCGCGAGGTCAATCGGCTCGCGCCGGACCTCGATCGCGCCGGAGTCGCTTCGGGCGAGCAGCAGCAGCTCCTCGACCAGCGTCGTCATCTGTCCGACCTCGGCCTCGATGTCGTCGACCACGTTCGCCACCTCGGCGAGCGGCCGCTCCGGATCACGGCGCAGCTCGCCGACGTTCAGGCCGATCACGGTGAGAGGGGTCCGCAGCTCGTGGCTCGCGTCGGCGGCGAAGTCGCGCTGATGTCGCAGCGAGGCGCGGATCGGCACCAGGGCTCGCCCCGCGTAGACGAAGCCGAGGCCGATCGCCAGCGCCACGGCGGCGGCGGCGCCGAGCCCCAGCACGGCGATCAGCAGGTCGAGGGTGCGCTGCTCGGCGGCCCGGTCCTGGACGATCTGGATGACCAACGGCTCGTTGTTGACGACGATGCGCCGGCTCAGCGCACGGACCGGCGTGCCGTTGAGAGTCGACTCCCGGAGATCCTCGCCACTCGCCTGCGCGGCCAGAATGCCGTCGGCGATCGGGAGCCCCTCCAGGCCCGATTGGAGCGGCCCGAAGAGGCGTCCGCCCTGGTCGACGATGAGGGTCACCGTCCCGGAGGCCGAGCCCCCGAAGGCAGGAGCACCGAACGGGATCCCGACGTCCGGGAAGCCCAGCTCCGGACGACGCGGGAACCGATCGGGTGGCAGCGAGGTGAGCAGCTCCGAGGCGGCGTTCAGGCGACGCTCGAGCGTGTCCACGGCGCTGCCGGTCAGGGAGGCGTCGATGACGAGGTAGACGACCGTGCCCAGGCTGAGCATGACGAGCATGGTCAGGCCGGCGCTCCAGGCGACCAGCCGCCAGCGCACGCGACGCAGCATTGTGGCGTCCGGCGCTGATGCCGGTCGAGCGCGCTCGCTCATGGATCGACCATCCGATAGCCGGCGCCGTGCACAGTGAGGATGCGGGCACCGGCATCGGGCCCGAGCTTCGAGCGGAGGAGGTGAACATAGGCCTCGACCGTGTTGTGCGTGACCTCGCCGCCCAGGGGCCACGCGTAGTCGAGCAGCTGGTCGCGGCTCAGCACCTGGCCCGGGTGGCGGAGGAGGCATTCGAGCAGGGTGAATTCGCGACGGGTGAGCTCGACGGGACGGCCCCCCACATCGACCCGATGCAGCCGTTGATCGAGCAGGATCGGCCCGTTCGTCAGCCGCTGGTCGATCTGATGGTGCCCCGCGGCACGGCGATCCAGGGCGCGCAGTCGGGCCACCAGCTCTTCGTAGGCGAATGGCTTGACCAGGTAGTCATCGGCCCCCGCGTCGAGCCCCGCCACGCGATCGGCCGTGCTGTCGCGCGCGGTCAGCATCAGGATCGGGAGGCGGTGGCCGGCCCGCCTGAGGCGTCGGGCCACCTCCACCCCCGAGACGTCGGGGAGTCCGATGTCGAGGATGATCGCCTCCACGCCAATCCCCGCCTCGACGATCTCAATGGCATCGAGCCCGCGATCGGTCACCTCGACGACGTGGCGGTCCCGCTCGAGCATTCGTCGCAGCGCACGCCCGAGGCGGGCGTCATCCTCGACGACAAGCACACGCATCGGCCCAGTCTGCGCCGCGAATCCTGAAGATGTCCTGAAGGGCTCCGCTACCAGAGCGAGAGGCCGGTCACCTCGTCGGGGGTGCGAGTGAGGTCCACGCCGGTCATCTCGCGGATCGTGACCTCGGCGGCGAAGACCTCGCAGCCAGGCAGCAGGTGGCCGCCCACCGCCGAGCCGTTCCGCGCACAGAAGGTGGCGTGGGCGTGCAGGAAGGCCCGCCCATCGCGCACCGAGATGTTGCCGACGAAGCCGGTGATCTCGTGGTGCTCGTCGCTGTCGAGCTCGAGGTAGCGCCGATCCTCCTGGTCGTAATAGGCGAACGACGCGTGCCGCACGGCCCCGACCACGCTCACCCACGCGGCCCGCACCTCGTATTCAGCGCAGAGGTGCTCGATCTCCTCGACCAGGTCGTCGCCGGACTCCAGCCGGCCCACGAAGGCGCGCCCCGCGGACGCCTCCCACAACCTCCCCGGCATCCAATCTCCTCCTATTCGAAGTGCCCGATGCTGCCCACGATCGGGATCCGTGCCGCCAGGCGGGCAGGATAGAGCCCGGCCAGCGCCGCCACGCCGGTTCCCAGCAGCACGACGCTGATCAGCAGCGGCCACGGGAATGGCGAGGCCGGCACCGAAGTCGCGCGGGGTGGTGCCGCCCACCACGGCCAGCGACATGAGCATGCCCGTGGCGACCGCGGCGATGCCACCGATGGCGCCCATGATCGCCGCCTCCGAGACGACCATCGCCTGCACCTGGCCGGTGGTCATGCCATGCGAGCGCAGGATCGCGATCTCCCGTGCGCGCTCCACCACGCTCACGGCCAGCGTGTTGAGGATGCCGAGGCCGGCGATCACCACGGCCAGCAGGGCCAGCACGTCGAAGAGGCCGATGAGCCGATCGAGCGACCGCTGCAGGTCGCTCGCCAGCTCGGGCGCGGTGAGCAGCTCGCCGACGTATGTCGACCGCCTTGGCCCCGACCGAGGTCCGGAACGCCGCCTCGGTGATCCCCGGCTGGGGCACGAAGGCCCACAGCGCGGCGCTGCTCGCGCCGAATCCGGCGCGCGCATCGGCCAGGCTGATCAGGAAGGCCCCGTCGGGTGAGCTGGCGGGCAGGGTGTAGGCGATGATCCCGGCCACGGTGAAGCTCCGCGCCTCGCCGCCGGGCTTGGAGAGCTCGAGCGTCGAGCCGACGCCGAGGTCGTCGCGGGTGGCGATCGGCTCAGGCACCAGGACCGCTCCGCCCGCCCGCAGCGCGGCGAATGCCTCCGCCGGCTCGCCGTGGACGAAGATCAGCGAGCCGGTGGCCTCGAACACGTTCGGCTCGATGCCGGCCACCGATGCCTCGCGTTGCGTATCCCCCTGGCGCACCACGAGCGGGAACTCGGCGATCGGCGAGGCGGCGGCCGCGCCGGCGGTCGTTTCGAAGTCGGGCCGGAACTGGTCGATGTCGATCGGTCCTGTCAGGCGGATGGCGTACCCGCCGGGGAGAATGGAGCCGACCCAGCGGTCCGCGGTGGCGCGCGCGCTCTCGGCGACCACCCCCAGCGTGACGACCGCGCTGAGCGCGATGATCAGCGCCCCGACGGTGAGGCCGGTGCGCGGCCGATCGCGACCCAGGTTGGCACGGCCCAGCAGGCCCTCCGCGCCGAAGAACCACTCGAACGGCCGGCCCACCACCCGGCTCAGCGGCTGAACCCCCAGGGCGGTCAGGGCAGTGCCGGCGACCAGCACCGCGAGGGCGAGGGCAACGCCCACGACCCCGAACTGGCCGCGGTCGAGCGGGTAGACGGCGGCGCCGAGGACAAGCACCACCAGCTCGAGCACGACCAGCCAGCGGAGGCGGCCCCAGAGGGTGCGGGCGGGCTGGCGCGACGCGTGCAGGGCGTCGAGGGGCGAGATGCGGGCGGCGGCGGCGGCCGGGAAGGCAGAGGCGGCCAGCGTCACGGCGATGCCCATCCCGAAGGCGAGCAGCAGGGCAAGCGGGTTGAGCGGGAGCCCGGTGACCAGCACGGCGCGGGTGCTGCGCAGGAATCCGATGATCAGGGCCGCCAGGCCCACGCCGAGGCCCAGCCCGAGCGCGCTGCCGATGACCGCCACCTGCGCCCCCTGCCGCAGGAAGAGGCCGAGCGCCTGGCGCTGGGTCATGCCGGCGGCCCGCAGCAGGCCGATCTCGCGCGTCCGCTCCGAGAGCGTCATGGCCAGGGTGTTGGCGACGAGGAACGAGCCGACCGCGAGCGCCACCAGCCCGAACAGGAAGGCGATCCCCGCGAAGCCCTCCTGCGCGCGGCCGAGCTGCCGCTGGGCGTCGGCCACCGTCTCGACGATGAACGGCTCCTCCATGTCGCGGTTGAGCGCAGCGTCCACGTCCGCGAGATGGCCCTCGGCCACCACCAGGTCGACGTGGACCACCGGGGCCGGGATGTCGAATGCGTCGTCGAGCGTGTCGCGGTTGACGACGAGCACGTTGCCCTGCTGCAGGGCTCCCACGCCCAGGTCGCCGAGCAGGCCCGCGATGCGCAGGTTCGGGAAGTCCGGCCGCGCGCCGGAGAAGATCAGCCCGTCGCCCACGGTCAGGCCGTAGCGGGTCGCCCAGGCGGCGTTCACGAGCACGTCATTCGGCTGGGCGGCGGAGAGGAAGGTGCCCGCCTCGAGATCGTAGGTCCGAACCAGGGCCTCATCCACCGGGTCGACGCCCAGGGCCAGCACCGGGTCGAAGACGATCTCGTCCTCCCCGCCCAGGGTCGAGATCTGGATCCGACGCTCCGCGACGGCCGCCGCGGTCAGCACCCCGGGGATCTGGCGCAGCGCGGTGATCGTCCGCGGCGTGAATCCGGCGGGATCGAAGGCGCGCACCCGGATCTCGGCGCGCCCCAGGATCTCCCGCGCGGCGCGCTCGACCGCCTCGCTGGCGGCCTGGCTGGCGAGCAGTGTCCCGGCCACCAGGGCCACGCCCAGGGCGACGCCCATGATGGTGAGCGCGGAGCGCAGCCGCCGGGCGGTGAGGCCGCGCCAGGCCAGGGTCGCCAGGCGCATCGGGCTAGAGGCCCAGGGCGGCGAGGCGGACGATGAGTGGCCGGGCCTCGTGGTCCGAGCGCCGTCCCAGCGAGATCTCGTCGCGG
This sequence comes from uncultured Chloroflexia bacterium, assembly GCA_963782015.1. Lineage (GTDB taxonomy): Bacteria > Chloroflexota > Limnocylindria > QHBO01 > QHBO01 > CF-167. The sequence goes on from CAWAHY010000004.1 coordinate 60,977, forward strand.
ATCGTGCCGTCGCGCACGACCAGGACCCGGTCGGCGTAGGCGGCCGCCCTTGCGTCGTGGGTGACCAGCACGATCGTCTGGCCGAGGCGCTCGCACGAGTCCCACAGCAGGTCGAGGATCTCGGTGCCGGTCACGAAGTCGAGGTTGCCGGTCGGCTCGTCGGCCAGGAGGATCGCCGGCTCGGTGACGAGTGCCCGCGCCAGCGCCACGCGCTGCTGCTCGCCGGCGGAGAGCTGATCGGGCTTGTGGCTGGCCTTGTCGGCGAGGCCCACCAGCTCGAGCAGCGAGTCAACGCGCGCCCGGTGGGTGCTGAGCGAGTCGCCCGCGATGAGGAACGGGAGCGCCACGTTCTCCGCCACGTTCAGCAGCGAGATGAGGTTGAAGAACTGGAAGACGAAGCCGGTCTTGGCGCGGCGGGTGAGCGTCGCCTCCTCGTCGTTGAGCTGGCTGACGTTGATCCCGTCGATCACCACGCTCCCGCTGGTCGGACGATCGAGGCCGCCGAGCAGGTGCAGCATCGTCGACTTGCCGGAGCCGGACGACCCCATGATCGCCACGAACTCGCCCTTGGCGACCGAGAGGGAGACGCCTCGCAGCGCCTCCACCGAGCCTGCGCCGAGCGGAAATCGCTTGACGAGGTCGTGCGCCTCGAGGATCACGGACATCACTGGCAGTCTAGCCCGGCCGCCGAGGCCGATGACGGTGCCGTCGGCGCGCGTGCTCACCGGGCCGATCAGCCGAGGAAGAAGCTCAGCAGGGAGGCGATCACGGTCTCGAAGATCCCGCGCTCGGCGGCGTCGGCCGACTCGACCCGCAGCGGGTTCACGACCGCCTGCGGCGCCGAGCTGGCCTCGGGGGCGTCGCTCGGGGTGCCGCCCTGGCTCCCCGTCGGAGCCGCGCTGGCGACGCCCGTCGGCGTCGAGTCATCCGGCGTCGGGCTTGCGGTCGGGGCCGGGGTCGCCGGGTCGTCGGTCGGCAGCGGGGTCTGGTGGGGCGTCGGCACCGGCGTCGGCACCGGCGTGGGCACGGCGGTCGGCTTGGCGGTCGGCTTGGGCGTGGCGGGCGGCTGGGTGGGGGGCGGCGTGGAGGGCGGCGGAGGGGGCGGCGGCGAGGACTTCAGCTTGATGAACAGCTCGGTGTACATGCGCATGTTGCGCACCTTGCCGCCCCAGGTGACCCCATCGGCCCCGTAGGCGCCGACGCCGCCGTGGCTCCATCCGGAGTTGAGGATGTTGGCCCGATGACCGGCCGAGTTCATGAACCCCTCGTTGATCATGACCGGCGAGTCCGCATCGGAGTATCCGTTGTTGTAGCCGATGTTCTCGCCGCCCGATGACCAGCTCAGGCCATTCGAGTCATACCAGTGATAGATCTGCCAGCTGGTGCCCAGGATGGTGTGGCTGAAGTAGTCGCGGTCGACCATGTCCTTGCTGCGCCATTGGGCGAGGCTGACGAGCGTTCCGTGCTGGGTGAGCGGGGGCAGCCCGTTGTTGACGCGATCACCGTTGAGCAGCTGCCAGAGGGTCGCCTCGGCACTGGACTGGTTCCAGGCGGTGGCGGGTGCCGGGGCCCAGGCCAGCAGCGCTGCGGCGACGAGCGCGGTGCCCGACAGCGCGATGGCGCGGGCCATGACACGGCGGGGCTCTCGTCGGGGCACGGCGAACATGGGTTGAGCCTACGGACGGCCGGCTCCACGGTCTGTAGCGCTAGGGTCCGGCGCCGGGCATGACCAATGGGCTGGGACCAACAACAGGACCAACGGCTCTGGCCCCGACACTGGCGGACTCACATCCTGACCGATGGAGTCTGGAGCGCGCGACGCGGCACACAGCGAACCCGCGTCGCGGCCAGCTCGAAGGAGGATCTGAGATGATCGAGCTCATCGGTTGGAAGATCGGGATGGATTGGCTCGGCCTGCTGCTGCTCGGTGGCGGCGCACTCGTGTTCGGGCTGATCGTGCAGTTCATCGGTGAGACGCGAACCGGCTACGAATGGCTCGTGGCGGGCATCGCGGCCCTCGTCGGCGGCTGGCTCGGGAGCGAGTCGTTCGGCACCGCCAGCACCTGGGGCGTCGTCGTGGACGGCCTCTACGTGCTGCCCGCCATCATCGGCGGCGTGGTGCTGGGTGGCATCGTCGACGTCGTCGTTCGGACCGTGACGGGTGGCTCGTACGTCCACCATCCACGACCGATCTGACGCCCTGCACCGAGGGACTCCCGGGCCGTTCGGCCCGGGAGTCTTGCTGTCGGAAGCGAGTGCGAAGTGGGGTGGCCTACGGGGGTCGAACCCGTAACCTTCGGATCCACAATCCGATGCTCTGCCGGTTGAGCTAAGGCCACCACGGGGTCGCGCGGTGAGGGGGCGCGAGGCGGCCCGGATTCTCCCACGCCCTCGAGAAGAGCGTCAAACCTCGCGTCAGCGGCGCGTCAGCCCGCGCAGCAGCACCAGGACGAAGGCTGAGCCGAGGATCGCGATCAGCAGCGCGCCCAGGAAGCCACCGGCGCTCGACTGGTGCAGGACCCGGGTCCAGAACCAGCCTCCCGACCAGCCCGCCGACGATTCCCAGCGCCGTGGTGCCCAGGCACCCCATCCGCTCGCGGTCCGGCACGAACCAGCCCGCGGCGGCGCCCGCCACGACACCGATGATGATCCAGCCGATCGGGTCGAGTCCGTTTGGCATGGCGCGAATCCTACGATGCAGGGGGCGAGATGGGTCGCGTGAAATCCACGACCACCGCGCCGTTGCGGACCGTCGCCGGGAAGCGGGTCAGGCCCGGATTCGCCGGATCGATGGGGATGCCGTCGTAGGTCCACGTGTCGCTGGCGCAGTCGACCAGCCGATCCGCCCCGAGCGTGATCGCGCACGAGTTCGTCGGGCTCCAGGCGTCGACCACCACGAAGGCATCGGTTCCGACCGGCGAGACGACGACGGTCAGCTCCACCCGCTCGTCCCGGCGCACCTCGCCCGGCAGGCCATGCGACTCGTTGAGCAGGATCCCCACCCGCAGCGGGTTGTCCCGCGCCTCCAGCACGCCGGCAACGGTGTAGTTCGTGTCGTCGAGCGGGCCGGCGAAGCTGAAGAGCACCGGGCGCACCAGCAGCAGGATGCCGCCCATCAGCGCAGCGGCCAGCAGGCCCGCCACGACGTACCTGCGCAGCGGGACGGGCGCCTGCTGCTGCATCGGTCAGGCCAGGCGGGTCAGGATCGACTCGCGGTCGAAGGCCCACGAGCCGAGGAGCATGGTCACCCCGATCAGGCCGCCCACCAGCAGGTCGCCGATCAGCACCTGCTGCATGTTGAAGGTGGCTTGTCCGCCGAAGAACTGCGCGACCGCCACGGCGATGATGGGGATCACCACGAAGCCGCCGATCTGCTGCGCGGTGCGCGGGTCGTTGACCCGGCTGCTGACCACGATCCCGAGCAGCACCGAGAAGAGGCAGATGAGCGGGACGAGGGTCGCCATCGCCACCAGCCAGACGTTGCTGAAGACGAGGCGGGTCAGGACCGGGTCCGCGATCGCGCCGTTGAGATAGCCGTACAGCGCGAAGACGCCCCAGGTGGCCACCACCGCGGGCAGGGCCGCCGCCATCGTCTTGCCGGTGAGCAGCTCGCCGACCTCGAGCGGCGTGGCGAGCTGTGGCTCGAGCGAGCGGGCCACCTTCTCGCCGATCACCGACTGCGTCGCGATCGCCATCGGCACCATCGCCGGGATGAGCAGGAAGTAGGCCATGAAGTTGGTGATGATGAAGCCCTGGGCCGCCAGCTTGGGGGCGAGGTCGGGGAAGTTGGCGATGTACTGCTCGATCTGGCCGAGCTGGCTCGGATCGAGGTCGTTGGCCTGGATGAACGCCACCAGGGCGGTCGGGATGGCGGCGAAGACGAGCGCCGGGAAGGCGACCGCGCCGAGCAGCAGCCGGTTGCTGAGCAGGTCGCGCCACTCCTTCACGAAGACCGCCAGCACGTACCCGAGCCTCATGCGGCAGTGTCCCGCTCGCCGCGCTCCCCGACCAGGGCCAGGTACGCCTCTTCCAGGGTCGGCGCGTCCTCGAGCACCGAGGTGATGCGCGCGCCGGCGTTGACGAGGGCCGCGACCAGGTCCGGCGTGTCGTGCGCCGGGTCCGCCAGCTCGACCACCAGCACCGATTCCCGCGCCTGCACGCCGGTGACGAAGGGCAGGTCCGCCAGCCGCCCCATGAACGATTCCGGCCCGCGCGCCCCGTTGAGCTCCACGCGCACGGTGGCGGCGCGGCCGTGGCGTCGCAGCCCCGACGGCGTGTCGACCCGCAGGAGCGTCCCGCGCATGACCCCGATCCGGTCGCAGAGGCGCTCCGCCTCGTCCAGGTTGTGGGTGCAGACCACGATCGAGCGACCCAGGCTGCGGAGCGTGGCGACGAAGTCACGCACCGTCTTGGCGGCGGACGGATCCAGGCCGCTGGTCGGCTCGTCGAGGTAGATCACCTCCGGCTCGTGGAGCAGGGCCCGCGCGATGGCGATCTTCTGGCGCATCCCCTTGCTGAAGGGGCCGACCCGGCGGTCGGCGTGCTCGGTCATCTCGACCACGCCCAGGTAGCGCTCGACGGCGGCGGCCAGCTGCGCCCCCCGCAGGCCGTAGAGGCGGCCGTAGTAGGCGAGGTTCTGCCGCGCGGTGAGCTTCTCGTGGAGGCCGGGGCTCTCCGTCAGGATGCCGGTGATGGCGCGGATCCGCCGCGACCCCTCGCCGAGCGAATGGCCGTTGACCGTGGCGCTGCCCGCGGTCGGCGCGATCAGCCCCGCCAGCATCCGCACCGTGGTCGTCTTCCCGGCCCCGTTCGGGCCGAGCAGGCCGAAGATCTCGCCGTCCTCGACCGTGAACGCCATGTCGTGCACGGCGGTCAGGCGGCGGAAGTCCTTGCGCAGACCCTCGACCACGATCATGCGGCTGATCCTAGCCGCTGGTGGTCGCCTCGGCTGTAGGACCACCGGCTAGCATGCTGCGCATGCCGGAACGGACGATCAGCAGCCGCGTCGCCTTCAGCGGGCGCCTGCTGGCGCTGCGGGTGGACGTGGTCGAGCTCGAGTCGGGGCGGCGGGCGATGCGCGAGGTGGTGGAGCACCCCGGCGCGGTGGCGGTTCTCGCCTTCGACGGGGAGCGCCTGGCGATGGTCCGCCAGTGGCGGCAAGCCGCGGGCGCGGAGCTGCTCGAGATCCCCGCCGGGACGCGCGAGCCGGGCGAGGCGCCGCTCGTCACCGCGAAGCGCGAGCTGGCCGAGGAGTGCGGCCTCGACGCCGCGCACTGGGAGGAGGGGCCGGCCTTCTACACCGCGCCGGGCTTCTCGACCGAGCTGCTCACCCTCTTCCTGGCAACCGATCTGCAGCCTGTCGAGGCGCAGGCGCCCGATGACGAGGCGCTCGAGCGGTCGTGGCTCTCCCTGCCAGACGCGCTGGCGGCAATTGACGGTGGAACGATCCGCGACGCGAAGTCGCTGGTCGGCATCCTGTGGCTGGCACGCGGAGGCGCGACGGGTCGCTAGGAGAGCTCGACCCGCTGGAGGCGAGGATTCTCGGTGCGCCCGGGGATCCGGCCCCGCTTGGCGACCGGCCGGCCGTCGATCTCCTTGAGGTCGCCGGTGAAGTCGATCGGCGAGGCGTCGGAGATGGCCGAACCGACCGCGAACGAGTCGACCGGTGCCCCCGAGGCCTTGAAGTACGCGATGCGGTCGATGTCGATGCCCCCCGAGACGACGATCTTCACGCGCCCATGGCCGGCCAGGTCGAGCCGCGCCCGGACCTCCTTGACCAGGTCGGCGGTGACTCTCCCCCGCTCTGAGGGCGTGTCGAGGCGCACGCCCCACAGGCGGTCCCCCAGCGCATCGGCCACGCGCAGCGCCTCCTCCGCCTCGTCCTTGAAGGTGTCCACCAGCACGATCCGCGGGACGTCGGGGTCGATGTGCCGGTCGAACGCCTCCGCGGCGCGGACCGTGTCGCCGAAGATGATGATCAGCGCGTGCGGCATGGTGCCGGTCGGCGAGAGGCCCGCCAGGCGCGCGCCGGCGGGGGTCGAGGCGCCCACGCAGCCGCCCACCACCGAGGCGTAGTCCATCTGGTCGGCGACGCTCGGATGCACGTGCCGCGCGCCGAAGCCGATCACCGGGATCGGCGCCGCCGCCTCCACGATCGCCCGCGCGGCCGTGGCCCAGCCGGTGCTCTGCGAGAGGATCCCCAGGATCGCGGTCTCGTACAGGCCGAACCCCGAATAGCGGGCGGTGATCCGCATCACCACCTCCTTGGGGCCGATCAGGTCGCCATCACGCAGGGTCTCGACGATTGGCGCCGGGTCGAGGCGCTTGCCGTTGCCCAGGATCTCGCGCAGGTACGCCAGCGCCTCCTCGGCGCCGCACAGCACCGCCTCCTCGCGGGCGAAGATCTCCATGGTGACGACCGGGTCGAGCCCCTCGGCGGCGAGGATCCTTCGCGCGCGCTCGAAATAGACGTCCGCCGTCTCCCCGGCGAGGACGTCGGCCGCGGGCTGGAAGTGAGGAGGGGCCTCCGAGCGGGTCATCCGGCAGCAGTGTAGTGGCTGCCACCGCGACGTCGGGCAGTGAGGCTCCAGAGCAGGACGACGACGGCCAGCAGCACGACGGCGCTGGCGATCCGCACCACGCCGTTGGTGGGCGCCCGATTGAGCTGGACCTCGGCTGCGTCGAGCGTCTCGGCGGCGGTCTGCAGGTCCCCCTGCGCGAACTCGGTCCCCGCGAGGGTGAGCAGCGTCTGCGGGTCATCCGCGGCGAAGAGCCCGATCGTCTCGAGCGGCCCGCGCGGGGCATCGGCTCGTGCCTTCACCTCGAGAAGGGCATCCATCACCGCGCCTTCCGCCGCCAGCTCGGCCTTCGCGTCCTCGCCACCGCCGACCGCCACGTACAGGAGTCGCAGCCGATCGGGCGTGGTCAGGCCGGCGGCGTCCACCTTGGCGAGCAGCTCGTCACGCTCGACAAGCCATGGGCTGGCCAGCTCCATCGCCGCGTGCGCATCGTCGAAGCGCCAGGTGGCCATCGCGTTGCGAATCGGCTCGGGCGCGCCCCAGTCGCCGGCCAGCGCGCAGGAGCTTCTCGAAGGCATCGCGGGCCGTGCGTCGAGCCGCGAGCTCGGGAAGCGCCTCGGGGCCGAGCGCCACCTGGCCGAACATGTTCGGGAGGTCGATCCCGCTCGCCGCAGCGAGCTGGTCAAGGAAGCGCCGCGTGTCGACCGGTGGGAAGCGCTGCCCGGTGAGGGGGAGCTGATCTGCGTCGGTCGGATCGTAGGCCGCCACGCCCGCGACGACGCGGCGCAGGGTCCTGGGCAGGTTGCCCTCGCCGGCGGCCGCCGCGATCCGGTTGATGAAGGCCCACGACGCCGCGTAGCCGTACGCCTCGCGGGCGGAGATGGTCGGCGGACTGTCCCACTCCGCCAGCGGGAAGGCATCCGCGGCCAGCTCTCCCGCGCGGCGCGTCGGATCGTAGGGGAGCGCCGCGCCGAGGCTGACCGCCACCCTGGCGGCCTCGTGCGAGGCGAGCCCCTCGCGCAGCCAGCGGTCCGCGGCGAGCTGGTCGCTGATCCAGATGTGCGCGGCCTGGTGCAGGAGCGTGAAGGTGTCGGCGTCGAACGCGATCTCCATCTCGGCGGTCGGCAGCGGCTGCTGATCCGCGCTGCCCTCGCCACCGACCGTCTCGGTCACGACCAGCGGGCCGACGCGCGGATAGGGCAGCCCGATCGCCTCCTCGAGCTTCGGCAGCCCCGCCACCAGCGTCGCCAGCGTCCGCTCGCCCCACGCCGGGTCGCCGGTCCAGGCGCGGACCTGCAGATCGACCGTTCCACTCGCCAGCGCGACGCTCGCCGCCTGCGTCTCGAATTCGGTCGGCCGGGTGGCGGTGATGAGCGCCAGCCAGGAGGCGGGCTCGGTGATCGGGCCGCTGGTCAGCCGGACCACCGCGCCGCCGGTGTCGATCAGCATCGGGTCGCCGTCGGCGCGCGCCTGGTAGCCGCCCGGCAGCTCGACCGTCACCTCGCTGCTCGTCCCGAATCCCCACGCCGCGAACCTGACCACCTCGGGCCGCACGTGCACGTCCGGCGCCACGCCGTCGACGAGCCGGTAGGTCAGCGTGAAGCTGACCGAGCGGTTGAAGAGGACCCGCGCACGCGGGCGGACCGATGCCACCTGCACGCCGTCGCGGTCCACCAGCTCGACCGCCAGGCTTCCCTTGCTGTCGGCGGCGGCGAGCTCCGACGCCCCGTCGTGCACGGCCAGGTCGATCCGGTCGAAGCCGCTCACCTGGCCGGAGGGGTTCGGCGTGGTGTTGGTGAAGACAACCGCGACCGTCACGCCGATTCCGCCGGTCGCCGGCTCAACCGCGTAGCCGGCCACGGTCGCCATCGTGTACGGGGCATCAGCCGCGACCGCCGTGGCCGGGATCAGCAGCACCGCGACCTGGAGCGCCAGCGTCACGGCCGCGCCCAGGCGCCGCGTCAACGATTGATCCCCAGCACCCGCTCCAGCAGGCTGCGCCGCCTGCGCCGCGGGACCTGCTCCTCCCAGGTGGGCATGGTCGCCTCGACCTCGGCCCGGTGCGCCGCGAGCAGCGCGTCGTTGCGCCCGGAACGGTCGCTCCAGTCGGGCAGGATCCCCCGGTCCGCGACCGCTGCGAGGGTCTCGTCGAGCAGCCGGTCGGCGACGATCGTCAGCCGCACCAGCGCGCGCGCCAGGGCATCGCGATCGAGGCCCGCCAGCGGCAGCTCGACCATCAGCATCGGCCGGTCGTCATCGGTCAGGCCGAACTTGGCGAACGGGTACTCGTAGTTCGCGCGCAGCATGCGCGCCAGCACCCGCGCGGGCACCTCGAGCCCCTCCTCGCCGTAGTAGGCCCAGGCGGAGAGGCCGATCCCGTCCACCCAGGCGACCGTTACGCGCAGGTCGAAGCGTCGCGCCCCGTCGAGGAGGAGGTCGCGGCTGAAGGCCGGGTCGGTCGCCGCCCCGCCGCTGCCGACCACCTCCAGCCCGAGCTCGGCGAGCCACGCGTCGAGCGGCGGCGCGCCGTCAGCCAGCGTGCGCCACCGTCTCGCCGGAGCGGATCGTGCGACGCGAATCGAAGTCGGACTCCACCACGCCGGGGTCGATCCGGCAGTTGCGCCCGATCGCGACGCCGGCCGGGATCCTGGCGCGCTTGCCGACGAGCGTGATCCCCGCGAAGAGCCGTTCCGGTTCGTCGCGGTTCGGCCGGAGCTCATCTCCGTCGCCGATCCGGCTTCCGTTGCCGACCACGCAGTCCTTGTCCAGGATCGCGCGGTCCACCTGCGCCCCCTCCCCCACCACCGAGTCGAACATGACGATCGAGTCGCGCACCACCGCCCCGCGCTGGACTCGGACGCCAGGCGACAGGATGCTGTGCTCGACGGTCCCCTCGATCACGCAGCCGTGGCTGATCATGCTGCGGCTCACCGACGCCTCCGGCCCGATCATGGCCGGCGCGCGCTCCTCGCTCTTGGTGTAGATCAGCCAGCCGCGGTCGTAGAGGTCGATCCCCGGCCGGTCGGAGAGCAGGTCAAGGCTCGTGCGCCAGTAGCTCTCCACCGTCCCGACGTCCTGCCAGTAGCCGCCGTAGTGGTAGGAGTAGACCCGGCGCCCCGCCTCGACCTCGGCCGGCAGCACGTCACGCCCGAAGTCGACGCGATCCCCGGACAGGACCGACTGCAGGTAGGGCCAGGCGAAGACGTAGACGCCCATGCTGACCAGGTTGCTGGTCGGGTTCGGGGGCTTCTCGATGAAGGCGGTGATCCGCCCGTCCGCATCGGCCTCCAGGATCCCGAACCGATGCGCCTCCTCGATCGGCACGGTGCGAACCGCGACGGTGATGTCGGCGTTCGCCGCACGATGCCGCTCGATGAAGGGCCGGTAGTCCATCTTGTAGACGTGGTCGCCGGCCAGGATCACGACCAGCTCGGGATCGCGGTCCGCGATGTACTCGACGTTCTGGAGCACCGCGTCGGCCGTGCCGCGGTACCACTCGCGCGTCCGGCCGCGCCCCAGGTAGGGCTGCAGCAGCGTGACGCCGCCGTGGCTGCGGTCAAGGTCCCAGGGGCGCCCAACGCCGATGTGGTCGATGAGCGAGCGCGGCGCGTACTGGGTCAGGACCGCGACGTCGGTGAGCCCGGAGTTCACCGCGTTGCAGAGCGCGAAGTCGATGATCCGGTACTTGCCGCCGAACGGGACGCCGGGCTTGGCGCGCACCTGCGACAGGATCGAGAGCCGCTCACCCTCGCCGCCGGCGAGGACCAGGGTCAGGATCGACTTCGACACGGGATGATTCTCGCACGCTCGTCCGCATCGTCACGCCGGACGACCCGCCGAGTGCCCCCCGGTCAGCTGCGGTTCAGCCGCCGCGCTCCCCAGCGTCTGGCGCGCACCAGGAGCGGCACGCCGCCCAGGATCGCCGGGATGGCGAAGACGGCCATCGCCCCGCTGGGCTGCGTCGGCTCACCCGGGAGCGCGGCCGCCGGCACCGGCCGAGGGGTGCAGAGGCCCGGCTTCCCGTGCGAGCAGGGCGGGAACGGGAAGCCGGGGAAGCCGCCGCTCTCCGACGCCGACGGCAGCGGGGTCGGGGTGGCGTGGATCTCCCCGCAGATCGGCCCGCCGAAGCCGGAGTTGCCCTTCAGCGGGGCGATCAGCAGCCAGACCGCGTCCGGCCCGAGCTGGCCGATCTTGCCCGGGTCGCCCTTCGGTCCCGTCTGGCCGTTGACGTAGCGGTCCGCCCAGCGCCTGGCGGCGGCCACCATCTCGCGCGGACGGCGGCCATCCTGGGCGACCTCGGCCACCACGTCGAAGCACGGCCCGCTCACCGGGACCCCCACGTTGCCGGACGCATCCGGCGTCGGCTCCGGCTCACCACCGCCGGTCTTGTTCACGTGCACGTTGTCGGGCGGCGGGACGGTGCCGTCCAGGAACGGGACCTTGATGGTCTGGCCGCAGGCGGAGGTGGCCGCCATCCCGCTGAAGCGGCAGACATCGGCGGTGACGACACCCTCCGGCTGAGCGAAGTCGTCGTTGGGAACCGGCACGTTGCCGTTCCAGTCCCACGGCTGGTTGAGGGCGATCTTCATGAAGTCATGCCACAGGTAGAGCGGGCCGTCGGCGCTGAAGAGGCCCCCGAACTTGTTGGACATCGGCTCGTTGTTGCTGTTCCCCATCCAGACCCCGGTGACCAGGCTGCCCGGGACATATCCGAAGCCTGAGACGTCGATGTAGTCGTTGGTCGTCCCGGTCTTGAAGCCGGCGTGGCGGCGCTTGCCGTCCTGGTCGATCAGCTGCGCCCGCGTGCCCCACACCAGGTTGGTCTTCGGGTTGGTGTTGCCCTCAAGGATCCAGTGGGTCAGGTAGGACTCGGCCTGGGTCATCGGCTGCGTCGCGCCGGGGCCGTTGTCGGCCAGGGTGTAGACCACCTTGCCCTCCCGATCCCGGATCTCCAGGACGGTGGTCGCGGGATGCAGCGTCCCCTGGTCAGCGAAGACGCCGTAGGCCTGCGTCATGTTGGTCAGGTTGACCGGCACCGATCCGAGGGTCAGGGTCAGGCCAGGATCCTGGCTCATGATGTACTGCGCGCTGGCCACGCCCATCCGCTCCGCGAACTGGGCGGTCACCTCGGTGCCGACCAGGTACTGCATCATCACCGACGGCACGTTGAGCGAGTAACGCAGCGCGTCGAAGGCCAGCACCGGGCCCTGCTCCTTGATGTTGGCGTTGGTGGGGATGTAGGCATCCGCGGGGTTCGACGACCCGTACTGCACCACCGCGTCCAGGAAGAAGGTGGCGGGGGTCGCCTGGCGCGCCACGAACGCCGAGCTGTAGGTGATCGGCTTGAAGGCGGACCCCGGCTGCCGTACGGCAAGCCCGGCGACGTCGAACTGGCCCTTCACGCGGGGATCCGTGCGGTTGTAGTAGTCCACGCTGCCGACGTAGGCGACGATCTCGCCCGTCGCCGAGTTGATCGACACCATCGCCCCGTTGTTGACGTTCTTGTCCTTGAGCCGGGGGTGGTTGACCCACTGGCTGACCTGCTGCTTGGCCACCTGCTGCAGCGGATAGTCCAGGGTGGTGACGATCCGATAGCCGCCGGTGCGGACCGCCTGCGCCGGGTTGGCCACGCCCATCGAGGCCAGGATGCGCTCGAGCTCGTTCTGGACGCGGAAGGCGAAGTGCGGCTCGCGCAGGACCGACTGCACCTGGTGCGGGTCCATCTGCTCCCAGGTGGTGGCGACCGCCGCGTCGTGCTCGCTGCGGGTGATGTAGCCCTCGTGCAGCATCGCGGCCAGCACGTCGTTGCGCCGTGCCATGGCCCGCGCCGGCCCGCGCGGGTTCTCGGTCGGCTGGTACGGGTCGTAGTAGCTCGGCAGCTGGGGCAGGCCCGAGATGAAGGCCGCCTGCGAGAGCGAGAGCTCGTCGAGGTTCGAGATGCCGAAGAAGTTCGCGGCGGCCGCCTTGATCCCGTACGAGCGGTTGCCGTAGTAGATCAGGTTGAGGTAGGTCTCCAGGATCCGCTCCTTGCCCTCGCGGCCGGGGTAGGCGGCCGTCACCTGGCGCGCCAGGATCACCTCGCGGATCTTGTCCTCGAAGCCGCGACCCTCCAGGAAGGTCAGGTCGGGCTGTTCGCAGGGATCGGTGCTGGCCGGTCCGATGCCAGGGTCCAGCTCCACCGACGGGCCGGCGGCCCCGGGGCTCTGGTTCGCGTCCTGCGCCTGCTTGATGGACCCCGCGTACTTGATCACCTGCTGCGTGATGGTGCTGGCGCCCTGCACGACGGATCCGGCCTCCAGGTTGGCCAGCGCGGCGCGCACCGTGGCCGAGTAGTCGATCCCGTCGTTCGTCCAGAAGGTTCGATCCTCCGCCGCGACGGTGGCGTTGACGATCGAGTCGGGGAGGCTCGCGAAGTGGACCTCCTCGCGGTTCTCACACTCGAAGCGGGCGAGGAGGACCGTCCCGGTCCGGTCGTAGACGTAGGTGCTGGCTGGCATCTCGATGCCGTCCAGGATCAGCGGATCGGGCAGGCCGGTCGCGAAGTAGTTGTAGGCCGCCAGCAGCCCGGCTCCGGTCCCCACCGCGGTGCCGCCGATGAACAGGATGAAGACGCCCATGGCGACGGCAAGAGCGATCGCGAGCCCGCGTCGTGGGCTGCGACGCTGGGTGGTGCGGCGGGTCATCAGCCGATGACGGCGCCGCTGCATGGCCGGGTGCATCAGGCGAAACGGTACCCCATGCGCGGGATTCGGTCGAATCGGGGCCGCGTCCGCGCGCGGCCGAGCGCCCTCAGGGCAGGTACTTCTTCGGGTTCACCGGGACGCCGTCGAAGAGCACCCCGAAGTGCAGGTGACAGCCGGTCGCGAACCCCGTGGCACCCTCGTAGCCGATCACGTCGCCGACCTTGACCTTCTGCCCCACGGTCACGACCTCGCGCGAGAGGTGCCAGTACTGCGTCGCCAGGCGCTGCGAATGGGCGATCAGGACACCGATGGCGTAGTCGCCGTACTTCGCGTTCGGCCGTCCGTCGGCGACCACGATCCCGTCCCCCGCGGCGTAGATCGGTCCGCCGCACCGATAGTGGTAGGCCATGTCGAGGCCCTTGTGCGCGAGCGCTGAACGACTGCGTGAGCGTGAACGAGCCCCGCTCCGGCCAGGCGAATCGACCCCGGTAGGCGATGTCGAGCTGGCGGGCGATCTCCTCGAGCTTCGCGACCAGCGCATCCTGGGCCGCGAGCGCCTGCTCCTGCCGATAGATCGCCTCGCGCTGGGCGTCGGCTCCCGCGCTGGTGGCGTCGAACTCCTCCTCGTGCGCGTCCTTGAGCAGCTCGAGCTGCGCCTGCTGCTCGCGCAGCGCGTCGCGCGCGGCGTCGAGCTGGGCCTGCTGCGCGGCCAGCGAGGCGGCGCGGGCGGCGGCATTGGCGCGCAGCTGCGGCAGGCTGGCCCGACCATCGACAAGGGTCTGGCGGCGCGTCTCGAGCATCGTCCGCCGCTCGCGAATCTCGTTGGCGAGCACGCGGTCCTGGTCGGACAGGCTGAGCATGTACGACAGCTCGCTCGACGCCTTGGTGAATGAGTCGGTCGAGAGGAGGACCTCGAGGACGGAGGTCTGGCTCTGCTCGTACGCGGTGCGGAGGTGCTCCTGGAGGATCGCCTCGCGGTCGACCAGCTCGACCTTGTAGAGGTTGATGTCGATCGAGAGCTGGGCGAGGGTCTCCTCGAGCGTGCTCGATCTCCAGCTCGTAGGTGCTCAGCTGGCTGCGCGCCGCATCGAGTCGGTGCTGCATGCGCTCGACGTCGGCGGTGGCCTGTTCCAGCTCGAGCCCGACCGATGCGAGGTCGTCGTTGATGCCGTTCAGCGCGACGGCGAGCTCAGCCTGGCTGCGCTGCAGCTCGGCGAGCTGGGTGCGCTGCCGCGCCAGCTCCGCCTCCAGGCGGCGCTGCTCGGCGAGCGCCGCATTGACCGTGGGGTCGGTGGCGCGCACCGCCGTCTGCCACTGCATCGGCGCAAAGACGACGACGAGCAGCAGGAGGGTGGCAATCCACGGCGCGGCGGGGCGACTGACGATCGACATGACTCCCTAGATGCCCGAACAGCCGATGCCTCGGTGCCGGTGGCGCGAGGGCATGCGCGGCGGCAACCGGGGCGAGCCCCGGACCGGGCCCGGGGGAGGGCAAGGATACCCGACCTGTCCAGCGCCGCGCCATCCCCAAACGGCCCGTTCTCACGCTGCGGTGGTGCCTCCGCGCACCTCAGCGTGAGGGCCGCTAGGGCTGCAGGAGGTGCGAGACGGCCGCTGCCGCCGGCCTGAGCAGATCCGGATCACTCACGAGCGTGATGACGGCGCCTGCCACGAGGAACGGCACGAAGGGGATGTAGCTCTTCAGCCCGGCCCGTCGGGTCAGCAGCAGCCCGACGCTGACCACGGCCGACAGGATGCCCGCCAGGAACATCGCGACGAAGACCGCGGGCCAGCCCAGGACCAGGCCCAGCGGTGCGACGAGGAGAAGATCGCCGAGCGCGACACCGCCGCGCACCAGCAGCCCCAGGGCGCCCATGAAGCCGACCCCGGCCGCCGCTCCGAGCAGCGCGCTGGTCCAGCCCACCGCGGGGTTGAAGGGCACGAAGAGGGCGGCCACCAGCAGCAGCGGGTCAAGCAGGAGGTGCGGCAGGCGTCGCTGCTCGAGGTCGGTGGCGGTCAGCACGACGAGGAGGGCCAGGATCAGGAGCTGCACCCCCAGCGCCCACGGCGGCAGCGTCGAGCGGAGGGCGACCGCGCCGCCGGCGAGCGCCGCGGCGACGGCCAGCAGCCCGGTTCGGATGCCCACCGGACGGCGGGACGCCTCGTCCGCCGGCCAGACGCTGGCCAGGCGTTCCGCGCCCGCGCCGATCGCGGCGAAGGCGACGGCCACGGCCACGGCGAACGGCGTCAACGGTGCGATCCGGGGTGGCGCCGCCGCACGCGGCTATGCGCCCGGCGCGAAGTCGAGCGCGAGGCGCACGAGCGTCGAGACGGTGGTGCCCAGCGCTCCCTTGGGGTTGTGGGCCTTGTCGCGGATCAGGTAGGCGGACCCGCCGATGTCCACGTGCACCCACGGAACCGTCACGAAGTCGGCGATGAAGACGGCGCTCTTGATGAGGGATCCCTCGCGCGACGCCGAGTTGACGATGTCGGCGTGCGCGGAGTCGAGGGCGTCGCGGTACTCGGTCGCGAGCGGCATCTCCCAGAACCACTCGCCGGTCGCCTCGGCGGCCGCGGCCACGGCGCCGCCCCACTCCCGGGGTCGCGCGAAGTAGGCGCTGATGAGGTCACCGAAGGCGACCGCGGCGGCACCGGTCAGGGTCGCCACGTCGACCATGTGGGTCGCGCCCTGCTTCTCGGCCCAGTGGAGCGCATCGGCCAGGATCAGGCGACCCTCGGCGTCGGTGTTGATCACCTCGATGGTCTTGCCATTCATCGCCTTGACCACGTCGCCCGGGCGTTGCGCAGCGCCACCCGGCATGTTCTCGACCATCGGCGCCACCGCCATGAGCGGCGTCTGCGGGGCGATGCGCGCCACCGCGCGGGCCGCGGCGATGACCGCGGCGGCTCCGGCCTTGTCGTGCTTCATCTCCTCCATCCGCTCCGGCCCCTTGAGGCTGATGCCGCCGGCATCGAAGCAGACCCCCTTGCCCACGATCGCGAGGCGCCGATCTCCGCCGGCCTGCCAGCCGGGAAGCTTGATCGCGATCAGGCGCGGCTCGTGCGCGGCACCCATGCCGACTCCCAGCAGCGCGCCCATGCCGAGCGCCTGCATCTCGGCCGGACCGAGGACCTCGACCGTGCAGCCATCGGCGATCAGGCCGCGGGCGGCCTCCGCCATCTTCTCGGGGTAGAGGTCGTTGGCTGACCGATTCGACAGCTCGCGCGACCACTCGACCGCGTCTGCCACCACCATGGCGTCGCGCAGAACGCCGTCCGGCGGGGCCGCCTCCCCAACCAGGATCAGCTCCTCGACGCTGCGCAGCATGGCGGGGGTATCGCGGACCCGGCCGTAGTAGGCATACGGCCGATAGGTCCCCTGGCTGGCGCCGACCGCCGCCGCGGCATACGCGTCGGGCCCCTCGCCATCTCGCAGCCACAACGCCAGGCTGGT
Organism: uncultured Chloroflexia bacterium; assembly: GCA_963782015.1. GTDB lineage: Bacteria > Chloroflexota > Limnocylindria > QHBO01 > QHBO01 > CF-167. The sequence goes on from CAWAHY010000004.1 coordinate 77,632, forward strand.
CACGCCGCGGCCCTGGAGTCGACGGGTCGCCTTCGACGCGCTGCGCCGGGCACGCCACGCTCCGCGTCCGCGTCGGGCGCCGTTCACCAGCAGGATTCGCTTCGCCTCGATGCCGCTCACCTCGATGAGCGCGGTCTCGTCCTCGAGGATGTTGAATTCGCCCCAGCTGACGGCCCTGCTGATCGCTCCGGCGGTGGCCGCGTCGAGCTCCGCCAGGTCGGGCGGCATCTCCCGGTCGTCGCGATAGATCGGCAGGGCCAGCACATCGGCCTGTACCGATGCCGGCTTGATGGTCTCGGCGCGGACGCGCATCGATGCTCCTCAGCGGGATTCGGGAGGACCGATCCGGGCCAATCTGCGCGGCCGACCGGTCAAGCCAGTATAGACAGGGTGAGGATCCGTTCAGGACCCCGCAGCGATCAGCGACTGCACCACCGCCCGCTCGTCCGCGACGGCGCCCGCGGCCTCGGCCAGGCGCCGCAGCCCGATGCCGGCGACCGCCGCGCCCTCCTCGGAGAGGGACACGGCCAGCGCGTTGTCGGCGCCGCGCGCCGCCTCGGTCGCAGCTCGGTAGCGCTCCACCGCCGCGTCCTGCGCCACCTGGTCGCCGGCGAGGGTCGCCGTGGCGATGGCCCGCGCCGCGTCGAGCAGCTCGCGCGTGACCTTCATCCAGTAGCGGACGAGCGGCGGCCGCTCCTCCCAGTCGTCCAGCAGGGCAAGCGGCGCGTCCGCCTGGTCGAGGCTCACGATCGCGACGGCGGGGAGATCGCGATCGAGGGCCGACAGGGCCTCGCCGAGTGCCTCGACGATGACCACCGTCGCCTCGCGCCGCTCCACGAAGAGGGTCGCGTCGTCGGTGCTGGAGCGCAGGCCGACGGCCATCAGCATCAGGTCGGGCCCGCCGTACGGCAGCGTCGGCACCTCCGTTCCAGGCGCGAGGCACGCGGCGACGCCGGCGAGAGCCTCGACGGCGTGGTGGGCCGCGTCGGCGGTCCCCGCCCCGTCCACCAGCAGGGCGGCCGCGGCCTCGAGCTCCGGGGCCGGTGGCCGATCCCCGGCAACCGTCAGCGCCGAGCCGCGACGGGCGTGGTCGATCGCCTCCGCCAGCACGTCGCCGAGCGCGGCCAGCGCCGCGTCGGTCGCCCCGACGGCGCGGACAAGCGCATCGGTGCGGGCGGCCGCCAGCGACGGGTCTGCCTGCGACGAATCGGGAGAGCGAAGGCCGAAGCCGATCCCCACCACCAGCCCGATGGCGATGGCCGTCACTGCCCGGCGCAGCGCGGAGCGACCTATCATCAGCGGATGGACCTGGATCGCCTGCAGCGCCTGCCGAAGGCGGAGCTGCACCAGCACCTCGATGGCTCGGTGCGTCCCGAGACCGCGGTCGAGCTGGCCGCCGAGGCGGGGATGACGCTCACGCTGGCCGAGGCCCAGGGCGCGGCTGATCGGGCCGCCGCGCTGCGCGGACCAGGCCGAGCTGCTCCGCTTCTTCGACCTGCCGATCGCCCTGCTCCAGACGGAGGCGGCGCTGCGCCGCGTCACCGCGGAGCTGGTCGAGTCGATGGCGGACGACGGATTGACGTACGCGGAGATCCGCTGGGGCCCGCGACTGCACCTGGAGCGGGGCCTCTCGACCGTGGCCGTCATGGAGGCGGTGGCGGCGGGGATCGGCGAGGCGGCCGCGCGGCTCGGTCCGCGCACCCCGTTCATCGGCCTGATCGTCACCGCCCTGCGCTCGCATCCGCCCGCCGCGAACGTCGAGCTGGCGCACGCCGCCGCCGCGTTCGGGCCCCCGGTGATCGGTTTCGACCTGGCCGGGCTGGAGGCCGAGTACCCCGCGCCGCCCCACGCGGCCGCCTTCCGGGCCGCGGCCGAGGGTGGGCTCGCCCTCACCGCCCACGCCGGCGAGGTGCCCGGCCCGGAGCGGATCCGCGAGGCACTGGCGTTTGGCGTGCGCCGGATCGCCCACGGGGTCACCGCGGCAGGCGATCCCGAGGTGATGGCCCTTCTCCGTGAGCGCGACGTCACGCTCGACCTGTGCCCGACCAGCAACGTGCAGGCCGGCATCGTGGCTGACCTCGCGTCCCATCCGCTGGCGGAGCTGCATCGGGCCGGGGTGAGCGTGACCCTCTCGACCGACGATCGGACCGTCTCGGACACGACGCTCACCCAGGAGATGGACCGCGCAGCGCGTGCGCTGCGCCTGACCGGCGACGAGCTGGCGGCCATCGCGGTGAACGGCTTCCGTCGCGCGTTCGGCCCCCGCGTGGTGCTCGAGCCGATGATCCGCGCCGCGGCGGCGGCGTGGTCCGACTGGGCGGCCGGGGACCCCGTCATCAGCTGAGGGTCAGCCCGAGCAGGATCGCCACCTCGGCCGGGTCGCGGGCCACGCGGCCCGGGCGGCGCTCGCCGCGCAGCGTGGCGGCCACATCGGCGTCGGCGACCCCGGTGAGCACCAGGATCGAGTCGATCCCCGCGCGGTTGGCGGCGACCATGTCCGCATCGGGGTTGTCGCCGATCGCCAGCGCCTCCCCCGGCTCGACCCCCGCCCGCTCCAGGATCGCCTCGAAGATCCCCGGCTGCGGCTTGCCGACGACGAGCGGCTCCACTCCGCTCGCCGCCTGCAGCGCGGCGACGATCGATCCGGCTCCAGGCAGGAAGCCGCCGGGTGTCGGATAGCGCGCGTCCGCGTTGGTGGCGATGAACCGGGCACCGGCACGCACCGCCGTCGTCGCCGCGGCCAGGCGTCGGTAGTCGAACGCCGGATCGAGTCCGGCGATCACGGCGTCGTAGGCGACGGGGAGCGGCCCGCCGTCGTACCCCTCCTCGACCGCGTCGCCGGCCGCCGTCGCCTCGAATCCCGCCGCGTGAAGCTCCTCGAGCATGCCGGGGGCGCCGACGGCCAGCAATCGCCGCACATCGGGGAGGTGGGCACGCAGGTGATCGATGGTGGCCGAGGTGGAGGTGACGATCTCGTCCAGGTCTGTCGTGATCCCCATCTCGCGCAGCCGGCCGAGGTAGGTGGCGCGGGTCGCCATCGAGTTGTTGGTGGCGAATCGGATGAGCACGCCATGCCGGCGCAGCGCCGATGCGAGGGCCGGCGCACCTTCGATCGGCTGCCGGCCGCGGTAGACCACCCCATCGAGGTCGAAGATGACGAGTCGTGGCAGCGCCGGCGAGGAGCGATTCATGCGCGGCGATGATAGGGCGCCAACCGCACAAACCACTTGAGCCACCACTTGACGGCGCAGTATGATCGCTCGGATTCGCGCCGGCCTCGCCCTCGGGCCAGATCGCGACCGACCCGTCGCGATCGGATGCGGCGCCGGCAATCAGTGACTGAGGGGAGAAGGAGAATCAATGCGGAAGCAGCGATGGCTCGGCGCGAGCGCCGCCCTCGTATCGTTGATCATGATCCTGGCCGCGTGCCAGGCGGCTACCCCGTCACCGTCGACGGCTGGGGAATCCACCGCGGAGTCTGCGGCCCCCTCGACCTCCACCGCGTTCAAGGCCTGCGAAGTGACCGACCTTGGCGGTGCCGACGACAAGGGCTTCAACCAGACCGCGTATGAAGGGCTGCTGAGGGCAGGGTCCGAGCTTGGCATCCAGACCGCACTGCTGGAGTCAGGCGCGGAGACCGACTACGCCCCGAACCTGGCGGCCATGGCCGACGCCGGTTGCGACCTGATCATCACCGTCGGCTTCCTGCTCGGCACGGCCACGCAGGCTTCCGCGGTGCTGCACCCGGATATCAAGTACGCGATCGTCGACTTTGCGTATGACCCGGCCATCCCGAACATCCTGGGCCTGGTCTTTGACACCAAGTCGGCCTCCATGCTCCAGGGCTACCTGGCGGCCGGAATGTCAACGACCGGCAAGGTCGGGACCTTCGGCGGCTTCCAGATCGGTCCAGTCGTTGACTTCATGAACGGCTTCTCGGCTGGCGTGGCCTTCTACAACGACCAGAACGGAACGGCCGTCGAAGTCCTCGGCTGGGACCCGGCCACCCAGACCGGCACCTTCACCGACTTCTCTGACCTGGACAAGGGCCGCGTCGCGGCCGAAGGCTTCATGCAGGAAGGCGCGGATGTCATCTTCGCCGTCGCCGGCCCGGTGGGCCAGGGCGCGATGGCCGCCGTCAAGGACAACGCAATCGGGATGACCCCGGCGCCGATCTTCATCGGCGTCGACGTCGACCAGTACATCTCGGTGCCGGGCTTCGAGGACATCATGATGTCCTCCGTGCTCAAGAAGATCGACAACGCCGTCTACGCCGCCATCCAGGCGGCCATGGCAGGCGACTTCACGTCCAACCTGTACGTCGGCACGCTCGAGAACGAAGGGGTCGGCATGGCGCCGTTCCACGACTTCGACAGCGCCATCCCGCAGGCGATCAAGGACGGCATCGCCGCCCTGCAGGCGGGTCTCATCGACGGCAGCATCGCGGCAGACGACTGGTCGGGCCAGCCGCCGGCGGCGCCATAGCCGTCGCATAGCGTCAAGCCGCTCAAGCAGATCGACAGGCGGCCCTCGCCTCCGGGCAGGGCCGCCTGTCCACTACCCGCTCACGGGAGTCCCACCCGATGCAGCTTGAACTCAAGGGGATCACGAAGCGCTTCCCCGGCGTCGTCGCCAACGACGGCATCGATCTGACGGTCATGCCCGGGGAGATTCATGCCCTCCTCGGCGAGAACGGCGCTGGCAAGTCAACCCTCATGAACGTCCTCTACGGCCTGTACCAGCCGGACGAGGGTGAGGTGATCATCGACGGCACACCGGTCCGCTTCAGCGGGCCGGGCGATGCCATCGCCGCCGGGATCGGCATGGTGCACCAGCACTTCATGCTGATCCCGGTCTTCACGGTGACCGAGAACATCATGCTCGGCGTCGAATCGACCTCCGGACCGTTGCTGTCGCTTGACCGGAGCGAGGCCCGCCGTCGGATCGTGGAGCTCTCGGAGCAGCACGGCCTGCGGGTCGACCCCGACGCGGTCGTCGAGGATCTACCGGTCGGCGTGCGCCAGCGCGTCGAGATCCTCAAGACCCTCTATCGACACTCGAACATGCTCGTGCTGGACGAGCCGAGCGCCGTGCTCACACCGCAGGAGATCGACGACCTGTTCGAGGTGATGCGCTCGCTGGTCAGCTCCGGGACCTCGATCATCTTCATCACCCACAAGCTGAATGAGGTGCAGGTGATCGCCGACCGAATCACCGTCCTGCGGCGCGGGAAGGTGGTCGGCACGACCACCCCAGCCGCGACCGATGAAGCCGAGCTGGCCCGCATGATGGTCGGACGACCGGTGCAGCTCGAAGTCACCAAGAGCCCACCCTCGGCTGGCGACGAGGTCCTGACCGTGCGGGGCGTGACCGTCCGCGACGACCGACACCAGCTCGCCGTCAAGTCGCTTGACCTCACGGTGCACGCCGGCGAGATCGTTGCGATCGCCGGCGTCCAGGGGAACGGCCAGACGGAGCTGGTCGAGGCCATCACCGGCCTCCGCCGCACCGAGCAGGGCGAGATCCGCATTGCGGGCGCACTGGCCGGGGCAGACCCACGGCATATCTTCGGTGCCGGCGTGGGCCACGTGCCGGAGGACCGCCTCGAAGAAGGCCTGGTGGTCGGATTCACGGTCGCCGAAAACCTGATTCTCAACAGCTACTACCTCGAGCCGTTCTCCAGCGGCCTGACGATGCACCTGGACGCCATGATCGAGACGGCCACGGCTCTCGTGCAGGAGTACGACGTTCGGACCACATCGGTCATGAACGACATCGGCAACCTGTCGGGTGGAAATCAGCAGAAGGTGATCGTGGCCCGCGAGTTCTCGCGCCCGCTCAAGCTGCTGGTCGCCGCCCAGCCGACGCGTGGCCTGGACGTCGGCTCGATCGAGTACATCCACCAGCGGATCGTGGCGAAACGTGACGAGGGGACGGCGGTCCTGATCGTATCGACCGAGCTCGAAGAGGTACTTTCGCTCGGCGACCGGATCGCAGTCATGTACCAGGGACGGATCGTGGACATCCTCGATCCGGCGGAGGCGACGCCCGAGCGCCTCGGCCTGCTGATGGGCGGCGCACACCCCGAGGAGGGCGTGGTCCTGGAGGCGGCGACCTCATGACGGAACCAGACGTGGTGGTGGTGGTGGAGCCTTCGGCAACCGGCCAGCCGCCGCGATCGGTCGGCGCCCGGGCTCTCGCGACGCTGGCCAACGGCGCGCGACAGCTGTTGGTGCCGGTGTTGGCCCTCGTGACCGCGCTGCTCATCGGGGCGATCGTCATCATCGTGTCGGACCCGGAGTTCATCGCCAAGATCGGCTCCAACCCCGGCGCAGCCTTCTCGGCCGGCTTCACCGCCGTCGGCGGCGCGTACACGGGGCTGCTCAGCGGTGCCATCGGCAACCCGTTCGCTGATATCACGCCCATCAGCGAGTCGCTCCTGCGCGCCACGCCGCTGATCTTCGCCGGCCTGGCGGTCGCGCTCGGATTCCGGGCGGGGCTCTTCAACATCGGGGCGGAGGGCCAGATCTACATCGGCGGCCTGTTCGCGACCGCTGTCGGGATCAGCTTCCCCGGCACGCCCCTCTTCGTCCACCTGCCCCTGGCGGTCGCGGCGGGCTTCCTCGGTGGCGCCCTGTGGGGCTTCATCCCGGGCATCCTCAAGGCTCGCACCGGGGCGCATGAGGTGATCACCACCATCATGCTGAACTACGTCTCGTACCTGGTCGTGGACATCGCGCTGCGCAACCCCTTCCTCCAGCTCGAGGGGCGGGCCGATCCGGTCAGCAAGTCCATTCAGCCGAGCGCGACCCTTCCGCTGCTGCTCGCCGACGAGCGAGTCCACTGGGGGCTGCTGCTGGCGCTGGTCGCCGCGGTCGGAGTCTGGTGGCTCCTCTTCCGCTCGACGAAAGGCTTCGAGTTCCGCGCCGTCGGCCTCAATCCCTCCGGCGCGCGGTACGCTGGCATGAACATCAGCCGCACCGTGGTCCTGACCATGATGATCTCGGGTGGGCTGGCTGGGCTGGCCGGCGCCGCGGAGATCCTCGGGACGAACCACCGCCTGAGCCCCAACTTCTCGCCGCACTGGGGCTTCGACGCCATCGCCATCGCGCTGCTCGGCGCCTCACGGCCGGTGGGCGTCGTCGCCGCGGCCATCCTGTTCGGCGCCCTGCGCGCCGGGGCGGCGCCGATGCAGTTGCAGACCGGCATCCCGGTCGACCTGGTGATCGTGATCCAGGGGCTGATCATCCTGTTCATCGCTGCGCCGGCGATGGTGCGCGGCATGTACCGCATCAAGGCCGCCAGGGCGACCGGCCGTGAGAGCTTCAGCAAGGGGTGGGGCGCGTGACCGCGGTGAGCGCCGTGGCCGTCCTGCGCGGTGGCATCAGCCGCCGGCGTCAGCGCGGCTACGGGATCCTCTACCTGCTGCTGGCGGTGGTGATCGCCCTGGTCTTCGGGCAGGTCGAGCCCGGGGCCGAGACCACCTTCGGGATGAACGTCGGCGGCGCGAAGGTGCCCGACCTGGTCGTCCCATCAGCCACCACCGCGTACCTCTTGGCAGCCATGGCCGCCATGGCCGGGGTGATCCAGCTGACGCGCGGCTTCGGCACGCGCTGGGCGATCGTGATGGTCCTGGTGATCAGCGCCTTTGCCTTCGGCTTCCTCACCTGGGCCGGGTCGGGCGGCGGCATGAGCCTGGCGGGCATCCTGCAGACGACGCTCCAGCGCAGCGTACCGATCACGTTCGGGGCGATGTCGGGGATCATCTGCGAGCGGGCCGGGGTGGTGAACATCGCCATCGAGGGGATGCTGCTGTCGGGTGCATTCGTCTCGGCCGTCGTGGCCAGCGCCACGGCCAATCCCTGGGTTGGAATCCTGGCGGGGATCATCACCGGCGGTCTGTTGGCGGCGCTGCTGGCCGTGCTGGCAATCCGCTACCTGGTCGACCAGATCATTGCCGGTGTGGTGATCAACATCCTCGTGGTGGGGCTCACCTCGTTCCTGGCGGCGCGCGTCCTGGCCAAGATGCCCGAGCTCAACAATCCTGAACGGTTCGGGCCGGTTCCGATCCCGTTCCTGAGCGACCTGCCTGTGGTCGGCGGGATCCTCTTCCGCCAGAACCTCTTCATCTACGCCTGCATCGTCGCCATCGTCGTGCTGCACTACATGCTCTTCTCGACGCGCTGGGGACTGCGCGTGCGCGCGGTGGGCGAGCACCCCATGGCGGCCGACACGGTCGGCATCAACGTCTACTTCGTCCGGTACCGCAACGTGATCATCGGCGGCATGCTGGCCGGGCTGGGCGGCGCCTACTTCACCATCGGGTCGACCGGCAGCTTCCAGCAGGAGATGACCGCGGGGCGCGGCTTCATCGGCCTGGCCGCCATGATCTTCGGCGGGTGGGCGCCATTCGGCGCGTTCCTGGCCGGGATCGTCTTCGGCTTCGCCGAGGCGGTCCAGGCGCGCCTCTCCATCCTCAACATCGGCCTGCCTTCGCAGTTCCTGCAGATGGTTCCGTACATCGTCACCATCATCGTGGTGGCGGGCCTGGTGGGAAGGGTGCGCGCTCCGGCAGCCGACGGGCGTCCCTACAAGAAGGAATGAGCTCCGGCCACCCGGACCGGCAGCCAATCATCCTCGACTGCGATCCCGGCCACGACGACGCGCTGGCGATCCTGCTTGCGGCCGCGGCCCCGTCGCTCGAGCTGCTCGCCATCACGACCGTGGCCGGCAACCAGAGCCTCGACAAGACCGCGCTCAACGCCCGCCGCATCTGCAGCGTGGCCGGCATCCGCGACGTGCCGGTCGCCGCAGGCTGCGATGCACCCCTGGTCCGCGCGCGGATCGCATCGCCCCAGATCCACGGCGAGTCGGGGCTCGACGGCCCGGCCTTCGCTGCACCCACCGTCCCGCTCGACCCGCGGCACGGGGTGGACGTGATCCTCGAGGCCGCCCGGTCGCGGGACGACCTGGTGCTGGTGGCGACCGGCCCGCTCACCAACGTGGCGACGGCATTCGCGCGGGACCCGGGCCTCGCCCGGCGGCTGCGGCGGGTGGTGCTGATGGGTGGCGCCGATCGGGCTCGGCAACGTGACGCCGGCGGCCGAATTCAACATTGCGGCCGATCCCGAGGCGGCCCGCGCGGTCTTCGAGTCCGGCGTCCCGATCACCATGGTGCCGCTCGAGGTGACCCATCGGGCGCTGGCCACCCCGCCGGTGATGGCGCGCATCGCGGCGCTCGACTTCCCGCTCGCGCACCTGTGCGTGGAGCTGCTGGCGTTCTTCGCCGAGACCTACCTGCGCGTCTTCGGCTTCGCCGCCCCGGCCGTCCACGATCCGTGCGCGGTGGCGTGGCTGATCGAGCCGGGGATCGTGCCGACGCGCCGCATGCGGGTCGACATCGAGACGACCTCGGAGTTCAGCGACGGCCGCACGACCTGCGACGTGCACGGGGTCACGGGGCGCCCGGCCAACGTCGAGGTGGGGGTCGGCCTGGAGGTCGACCGCTTCTGGGACCTGCTGATCGGCGCCGTGGCCTCGTACCGGGAGCGCTCCGCGGGCTAGGCCTCGACCAGGCTCTCCGTCTCGGCATCGGCCTCTGCGGACGGATGCGCGGCCGATGCTCCCCACAGCAGGCTCGGCGGCAGGCCCAGGCTGCGCATCGCCGCCTCGACGCCCAGGTGGTCGTACGCCACCGATCGGAAGTTGACCATCAGCTCGGCCCCGGCCATGTCGATCACCGAGTACCACGCGGTGGGATCGTCGAGCGTGCCGCAGCCGACCGAGCCGGCGGCCACGAAGTGGGTCTTGCCGACGACCCGGTGATAGGCCTCGTGGGTATGGCCGAAGCACATCAGGTCGTCACCCTGGTCGCTCGTGATGCGGGCGAAGACGCGGCTCGGGCGGTCACTCCACAGGTACTCGTTCTGTCGCAGCGGCGATCCATGGAAGAGCAGGACCGATCGGTCCTCGACGCTGAGCCGATGGGCGGCGGGCAGCTGCCGCAGCCACGAGCGCTGCTCGTCGGTCGTCCGCTCGATCGTCCAGGCCAGCGAGGCGATCCCCGCCGCCTCTGCCTCGGGATTGGGCCAGGCCACGCCCGGGTGATCGCGCCGGAGCCCGACCGCCTCGTCCCAGTTGCCCTGGATGGTCGGGATGGCGAGCCGACGCAGCTCGTCGATCACCTCGCCGGGGTGTGGTCCACGTCCCACCACGTCGCCCACGCACCAGGCGGTGTCACAGCCAAGGGCCGCCGCGTCGTCAAGCACCGCCCGCAACGCGGGCAGGTTGGCGTGCAGGTCGGCGATCACCGCGATCCGCATGCGGCGCATTCTGGACAGCGGACCGTCCGGGGCACATCCCCCGGCGGCAGGACTTCGGTTCTAGGCGGCGCCCACCGCGGTCATCGGGGCGGCGATGACGCTGATCCGGCCGGCCACGGTCCGGGCCAGCTCCCGCAGGACCGCAGCCGCGACCGACGTCTCGCTGCCGGGATGCTGGGCGGAGGTGATCGGCGCGCCCGCGTCGCCGCCCGTGCGCACCCCCGGCTCGATGGGGATGCGGGCCAGCACCTCGAGGCCGAGCTCGCGGGCGAGGCTGTCCGCGCCGCCCGTTCCGAAGATGTCGTGCTGCGTTCCGCAGTGGGGGCAGACGAACCCGCTCATGTTCTCCACGATGCCCAGGGTGCGAACGTTGACCTTGTTGAACATGGCGATCGCCTTGCGCGCGTCGAGCAGGCTCACCTCCTGTGGGGTGGTGACCACGACCGCACCGGTGAGCGGAATCAGCTGGCTGAGGCTGAGGGCTGCGTCACCCGTTCCCGGCGGCAGGTCGACCACGAGGTAGTCGAGCTCGCCCCACTCCACGTCGCGGAGGAACTGCTGGATGGCGGAGTGGATCAGCGGGCCGCGCCAGATCACCGGCGCCCCACCCGTCAGGAAGTACTCGATGCTCATCATCTGGACGCCGTGCGAGGTCACCGGGTTGACGCGCGGCCCGACCCCGGTCACGTGCGATCCGCTGGTGCCCATCATCAGCGGCACGTTGGGCCCGGTGATGTCGGCGTCGAGGAGGCCTACCCGGGCACCGTCCCGCGCCAGGCTGACCGCCAGGTTGACCGCCACGGTCGTCTTCCCCACCCCGCCCTTGCCGGAGGCGACCGCGATCGTGTTGCGGACGCCGGGGATCAGGTCGGCGGCCGGTCCACCGAAGGAGCGCTTGACGTTGCTCGCCCAGTCGACCCGCACGGTCGTCGCGCCGAGCGCCGCGAGGCCATCGACGATGTCGGACTCGATCTTGGCCTTCAGCGGGCAGGCGGGCGTGGTGAGCTCGACCGTCAGGTCGACGGTGGAGCCGGTGATCTCGATCGTCTTGACCATCCCCAGGCTGACCAGGTCGCGCCCGATCTCCGGGTCCTTGACCAGCGCCAGGGCGGCCATGATGTTCTCGTCGGTGAGCTGATCGGGGGTGGTCAGGGCGGTCTTCCTTTCGGCTTGCCGATGGATGTCGCGGTGAAGCGAGGGTAGCAGAGGGAACCCGAGATTTGATGCTACCTATGTTGAGAACGGTCCGCCCTGCTAGGCCAGCCCGTCCCACAGCCCTGATTCGGGGGAGGGCGGGGCGCCACCGGCGGGCACCGGCAGGTTGGAGTGCGCCAGGCGGTAGTGCTCCGTGCCGAGGAACGCGTCACGCACCTCTGGGCGCCAGTCGTGGAACGGCCCCGACGACCCGGTCTGCGAGACGTGGCGACGGATGGCTGCCAGCTTGAGCTCGGCCAGCTCGCCGAGGTCGAGGGTCAGCGTGTCCGTGCCGTCGGGCGAGCCGTAGCTCTCCGGGGCTCGCTCGCCGAGCGCGCTGACGGCGGCCGCCGGCACCACCAGCTGGTACAGCTTCGCCGCCCGCCAGGCGACCTGGTCCTCCTCGAGGTCGTCCTCGTAGGCGAGTGGCTCGGCCGCGCGCTCGAAGGCAGCGGCGGTCGCGCGCCCGACCACGACGTGGTCCGGGTCGCCGCTGACGCCCTCCGGCCCGAATGAGAGGATCACCTCGGGCCGATGCATCCGGATCGGCTGGACGATGCGCCCGACCAGCTCTTCGAAGCTCACCTTCGAGAGGCCCTCCTCGGCGTAGTCGAGCATGCGCAGCACGCGGACGCCCAGGAGGCCCACCGAGCGGCGCAGCTCGTCCTCGCGGACGGTGTCGAGATTGCGCCAGACGGTCGGCTTCTGGTACGAGCGGTTGCGGCCGCCGGGCGCGGGGGCCGGATCGAGGAAGCGGCGATCGAAGGCGCCGCGCGTCGCGCACACGACCACGGTGTACGCCCCGGAGGCCGCGGCCTGCGCGATCGCGCCGCCGAACCCGAACGCCTCGTCGCCCGGATGGGCCACGACGACCATCAGGCTGCGGGCGGGGTTGCGCTCCCGGACCGGCCGCCAGATCGAGGACACGGCCGGCAGTCTATCAGCCTAGACCTCGATTTCGAGAGCCATCGGCGCGAGCTGATCGGTCGTCGGCAGGCCGTCCGCGGCGACCTCGCCATGGGGCGGCGCAAGGTCGATGAAGCTGGCGGCGTGGGCCGTCTCGATGGCCCGCCCCACCTCCTCGAGCGACAGCATCTCGGCTCGGAGCAGGAGCGCGACCTCGTCGCGCAGGTGCGAGCGGAGCATCTCCGGGCCGTCGGTCGAGATGGTGAACGGCACGACGTTCTCGATCAGCGAACGGAGGATGAACCGCATCTCGGCCGCGTTGCGCACCACCCGGGTCGTGAGGTTCGAGGAGGGGCAGACCTCCAGCACGATTCCCCGCTCGCGCAGCATGGCCATGACCCGAGGGTCGTAGGCGCTCTTGATGCCGTGCCCGATGCGGGTCGGCTCGAGCCCTTCGATCGCCTCGCGCACCTCCTCGGGGCCGCCGGTCTCGCCGGCGTGGACCGTGACGCCCAGCCCGGCGCGGCGGCACTCGTCGAAGACGTCGCGGTAGTCGGCGAAGCGGAAGGATGGCTCGACCGGACCGGCGATATCGACCGCCACCACCCCGCGGCTGTGCCAGCTGATCGCCTTGGCGGCGATGATCTCGTTGAGCTCGCGGCTGAAGCCGCGGTCGAGGCAGAAGATGAGCCCGGCGCGGACCTGCGGGTACTCCAGCACGGCGCGGTCCATGCCGCGCACGGCCGCGGCGATGATGTGGTCGAGGTCCTGCTCGCCGCCGCGGTTGCGCTTCATCGGGTTGAAGCGCAGCTCGATGCGGGTGATGTTGCTCTTGCGGTAGGCGCCCCCGATCACCTCGTACACGCTGCGCTCGACCGCGATCGGGCTCGACTGGATCAGCTCGGTCCAGTGAAAGAGGTCGAGGTAGGCGTTGAACGACCGGCGACGACCGACGGTGATCAGGTCGCGGAACGCCCAGTAGTCCTTGGTCGGCAGCCGGATCCCCTGCGCGTGCGCGATCCCCCACATGACGGCCGGGGTGACCGCCGCGCCCAGGTGGACGTGGAGCTCGGTGAGGGGGGTTCGGGGGTCGAGCCGGGGGCGGGGCATGGTCCTCGCAGGGCGACGATTTCGGCGAGTGTAGCGCAGCCCCGGACCACGAGCGCGGGCGAGGACCGATGCTAGAATCGCGGCGCCATGGAGCTGATCCGAGACCTGATCGAGTTCGCCGCCAACAGCCTGGGCGGTGTGCTCGCCACGCTCGCGCCGTACGGCTTCATCGGCCTGGTGGGCCTCTACGTCCTCTGGCTGGTGATCGGCTACCTGCGGGTCTCGCAGGTCGGCATCCAGGCCGAGTCGGCGACGCTGCCGGCGATCCAGCTGCCGCGCGCCGAGGACGGGGCGATCGAGGCTCCGCGAGGCGCCGCCTACTGCCCCAACGACGGCCTGCGCTATCCAGCAGGAGCGCGCTTCTGCACGCAGTGCGAGGCGGACCTGCTCGTGGGGTGCGCCAACTGCGGTGCAACCATTCGCGCCGCCGACGAGTCCTGCTACCGGTGCGGCACCCACGCCACCCTGGCGACCGCATCGGACTGAGCGCCCCCGCCTGACGAAGGGTCCGGCGGGCCGCTGGCACGGACGCAACGCATGACCGCCTCTTCCGCCCTGTCGGTCGCCGCGCTGGTCACGCTGCTGGGCTCGGCGGCGATCGGCCTGGCCGGCTTCCTGGTCAGCCTGGCGCGGGGGCCGGGAGAGGCGGGAGCGACCCCCACGCAGCGCATCAGCGCGGCAGCGACCGCCTTTGCCGGCGTCATCCTCGCCGCGGTGCTCCTGCTCGGAGGGCTCGCGGCCCGGGCCGCGGCGACCGGCCACGCGCCGTGGTCGAACCTCCACGAGTTCAGCGCGGGGTTTGCGTTCGCCATCCTGGCTGTCTTCGGTGCCTTGACCATTCGCCGGCCGATCACCGGCCTGGCGCCGGCGGTGGCCCTGGTGGCGGCAGCCCTGATCGGGGTCTCGCTGGCCCAGCCCGATGAGGTCCGCCCGCTGGTGCCTGCGCTCCAGGCGCCGCTCCTGCTGACGGTGCACGTCGGGATGGCGATGCTCGCCTACGCGATCGGGGCGGTTGCCTTCGCGGCCGCCATCGGGGAGATTGCGCAGCGGGCCGCCCACGGCGGCATCGGCGTCCTGCCCTCGGCGCCGGTGCTGCAGGCGGCCGCGCATCGGGCTGCCATCCTCGCCTTCCCGGTGCTGACCGCGGCGATCGTGCTCGGCTCGGTGTGGGCCAACCTCGCGTGGCGCTCCTACTGGAACAACGATCCCAAGGAGCTTGCCGCGGCGGCCACCTGGCTGGTCTACGGGGGCTACCTGCACGTCGCCGGCCGACGGGACCGCTGGGCGGCCTCGGCGCCGTGGCTGCTCGTCCTGGGGTTCGTGGCGATCATCTTCACCTGGCTCGGTGCCGGCCTGCTCTTCGTCGGTCAGCACTCCTACGCCGGGTCGTAGGCGCCCTCAGTCGGCGAGCGCCGCCCGGGCGTAGCGGCGGATCTCCGGGACGTCGGGGATCATCACCCAGCCACGCGTCGTGTTGGGCTCGAACCCCACGAAGAGCGAGTAGCGCGGCGGCTGCAGCACGATGGCGGTGACCTGCGCCAAGGCCGAGCGCCGTCCGATCTCGAGCAGGGTGGGCAGGTCGTCCAGCGCGATGTCGGTCTGGAGCGACCCGAGGTGGAGTGCGGCGGCCAGGAGCGCCCGCGCCCCGGGATCGAGCCACTGGTGCACCAGGGCGAGCACGACCTGCTGCTGGCGGGCAGCCCGGTCGTAGTCGGTGTCGGCCCGCGTGCGGCTGAAGGCGAGCGCGGTCGCGCCATCCATGTGCGTGACTCCCGGATCGAGGTGCAGGTGCACCTTCGGATCCGAGATGCGGGTCTCCACGTCGACGAGGATGCCCCCCACCGCGTCGACCATCCAGGTGAAGTCGTCCATGTCGACGCGGACGTAGCCGTCGATGGGAACGCCCAGGAGCGACGCCATCGCGCCGCGCAGTGCCTCCATCCCCAGTCGCTGGGCAAGCCCGTTGATCTTGCGCCGATAGATGCTGCCGTCGGCCATCGGCACGTCGACCGTGTCACGCGGCAGCGAGAGGACGTCGATGCGTGACCTGTCCGCGCTGATGCTGACGACCATCAGCGCGTCGGTGTTCTCGTCGTCCTGGCCCCCGGCGCGCCGGCTCGCGCTGGTGTCGACCCCGGCCACCAGCACGGTGAAGCGACGGTTGAGCATCCCCTGGTTGAGCGGGATGGGGGTGGGGCTGGGCTCGACGGTTGGCTGGGGAACGGGGGTCGGGGTCGGAGTGGCGGTCGGCGATGCGGTCGGAATCGCCGTCGGCGACGGGCTTGGCGCCGCCGCGCAGGCGCCAAGGAGGGCCGCGACCAGCAGCAGGCGCGCGATCTCGGGCCGATGGGTCATGGCCGGGGCCCCGCATCCGGTGTGGCGGCCGCCCTGATCTGGGTCGTCACCCGCTCCGGGTCGGTCGTCGGCGCGTCGCAGGCGTAGCCGCGGCAGACGTAGGCGGTCGGGGCGCCGTCACGCGGCACCTTGCCCTCGAAGATCGGCCACCGGCTCACGCCCGACCCGGCGGGCATGGGCGCGATGACCAGGTCGGGAGCGTAGGGCACGGCGGCGGCCCGGCGCAGGGCGACGCCGCGCGGATCGTCCGCATCCCCGGCGACCACCGCGTCGAGCGACTCGCCGAGGGCGCGATCCGCCGCCGCCAGCATCCTGCCGAACTGGACGGGATGTCGATCGAGGGCGGGGCCGGCGGCACGCAGGATGCTCCGGGCGCGACGCTCGTGATCGGCCTCTCCGGTGAGGAGCGCGAGGCGCAGCAGCACGTCCGCGGCGACCGAGTTGGCCGAGGGCGTTGCCCCGTCGATCACCGAGCGGGGTCGGGCGACCGTGCGATCGTGCTCGTCGCTGGTGTCGAAGAAGGTGCCGCTCTGCTCATCCCAGAAATCGGCGATGGCCCGCTCCATCAGGGTCGCGGCCAGCTCGAGGTCGGCGGCATCCCCCAGCGCCGCAGCGGCGGCCAGCAGCCCATCGGCGACCTGCGCGTAGTCCTCGCAGAAGGCCGGCGTATGGGCCACGCTGCCGCGCGCGGTGCGCCACAGCCGCCCGTCGTCGCGCAGCAGCCGGTTGCGGATGAACGCAACGCAGCCACGCGCGGCGGTCGCGAAGCCCTCGTCGGCGAGGACCAGGGCACCGACCGAGAGCGCGCGGAGCGCCATCCCGTTCCAGGCCGCGAGCTGCTTGTCGTCACGCCCGGGCCGAACGCGGCGGTCGCGGGCCGAGATGAGCGCGAGCCGGGCTCGCTCCAGGAGGTCGGGAGATGGTGCCTCGGGCCCCGCCACATGCAGGATCGAGCGTCCTTCCCAGTTGCCGGCGGCGGTAACGCCCCAGTAATCGGCCAGTACTGCTGATTCGCGATGATCAAGTCCGGCGGCGTGGAGAGCCTCGGCGAACTCGGCTTGATCCCACGTGTAGAAGCGCCCCTCCTCGCCCTCGCTGTCGGCGTCGAGGGCCGAGGCGAAGCCACCGTCATCGGTCGCGAGCTCGCGGATCATGAACTCGAGCGTGCGGCGCGCCACGTCGGCGTAGCGCTCCGTGCCGGTCGCCCGATAGGCCTCGAGGTAGGCATGCGCGAGCTGGGCGTTGTCGTACAGCATCTTCTCGAAGTGCGGCACCAGCCAGTGCGCATCGGTGCTGTAGCGGGCGAAGCCACCACCCAGCTGGTCGTGGATCCCGCCGTCCGCCATGCGGTCACAGGTCACCGTCACCATCCGCAGCGTTTCGGGATCCCCGTTCCGTCGCCAAGCCCGCAGCAGGAACTCGAGCGTCATCGGCGCGGGGAACTTCGGCGCCCCACCAAAACCGCCATGAGCGGAATCGAACGACTGCGCCAGCCGCGCCGCCGCCACGTCGAGCTGCCGGCGCTCGATCTCCGCACTGCCGGCCTGGACGTCGAGCTGCTCCCGCAGGTGCGCGGCCAGCTCGCCAGCCTGTGCCACCACCTCCTCGCGGCGCGTTCGGTAGGCATCGGCGATGGCGCCCAGGACCCGCGGGAAGCCGGGCATCCCGTGCCGGTCGGTGGGCGGGAAGTAGGTGCCGCCGAAGAACGGCTCCAGGGCCGGGGTCAGGAAGACGCTCATCGGCCAGCCCCCGCTGCCGGTCATCGTCTGCACGGCGGCCATGTACACGTCGTCGAGGTCGGGGCGCTCCTCGCGGTCGACCTTGATGGCCACGAAGTCGCGGTTCAGCTGCGCCGCGATCTCCGGGTCCTCGAAGGACTCGTGCGCCATGACGTGGCACCAGTGGCAGGCCGAATAGCCGATCGAGAGGAAGATCGGCTTGTCCTCGGCTCGTGCCCGCTCGAGGGCCTCAGCTCCCCACGGGTACCAGTCGACGGGGTTGTTGGCGTGCTGGAGGAGGTACGGGCTCGTCTCGGTGGCGAGTCGATTGCTCACCGACCAAGTGTGTCACCTCGACGAGCCCGATGCCCCGATCCCTACTCCCGAGCCTGAACGTCAGTCAACGAGAGCGTGCTTGCGTCGTTGCCGAGGCAAGGAGGGACCGCTCCGGCCTCAAGATCGCGGCCCACGCCGACAAACGTTGGCGTTTCCGCGCCAACCGCCACGCGCAGGGACAGCGGTGCCTCAGGTTCGGTCCCGCACCAGTTGCTCCAGCTGATGCCCACCTCATACGACATCCCCTGCTGCAGTGGGACGGTGCCAGTGAACTCAGGAGTTGAGCCCTCGACCACGACATGGCCACGTCCGTCGACCACCCGTGCCTGAACCGACCTGGGAAGCAGGCAGGGATAGCGGTTCGGGGTGAGGGAGATGGTCAGCACTGTGCCGCGCGAGCCTGCGGCCCCACCCCACGCCTCGGTGGTGAGCGCGACATCCCTGATGCCGCAGGGTGTCTCGGGTTGGCTCGTGGCGACAGCCGAGGGCTCCGTCGAGTTCCCGCTGCCAACCTCGGGACCAGACCCTGGCCCAGACAGGATGCCAGCGATCACGGCGACCGCCGCGGCGCCGGCCAGGCCGACGCCGACGAAGAGCCCAGCTCGCCCAACGCGGGATGGGGTGGATCCAGGCGCCGGAGCCTTGTCCAGGGTCACCGGCAGGACCGTGGGGGTGTAACCCCCTTCGCGAGGGCCGCGCTGCGAGCGCAGATCTCGCTCCAGGTCGTTGTCATTCATCGTGATGTCTCCTCGCCAAGCTCGACGCGCAGGGCGTCAAGGGCACGGCTTACGTGGCTGCGCGCCGAGGGAGCCGCGATCCCCAGGATCGCCCCGATCTCCTCGTACGGCAGGTCTGCTCGATACCGAAGGTAGATCGCGAGCCGCTGCCGCTCGGGCAGGCCTTCGACCGCCTCCCAGATCGCCATCCGATCGGCTGTATCCACCGTCGAACGTCGCTCCGGCTGTGCACCGAGGCGGTCGGCCAGGAGGCGAATGCGCCGATGCCAGCGATGGCGGTCCATCGCCAGCCGATAGAGCGCACGGAAGGCCCAGGCATCGAGACGCTCGATCCTCGCTCCGTCGCGAAGCGCCGCCCACAGCCGCAGGAGCGTCTCCTGGACGGCATCGTCGGCTTCCTCGGGAGAGAGCCCGAGGTGACGGGCCAGGCCCCACAGCTCGCTCCCTCGTTCCGCCTGGAGGCCCGCCACCTCGGACCGATACGCATCGGCCGAGAGATCGCGCGCCGTCGCCACGGGGTCCACGCTGCTGCTCGTGATCATGCCCTTCCGACGCCGGCGGGCGCCCGAACGTTGAGGTGCCGCTTCGGCAATCGTCAGGTCGCCTGGGCGTCGGCCTCGGTCAGGAACTGCTGCTGGTACAGCCGCGCGTAGAGACCCTCGTGCGTCAGCAGCTCCTCGTGCGTGCCGCGCTCCACGATGCGCCCCCGATCGAAGACGAGGATCTGGTCGGCGCGCAGGATGGTGGAGAGGCGGTGTGCGATGGCGATCGTGGTGCGCCCCTCCATCAGCCGATTCAGCGCGGCCTGGATCAGGCGCTCGCTGACCGTGTCGAGGGCGCTGGTCGCCTCGTCGAGGAGCAGGATGCGCGGGTCCTTGAGCAGGACGCGAGCGATCGCGACCCGCTGCTTCTCGCCGCCGGAGAGCTTGTAGCCGCGCTCGCCGACGATCGTGTCGTACCCCTCGGGCAGCTCACTCACCCGCTCGTGAATGGCGGCCGCCCGCGCCGCCTCCTCGACCTCGGCCATGGTCGCGTCCGGCTTGGCGTAGCGCAGGTTGTCGATCACCGACGCGTGGAACAGGTACGTCTCCTGCGTGACGACGCCGATCACCTGGCCGAGCGACTCGAGCCGGATGCGCCGCACGTCGAGCCCGTCGATCTCGACGGATCCCTCGTCCACGTCGTACAGGCGCGGGATGAGGTAGGTGGTCGTGGTCTTGCCGGCGCCGGACGGACCCACCAGCGCCACCAGCTGGCCGGGCAGGGCGTCGAAATCGACCTCTGTCAGGCCGAACGGCTGCGCGGCCAGCGGAGTTGCACGCTCCTCCTCCCCCGCCTCCGCATCGACGACCGGTGCGGGCGGCGGCTTCGGGTAGTGGAAGCTCACCCCGCGCAGGCGAAGCTCGCCGCGGACCGTCGCGTGGTCCAGCGCGACCGCGTCCGGCGCGTCGCGGATCTCAGGCTCCATCTCGAGGTACTCGAAGATGCGGTCGAAGAGAGCGAGCGCGCCCTGGATCTCGACCTGCACGCTCAGCAGCTGGCCGAGCGGGAAGAAGAGGCGGCTCTGGAGCGTGGTGAAGGCCACGATGGTGCCGATGCTGACGTTCGTGTCGCCGCCGATGATCAGCGACCCGGCCAGCAGGTAGACGAAGGCCGGCGCGATCGAGAAGAAGGTCCCGATCATGGCGAAGAACCAGCGCCCGATCATCTGCTGACGGATCTGGAGGTCGCCGAGGCGACGCGACTCGCGTCCGAATTTCTCGATGCTCGCCCGCTGCTGGCCGAAGGTCTTCGAGAGGAGGATGCCGGAGACCGAGAGGGACTCCTGGGTGATGGCGCTCACCTCGGCCAGGGAGCGCTGGGTCATGCCGCTGACCACGCGGCGCACCTTGCCGACCCGGTAGGTGATGTACGCGAAGACCGGGAGCATCCCCAGGCTCAGGATCGTCAGCCGCCAGTCGAGGATCAGCATCGCGATCACGGTGGTGGCGACCGTCGCCAGGTTCGCGAGCAGCGAGGCGGCGGTATCGGTCACCACCGACTGCACGCCGTTCACGTCGTTCCCGATCCGGCTCTGGATCTCCCCGGTGCGCGTCTCGGTGAAGAAGCGCAGCGGCATCCATTGCAGGTGCGTGTAGAGGGCGAGGCGCAGGTCGTCCATGACCCGCTGGCCGACGACGTTGGAGAGGTACGACTGCCAGACGCCGAGCAGGCTGGTGACCACCGGCAGGACGATCATGAGCCCGCACTGCAGGTAGAGCAGGCCAAGGTCCTGCGGCCCGGTCAGATTGTCGATGACCAGCTTGAGCAGGATCGGGTTGACGACGCCGATGCTGACCGTCACCACGATCAGGCCGGCGATCCAGGCCAGGCGGAGCCGATACGGCCGGAAGAAGCCGACGATCCGCCGGAAGGTTGCCGGTCCGCTCCCCGGGCGTGCCCGCAGGTTCGGCCCCTCGCCGCCGCCCCCCCAGTGCCGCATCATGCCCACGCCGCCGGCTCAGTCGATCACGATCGAGAGGAAGGCGTTGGCGAGTGCCAGCCCAACCGGCTCGCCGAGCTCGGCGGCACGCTGCCGAACCCGCTCCGCGGTGGCGGTGGGATCGGGGATCTGGCTGACGTGGCAGAAGAGCGCCTGCAGCCCGATCTCGATCGTGCTCGCGACGTCGACGAACAGGTTCGGCCGCTCCACGCCGCTGATCAGCACCTGGCGCACCTTCCACGGCTCGAGCCCCTCGCCGATCAGCTCGGGGAAGTTGAGCCGGTCGCGGGCCGCGGGATAGACAGCGGCGAGCGTCGCCTCCCCGGTTGCCAGGTGATCGGGATGGCCGATGAAGGGGTTGCCGTCCTGGCGGCGAGTCGGGTTCTGGGCGATCACCAGGTCGGGCCGGAAGCGCCGGATCTGGCGCACGATGTCGCGCCGCAGGGCGAGCGTCGGCTCCAGGTAGCCGTCGGGGTAGCCAAGGTGCACGATCTCGCTCACTCCCAGCACGTCCGCGGCGGCCCGCTGCTCCGCCTCGCGCACGGCGGTGAGCTGCGCCGATGTCACGCCCGGGTCCTCGGTGCCCTTGCCGCCGTCGGTCGTGACCACGTAGTCGACTCGCGCGCCGACCGCGGTCAGGTGCGCGATCGTCGCGGCCGCGCTGAATTCGGCGTCGTCGGGATGGCTGAAGATGACCAGCGCTCGGTCGAGCGGCTGGATCAGCTCGTCGCGTTCAAGGTCGGGCATCTGCTCGGCGCATCGTAGCGCGAACCGCAGATCCACCCCGCCCCGCTCGATTGACCGATGGCGCCCGGCCTCGGCATACTGCCCCCGAGTATGACCAGCGACACCCACGGGACCGACCATTTTCGCCACGCCTATACCAAGGACCGCGGCGAGCTGCTGAACCGCCTGCGCCGGATCGAGGGCCAGGTGCGCGGCATCGCCCGCCTGGTCGAGGAGGAGGCCTACTGCCTCGACGTCCTGCAGCAGGTCGAGGCGATGACCGCCGCCGCCGACGGCGTGGCGCTCCTCCTGCTCGAGGATCACATCGATGGGTGCCTCGCGCATGCCATCGAGACCGGCCATGGGCAGCCCTACGTGGACGAGGTGATGACCGTCGTGCGGCGAGCTCTGGGCAGGCGATCGGCGCGCCCCAAGGGGCCGCGGGCCTGACAGATGGGAGTGCCGCAGGGGGGAACCGCGGCACTCCCGAGGCGAGTCTACCGAGCGCGTCGGTGCCGGTCTACTCCCCGAACATGGTGAGCTGCTCGCCGCCGCGCTCGATCAGCGGGTCGAGGCCCAGGACCGGCTCGAGCCAGTCCAGGCTGGCCCCGTCGCGGGCCGCCAGGCCCTCGAGATGCTGCCACTTGAGGAAGTGCCAGTTCTGACGGGCGACCTCGCCGCGCAGCCACGGGGATCGGTCCAGCTTCAGGCGCAGCAGCTCCGTCCGCTCGCCGGGGAAGACGCAGAAGCGGGCCTGCTGGTCGGTCGGCTCGATCTGCCGTCCGCGGCGCAGGATCGTGTCGCCGAGCATGGCGGTCCACTCGACGTCGAACATGAAGGCCATCCGGCCGCGGACGTACCAGATCGCGTCGATGGCGGCGAGCGTCTCCGCCGGCGCACGCACGATGAGGGGCAGGTAGGCGCGCCGCTCGTCCTCGCGCAGCCGCTCCAGCAGCGTCGCGCCGGCGTAAGGGCGGTCGTGCGCGTGGCGCCCGACCCAGGAGCGCAGGCCGAGCCGATGCCCGTAGTCGACCAGGGTGCCGATGATCCGCGCGTGGTCGTCCTGGCGCCGGGCGAGGTCCTCTTCGATCCGCAGCTGGCCCTTATCGCCGACGACGGCGTAGGCCGCCAGGCAGGCCCGCACCAGCTCCTCGTCGGGTGCGTCGAGGCCCGGGAAGAGGGCGTAGATCCGCTCCAGGAACCCGTTCTCGTCGAGCCGGCCGGCGGTCGTCAGCAGGGAGAAGGTGGCCCACTCCACGCGATCCGCGAGCGGCGTCTCGCTCAGCTCGGGGTTGCGCAGCCACCAGAGGGGCCGATCGGCATCGCCCAGGCGGACCAGCGACGGGTGGTCGTCACGCGCCAGCTCCTCGCGCAGCAATGTCGCGAGGAGGTTCGGGCCGCGCTCGGGCCGTGCGGTTGGCTCGGTTGCCTCCTCCGGCTCCGGCGCACTCGATTCGACGGCGTCGGTCTCCGGCGCGGCTCCGCGCGCTGCCGACACGCGGGAGAGCAGGCCGGCCCGCTGCAGCTCGACCAGCACCGCAGCCCCGATGCGCACCAGGCCGACCGGCTCGCCGCGTCGCTTGAGGAGCGCGGTTGCCGCCCGATCGATTGCCGCGGCCAGCTCGGGGTAGGTGAGGTGCCCGTCCTCGGCGCCGAGCTCGAGCGGGCTCGGCTGCATGGCGCTGCGCAGGCGGTCCTCGGCGGAGCGCTTGTGGAAGTGCAGCGCAACCCCCTCACCGGAGCGAGCGGACTCCCGGTGCACGACGTCCACCAGCTCGAGCTCGGCAGCGGCCCCGGCCACCGCGACCGCCAGCATGCGGTCCACATCCCCGCCCTCGATCAGGATGTTGCACCAGCCGCCCGCCTTCAGCGCGCCCGCGGCCGAGGCCATGGCGTGGCGCATGGCCGTCCCCTCGGCCGGCTCGCCGCGGCCCTGGGTCGCGCCGAAGAGCGGCTCCAGGCGCAGCGTCTCGGCGGCCTCGCGCCCCATCAGCCAGGCGGTGGCGAGGTACTCGAAGCTCATCTCGTCGACGCTGGGCGGCGGCGCCGGGGAGCCGAGCACCAGATCCACCCCGTCGGGCGGGAGGTACTGGCCCACCACGGCCGGGCGGCAGCGGATCCAGAGCACGTTGGCGGCCCCCACGCCGCCGAGCTCGTCGAGGTCGGCCGCGAAGCGGGCCGGGCGACGGTCACGCCCCAGCGCCGCGATGGCGGTCCGCACGTCGCTCACCGCCGACTCGAAGAGGCGCCAGACGTTCACCTCGCGCTGGTGGCGAGAGGCCGGCTGCCGCACGTGGCCGCCGCTGATGCGGAGCGAGGCGACGCGCCCCGGATACCCGTTCAGGCGGCTGCCGGGCAGCAGGCAGGCCGCCAGCGCCACCCGGAAGACGGCCGCCAGGGACGGCTCGCGGAACTCGGCATCGATCTTGTTGGCGATCGTCTGGAGCGCGTACAGGTTGCGCGGGGTGTAGAGGTCGAGGAGCTCGTCGACCAGCTCGGTGCGGCCGTCGAGGACGGGGAAGTGATCCCGCAGCTGCTGGTAATGGAGGCTCTGCCGGACGTCGGTCTGGGGCTGGGGGGCGGGATCCGGATGGACGGTGGAGGCGAACCGTGGCCGGCCGGAGCGCTGCGGCCCCGTCGGCGGGTCGGGCAGGGCGGGCGAGAGCGCCGGGGGACCGCCCCCCTCACCGATGGGGGCGGCGGGATCCTCGTCCTCCAGCTCGGGCGCGGCGGTCAGCCCCACCGGCGCCGGGGGGAGGTCGTCCTCGGCGTCCGCCGCTGGGTCGGCGACCGGCAGGGTCGCCTCCGGGTCCGCCGGCCGGTCGATCCCCAGCTTGGCCAGGTCGGCGTCGTCGATCGGCGCCACCCGCTCCTGCGGCCCGCCCACCGAGACGTCGCAGTTGGGACAGTGGTAGATCTTCCGCCCCGGCGCGTCCCCGTCGCGCGGCCAGATGAACTGGTCGCCGACCACCGGGCGGCGGCATGTCGAGCAGCGCGTTGCGTACAGCTCCTCGAGGTGCTGCTTGAGCGGCACGTCCACTCGCCGCGACGTGGAGAGCTGGGCAAAGGCGGCATCCAGGGCACCTGGGTCGGGGGCCAGCAGGAACGCCTGGCCGGCGAGCTGGGCGAACGGAGAGGGATCGGCGGCCACGACCCGCATGCCGTGGGCAATCGCCCGGCGCGCGGTCCAGCCGGTGCCGGCCCAGGGATCGAGGACGGTGTCGCCGGCACGCCCGAAGGCGGTGAGCTCGGCGTCGAGCTGGTTATCGGCCGGGGAAGGGAAGTAGCGCTCCAGCAGCGCGAGCCCGGGGAGGCGGCGTGGGAGAACGACGTGATCCAGTCGCTTCCGTTCGGCCTCGCTCAATCGGGCTCCTACGGTTCTTCGAGCAGCTCTTCCTCGAGGTCGGGTTCGGCGGAGAATTCGGGAAGGGTCGTGTCGAGCTCCTCGACCTCCTCCGATTCCTCCTCGTACTCCTCGGATTCCTCCTCGTCATCGTAGCGGAGCGGGGTGCCCTTGATGTACGGCCTGACGTCACTCGATCGGCCGCCGCTGGTGCCCGGGAAGCTGACCTTGCCAAAGTTGGAGGGGCTGGCGAAGGCCTCGTGGATGATGACCCGCACCTCGTCGCGATCGACGGTGGTGATCGCCGCCTCGTAGCGGTTGCCGCCCTTCATCAGCTTGGCCAGGCGTGAACCGATGCGCGGCTCGACCTGCCCGATCTCGACCTCCCCCACCCTGGCCATCAGCTGCCCGGCGTCCAGGATCAGCTCGACCGCGTCGCCGGCGGAGAGCGGAGCGAGCTGCTTGGCGGGCAGCAGGTTGATCAGGCGGGCGTGGCCGGTCTTGCCCATCTCCTCGATGAAGTGGGAGGCCGACGCCTTCTCCGGCTTGCCCTCGCCCACCGGGACCGCGCCGCCCCCGGCGATCACCCGCAGCCGCCCCACGTTGCGCTCGGCGATGCGGTTGGTGGCATCGCGCTCGAGGGCCGACTGGTACGCCTCCAGCGCCTCGGCGTTGCGGCCCAGCTCGGCCAACGCCTTGCCCAGGCGGTTGTAGGCATCGGTGTCGCCGCCCATCTCGAGGATCTCGCGGTTGGTGGTCACCGCAGCCTCCCATTCGCCGCGCGTGGCCTGACCGATCGCGACCTCGGTGAGGTGGCGTCGCTGCCGGTTGGTGGCGTCCGTCTCGCCGAGCGTCATCGTCTCCCCAGCCCTTGAGTGAGGCGGTCCAGATGCACGAAATGCCCGTTCAAACCGGTCACCCGGCCGAAGGGCGCCTACTTGTAGCAGAGCCCATCGAGGGTGTCAACGCGCACCGTGCAATGCGCCGGGCGGCGGGTCGAGGGATCCTCAGGCCGGGCGCAGCAGGAGCGCCACCAGGAGGCCGAGCAGGGCGAGGCTGCCGAATTCGATGACGACGGCCCGACTTCGGGCTCCCTTGTCGAGTGCCTCCGCCGCCCCGGCCCACGCGTGGAAGCCGAGCGCCAGCACCGCCGAGCCGACAACCCCGGGCAGGTGGAGCAGCGCCAGCGCGACGCCAAGCTGCGCGATCGCCAGCAGCTGCAGGACCGCCTGCCCCACCGCCTCGACGCCATAGCGCCCGCGCAGCTCGGCGCCGCGCATCGCGGGCACCGCCGCGGCGATCACCACGAGCACGACGGTCGGCGGCCAGGCGGAGGTCGGAAAGGTGGCGGAGACGCCCGCCGCGGCGGCGAAGACGATCGCCACCAGGCTCAGGTCGACTGCCAGCCGCGGTGAGCGGCCGTCGGGGAGCCGCAGCTCGAGCCACAGGACGGCGAAGAGGAGCACGGCGACCACCGGCGCAGCGGCGATCTGGGCGACCGGCGAGAGCAGCCTGCCGAGGAGCGTGAAGGCGACCCCTGCGACGGCGAATGTGCCGTATCGGGCGAATCCGTAGCGGGCCTGGATGGGGCCGATGACCCAGACGGCCCCGAGGCCGCCGATCACGAGCTGCACGGCGATCGCCACGGCCGTCCAGAACGGTGCCGCCAGCCAGCCGTAGACCGCGAGGCCCGCCATCACGACGCCGAGAGGACGATCGCCTCCGGGCGCTCGACCCGCCGTCGAATGCCGGTGAGACGCTCGCGACGGGCGCCGGTGCTGGTCATCGCACCAGCTCGAGCAGCTGCTCCGCGCTTCGCGTGCCGATCACCTGGGGAGCGGTCAGCCAGGCGCGGCGCGCCATCGAGACGGCGTACCGGAGCTGGTCCAGCTCCTCGGTGCGATGTGCGTCGCTGGCCAGCGTCAGACGTACGCCCGCCTGCCCAGCCGCGCGGGCCAGGGAATCGTCGAGATCGAGCCGCGGACTGCCGTTGAGCTCCAGCGCCGTGCCGGTGCGCGCCGCCGCCTCGAAGATGCGCGGCCAGTCGAGCGCGATCGGGTCGCGGCGATTGACGATCCGCCCGGTCGGGTGCGCGATGACGTCGACGTGCGGGTTCTCGATCGCCGCCAGCGTGCGCCGGGTCAGCTGCTCGGTCGACTGGCCTCGCGCGGTGTGGACGCTCGCCACCACCAGGTCGAACGCGGCGAGCAGCTCGTCGGGGTAGTCGAGGCTGGCATCGGCGCGGATCTCCATCTCGGTGCCGTGCAGGATCCGGAACGGGGCCAGCTCACCGTTGAGGCGGGCGATCTCGGCGCGCTGCTCGGCGATGCGGTCCGGGGTGAGCCCGCGGGTGACGCCGAGCGAGGGAGAGTGATCGGTGAGCACCATCCACTCGTGGCCCAGCCCACGCGCCGCGCGCGCCATCGCCTCGATCGAGTCGACGCCATCGGTCCAGTCCGAGTGCACGTGCGTGTCGCCCCGCAGGTCGTCGACCCGGACGAGAGCGGGGAGGTGGCCGGCGAGCGCCGCCTGAATCTCGCCGCTCTCCTCGCGCAGCTCCGGCGCGATCCACGGCAGGTCGAGGCGCGCGTAGACCTCCTCCTCGGTCGCGAGCGGCTGGAGCTCGCCGCTCTCGACCACCTTGAAGCCCTTCTCCGACAGGGAGAGGCCGCGCTCCAGCGCCATCCCGCGCAGCGCCACGTTGTGCTCCTTGCTGCCGGTGAAGTGGACCAGGTGACTGCCCCAGGCGGACGGCGGGCAGACCATCAGGTCGACCTGCGGCCCGTCGGCGAGGACGATGCTCGACTTGTCGGTTCCCGCGCTCAGGACCGATTCGACCCCGTCGAGCCCATCGAGCGCCGCGATCAGGCGGGCCGGTTCATCGGTCGCCGCCAGCAGGTCCAGGTCGCCGATCGTGGGCTTGCGCCGCCGCAGCGACCCGGCCGGCTCGATCGCACGCACGCCCGGCACGCCCGCGCAGACGACTCGACCAGCCCCGCCATGAGCGCATCGGCGTCGTGGAGCAGCAGCCGCGTCCCGCGCGATGCCTGGCGGGCCATGGCGGCCAGGATGTTCTCCTCGGTCCGGGCGGAGAGCCCCTTGAGGCCACGCAGCGTGCCCGCCTCGGCGGCGGCGCGGAGCGCATCGACCGACTCGATGCCGAGCTCGTCGTGCAGCTGCTTCACGGTCCGCGGCCCGACCCCGGGAATCTTCAGGATCTCGAGCAGCCCCGCCGGCACCTGGGCGCGCATGCGGTCGTAGTAGGCGAGCTGCCCGGTGGTCGGCCAGCTCCGCCAGCTTGGTGCTCAGCGCGGGGCCGGCGCCGGGGATCTTGGGCGCCTCGCCGGTCACGAACAGGTGGGCCACGTCGTCGGGCCAGCGCTCGACCGCGTCGGCCACGCGGCGGTAGGCCACGGCCTTGTAGACCAGCTCCCCGGAGATCTCGAGCATGTCGCCGATCTCGTTGAAGACGCGCGCCATCTCGGCGTTGCTGATCAGCGAGGGATCGGAGCGGGAGATGGCGCGGGGGCGCGGCATGGCGGCCATTCTACGGGCACGAAAACGGCCCAACCCCGGTCAGGGGTTGGGCCGTGTCGGCGGATGCCTAGCGCTTGGTGATGCGCAGTGCGCGCAGGACGGCGGCGCTGATGCTTCGGCGGCGTCGGGGACGGATCTCCTCGGTGGAGTACCGCCGCTGGCGCGCCTCGTAGAGCATCTCGTCCTGCTTCAAGCGTGCCAGCAGTCCGAGATAGGTTGCTCCTCGGCTCATGGGATGTCTCCTCGTGTCTCGGACCGCGAGATTCGGTCTCGGCCCGTGCGTATCAAATGCTGCGAGTGGGTTCGTCGGAGATCGACGGGCGGGTGTCGGCTCCCCAGCGGAGCGCGACGAGGTCGAAGACCACCATCACCGTAACGATCAAGACCAGTCCAACCATCTTCTTCGTGCCTCCCGTCGCGTGCTCTGTAACTAATAATGCGGCTATGAACGGTTACAGGACGTACTGTAGCCCTTGCCAAGTAACTTGTCAAGCGGTATAGAATGGTTACATGCCTCAGAACAACGCCCCGCTCCCCGAGCCCGACCAGGCCGAGGAGCTCTTCATCTCCTTCGCCAATACCCTCGAATACGAGCGCGGCCAGCCGGTCGACGCGGTGCCCGACGTGACCGCGCTCCTTGCCTGGCTTCGCGAGCGCCGGCTGCTCAGCGGGCGCGGCCTGGCCGCCGAGGCGGCGCGGCTGCGACGCGACAGCGAGGAGTCGACGCGGCGGGTGGATCGCTTCCGGCACCTGCGGGGCGTCCTGCACGCCATCGCCGAGGAGGTCGACGAGCACGGCCATCCCGACCACCGCCCAGCTGCGGGACCTGAACCACATCCTTCGCCACGGGCTGCACTACCACCAGATCGAGCGCGATCCGGACGGGACGCGCTACACCTTCGCCCAGGTCGGGGACCGCCTCGACCAGGCGCGCGCCACGATCGCCAGCTCGCTGGCGCAATTCCTGGCCGATGACGCGCCATCGCGGCTGCGGGTCTGCGCCAATCCGGGCTGCCGCTACCTGTTCATCGACCGCTCCCCGACCGGGCGACGTCGCTGGTGCGACATGCGCACCTGTGGCAACCAGGCCAAGGTGGCGCGCCATCGGGCTCGTGCCCGGGAGCATGGGGACGAGGTGCCCGCCACCCCTGCCGCGGGGGTTCCACCCGGCACCTGCATCGGTCTAGAATCAGCCCCGGCTCGACCGCCAGCCGATGGCCGTCGCGCCGCGTAAGCAGCATCGAGGCGAAGCTCGATCCAACGTGGATGCTGGTCCGGTTAGTCGAATCCGCACGCGCCCGGGGCCGTTGGCCGAGGCGAGGGTGACCGCCTAGCGTCGAGCTCGACGCTCCCGAGCCCCCTCGCGACCCGTCCCGACCACCCGCACGCGTCACGCCCCATCCGACGCGAAAGCGAGGTGGTCGTTCCATGCTCTTCCTGAGCCGGCTGGTGGGCCGTCCGGTGCGCGACCGGGACGGCGACGTCTTTGGCAAGGTCCGTGACCTGATCGCGGCGCTCGGCGAGCAGTACCCGCCGGTCACCGGGCTGGTGGTGCTCGTCGCCGGCGGGCGCGAGATCTTCCTGCCCTGGACCGATGTGGAGGAGATCGACGCGACCGGCGCCCGGCTGCGAACGACCCGGATCGACATCGCCACCTTCCGCCAGCGGCCCGACGAGATCCGCCTCTGGCTCGACCTGCTGGACAAGCAGATCGTCGACGTCGAGGGCCGCAAGATCGTGCGCGTCAACGACATCCAGCTGGCGCCCGTCGAGGGGCGGCTGCGCCTCGTGGCGGTCGATGTCGGGCTGGCCGGCATCCTCCGGCGCCTGGGCCTCTCCGGCCCCGGAGAGCGCCTCGCCCGCGCCCTGCGCGTGGAGGCGGAGAACTACATCGAGTGGGAGGACGTGGACCCCGTCGAGTCGAGCGTGTCGAGC
This sequence comes from uncultured Chloroflexia bacterium, assembly GCA_963782015.1. Classification (GTDB taxonomy): domain Bacteria; phylum Chloroflexota; class Limnocylindria; order QHBO01; family QHBO01; genus CF-167. Next base: position 108,333 of record CAWAHY010000004.1, read on the forward strand.
CTCAAGCTGCGCGTCCCGCACCAGGCGCTCAGCACGCTGCACCCCGCCGACGTGGCGCACATCGTCGAGCAGCTGGCCCCGCGCGACCGAGCCGGGATCCTGGCCGCCCTCGACGACGAGCGGGCGGCCGACGTGCTGGAGGAGCTGGCTGCCGACGACCAGGTCGACATCCTGGAGGCCCTCTCGCCCGAGAAGGCGGCCGACATCCTCGAGGAGATGGGTCCTGACGAGGCGGCCGACCTGGTCGCCGACCTGTCCGAGGCGCGGCAGGAGCAGCTGCTCAGCCTGATGGAGCCCGCGGAGGCATCCGACGTGCGGGAGCTGCTCGCCTACGGCGAGGAGACCGCCGGCGGCCTGATGACGACCGACTTCATCACGGTCACGCCCGACACCACCGCCGAGCAGGTGATCGAGCGCATGCGCGAGCTGCATCCGGATGCGGACCAGGTCTACTACCTGTACGTGACCGATGCCGAAGGGACCCTGGTCGGCACGATCACCCTGCGCAGCCTGATCGTGGCGCGGCCCGACACCCCGGTCCGCGACTTCATGCGCACCGACCCGATCAGCGTGGCGGTCGACCTCGACGCGGAGCAGGTCGGCGCCGCGATCGCGCGCTACAACCTGCTGGCCCTGCCGGTGGTCGATGACGAGGGCCGGATGCAGGGCATCGTGACCGTCGACGACGCCTTCGAGCGCGCGCTCGGCGAGGGGTGGCGGAAGCGCCTCCCGGAGATCTACGAGCCGGCCGAGGAGCGGTAGCCAGCGTGACCCGGCGCCTCTCCCTCCCCCGCCCGATCCGGCGTGCCCAGCGCTCGCTCCGCGAGCGGCTGCCCAACTTCCGCATCCACCGCACCGGGCGTGCTCGCCTTCCTGGGCGTGATGGGGCCGGGACTGATCGCCGGGCTCGCCGGCAACGATGCCGGCGGGATCGCCACCTACAGCGTGCTGGGGGCCGAGACGGGGCTCTCGCTGCTCTGGATCTTCCCGATCACGACCGTGCTGCTGGTCGTGGTGCTCGAGATGGCGGCGCGCATGGGCGCGATCTCCGGGCAGGGGCTGGGGGACCTGATCCGCGACGACTTCGGGATCCGCTGGACCCTCTTCGCGATGGTCGTGCTGCTGGTCGCCAACGGGGCGAACATCGTCGCCGAGTTCGCCGGAGCCGCCGCGGCGCTCGAGATCTTCGGCATCCCCCGCTACGCCACCGTCCCGATCGTGGCGGCCGGCATCTGGGCCCTGGTCGTCTTCGCCAGCTATCGGGTCGTCGAGCGCGTCTTCCTGTCGGTGGCGGTCGTCTTCGGCGCGTACGTGGTGAGCGCCTTCATGGCGGGACCCGACTGGGGCGCGGTTGGCCGTGCCCTGATCACGCCATCGGTCACGCTCACGCCGAATGCCCTGCTGCTGATGGTCGCCACCGTGGGGACCACGGTGACGCCCTACATGTTCTTCTACCTGCAGTCGTCGGTGGCCGACAAGGGGCTCGGCCCGGAGGAGCTGCCGCTCGAGCGCACCGACGCGATCCTGGGCGGCATCTGGACCAACGCCATCGCGCTCTTCATCGTGGTGGTCACCGCCGTCACCATCTTCCCCCGCGGGATCCATATCGAGAGCGCCGACCAGGCCGCGCTGGCCCTCGCGCCGGTGGCCGGGCACTTTGCCGAGGGCGCTCTTCGCCTTCGGCCTCTTCGGCGCCTCGGTCCTGGCGGCCACCGTCATGCCGCTGACGACCGCCTACGCCGTCTGCGAGTCGTTCGGCTGGGAGTCGGGCGTGTCCCGCAAGTTCAGCGAGGCGCCGGCCTTCATGGGCCTCTACACCGCCCTGATCCTGATCGGCGCCGTGGTCGTGCTGATCCCGGGCATGCCGCTCATCGGGGTGATCCTGGTCAGCCAGAACCTGAACGGGATCCTGCTGCCGATCATCCTGGTCTTCATGCTGCGGCTGGTGAACAACCCGCGGATCATGGGGCGCCACACCAACCCGCGCTGGCTCAACGTCCTGGCCTGGAGCCTGACCGGCCTGGTGATCCTGCTGACCCTCGTCCTCTTCGGCTCGACGCTCGGCGCCTGGCTGGGCTGGTTCTAGGCCGATGAGGCCGATGAGCGGCACGGCGATGGATAATCGCACTTCGCTGAGGAGAAGCCGAATGACCGACACCAAGAAGTCCGCCCAGCGGAACGCCGTTCCCGACAAGTCGTCCAAGGGATTCACGGCCGATGAAAAGGCCGCCATGAAGGAGCGGGCGAAGGAGCTGAAGGCGAACTCGGACAAGGCCCAGGCCTTGAAGGACGTGCTCGCCAAGATTGCCGAGATGCCGGATTCGGACCGCGCCATGGCGAAGCGGTTCCATGCGATCGTCATGGCCGTTGGGCCGGATCTCTCCCCGAGAACCTGGTACGGCATGCCCGCGTACTACAAGGACGGCAAGATCGTCTGCTTCTTCCAGGCCGCGGACAAGTTCAAGGCCCGCTACGCCACCTTCGGCTTCGACCAGCATGCGAACCTCGACGAAGGCAGCATGTGGCCGACCTCGTGGGCGCTGACGAAGCTGACCGCCGCCGATGAGGCAAGGATCTCCGCGCTCGTCAAGAAAGCGGTGAGCTAGGCGCCGATCGGGTGCCAGACGGTCTTGGTCTCGGTGAACTCGCCGATCAGGTAGGGCGACTGCGCCCTGGGGCTCAGCCAGTCGACGCCGTCCGCGCCGCCGCGAGGTGGACGGACGAGGCGCTTCACGTTCTCGGTCGCCAGCTCCTCGACGGCAATCCCCTGCGCCGGATCGAGCCCGTAGGCGTCGAGGGCGTTCACGTCCATGTGGCCGGCGAGGTGTGACACGAGCTCCCGGCGCAGGCCCGTGATCAGGTTCACGACGCCGCCCGGCACGTCCGAGGTGGCGAGCACCTCGGTCAACGTGACCGCGGGAAGCGGTCGCGATTCGGAGGCGAGCACCACCGCGCAGTTGCCCGACACGATCACCGGCGCGAGGCGACTGACCAGGCCGAGCAGGCTCGAGCCCTCGGGGGCGATCACGCCCACCACGCCGCTCGGCTCAGGCACGCTGAAGTTGAAATAGCTGCCGGCCACCTGGTTGACGCTGCCGCTCATCTGGCTGTACTTGTCGGCCCATCCCGCGTACCAGACCCAGCGGTCGATGGCCGCGTCCACCAGCCTCGTGGCGCGCTGGCGAGCGATCCCCTCGGCGGCCATCACCTCGGCGATGAACTGGTCGCGGCGTCCCTCGAGCAGCTCGGCGATCCGATACAGCACCTGCCCGCGGTTGAAGGCGGTCCGGCTCGACCAGCCGGGGAGCGCCTTGCGCGCGGCGCGGACCGCGTCGCGGATGTCCTTGCGCGTCCCGCGGCACGCGTTGGCGAGTGGCTCGCCGCGAGCGCCGAAGACCTCATAGGCGCGACCCGACTCGGTGCGGGGGAACTCGCCGCCGATGTAGAGCTTGTAGGTCTTGCGCACGCCCAGCCGATCGGCCACGGGCGTCGCGTCGCTCGTTGCCCGTGGCGCTTGTGACTTTGTGGTGAGCGGTCGTCGGGGGGCCATCAGCCGCGCTGCTCCGTCTCGGGCCGCTCCAGCAGGAGCGCGTACGCCGGCGCGTCAGCCACCGGCCGGTGCTCGACCCCCGCCGGGACGACGAACAGGTCGCCGCGCTCGAGGCTGACCGAGGCCACGCCCTGCATCTCGATCCGGAAGGCACCCTCCCAGCACAGGAAGAGCTCGTCCTCCTCGTGGTGATGCCAGTCGAAGGCGCCATCGAGGCGCGCCAGCCGCAGGATGGCGTCGTTGGCGATCGCCAGGTCCACGGGGCGCCAGGCATCGGTCAGGCGTGCGGCAGCGTGGGGCACCGATACGACGCTCATCGGCCGTTCTCGCCATTCGGCGCGAGATCGAGGTAGGCGCCCAGGCCGTGGAGCCCGCCCTCGCGACCGTAGCCCGATTCCTTGTAGCCGCCGAACGGCGAGGTCGGGTCGAAGCGGTTGAAGGTGTTGGCCCACACCACCCCGGCCTTCATGGCGGCCACCATCTTGAAGATGCGGCTCCCCTTCTCGGTCCAGACCCCGGCCGACAGGCCGTACGGCGTGTTGTTGGCCTTCTCGATCGCCTCCTCCGGCGTCCGGAAGGTCAGGACCGACAGGACCGGTCCGAAGATCTCCTCCTGGGCGATGCGGTGCGACTGGCTGACGCCGGTGAAGAGGGTCGGGCGGAAGAAGAAGCCCTTGTCGGGCAGGACGCAATCGGGCTGGAAGATCTCCGCCCCCTCCTCGATCCCCGAGGCGACCAGCTCGGCGATCTTGGCGAGCTGCCCCGCGCTGTTGATGGCGCCCACATCGGTGTTCTTGTCGAGCGGGTCGCCGACGCGCAGGGTGCTGAGGCGGGCCTTCAGCTTGTCGAGGAGCGGCTCGTAGACGCTCTCCTGCACGAAGAGGCGCGACCCGGCGCAGCACACCTCGCCCTGGTTGAAGTAGATGCCGTTGATGATCCCCTCGATCGCCTGGTCGAGCGGCGCGTCGTCGAAGACGATGTTGGCCGCCTTGCCACCGAGCTCCAGGGTCACCTTCTTGCCGGTCCCGGCCACGGCGCGGGCGATCATCTTGCCGACCGCGGTGGAGCCGGTGAAGGCGACCTTGTTGACGTCGGGGTGGCGAACCAGCTCCATCCCGATCTCGCCCGGCCCGGTGATGATGTTGACCACCCCCGGCGGCAGGTCGGCCTGGCGCACGACATCGGCGAAGAGGTAGGCGGTCAGCGGCGTGGTCGAGGCGGGCTTGAGGATCACCGTGTTGCCTGCGGCCAGGGCCGGGGCGATCTTCCAGGCCAGCATCAGCAGCGGGAAGTTCCACGGGATGATCTGCGCCGCGACGCCCGAGCGCCCGGGGAGTGCGCCCGGGGAAGGCGTAGTCGAGCTTGTCCGCCCAGCCGGCGTAGTAGAAGAAGTGGGCCGCCGCCAGCGGGACGTCGACGTCGCGGCTCTCCTTGATCGGCTTGCCGGAGTTCATCGTCTCGACCACGGCGAACTCGCGGGAGCGCTCCTGCATGATCCGCGCGATGCGGTAGAGGTACTTGGCGCGCTCGCTGCCGGGGAGGCGCGACCAGACGTTGTCGTGCGCGCGGCGGGCGGCCGTGACGGCCCGATTGACATCGGCCTTAGAAGCGCGAGCGACGCGGGAGAGCGGCTCCTCTGTCGCCGGGTTGATCACCTCGAAGGTGGCGCGCGGCTTGCTGGGCGCGTACTCGTTGTCGATGAAGAGCCCGTACTCGCTCCGGATCGCGATGTGGTCGGTCGACTCCGGGGCGGCGGCGTACTCCCACGGGGAGCCGCTCTTGGAGAGCCCCCACGAGGCCGCGGCGGGCCGGCTCTCCGGCTTCTTGACGAGGGTCACGCGGCCGATTATCTCACCGAGCTCTCGCAGCGGCGTGCCGGCGGGGTCCCAGCTTCGGTCCGTTCGGCACTGGCAGCGACCCGCGCCAGAGCAGGATCCTTGACCGTGGGGGAGACCGATCCAGAGCACGGTGCCGGGAGGGACAAATGGTTCGACTCAGCTGTGGGACACCTCTGGCAGCGATTGCCGTCGGCGCCCTCCTCCTTTCGAGCTGTTCGCCGAGCGCGTCGGGTTCTCCATCGTCCGCGCCCTCGAGCGCATCACCGACCTCAGGCCCCAGCGCGACACCCGAGCCGACTGCGATCCCGACTCCGGAGGTCGCCGCCTGGACAGGCCTCGACTGGGCGGTGGGCAGCGGCGACGATGCCAAGTGGCTGCACTTCAACGACGTCCTGCCCTGGCGCGGGGGCTACGTGGGCGTTGGGGACTCCCGCCCGCCCGCGGGCGACCCACCGACCTCCCTGCTCTCGCCGGCGTTCTTCACGTCCGCCGATGGGCTGCACTGGACGATTGAGCAAGAGGGCGCTGCGATCAGCTATGACGAGTATCAAGAGCCGGAAGATGCGCTTCCCTTCCACCTCGTGCCCGTCGGCGATCGATTGCTGGCGCTGGGCCGCTCCCAGTTCGGCGGCGGCGCGCCGATGCTCTGGAGCAGCGAGGACGGAGCGACGTGGACCCTGCTCGACAACGCGAGCTGGAAGGATGCGCTGACTGGCAACACCCTTCTCTCGGTGGCTGCCGGACCCGCTGGCGTGGTGGTGGTCGGGGCGGTGGGAAACATGTGCTGCGCGAATCCACAGGGCCCGGCACTGATCATCCACTCCTCGGATGGCATGACCTGGGATCGGCTTGACCTGTCGTCGGCCTTCCAGAATGCCTACGTCTGGGATGTCACCGCCTACGCCAGCGGGTTCGCGATCGTTGGTCGCGTGGGCGAGGCGGATGTCCTGGGAGGCGAGCCAGCTGTCGGCGTGCCGGCCGCCTGGACCTCGCCGGACGGCGTGACCTGGACTGCTGCCGAGGTGGAGGGCTCCGAGGCCCCTGGTGCCGGGCTGGAGACGGTCATCGCCGGCGCCGACGGCCTCTTCGCCACAGGGCGCCAGAGCGACACGATTGCACTGTCGGGGCAGGGTCCGCTCAGCGGCTGGGCCTCAACTGACGGACGGTCGTGGCAGCTGCTGGGCGAGATGGGCACCGATCTGCCTCTGGCCACGGGGAACCCGGCCATGGTGGACGGTGACGGCGCGCACATGGTCATCTTCGGCCGCGAGTCCTGCAAGACGACCGAGCTGTTGGCGTGGACCTCGCGTGGACGGGGTGACGTGGACGCAGCTCGCCTTCTCCGGGTCAACCGACTACCCGACCGTCTCCGGTCCCATCTGCAACGACGACGGCACCGAGGGCTCGACCGTCGGGAGCCTCGGGCTCTCGTTTGCCGCCGTCCTGCCGGATGGCGTGTTCGCCGTCACGTCTTCCTCGGCCCCGACCGCGCCCGGGTATTGGTTCCTGACCGCGACGACCGATTAGGCGGCGCTACGCCGGAAGCGATCCCTCCAGCGCGAGCAGGATCCGCTTCCGGTCGAGGCCGCCCGAGTAGCCGCCCAGCGTGCCATCGGCGTGGAGGACGCGGTGGCAGGGCACCACGATCGGGATCGGGTTCGAGCCGAGCGCGTTGCCGGCGGCGCGAGCCGCCCGCGGCGATCCGGCGGCGCGGGCCATGCTGCCGTAGGTCGATGTCTCGCCGAAGGGCAGCTGCGCGGTCGCCCGCAGCACGCCACGGGCGAAGCCGTGGACCAGCGACCAGTCGATCGGCAGGTCGAAGCGACGGCGGTTGCTGGCGAAGTAGCCGTCGATCTGCCGACGCGCCTCATCCGTGCGCTTGGCGGCACGCAGGATGCGGGGGCTGACCTGCTCGGCCACCTCCCCCATCACCGCCTCGCCGGCCTCGTTGTCGTAGGCCACCCGCAGCAGGCCGCGCGGCGTGACGAATACGGTCAGCTCGCCGAGCGGCGAGTCGATCGAGGCATAGGCCACGTCCAGCAGGCGCGCGGCCGACGCACGCTGCGCGAGCGCGGAGGCGAGACGCGGCCGGTCGAGGAACGGATCGGGCACCGCGTCGCGCAGCCGCTGCTCGAGATCGGTCATCGGTCCACCTCCATGCGCAGCCGGCGCAGGCCGGCGCTGACGTTCTGCCGGGCGGCCTCTTCGCTGATCCCCATCCGCTCGCCCACGTCGCGGTAGGCCAGATCGAAGACGAACCGATGCACCAGCGCTGCGCGCTGCTTGGCGGGAAGTGCACGCACCGAGCTCCACAGGCCGTCGTCGGAGGACTGATGCGCGGGTCCGGCCAGCCGGCCAGCAACCTCGTCCAGGTCGCCGGCACGATGACGTTGGCGCGAGCGCACGACATCCGTCGCCTTGCGCTGAGCGATCACGTACAGCCACGCCCGCAGGTTGTCGGCGTGGCGCAGCCGCGGATATGCGCGCAGCGCGGAGAGGAGCGTCTCCTGGAGGCAGTCCTCGGCGTCGGTCGGGCCCACGCTGGCGACCAGGAACCGATGCAGCTCGGCGGCGTGGTCGTCGACGAGCCGCTGGAACGGGGGCAATTGCACACGAGAGGAAACGCGGCCCGGCATCGATTCGTGAGCCGCCAGGCTAGTCGAGCGTGAAGTAGTCGCCGCCGGAGTAGCGGCCGGTTCGCTCCTTGCGGATCTGCATCAGGATGTCGTTGAGCAGGGACGAGGCGCCGAATCGGAATCGGTCAGGTGTCATCCAGTCCGGCCCGAGCGTCTCGTACAGCACCGTCAGGTAGGCGATCGCCTCCTTGGACGTGCGGATCCCGCCGGCTGGCTTCATCCCCACCGCGCGCCCGGTCTGGGCGTAGAAGTCGCGGATCGCCTCGAGCATCACGAGCGTCACCGGCAGGGTCGAGGCGGGCTGCACTTTGCCGGTGCTGGTCTTGATGAAGTCGGCCCCCGCCGCCATGGCCAGGACCGACGCGCGCCGCACGTTGTCGTAGGTCTCGAGCTCGCCGGTCTCCAGGATCACCTTGAGGTGGGCCTCGCCACAGGCAGCCTTGACGGCCACGATCTCGTCGAAGACCTGGGCGTATTCACCGGCGAGGAAGGCACCGCGATCGATCACCATGTCGATCTCATCCGCGCCGAGGGCGACCGCGGAGCGAACGTCCTCGAGCTTCACCGCCAGCGCGGTCTGCCCGGAGGGGAAGTAGGTCGCGACCGATGCCACCTTTACGCTCGACCCGGCCAGGGCGGCCTTGGCAGTGGCGATCATGTTCGGGTAGACGCACAGGGCGGCGACCGATGGGATGGTCGGGTCGGTGGGATCGGGTCGGCGGGCCTTCCCGGCCAGGGCCCGGACCTTGCCCGGCGTGTCCTTCCCCTCGAGCGTGGTGAGGTCGATCATCCGGATCGCCAGGTCGAGCGCCCACAGCTTCGACTCGCGCTTGATGCTGCGCTTGGCGAGGGAGGCGGCACGCTCCTCGACCCCCACCTGGTCGACCGCCCAGACACGTCCCAGCAGGCTTCCCAGGGCCTGGTGACGGGGGGCTGTCAGATCCCGAGCGGGGTCGCTGCGGACCGGCGTGGTGGTCATCGGCCAGCCATTGTAGCGCTCGCCTTCACGGGCCCCGGTGGTAGGCTCCGAGCGTGGAAGCCGAGCTGCTGGTCTACTGCCTGACGCGCGACCGAGAGCTGGCCGACGCCCTCGACGAGCGGCTGAGCGGCGCCCTCGCGTTCTTCTATAACGACGCGGCACGCCTGCACCAGGCGGTGATCCTGCGCCGGCCCGATCTGGTCCTGGTGGACACCGGCGCCATCCGCGAGGAGTACGGGGACGCGGGGCTGGGACCCGTGGTCGCGTTTCTGCGCGAGCGTGCCCCGGCGGCGCGCCTGGCGGTGCGACCCACCCCCGGCGCGGAGTGGCTGGTCAAGGCCGAGGCGGGCGAGCGGGTCGAACTTGTGCCGGCGGAGCGCGGCGCGTGCGTTGGTGCGATGGCCGGCCTGTGCGGCGCCACCTGAGGCAGGGCTCTTCGTCCTCCGGCGATTTGACACAGTCCATGGGCGCCGGTGGTCTACGGCGTGTGCACGGGATAGCGCAGATGCGTGACACCCACACCGGTGACGACCGTCGGATTTCCGAGGACGACCGGCGCGTTCGCGAGGTGGTCGAACAGCCGCACGCCGGCGCCGAGCAACACCGCCGCCAGGTCGATGTGGATCTCGTCGAGCAGCCCGGCGTCCAGGCATTGCTGGATCGTTTGGGCGCCGTGCACGCCCACGGACTTCGGGCCGGCAGCCGATTTCGCCTGTGCAACGGCGCTTTCGATGCCGTCGGTCACGAACTGGACCGTCGAGCCGGGCCGTGGCCAACCGTCGGGTACCTGGTGGGTGACGACGAACGCAGGAATATCCCACGGGTGCTGGCCGCCCCAGCCGTCGGCGACCTCGAACGTCCGCCGACCGGTGAGCATGGCGCCGATCTCAGCCACCAAGCCCCTCAGGTGTTCGGCGCTCGGCGCCGAAACGCGGAAGGTCATGCCGGAGGCCGCGCTCGCTGTGGGGACCTCGACGTCGCCCGAGAAGTACCAGTCGAACACTTCGTCGACCCCGTCGTTGGCGTCGGCGACGTACCCGTCGAGAGACATCGACATGAGGGCGACCACCTTGGTCATGGTGCAGTTCCTTTCGCGACTAGGGCGCGGCTGATTTGAGCGGAGCGCCCGCCACCTAGAGCCGGCCGGCGCGCTCCGGGGGCCAGTAGCGAAACGCAGCTCGCCAGCGAATGTCCGAGAGCGGCACCGCCCCGAACTCGCGCGAGTCGGTGCTCTCGTCGGGCGCGTCGCCGCGCAGGTCGGCGGCTGCCCCCTCGTCGTCCACCGCGGTGACGCGTTTGATCAGCTCCCGGTCGCTCTTGCGCGGGTCGGCGGCCAGCACGACCTCGCCGGGGCGCGGTGCGCGGCTCAGGTACGAGCGCGACTCGACCAGCAGGCGGTCACCGGGGAGCAGCGCGGGTGCCATCGAGCCGCCCTGGACCTCGACCACGTCGAGCCAGCGGCTCGCCGCGACGCCGGCCGCAACCCCCGCGGCGGCGCCGAGCAGCGCGACGAGCGGGCGACGGCTCATGGACGGAAGACGCGAAGGATCAGGAGGGGCGGCCGTTCAGGCGGGTCTTGCCCAGGCCGCCGGTCCCCTTCCACATCTCGTCGATGCGGTCGATCAGGGCCAGCAGCTCGCTCGCGGCGGCTGGATCGGTCGACTGCTTCACCTTGGAGGCGGCCTTCGATGCCTTCCAGCAGACGTCGTGCAGGTCGGGGTACTGCTCGAGGTGCTCGGGCTTGAAGTAGTCGTGCCAGAGCACGTCGATATGGTGCTTCGTCTCCTCGGCGCGCGCCTCCTTCACCACCACGCAGCGCTGGCGGAAGAGCTCATCGGTCGAGGCGTGGTACTTCTCGATGATCCGCGCGCACGATTCGGCCTCGATCCGGGCCTGCTCGGGGTCGTAGATGCCGCACGGCACGTCGCAGTGGGCGTGGACGCGCCGCGTGGGGCGCAGGATGGAACGCAGGGTCAACATTCGACTCTCCTCTCGGGGCTCGATCTCGGACGACGGGCTCGTCATTGTCGCATCAGGAGTCCCTGGATGGCGCCACCGGTTCCGGATCCGGGCTGCGGACCTGAGCCCATTTCCACAACCACCAGTTGTGCACGTGGAACCGAAGGAGGAGTTCACGTGCCGCAGCACAACGGACGGTTGTGGGCCGACGCCGGAATGCACGGATCGGTGCTGATGCACAACCAGCAGTTGTGCGCCGACGCCGGAATGCACGGATCGGTGCTGATGCACAACCAGCAGTTGTGCGCGACGGGCGGCGAGACTCCCTGCGGCTAGGACCCCATCATCATGCCGCCGTCGACGCCCAGCACCTGCCCGGTGATGTAGCGCGCCTCGTCGGAGGCGAAGTAGACCGCGGCGGCGGCGACGTCATCCACCGAGCCGATGTAGCCGAGCGGCGTGCTGTTGATCACGAACTCGCGCGCCGTCGGGTTGAGGTCGGCGGTCAGCTCGGTCTCGATCAGGCCCGGGGCGATCGCGTTGCAGGTGATGCCGCGGCTGGCCAGCTCGCGGGCCACCGACTTGGTGAGGCCGATCAGCCCCGCCTTGGCGGACGCGTAGTTGGCCTGGCCGACGTTCCCCATCCGCCCCGCCACGCTGCTCATGTTGATGATGCGACCGGATCGGGCCTTGAGCATGGGGCGGGCGATGGCGCGCGTCATCCAGAACGGGCCGCTCAGGTTGGTGTCGATGACCGAGTCCCACTCCTCGGCGTCCATCCGCATGATCAGGTTGTCGCGCGTGATCCCCGCGTTGTTGACGAGGATGTCGACCTTGCCGAACTCGTCGAGGGCGGCCTTGACGATCGCCTCGCATGCCTCCCGGCCCGCGGACGTGTCGCCCTGCACCGGGATCGCCGCCCGGCCCATCGAGCGGATCTCGGTCACCACCTCGGCCGCCGCCGCCGCGTTGCCGCGGAAGTTGACCGCGACGTCGGCTCCCTGCCTGGCGAGGGCCAGCGCGATGGCCCGCCCCAGCCCGCGGCTCCCTCCGGTGACCAGGGCGACCTTGGCGGTCAGGTCGAACATCAGCCGGCCACCGCCATCTCCGGCTCCTCGACCCGCGGCTTGCCAAGCCGGGTCTGCTCGCCGGGCGCCAGGAAGGCGCGCGCCGGATCGGCGGTCCACTCCACGACGGCGGCGCCGGCGGTGTAGCCGGCCCCGAAGGCGACCATCAGGATCTTGTCGCCCTGCTTGATGCGCCCGGCGGCGATCGCCTCGACCAGGGCCATCGGCACCGAGGCTGCGCTCGTGTTGCCGTACTTCTCGATGTTCACGTAGGTCTTCTCCTCGGGGATCGAGAGCTGGCGCTGGACGTTCTCGATGATCCGCAGGTTGGCCTGGTGGAAGACGAACTGGTCGACGTCGGCGACGCCGATCCCCGCGTCGCGCAGGGCGGCCACGCCGGAATCGGCGAGCTGGCGGGTGGCGTACTTGTAGACCTCGCGCCCCGCCATCTGGATGAAGTGCTTGCCATCGGCGCTGGTCTGCGGGGAGGCGGGACAGACCGATCCGCCGGCCGGCACGATGATCCCCTCGTAGCCGGTCCCGTCGCTGTACAGGTTGAAGCCGATCAACCCGCCCGGCTGGTCCGACGCCTGCAGCAGCACGGCGCCGGCACCATCCCCGAACAGGACGCAGGTGTTGCGGTCCTTCCAGTTCAGGAATCGGCTCAGGATCTCGACGCCGATCACCAGCACGTTGCGGTACATGCCGCTGCGGATGAAGCTGCTGCCGGTCGCCAGGCCATACAGGAAGCCGGAGCAGGCGGCCTGCAGGTCGAAGCCCGCGGCCCGGGTCGCCCCGAGCGCCGTGGCCACCGTGACGGAGGTCGCGGGCAGCGGGTAGTCGGGAGAGCAGGTGGCCACGATCACCAGGTCGAGCTCGCGACGGGTCCATGCCCGCCACCGCCAGGGCGTCCCGGGCGGCATTGACGCTGAGGCTGGTCGTCGTCTCGCCCTCGCCGGCGATCCGGCGTTCGCGGATGCCGGTGCGCGAGACGATCCACTCGTCCGAGGTGTCGACCAGCCTGGTCAGGTCCTCGTTGGTCATGACGTGCGGGGGCGCGTACATCCCCCAACCGGTGATCACGGCGTTCGGCGCCATCCCTCTCTCCTCCTGCGACATGGTCAGCGGGGGTCGATCTCGACGAGCGGCTGCTGGCGCTTCACCAGCGTTCCGCGCTCGACGAGGACGCGAGTCACCCTGCCACCCACGTCCGACTTGATCTCGTTGAACAGCTTCATGGCCTCGATCAGCCCGACCACCGCGCCGGCACCGATCTCGTCTCCCTCCTGCACATAGGGGCGCGCCCCGGGCGAGGGCGACGCGTACCAGACGCCGGTGAGTGGCGCCGTCACGAAGCGCATCCCCGGCGCCGGCTCGCCGTAGGGCGTCACCGATCCGGGCGGGGCCGCCACGGGCGCGCTCGCGGGCACTGCAGCGGCAGCGGTCGCGGCACGCGGGCGTGCCAGGCGCACCACCAGCTCGCCGACCTCGACCTCCAGCTCGTCGAGGCCGCTCGCCTCGAAGGCCGGGGCCAGCAGGTCGATGGCGGCCAGCACCTGGTCGGCCGGCGCCGTCATCGGCTCATCGCCTTCACGCGACGTACCGCTTGAAGATGAGCGTGGCGTTGTGCCCGCCGAAGCCGAACGAGTTGCTCATCGAGGCGGAGATCGCGGACGGACGGGCGACGTTGGGGACGTAGTCGAGGTCGCAGTCGGGGTCCGGGACCTCGTAGTTGATGGTGGGCGGCAGCATCCCCTTCTCGACCGCCAGGATGCTGGCGATCGCCTCGATCCCGCCGCCGGCGCCGAGCAGGTGCCCGGTCATGCTCTTCGTGCTGCTGACCGGCGTCGCGTACGCGCGCTCGCCAAAGACCGTCTTGATCGCGGCGGTCTCGGCCTTGTCGTTGGGCAGCGTGCTGGTGCCGTGGGCGTTGATGTAGCCGATCTCGGAGGTCGGCATCCCCGCATCGGCCAGCGCCAGGGTCATGGAGCCGACCGCGCCGCGCCCCCCGGGCGCCGGCAGCGTGATGTGCGACGCGTCGTCGGTGGCCGCGTACCCGGCCAGTTCGGCGTGGATGGTCGCGCCGCGGGCCAGGGCGTGGTCGAGCGCCTCGAGGGCGAGGACGCCGGCCCCCTCCGACATGACGAACCCGTCGCGGCCGGCGTCGAAGGGGCGGCAGGCCGTCTGCGGCGCGTCGTTGCGTTTGGTGGAGAGGGCGCGCATGGCCGCGAAGGCGGCGATCGGGATCTCGCCGATCCCCGCCTCGGCACCACCGGCCAGGATCACATCGGCGTCACCCCGGCGGATGATGTTGGCGGCGTCGCCGATGGCGTGGTTCGCGCTCGAGCAGGCGCTCACCGTCGCGTAGTTCGGGCCGCGGGCATTCGCGTAGATCGCCACGTAGCCGGCTGCCATGTCGGGAATGAGCGAGGTGACCAGGAACGGACCGATCCGCTCCACGCCCAGCTCGTGGGACTCGATGATGTCGCGGATCATGGTGTTGATCCCGCCGATCCCCGAGCCGATGATCACGCCGGTCCGCTCCGCCAGGAACTCGTCCTCGATCGGGTTCGGCGAGTCCCGCGTCGCGCATCGCCTCGTGCGAGGCGGCCCAGGCGAAGTGCACGTACCGATCGTGCCGGCGGACCTCTTTGCGGGGCATCACCAGCTCGGGCTGGAAGCCCTTCACCTCGCCGGCGATCTTCGCGTCGAGCCGCGACGGATCGAAGACGCTGATGCGGTCGATGCCGCTGCGGCCGGCCATCAGCGACGCCCAGTAGCTCGGCACGTCGTTGCCGATGGGCGTCACGGCGCCCATGCCGGTGATCACGACACGGCGCTCGCCGCGCTCGGCGGAGCTGGGACGCTGGAAGTGCCTACTCACCCAGGCGGCCTCCGCCGATCGACTGGTCGCGCGGGATGACGAAGCTGATGGTCGCCTCGACCGCGACCTCACCGTCCACGCGTGGCCACGCCGTGGCCGCGGCCGAAGACGCCGCGCAGCTTCTCCATGGTCACCTCCAGCCGGAGGGTGTCGCCCGGCACGACGGTCCGTCGGAATCGGCACTCGTCGATGCCCGCGAAGAGGGCCAGCTTGCCGCGGTACTCCGGCAGGGAGAGGACCGCCACCGCGCCGGCCTGGGCCAGCGCCTCGACCATCAGCACGCCGGGCATGATCGGGCGGCCGGGGAAATGCCCGGTGAACTGCGGCTCGTTGTTGGTCAGGTTCTTGATCGCCACCACGTGCTTGCCCGGCTCGAGCTCGATCACGCGGTCGATCAGGAGCACCGGGTAGCGGTGCGGGATGATCCGCATGATGTCGGCCGCCTCGAGCGGCAGGGTCAGGTCGGCCACGGTGCGGGTGGTGGCGGCGTCATCGGTCATGGTCTGCTTCGTGCTCCGTGCTCCATGTCTGTCAGGCGTTCCCCGCCACGAAGGCGGCGGGACCGACCCGGTCGAGCAGATTGGTGCTCACCTCGGCGCCCAGGAAGGCCGGGTTGTCGATGATCCCACGATGGAAGGGCAGGTTGGTCTTCACCCCGGCCACCTCGAACTCGGCCAGGGCGCGCCGCGATCGGGCCAGGGCCATCTCGCGCGTCTCCCCCCACACGATCAGCTTGGCGAGCAGGGAATCGTAGTAGGGCGGGACCTCGTAGCCCGGGAAGAGGTGGGTGTCGACCCGCACCCCGGGCCCGCCGGGAAGGACCAGCTCGTCGATGGTCCCGGTCTGCGGCGCGAAGTTGTCGCCGGGATCCTCGGCGTTGATGCGGAACTCGATGGCGTGGCCACGGATCTCGACCTGTTCCTGGCGCAGGGTGAGCGTCTCGCCGGCGGAGAGGCGGATCTGCTCGGTGATCAGGTCGATCCCGGTCAGCATCTCGGTCACCGGGTGCTCGACCTGGATCCGGCAGTTGATCTCGATGAAGTAGAAGTTCCCCTCCCCGTCGAGCAGGAACTCCAGGGTGCCGACGTTCTCGTAGCCGGCCGCCAGGACCGATCGGATCGCGAGGTCGCGGAGCCGCTCGCGGGCATCGGCGTCCATCGCCGGCGAGGGCGCCTCCTCGATGATCTTCTGGTGTCGCCGCTGGACGCTGCAGTCCCGCTCGCCGAGGTGGATCCCGTTGCCGTGGTGGTCGATCAGCACCTGGACCTCGACGTGGCGGCTCTCCTCGATCCACTTCTCGAAGTAGACGCTGTCGTCGCCGAAGGCGGCCTGCGCCTCCGAGCGCGAGAGCGGGAGCGAGGTCTCCATCTCGCGCGGCGAGCGGACCAGCCGCATGCCGCGCCCTCCGCCGCCCGCCGACGGCTTGAGCAGCACCGGGTAGCCCGCCGCGGTCGCCTGCTCGAGGGCGTCGCGCAGGTCGGTGAGGATCCCCTGGCTCCCGGGAACGGTCGGCAGGCCGGTGGCGGCGAGCATCCGTCGCACCGCGTACTTGCTGCCGAACTTCTCGAGCACCTCGGCGCGCGGCCCGACGAAGTGGAGGTCGTGCGCCGCGCACACTTCGGCGAAGCCGGCGTCCTCGGAGAGGAACCCGTAGCCGGGGTGGATCGCGTCGCAGCCGGTGATGAGCGCCGCCGACACCACCGCGGGCTGGTTGAGGTAGCTCTTGCGCGCCTCAGCCGGACCGATGCAGATCGCCTCGTCGGCCATGCGCACGGCCAGCGTGTCGCGATCCGCCTCGCTGAAGCCGACCACCGCCGGCACTCCGAGGTCGCGGCAGGCTCGAAGGATGCGCACCGCGATCTCGCCGCGGTTCGCGATCAGGATCTTGTTGAACATCAGGCGGGCACCCTGACGCCCGCAGCCGCCAGCGCGTCGGCAGCGTCTGCCACGCTGGCGGAGTCGAAGACGCTGTGCGTCCGGGCCCCGGGCACGATGCGCCGCACCATCCCGGTCAGCGCCCCGCCGGGGCCGCACTCCACGAAGGTGTCGACCCCTTCCGCGGCCATGCGCCGGACGGAGCGGACCCACTCTACCGGGGAGTGCACCTGGCGCGCGAGGAGCGCGCGGATCTCCCCCGCGTCGCGCACCGGTTCGGCGGTCACGTTGCTCACCACCGGCGGGTCCGCGTCGCGCCAGCCGACGGCGGCGAACTCGGTGGCCAGCTCGGCGCCGAGGCCGGCCATCAGGGGCGAGTGAAAGGGACCGGAGACCTTGAGCGGGATCGAGCGCCGGGCTCCGGCAGCGTGCAGCGGCTCGGCAACCGCGGCGAGGGCCGCCGGGGTCCCGCTGATCACCACCTGGCCCGGTGCGTTGTCGTTGGCGACCACGAGGTCCGGTCCGGCGTCGAGGGCGGCGACCACCGCGCCGACGGCATCCCGGTCGAGGCCGATGACCGCCACCATGCCTCCCTCGATCCCCGCGCCGGCCATCAGCGCGCCGCGCCGCGCGACCAGGCGCAGGGCGTCGCCGAGCTCGAGCGTCCCGGCCGCCACCAGCGCGGCGTACTCGCCGACGGAGTGGCCGGCCACGAACGACGCGACGAGCCGCTCGCCGCGGAGGGAGAGCTCCTCCTCAAGCGCACGCAGGCATGCCAGCGAGGTCGCCACCAGGCAGGGCTGCGTCTGGCGGGTGTCGTTGAGGGCCTCCTCGGGCCCTTCCCAGGCGAGCGTGGAGACCGCCCAGCCGAGCGCGGCATCGGCGGTGTGATAGACCGATGCGGCCGCCGGCGAGGCGGCGGCCAGCTGCCGGCCCATGCCGACCGACTGCGAGCCCTGCGGCGAGAAGAGGAGCGCAACGCTCATTCGGCCGCCTCCAGCTCGATCAGGAGCTGCCCGTACTCGACCGCTTCGCCCGCCTCGGTGACGAGGTTGCGGACGGTGCCGCGGCGTGGCGCACGGACGTCGTGGCGCACGCCGAGCATCTCGACATGGCCGAGCTCGTCGCCCTTGTCGACCGGGAGGCCGGGGCCGAGGCCGTCGGCGTACACGAAGAATCCGACCGCCGGCGACGTGACGCCATGCCCCGATGGGCCACTGGCCACCACGCCGACGCGGTCTGCCGGCAGGCCGGCATGCTGGGGAGCGGCCGGCGCGTCGAGGGCTCGGGCCACGCGCACGCGCAGGTCGCCCTGCCGCACCTCGATCTCGCCGAGCCCGAGCTGGGCGAGCTTCGCGGTCAGCTGTGGCACCAGCTCGGAGGCGGCGCGCTCGACCTGCTCGAGCGGATCCTTTGCTTCGCTCATGCCTCCTCCTCGCTCCCTTCGGCATCCTCGCCGCTCGGCCAGATCTCGCTCCAGCGCGGGCGTCGCGGGACGCCGGGCAGACGCAGGAGCCGCCCGATCCGGCGCCGCAGCGACGGCTCGCGAGGCAGCTCCCGGCCGGTGACCTCGGTCTCGCGAATCAGCCCGATCCCGCGCAGACGAGCATAGCGGGTCGTCAGCAGGGCCTCGGTTTCGAGGCGGGTCACGCGGCCGAGCGAGGCCAGGATCGCCCGCTTGACCGCGGAGGCGGTGCCCGGGTGATCGGCGTGCGCGCCCTCGCCTGGCTCCTCGATGACCACGTCGATGATCCCCAGCTCGTGCTGGTCGGCGGCGGTCATCCGCATGGCGGCGGCCGCCGTCGGCGCGGCCTCGGGCGCGCGCCACAGGATCGCGGCGCAGCCCTCCGGCGAGATGACCGAGTAGGTCGCATTCTCGAGCGCCAGCACCTCGTCACCGACCCCGATCGCGAGCGCCCCGCCGGAGCCCCCCTCGCCGATGATCACCACCACGATCGGCACCTGGAGCCCGGTCATCAGCTTGATCGACGAGGCGATCGCCTCGGCCTGGCCGCGCTCCTCGGCGGCGGGCCCCGGGAACGCGCCGGCCGTGTCCAGGAAGGTGATCACCGGCATCCCCAGCTTGTCGGCGAGCCGCATCAGGCGCTGCGCCTTCCGGAACCCCTCTGGATACGGGGAGCCGAAGTTGCGGAGGATGTTCGACTCGGTGTCGCGCCCCTTCTGGTGGCCGATCACCATCACGGCGCGACCGTCGAGCAGCGCCGGCCCGCCCACGATCGCCGGATCGTCGCGGAACGAGCGATCGCCGTGCAGCTCGGAGAAGTCGTCGAAGATCAGGGCCACCAGGTCGAGGGTGCGCGGCCGCTCCGGGTGACGGGCCAGCTGCACGCGGCGCCAGGCCGATTCGATCGCCTCAGGGGTCGGCGGCGCGGCGCTGAGCGTGATCTCGGTCATCGCTCGTCCTCGCGCTTGCGCGGGATGGTCGGGCCGGTCCCGTCCGCCTGGCCGGGCTCGACCTCGATCCCGATCCGCTCGCTGACCGCCGAGCCGAAGCGCTCGGCCATGCCGGAGAGGACCCCGATCGGGCCCCACCCGCGAGCCTCGGCGGACGCCTGGCCGCCGTCCTCGGCGGCCGCCACGGGGAGCAGGCGGAGGAGTCTCGACAGCGTGGTGCGCAGCTCGGCGCGCGGCACGATCTGGTCGACGAAGCCGTGCTCGAGCAGCGATTCGGCGCTCTGGAAGCCCTCCGGCAGCTCCTCGCCCACCGTGCCGCTCGCGACGCGGGCCCCGGCAAACCCGATCAGCGCCCTGGGCTCGGACAGGATCACGTCGCCGAGCGAGGCGAAGCTGGCGAGCACACCGCCGGTGGTCGGGTCGGTCAGGATGCTGATGAACGGCACGCCGGCGGCATCCAGCCGAGTGAGCGGCGCGGTCGTCTTGGCGAGCTGCAGGAGCGACAGGGTCCCCTCCTGCATCCGCGCCCCGCCCGAGGCGCTGACGACGATGGCGGGGATCCGCTCGGCGAGCGCCGCCTCGAAGCAGCGGGCCAGCTTCTCGCCGACGACGCTGCCCATGCTGCCGCCCATGAACCGGAAGTCGAAGAGGCCGATCGCGACGCGCTGCCCGTCAATCGTGCCGATCCCCCACACCGCCGCCTCCCGCAGCCCCGTCTTGATGCGCGATGCCTCGAGCCGGTCGAGGTAGGGCTTCTGGTCGTGGAAGCCGAGCGGGTCGCCGGACTCGAGCCCGGCATCGCGCTCGACGAAGCTGCCGTCGTCGAGGAGCAGCTCGATCCGCTCCCCGATCCCCATCCGGAAGTGGTGCCCGCAGGTGGGACAGACGCGCAGGCTCCGCTCGAGCTGCCGGTTGAAGATCTGCGACTCGCAGCTCGGGCACTTGGTCCACGTCTCCGGCGTCACCTCGCGCCGACGCGAGAAGGGGAATTTGATCGGCATGCTCAGGCTCCCTTGCCGATCGGGGGGCCGCCGCCCCCGCCAGGCGCGCGACGGGAGCCGCGGCGGCGGGCGAGGACCGTGACGCCGACCCCGACGGCGGCCGACGAGACCGCGCCGGTGATCAGGATCCGACCGGGATGTCGCAGCTCGCGACGCGTCGCCTCGGTCAGCGCCGCGATCATCGCGGCGACCGGGCTCGGGGAGGCGAGGCGAGAGGCCAGGCGCGCCTCGAAGCGCGTGCCGGCCGGCAGCGGGGCGAGGGCGTGACGCAGCACTGAGGCGGCGTCGACCAGCGGCGCCAGCTCCGGCCCGACGGCGGGCAGGCTTCCGGTCAGGATTCGATCGACGGCCTCATCAAGGCGTTCCGCCGGCGTGCGCGTTGCCAGAAGGGTCTCCTCGCTCGGTTCGCAATGGAGCGCGCCGCACGCGGCGCCTCACCCCGCCAACACCGGGAGACGGCGGATCGTTACAGGTCAGCGGCCGAGGCGTTCGGCGAGGTCGCGCAGCGCGCGATGCAGCAGGACGCGGGCGGCGCCCTCGGATCGGTCCATCACCTGCCCGATCTCACGGGAGGAGAGGCCGTCCACGAAGCGCAGCAGGACGACCTGCCGTCGGTCGTCGGGCAGCTCCGCGACGGCGCGCAGGACGTGGCGCGCCTCCTCAGCCTCGACCACGAGCCCCGCCGGATCCGCGTTCGGGGCGGCGCGCTCCAGCCCCTCGGGGAGTGGCTCGGTGCGGCGCCGGAATCGGCTCCGATGCGCGTTGGCGATGGTGTTGTGCGCGATCCGGAAGAGCCAGGCGCGGAAGGTCGCGCCCTCGTCGCGGAAGGTCGGCAGCGCCCGCAGAGCCGCCATGAAGGTGCGCTCGGTGGCGTCCTCCGCGTCGTGGTGGTCGCCGAGCTGGTAGAAGGCGTAGCCGTAGACGCGGTCCAGGTAGCGGCGGTAGAGGATGCCGAAGGCGGCCCGATCGGCCTGGGCCGCGACCACGTCCGCGAGGTCGGGGTCACCCGCGGTTTCGACGACGGGTCGCGGGACCGGGCGCAGATCGGTCATTCGCCCACCCCCGCCGTCGTCAGCTCGTGCACCCGCGCCACCTCGCCCACGCTGAGCGCCAGCCTGCCCAGCTCGGCGTCGAGCAGGAGCGAGCCATCGTCGGCGATCCCCGCCGCCAGGCCGCTGATCCGCTCTGTGCCGGTGTCGACCTCGACCCGCCGCCCGTTCAGCCAGGAGCAGGCACGGAGGCGCGTGACCGGCGACTCGCCACGTTCGAGCGCAACGACCTCCGCGGCGAGCCGGTCGAGCACGCTTCCGAGCAGCTCGACCCGGTCGATCGGTGCGCCGGTCAGCTCCAGCAGCGACGTGGCTCGCTCCTCGATCTCGGGCGGCATGTCGATGCTGCGCCAGTTCGCGTTGATCCCGATCCCGACCACCGCCTCGACCAGCTCGCTCGCCCTCGAGGACGGTCTCGAGCAGGAGGCCGGCCACCTTGCGTCCGTCGCGATCGACCACGTCGTTCGGCCAGCGGATGGCCAGGCCCGCGTCCAGTGCAACGTCGGCGCACGCATCCCGCACGGCGAGCGCCGCGGCGACCCCCAGCAGCCCCGCCACGCGGGGCGCCATCACGGGGCGGAGGGCGACACTGCAGAGCAGGTTGGCGCCGGCTGGCGAGATCCAGGACCTCCCGCGGCGGCCACGTCCGGCGGTCTGGAGCTCGGTCACGATGACGAGGCCGTCCCCGTCCGTCTCGACGGAGGACCGCGCGGGCACGGTCGTTGGTCGAGCCGATCTCGGCGTGGAACTCGACGACACGGCCGACCCGGCGGTCGGGATCGGCGGCGCGCGTCCAGTCGTCAGCGGCGGTCATGCGCGGCATTATGCCGCCTGCCGTCGAGATCCCCCGCTCGGCGGCCCGTCGGAGAGCGGGCGCGCTACACTCGCCATCCGATGAGCGAGTCGACCGTCCGCGAGCGCGTCTTCAGCGGGATTCAGCCGTCCGGCGCCTCGCACGTGGGCAATTACCTGGGCGCGCAGGTCAACTACGTGGCGCTCCAGGACCAGTTCGAGGCGATCTACGCCATCGTCGACTACCACGCCATGACCACGGTCCACGACGGGGCCGAGATGCGGCGGCTGACGCACGAGATGGTGCTCGACCTGCTTGCCGTCGGGCTCGACCCGGAGCGGTGCGCCGTGATCCGGCAGTCGGACCTCCCCGAGCACGCGGAGCTGGCATGGATCTTCAACACGGTGGTGCCGGTCAGCTGGGTGGAGCGCACGCCGACCTACAAGGAGAAGCGCGAGGAGGGCGTCGAGAACAGCATCGGGCTGCTCGACTACCCGGTCCTGCAGGCTGCCGACATCGTCATCTACAAGGCCAGCCGGGTGCCGATCGGCAAGGACCAGGCGGCGCACCTGGAGCTGTCGCGCGAGATCGTGCGCGCCTTCAACCGTCGCTACGGACCGATCTTTCCTGAGCCGCAGGCGGTCTTCAGCGACGCGCCGATCGTGCTCGGCACCGACGGCGTGCGCAAGATGAGCAAGAGCGCGGGCAACACGATCCCGATCTTCGCCGAGCCCGATGAGATCCGGCGCCGCGTGACGAGCATGGTCACCGACCCGCAGCGCATCAAGCGCACCGACCCCGGTCGGCCCGAGGTCTGCAACGTGTGCCAGCTGCACCGCCACTTCGGCGAGGACTACCTCCAGATCCAGGACGGGGAGCGCACCGCGCGCACCGGCTGCGTGGAGACCAAGGGGCTGCTCGCCGAGCGGATCATCGAGCGCTTCCGGCCCATGAAGGAGCTGCGCGATCGGCTCGCCGCCGACCCCGGCCACGTCGAGCGGGTGCTGGCCGCCGGCGCGGAGAAGGTGCGCCCGCTCCTCGAGGCGACCATGGCCGAGGTGCGAGCCGCGACCGGCGTCGGACGCCCGAGGGTGGCCGTCTCATGACCGGGCTGGGCCAGACCAGCGGCCTCGGCGCGCGCGAGCGGCGCTGGCTGCTCGCCTTCCTGGTCCTCGGATCGGCCTATTTCGGCGTCCTGCTGCTCGAGCTGGTGCTCGGCTTCCTGGGCGGCTTCAGCCAGATCCTGCTGATCCTCTTCCTCGCCTGGCTGCTCGCCTTCGTCATGTCGCCGGTGGCGCGCTTCTTCGAGGCCCAGCTGCGCCTCTCGCGCGGCATCGCGGTGGGGGTCGCGTACCTGTTCGCCCTGTTGGCGCTCGGATTCGTGCTCTTCACCACCGGCGCCGCCATCACCCAGCAGCTGGCGCAGGCCGGCGCCGACTTCCCGGAGACCGCCAAGCAGATCGAGGCGACCCTGGCCGGCTACCAGTCGACGCTTGGACTGGATCGCTTCGACATCGACCTGGTGACCCTCTTCCGCAGCGCCCAGGACCAGGTGGGCAACCTGGCCGGCGCGATCTTCGACCAGGCGCAGTCGATCGCGGGCGCCACGCTCACCACCCTTGGCTCGCTGGCCCTGATCCTGATCCTGTCGCTCTACATGCTGGCCGACAGCGAGAAGCTGCTGGCCAAGCTGAACCGCGTCGTGCCGCGTCAGTACTCCGACGAAATGCAGATCCTCGAGAGCAGCGTGGCGCGCGCCTTCGGTGGCTTCCTGCGGGCGCAGCTGGTGCTGGCCGTCATCCAGGCGCTGCTGGTGGCCGTCGTCGGCGTCATCTTCCACATCCCGTACCTGTTCCTGGTCGGGACCCTGTCGGCGCTGGCCATGATCATCCCGTTCTTCGGCCCGCCGCTGGCACTCATCCCGCCCATCGTGGCGGCCTGGATCTACACCCCGGACACCTGGCTCATCTCCGCAGTGATCCTCGTCGCGGTGCAGACCGTGCTCGTCAACTGGCTCCAGCCGCGCCTCATGCGCGGCGCGCTCGGGATGCACCCGATCCTCGTGCTGGTCGGACTGCTGGTCGGCGCCCAGGTGGCCGGCGTATGGGGCGCCATCTTCGGCATCCCGGTCATCGCGGTGCTCAACGTCTTCCTCAACCTGGTCCTGTGGAGCGAGCTCCCCAACGCCGCCCTGCCGGCCGGCGAGCGCCTCTCCGACGTTGGCGAGGGGACGATGGTCAAGGTCGCCAAGGCGCAGGTCTCCGACGAGACGCACCCGCACATCCACGTCCATCGGCGCGTGCGGGCCGACGGCGAGGAAGAGGTGGAGATGATCGTCGACGACGAGACCGAGGGGACCTGATCAGCCGTCCAGCGAGAGGGCCAGGTGCGCGCGGCCGTCGGCGGTGCGGGCCTGTTGCATCTCCACTCCGAAGGCCCGCCGGATGAGCTCCGGCGTGAGCACCTCGCGCGGGTCGCCATCGGCGACGACCACGCCGTCGGCCAGCACCACGACCCGCGGGGCGAAGGCGGCGGCCAGGTTCAGGTCGTGCAGGACCGCCACGACCGTCAGCCCGCGCTGGGTCCGCAGCCGCCGGATCGCTCCGAGCAGGGCGACCTGGTGCGCCAGGTCAAGGTGGAGCGTCGGCTCGTCGAGCAGCAGCAGATCCGGCTCCTGGGCGAGTGCCATCGCCACCAGCACCCGCTGACGCTCGCCGCCCGACAGCTCGTGGGGGAAGCGATCGGCCAGGTCGAGGGCATCCGCGTCGGCCAGGGCACGCTCGACGGCACGCTCGTCCTCGTCGGTGGAGCCGAAGAAGCGCCGGGCGTGCGGCGTTCGCCCCATCTCCACCAGCTCGGCGACCCGAAAGCCATCGGGGAGGTCGAGCTGCTGCGGCAGGACGGCGACGCGGCGGGCGAGCGCCGTGTGCGGCCAGTCGCCGATCTCGCGGCCCTCGAAGCGCGCCTCGCCGGCATCGGGCCGCAGCGCGCCGCTGAGCAGCCGCAGGAGCGTGGTCTTGCCGCTGCCGTTCGCCCCCAGCAACGCGACCAGGTCACCGCGCGCCAGCGCCAGGTCCAGGCCGCGCAGGACGGGTCGCGCGTCGCCCTCGCGGCTGCGGGTAGGCGAACTCCACCCCGTGGAGGTCGGCCAGGGGCGGCGCGGCGACGGCAGCGCTCACGGTCGCAGCTCCGCTCGCACCAGCCGGCTGCGGCGCAGCAGCCAGAGGAAGAACGGCGCACCGATCAATGCGGTCACCACCCCCACCGGGATGCCGCCGCCCGGGACGAGCCGCGCGCCGAGGTCCGCGGCGACCAGCAGCGCGGCGCCACACAGCATCGAGGCGGGCAGCAGGAGCCGGTGGTCCGGGCCGATCAGCAGGCGAAGGAGGTGCGGGACCACCAGCCCCACGAACCCGATCGTGCCCGAGATCGCCACGGCTGCCGAGGTGGCGAGGGTCGCCAGCATGGTCAGCACCAGCTTCTCCCGCTCGACGTTGACCCCCAGGCTGGCGGCGTGCGAATCCCCCAGCAGCAGCACGTTGAGCCGGCGCCATCGGCCGAGGAGGAGGACGAGGCTGACGAGCATCAACGGAGCGGCAAAGGCGAGGCCGATCCAGCTCGCGTCGGCCAGCGACCCCATCAGCCAGCCAAAGACCGCCCCCAGCGCCCGGCCGGAGACGAACATCAGGAGCGCCACCATCGCCGCCAGGACCGACGAGACCGCGTACCCGGTCAGCAGCAGCGTGACGACCTGCACGCGGCCGCTCCCCCGGGCGACGGCATAGACCAGCAGCACGGTGGCCGAGGCCGCCGACGAAGGCGAGCACCTGGATCAGGCCCAGGCCGAGCCACGACGTCCCGGCACCGACGGCGAGGCCCGGGAGCAGGAGCGGGGCGACGATGCCCAGCACCGCCCCGAGGCTCGCGCCCGCCGCCGTGCCGATCACGTAAGGGTCGGCCAGCGGGTTGCGCAGCAGCGCCTGGAAGACCGTGCCGGCCATGGCCAGGCCGCCACCGACCAGGACGGCGGTCAGCACCCGCGGCAGGCGGATGTCGAAGATGATCTTCTCCGAGGTGGCCGCCCACGTCTCCGGGATCGGCAGCGCCAGCAGCCGCCTGCCAAGGATCGCCGCCGTGTCCCAGATCCCGACATGCGCGCTGCCGATGGCGACCGCCAGGACGACCAGCACGACGAGCAGCAGCGTCGCGCCGCCCAGGACGAGCACGCCGCGGGCCAGCGTCACGCCGATCGGCAGCGGCCGCGCCTCGCCGGCCGCGACGGCCGCTCGCATCAGTCGAAGGCCTCGGGGTGGATGGCGCGGGCCAGCGCCTCCAGGCCGGCGACGATCCGTGGCCCGGGGCGCGTGATCAGGATGTCCTCCGGGAGCGGCAGGACCCGCCCCGCCGTGACGGCCGTCATCGCCGTCCCATCCCGAGCGGCCCGCCACCGATTCGGCGGTGAGCGTCGGGTCGTAGGCGGCGTCGCCCAGCAGGATCACCTGCGGATCGGCGATGACCAGGTCCTCGAGCGCGATGGCGGTCGTCAGGCTGTCGCCCAGGATCGGGTCGCCGCCGGCGATCTCGATCAGCGACGCGAGGAACGACCCCGTCCCGGCGGTGTAGATGGTGCCCTCGAAGATGCTCACCTCGTAGAACGTGCGAGGGTGGTCGGCGCCCGCGACCGCCGCCTCGACCGCCGCGATCGTGGCGGCCATCGCCGCGGTGACGTCGGCGGCCTGCGACTGCGCATCCAGCGCCTCGCCGACGAGCGTGATGTCCGCGCTCACCTCGGCCAGGCTGTCGGGGTAGAGGACCAGGACCGGATAGCCCAGCTCGGTGAGCGCATCGATGTCGGTGGTCGCCGTCAGCTCGTTGCCGGCCGCCAGGATGAGGTCCGGATCCGCGGCAACGATCGCCTCGCGGTCGACCGGACCGTAGGTGACCACCACCGGCAGCGCCTCGATCGCCGCCAGCACCTCATCGGGGTAGCCGACGCGGTAGTCGGGCACGCCCACCAGCCGGTCGCAGGCCCCGAGGGCGCAGACGATCTCCGTGTTGGAGGGAGCCAGGCTGACGATCCGATCCGGGGCCGCGTCGAGCGTCACCGCGCGACCGGCATCATCGGTCAGGGTCACCGGGTAGGTCGTCGCGGGCTCCACGCTGGGGAGGCCCGCCGAGGGGGACGCGCCCAAGCTGGGGAGCGGAGTCTGGCTGGCTCCCGGCGCCGCGCAGGCAGCCAGGAGAAGGGCCAGCAGAACGGTGAGGAGATGGATGTGATGACGGGGAGCCATGCTGATGCCGTTCCCTTTCACGCGAGGGGGGTGGACATCGCGTGCGGGCTGGCGACCTGGCTCCCGGGACCCATCGGCCCGGATACAGTTGCGGGACAGCGCCGGCATCTCACCGGCTTCTCCATTGACCCGTGGCCCTTGCGGCCACGGCACCCGACGCGGTCTTCAATTGGTAATGTCGCGATGCTACCAGACGGCCCGCCGGTGGCCGGTCAGGTGACGTCGATTACCACGCCAGGTAGTACATGAGCACCGGAGGGACCGCCGGGCGTCGGCCGCCGCTCAGATTCGCGCGGCCATACAACGCATGGTGGTACCGCGATGCGTCCGAGCTGAGTTTGCCCGCGAAACGTGCCGATGAACCACCGTACGTTGTAACCGGCGTAACCGGCCAGCGAGGCTGCGGGCTACGCCGGGACGCCGACCTCCTGGCGTCCGTAGAGCGGCGTCTCCTTGGCAGCGTCGGAGAGCATCGCGTCGAGCATCTTCTGGATGGCGAGCGTGTGCGAGCAGCCGCCGGCGGACTCGAAGAGGTGGCAGTCGCAGTGCCACTGATCGGCGTCGAGGGAGATCGTGTGCGATCCGTTGTCGCCGGAGAAGCTCGCCGTCAGGCGCGAGATCTTCACCCGGTCGGGCTCGTGTGCATAACGCATCGCCTTTTCGACCTTGCCGATCATGCTCGAGTGCACCGCTGCGTACCCTCCCGGCGCCGGCACCCGGCGCCGCTACTATCGGCGCCCGTCAGTCCGTCGACCGAGCGAGCCGCTGCTTCAACATTGACAAGAGTGTAACCGGGGTCGGGTCGGTCTGGTAGAGGATTGCGAGATACACGCTCACCAGGTCGCCGAAGGCGACGGCGCTGAGCGCGCGCGCCAGCCGGGACGGGCCCTCGGCCCAGACCACGCTGCGGTTCGTGGCCCGCTCGCCGAGCAGCTCGTTGACGACCGCATAGCGCGCCGCGATCTCCGGCGCCTCGGTCAGGTCCCGCAGCTCGACGACGTACAGGGCATCGCCCAGCTCGCGCGGGTTGAGGCTCCCCTCGATGGCGTTGTGGTTCGCCTCGGGCATCGGCTCGAAGGCGGCCCAGGCCTTGGCGTTCTCGTTCATCTGCGTCTTCCAGCGGTGCGCGACCGGGGCCATCAGGCCGGCGCCATAGATGACCGGGATGCGCCCGAAGATCGACCAGGCGAGCTGCTTGGCGGGGCTGGCCTCGGTCTCGACCGATGGCGCGTTCCGCTCGAGCAGCCCCTCCAGCGTCTCGACCGCGGGACCGAGCGGGTCGGGATCGGTCAGCAGTCCGGCCCGCACCAACAGCTCGTGGACGAGGCCGATCCCGAAGCCGATCGCGGCGCGCGGCTGCCCGGCCGACTCGTAGCGGAGGTATGGCGTCCCGTCCTTCGTCGCCGCAGCGCCGAGCTTCCCGCCGGTGCTGATCACGACCAGCGGCAGGCCTCGCGCGCGCGCCTCCCCGGCGCCCGACACGGTCTCGACCGTCTCGCCGGAGTGGCTGGCGGCGATCACCAGGGTCCGCGTGCTCGCCCAGGCCGGGAGCCCGTAGTCGCGGTGCACCAGCAGCGGCACCCGCAGCCGATCCCCCGCGATGCCGGCCACCAGCTCCGCCCCGATCGCCGAGCCGCCCATCGCCAGCACGCAGATCGCGTCCACGTCGCGGTGCGAGGCCGGCAGCTCGAGCGACGCGGCAACCCGCCGCGCGAGGGCCAGCTGGCGCGGCATCTCGCGCACCTGCCCGATCATGTCGGCCGTGTCGATCCCGCGGATCACCCGTGGGTTGTCGAGGGTGATCGCCTCGTCAAGCTGGGGCGGGGCGCCGCCCTCGTCGTCGACCGGCTCCTCACGCCGCCCCGGCTCCTCGTCGGGGTGCTTGTAGCCAAAGAAGTCGCGGGCGTCGCTCATCTCATTCAGGCCGGGACCCCGGCCGCCGCGATGCGGCGACCCTCGGCCAGCAGCGCCTCCACGTCCGCGGGAGACCGCGCCTCGACGTAGATCCGCAGCAGCGCCTCCGTCCCCGAGAAGCGGATCAGCAGCCACGCGCCGTCGTCGCAGTAGAACTTGAAGCCGTCGCCGGTGTCGAGCGCCTTGCGCTCCACCACCGCCCTGCCCGCCAGCGCTTCGGGCGCCTCGTGCTCGAGGCGCGCCAGGGTATCGGCCTTGACGCGGTCGTAGCCCTCGCGTGCGAAGCGGATGTCGATCCGGTTGTAGTAGCTCGGGCCGGCGAGCGCCTGGAGCTCGGCCAGCACCTCGGACGCCCGCTTCGCCTTCGTCAGCCACAGGTCGAGCAGGAAGAGGCCCGACGCGATGCCGTCGCGCTCGGGGATGTGCATCCCGAAGCCGAAGCCGCCCGACTCCTCGCCGCCGATCACGGCGTGCGTCTCGGTCATCTTGGGTCCCACGAACTTGAAGCCGACTCCCGTCTCGTACGCCTGGGTGCCGTAGATCTCGGCCAGGCGCGGCGCCATCGAGGTGGTGGTGACGGTGTAGACCGCGGGACCGATCTGCTTGCGCACGTCGAGCAGGTACCAGTAGAGCAGCCCGTAGACCTGCAGCTGGTTGACGAAGACCCCCTCCTCGGTCGCCATCCCGACCCGGTCCGCGTCGCCGTCGAAGGCGATCCCGATGTCGGCGCCCCAGCGCGGGATCTCGTCGAGCCACGCGTCGATGTTGGGGCGAATCGGCTCGGGGTTCACCCCGCCGAAGTAGGGATTGCGCTCGGTGTGCAGCTCGCGAATCGTGAGCTTCGCATCGCCCAGCAGACGGGTGAACCAGCCGGAGCCCGATCCGTAGAGCGGCTCCACCAGGACCCTCCCGGTGGCCGACCGGATCCGCTCCAGGTCGACGATGCTGGCCAGCTGCTCGCGGAAGCGCGGATACGGGTCGAAGGTCTCGACCAGCCCGGCGGCCACGGCGTCGGCGTAGTCGCGGCGCGGGGGCAGCTCGTCCTCGGGGTGGCGGTCCATGGTCGCCTCGATGGCGGCCAGCATCTCCGGCGCGCCGGCCCCACCGCTATCGGCCTTGACCTTGAAGCCGTTGTCGGTCCACGGGTTGTGGCTGGCGGTGATCACGATCCCCGCCCCCGCGCCCATCTCGCGGGTGAAGAAGCTGCCGACCTGGGTCGGGACCGCCTCCGGCGGCGTGAACGAGCGGATGTCGTGCGCGGCCAGCACCTCGACGCAGGCCCGCGCGAAGTGCTCCGATGCGAAGCGGCGGTCGTGGCAGACCACCA
The DNA here is from genome assembly GCA_963782015.1 of uncultured Chloroflexia bacterium. Classification (GTDB taxonomy): domain Bacteria; phylum Chloroflexota; class Limnocylindria; order QHBO01; family QHBO01; genus CF-167. The sequence continues at coordinate 138,911 of CAWAHY010000004.1, forward strand.
CGCCTCGGTCCGCGGTCCCGGTCTGCGCGAGGTACTCCGCCACGCCGCGGGCGCAGCGCCGCACGTTGTGGAAGGTGAAGTCCTCGGCGATCGCCGCCCGCCAGCCGTCGGTGCCGAACTTGATCCTCGTCACAAGGCGCCTATCGTACGCGCTGGCGTTTCGCCATCCGACGGTCCGCCAGAGTCTGCACCCCCTCCAGCGCGGCCTGGAGCTCGGCGAGTCGGGGCTTGAGCGGCTCGCGCGGCGCGATGCGGATCTGCGCCCCCTCGTCGACCCGCATGCGGCAGAAGGGGAGCGGGACGAGGTGGCGATCCCAGCGGCCGCTGAGGCGGATGGCGGGGCGGATCGAGACCGCCCAGGGCTGGATGGGGATGCCCGACTCCCGGGCCACGATCAGCACGCCGGGCTTGGCGACGCGGTAGGGCCCGAGCGGTCCGTCGCAGCTCACCACCAGGCTCTCCCCGGCCTGCCCGATGTGCGCCAGCTCGAGCGCCAGGCGAGCGGCCTCTGAGCGTTTCCCCTCCTCGGGCAGCGCGACGACCGCCGAGCCCAACGACTCGAGCATGGTGTTCATCACGATCCCGCGAAACCCGCGGGTGCTGAAGCTGATCACCCGCTTCGTGTCGCGCAGGCGGAAGTTGGCGGCGCAGGCGACCAGGTTCGACTCGTGCCAGATGGCGAAGAGCGCCTGCCCCTTGACCACCGGCGGCCCCGAGGTGCGGGCCGTGGCGGCCACCAGGCGCACGTACAGGCCCATCGCCCGGCCGACGAGCCGCGCCAGCCAGGCGAGCGGGATCGGGTCCTCCTGGAGGATCGCCGGGGCAGGGGTGATCGGCTCAGAGATAGCGCTCTCCGGCCTTCTCGGCGATCTCGTCGAGGACCGGCTTGATCTCCTCGGCCCGATCCCGGGCGCAGACCAGGAGGGCGTCGGGCGTGTCGACGATGATGATGTCGCGGAGGCCGACCGTGACCACCAGCCGATCCCCGCCGTGGACGAGGACCCGCTCGGAGTCGCGGTCGAGGTGCTGGCCCGATGCGACCAGGCTCGCGCCGGTCTTGGCGGTGAGCGCCTCGAGGAGGGCGGACCATGAGCCGATGTCGCTCCAGCCGGCGTCGAGCGGCACGACCGCCATGCGCCCATCGGCGGCGGCCGGCTCGGCGATGCCGAGGTCGATCGAGATCGCGGGGACCGGCTCCAGTTCGCTGCGCAGGTCGCTCATCCAGCCGGGGGTGCGGTGCAGGGCGGCGATCCGGTCCAGCGCGGCGGCCAGCTCCGGCTGGAAGCTCTCCAGCGCCTGGCGGTAGGCGTAGACCCGCCACGCAAAGATCCCCGCGTTCCACAGGTAGCCGCCCTCGGCCAGCATGGCGGCCGCGGCCTGGGCGGTCGGCTTCTCGACGAAGCGCTGCACCATGGCCGTGGGTGCGCCGCGTCCCAGCCGCGCTCCGACCTTGACGTACCCGTAGCCGGTCGCGGGAGCGGTCGGCACCACGCCCAGGGTGACCAGGTAGCCGCGCTCCGCGGTGCGCGCCGCCTCCTGGAGGGCGAGGGCGAAGGCGCCCTCGTTCGAGACGAAATGATCGGCCGGCAGCACCAGCGCCACCTCGTCGCTCTCGCGTCGCGCCAGCACGGTGGCGAGGCCGGCGGCCACGGCCGTCGAGCGCGCCAGCGGCTCGCCCAGCACGTTGTCCGGCGGCAGGTGCGGGAGCTGCTCCTGCGTTGCGCGGACGTGAGCCTGCGACGTGATCACGTAGATGTCGTGCGGCTTCAGCAGGTTGCCGAGGCGGGCGACGGTCTGCTGCAGAAGACTCGTCTCCCCGGTGAGCGCCAGCAGCTGCTTGGGCGACCCGCGGCGAGAGAGCGGCCAGAGGCGCGTGCCGGAGCCGCCGGCCATCACGATCGCGAACATCGGCCAGACGCTACCACCATCGGGCCAGGGCCGAGAGCGAACCTCGAAGGGCGCAGCCGCCTATGGTTAGCAGGATGCGTGCGCTGAAGCGTGCAGGGCTGGTCGTGGCCGTCCTGGTCGTTGCCGGGGGCGCCTATGCGCTCTGGTATGTCTACGGAGCATGGCCCGTCCCGGACGGCTACGAGTTCCCGCGCCACTCGCAGTGGGGCGGCGGTCCGACTGCCCTGTTCGAGGGCGAGCTCGTCGACGAGGATGGCTGCATCCGCGGTTCGGATGGAGCTACCGTCGTCTGGCCGCCCGGCTACTCGCTCCACCTGCATGACGGTCGCCCGGAGGTCCATGGCGGTGGCCAGGTGGTCGGCATGGGCGTATCGGTTCGGATGGGCGGCGGGTGGTATGACCAATGGGAGGCGAGCATCTTCTCGGGCGCCGCGACGCGGTGCGCCCCGCCCTACTTTCTGAGCACCGGGCTCATCAACTAGTCGGCGACCTCTGCCTCCAGCCGCTCGCCGAGCGATGCCGAGTTGCCAGATTGCAGTGGAGTTGGCGTTAGGCGGGCTCGAAGGTGAGTCTCGCGGCAAGCGAGGGGACCGCTGAGCGTGAACCTGGGCCTGGTGAGGTCGCGACGCCTCCCCAACACGCCTAAGAGCAACCTGGCTGCGATCTGGCGACGAAACGGCCGATGAGCCCGCGTACCAGCAACCTGGTTGCGATTTGGCGACGAGACCGGCAACCCGCCGCCCAGGGATCGCCGATCAGTCGGCGACCTCTGCCTCCAACCGCTCGCCGAGCTCGATCGTCCGGCGGTACGCGGCCCACACAGCGTCGGACAGCACCGTCCGCAGTCTCCCCTTCTCCAGCTCGTAGATGGCGGCGGCACTCGTCCCGCCCGGCGACGTCACGGCGTTGCGGAGCTGAGCGGGATGCATCTCGGAACGCGCCGCGAACTCGGCGCTGCCGACGAGCGTGGCGGCGACCAGGTCGTGGGCCAGCTCGCGCGGGAAGCCGAGGTGCACGCCGGCGTCGATGAGCGCCTCCATCACCGCGAAGAGGTAGGTGGGGCCGGTTCCGGAGAGGGCGGTGGCCATGGCCACGAATCCTTCATCGGCGACCTCCTTCTCCTCGCCGAGCGCCTTCAGGACGGTTCGGGCCAGGTCGCGCTGCGCGGTGCTGCAGGCCGATGACGCAGCCCACACGGCAATCCCGCGGCGGATCTGGGCCGGTGTGTTCGGCATGGCGCGGACCACCGCGGCGTGCGACAGGCCGGCGCTGAGTGTTCGGAGCGTGGCGCCGGCGACGATCGAGAGGACGACCTGATCGGCGCCGAGCGCCGGGCCGACCTCGCGCATCACCGATGCCAGCATCTGCGGCTTGACCGCCAGGACCACGATCCCGGCGCCGGCAACCGCGTCCCGGTTGCGTGCCACGACCCCGATCCCGTGGCGGGCGGCGAGCGTCTCACGGCGATCGCGGCGGGGATGGCTGGCGGTCACCTGCGTCGCCGGCACGCGATCGGCGAGGAGGCCGGCGATCATCGCCTCGGCCATCACCCCGGCGCCGACGATGGCGACCCGCATCCCGCTTCGGCTGGTCATCCGACCTCCTTCTCCTCGCCCCGCAGCTCGCGAGCGGCGGCCACCTCGTCGACCGGCGCGCCGCAGCGCTCCAGCAAATCAAGCGCGATCTGCGCCAGCCGTCGCGCGACCGTCACATTGCCGAGGTCGAGCTCTGCGCGCCCCATCCCCAGCGCCGCCAGCCCCTCCTCGCGCTCCGCCCCGATGTCGCGCGCCTCGCTGATCGCCTCCGCATAGTACCGGCGTCCGCTCCCCGGATCACCTCCCGCGACTCGGATGTCACCGATCAGCCGAGCGGCGCGCGTGGCGGCAAGGTCCATCCCGCCCTGCTCGTAGTGCCACAGGGCGCGGTGCCCCCACAGGTCAGCCGGCCACCACTCGGCGGCGTCCATGGCGTGCTCCGCAGCGGTGGTGGCAGCGGCCCCGGCACCCTGATGGTCCGCGTCCCCTTCCGCGGCGAGGTAGGTCGCGGCCAGGTCGCCACGCCGCAGCACCAGGGGCAGGGGACGCAGCACCTCGCGCCTGCTCGGAGGGCGGCCGCCGCCCAGCACCCGGAGTCGGGTGGCCATCGCCGTCAGCGCGGCGCCGATGCGCCCGCCGCGCGGTGGCTCCCCCCAGCGGATCGGTGGTCGCGGCGTGACGGCGCGCGTCACCGGCCGCTCAGGCCGCTGGCCCCGCCACGCCGGCCGTGGCCGCCATGTCGCGCAGCGCCGCGGCGCGATCGGTGCGCTCCCACGGCAGGTCGAGGTCGCTGCGCCCAAAGTGGCCGTAGGCCGCGGTGGGTCGGTAGATCGGCCGGCGCAGGTCCAGGTTGGCGATGATCGCCCCCGGGCGCAGGTCGAAGGTGCGCTCCACGAGATCGGCGAGGGCCGTGTCGGGCAGGACGCCGGTTCCAAAGGTCTGGAGATTGATGGCCAGCGGACGGGCGACACCGATGGCGTAGGCCAGCTGCAGCTCGCAGCGCCGCGCCAGGCCGGCGGCGACCACGTTCTTGGCGACGTAGCGGGCCATGTAGGCGCCGGAGCGATCGACCTTGGTCGGATCCTTGCCGCTGAAGCTGCCGCCGCCGTGGCGGGCCATGCCGCCGTAGGTGTCGACGATGATCTTGCGCCCCGACAGGCCGGAGTCGCCCATCGGCCCGCCGATGACGAAGCGCCCGGTCGGGTTGACCAGGTAGCGGGTCTGCTCGTCGAGCAGCTCGGCGGGAATCGCGCCGCGGATGACCACCTCGCGCACGCCCTCCGCGAGGTCGTCGTGCCTGACGTCGGGATCGTGTTGCGTACTGACCAGGACGGTATGGACCCGGCGTGGACGCCCATCCGCGTCGTACTCGACCGTCACCTGGCTCTTGCCATCGGGCCGCAGGAAGGGGAGGGTCTTCGCGCGGCGCACCTCCGCCAGGCGGCGAGCGACCTGGTGCGCCAGCTGGATCGGCATCGGCATCAGCTCGGGGGTCTCGTCGCTGGCGTAGCCGAACATCATCCCCTGGTCGCCGGCACCGAGCTCATCGGGGTCAGTCCCCTGCTTCGCCTCCAGGGCATGGTCGACGCCGAGCGCGATGTCGGGAGACTGCTCCTTGATGGCGGTGATGGTGCCGCACGTCTCCCAGTCGAACCCGAGGCGCGCGTCGTCGTAGCCGACCTGCCGCACGGTGTCGCGCACCACCGACTGCACGTCGCAGTAGGTCTGGGTGGTCATCTCGCCGATGACGAAGACGAGGCCGGTGGTGGCCGCCACCTCGACCGCGGAGCGCGACTCCGGATCGCGCGACAGCACGTCGTCGAGCACCGCATCGGCGATCGCATCGCAGAGCTTGTCGGGGTGACCCTCGGTGACCGACTCCGAGGTGAAGAGGGTGTGGCCGTCAGGGATGGACATTGCCGCGCGAGTGTACCGTCGGCGGCGGCGTCGCGCCGATCCCCTTCCCACCTCCGCGCTCAACGGCTAGCATGCCGGCAATCGACACGGCACGATCGCAGCAGAGGGAGCCCACTCCGATGCGCCATCTCCGACCCATCACCACCTTCCTGGCGATCGCGGCTCTTGCGGCCGCCTGTGCCAGCAGCAGCCCGGGCGCCAGCTCAGGCGGAGACGAGAGCGAAGGCCCCGGCGGGGGCGGGGGCGCCAGCGAGCCCGCGGCGAGCACGGGGCGGCGGGGGCGGTGGTGGTGGTGGCGGCGGTGGTGGCGGAGCCAACGGCTCGATCACCTATGAGATCACCGGAGACTACGAAGCCTCAGGCGAGCTTCCGTTCCTGCCCGCCCCTGTCAGCGTCTGGTACGAGGCGGAGGGTGGCTGGATCGCCAACTTCGGCAACCAGTCCGGCGAGGGAGCGGTCATCACGATGAACACCGGGGTGAGCGCCGATTTCGTGATCTGGACATTTGGCGACGGGACGGCCCTCGTCGTCGCCACCAGCGATCCGAGCACGGGATTCGACTGCACCTTCACCGAGGACAAGAACGATGCCAGCGGCCTGAAGGGCGGCTTTGAGTGCAACAACACCGCGGGGTCCAACATCAACTCCGGGGCGCTGCTGAACATCAACGTCACGGCACACTGGGACGCCCACCCGTAAGGCCAGACCTCACGATGGTCGATCCTGAGTATCCGGCGACGGAGGTGCCCCGTTGGCCATAGGTCCGCCCGCCCTGCCCACCGATGACCCCATGCGATACACAGGTTGTGCCCGGGTCTTCATGGCCCTGCTGGTTGGACTCGCGCTGGCGCTCGGCATCCTCATCATCGCGTTGGCGCTTGGGTGGAACCCATGGGGACTCGTCGGGCCGGGGGTGCAGGTGCCAGGCCCGAACGGCGGTCCGGGCAACGGCCCTGGAACGGTCACGTACCGCGGATCCGACTCGACCGGAGACCTGCCGCGGATCTCGATGCGGGACTTCACCGGCGGGGACGCTCCGATCACCACCACCGGGACCTTCACCTTGAGCGAGACGATGCCGATGCATCCACCCGCCACCTTCGCCGATGGCACCGAGACCACGCTGATCTACGGGGATCTGCTCGCTGATTACGTCTCGGTGGGCTTCTCCAACCTCGATGGGTCGGAGGGCCTCGGCTTGAACGTGCAAGCCGGTCCGTGGATGGCCACGTACCAGGGTCAGGGCTGCTCGTGGGAGGTGGACGTCTCCGCCACCAGCGTCTCCGGGCACATCTCCTGCACCGACATCCCTGCCTACAACGATGTGGACGGCACCACCGGCGCGATCGACCTGGAGATGGACTTCAGCGCCGATTCGACCGCCGGGACAGAATCGGTGGCGCCCGACGGCGGATAGCCGACCCGGCGACCTGTCGACATGTCAACCGACTGATAGGGATGAGGGAAAGCCGAGCCCGTCGGCGCCGGGCGATGAACCGGCCCCGACCCGCCTTGGCTCGCCCGCTGGCGCAGCTCGGTTCGGCATCGTCACCCGCGCACCCGCCGACCGTAACGTCGCCCTTGACGCCGGCCTCCTCCGCCGCTGACTCCGTCGTGCTGCCATCTGGGAGCACCGTGCTCCCATCGGGCATCTTGATGGCGCCATCTGGGAGCAAGGTCGCCTCGGGGTGATCCTTAAGGAGTCTCGCCCGGTTGACGGGGTCCCGGAGGTCCCCATAGGGTGGGTCCGGCGACTTCATCGCGCCCCACAGGGCGGCTCCGCCGATGATGGCGCCGGCCGCCATGGCCAGCGCCGGTGAGGCAGCCGCCCACTTGGCCAGGCAGTACATGCCGCTGTCGTCGGGGCAATCGCCGGCGGGCCAGCGCCGGCAGGGCCAGCCACAGCAGCCCACCGGCGAACAGGGTCGCCACCGCTCGTCGCCTCACCGTGGCTGCTCCGGTCCGTGTCGCCCTGATAGGCGTCGCACGAGTGACGGGCTCATGCGCCAACGAGCGCGCCGGTAAGCATTCTCTCCTCAACTTCGCCCAGTTGTGTCGCCATCATTGCTCGCGTCGTTGCTCCTCGCCGCGTCCAAGGCCTTCTGCGCGCCCTCGCGACTGGTGCGACTGTCTCGTTGGCCCTGCTCCTGCTGCTGGAGCCAGCGCTTCGTAATCTCCTCCGGGGTAGGCGGGGGAGGCGTTGAGTTGTAGTCTGCGAGATCCCTCTCGGCCGCCCGAAATGGCCCCTCGGCACCAGGCTCCCCACGATCCATGGCTTCGGCGGCCTCTTTGTAGCGGCGATATCGCTGTGCCCCATCCTGTTTCCGCGCCTCGCTTTCCTCCTCGGGGGTGGGCCTGTGGGGCGGCGGTGGCTCCGACGGACCGCTCATGGCTCCCCACAGGGCCGCGCCGAGAATGATCGCGCCGGCCGCCATGGCCAGCGCCGGTGAGGCGGCCGCCCACTTGACGTAGCAGTACGCGCCGCTGTCGTCCGGACAGTCGCCCGCCAGGGCCAGCGCCGGCAGGGCCAGCCAGAGCAGCCCGAAGGCGAACAGGTTCACCGCAGTTCGTCGCTTCACCGCGGCTGCTCCGCACCGCGGCGCACGAGCAGCCGGCGCGGGAGTGGCGGGCTCATGGCCCCCACGGCCAGCGTAGCCGGGCTGTCACTTTCGTCGCGACTGCCCTGCCTGCGGCGGTGCATTCTTGAAGTCATCCGCGGAGTAGGGCGGCGAATCGATGATCTTGTCGACACGGTCCTGTTCGTGCTTTGCGTCCCGCGTCTTCTTCCAATCCTTGCTCAGCTCCGAGAAGTCGGAGCTGAGACCACGCCACAGGGCCGCGCCGAGAATCAGGGCACCGGCGGCCATGGCCAGCGCCGGTGAGGCGGCGGCCCACTTGATCAGGCACTTCGCGCCGGTGTCGTCCGGACAGTCGCCCGCCAGGGCCAGCGCCGGCAGGGCCAGCCACAGCAGCCCGAAGGCGAGCAGGGCGAGCGTGGCGGTGATCGCCTTCCTCGGCGTCACCCGATGATCGGGGGCGTCAGTTGGCCGGATTGCCGCCATGCCCACTTCCGGCCTGCACCGTGTGCCTGCGGACATATTCAAGTTCCTCGGGGGTGGGCTCGTGGGGTGGCGGTGGCTCCGACGGACCGCTCATGGCCCCCCACAGGGCCGCACCGACGATGATGGCGCCGGCCGCCATGGCCAGCGCCGGTGAGGCGGAGGCCCATTTGACGAAGCAGTACGCGCCGCTGTCGTCCGGACAGTCGCCCGCCAGGGCCAGCGCCGGCAGGGCCAGCCAGAGCAGCCCGAAGGCGAGCAGCGTGAACGAGGCGGTGACGACGGTCGACCCGGACGGTGATGGCGTGGTCCGGGTTGGCGTGCGCCACCCCAGCTCCACGATGATTCGGAAGACCGGAGCGGTCATGGCCACGATGATCGGTCCAGCGAGGATGGCGTCCATATCGGCCGGTCCGGCGATCACGCTGGTGAAGATCCAGCCGATGACGGCCGTGACGACCATCGCGACGAAGAACCGAACAAGCAGCGAGCCACCCCGCAGCGCCCCGGGCACGGGGATGCGGGGCAGCACGGCGCTGAGCACCGGCAGGGTCAGGATCAGGGTCCCGATGATCAGGCCGGCCTGCAGCGCACCGTCGTAGAAGCCGGCGAAGAGCCCGGCCAGGATCACGACGGAGACCCAGTCCCGCACTGCAGAGGGTCCTCCGCGGCGCACCCCTGCCGGGGCCTCCCAGGCGTACCCAGTGGAACCGGACCAGCGGGCGACGGCAGCTGCCAGACCAGCGAGCAGCCCCGCGCCCAGCGCCAGCAGCGGCCACCACTGCCAGAGGGGAGCCGTGACCGCCTCCTGCACCTGCAGAGTGACCGTCCAGACCATGGAGGGCCGGATCAGCCACGGCGTCAGGCTCCCCCACAGCCCGACCAGCACGAGCGTGGCGGCCGCGCGCCAGGCGACAGAACGCAGGGTGGTCCATCCCGCACGGTCAACCCGACGCACGATGATCGGGATCTCGACCGCGAGGATCCAGAGCACGGCATAGCTGATCAGGCGCCCGATGATCGGTCCCTGCCAGATCTCCATCCCTGGCACCCCGGCCAGCTCGGGCGGTCCGCCCGCCCCGCACGCCGCGCAGTGAACCGCGGCGGCCATGAGGTCCGCAGGCGCGAACACGATGATGAGCAGCACCCCAAGGGCGGGGCTGAAGGCACCGATCCCGGCCACCACGATCATGTACAGCAGCGACTCCGAGAAGAGGAACGTGAAGAACGGGCGGGTGGCGTAGTCGAAGGGGTCAGTCACGCGCGGCATCGGTCCGATCGTCGCGTGGACCAGCTGGAGCGCCAGGGTGTAGCCCAGGCCGACCGCGATCAGCAGCAGGAACAGGCCCGCGCGTCGGCCGGCATAGGTGGTGGCATCGGCGCGCACCGTGGCCATCAGGTCGGGGCGCAGGCGCCCGAGCCAGCGTGCGGGGGCGGTGGCCAGCCGGAAGGCAACCCCGGGGGCGGCGGTCACGGTCATCCCTCTCTCCTGTGGCGTTAGCAACGATCTTGAAGACCGCTGTCAAGGACGGGCGATGCCCGCAGGCAGCGATCGCAGACGTCGTCGCCTACGTCTCAACGCTCAGGCCCTCCATGAGCTCTTCATCGTCGGGGTGTGCCGGCTCCGGTTCTGAGGGTGGTGCGTCGTTAACTGGTCGCGGCGGCGGTGGGTCCATCGGTCTCGGCGACGCGTCCCAGTTCCGTATCGGCGGCGCGTCTGGCGGCATCTCATCGGGAGGGGTAGGCGGGGGGCCCGGTGGATCCATGGTCCTCGGTCGGTTCTCCCAGGGGGTCGGCGGTGCGTCGTCCGGCTGCATCTCGTCCGGAGGCTCCGGCGGCCCCGATGGGCTGCTCCCCGCCCCCCACAAGGCGGCGCCGAGAATGATCGCGCCGGCCGCCATGGCCAGCGCCGGTGAGGAGGCCGCCCACTTTGCGTAGCAGTACGCGCCGCTGTCGTCCGGACAGTCACCCGCCAGGGCCAGCGCCGGCAGCGCCAGCCACAGGAGCCCGAAGGCGAGCAGGGTCGCCCCTCCTCGTCGACTCACCGTGGCTGCTCCGCACCGCGACGCACGAGCAGCCGGCGCACGACGAGCCCGAGAGTGGCCCCATACGCGACGTGGCCGAGGCCGGCGATCGCCAGGAACTCGGCCATCGCGTCAGTGATGTGCAGCCAGCCAGGGTAGAGGATGCCCTGCAGGCCAACCAGCGTCACACCCCACCCGATTCCGGCCAGCGCCGCGACCCACGCAGTCCGGATGCGGCGCCCAGCGAACATGGCATAGATCACGCCGAACGTGCTCCCGTTCAGGAAATGGACCGTGTACCCGGCTGCCATGACCACCTCCGCGGAGCCCTCCGGGAAGACGCCGAGGCCGAACTGGCGAATCGCCCCGAACGGGTTATAGGGAGAAGGGTCTGCGAATGCCAGGCCGATTCGCGTCACGTCGTAGGCGATGGTCCCGATGAAGCCGGCCAACAGCCCTGCGCGCACCACGACCAGGATGTCGCGGGCCAGGGGCCGGGGAACGCGAAGGAGGACCGCTGCCGCTGCCCCAATGCACAGCACCGCGAGCACCCACTCCAGGAGCAGCAGGGATGTGCCGGTCACGATCGTGGCGATCACGGCCAAGCCGCTGAAGCCAGCGGCCAGACCCACGATCACGAAGGCCCAGCGACGGAACATGACGGCTCCTCTCAGGGATGGCGCAACGCTGTAGGAGTCTAGGGAACGTCGGCGCCCCGACCGAGGTCTTCGCGGCGTGCGGGACCTTCCCATGCCGTGATCGGGCCATTAGGATCCCTACGACTGATGTCCCTCCACCCTACGAGACAAGACCGATGTCCTTGGGAAACCAATCTGCGAATTTCTTCTCGGGGTGCGCCGACCTCGCGTCGGCCCTCTATGACGGAATGCTGGCGATCTTGCTGATGGCCATGTTTGGCGTCAGCCTGGGGACCGGTGGCGCCGCGCCTTACTCCGTAACCCACTTCCAGGTGGGTCCAGCACCAGGTCCCGGTGGCGGACCGGGTGGTGCGGCGACCGCGACGCCGCGGCCGTCGCCCACCGCGACGCCGGTCCCCACGCCGCGGGTGACCCCCGTCCCGACCCCCTCGCCCACCCCGCTGGCCACGCCCACGCCCACGCCGGTGGGCGGCGGTGGGGGGATCCCGCCCATCAGCACGCGGACCATCCACGGCGGGCAGGTCCACGCCACCGTGAGCGGGTTCTTCGGGGTCGACACCACCGTGGCCATCAACACCGGGGTGACCTCGGCCGGCGAGTTCGACACCTGGCTCTTCTACGGCACGGGTGGGACGCAGGGCACCAGCATCGGCATCTTCCTGGGCGATCCGCAGTACGTGCAGGTCACCAGCGGCACCGTGACCGTGCAGTCCAAGGAGGACGAATGCACGATGCAGGTCCAGGTGACGGCCAGCTCCATCTCCGGCCACGTCTCGTGCACCGGGGTCACCGCCTACGACCTCCCCGCCGGCACGAACGGGCTGGTGACCATCGAGCTCGACTTCACGGCGGACTCCTAGTCCCCGCGGTCTAGTCCCCCACCACGCAGAACTCGTTGCCCTCCGGATCGGCCATCAGGTACCAGCAGTGGGAGCCGATGCAGTTCGGCTGCTCCTGGATCAGCCGCGCGCCCAGGGCCAGGAGGCGGTCGCGCGCTTCGTCACGGGTGGGGAAGAAGAGATCCAGGTGGGCACGGTTCTTCACGACCTTGCCCTCCGGCACCTTCTGGAGGATCAGGTGTGGCCGATCGTCCTCGGGATCCTCCGGTCGCAGCACCATGAACTGGGTGACGGGCCGCTTCACCGGGAAGCCCAGCACCTCGCTCCAGAACCCCGTCGCGGCCTCGAGGTCGTTCACGTCGAGCACCACCGCCATCCCGGGGTGCTCCAGGTCTGTCACGTCCCCGATTCCCACGACTCGGAGTAGGTCTTCTGCGCAGCGGTCAGCGGGTCGATCACGATCCCCATGCTCAGCAGCTTGAGGCGGGCCACCTCGCGGTCGATCTCGTCGGGGATGTCGTAGAGGCGCGGCTCGAGCTCCGCGACGTGCGAGCGCAGCCATTCGAGGCCGAGCGCCTGGTCCGCGAAGCTCATGTCCATCACCAGCGCGGGGTGCCCCTCCGCGGCGCCGAGGTTGACGAGGCGCCCATCGGCCAGCAGGAAGATGCGGCGTCCATCGGGCATGAGGTACTCCCGCGTGGACGGCCGCACCTCGCGGGACGAGGCGGACTGGGCCTCGAGCGCGTCGAGCTCGAACTCGTCGTTGAAATGCCCCGCGTTGGCCAGGATCGCCCCGTCGCGCATCTTCGGGAAGTCCGCCGCCCCCCACACGTTGAGGTTGCCGGTGGCGGCGATGAAGATCTCCCCCACCTCGGCGGCCTGTGACGCGGTCGCGACGCGGTAGCCGTCCATCGCCGCCTCGAGCGCACGGATCGGGTCGACCTCGACCACGGTCACGATGCCGCCCATCCCCGCCGCGCGGGACGCGATGCCGCGGCCCACCCAGCCGTAGCCACCGACCGCCACCTGCTTCCCGGCGATCAGCACGTTGGTGGCGCGCAGGATGCCGTCGATGGCGCTCTGCCCGGTCCCGTAGCGGTTGTCGAAGAGGTGCTTGGTGAGCGCCTCGTTCACGCCCAGCACGGGGTAGCGCAGCTTCCCGGCGGCCGCCATGGCGCGCAGCCGGATCACGCCGGTGGTCGTCTCCTCGGTCCCCCCCACGACTGCGGGCAGGAGCTCGGTGCGGCGCGTGTGCAGCTCGTTCACGAGGTCCGCGCCGTCGTCCATGGTCACCTGCGGGGCGTGGTCCAGCGCAGCGCCGATGTGCGAGTAGTAGGAATCACGGTCCTCGCCCTTGATGGCGTAGGTCGGGATGCCGTGATGGACGATGAGCGAGGCCGCCACGTCGTCCTGCGTCGAGAGCGGGTTCGACGAGCAGAGCACCGCGTCGGCGCCGCCGGCCTGGAGCGTCCGCATCAGGTTCGCCGTCTCAGCGGTGACGTGCAGGCAGGCGCTGATCTTCCAGCCGGCGAGCGGCCGCTCGGCAGCGAAGCGCGCGCGGATGCCCGCAAGGACCGGCATCTGGCGGTCTGCCCATTCGATCTTCAGCGCCCCCGCGTCGGCCAGGCCGATGTCGCGGACGTCGCCCTTCAGCGTCTCTCTCGTGGCCACGTGATCCTCATTGCCTCTCGTATCGGTCGCATCAACCCCCAGCCGCCGGACCGACGACGCCCGAGGCGCTCGCTGAGCCTGCAGTGCTCACGGTAGCCGAGTCGCGTGTAGGCCGCGATGGCGGGGGCGTTGTCGGCGTGGACGTTGAGCGCCACGTCCGGCATCTGGTCGAGCAGCTCGGCGGTCACCGCGCCGGTCACCATCTTGGCGAAGTCGTGGCCGCGGAAGTCGGCGTGGGTCATCACGTTGCCAACCACCGCGATCCCCTCGCGGCGATTGACGACGTGCGTGCCAGCCGCGCTCACCAGCCGGCCGCGGACGCGCACCCCGTAGTAGACCGCGTCGTCGAGGATCGCCGAGGCGAAGCCGGCCCGGAAGCCGAGCTGGTAGAGCCGGTTCAGGTCGTCGATGTCGGCCGGGGAGAGCCGCTCCGCCGCTCCCACGTATGGCACGAACGTCGAGGCATCGACCACCATCCGCAGCAGCTCGGTCGGCCGCTCGAATTCGTAGAGGCCCTCGACGGCGCTCTCGAGCGCCCGGGTCGACTGGAAGAACGCGTCGCGTGGCTTGATCACCGACGCCAGCACGGCGTGGCAGCCGGCCGCGTCGCCCATCAGGAAGAGCGGCTGGGGGACGAGGCCCTCATGGTGCATCGCCAGGGCGGTGGGACGGCCGTCGCCGTCATACGCGATCCCCCAGGTGCAGCGGCCGCGCAGGGTGGAGTCGAGGTCGCCGAGCGCGTAGGCGGCGTAGCGCCGATCGGTGCGCAGGAAGGTCGCGATCGCGTCCCGATCGGTGACCTCGCGGGCGCGCAGCAGGGCGGTCGGAGCGGCGGCCATCGGTCTCTGAACGGCTCGGCCGATCGGTCTCTAGTAGGCGAGCAGGGTGTGGATCGCGAACTCGCCGAGCTTGGCGCGTCCGCCCAGGGCGGTCAGCTCGACCATGAACGAGAGGCCCGCGATCTCGCCGCCGAGGCGGCGCACCAGCTCGATCGTGCCAAGCACGGTCCCGCCGGTGGCCAGCAGGTCGTCAACCACCAGCACCCGCTGGCCGGGGCTGATCGCGTCGCGATGGATCTCCAGCGTCGCCGTGCCGTACTCGAGGTCGTACTCGACCTCGATCGTCTCCGCCGGCAGCTTGCCGAGCTTGCGGACCGGCACGAAGCCGGCACCCAGCCGGTCGGCGAGCGGGGCGGCGAAGATGAACCCGCGCGACTCCATCCCCACCACCACGTCGATGCGCTGGCCCTTGACCGCCTCCGCCATGCGGTCGATCACCTCGCGGAACGCATCCGCATCGCGGAGCAGGGTGGTGATGTCGTAGAAGAGGATTCCCGGCTTCGGGAAGTCGGGCACCTCGCGGATCTTGGCGCGCAGGTCGTCGAGGGTGGAGGCGGTCACGGCGACGCAGAGTCTAGACCGATGCGCTGCGCGGCGGCAACGCCGGGGACGCTCCCCGGACCAACGGGCTATTCGGGTCCTTCGGACCGCATCGTAGTGTCGGGCGGTATGCGGAGCGCGACCGGTCCAGTGGACACCGCACCCCACACGCGACGCGTGGCTCGGCACCGCGATCGGCAGGTCGCGGCGCTCGTCATCAGCCTGGTGCTGCTGGCCGTCGCCACGGTGGCCGCGCTGTGGGTGGCGAACGTGCCCCACGAGCACCACGTTCCGTCCCTCGTCGCCGCGGCCTGCGCGATCGGCGTGGTCGCCCTCTTCGTCTGGTCGGGGATCGGGCCTCGGCGGGGCCTGATGCGGGACCTCGAGGCGGCGGAGGAGCGCTACCGGACCATGGTCGAGCAGCTTCCGGCCGTGCTGTACGTCGCGGACTTCGGGGCGGAGGCGACCTGGCACTACGTCAGCCCGCGGATCCACGACCTGCTCGGCTACAGCGCCGAGGAGTGGACGGCCGACCCAAAGCTGTGGATGGCCCACATCCATCCCGACGACCGCCAGCAGGTGCTCGAGGACGAGAACTTCGACGGGCGTCGCGAGCTTGGCAGCCGAAGCGTCAGCGAGTACCGCATGCGACGCCGCGACGGACGCGAGGTTTGGGTTCGCGACGAGGGGGTGGTGATCGGCGACGAGCGCGGCGAGCCGGCCCAGTATCGCGGCTTCATGATCGACATCACGCCCGCAGAAGCAGGCCGAGCTGGCGCTCCGTGAGAGCGAGGAGCAGACGCGCCTGATCATCGAGACCGCCAGCCAGGCCTACGTCGCCATCGACGCCAGCGGCCTGATCATCGACTGGAACGCGCAGGCCGAGGAGACCTTCGGCTGGTCGCGCAAGGAGGCGCTCGGCGAGGCGCTCGAGGACCGGATCATCCCGATCGCGCAGCGCGCGGCCCATCGCGCCGGCATGGCCCGCTACATGGCCACCGGCGACGGCCGGCTGGTCGGCAAGCGGATCGAGGTCACCGCGCTGCACCGCGACGGGCACGAGTTCTCCGCCGAGCTGACGATCTGGCCGGTCGGCACCGGCGACTCGATCCGCTTCAGCGCCCTGATCCACGACATCACGCTGCGGAAGCAGCTCGAGCTCCAGCTGCAGCACCAGGCCTTCCACGACTCGCTCACCGGCCTCGCCAACCGCGCCCTCTTCCGCGACCGCGTCGCGCACGCGCTCGCCCGGCAGGCGCGCAGCCACGGCGCCGTCTCGGTGCTCTTCTCCGACCTCGACGACTTCAAGACGGTGAACGACAGCCTCGGCCACGACGCGGGCGACCAGCTGCTGGTGGCGGTCGCCGAGCGGCTGCGGGCCGTCATGCGCCCGGAGGACACCACCGCGCGCTTCGGAGGTGACGAGTTCGCGATCCTGCTCGAGGAGACGACCGAGGAGGGCACCCGGCGTGCCGCCGAGCGGATCCTGGAGTCACTGCGCTCCCCGTTCGAGTTCCAGGGGCGCCAGGTGGTGATGCACGCGAGCATCGGCGCGGCGGTCACCTCCGACAGCCAGACGGAGCCGGACGACCTGCTGCGCCAGGCGGACCTGGCGATGTACAACGCCAAGACCTCCGGGCAAGGGGCGATTCGCCTTCTACGAGCCGCAGATGCACGCCGCGGCGGTCACGCGCATGGAGCTCAAGGCCGACCTGGAGCGGGCGATCGCCGACCGCGACTTCGAGCTGCACTACCAGCCGATCGTGGACCTGCGGACCGGCAGCGTGACCGGGGTCGAGGCGCTCCTGCGCTGGCGCCACGCCGAGCGCGGGCTGGTGCTGCCGGCCGAGTTCATCCCGATCGCGGAGGAGACCGGCCTGATCGTGTCCCTCGGCTCGTGGGTGATCGACGCCGCCTGCCGGCAGCTCGCCGATTGGGGCAGTGCGGGGCATGCCCGGCGGGTCGCTCCACGAGCGGATGTCGATGTGGGTCAACCTCTCCGCTCGGCAGCTCCAGGAGCCCGACTTCGTGGAGACGGTGGCCGAGGCCCTGCGCGCGAGCGGGATCCGCCCGGATCGGCTCACGCTGGAGATCACCGAGAGCGCCCTGATGGCCGACCTCGACCAGAGCGCGGCCACCCTGCATCGGCTCCGGGGGCTCGGCGTGCGCCTCGCGATCGACGACTTCGGGACCGGCTACTCGTCGCTCAGCTACCTCGAGCGGCTGCCGGTCGAGGTGCTCAAGATCGACCGCTCCTTCACCGCCGCCATCGGCCACGGCCGGGACGTGCCGGTGCTGGTCCGCTCCATCGTCAAGCTGGGCCAGACGCTCCACATGGAGGTGCTCGCCGAGGGGATCGAGACCGCCGAGCAGCTGGCCCGGCTGCGCGCCATCGACTGCCGGCTGGGGCAGGGCTTCCACTTCTCCCCCGCCCTCCCCGCCGACGAGGTGATCGAGCTGCTCGACCGCGGCTGGCCCTCGTCTCTGACCGCCTGAGCAGGAGTCTGGCGTTCGCGCAGGATCGCCACTAGCATGAGCCGATGCGCACCTGGGTTCTTCCGCTGCTGGTCGGACTGCTGACGGGCTACAACGCACTCTGGCTGCAGGAGCTCGGCTGGGTCATCGCCGCGGCGGTGCTGATCTCGCTGCCGATCGTCTACCTCCGCCTGCAGCGGCGTGCGGCGGTCGGGTGGCTCTTCATCGGGGCCGCCGTGGCACCGATTCTGATCCTGGGGCGAACGATCCTCCACATGCTCACCGACCCGGCTGGGCAGGTGTACACGGGAACCTGGATCTTCTTCACCATCGCGGTGATCCTGGCCGGCGCCGGGATCTTCGTGATCGTGACGAGCGGTCGGAGGCAGCCCGCCGCCGGCTAGCCCGCCAACCGGCGCAGGACCGTCTGGAGCACCCCGCCGTTGCGGAAGTAGGTGACGTCGATCTCCCCGTCGAGGCGGGCGATGGCACGGAAGCGCAGCTCGCGACCGTCCTCGGAGCGTCGCCGTCACCGACACCTCCTGGTGCGGCCGCAGCCCCTCGGCGATGCCAGGCACGCTGAACCGCTCCCGGCCGGTCAGGCCGAGCGTCGCGGCGCTCTCCCCGGGCAGGTACTGCAACGGCAGGACGCCCATCCCGACCAGGTTGGACCGATGGATCCGCTCGTACGATTCGGCGATCACGGCACGCACCCCGAGCAGCTGCGGACCCTTCGCCGCCCAGTCGCGCGACGAGCCGGAGCCGTACTCCTTGCCGGCCAGCAGGACGAGCTGCGTGCCGGTCGGCCGCGTAGCGCCGCGCGGCGTCGAAGATGCTCATCCGCTCGCCGGAGGGCAGGTGCTCGGTGACGTTGCCCTCCGCATCCGGCGCGAGCAGGTTGCGGAGCCGCAGGTTGGCGAAGGTGCCGCGCATCATCACCTCGTGGTGACCGCGGCGGGCTCCGTACGAGTTGAACTCGCGCGGCTCGACTCCCTGCCCAACCAGCCACTCCCCGGCCGGTGAGCTGCGGGCGATGCTGCCCGCCGGCGAGATGTGGTCGGTGGTGACGCTGTCCCCCAGCCACGCCAGCACCCGCGCGTCGACGACGTCCGCCACCGCGCCCGGCTCGGGGCCGATCCCCTCGAAGAAGGGCGGCAGGGCGACATACGTGCTCGCCGCATCCCACGCATACCGATCGCCGGCGGGAACCGGCAGCGCGCGCCATCGATCGTCGCCGTCGAAGACCGATGCGTAGTTGCGGGTGAAGATCTCGGAGCGCACCTGCTCCGCCACCACGTCGGCGATCTCCGCGGCCGACGGCCACAGCTCGGCGAGGAAGACCGGCCGGCCCTCGGCATCGGTGCCCATCGGCTGCGTGGTCAGGTCGATGTCGATCCGCCCGGCCAGCGCGAACGCCACCACCAGCGGCGGCGAGGCAAGGTAGCTGGCCCGTGCCAGCGGGTGGATGCGGCCCTCGAAGTTGCGGTTGCCGGAGAGCACGGCCACGCCGACCAGGTCGTTCGCCTCGATCGCGGCGGCGATCTCGTCGGCGAGCGGCCCGGAGTTGCCGATGCAGGTCGTGCAGCCGTAGCCGACCAGGTCAAAGCCGAGCGCCTCGAGCGGCGCCATCAGCCCGGCGCCGGCCAGGTAGTCGGTGACTGCGCGCGAGCCGGGGGCGAGCGAGGTCTTGACCCACGGCGGGGTGCGCAGGCCGCGCGCCACCGCGTTCCGCGCCAGCAGGCCGGCGGCCACCATCACGCTCGGGTTGCTGGTGTTCGTGCACGAGGTGATGGCGGCGATCACGACCGATCCGGAGCGCAGCTCGAACTGCGCCCCGTCCCGCGCGACCGGCACCGGGCGATACTCGACCTCGGGGTAGTCGGGCGCCACCTCGGCGGGGGCCATGGGGCGGTCCGGCGCCGGCTCGCCCGCGCTGAACGACGGCGGGTCGGAGGCCGGGAAGGACTCCTCGCTCGCCTCGTCGACGAGGCGGTGGAGCTCCAGCCCATCGGCGAAGGCGGCCCGGAAGGAGCGGCGCAGGTCGGTGAGAGGAACGCGGTCCTGCGGACGGCGCGGTCCTGCGACCGACGGCTCGACGCTGCCCAGCTCGAGCTGCAGCGACTCGTTGAAGCGCGGCTCGACGGAGGCATCGGTGCGGAAGAGGCCCTGCGCCTTGGCGTACGCCTCGACGCGGTCCACCACCTCGGCCGGGCGACCGGTCATGCGCAGGTAGCGCAGCGTCTCGTCGTCGATCGGGAAGAGGGTCGCGGTCGCGCCGAACTCCGGCGACATGTTGCTGATCGTGGCGCGATCCGCCAGCCCGAGCCGCGACAGCCCCGGGCCGTGGAACTCGACGAACTTGCCGACCACGCCGTGCGAACGCAGCATCTCGGTCACGTACAGCACCAGGTCGGTGGCCGTGGCGCCGGCCCGCAGCTCGCCGTCGAGGCGGAAGCCGACCACCACCGGCATCGGCTGGTAGAGGGGCTGGCCCAGGAGCGCGGCCTCGGCCTCGATCCCGCCGACGCCCCAGCCGACGACGCCGAGGCCGTTGATCATGGTCGTGTGCGAGTCGGTGCCGACCAGCGTGTCGGGGAACGCGACCAGCTCACCGTCGGGGCCAGGCCGCGCGGTCACCACGTCGGCCAGGAACTCCAGGTTGACCTGGTGCACGATCCCTGTCCCGGGGGGCACCACCCGGAAGTTGTCGAAGGCCTGCTGCGCCCAGCGCAGGAGGGCATAGCGCTCGCCGTTGCGCTCGTACTCGCGCGCCACGTTGCCCGCGAAGGCGAGGTCCGAGCCGAACAGGTCGACCTGCACCGAGTGGTCGATCACGAGGTCGGCGGGCACCAGCGGGTTGACGCGGGACGGGTCGCCGCCCATCGCGGCCACCGCGTCACGCATGGCGGCCAGGTCGACCACGCACGGGACGCCGGTGAAGTCCTGCAGGATGACGCGCGCCGGCATGAAGGGCAGCTCCGCCTCGGCGGGCTGCGTGGGATCCCAGGAGGCGAGCGCCCGCACGTCGGCGGGACTCACCAGTCCGGAGTCACTCGCCGCGTGGCGCAGCGCGTTCTCGAGCAGCACCTTGACGGTGTACGGCAGCCGCGCCAGGTCGGCGGCGCCGGAGGCATCGAGCCGGTGGTAGACGTAGCTCCGGTCGCCGACGCGCAGCACGGAACGCGCAGCGGCAGGATCGATGAGTGGGGGGTGACTGGACACGGGACGCGCCTCCTTCGTCATCCGCGCCCTTGCGAAGCGCGGTATCACAGCGGTCGGCGCCGGACGGGTGCGCCCGTCCCGGGTCGAGTAGTCCACGCAGTATACGACTCGGGCCGGAGCGATCCAAGGGGTCACTTCGTCATGGGTCGAGCGGTATCCTGCGGGGTGACATGACCCTCGAGGAGATCCTTCCGCTCCTCATCCCGCTGGCGATCCTGGACCTGGCGCTGATCGCGACGGGCCTCTACGACCTGACCCGCCCCGACCGACGCGTGAAGGGTGGCAACAAGCTGGTCTGGGGCCTGGTGATCGTCTTCGTCGAGCTCTTCGGGCCGCTCATCTACTTCCTCTTCGGGCGCGAGGACGTCTGACCCGATGACCGCCGCGCCGATGGCGCCGGCGATCGCCTGCCGCGGCCTGACGAAGCGCTACGGCGGCGTGCTCGCGCTGGACGGGCTCGACCTCGACGTTCCGGCGGGCAGCGTCTTCGGCTTCCTGGGGCCGAACGGCGCCGGCAAGACGACCACCCTGCGCCTCCTCACCTCGCTGGCGCAGGCCACCTCCGGCTCGGCGAGCGTGGGAGGCGTGGCGACCGGCGGCGGCGAGCCGAACCGACTGGGCCTGATCGGCTACCTCGACCAGGATCCACGCTTCCATGGCTGGATGACCGCGCACGACCTGCTCGACCTGGTGGGACGCCTGTACCGGATGCCCGATGCCGGGCGCCGCACCCGCATCGCCGAGGTGCTCGAGCTGGTCGGGCTGGCGGACGCCGCGCGCCGCCCGATCGGTGGCTTCTCCGGCGGCATGCGTCAGCGCCTCGGCGTGGCGCAGGCCATTCTCAACCGCCCGCCGGTGCTGCTCCTGGACGAGCCGGTCAGCTCGCTCGACCCCGAGGGCCGGGTGGACATGCTGACCGTCATCCGCAGCCTGGGCGGGACCTCGACGATCCTCTTCTCGACCCACATCCTGACCGACGTCGAGCGGGTCTGTGACCGGGTCGCGATCCTCGACCACGGACGCCTGGTGACGACCGGACCGATGGACGAGCTGCTCGAGCGCTATGCCCGCCCGGTCTACCGACTCGAGCCGGAGGACGGGCAGGAGGCGGTGCTGCCGCGCTTCGTCGAGGCGCTTCGCGCGGCGCCCTGGGTGGCGGGCGTCGAGGAGGCGCACGGCGTGCTGCGGGTGGCGGTCCGCGACGAGGCCGACGCCGGTCGCGCCCTCCTCGCGGCGGTCGCCGAGCACCGCGTCGCACTGCTCGCCTTCGAGCGGCAGCGCCCGACCCTCGAGGACGTCTTCCTCCAGCTGGTCGGCCGCCGCGCCCACGACCCGGGGGCCGCCGCATGATCGGGCTGGGTCCGCTGCTGCGCAAGGAGCTGCTGGAGGCGTGGCGCACCCGGCGGGTGCTGGTGGTGGCGATCGTCTTCACCGCCTTCGGCATCATCTCGCCCTTCCTGGCGCGCTACCTGCCCGAGCTGATCAAGGGGCTGGCCGGCGGCCAGGTCCAGATCGTGATCCCGCCACCGACCGTGGCGGATGCCGTGGACCAGTTCGGGAAGAACCTGGGACAGGCCGGCATCCTGGCCGCCGTGCTGCTGGCGATGGGCAGCGTGGCGACGGAGAAGGAGCGTGGTACGGCGGCGCTGCTGCTCAGCAAGCCGGCCTCGCGTGGCGCGTACCTGCTGGCCAAGATGCTGGCCATCAGCGCCACGCTGGCCGTGGCGCTCCTCCTGGCATCGGTCGCGGGGTATGCCTACACCGCACTCCTGTTCGAGTCGCTGCCACCGCTCGGCTGGGCGGCCATGACCGCGCTGCTGCTGCTCATGCTCGTCGTCTACGCCGCGCTCACCTTCCTCGGCAGCGTCCTGACCCGGTCCGCGGTCGCCGCCGCGGCGATCGGGGTGGGCGGGCTGCTGGTGGTGGCCCTCATCTCGGTGCTGCCGACCATCGGCGCCTACACCCCCGGGGGCCTCACCGCTCCGGGGAGGGCGCTGGCGCTGGGGAAGGAGGCTGGCGCCGTCATCGGTCCGGTGCTGGTGAACCTGGGGCTGTTGGCGGGGCTGCTCGTCGCCGCGTGGGTGGCGTTCCGGCGGCAGGAGCTCTAGGAGATCTCCTCGACCGGCTCGACCTCCAGGTCGTGGCCGTGCAGCCGGATCGTGCGCAGGTACAGGTAGAGCGAGGGGACGAGGATGACGGCCACCGCGAGCATCGCGGGACGCGTGCTGCCGGCCGCCACCGCCAGCCAGCCGAGCAGCGGGCCGCCGGCGATCTGGCCGAGCGCATCGGCCTGGCTGTTCATGGAGTGGACCGTCGCCCGCACGTCTGAGGTGAGGCCCAGGTTGATCCAGGCGGTGGCGATCGGCTGGGCGACCCGGCGCACGATGCGCGTGACCAGGTAGCTGAGCGCCGCCATCTCGAAGGAGACCGCTGCGGCGAAGGCCACGATCATCGCGATCAGCATCACGTCCAGGATCAGCAGGGTGCGTGCCGCGCCGAGGTGGGATTCCGTGTCGATCCGGCGTCGGGCGAGCTGCACCGCCGCCACGCTGGCCAGCAGCGACACGAGGTTGATGAGCGCGAACCACGCGATCGCCGGCAGCAACGGCGCGGTCGGCAGGGCGAAGTTGCTCAGGATGTGGAGCTCGCGCAGACGGTCGAAGGCCTCCGATCCGGCGCCCGCCACGAACGAGATGGCCAGGATGGTGAGCAGCGCCGGCACGGCTCGAACCGTCGCCCCCGCGCGCCGCAGGGTGTCGCCCATGGCGCCCATCGCCGAGCGACCGTCGCGCGGCGCCGGCTTCCAGTTGTGCTCCTGCATCACGAAGACGAGCACGACCGCGGTCAGGACGTAGCCGAGGCCGCCGGCGAGGATCGGCGCCTGGAGGCCCCAGAGCGCCGCGAGCGGCACGCTCGCCACGATCCCGAGGGCACCCGCGGCCCAGCTCCACTGTGCGGCGCGCATGTAGATCGGTCCGGTCTCGACGTTCCCGGTCTCGTCGCTGATCCACGCCTGGGTGGCGCCCGAGGTGAAGGTGAAGCCGATCCCCCACAGCACCTGGCCGATCAGGATCGTCCCGAAGAGCGGCCACGCGCCCCACACCGCCAGCCCCACGCCGATCATGGCGGTGCCGACGATCACGCTCAGCCGGCGGCTCACCGTATCGGCCAGGACACCGGTTGGGATCTCGAACAGGAAGGCCGACAGCTCCAGGGTCGTGCCGACCAGCACGAGCTGCAGCGCGTCGAGCTTGGCGACCTGGATCATGAAGAGGCCGGCCGCGGTCAGCACCATCATGAAGAAGAAGGTGCCGGCGGCCTCCTCGAAGATGTAGACGAGGATCGCGCGCCGGGCGCCGACGGGCATCAGGCGGGGTCGTCGCGCAGGCGGCTGTAGACGATCAGGTCGTGGTACGCCCCGGCCCGGTACTGCGAGCCGCGCATGATGCCCTCACGGGTGAAGCCGGCCTTTTCGAGGGACCGCTGCTCGGCCAGGTTCTCGACGTCGGTCGAGGCCTCGACCCGGTTGACGCCGGTCGTCTCGAACAGGTACGCGGCCGCAAGGCGCTGCGCCTCCGTGCCGTAGCCGTGCCCGCGAGCCTCGGGGATGAGCGTGATCCCGATGTTCCAGGCAGCCGACTCCGTGCCCGGACCATTCACGACCTTGTGCCAGCCGATGGTGCCGATGGGCGTCCCGTCGGCGACGAGCTCCACGATCAGGATGCCGTTGTGGTCATTCCGCAGGGGGCCCTTGGCCATCGCCTCGCGGGGCGCGGGGCTGGGCGGCTGGCCGAAGTCGTTGAACTCGCCCTGGATCGCCGGGGTGTCCCAGGCCTCGAGCAGGTCGGCATCGGCCAGCGTGACGTCGCGGAGGCGAACCCGGTCCGCGGTCATCGGTCCAGCCCGGCGACCAGCGCCGCCGCCAGCGCGGCTGGTCGGCTCAGGAACGGGGAGTGGCCACCGGGCAGCTCGACGGCGGTCACGCCGAGCAGCTCGGGGATGCGGCGGCGCGCCCAGTCGACGCCGACCAGCCGGTCGTCGGTGCAGATGATCGCGGCGCGCTCGGCATCCGGCCAGGCGGTGAGCGGGTTCGGCTCCTCCCAGTAGCGCCAGTACTGCCGCCGCAGCCGGCTCGCCGCCCAGCGGGCGGTCGCATCGTCGCAGTCGTGGAAGAACGCCGCGATGGCAGCGTCGGCCTCCCAGGCCGACGAGGCGTCGTCGAAGAAGGTGCGTCCCGTGCTGAGGTCGTAGGTCGAGATGTCCGCGTCGAGAGGCGCCTGCTCCGCGAGGCTCATCCCGAGGCGGCGCACCACCGGGCAGAGGAACACAAGCCTCCGCACCGAGCGCTCCTGCGGCGACGAGTGGGATGACGGCCGCTCCGAGCGAGTGGCCCACCAGCACGGCCGACTCAGCCGGGACGAAGGGGGCGACCACCTCCGCGTACTCGGCCAACCCGGCCCCGGGGTCGTCGACCGGCAGGTCCATGGCGACGCCCCGGTGCCCCAGTGCCTCCAGCTCGGGGACGAGCCGATCCCAGCACCAGGCGCCGTGCCATGCGCCGTGGACGAGGACGAACGTGGTCACCTCGCCAGCCACGGGCGCCGGAGTTCCAACGACCCGACCATGTTGCGGTGCTCCGTATACTGGCCCAATTCCGGGATCCTTCCCGGATCTGTAGCGAGGCTCGCCCAATGTACCGCCGCGTCGCCAGCTTCATCGCCATCTCGCTGCTGGCCGTCGCCTGCAGCGCACCGGCAGGGTCCGCGGGCATCGCAGGGAGGGGCGGCCAGCACCGAGCCCGGCGCGAGCGCCGGCGCCGGCCAGAGCACCGGGCCGGGCGCCAGCCAGGGCGGCGGCGGAGGGGGCGGAGGTGGCGGGGACGCGAGCGACGCGTGCGGCCTCATGACGACCGATGAGGTGGCCTCCGTCCTTGGCGTCTCGGGCACGAACGCCGATCCGACTCCAGGGGCGACGCAGTCGTACTGCCACTACACCGCGACGGATCTCTCGGCGAACGTCTTCACCATGATGAGTACGACGGACGCCGCGATGGCCTACGGCGTCTTCGAGAATGAGGCGGGCGCGACGAACGTCTCGGGCATCGGTGACAAGGCCGTCTACAGCCCGTCGACGGCGACGCTGTTCATCATCAAGGGAGACCACATCGCCGGCATCACCGCCGGCAACAGCGACATGTCCGAGGCCGATCGCATCGACCTGGAGAAGCAGCTGGGAGCGATCGCGGCGGGCCGCCTCTAGGGGGTTCGCGCCGCGCAGTGCCGCGAGCGCTCGCAGCGCGGTCTCGACGGGGTCGCGCCCCGGCGGCACGGGGATCCGGACCTGGTTTGACCCCGCCACCGGATGGAAGCCGGCGCGGGTCAGCGCGCCGACTACCGCCCCACGGTCGAAGCGCGGCCACTTGAAGGTCAAGCGGCCCGCCTCGGCGTGCACCTCCGGGACGCCGGCGGCCTCGGCCGCCATGCGCACCGCCACGGCCCGGAAGAGCCCCTCGACCGGCTCCGGGATCGGTCCGAACCGGTCGCGCAGCTCGGTGCGCAGCGCCGCCACGTCACCCTCGGACGCGATGGCGGCGAAGCGACGGTAGGCCTCCAGCTTGGCGCCGGAGTCGGCCACGTACGCATCGGGCAGGAAGGCTGATCCGGGCAGGTCCAGCCGCACCGCTGCGGCCTCGGGAGCGGCCACCCGGCCACGTCCCGCCTCCACCGCCTCGGCCAGCATCCGCGTGTAGAGCTCGAAACCGACCGACGCCATGAAGCCGTGCTGCTCGGCCCCCAGGATATTGCCCGCCCCACGGATCTCGAGGTCGGAGAGCGCGATCTGATAGCCGGCCCCCAGGTCGGACGCGCTGAAGATGGCATGCAGCCGCTTGCGCGCAATGGACGACAGCGGCTGCCCGCGACGGTGGAGGAGGTAGGCGTACGCGCGTCGGTCCGAGCGGCCGACCCGGCCGCGGAGCTGGTAGAGCTGCGCCAGCCCGAGCGTATCGGCCCGGGCGATGACGATCGTGTTGGCGTTCGGGATGTCCAGCCCCGACTCGATGATGGTGGTGCAGACCAGCACGTCGAAGCGGCCGGCGTCGTAGTCGAGCATCACCCGTTCGAGCATCCCCTCCGCCATCTGTCCATGACCGATGGCCACCTTGGCCCGCGGCACCAGGCGGCGCACCCGCTCGGCGGCGGCCTCGATCGTCTCGACCCGGTTGTGGACGTAGAAGACCTGCCCGCCGCGGTCGAGCTCGCGGTTGATGGCGTCGCGCACCAGGCCGTCGTCGTCCTCGGCGATGCGGGTCAGGATCGGCAGCCGCGCCTCGGGCGGCGTCTCGATCACGGACAGGTCGCGGATGCCGACCAGGGAGAGGTGCAGGGTGCGCGGGATCGGCGTGGCCGAGAGGGTCAGCACGTCCACCTCGCGGCGCATCGCCTTGATCCGCTCCTTGTGGCCCACCCCGAAGCGCTGCTCCTCGTCAACCACCAGCAGGCCAAGGTCGGCGAAGCCGATGTCCTTCGACAGGATCCGATGCGTCCCGATCAGGATGTCGACCTGCCCCTCGGCGGTGGCCTCCACGATCCGGCCCTGCTCGGCCTTGCCCACGAAGCGGCTCAGCATCTCGACCCGCACCGGGAACGGCGCCAGGCGGCGCCGGAAGGTGCCCAGGTGCTGCTGCGCCAGGACCGTGGTCGGCACGAGCACCGCCACCTGCTTGCCGTCCTGCACGGCCTTGAAGGCGGCGCGCAGGGCGACCTCGGTCTTGCCGTAGCCGACGTCGCCACAGACGAGGCGGTCCATCGGCCGGCGACGGAGCATGTCGGCCTTGACCTCCTCGATCGTGCGCTGCTGGTCCTTCGTCTCGGTGTAGGGAAACGCCTCTTCCAGCTCGCGCTGCCAGGTCGTGTCGGGCGAGAAGGAGAAGCCGGGGGCCGATGCCCGCGCGGCGTAGATGGCGAGCAGGTCCTCGGCCAGCTCAGCCACGGCGCGGCGGACGCGGCTCTTGGTGCGCTCCCAGTCGGTGCCGCCCAGGCGCGAGAGGGTGGGGGCAGGGCCGCCCGCGTAGCGGGTGATCCGGCCGATCTGGTCGGCCGGCAGGAAGATCTTGTCGTCGCCGGCGAAGTCGAGCTGGAGGTACTCCTTCGTCGCGCCGCCGTACTCGCGCTGGGTCATCCCCGCGTAGCGCGCGATGCCGTGGTCGATGTGCACCACCGCGTCGCCGACCGCGAGCCGCCCGATCAGGTCGCGGGTCATCGCCCGCTTCGAGGGGGTCAGCCGCCGGACCCGGGTCGCGCCGAACAGCTCCCGGTCGGTGAGCACCAGCAGGTTGCTCGGCGCGTGGCTGAAGCCGACCGAGAGCGAGCCGTGCACCAGGCCGATGCCGCCTGGCGGCGGGGGCTCGTGGAGCTCCGCGGTGGGGGCCACCGCCCGACCCGCCTCCTCGAGCAGCTCGCCGACGCGACTGGCTTGGTCGGTCGTCACCACCAGCCGGCGGTCCTTGGCAAGATCGCCCAGCCACGACGCCAGGCGATCCGATCGCCCGGGGAGCGGCGGGGCGGTGCCGTAGCCGGCGTCCGCCTCGGCACCCTCGTCGAGCAGCTCGGCTGCGCGGGCCTCGAGGGCTGTGAGCGCGGTAGCGGCCGCGTACGGGAGCGGCCAGTCCGGCGGCAGCTCGCCGCTCGCCACCAGGCCGGCGCGACGCTCCGTGGCCTGCGTGTCCAGGTCGGCGGCGATCGCCTGGAGCTCGGTGAGGTCGGTGAGGACGACGTGCGCGGCCGTCGGCAGGTGGTCGCTGGCCGGCCCGGCGGTGAGCAGCGCGGCCCACGTCTCGGCCGCCTCGGCCACGTCGCCCTGCTCGAGGCGCGCGAGGTCGGCGCGCAGCGCGTCCGAGGGGAGCGAGGGCGCGGCCTGAGCCCAGGCTCTCCCAGCCGGCGGCGGGCAGGAACTCGCTGGCGGGGAGCAGCGTGGCGCGCTCGACCTTGCGCCGGCTGCCCTGCGTCATCGGGTCGAAGGCGCGCATCGACTCGACCTCGTCGCCGAACAGCTCCAGGCGCAGGGGATCGGCCGCTCCCGGCGGCCAGATGTCGATGATCCCGCCGCGGTTCGCGAACTCGCCCACGCCGCTCACCTCGACGGCCGCCTCGTAGCCGCCGTGGACCAGGGCGGTGAGCAGCGCCCGCTGCTCGATCCGCTCCCCGACCCTCAGCGCCACCCGCCCCGCGGCCAGCTGCGCCGGCGAGAGCGTCCGCTGCACGAGCGCCAGCAGCGGCGCGACCACGACCAGGCCATGGTGCCGCCCCGCCAGCAGGTCGAGCACCTCCAGGCGCTCGGCGGACTCGTCGTGCTCGGGCAGCGCCCGCTCGAGCGGCAGCGCGGCCCGCTCCGGCAGCACCCGCACCTGGCCGGAGGGGAGCCACGCGGCGAGGTCATCGGCGAGTCGGTGGGCCTCCTCGTCGGTGCGCACCACGACCACCAGCGGGGCCGTCTCGGCCACGCCCGCCCGTCGCGCGGCGAGATGCGCGGCGCGGGCGGCCGCAGGGACCCGCAGCGGCGCCCCGGTCGCGCCGGCAGGCGAGCGGCGATCTCCGCGGACAGGATGGCGACGCGGCGGTCGGCTCCGCTGCGGGTCGGCGCGGTCACTCCGGCGCTTCGGCCAGGTCGAGGCCGTTGAACGCGCTCATCGCCGCCTCGATCCCGTCGCGCAGCCACTGCTCCGCGGCGTCGGCGGCGGTGGCGATCGCCTCGGCGGCGAGCTCCCGCTCCCCCGGCTTGAAGGTGGCCAGCACGTGGTCGACCGGCTCCCCGCCGCGCCCGATCCCGACGCGCAGCCGGTTGAACTCGTCGCTCCCCAGCGCGGCGATGATGTCGCGCAGCCCGTTGTGCCCTCCGGCCGAGCCCGATCGGCGCAGCCGCACCTTGCCGAGCGGCAGGTCGATGTCGTCGCAGATCACCAGCAGGTCGGTGGCGGGATCGGCATCGGTCTGGCGCATGGCGGCCTTGAGGGCGGCACCGGACTGGTTCATGAAGCGGAGCGGCTTGACCAGCAGCACCCGGCCGATCGGCTCGGGAAGCGTCACCTCCAGCCGCGCGGCTCCCTCGCGCGCGCGCCCGCTGCCGGTCAGGCCCCAGCGATCGGCGAGCAGGTCGACGACCCGGAAGCCGATGTTGTGGCGGGTGAGCAGGTAGCGCTCACCGGGGTTGCCCAGGCCGCAGATCACCTTCATGCGCGGCCGATGGTGGCACAATCCGCGTGGAGGGGTTGGATGTTCGCTGCCGCGTGCTCCTGACGGCCTGCACGTCTCTGCCAAGGCCGAGCCCCCGACCGATTGCCACTTCCCGAAGGGCGTCCACACGTGTTCATCGGGGCACGACCGGGGCCGCTCCGCGACGCCTTGGCCCATGGGCGCGGGTCAGCGACGGGTGCCAGAACTGGCGACGGTCCGCGAATGTCGGGCACACCCTCGCGGCAGGCTTGCGGGATCTCGCCGACGGGACGACCGAGATCATGGGCATCCCCGACAGGCACGCCCTTCCCCGCCAGCTCCTCCTAGGCGGGCGCCGAGACCGCACGGGATGGGCGGTCGAAGAGCGAGCCGGGCTTCCAGCCGACCTCGGGGTGCCGGCGATGCAGGACGCTGAGTGCGCGGCGCTCGACGGCTCGCATCGCGGCCTCGTCATCGGCCTCCGCATGGTCATGGCCGACGAGATGGAGCGAACCGTGGATGGCCAGCAGCGCGATCTCCTGGGCCGGGCTCCAGCCGCCATCGGTCGCCTGGCGCACGGCCTGGTCGAGATCGATCACGACGTCCCCCAGCAGCAGCCCGCCCGGCGGCGTCACGGTCTCCTCATCGGCCAGGTGGGAGTGCCCGCCGTCGACCGACCATTCGTGCAGCGGGAAGGCCAGGACGTCCGTCGGGCCGCGCTCGCCCATGTGGTCGAAGTTGAGGTGCGTCATCTCCTCGTCGCCGCACAGCGTCAGCTCGACCTCGACCTCGTCGCCGCCCAGGGCGGCGTGGGTCGCCTCGGCAACCGCCGACTCGAGCAGCGCATGAAAGACGGCTGAATCGTGCGGCTGTGCTCACCGCGGTGAGCCGCTCCTGGCTGATCCGATGGTGGAAGGTGACGGTGCAGCCCATGGCTTCCACCATCGTAGGCGCTCAGGCCAGATCGCGCCGCTGCTGCTCCATCGGCACCACGTTGTCGGGGTACTGGATCCGGCTGTGGTACATGCCCAGCAGCTGCTGGACGAACGCTTCCTTGATCTGCGAGATGTTGCGCAGCGTCACGTCGGCCTCGTCGAGCTGTCCGTCCTCGACGCGGGCGTCCACGATGCGGTCGACCATGGTTCGGATCGAGACCTCGTCCTTCTCCTCCAGCGACCGGACCGATGCCTCGACCCCGTCGGCCAGCATCAGGATCGCCGCCTCGCGGCTCTGCGGGTTCGGCCCTGGATAGCGGTACTTGTCGCGTGCCGCCGCCCCCTCGTCGCCACCCAGCTCGCGCAGGGCCTTGCCGTAGAAGTAGCTCATCACGCTGGTGCCGTGGTGCTGCGGGATGAAGCCGATGATCTGCACCGGCAGCCCGTACTCGTAGCCCAGGTCGATCCCGTCACGGACGTGCCCGGCGATGATCCGGGCGCTCGACTCGGGGGTCAGGTCATCGTGGATGTTGTGCGCCCCCGCCTGGTTCTCGATGAAGGCGAGTGGGTTCTTCATCTTGCCGATGTCGTGGTAGTAGGCCGCCACGCGGGCCAGGAGCGGATCCGCGCCGATCGTCTCGGCGGCGCGCTCCGCCAGGTTGCCGACCATCACGCTGTGGTGGTAGGTGCCCGGCGTCTCCATCAGCAGGCGGCGCAGCAGCCGCGACGAGGGGTTCGCCAGCTCGAGCAGCTGGAAGACGGTCATGATCCCGAACAGGTGGCCGAGCATCGCGAACGAGCCGACCGCCAGGAAGACCGACAGAGCCCCGTTCACGCTGCCCGCGGCAAGGCCCTGCAGCACGGCCGCCAGGTCCCGCTGCTCGATCAGGTTGAAGGCCGTCAGGACCAGGATGTTCGTCGCACCGATGGCGACGCCGGCCCGCACGAAGACGTTGAGGCGCTCCGCGCGCGTGATCGTGATCAGCGCCGCCACGCCGCCGGCCAGGGTGTAGACCGCGGGCTGGAGCGCGTCCTGGTTCATCACCCCCGCCAAGAGGCCGAGCACCAGGGCCATCGCCGCACCTGCGCCCGCGTCGAGAAGGATGGTCGTCAGCAGGACCGTCGCCGCCGTGGGCACGACGTACGCCCACAGGGTCCGATCCGCCGCGATGCGCAGCGCCACGGCGCTGGCCACCAGGGCCAGCACGAAGAGCAGCAGCGAGCGGTTGCGGAACCAGATGGTCGGCTCGAAGCGCCACAGGAAGCCGACCAGCAGGGCGGCGAGCACGAGCGCCACCAGGGCGTGTCCCGCCAGGGTGGATGCCTCCAGTCGCGGC
The DNA here is from genome assembly GCA_963782015.1 of uncultured Chloroflexia bacterium. Taxonomy (GTDB): domain Bacteria; phylum Chloroflexota; class Limnocylindria; order QHBO01; family QHBO01; genus CF-167. Next base: position 171,080 of record CAWAHY010000004.1, read on the forward strand.
CGGGTCAGGCCCAGCTCGTCGAGCTTCTCGAGGGTCAGGTCGGTGATCGGGTCGCCGGCGCGCACCACGGCCTCGCCCTGCCTGACCGTCACCCGCACGGCGGGGACCGCGTTGCGGGCGACCTGCCGAGCCGCGGCTGTCTCCGCGGCGGACTGCTGCACGTTCGGCGCCACCTGCGCAGAGGCCAGGTCGCCGGCCATCTCGCGCTCCGGCTGCCCCAGGTCGTTGGTGATGTTGGTGCGCACCTGCTGCCGCGCGTCGGCCAGCATGTCGTCGCGCACCTCGGCCGACTGCGTGGCCTCCAGGACGGTCCGCCCCGCCTCGGCGATGGTCGTCCATCTGGTCAGGCTGACGTTGACCAGCAGCGCGATCTGCTCGTCGGTGAAGGCCGGCACCGCGAAGGCGAGGAGCCCCGGCACCTCATCCGGCCCGATCACGGCGTTGTCGCGCTGGATCAGCACGGAGCGGACGGCGCGGATGATGTTGTCGTAGGCGCGAAGCTGCTGGTCCCGGATGTCGCCGCGCGGAGCAATCTCCGCGTAGACCGGCTCGACCGCCTCGGCGGCGGCCTGGCGTGCCGCCTCCCACTGCGAGTCGCTGATGAAGCTGACGGTCCCCGGCGCCGTGATGTCGGCTGTCGCCACGTCCCCGACGGCCAGGTTGACCTCGCCCCGCGCGATGTCGACGCTCAGCACGCCGAAGAGGACCACGGCGATGAAGCCGCCGACGATCACCGCTCGAGCCCAGGCGCCCGCGCCCGGCCCCTCGGTGCGCGCCAGCGTGCGTGGAATGAACATCGGTCAGCTGCCCAGCAGGCGCCGCACCATGTCGGAGACGGCCTTGCCGTCGGCGCGGCCCTTGGTCTGCGGCACCACCTTGCCCATCACCTTGCCCAGGTCGGCGGGTGAGGTGGCGCCGGTCTCGGCGATGGCGGCACGCACGACGCCCTCCAGCTCGGCCTCGGAGAGTGGCTCGGGCAGGAACTCGGCCAGGATGGCGGCCTCCGCCTCCTCGTTGTCGGCCATCGCCTCGCGGCCACCAGCCCGGAACGCCTCGACGCTCTCGCGGCGCTGCTTGAGCTGCTTGCCGAGGACGTCGACGTAGTCCTCGTCGGTCAGGGCGCGGCCCAGCTCGATCTGCCGGTTGTGGGCGGCGGACATGGCCATGCGCAGCGTCTGCGTGCGGCGCTCGTCGCGAGCGCGCATCGCGTCGCGCATGGCTGACTCGATCCGGTCTTGCAGGGTCATCGGTTCATGCTCGCGGGCCCTGTCAGGGCCCGCCGGGAACGACGAAAGCGTCTGGCGTCTATTCGCGGGTTACCTTGCGCTTCTTGGCTTCCTTGCGCTTCCGCTTCACGCTGGGCTTCTCGTAGTGCTCGCGGCGCCGCGCCTCAGCCAGGATCCCCGACTGCTGGATCTTCTTGTTGAAGCGGCGCAATGCGCTCTCGAACGACTCGTTCTCGCCCACGCGGACCTCTGCCAAACGTCTCGCCTCCTCTCTGCTTTGAACTCGCGCGTTACCCGCGCGGAAGCCTGCGGAGTCTATCAGCGAGGGTACAGAGGGTCAATCGCGCGGGGGGAAGAGGGAGAAGAAACGGAAAACGCCGCAAACCCGGACGGGGGTCCGTGGGGGGGTCCGCGCGTAAGCTGAACCCTTCCCACGCAATCCCGATGATCCGGTGCGGTAGTCTCTGCGCAGCTCTCTAGGATGGCGGGGGGTCGCGGATGCTCGAAATCTGGGTCTTCGTGTCTCGCGGCGCGGAGACGCACGGGTCGCGGCTTGCGGCGGGTTTGCCGGAGGCAGGATGAGCCAACTGGCGGTGCCCGTTTCTTGGTGTGCATCCGTCGTCACCGTTGACCCCTGGAGGGAGCTCGCCCTACGGATAGGTGGCTCCGAAGGTAGTAGGTAGTCTCATGTGCTGGTCGCCGGACGAACACACAGTGATGCTCAAATACTAGGTGTGCCGATCACCCGGCCAGTAGCGGGGTCAAGGCTCGTCTGCGTACCGTCATAGCCTCGGATTTCGAGGGTCTCTCCGTCGAATTCCACGCCGGACACAATCTCGAACGACGCCCACGACCAGGCCACTCGTCCGTTCGCATCTAGTTTTTCAACGCCGACTTCGTGTACGACTAGGAACGTGTCATCGGTTGGTACGCAAAGGAAGCGGTAGAACGGGCCATCCAGCTCATGAGCCCAGGCGACCTGCCAGTCAGGCGGCTGGACGGCACACACGTGGCCTCCCACGCCAAGCAAGATCTGTCTGGGCGTCAGTAGCAGTTGTGGCTCAATACCGTGGTGGTCGGCTTCGAATAGGAGCCCCACCCCTGGCTGTCGACCCGCCCCCTCACGGAGGAGCGTGCTCCACGACCCTCCATGACTCGCAAGGCTGACTACGTTCACTGGTGCACCGTTCATCCGAAGGAACTCTTCGGCGTCGCTCTTCTCAAGCCAGCGCTTCAGGTCAAGCGAGCCGAACACGGTGCAGATTCTCACCAACGACTCACCTCGAGCTCTTGAATACCACCGTGATGAGCGAACCGCTCGGGTACCATGGGGATTGCTCCCAAATAGTAACCATCTTGACAAACCCGTTTGGCCCGGCCAGCAAGGTCTGTCGCACGCCGGTGAACACGACGGCAGCTGTGGGGGTAGATCACCCATTGACACGAGTCGTATATTCACCAAATGACTCGTATCGTCAATTCAAAGGGGCGCGTCTACCACAGTGAGCTTCGCGAGCAGCAGGCCGAGGAGACGCGGGCCCGCATCCTTGATGCCGCACTCCGGGTGATTGCCGGAGGCCTCGCATTCGTCTCCGTCCCCGGCGTGGCGCGCGAGGCCGGCGTCTCGGTACCGACCGTCTACCGTCACTTCGCAACGAAGCACGACCTCCTCGCGGCGGTCTATCCACACGTCATCCGCCGTGCCGGCCTCGACGAGGTGGTCGTCCCCAGCTCGATGGATGAGCTTCGTCACGGGCTGCGTGCGTATTTCGAACGGAGCGACTCGCTCGGCGACCTCGGACGCGCGGCCATGGCCAGCCCCGCGGCCGACGAGGTGCGGCGGCTCAACATCCCGCATCGGGTCGCGGCGTTCCGTCGGGTTGCGGATTCGATCAAGCCGAAGCCCTCGGAGGTGAATCGGGATCGGATCGCACGCCTGCTGGTGATCCTTACTGCGTCGTCCGCCCTGCGCCTGTGGCGCGATCAGCTCGGCTCATCGGTCGACGAGGCGGCCGCTGACGTGGACTGGGTCCTCCGTGCCATCACCTCGGCTGCTTCGGAGAACTGATCATGACCTCGACAGCTATCCGCTCGGCAGCCATCCGGCGCCTGAGCGACGTGCGCCTGGCCGATGCCGCCGAAGTCGGCGGCAAGGCCGCCAGCCTCGGAGAGCTGCTGGCGACTGGCGTCCGCGTCCCGGAAGGGGTCGTGCTGACCGCCGGGGCGGCCGACATGACCGCGGAGGACCGAGGGTCGCAGCTCCGCGATGCCGCACTCGATCTGGGCGCCGGCCCCTTCGCTGTCCGATCGAGCGGCATCGTCGAGGACGGCGTCGATCACTCGTATGCCGGCATGTACGAATCGGTCCTCGATGTCGCTGCCGACGACCTCCCGGCGGCAGCGGAGCGGGTCCTGGAAAGCGCGCACGCAACCCGGGTCTCCGACTACGAGTCCGCGACCAGCGGCCGCATGGCGGTGCTCATCCAGCGGATGGTGCGGCCGGCATCGGCCGGGGTGATCCTCACCGCCGATCCGATCAACGGGAATCGGCGCTCGTGCATCGTGAGCGCTGTTCGCGGCATCGGGGAGCGGCTCGTGTCGGGAGAGGCAATCGGCGACGAATGGGTCGTCCAGGGCCAGGTCGCCACCGCCCGTCGACAACCGGAGCGGGCCATCGATCAGCGGCAGGCGATTCAGCTCGCTAACGAGGCGCGGCGGATCGAGGCGGCTCGCGGGGCGCCGCAGGACATCGAGTGGGCGATCGATGCGGACGGGACCGTCTGGATCCTCCAGGCCAGGCCGATGACCGCGCTGCCGCCCGATGTGGCGTGGGAGTCGCCGGCGCGCGGCGGGTACACGCGGATGCTTCGATTCGGCGAGTGGATCAGCGAGCCGGTCACGCCCCTCTTCGAGTCCTGGCTGCTGACGGGGATGGAGGACCGCATGCACGCCTTCTTCCGCAAGGAGATCGGCCAGATCGCGCCGAGGCCCTTTCACGTCGTGGTCAATGGCTGGTACTTCTACTCGATCAACTTCATCTCTGGACGCGCCCTGCTCCGCAGCTTCCCCACCATGCTGGTGACGGCCATCCGCCATCCGCGCCATATTGCCGGGATCATTCCGCCGACCGTCCGCCACAGCTTTCCGGTCTTCGAGCGGAAGTGGCGAGCGGACCTGCAGCCACGCTATCGAGCGTCAATCGCCGAGGCCGAAGGCCGCGTGGAGACCCTGCCTGTCGCCGACCTGCCCGCCCTGATCGACGAGCTTGCCGAGCTCGCCGGCGAGTACTTCGGCGGGATCGCGGCGCTGGCCGGTGCGGCCTACAAGCTGGAGATGAACCTCGCCCAGTTCTACCGTCGCCACCTCGCGCCCGCGCTGGGCGGCAGCCATCTGCCGCTCCTCGCGGGGTTCGCACGGCCGGGCGATCGCACGCGCCTGGGCGTCGTGTCCCTGGACTGGTGGCATGCGCCGATGGCGCTCGAGGCGACGGCGACGACCCCGGCCCAGACCCATGGCCGCGTCGTCGAGGTGAGGAAGGCGGCCGAGAGCGCGGCGTTCGAGGCGCTCGCTTCGTCGCCCCGGCGACTCCGGGCCTTTCGCCGCCTGCTGGCAGACGCACAGCATGTCGTCCCGATTCGGGAGGAGCAGACGGAGGAGCTGACGATCGCATGGCCGGTCATGCGACGGGCGGTTCTCAGGATTGGTGAGGCGCTCGCGAACCGCGGCGTGATTGCCGATGCCGACGACGTCTTCTTCCTGACGCGGGCCGAGGTCCTCGCGGCGCTCGGCGGTGCGCCGATGCCGGCGACCGTCGACCTGGCCGGCCGGCGCTCGCTGCGGACCGAGCAGGCCCGCCTGGTGCCTCCGCGTCTCGTGGGCCGGGTGAGCCCGATGATCCAGCGGGTGTGGGACAGCTTTCCAGGGTTGATCGGCGCCCGTCCATCGGATCGCGCCCTGGTCTCCGGCGTGCCGGCGTCGCCGGGCCGCGCGACCGGGCCGGTGCGGGTGATCCGCGGGCCTGACGCGTTCGACGAGCTGCTTACCGGCGAGATCCTCGTGGCCCCGCTCACCGCGCCCGCATGGACGCCGCTCTTCAACCGCGCCGCCGCCGTGGTGACCGACGTGGGCAGCGCCGCATCGCACGCCTCGATCATCGCCCGCGAATACGGGATCCCGGCCGTGGTGGGCTGCGGCGACGCAACGGCGCGCCTGCGGACCGGGATGCGCGTCACGGTCGACGGCAGCACAGGCAACGTGGAACCGGAGTGAGGATCCCATCCCATCGAGAATGGGTCTAGCCGAATCGCGGCCGCGTTCCTAACATGCATGGCCTGGGACGGACGCCGGCCCCACGCACGGACGAGGAGAGGGCAGCATCGGCATGGACATCACCCTTGCGGACCAGCACATCTATCGGCTCGATGACCGGCTGACCCCGGACGAGATCAAGCAGCGGGCCATGGATCGCCGCACCGGCGCATTCGGGGGCGGCCTCGAGAGCCTCTTCTCGCGGCCCAAGGCGGACGACATCGTGCTGCTCGACAGCCAGCGCCGCCTCGAGCCGGTGTGGCACGTGGCGTGCAGCGCGCTCTACGTCTATGACCGATCGCACGACTACGTGGTACCGGCGAGTGGGCTGCAGGTCCAGGCCGTCACCGTGCACGGCGAGGACCATCCGACCGCCGCTGGCAACTTCACCATCTCGACCGTCGAGCACAACCGCGAGGAGTACCGGCAGGCGCTCTTCCTCGACGGCGTGAGTGGTGCCCCGGTCGCGGACGCGCCGACCCTGATCACGAACCCCAAGCACGAGGTCATCGACCTTGATGCGCTCGCCACCGAGGCCGATATCGTGCGCCCACCCGAGCAGCGCGCCTCGTTCGTGGTCCGGCAGCTGCTCGACCGGCATGCTCAAGCCGCTCCAGGCCGATGTCGTCCACGAGGAGTCGATCACCTTCGAGAACGTCGACCTCTACTTCCGTCCGTGGTGGGCGTTCGAGTTCCACTGGAAGGTCAAGGACAAGAAGGGCGTCGTCGAGCTCGACGCGGTGACCGGCGAGATGCGCAACAGCCAGGCGCTGATGGCGCGGCTCTCGCGATCGGTCTCGCGCGATTCGCTGTTCGATATCGGCGCCGATACGGTCGGGCTGCTCGTGCCCGGCGGGAGCATCGCGGTCAAGGTCGCCAAGATGGCGATCGACCACCAGAACCAGTCGCGCTAGGCGGTCGCCTCCGCGGCCACCCTGCGCCGGACCATCAGCCACACCGCGGTCCCGGCGACCAGGTAGCCGCTGCCCTGCACCACCAGCAGGGCGATCACCGGCACCACCTGGCCCAGCACGCCGGCGACCACCGCCCCGATGAGCGCCCCGACCCCCGCGACCGCACCGATCGCGCCGACCACCCGTCCGCGGTGGCTGTCCTCGCTCATCGACTGCTGGAGCGTGGTTCCCGCGGCGCCCAACGCGGCACCCGGCACGCCCACGATCACCAGCATCACCAGCGCCGGACCGATGTGCGGATAGACCGCGGGGTAGGTGAAGAGCACCAGGTCGATGGCGCCGAACATCAGGGCGGCGCCGATCAGCAGCGGAATCGGCCGGATCCGTGGCCCGAGCCGCGCGATCACCAGCGCACCGGCCAGGCCACCGATCGCCTGCGTCGAGAGGACGAGCCCCCAGCCAGTGCTGTCGGAATGGAGCGGACCCACCACCCACACCACGAACAGCGCCGAGGTCAGCCCCTCCCCGATGGCCGTGATGCTGAAGAAGACGAGCAGCGCGCGCAGGACGGGCTGATGCCAGACCACCCGCAGCCCGTCGCGCCACTCGCTCGCCAGGCGCCGCCAGGCGGAGATCGCCTCGTGCTCGAGTGAGTCGGTCGCGTGGCGCGGGGCCGGTCGGGCGTTGATGAGGGCCAGCATCCCCGCCGAGGCGACGAATGAGATCGAGTCCGCCACTGTCACCGCGGAGAGGCCGCCGGCCGCCACCACCACGCCCCCGATCGCCGGCCCGATGAGCCGGGACAGGTGCCGCCCCACGCCGCTGGTGGCGTTGGCGGTGAGCAGCTCTGCCTCGCCGCCCTCCAGCAGGGTCGGCATCAGCGCGACCTGGGCCGGGCCGAAGAGCTGCGAGATGCTGCTCTCCAGCAGCAGGACGGCGTAGATGACCCACAGGCCCAGCTGCGGGACGAGCAGCAGCGGCAGCAGGCTGACGGCCTGGAGCAGGTTGACGGTCACCATCAGGCGCCGGCGATCCCATCGGTCCACGAACACCCCGGCCACCGATCCGAGCAAGATGTTGGGGATGAGGAACGCGAGGACCATCCCCGCCGTGGCGAGCGTGTTGCCGGTGAGGCGGTAGATCTCGTAGGGCAGGCCCACGAACAGGATGAAGTCGCCCAGCTGCGAGACGAAGCCACCGAACCAGAGCAGCGCGTAGTTGCGCTGACGAAGGACGCTGAGCATCAGCCGATCAGTCGAGGGTCAGCCGGGCGGCCAGGTCATGGGGCGGCCGCCGAGCAGGTGGAAATGCAGGTGGAAGACGCTCTGCCCCGACTCGGCGCCCACATTGCTGATGATCCGGTAGGCGTCCAGGCCCCCGTCCGTGGCGACGCGCCGCATCGCGTTGAAGAGTGCGGCCAGGAGGTCGCCATCGGCATCGGTCAGGTCCGCGGCTGACGCGAGGTGCCGGCGCGGGATCGCAAGGACGTGGGTCGGGGCCTTGGGGTTGATGTCGCGGAAGACGATCACCGACTCGTCCTCGAAGACGCGGTCGGACGGGATCTCGCCAGCGGCGATCCGACAGAAGAGGCAGTCGGGCTGGTAGGTGGGGTCGCGATCGGCCATCAGGGCTCAGGCGTGGGATTGGTGGTCGTGGAGGAGCAGATCTCTTTCATCTCGACCACGAAATGGAAGGCCTGCCGCCCGGCGCGCGTGATCCTCCCGTCGAGCCGGCCGTTCGCACCAGACCCGTCCGGGTGGATGAGGGTGCCGTCGAACCGGGAGGGGTCGTTGAGCGGGTCCGGAAAGGCGGTCCGCGAGTCCTTCCCGTAGCCGGTCGCCACAGCCCCGCTCACCGCGCCCGTGCCCGGATCGTACGCCAGGTCCACTGCGCCGGCCGTCAAGGAGAAGAACTCCCCGCCCGTGGAGTAGTTCAGGCCAAGGGTCAGGGAGGCGGGGCCGAGTGGATCAAGCGGGATGGTTGGCGCCACGTCCGAGAGCGTGAAGAACAGGTCGTCGGCGGGTCCGAGGGCCGGGTCGCTCCACTCGACCGGGATCGGAAACCCGGTGTCCGCCGCGGTGGCCCTGACGGCGACCAGCGACGTCCCGTTCGCGCAAGCGGGGGCCTGGCTGCCAGTCGCAACCCCCGACGAGGCTGGCGCAGACGGCGCAGCGGTGCGTGTCGGGAGGGGCGTGGGGGTGCCGTTGCCGGGCGGAGGGATGCATGCGGTCAGCAGCCCGATGCCGAGCACGGCCACCACGATGGAGGTCGCGAAGATCGTGATCGGACGGCGATTCATCCCCACCTCCTTCCCCATGGCGTCGCGCTGTGGCGCGCCGGCCATTAGACCTCGCTGAGCCTAGGCGAAGTCGCCGGTCCGCGACAAGATGGCCGCCGCCACCGCAACGGCCACCGTCTCGGAGCGGAGGATCCGCGGCCCCAGCCCGGCGATTGCCAGTCCCGCCCGTTCCGCGGCTGCGACCTCGGCTGGGCTGAAGCCTCCCTCCGGACCGATGAAGACGCTCGGCGGCGGATCCACCTCGGTCAGTCGCGTGCCCTCGTGCCGCTCGAAGAGCAGGACCGATTCGGGGGTGGCCGCTGCTAACGCTTCCGCAAACGTGACCGGCTCGTCGACCGGCGGTACGATCCCCCGTTCCGACTGCTCGGCCGCTTCGCGCGCCACCGCCCGCAGCCGCTCCAGCTTTCGTGCGCTCAGCTCGCGCGCGACGCACCGCTCGCTGACGAACAGCCCGAACCGCGCGACTCCGACTTCGGTCCCGTGCCGGATAACTGGCTCGACGTGATCTCCCTTCAGGAGGGCCTGCCAGACCGCAAGTTGGTGACTCGGCTCGCCGCCTGCCTGTCCTCTTGCGAGCACCACGCAATCCCCGCCCTCGAGCCGGCATCGGACCTCAGCTCCGGTGCCATCCAGCAGCGCGATCTCATCGCCCTCGCCCAGGCGCAAGACGCGTGTCACGTGGTGCCTGATGCCGGCCGGAATCGGGAATTGCCGTCCGGCCATCACAGGCGGCTCAACGAAGAACCGACGCATTGAGCGAAGCCTAACCGGGCCACCGATGGCGGAGGTGCGCCGAACTGTCAGATTCAGATGACCGCCGCACTATCTTGCCTCGCGGGATCGGATACGGCTGTCCTGCCGGATGGCAGCCGCATCCGGCAGTGGAAACGGCCTCCAACTCGAATAGTGCGGCCCTGACCTGAATATGCCGATTCGCCTATCTCGCAGGATTCCTGAGTCGAAGCGATACCCACTCACCGTCACCAAGGCGGTGGTCGAGGACGAACCCCGCGGCGATCAGGGCAGCGAGGGTCTCGGCTGCGCGGGTGTCGATAATGCCGCTCGCCAGCAACATTCCGCCTGGCGCGGTATGGGCGGCAAGCGGTTCCGCAAGGTCGATCAGGACGGCGGCAACGAGGTTGGCAAGGACGAGCGGGTAGGGTTCGCCGGCCGGAGTGGGTGGCAGCGAGCCAAGCGTCGCTGTGACGCGTTCTGCCAAGCCGTTGGCCGCGGCGTTGGCCAGGGTCGCCTCGACGGCGAGCGGATCGGTGTCGTAGCAGACCGCGCGCTCGGCCCCGAGCCGCAGGGCAGCCAATGCCAGGATGCCGGAGCCGGAGCCGACGTCGAGCACGACCGGGAGGCATCGGCGAGATCTCCTGGAGGAGCGTGAGACAGCCGCGCGTCGTCGGGTGCAGGCCGGTGCCGAAGGCCATGCCGGGGTCCAGGCGCAGGGCGACCTCATCGGGCCCGATCGGTTCATCAAGCCAGGACGGCACGATCACCACCCGCCCGATCCGCTGCGGGACGTAGCCGGCCTTCCACGCATCGGTCCAGTCCGCGTCGTCCACCGAACGGACCTGCAGCTCGCCCACCGGGCGCAGCCCGAACGCCTGGAGATGCCAGAGCGCCCGCTCGGTGGACTCGACCGCCGCGGCCGCGGCCTCGTCCTCGGGGATGTGCGCCGTGATCTCGTAGGGTGCAGAGGGGTCCTCGCGCGCCGACAGCTCGTCATTCGGGTCGCGGATCAGGCGCGTGGGACGCACCGCGGAGCCCTGGCTGACTCGGCCGAGGATCTCGCTGACCGCCTCGATCGCCTCGTTGTCGCAGGTGACGGTCAGCTCCAGCCAGCGCACGGCCGGCCTAGCTGAAGAGGTCGCGGAGCCGATCCACCAGGCCGGGGCCACCCTTGGGCAGGACCGCGGGAGCGCCCATCTCGCCAAGCTCTTTCAGGAGCTCCCGTTCGCGCTTCGACGGCTTGTGCGGCACCACCACGGTGACGATCACGTGCAGGTCGCCCCGGCCGGAGCCGCGCAGACGAGGGACGCCGCGGCCACGCAGCCTGATCTCTGTGCCGGACTGCGTCCCGGCGGGCACCGCCACTGGCTCGGACCCTTCCACGGTGGGGATCTCCAGGCTGGCACCCAGCGCAGCCTGCGGGAAGGTCACCGGCAGCTCGTAGTAGAGCTCGGTGCCGCGGCGCAGTAGCTGCGCATGCTCGCGGACCGTGACCGCCACGTACAGGTCACCGGGAGGACCGCCGCGTGGCCCGTCCTCGCCCTGCCCCTCGATCGCGATCCGCTGGCCGGAGTCGATCCCCGCCGGAACCTCGACCTTGATGGTGCGCTGCTCGCGGACGCGGCCGTCGCCGCGGCAGGTGGCGCACGGCTTCGATCACGATGCTCCCCTCGCCGTTGCAGCGTGGGCAGGCGGTGATGTTCACCATCTGGCCCAGGATCGTCTGGGCCACGCGCCGCTTCTCGCCGCTGCCGTTGCACTCCGGGCACTTCTCCGGCTGGCTGCCCGGCTCGGCGCCGGTCCCCTCGCAGGTCGCGCAGCGCACCAGGGTCGGGAAGCTGATCTCCCGGGTGACGCCCGATACCGCCTCCGCGAACTCGATCGTCAGGTCGTAGCGCAGGTCCGCCCCGGCGACTACGCGGCGCCGTCCGCGGCCGCCCGCCGGCGAGCCGCCGAAGAACGCGTCGAAGATGTCGCCGAACGGCCCGAAGCCCCCGCCGAACCCGCCCCCGGCTCCTGCGCTGGCACCGTCCACGCCGGCGTGGCCGAACATGTCGTAGGCGCTGCGCCGCTGCCGGTCCGACAGGACGCGGTACGCCTCGTTCAGCTCCTTGAAGCGCTCCTCGGCCCCGTCGGAAGAGTCGATGTCCGGGTGATGGCGCTGCGCCGCCTTTCGGAAGGAGCGCTTGATCTCCTCGTCGGACGCGTCGCGCGGGACGCCCAGCACCTCGTAGTAGTCGCGCTTGACAGCCATGGCGCGCGGATTATAGCGATTGGCACTCTGGGGTCCAGAGTGCCAGCCACTGCCGGGGTCAGTTTGGCCGGATCACCACCGTGCCGGCGATCTTGTCGTGCCAGCCCTGCTTCCGGGCATCGAACGCGGCCCAGACCAGGCCGAGGAGGAGCGGGATGGCCGCGATGATGAAGCCGACGTATCGAAGGATGGCGCGCAGCGGATCGATCTTCTTGCCGTCGGCCACGCCGACCACCTGCATCCCGAACGGGATCATCCCGATCGTCTGACCACGCCACGACCACAGCCCGACGAAGTACACGAGCCCGATCAGGGCGCTGTACGCGTTGGCCGTGTAGTTGATGGTGTAGGTGCTGCCCGTGATCGTGACCTGCGAGCCGACGATGGGTGTCAGCGCCGCGGAGATCACGCCCAGGATGATGGCGTCCAGGACGAAGGCCAGAAAGCGGACCCAGAACCCGGCATAGTGAACCCCCGCCATCGGGCCGGAGCGAGTCGGGGTGGGCGGCGCCCAGCCGGACTCCGGCGCGCTCTGTGGGGCTTGATCGGTCATGCGTGAACCCTCCTCGTGCGTTGGCATTGCGCTGCGCGACTTCACCGTCATTGTACGGGGGCCGGAACGGGCTGCGACAATCCGCGCCGATGCCAGCCCCGCTCCCCGACCTCCGCCTCGCGGCCGACCATGCGCGACGCTTCCTGGTCCGTCGTCAGCTGCTCGATCCGCCGCGCGCACTGCCGGCGGAGGCGGAATCGGTCCTGCGCGTGGTCGATCGGCTCGGCAGCCTCCAGTTCGATCCGCTCGAGGTGCCCGGCGCCCGCAATCACGACCTCGTCCTCCACAACCGGGTCGCCGGCTATCGCCGCGAGTGGTGCGACCGATGGCTCTACGGGCCGCCCGCCGAGCGGCGCCTGATCGAGCTCTACAACAAGAGCCTCAACATCCTGCCGATGCACGAGCTGCCCTACTACCGCGTGACGTGGGGCCCGCGCGCGGACGAACTACCGCGCCTTCCTCGAGGAGCATGCCGAGCTGGCCGCCTCGATCGTGGAGCGGATCACGGCCGAGGGCGTGGCCTCGACCCAGGCCTTCCGCCACGTCGAGCACGCGGATCGACTGGTGGTGGGCGAAGCACCCCGGCGGCGCGGGCGGTGATGGAGACGCTCTTCGTCACGGGGCGCCTTGGGATCTCGCGACGCGACGGCAACCGCCGGCACTACGACCTGATCGAGCGGCTCGTCCCCGCTGAGCTGCTGGAGCAGCACGCCGACCTGCACGAGCAGCACCGCCACCGGCTGCTGTCACGCCACCGGGGAGTGGGGCTGATGGCGGTCGGCGGCGCCTCCGAGCTCGTGAGCGGCACGGGAAGCGCTGCGGAACGCGCGCGACTCACCGAAGGGATGGTGGCGGACGGCATTCTCCGACCGGTCGCCGTGGAGGGATTGCGCGAGGTGCGCTACCTGCTCCGCGACGAGCTGCCGATCCTGGACTCCACCGCCTCCCCCGCCGAGGCTCCGCCATCGGTCTCGTTCCTGGCGCCGCTGGACCCGCTGCATGTGGGACCGCCGCCTGGTCAGGACCCTCTTCGGCTTCGACTACACGTGGGAGGTCTACACCCCGGCCGCCAAGCGCCGCTTCGGCTACTACGCGCTGCCCGTGCTGTTCGGGGATCGGCTCGTGGGGCGGATCGAGCCGCGCCTGACGAAAGCATCACGCACGCTGCGGATTGCCGGCATCTGGTTCGAGGATGGCTTCAGCCCGATGGAGGAGCCCCAGTTCGTCCCGGCCCTGCGCCACGCGCTGGAGGCCTACCGACGGTTCGTGGGGGCGAGTGCGGTGACGTGGCCGCGAACGCGCCCGGGGCGGGATCTAGCCGGGGCTCTCCGACGGGGAGGCTGAGGGCTCGACCGGCAGATCGAAGACCAGCTGCCCGGTCTCGTCCACGTGCCACGTGCCGCTCATCAGCTGCTTGATCGGTCCGTTGGTGAACTCGAACTCGAAGGTGCCGCCGGTCGTCTCGTCGCATTCGGCCGGTGAGCTGCCGTTGCGCGAGCTGCGGTAGACGACCACGTGGCCGGTCGTCACCAGCGTGGCGCTGCCCCAATCGGGGAACTTCACCGCACTGGTGACCTCGGGGGTCTCGCCCATGTACACGTCGGCGTAGGTCCCGCCGTTGCAGGTGACCGTCGGAGCCGCGACGCGGTTCTCGACCCAGGTGGCGGTGTAGGTCGCCTCCGTGCCGTCTGCGGCGGTCAGCGTCCCGGTGTAGGTGCCCTGCAGGCCGCCCGCGACCGGCAGCATCCGCGGATCAGGATCGCCCGCGCACGTCGGTGTAGGTGGTCGGGAAGCCATCCGGGAAGGCGGTCAGCGTCATGGGCGTCGGAATCGGCGTGGGACCGCGGCTGGCCGGCGCGTTCGACGATCCGGCCTGGCTGCCACCGCATGCCGCGGCCAGCGAGGCAACCAGCAGGAGGCTCGCCAGGACGCCCATCGGGGACCGATACGTACGCATGGCTTGCCCGATTCTACGGGCGGATCCACGCGATTCCCAACCACCCGTAGGTCCTGCCGGCCTCTGACCCACGCGTCAGCCGCGCTTCGTGGTCGGCTCACCGGGTGGAGCCCTATCCGGTGCGGAGTCCCGGTTCAGCATCATTGGATGCCGCTTCTGCGGTGTCGAGCCCCATTCCGGCTCGTGCCGTGACGCTTCAGCGGGGCTCCGACCGTGCAAGGACCCAGCCCGTGACCCAAGGCCCGCCGGGGCTGGTCGGCGGTCAGCTCGCAAAGTCCACGACCAGCGGGGCGTGGTCCGAGGGGATCCCCGGGTAGGTCGAGGGCTTGCGGGCGTCGCGGTCGCGCTCGGCGCGGATGGCGCGCGCGGCGAGCGGCTCGGTCACGTACACGTGGTCGATCCGCATCCCCAGGTTCTTGTGGAAGTTTCCCGCGCGGTAGTCCCACCAGGTGAAGAAGCCCGGCTCGGGATGGAAGCGGCGGACGACGTCGACCAGGCCCCACTCGCGCATGCGGGCAACCGCTGCCCGCTCCGGCTCGGAGACGTGCGTCGCGCCGTGGACCGCGGCGGGGTCGTACACGTCCTCGTCCGCCGGGGCGACGTTGTAGTCCCCGCACACCGCGAGCGGGGCGGCCGGGTCGCAGCTGAGCAGCCACTCGTGCAACCGATCGAGCCACTCGAGCTTCGCGTCGTAGAACTCGGTCCCGACCTCGCGGCCGTTCGGCACGTAGATGCTCGCCACGCGGACGCCGCCGCAGGTGGCGGCCAGGAAGCGGCCGCCGTCATCGGTCCAGCCGTCGGTGGTGGGGATGCCTGCCTGGATGTCGGCAGATCCCCACCTTCGAGGCAATCGCCACGCCGTTCCACTGGCCGAGCCCGTGGTGCGCGACCTCGTAGCCGAGCGCGCGGAAGGCGAGGTCCGGCACGGCGGCATCGGCCAGCTTGGTCTCCTGCATGCACAGGATGTCGGGGCTGGAAGACCTCGGCCCAGGCCAGCACGCGGTCGAGCCGCGCCTTGAGCGAGTTGACGTTCCAGGTGGCGAGTCGCATCGGTTCGAGTCTATCCCGCGGGGTCGTACGATACCGGCCACATGGCGACCGCCGAACCGCCCGCCGCCGGCCTCGAGCCGACCACCGGACCGCTCACCTTCGAGGAGCTGCAGCTCGCCGCGCGGAACCGCGGCATGCCGCTCGAGGCGCTCCGCTACGACCTCACCCCGACGGGGCTCCACTACCTGCTGATCCACTGGGACATTCCCCTGATCGACCCCGCAACGTGGCGCCTGCGCCTGGCTGGAAACGTCGCCAAACCCCTGGAGCTGACGCTCGACGCGATCCGGGCCATGCCACGGCAGACGCTTCCCGTGACCCTGGAGTGCGCCGGCAACGGGCGGGCAAGGCTGGAGCCCCGGCCGCTGAGCCAGCCCTGGCTGCTCGAGGCCGTCAGCACGGCGGAATGGACGGGCACGCCGCTCGCTCCGCTGCTCCGTGAGGCCGGACTGGGCTCGGGTGCCGTCGAGGTCGTCTTCACCGGGGCCGATCGGGGGATCCAGGGTGGGATCGAGCAGGACTACCAGCGCAGCCTGACCATCGCCGAGGCGATGCGGCCGGAGATGCTCCTCGCGTACGAGATGAACGGCGAGCCGCTGCAGCCGCAGCACGGATACCCGCTGCGCCTGCTGGTCCCCGGTTGGTACGGGATGGCAAGCGTGAAGTGGCTGACCGGGATCGAGGCGGTCTCGAAGCCATTTGGCGGGTATCAGCAGACGCCTGCCTACCACTACACCGCGACGGCGGACGATCTCGGCGAGCCGGTGACCCGCATCCGCGTCCACGCCCTGATGGTGCCGCCGGGGATCCCCGACTTCTTCACCCGCCGGCGAGTTGTGGACGCCGGACCGGTCACGCTGCGCGGACGGGCCTGGTGCGGGCAGGCTGCCGTGGAGCGCGTCGAGGTCGGCGTGGACGGTGCGTGGCGCGAGGCGCGGCTCGAGCCGGCGCTGGGGTCGCACGCCTGGCGCGCCTGGTCGTACGACTGGAATGCGACCGCCGGCGAGCATGAGCTGACCTGCCGCGGGACCGATGCCGCGGGCAACGTCCAGCCGACCGAGCAGCCCTGGAACCACCAGGGCGTGGGCAACAACCTCGTGCAGCGGATGGTCGTATCGGTCCGAACTTCATGACCGATGCGTCCGCCCGCCGCTGGGGCGCCCAGAGCATGACCGCGCCACTGCGCGAGGTGCTGGTCCACCGACCCGGGGTCGCCTTCGGCGCGGCGTTCGACGATCCCGCCCACGAGTTCCTGCACCCGGTCGACCTGTCGGTCGCCCGGCGCGAGCACGAGGCGTTCGTCGAGCTGCTGCTTCGCCTGGGCGTGACGGTGAACTTCCTCGAGGTCGAGCCCGATACCCCCGACCTCCTCTACACCTTCGACCCGCTGCTGGTGACGGATGCCGGCGCCATCCCGCTCCGCCCCGGCAAGCCGACCCGGCGCGGCGAGCCCGCGCTGCTCGAGGCGTGGACGCAGGCCGCGGGCATTCCGACCGTCGGCCGGATCGAGGCTCCGGGCACGATCGAGGGCGGCGACACGTTCTGGCTGCGGCCGGACCTGCTCTGCATCGGACGGTCACGGCGGACCAATGCTGAGGGCGCAGACCAGCTGGCGAAGATCGTCGGCGGGGACGTGCGCATCTTCGACGTGCCCCCTCGCGGCGACGAGCTGGTGCATCTGCTCTCGGTCATCTCCCCGGTCACCGATCACCTGGCCGTCGTCTACCCGCCGCTCCTGCCGGTTGGCCTGGCAGCGCTCCTCGCCGAGCTGGGCATCCGCACCGTCGCCGTGCCAGACGACGAGTACCCGACCCTCGGCTGCAACGTCCTCGCCGTGCGCCCCGGCGTCCTGATCATGGCCGACGGCAACCCGCTCACCCGCCATGCCCTGGAGGCCGCCGGCTGCGAGGTGCACACCTACCCCGCGACGGAGATCGGGATCAACGGCTCAGGTGGTCCGACCTGCATGACCCGTCCTATACTCCGGGCCTCTTGACCGTCCGCACATCGAAGGAGGGCCCGATGTTCAAGGAATTCCGCGATTTCATCCTGCGCGGCAACGTGATCGACCTGGCGGTCGGCATCGTCATCGGCGCCGCCTTCGGCGCGGTCGTGACGTCGTTCGTCGGCGACATCCTGACCCCGCTGCTCGGTCTGCTCAGCGTTCCCGACTTCTCGACGCTCTCGTTCGAAGCTGGCAAGGCGACCGTCAAGTACGGCGTCTTCCTGAACGCGCTGATCAGCTTCGTCCTGGTCGCGGCGGCGATCTTCTTCTTCGTGGTCAAGCCGGTGAACTCCATGAACGCCCGCGTGAAGAAGCCGGAGGCGGAGGCCGCAGCGACCACCAAGTCCTGCCCCTTCTGCGCCACCGATATCCCCGTCGCCGCCACCCGCTGCCCGCACTGCACGAGCCAGCTCGCCTGACCTGACCCCTGGCCGGGTCCTTCGCCACGGTGATCGATCCGCTGCTCCTCGCCGCGTTCTTCTTCGGCGCGGCGCTGCTGTACGCGTCGGTCGGGCACGCCGGCGCTTCGGCATACCTCGCGATCATGGCCCTCACCGGCGTCTCGCCCGACGTCGCCCGGCCGACCGCGCTCGCCCTGAACATCGTCGTCGCCACGTTCGTCACGTTCCGGTTCTGGCGCGGCGGCCATGTCTCGTTTCGATCCCTCGCTCCGTTTCTGCTCGGCTCGATCCCGCTCGCCTTCCTCGGCGGCTCACTGCCGGTCGCTCCCGGGCTCTACAAGCAGCTGGTCGGCGTCGTGCTGCTCCTCGCTGCGGCCGGGATGGCGTTGACGGCGCGACGAGCCGCGCAGGTCGAGACCGGCCAGGTCTCGCCCAAGGTCCCCGCCATCCCCGCGGTCGGCATCGGGGCGGTCATCGGACTGGTGTCCGGACTGACCGGAACCGGCGGCGGCATCTTCCTGAGCCCCGTGCTGCTGTTCGCGGGCTGGGCCGCAGACGCGGAAGGCCTCCGGCATGGCCGCGCCCTTCATCCTGGGCAACTCGATCGCCGGACTGGCAGGCAACTTCTCTCGCCTCGCCTCGCTGCCGAGCACGCTGCCGCTCTGGGTTGGGGCTGTGGTGATCGGTGCAGTGATCGGCTCTGAGATCGGGAACCGACGTGGCCGGATCGTCCAGCTCCGGGCCGCCCTCAGCGTGGTGCTGGTGATCGCCGGCCTGAAGCTGATCTTCGTCGGCTGACGAGGCGTCCAGTGGGCTGGTCTATCCTGTGGGAAGACCCATGAATCAGCTGCTTCCTGATCGCGGTGACCCCCCGCCGATCACTCCCGCGAGGAATGAATGGCTCATTCACCTCGACTCGTGGGTACTTGGGGAAGGTACCTACGGTGAGCTCGCGGTTGGCGATCAGTTGAGGTGTGCTCTCTATTTCACTGAAGGGAAGCCCGAGATGCTGGCGCGAATCGTGGGGCCTGGACCTGGACCGACGGAGGTCCGACGCGAAGGTTCGACCTACTGGGTCTCGGGCTCTGTGGTCTTCGCAAGGAAGGAGCGGGTATGCGTTGTCGATTTCGGGGCGCTCTGCGCTTGACTCAGACCACCCACAATTCACCTATGAGCGCATGGACCACCTGACCGGCAGCGTCCGCTTTGGTATCGACCCATACGACTACCGTGAGTCCTACTCTCGCTATCGGGGCATGCCAAGACTCGACTACGACTGGCGGATCACTGGGCTCTGGCGGAATGCCCGCGAATCAGAGCGTCCCACCCACATGAGCGTCCTAGATGAACGCTACGTCGCGGTTGATCGGACGGGCGCCGATGGGGGCGCGGGCTACCTCCTGCAGGTGGCGATGCTCGGCGGCTAGTCTGCGGGCGACGCCCCCGGGCACCAGCCCTCAAGAGCAGGAGCGGTGAGGGGAGGTGCGGCCGGTCCGCAGGCTGTTGCGATCGCCACCTAGGACCGCTCGAGATCGTCTAGCACCTTCCCGGTGTGCGAAAGGGCCGGGCGGCCGTCCCCGAAGGCTGTAGCGCTAGCCGGCGAGGGGATGGCTGCCCGGCCCTATCCCGGGTCTGAACAGGAGGGTTAGACCTCCTTGTACTCCCCCTCGATCGTCTCGCCCTCCTCTTCGGCCGCGGCACCCTCGGCCGGACCGCCGCTCTCGCCGCCGGAGCCATCCTCGCCACCGGGCTCGGGCTTGGCCGACGTCTCGTAGGCCTTGGTCCCGACCCGCTGCAGCACCTCGGCGAGCTGCTGCTTGGTCGAGTCGACCACGCCCGCATCGGTCCCGGCCAGCGCGGCCCTGACTGACTCGATCCGGTCGGTGATCTCCTTGCGATCGGCCTCCGGCAGCTTGTCGCCCAGGTCCTTGATGAGCCGCTCGGCCTGGTAGGTCAGCGCATCGGCCTCGTTGCGCGACTCGATCTCGGCGCGCCGCTTGCGGTCCTCCTCGGCGTGCTCGGCCGCGTCGCGGACCATCTGGTCGACGTCCTCCTTGGCGAGCATGGAGGAGGCGGTGATGGTGACCTTCTGCTCCTTGCTGGTGGCCTTGTCCTTGGCCGCCACGTTCAGGATGCCGTTGGCGTCGATGTCGAAGGTGACCTCGATCTGCGGCACGCCGCGCGGGGCCGGCGGGATGCCGTCGAGCCGGAACGTGGCCAGCTTCTTGTTGTCGCTGGCCAGCTCGCGCTCGCCCTGGAGCACGACGATGTCCACCGATGGCTGTGAGTCCGATGCGGTCGAGAAGATCTGGGTGTGCGACGTGGGGATGGTCGTGTTGCGGTTGATCATCTTGGTCGCCACGCCGCCCAGGGTCTCGATGCCCAGCGACAGCGGCGTGACGTCGAGCAGGAGGACGTCCTTGACGTCGCCGCCCAGGACGCCGGCCTGGATGGCGGCACCCACCGCCACCACTTCGTCGGGGTTGACGCCCTTGTGCGGCTCCTTGCCGGCGAACATGGCCTTGACCGCCTCGATCACCGCCGGCATGCGGGTCATGCCGCCGACCAGGATCACCTCGTCGATATCGGTCGGCTTGAGGGAGGCATCCGCGATCGCCTGCTTCACCGGACCCGCCGTCTTGGTGATCAGGTCCGCGACCAGGTCCTCGAGCTTGGCGCGGGTGAGGGTGATGACCAGGTGCTTCGGCCCGGAGGCATCGGCGCTGATGAAGGGCAGGTTGATCTCGGTGGTGGTCGTGCTCGACAGCTCGATCTTGGCCTTCTCCGCGGCCTCCTTCAGGCGCTGGAGCGCGATCCGGTCCTTGGAGAGGTCGACTCCCTGGTCCTTCTTGAACTCCTCGGAGAGCCAGTCGATGACCCGCTGGTCGAAGTCGTCGCCGCCCAGGTGGGTGTCGCCGTTGGTGCTGCGCACCTCGAAGACGCCCTCCGAGAGCTCGAGGATCGAGATGTCGAAGGTGCCGCCGCCCAGGTCGTAGACGGCGATCTTCTCGTCCTTGGTCTTGTCGAGGCCATAGGCCAGGGCCGATGCGGTCGGCTCGTTGACGATCCGCTTCACGTCGAGCCCGGCGATCCGCCCGGCGTCCTTGGTGGCCTGGCGCTGCGTGTCGTCGAAGTAGGCCGGCACGGTGATGACCGCCTCGGTCACCTTCTCGCCCAGGTAGGCCTCGGCATCGGCCTTGAGCTTCTGGAGGATCATGGCGCTGATCTCGGGCGGGGTGAAGGTCTTGCCGTTGGCCAGCGTCACCGCCACGCCGTCGGACTTGGGATCCTTGGCGACCGTGTAGGGCACCAGGTCCTTGGAGTGCTTCACCTCGGGGTCCTCGAAGCGGCGACCCATGAAGCGCTTGATGGAGAAGATCGTGTTCTCCGGGTTGGTGATCGCCTGGCGCTTGGCGACCTGGCCGACCAGCCGCTCCCCGCTCTTGGCGAAGGCGACGACCGATGGCGTGATGCGGCCACCCTCCGCGTTCGTGATGACCTGCGGCTCGCCGCCCTCCATGACGGCCACCACCGAGTTGGTCGTGCCAAGGTCAATGCCGATGATCTTTCCCATGCGCTCAGTGCTCCTTCGGGTTGTTCGCGACGCGGACGAGCGATGGGCGCAGGACCCGGTCACGCAGCCGGTATCCACGCTGCAGCTCGCCGATCACCTGGTTGTCCGGATAGTCAGCGGTCTCTTCCGAGACGACCGCTTCGTGCAGGTTCGGGTCAAATGGCTGGCCGAGGGCCTCGATCTGGGTGACGCCCTCGTTCTCGAGCAGGTTGCGCAGCTTGCGCTCGACGAGGCGCACCCCGTCGACCCAGCCCTCGTGCGTATCGGCCGGGACGTTGGCGAGCGCCCGGTCGAAGTCGTCCAGGACGCTCAGCAGCTTGCCGATCAGGATCGCGTTGGTGAACTGGGCCAGCCCCTCGCGATCCTCGTCCATGCGGCGCCGGTAGTTCGCGAAATCGGCAGCGGTGCGCTGCAGGCCGCGCAGGTGCTCGTCGGCCTGCTCGCGGGTCTGCATCAGCACCCCCTGCAGGTCCTCGATCATCGAGAGCAGCTCGGCGCGTGACGGCCCCTTGGCGGGGCGCGCCTCTTCGGGGGCGCCGTTGCCGCGGTGTTCAGTCATGGGGCTCTCCGGAGTGGCTGGCCAGCAGCTCGTTCATGAGGGTGGAGAGGTAGCGGACGGTGGGAATGGCGCGGGGGTACGGCATGCGGGTCGGGCCGAGCACCCCGAGCAGGCCGAGCGCCCGATCCGGCTCCCCGTACGGGGCGAAGACCAGGCTCACCTCGTGCATCGTCTCGTTGGCGTTCTCATGGCCGATGATCACGGTCACGCCGCCCCGCCGCGCCAGCACCGGCACCAGCTGCTCCAGGAAGTCGGAGCGCTGGAGGACCTCCAGCACGCCGCGGAACTTTCCGCCCTCGGCGAACTCGGGCTGCTCCAGGACGTTGGCGATCCCATCGGTGAAGACCTCCTCGACGGCAACCGTGTCGGCGTCCTCGAGGAGCGACGCCACCACCTCGGCGGCGTGGGCGGTCAGCCCGGAGAGCTTGGGGAGGCGTCGTCGCAGCTGGGGTGCCGTCATGCCGGCAGCGTCACCGTTGATGGCTGCCGCGGCCTCGTCCAGCTGGGCCTGGCCGAGCGGTGAGCCGGCCATCACCCGCTCCAGCGCGGCGTGGTCGAGGCGGCGCTGCACGACGTTGCCGTCCGCGAGCACCAGCACGGCCAGCCGCGACTGGTCGCCCAGCTCGACGAGCTGGAGGTGGCCGAATCGGGCGCGTCGTGCCTTGGCGGGCGTGACGACCGCTGCGGAGCGGGTGCTCCCCGCCAGGATGGAGGCGGCCAGGCGCAGCCACTCGTTGCTGGTCAGCTGCACCTGGCTGAACTGGTGGCGAATCATCAGCTGGTCGGCTCGGTCGAGCGACGATTCGTGCATCAGCGACTCGACGTACACCCGATAACCCAGGTCGGACGGCACGCGGCCAGCGCTCGTGTGCGGGTGGGAGAGGAGGCCCAGGGCCTCGAGCTCGGCCATCGCGCTGCGGACGGTTGCTGAACTGACTCGCAGCCGATACCGATCCACCAGCACGCGCGACCCGACCGGCACCGCGCTCAGCACGTAGTCCTCGACCACGGCGCGCAGCACCGTCCGCTGCCGCTCGCTCAGCTCGAGGCCGGTGCGCGGCGAGGCGCTGCGATCGCTGGTGTGAGCCTGTTCCCCGACCAAGGTGGTTCTCGTGACCCTCGCTGCGAGTGCGTTAGCACTCTAAGGGTGAGAGTGCTAATCGTGCGTGTTCGGCATGGTACCAATCGTCCCGGACCGATGTCAACGCGACCTCTAGGGGGCGAAGGCGACGCAGGGCCTCGTTGGCGAAGAGGCGGCCGCGGGCGGTGAGCCGGATGGCGTCGCCGGCCACCTCGATGAGTCCTGCCGCCACCTGCTCCTCGACAGCCGACGGGTACCGCTCCCAGGGATCCTGGCCGAACTCGTCGGCGAACGCGGCGCGGCTGAAGCCCGCGACCCGACGCAGCCCGAGCGCCACCGCCTCGAAGGCGCGCGTCGGCTCGTCGAGCTGCTCGCTGCCGGCGAGCGCTCGCTCCCCGGCCTCGGTCCGCGCCAGGTAGGCGTCCAGGTCGCGCTCGTTCCACGAGCGCGTCTCGCCGTCGAACGAGTGCGCCCCGGCCCCGATCCCCGTGTACGGCCGCCGCTCCCAGTACGCCGAGTTGTGGCGCGACTCCGCGCCGGGCCGCGCCCAGGAGGAGAGCTCGTAGTGGACGTAGCCGGCGCGATCCAGGAGCTCCTCGGCCGCCTCGTACTGCGCGGCCGCCAGGCCGTCGTCCTGGCGCGGGACCATCCGCTGCCGCCAGCGCAGGGCGCCACGTCGCGGCGGGGCGGCCCACTCATCGGGCACCAACGCCAGCTGCAGTGCGTACAGCGAGAGGTGGTCCGGCTCGAGCGCGAGCGCTCGCGACAGGCCGTCACGCCAATCGGCCTCGGATTGGCCGGGGATGCCGTAGATGAGGTCGACCGATACGTTCTCGAAGCCGCCCGCGCGGGCCGCCGCGTACGCGGCCAGCCCCTCGGCCGCCGTCTGGCCGCGGGCCAGCGCCCACAGCTCGGCGTCGCGCAGCGACTGGATGCCGAGCGAGATGCGGTTCACGCCCGCGGCGCGCAGCCCCGCCCAGTCGGGTGCCTCGCGGGCGCTGGGGTTGGCCTCGACGGTGATCTCCGTCGGATCGGTTCCCCATCGGTCCCTGTGCGGTCTGGACCAGCCGCGCGACGGCGTCGACGGGCATCAGCGAGGGAGTCCCGCCGCCGAAGTAGATGGTCGCCAGCTCACCGGCGGCGGGCCGCAGGGCGAGCTCGGTGAGGAGCGCCTCGGTGTACCGCGGGATCTCCGCGCCTCTCCCGCCGACCGTCACGAAGTCGCAGTAGGCGCACACCAGCCGGCAGAAGGGGACGTGGACGTAGAGGTGGTGCGTGGGCAACGACACGCCCCGAGCCTACATGCTGCGGGCTCGGGGCGGCGTTTCGCGCGGGCGAGCGGGATTACATGATCCCGACGATGTGCCCCTCGGGATCGGCGAAGAGGGCGACGGTCGTGTCCTTGGCGACCTCGGTGAGCGGCATGACCACCTTGCCGCCGAGCTCCTCGACGCGGCGCAGGATGCCGGCCGGGTCCTCGGAGTGGACGTAGAAGGTGACCTGGCCCGGCGGATCCGTCGCGGGTGGGCCCGATCCCGCTGGTGAACCCGGACTCGTCGCGGGCCATGCCGTAGCCGTCCGGCAGGTTGGTGTCGAGCTCCCAGCCGAAGATGTCGGAGTAGAAGCTCTGGAGCGCGGGACCGTTCTTGCCCGTCACTTCGACGTGGATGACCTTGGCTGCCATGAGGGGGACTCCTTCTCGGATTGCTGCGGGCCCGTGACTGAGCCCCGTCTTCACTATCTACGACGAACGGTCGCGCCCCGGATCGACACGTGCTCTGGCCCGGGGGCTACAACGGGAGGTTGTACATCGGCGCGTGGGGCGCACTAGGAGGCGTCGTCCCACTACTCACCGTAGTACGGCGACTCCTGGAAGGGCTCCTGGCGCTGCTCTTGGGGGTCATCGGTGCTGATGTACCACCCCACGTAGTAACCGACGCGTCGCCAACGCCACTGGTGGCAAGCGCTTCAGGTTGGCCGACTCCGTCAGCTCCCTAGATCGGTCGCGTGCGCAAGCGCTCCCCGGCGAAGGCGAAGAGCGACGCGGTCACCGCGAAGTGCCCGACCATGGCCGGCACCACCGACCCGGTCGTCACCGTCGCGAGCCCGGCGGCATAACCGAGGATCACCGACCCGGCGAGGAAGTACCAGTCGCGCTCGTTCCACAGTCGCCGGTGCACGAGGCCGTAGAGCAGGGCCTGGATGACGAGCGCGGCTCCGACCCAGTCGGGGCCGCCGGCGAAGATGAGCATGCCCAGCACGATCGAGCGGAACTGGAGCTCCTCGGCCACGGCGTTGGCGGCCGCTCCCGCCAGCCGCGAGACGAGCAACGGCACCGGCAGCGGCAGGATGGCGCGGTATCGCATGAAGGCCAGCGCAGCGCCATTGACCACGGCGACCGCACAGAAGAGGGCCGTCACCGGCAGCATCAAGGACGGGTCGCCGGGGGTGAGGAAGAGCTTGGCGCGGCCGCTCGGCAGGATGATGGCGATCCCGATGGCGAAGACCACCACCAGCCCGTAGTACGAGAGCGGGCCGAGCCAGCCGGATCGGTAGCGGAAGTAGTCGGAACGCA
This sequence comes from uncultured Chloroflexia bacterium, assembly GCA_963782015.1. Taxonomy (GTDB): domain Bacteria; phylum Chloroflexota; class Limnocylindria; order QHBO01; family QHBO01; genus CF-167. Next base: position 196,571 of record CAWAHY010000004.1, read on the forward strand.
TGATGCGGTCCGAGTCGAAGCGCAGCAGGACCAGGAAGATGGTCAGCCCCAGGGCGATCGAGAGGCGCAGCGAGTCCTGGAAGTCCACGGCCTACTGCCCGTCGTTCATGCGCAGGACGGCGAGAAAGGCTTCCTGCGGGATCTCGACGGAGCCGATCCGCTTCATCCGCTGCTTGCCTTCCTTCTGCTTCTCGAGGAGCTTGCGCTTGCGGGTGATGTCGCCGCCGTAGCACTTGGCCAGCACGTTCTTGCGCATCGCCCGGATCGTCTCGCGGCTGATGATATGCGAGCCAATCGCCGCCTGGACCGGCACTTCGAACATCTGGCGCGGGATCAGCTCCTTGAGCTTCTCCACCAGTCCCTTGCCGACCCGGAAGGCATCGGTCTTGTGCACGATCAGGGAGAGCGCGTCGACCGGTTCGCCGCTGACCATGATGTCGAGCTTGACGAGGTCGCCGGGCCGATACCCCAGGTACGCGTAGTCGAGGCTGGCATAGCCCGATGAGCGGCTCTTGAGCTGGTCGTAGAAGTCGATGATCAGCTCGGCCAGCGGCATCTCGAAGTGCAGGTTCACGCGCTTGGGGTCGAGGTACTCCATGTTGATGAAGTCGCCGCGGCGCGTGGTCGCGAGGTCCATGATCGGGCCGATGTAGTCGGTCGGGGTGATGACCGTGGCCGAGACCCACGGCTCGCTGATCCCCTCCACCTCGCCGGCCGGCGGGAACTGGGCGGGGTTGTCGACCACGACCTCATCGGCCTTGTGCAGCTGCTTGACCCGGTATTCGACCGATGGCGCCGACGCGATCAGCTCGAGCCCGAACTCGCGCTCGAGCCGCTCCTGGACGATCTCCATGTGGAGCAGCCCCAGGAAGCCGCAGCGGTAGCCGAAGCCCAGCGCCACGCTCGACTCGGGCTCGTAGACGAAGCTGGCGTCGTTGAGGTGGAGCTTCTCGAGCGCGTCGCGCAGGAGCGGGTACTCGTCGCCGCGCATCGGGTAGATGCCGGCGAAGACGAGCGGCAGCGCGGTCTTGTAGCCGGGGAGTGGCTCGGCGGCGGGGCGGTCGGCATCGGTCAGGGTGTCGCCCACACGTGCGTCGGCAATGCTCTTCAGGCCGGAGGCCACGTAGCCCACCTCGCCGACCGTCAGGCGTCGGGTCGGGACCGGCTGCGGCCGGAAGTAGCCGAGCTCCAGGATGTCGCTCTCCACGCCGGTGGCCATGAAGCGGATCCGCTCGTGGTCATGCAGGGTGCCGTTGGCGACGCGGACGTAGGCCACGACGCCCTTGTACTGGTCGTAGTGGGAGTCGAAGACGAGCGCCTGGAGCGGGGCGGACGCCTCGCCGCGGGGAGGAGGAATGCGCGTGACGATCGCCTCGAGGATCTCGGCGATCCCGATCCCCTCCTTGGCCGACGCCAGGATCACCTCCTCGCGCGGGATGGCGAGCGTCTCCTCCAGCTCGCCCAGGACCATCTCGGGATCGGCGGAGGCGAGGTCGATCTTGTTGATGACCGGGATGATGGTCAGGTGCTGCTCCATCGCCAGGTGGACGTTGGCGAGGGTCTGCGCCTCGATCCCCTGGGACGCGTCGACCACCAGGATGGCCCCCTCGCAGGCCTGGAGCGATCGGCTCACCTCGTAGGTGAAGTCGACGTGGCCCGGGGTGTCGATCAGGTTGAGGGCATACGTCTGCCCGTCGCGCGCCTCGTACTGCAGGCGCACCGCGCGGGCCTTGATGGTGATCCCCTTCTCGCGCTCCAGGTCCATGGAGTCGAGGACCTGCGAGGTCATCTGGCGCGGGTCGATGGTGTGGGTCGCCTCGAGCAGCCGATCCGCCAGCGTGCTCTTGCCGTGGTCGATGTGCGCCACGATGCTGAAGTTGCGGGTGCGCTCCGGGGGGATCATCGCGGGGAGTCTAGCGGGGCTCGACGCCTTTGGGCCGCGCCCGCTCCTCGTCACCAGAAACGCCGTGTGATTCGCCTTACGCCTCCGCATGGGTCGATTCGTCGCCAGATTGCAGCGAGGTTGCCGTTAGGCAGCTTCGCCGCTTGCTGGGCGCCCATGAGAGGCAGCTTCCACGCTCATCAGCGATGTGCCGTGGCATGCGCGAGCACCCGCAACGCGCCTAGTGCCAACCCAGTTGTGATCTGGCAAGTTGCGCCGTTCGCCAGGGCCTGCGGGGCCCGCAACGCTGCCTCGGTGCTATACTCCCAACCCGCGCGCCGCCGTGTGAGACGGCGCATTTCATTGCCCCATTTCGCACCGTTGAGGACTCCTGCTCGTGGCACGAAAAGCTCGAACCTGGAAGGGCGCCCGCACGCCGCAGGCCCTGAAGCGCGTCCGCCAGTCGCTCCGCCGGCACACCATCAACCAGCGCACGCGCAGCGAGGCCAAGACCCTTGTGCTGCAGGCCAACAACATCGCCCTGGGCCGCGCCGAGGGTGATGGCGCCGCAGCCGTGGCCGCCGCCATCAGCGCGCTCGACAAGGCCGCCGAGAAGGGGATCCTCCACCCGCGCAACGCCGCTCGCCGCAAGAGCCGGCTGATGGCCAAGGCCAACGCCGCGCACCTGCTCGAGGGAGCCACCGCCGAGGTCGCCGCTCCGAAGCGCAAGTCGACCGCCACCAAGACCGCGCAGCGCAAGAAGGTCGCCGTGGCGAAGGCCTCGAAGGCCGCCGCCGGCAAGGCAGCCGATCGGCCTCGCACCGCCGCCGGCAAGGCCAAGGTCGCTGTCGTCCGCGCGTCGCGCGAGACTGCCGCAGCACGCAAGCGCGCCAAGGCCGATCCCGCCCCCGAGGCTCCCGCCGAGGGCTAGTCCTTCCGGAGCTCGGCGCTCAGGTGCCAGCTCATCGGCCTGGTCGAGCGCGGCCATCTCGACGTCGTAGCGCAGCACGTCGCCCTCGAGCCACCAGGTCCGCTTCACCGCTGAGACGTTCGCGGCGCTCGGCGCGTCCAGCACGCCGACGCTTTCAAGGCTGATCCGGCTCCCCTCGACGCGGCCGGTCGACACTTCTACGTGGCCGGGGGCCATCGCCACCACCAGCTCAAGCGACGCGCCATCCAAGCAGCGGAGATAGCCCGACTCGCCGTGCAGCAGGCGGCCGACGGCGCCGGCCGCGTCGAGTTGCCAGGTGCGCTGCTCGAACGCCAGGTACGGCTTCCCGACGTGCCAGACCCGCATCTCCTCCCCGTAGCGGAAGGGCTGCATCTCCGGGTAGCCGCCGTGGCCCTCCCCACGCCACTCCCCGAGGAGGAAGGCGACCGGCGCGCAGAGCGAATGGAGCGGCGGGTCGGTCATGGCACGGCATCCTAGCGCTAGACTCACCGACCATGTCCGAGCCTCGATCCGGCCGCGTCATCAGCGTCAACGTCTCCCCGGGCGGGGTCCCCAAGCTGCCCGTGCCCGAGCAATGGGTCGGACGCATGGGTCTGGCCGATGACCGGCACAACGAGCCTGAGCCGAGCCACGGCGGCATCGACCAGGCGGTCTGCCTCTACTCAACCGAGGCGATCGCGCGGGTCGTCGCCGACGGGCACAACGCGTTCCCGGGTGCGTTCGGCGAGAACCTGACCCTGGAGGGGGTCGAGATGGATTCGCTGGCCGAGGGCGATCGGCTCAGCATCGGCGAGGACGGGCTGGTGATCGAGATGACCTGGCATGCCGCGCCCTGCAAGACGCAGGCCCACTGGTTCAGCGATGGCCGATTCGCACGCATCAGCCACAAGACCCATCCCGAGGATGCACGCTGGTACGCGCGAGTGATCAGCGAGGGCTCAGTTCGACCCGGGGATGCGGTCCGCTAGGAGACGGCTACCTTCGGCGGCGCACCTTCCAGATGTGCTCCATCGGCCATTTCCGGGCCCACTCGCGGTCCTCGGTCGTGCGGTAGGTGCTCACCGCGTCAGGCGCCGGACGCAGCTCGATGAGGTCCTCGATCTCGAAGCCGTTGGCCCGGAAGAGGCGGATCCACTCCCCGTACGGCAGCTGGAACTCGACGTGCTGCGACTCCCCGACGTCGACCACGTTCAGCTCGTAGTAGTTGAGGTGGAGGCGGTCCGTGACCTGCTCCGAGTCGGGCGGCCAGGCGATATCGGCAATGGGGGTGTGCATGCTGAAGACGAGCAGCCCGTCGTCGCGGAGGAGGCGCGCGGCCTCGGGGACGGTGCGGCGCGGATCGGCAAAGACCATGGCGCCGTGGTCGCAGAAGATGATGTCGAAGCTCGCGTCCGGGTACGGAACCGATTCCGCGCTGGCGTGGACCAGCGGGAAGTCGAGCCCGGCCGCCGCGATCAGCTCGCGGGCATGCTCGAGCTGCCGCTCCGACAGGTCGAGTCCCACCGGGCGCGCGCCGCGCTTCGCCAGCTCGATCGACCACTGGGCGGCCCCGCAGCCGAGCTCCAGCACGTCCCTGCCGGCGACGTCCCCCAGGGCATGGATCTCGTCCTCGGGGATCTGCCAGACGCCCCAGGCCGCGCCGTGACGCGCCAGGTCCGGACCGTGATCGGCCTGGTAGGTGTCGGAGAGCTCGTTCCAGAAGGCTCGGTTCGTCCTGGCGTGATCGGTGAGGCGATCCATCAGCCGGCGAGCGCCGCGAAGGCGCCGCGGCCGGCGTATTCGGCGGCGGGACCCAGCTCCTCCTCGATCCGCAGCAGCCGGTTGTACTTGGCGATCCGCTCGCTGCGGCTGACGCTGCCGGTCTTGATCTGCCCTGTCCCCAGGGCCACCACCAGGTCGGCGATGGTCGTGTCCTCGGTCTCGCCCGACCGATGGCTGACGATCGAGCGCCAGCCGGCCGCCCGCGCCATCTCGACCGCGTCGCGGGTCTCGGTCAGCGTGCCGATCTGGTTGAGCTTGATCAGGATCGAGTTGGCGGCCCGCTCGCGGATGCCCCGCGCCAGGCGCTCGGTGTTCGTGACCAACAGGTCGTCGCCCATGATCTGGATGCGGCCGCCGAGCCGCTCGGTGAGCGCCGTCCAGCCGGACCAGTCGTCCTCGGCCAGGCCGTCCTCCAGGCTGACGATCGGGTAGCGCGTCGCCCAGTCCTCCCAGAAGCCGATCAGCTCGTCGCTCGAGAAGGTGCGCTTCTCGCGGGTCAGGACGTAGCGCCCCTCGCTGTACAGCTCGGTCGCAGCGGGATCGAGGGCGATCGCGATCTGCTCACCGGGCCGATAGCCGGCGCGCTGGATCGCCTCGACGACAAGGGCGATCGCCGCCTCGTTCGTGTCGAGGCTCGGCGCATAGCCACCCTCGTCGCCGACGGTCGTGGCGAAGCCGCGCTCGTGGAGCAGCCCGCCGAGCGCGTGGAACGTCTCGGCCGCCCAGCGAAGCGCTTCCGCAAACGTTGGCGCGCCGAGCGGCGCGATCATGAACTCCTGGAAATCGGTCGAGTCGACCGCGTGCTTGCCGCCGTTGAGGATGTTCACCAGCGGAACCGGGAGGATGTGCGCAGACTCTCCACCCAGGTACCGATACAGCGGCTGTCCGGCCGCCGCGGCTGCAGCATGGGCGTTCGCCAGCGAGACGCCGAGCAGCGCGTTGGCTCCCAGCCGTCCCTTGTTCGGCGTGCCGTCCAGGACGATCAGGAGGCGGTCGAGGCCGGGCTGGTCGAACGCGTCGAAGCCGGCCACCGCCTCGGCAATCTCGCCGTTCACGTTCGCGACCGCGTCGAGGACGCCCTTGCCGTCGTAGCGGGCCGCGTCGCCGTCGCGCAGCTCCACCGCCTCGTGCGCGCCGGTCGACGCGCCGGAGGGAACGATGGCCCGTCCCCACGCCCCGCCGGAGAGCCGCACCTCGACCTCGACCGTCGGGTTGCCCCGCGAATCGAGCACCTCGCGGGCGTGGACCCCGGCGATCGCCGTGCTCATCTGGGCGGGCGCGTCCCGATCCGGCAGCGCCTCGACGCCGGGCAGCTTCTTGCCCTCGACGAACTCGAGCGACGCGCCGCCGCCGGTCGAGACGTGGCTCATCTGATCGGTCAGTCCAAGCTGGTCGACGGCGGCCACCGAATCTCCCCCGCCGACCACCGTGACGACCCCCTCGCCCGTGCGCGAGGCCACGTAGCGGGCGATGGCGTTCGTGCCATCGGCGAAGGGGGCGATCTCGAAGATGCCCATCGGTCCATTCCAGAAGATGGTCCGGGCCTTGGCCAGGTGCGCGGTGTAGGCCGCGACCGTCTGGGGGCCGATGTCCACCACGGCCCAGTCCTTCGGCACGCCGTTGAGGCCGACCACCTGCTTCTGCGAGCGCGGATGGAGCTGCGCCGCGACGACCAGGTCGACGGGAAGCATCAGCCGCACGCGCTTGCGGCGCGCCTCGGACATGATCCGTTCCGCGTTGGCCAGCTGCTCGGTCTCGACCAGGCTCTTGCCCATCGGGTAGCCGCGGGCGGCGAGGAAGGTGTTGGCCATGCCGCCGCCGACCAGCACCGCCTGGCAGCGTGCCAGCAGCGCCTCGAGGACCTCGAGCTTGCCGCTGATCTTGGCCCCGCCGATGATCGTGTGGAACGGCTTCTGCGGCTTCTCGAGCAGCTTCGAGAGCGACTCGACCTCGCGCTCCAGGAGGAGCCCGGCCACGCTCGGCAGCAGGTGGGTGATCCCCTCCGTCGAGGCGTGCGCGCGGTGGGCGGAACCGAACGCGTCGTTGACGTAGATGTCGGCCATCTCGGCCAGCTGCTTGGCGAAGCCCGGGTCGTTCCCCTCCTCCTCCGCGTGAAAGCGGAGGTTCTCGAGCAGCAGCAGGTCGCCGGCGCGCAGCTTGCCGATCGCCACCTGCACCCCCGGCCCCAGTGCGTCGCCGGTCATCCGCACGTTGCGGTTGAGCAGCTGTCCGAGCCGATCCGCGACCGGCTTGAGGCGCAGCGCATCGTTGACCTTGCCCTTGGGCCGGCCCAGGTGGCTGGCCAGGATCACCGCCGCGCCGCGGTCAAGGAGGTATCGGATCGTGGGCAGGCTGGCCCGGATGCGAGTGTCGTCGGTGATCCGCCCGTCGTCGAGCGGGACGTTCAGGTCGGCGCGGAGGAAGACCCGCTTGCCGCGGACGTCGATGTCGCGAACGGTCTGCTTGTTCACGACGCTGCTCACAGGCGGGCGGCCATGAAGCTGGCGAGGTCGGCGACGCGGCAGCTGTAGCCCCACTCGTTGTCGTACCAGGCGATCACCTTGAGCAGGTTGTCGCCGACAGCCATGGTTGACTTGCCGTCGACGATGCTCGAGCGCTCGTCGCCGCGGAAGTCGGTGCTCACCAGCTCCTCGGTGCTGAAGCCGAGCAGCCCCTTCATCGCGCCCTCGCTGGCGGCGCGGAGCGCCTCGTTCGCGCTCTCCGCGGTGACCGGGCGAGTGGTGATCGCCACGAAGTCGATGACGCTCACGGTGGGGGTCGGGACGCGGAGCGAGAACCCGTCGAACTTCCCCTTCAGCTCGGGAATCACGAGCGCCAGCGCCTTGGCCGCGCCGGTCGTGGTGGGGATGATGTTCTGGCCGGCCGAGCGGGCTCGGCGCAGGTCCTTGTGGAAGACATCCAGCACGTTCTGGTCGTTGGTGTAGGCATGGACGGTGGTCATCATGCCGTGCTCGATCCCGAACGAGTCCCAGATCACCTTGGCCGGCAGCGCCAGCCCGTTGGTCGTGCACGACGCGTTGCTGACGATGTGGTGCCGGTCGGGGTCGTAGACGCCCTCGTTCACGCCGAGCACCAGCGTCACGTCCTCGTTCTTGGCGGGGGCGGTGATGATCACCTTGCGCGCGCCACCGTCGAGATGGGCGTGGGCCTTGGTGGCATCGGTGAAGTGGCCGGTCGACTCGATCACCATCTCGACGCCCAGGTCCTTCCAGGGCAGCGCGGCGGGGTCCTTCTCGCTGAAGGCGCGGATGGTGTGGCCCTTTACGCGGATCTCGGTGTCGGTGTGCGTCACCTCACCGTCGAAGCGGCCGTAGGTGGAGTCGTACTTGAACAGGTGCGCGTTGGTGGCGGTCGGCGCCAGGTCGTTGATCGCCACCACCTCGAGCGTGTCCGGATGTCGTTCGAGGATCGCCTTGAGGGACTGACGGCCGATACGGCCGAAGCCATTGATGCCGATGCGGGTCACGAGAGCTCCTTCGCGTAGGACGGGTCACCGAATCGTTCATTCACGATGGGCAGCAGGCCGATCAGCGAGACGTCGTCGCCGAACTCGGCCATCTCCACCCGAACGCGCCGGGCGGGTCCGGGGAATGCTCGCCGATCGATCTCGGCGCGGACCGCGCCGAGCAGCTCGGGCCGGTGGCGGGCGATGCTGCCACCCAGCACGATCACCTCCGGGTTCAAGGTGTTGACCAGGCTGGCGCACATGGCGCCGATCGCCGTCCAGGCGCGGTCGAGGACCGCCTGGCAGGCGGCGTCGCCCTCGTCGGCGGCGCGGGCCACCAGCTCGGCGTCGACCTCGGCGTCGCGTGCCAGGTCGGCGAGGCGCGGGGCCTCGCCGCGCTCGAGCAGCGCCCGGCCCTCGCGCGCGATGGCGGTGCCGGAGCCGATCGCCTCGGCGTGGCCGGGCATCCCGTCGCCGCACAGCGGGCCGTCGATCTCGACGGTGATGTGGCCGATCTCGCCGGCGCTGCCGTCCTTGCCGATGACGGGGTGACCGTTGACGATCAGGCCCCCGCCGATCCCCGTCGAGACGGTCACGTACACAGCGTCATCGGCATGGAGGGCGGCGCCGTAGCGCCACTCGGCGATCACCGCCGCGTTCGTGTCGCGCTCGAGGAAGGTGGGCAAGCCGACGCCCGCCTCGACGCGAGCGGTGAGCGGGACGTCACGCCAGCCCGCCAGGTTGGGCGGCGCGATCACGACGCCATGCCACGGGTCGAGCGGGCCGGGAGAGGAGATGCCGATCCCGATGGGATCGGGCAGTCCGGCGTGGCGGGCGTCGTCACGCACGGCGCGAGCGTAGGAGCAGATCCGGTCGATCACCGCCTCCACGCCCTCCTCGTCACGGGTCTCCTCGGCACGGCGGCACGAAATGGTGAGGTCGGGGCTGACGTGCGCGGCGCGGATCTGCGTTCCGCCGAGGTCGATCGCCAGGATCGACCGACCGGCGAGCTCATCCACAGGCCCACATTGTAGCGGCCGAGCACAGAATCGGCCGCTCGGCGGCGGCCATCGGTCTCCCGACGACGCGCGACCGAGCGGCCGACACGCTTGGAATTCAGCCGCCGCGGGCCGGACCCGCGCGACTGATCAGAACGGCAAGTCGGGGCGTCAGCCGCCGATCTTGAACATCTTGGTGCCGCACACCGGACAGGTGCCCTGGGTGGCAGGCTTGCCGTTCTTCATGGTGATCTTGTGATCGCCCTTCATCTCCCGCTTGGCCTTGCACTTGACGCAGTAGCCAGTTGTCGCCATCGGTGAGTTGCCTCCTTGTGTGCCGGCATGGGAACCGGTCTTGCTTAACGCTCCCCGCCCCGCCCGCCGATCAAGGCTGACCAGCGTGCGTGGTGATCTCCTTCGTCACCGTTGTCGATCTCCCAGAGCAGGTGGATGCCGGACACTCCGACATCGATACAGCGTGCCTCCGCGGCCTCCTTCGCCGCTCCTTCCAGAAACGTCCCATCGACGCGCTGTGCGTAGGCCGCGCACACCGTCCCCGACCGCAATCCCGCGAGGCCTGCCAGCACGAAGAGTGCCGAAGACTCCATCTCGAGGTTCGCGACACGTTGGCGGCGGAGCTCCTCCGCGAGATCAGGATAGCGAACCGGGAGCGTGCGCATCGCCCTTCCCTGCGGAGCGTAAAAGCCGCTCGCGGTGGCCGTCATCCCCACGTGGTAGGGAGCGCCGGCCTGGATGCACGCCGCTTCCAGCGCCCAGACCACGTCCCGGTGGGCGATGGCGGGGTAGCCGGGATGGACGTAGAAGTCCGTGGTGTTCTCCAGGCGGACCGCCCCGATCGACACGACCAGGTCGCCCAGGGCGATCTCCGGCTGAAGCGCGCCGCACGACCCGATGCGGATGAAGGTGGCGGAATCGGTGATCTCCATCACCTCGGCGAGCACGATCTCGACGTTGTCGGTGCCCATCCCGGTCGACATGACGGAGAGACGCATGCCCCGATAGGTGCCGGTGGCGGTGGTGATCTCCCGGTTGCTGCGGTTCAGCTCGACGGAGTCGAAGCGCTCCGTGACCTTCGCCACGCGACTCGGGTCGCCGACCAGCAGGATGTACTCCGCCAGCTCGCCACGCTCCAGGGCGATGTGGTACTGGCGGTCGCCGGTGCGCGGCGCATCCGCGCTGGTGAGATCGGTCAAGGCCTCGGCATGCTCCTTTTTGAGCGTGGAGGGTCAGGTCGGCGGGAGTATACGCCGCTCCTTCGCGGGCTCTTCCGCCTCGATCCGCAGCAGGGAGAGGTGCGGGCCAGCCGTTCCAGTGCTGCCTTCTATCTGCTCGGAGGGGTGCTCGCCCTCGGTCGGGAGACCGCCGGGCCGACTGCGGCGGCCGAACCAGGCCGCCAGCCCCGCCAGGGCGGCGAGGCCCATGGCCGAGACGATCAGCCCCGCCTCACGGGGTGAACTCTCATCCTTGCCGCTCGGCGGTTCGGTGGTGACCCGCGTTGGTGCGGCAATGGTCGGGTGCGGGCGGCCGAGCGTCGGCGGGACGCCGCCGGGGAGCACGGCGTGACCCTGACCCGTGCCGGCGGGTGTAGCGGACGGGCTGCTCGGCGCGCAGCAGGGGGTGGTCGCGCCCCCGCCGGCCACCGGGGCGGCGATCAGATGGAGGTCGGCCCGCATCCGCGGCCAGAGGCGATACCCCTTGAGCGGCTCCTTGCTCGTCGTCTCCTGGCCGAGCACGCCGCGCAGCTCGAGCCAGGCGCCGCGCTTGATCGCCCCGGTGGCGATGCTCGCGCGCGGCGAGATGGTCACCCGGATCGGCCCGGAGCCATCGTCGATCGAGAACGAGACGGCCCCGCTCCGCGGCCGGCTGACCGCGGTGCTCACCTTGCCCCGCGCGATCACGACGATGGCCTCTTCCGCCTCGCCCAGCGCCCCGGTCGCTCGACGGATCGGCGTTGGGTCCGCCAGGGTTCCCAGGCGGAGCGCGGGCTTGGTGACACGCAGGCTGAGCATTCCGGCCTTGGTGGCCCGCGTCCCCTCCAGTTCGACGAACTGCCCGAGCGACAGGCTGCCCGCCTTGCTTCCCAGGCGGACGAGGATCGCCCCGGTCGAGTCCTGGACGACGGCGCTGCCGGCCTCGAGCAGCCCTGACTGCGCCGTGACGACGCCGCGAATCCGAAGGTGGGTCCCGACGGCCGCTGCCCGGGCCTCACCGATGCGAGACGAGCGGGACGCCTGCCGGCGTGGCGGATGCGGAGGGGTCGCGGTCTCCGACGCCGTCGGCGTCTGAGTTGCCGCCGCGGTTGCCGTCGCCGTCGGTTGGGCGGTCGGCGTGGGGCTTGGGCTCGGTGTCGTGGCCGGTTCGACCGCGACGATGTCGGCCGCGTCCCGCGGCTGGACGCGGAAGCCCGACGTGCCGCTGCCGCTCGAGTCGCGCTGACCAGCGACGCCGATCAGGGTCAGGCCCACGCCCCGCTCCCAGCCGGTGGTGTCGATCCCGGTCGCCGTGCCGATCACGACGCGAATCGCGCCGCTGCCGTCGTCCAGATCCCATGCGATCCCGCCGCTCAGCGTGGTGGCCGAGCTGGCGATGAGGCCGGTCAGCTCGACGAGCTGCCCCTCGAATGCTTCGCCGATCGATCCCGTGTCCGTATCCACGGGAAGTGGCTCACTCCCCGCGCCCAGGACGGTGATCTGCGCGGCTGACGACCGGATCGTGCGCTGGGCGTAGCGGTCATCGACCGTTCCGGCGATGCGCAGGAGCTGGCCGCGCGAAAAGGTGCCGTCGTCGAGCAGCACGGCGATGCCCGCGCCGGCATCCACGAGGTAGCCACCGCCCTCGGTGAAGTCGGCGCCGGTCAGGGCGACGCCCTCCACGAGGACCTCGCTCCCGTCGGGCAGGGCGCGTGCCTCGGCGATCGTGATCGGCGAGGGTGCCGGTGACGGCGTCGGAGTCGGAGTCGGGGTCGGAGTCGGCGTGGGCGTCGCCGTCTCCAAGGGGCTCGGGCTCGTTGGACTCCGCGGGCGATGGCGTGTCAGTCGGGATCGGGATCGCTGTTTCGCTGGGAGTCGGCTCTGCAGACGCGGTGGCGCTCGCCCCCGGCGTCCCCGATGGCGCAGGCGACTCGCTGGGGAGCGGCGTCGGTGTCGCGACCACGATCGGCGGAGAGCCCGTGTTCTGCGGATCCGGGATCGGCTGGATGGCAAAGTCGATGAGGTTGTCATTGGTGTCCTGGCCAGATCCGGACACGCCGCCGGGGAGCCGTTCCAGACTGCTGGCCGCCGGCGGCGCCGGCGCCGGTTGCGTCTCGAGCCAGGTGCTCGCCGCGCTGCCCCACCCTACCGCGTCGATCGCGGTGGCCGCGCCCTGGGCCCGAAGCGCCACGCTTCCGCCGGTTGCCGCCAATCCGTTCGAATACGCAATGTCCGCGATGCCCGCGAAGAGGCCGGCGGTGTTCGCGATCAGCAGGTGTGCCCCCGGCGCCAGGCCGGCAGCGCCAAGGGCCCATGCCGCCTTGCGCGTGACCGTCGCGCCGGTGGAGGTCACGTAGACGACCTCCAGGCCCTCGAGCGGCTGGGTCGCCGGGGTCGGGTTGTAGAGCTCGATGAATTCGTCCGAAGCGCTGGCGCCGCCGGTCATCACCTCGCTCACCACGAGGTGGTCGGACGGCGTGCCCGAGACCAGGCCGACGGGACCCATGGCCTCGCCCTCCAGCGGGACGGCCACGGCCTGGTCGATGGCAATCATCAGCAGGCCGATGGAGGCAAGTGCGACGAACGAGCGACGAGCGACGGCAGACGGACGGGGGGACGGGCACGGCACACCTCGAGGGCGGGAGGCGTGCAGGCCGCGGCAGGATGGCGGGTCGCGGCTTATCCGACGCTTAGGCGGCGCTTACTGCAAGCCTTCCACGCGCCGATGCCCGCGCGTACAATCGCCGCTCATGTCCAAGAAGACGGAGGCCCAGCGCGACGCCGAGCGCCGGGCTGAGGCGCGTCGACGCTCACGCCTCGCGGCGCAGGGGCGCACCCCGATTGAAGATTCGGACGAGGTCGCGGCGGCGCCGGCTCGCCAGCCTTCGATGTCGTTCCTGGCACGCCTCTTCCCGCCCGCGGCACCGCTGCCCGGGAAGCCTCCGCCACTGACCGGGTTCACCTACACCGGTCGGCTGCGGCCGCTCGTGCTGGGTGGCTGGCTCATCCGGCAGAACCTGTACGCGGGGATCGGGATGGGCATCCTGTGGGCGGCCTCGTACGTGCTGACCGTGCAGGAGGGCCGGAGCATCTTCGGCACCATCGCCTCGTTCGTGTCCTTCGGGGCGCTGGTCGCGGCGGGCTGGATCGGTTGGCAGCGCCCGTGGTTCTACGGCTTCGTGGCCGCGGTGGTCGGCTACATCGCGTACGCGATCTACTTCATTGCCCTGTTCGCTGGTGACCCGGCCATCAACGCGCTGGCGACGCCGTCGCAGGTCGCCACGTATCTGCTTCACAAACGGATTGCTGCAGGCCGGCATCGGTGGCCTGGCCGGCTTCTACGGTGGCTACCTGCGCCGGCGCCTGAACGACCCGGCCACGCAAGCAGGCCGCCGCCGCTCGGCGTCGCCGCTAGCGACTCAGCGGTGGGCCGCCGCGGCCGCCTCGGCTGCCGCCATCGCGCCCGCGTAGTCGGGCGCCAGGCCCAGCACCTCCCCGGTTGAGCGCATCTCCGGCCCGAGCGCGGCATCCACCCCCGGCAGTCGCCAGAGGGAACCGATCGGCGTCTTGACCGCCACCAGCGCCGCGTCGAGCGCAAGCCCGGGAGGCCACCCCGCCTCGGCCAGGGTCGCGCCCAGCGCACAGCGCACCGCAGCGGCGACGACATCCCGGCCGGTGGCCTTGGCCACGATGGGGACGGTGCGGCTGGCACGCGGGTTCGCCTCGATCACCACGACCCGCTCACCGGCCACGATCATCTGCACGTTGAGCATGCCGCAGCACGCCCAGCCGCAGCGCGATCCGTCCCGCCACCTCGGCGGCCCGCTCCTGGATCGCGCGTGAGACGCGCTGCGGCGGCAACACCGCCACGGAGTCACCCGAGTGAACGCCGGGGGGGTCGAGCTGCTCGAGGATGCCGGGCACGCACCAGTCACGCCCGTCGCTGATCACGTCGACGTCGAGCTCGATCGCCCTCCACCATGCCGTCCACCCGCAGCGGCCAGCCGACCTCGGTCGTCAGCAGCGCGTCGAGGTCCGCCGCACCACGCAGCACGGCGATCCCCCGGCCGCCGATCACCCATGACGGGCGGACGATCGCCGGCAGGCCGATCGCGCCGAGCGCGGCACGGAGCTCGCCCGCATCTGCGGCAACGCGCCCGTGCGGCCCCTCGATCCCCAGCTCATCGAGGAGGGCGGCGAAGCGCTCCCGGTCCTCGGTCAGCTCGATCGCCTCGGCCGTGAGGCCGGCGATCGGCACATCGGCATAGGCCAGCTCCTTGGCCAGGTCGATCGCCGTCTGCCCGCCGAAGGTGAGCACGACGTGCGGGGGCTCGCCGGTCAGCGCGCGCTCGTGGTCGATGACGTCGAGCACGCTCTCGGCGTCGAGCGGCTCGAAGTAGAGCCGCGAGCAGGCGTCGTAGTCGGTCGACACGGTCTCGGGGTTGTTGTTGATGACGACCGCGTCGAGCCCCATCTCGCGGATCGCCCACGCGGCGCGCACCGAGCAGTAGTCGAACTCGATCCCCTGCCCGATCCGGATCGGCCCGGAGCCGACCACGATCACGCTGCGCCGCTCCGTCGGCGGCGCGACCTCGGGCACGGTGTGCGACGAGTAGAAGTAGGGCGTCTCGGCCGGGAACTCGCCGGCGCAGGTGTCGACGCGACGGTAGGCGGGACGGATCCCCGCCCGGACCCGCGCCCGGCGCACCGCGACCGCCGGCACGCCGCTCAGCTCGGCGATATCGGCGTCGCCAAAGCCGGCTCGCTTGGCGTCAAGCAGCGAACCGCCGACGAGGCCCGTCTCGGCGTCCACCAGCTCCGCCAGGCGCTCGGTGAACCACGGCGCGATCCCGGTTGCCGCACTCAGCCCGTCGGCATCGGTCCAGCCATGGCGGAGGAGGGCGACCATCCGCCACAGGCGGGTGTCGCTCGGCGCCAGGAAGGACGCGAGGTCATCCGGAGCCCGATGCGAGAGCTCCCATTCCGCCGCCTCCCAGAGCCAGCCATGCCCCCGCGGCTCGAGCGAGCGGATCGCTTTCAGCAGGGCGGGGCCGAACTCGCGGTCGATCGCCATCGCCTCGCCGGTCGCCTTCATCTGGATCCCCAGCGAGCGGTCGGCGGCCGGGAACTTGTCGAAGGGCCAGCGCGGCAGCTTGACGACGACGTAGTCGACCGCGGGCTCGAAGGCGGCGCTGCCGGAGCCGGTGGCAGGGTTCGGCAGCTCGTGGAGCCGCTTGCCGAGCGCGATCAGGGCCGCGACGCGGGCGATCGGGTAGCCGGTCGCCTTGCTCGCCAGCGCCGAGGAGCGTGAGACGCGCGGGTTGACCTCGATCACCCGGTAGTCGCCCCCATCGGGGCGCACGGCCAGCTGGACGTTGCAGCCGCCCTCCAGGCGCAGCTCCCGAACGATCTTCAGCGCGCAGCGGCGCAGCCGCTGGACGAGCGGGTCGGGCAGGGTCTGGATGGGCGCGACCACGATCGAGTCGCCGGTGTGGACGCCCATCGGGTCCAGGTTCTCCATGCCGCAGATGGCGATCGCCGTGTCGGAGGCGTCGCGCAGGACCTCGAACTCGATCTCGTACCAGCCGAGCAGGCTGCGCTCGACCAGCACCTGGCCGATGGGACTGGCCGCCAAACCGGTTGCCAGCCGCTCGCGCGCCTCGGCCGGCGTGGAGGCGAAGCCACCGCCGCCGCCGCCCAGCGTGAACGCCGGGCGCACCACGACGGGGGCGCCAAGCTCCTCGACGAAGCGCAGCCCGTCCTCGACCGACTCCACCACCGCGCTCTCCGGCACCGGCTCCCCGATCCGCATCACCAGCTCGCGAAAGCCACCCCGGTCCTCCGCCGCGCGCACCGCGGCGAGCGGCGTGCCGAGCACCCGCACGGCGTACCGCTCCAGCACCCCGGCATCGTCGAGCGCGACCGCCAGGTTGAGCCCCGTCTGGCCGCCAAGGGTCGGGAGCAGGGCATCGGGCCGATGCGCCTCGATCACCCGCTCGAGATGCTCGACCGTCAGCGGGCCGATCACCACCGTGCCGCCCACGTCCGGATCGGTCATGACGGTGGCGGGATTCGAGTTGACGAGCACCGTCTCGACCCCCTCGCCACGCAGCGCCAGGCAGGCCTGCACCCCGGCGTAGTCGAACTCGGCGGCCTGCCCGATGACGATCGGTCCGGAGCCGATCACCAGGACCTTGCGCGGGGTCATGCGGTGGCGCGCTGCAGGGCGACGTCGAAGATGCGTGCCGCGTCGATCGGGCCGGGAGCCCCCTCCGGGTGGAACTGGACCGATGCGATCCGGCCCGACGCGTGGACCAGCCCCTCGAGCGTCCCGTCGTTGAGGTCGCGATGGCTGACCCGATAGCCGGCGGCCGGCGAGCGCCGGACCGTCCAAGCACCTCTACCTCGTGGTTGTGCGCCCCGATGTCGACGCGTCCCGTGCCGAGCTCGAGCACCGCGTGGTTCCCGCCGTGGTGGCCGACCGCCAGCCGGCGCGTGGCGGCGCCGGCCGCCAGCGCGAGCAGCTGATGCCCCAGGCAGATCCCAAGGATCGGCGTCCCACCGGCCACGGCTCGCTTCGCCAGCTCCCGCACGGTCGTGATCTGCGGCGCCATGCGCGACGGATCGCCCGGCCCCGGCGAGAGGACGACCAGGTCGGGCTGGGTGGCGGCCACGTCGGCGGCGGTTGCGTCGTGGGGCAGGACCGTCACCGCCAGCCCGCGCCCGGTCAGCGCCCGCAGCAGCGAGCGCTTGACGCCGAAGTCGACGAGCGTCGCGCGGCCGGGGGATGGCCCGGTGGCGGGCAGCGTGTAAGCCTGCCTGGTCGAGACGGCCGCAACGTGGTCCACCGCGTCCCAGCGGATCACCTCGCCGGCCTCGCGCAGCGCCCCTGCCTCATCGCCGGCCGGCCGGATGACCGCCCGTCGAGCCGCGCCACGCCGCAGCTCCAGCGTCAGGGCGCGCGTGTCGACGCCCTCGAGGGCGGGGATCCCCGCCTCGACCAGCAGCTCCTCCAGCGAGCGCCCGGGGCCGGCGGGCGGTGTCATGAGCCGCGTCACCACCACGGCGCGCGGATGGACACGCCCCGACTCCAGCTCGCTCGGGTCGATCCGATAGCTGCCCACCATCGGGTGCGTCAGGATCACGATCTGCCCCGCATACGAGGGATCGGTCAGGATCTCGCCCCAGCCGGTGGCCGCGGTGGAGAAGATCAGGTCGCCTTCAGTCGGGCTGGCGGCGCCCCGCAGCCGCCCGTGGAGGAGGGTGCCGCCCTCCAGCGCGAGCACGCCGTCCGCGAACGAAAACGACGCCTCCCGCTCAATGGCGGATGGCGTCGTGCGCTTGCTCGGGAGTGTGGCGACCATCTTCCGCTCCTTTCCGGCATCGCAGTGCCGGGCTTAAAGGACCGAGGCGCAGTCTAGCGCAGGCGCCACCACCTCACCCCTTGATCGACGCAGTACCATCGCCACCGGAGACCGGGCCGCAACGAACGAGGAGTCACCCATGACCATCCGCGCCGCCACCCTGGCCGAGGTCGCCGTCCCCGCCTTTGGCGTGAGCGAATCCGCGCGGGCCGTGCGCGCGATCCTGCTGGTGCTCGGTGGCGCTGGGCTCACCGCGATCGCCGCCCAGATCCAGTGGTTCGCACCGTGGAACCCGAGCGTCCCGTACACGTTCCAGACCGCGTCGGTGCTGCTGGTCGGGACGGTCCTTGGCTCACGGCTCGGCCCGATCTCGATGCTGCTGTACATGGCCCTGGGCGCCGCCGGGCTCGGCGTCTTCGCCGGCGGTTCGTCTGGCCTCACCACGGACGGCCACCTGAGCGTCACCGCCGGATACCTCGCGGGCTTCGTCATCGCGGGGGCGGTGGTCGGGTGGCTCGCGGAGCGCGGCTGGGATCGGTCGCCGCTCGGCGCAATCGGCCTGATGGCGATCGGGAACGTGGTGATCTACGCCGTCGGGGTGCCGGTCCTCGCCGCCGTCGTGCCTCTCAGCGCCGGCGACGCCATTCGCTACGGCGCGCTCGACTTCGTCCCGTGGGACCTGATCAAGATCGCCGCCGCTGCGGCGCTGCTGCCGCTCGCCTGGAGGGTGGCCGGCCGCCAGGCACCCCGCTAGCCGGACCTACTCCTTCGGTGCCCCGCGCAGCCGCCCGCGAAGCCCCGGGAAGAGCCGCAGCAGGAGCCAGCCCAGGATCCCGATCACGACGGCGGCCGGCAGGACCACGATGACGAGCCAGATCGCGCCGTTGCCGAGGTCCTGGACGAAGCCGACCAGCGCCGCGAACGCCTCGGTGACGGTCTTCCCCGGATCCCAGTTGCCGGCGGCCTGCTGCACGGCACCGGGGACGAGCGTGACGCTCAGGGTGGCGAGATCGGCGAGGCCGGTCAGCTCCTTGAGCTGCGCCTGCAGCTGCTCGATCTGGCCGCGGACGTCGTCGAGCCGCGTCTGGACGGCGAGGATGTCCTCGATCTTCTCGGCCCGCGCGAGCAGCGTTCGATACTGCGTCTCCGAGGCCTGGAGGTTCCGGAGCCGTGCCTCGAGGTCGACGACGCTGGTGGTCACGTCATCCTCGCGCGTCGCCTCGGCCAACACGTCCCCGTCCAGCGCGTGGAGACGCGTCAGCGCCTCGTCGAACCGAGCTGCCGGGATGCGAAGGGTCAGGGTCGCGCTCTGGTCGAAGGTGCCGGACTGCGAGCCGCCGACGTAGCCGCCCAGCTCGATCGCCATGGCACGCACGCGAGCCAGGGCGGCCGACACGTTGGGAACCTCGATGCTGATATCGCCGGTCTTGATGATCATGCGATCGGCCAGGCTGGCGGGCGGGTCGCCGCCGCCGTCCCCGTTGCCGCCGGGCTGCCCGGCGGGCGCCCCGTCCCCACCGCTGAGGTCTTCGCCGACGTTGCCGAAAAGCGGGGCTGATGCGGCGCTGCATGCGGTGATCGCAAGCACGAAGCCCAGCAAGCTCGCGATCGCGAGCGATTGCGCGGAGAAGCGGCGTGGTGCGCGCCGGTCAGGGGTGGGCATCGGTCTGTCCTCTGCGGGCTATGGTAAGCGAGCTGTACAAGCGGGACGCGAGTGACGACCCGCTCGTTCCGTGCCTCGGCTACGATCCGCCGATGACAGCCGAGCCGATCCCCCCGTCGCGTCCGGACCTGCCCGCCGCCGAGTTCGACCGCAACTGGGTCCGCGAGCACCTCGCCGATGAGCGTCGCAAGGCGAGCCTGCTCGGCGAGATCCGCGAGGCGATCTTCGGGGCGCAGGATGGGCTGGTCAGCACCCTGGCCGTGGTGAGCACCGTGGCGGGGGCCTCCGCGGACCGCGTCCCGGTGCTCATCGCCGGCATCGCGACGGGCCTCGCGGGCGTCTTCAGCATGGCCGCCGGGGAGTACATGAGCAGCAAGAGCCAGCGCGAGATCTTCGCCGCCCAGATCAGCGGCGAGCGAGAGGAGGTCGCGGAGCGCCCCGGCGAGGCCGAGGCCGAGATGGCCTACATGCTCGAGGAGGACGGCCTGCCTCGGGGAGAGGCCTCGGCCATGGCGGGCACCATCGCGGCGCATCCGGAGGTGCTGCTCAAGACGATGGTCGAGAAGGAGCTGGGCCTCGCCAGCGAGCACGCCGAGGGGACCCCGTTCCAGGGGGCGCTGGTGATGGGCGCCAGCTTCGGCCTTGGGTGCGCTCGTACCGCTCCTCGCCTACCTGGTCCTGCCGATCGCGATCGCGACCTGGGCGGCCGTCGTGGCCAGCGCCGCCGTCCTCTTCGGGATCGGCGTGCTCAAGTCCCGCTGGACACGACAGCACTGGCTCCGATCCGGCCTGGAGATCCTGGTGCTCGGCGCATTTGCCGGGATCGCCGGCTACCTGTTCGGCAACGTGCTGCCGACGGTGCTCGGCGCGTCGGTGGCGCCGGTCTAGCCTGTTTTCAGGTGATGGTGAGCGTCCCGACCATGCCGTAGGCCTCGTGGCCGGGGATGTGGCAGATGAACTGCTGCGTCCCGGGCGCGTCAAAGACCAGCGTCGTCTCGACCGCGTCGAGCGGCGCGAGCGAGACCTCGTTCGGACGAGCGCCGTGATGCGCCTCGGTGCCGTGGCGGTGCTTCTCGTGGAAGGCGGCGTCGCCGATCAGCCACTCGTGGTCGATCGGGTCCTCGTTG
This sequence comes from uncultured Chloroflexia bacterium, assembly GCA_963782015.1. Classification (GTDB taxonomy): domain Bacteria; phylum Chloroflexota; class Limnocylindria; order QHBO01; family QHBO01; genus CF-167. The sequence goes on from CAWAHY010000004.1 coordinate 216,995, forward strand.
ATCAGGACGAAGGTGATCGGCACCCCATGGGGCACGGAGAGCGCGGTCGCGGCGAAGTGCGAGTAGTGAATCCGGATCTCGACCCGCTGCGCTGCCGGATGCAGGCTGCAGCCGGCGGCCAGGCCCGCCAGGAGGAGCAGGACCAGGGCCGCCGACCGCACGCGGGGGGAGGGCATCTCAGGCGCCGGCGAGCGGCCGGCCACCTCCGTTGCGCGCCGCGCTGGCCACCAGCCACGCACCACCGAGCGGGACGAGCAGGACACCTGCAAGGAGCAGGATCCAGAGGGGAGTCAGCGAGGTCGGGGCAGGCAGCGGGCCGAAGGGGGCGAGGCCCGCGTCACGCAGGGACGGCTGGCCGGCGCCCGGAGGCGTCGATCGCCAGGTCGAAGCGCAGGTCCGCCGCGGAGGCGTCGACCTCCACCTTGGTCAGCCACGCCGACGCCGGGATCCACTCCATCCCCTTGTCGGAGCGCAGGTCGGCGAGCAGCCCCTCGCCGGCCGACGCGCTGTGGGCCAGCTTCATGCCGCCGGCCGCCAGCTTGCTCCCCGGATCGGGCAGCAGGGCCGGGCGGTCATCGGTCAGCAGGTAGACATCCGCCTGCACCGCCTCGCCGGCGCTCTTGCCCAGGGCCAGGATGCGGAGCGGCACCCAGGGATTCGCGGTCGGGATGGTGAGGTGCACCGGGGTGCCATCGCCGATCGCCTGGCCGCGCTCAGCGGCCGCATCGGCGTCAAAGGAGGCTGCCATGAAGATCGGCGAGCGGGAGGCGTAGAAGTCGAGCACCTCGGGTGCATCGGGCGGGAGTGAGAAGCCGTGCTCCCTGGCCCAGACCCCGATCTCGGCGCCGCCACCCTGCAGGATGGTGATGTCGAGCGCGTCGATGCGGACCTCCTGCAGGACGATGGCGCGATCCTCCGCGGCGCCGGCTGCCGCCTCGAAGAAGAGGGGCTGCGGATCGGTCTCGCGGATCAGGCGCTGGAGGGTCCAGTCCCCGCCGCGAACGACGCTGGTCGGGATCCCCGGCAGCGGGATGAGGCTGCCGAACGAGCCGCCGCCACCGGCGAACTCGAAGGCGGTCACGTAGTGCTCCACGCCGTCGTGGTAGCCGGCGAGGGTCGTGGTGCGAAGCAGGTTGACGGCCCCATTGGGACCGATGAGTCCGCCGCAGGCCAGGGTCGGCGCGGCGAGTGCCAGGGTCACGGCCAGTGCGGCGAGGGGGGCAGCGAGGCGACGCATGGGTGGGGTCCTCTCGTTCGGTTGCCGTCAGGACGGCCCCGATACGGAGAGAGTTCCATGCAACTTCACGGGCCTTCGGACCGTCCACGGCCCGGGCCCGAGACGGTCAGCCAGAGGTTCGCGGGATCTGACGATGGTATGGTCCGCGTCGATGCGGATCGGCTCACTCCTGGCCGCGCTCGCGCTCGTCCTCCTGCCGCTGGGGGCCGCCCCCGACCCGACGATGGCCGGCGAGGGCTACTTCCACGTCTCGGCCCTCGACGACTTCTTCGCCGCTGAGGTCGTCCGGGTGCCGGCCGGCACGCAGGTCGAGTGGCAGAACCTGGGGCGCAACGTGCACAACGTCGCCGCCGACGACGGCAGCTTCTACTCGGGCGACATGGAGAGTGGCGACGAATTCAGCTGGACCTTTGATGAGGCCGGCGCATATCGCTACTTCTGCACCCTGCACGGCGCGGCGGGCGGCATCGGGATGTCCGGCATCGTCGTCGTCGGCGACGCACCGCTCCCCGGGGGCGGCGGCACGGATGTCGGGCCGGGCCGCGAACCGGTGCCCAGCCGCGCCGGCGACACGATCCGCGTGCCACAGGACGCAGCCACCATCCAGGGCGCCGTCGACGAGGCGAAGCCGGGGGACCTGGTCCTGGTCGCGCCGGGCGTGTACCACGAGGCGGTCCTGGTCCTGACGCCCTATCTCACGATCCGTGGGGTGGACCGCAACACGGTCATCCTCGACGGCGAGCTGAAGCTGGCCAACGGGGTCCACGTCGTCGAGGCCGATGGAGTCGTGGTCGAGAACCTCACCACTCGCCACTACCAGGCGAACGGCGTGTACTGGAGCAGCGTGAACGGCTACCGCGGCTCGTACCTCACCGCCTACGCCAACGGCGACTACGGGATCTATGCCTTCAACTCGGTCTGGGGACGCATCGAGCACAGCTGGGCCTCTGGCCACCCCGACTCGGGCTTCTACATCGGCCAGTGCTTCCCGTGCCATGCCGTCATCACCGACATCGTGGCGGAGGGCAACGCCATCGGCTTCTCGGGAACCAACGCGGGCGGCGACCTGCTGATCGTCAACTCGGAGTGGCGCAACAACATGGGCGGGATCGTGCCCAACACGCTCGACTCGGAGCGGCTGGCGCCCCAGCGCGGGGCGACGATCGCCGGCAACTGGGTCCACGACAACAACAACACCGATGCGCCCGCCAAGCGGCTCCTCTGGCCGACGCTCGGCGTCGGGATCCTGGTCGGCGGCGGTCGCGACAACGAGATCAGCGGCAACCTGGTCGAGGACCACGTCAGCTACGGGATCGCGCTGCTGCCCAACATCGATTCCAACCTGTGGCTGACGAGCGGGAATCGGATCGAGTTCAACCTCGTGCGCCGCTCCGGACGCGCGGACCTCGCCCTCGGGGCGCCGGGCGGCGGAGGCGACTGCTTCGCAGATAATGAGCACGATTCGAGCTCGCCAGTCGGGATCGAGGTGGTCAACGGCTGCGGCACGCCGCTCCCCGGGCAGGACGGAGGCGGCGAGTGGGGCGCCACGATCGGGCTGCTGACCCGCTTCGCGGAGGCGCTCAACGGTCACAATCGCAGCGGCGACTACAGGACGCAGCCGGCGCCGCCCGACCAGGCCAGGATGCCGGACGCGGAGACGGCCGCCGTGGCCATGGCGATCCCCGAGACGGCGGTGCCGGGCAGCGTCGTCGTGCGCACGATGGATGAGCTCGAGACACTTGCCGCAGCGGGCGCTGACGGCAAGACCACCACACCGGAGGTGACGATCATGGGCATTCCGCTGCTGGCCATCGGCCCATTCGGGGTGATGATCGGCCTGTATGGCTATCTCTTCCCGTTCATGCTCTACACGGCCTGGGTCGTGCTCTCGCTCTGGGACCTCGCGCGACGCGACGACTTGAGCAACCGGGCCCGCGTGGCATGGACGGCGGCGGTGCTGATCGTGCCGCTCATCGGCCCCATCGGCTACCTGGTAGCGGGCGGGTCGCGCATCCCCGCCTCGATGCGCTGGATCCTGATCCTGGGCGGGCTGGGGGCCTATCTCCTGCTCGCGGGCGCCGCCCTGCTCCTCGCGTAGGTCATCTCAGCGGAACATTCGCTGCTGCTTGGCGAGAGGCACGCGCGTCTCGCGGGCGTCTTCGGCGATCACCGTGGCAACCGGGTGGATCCGCCGGGCAACGACGTTGAGCACCTCGCCCTCGACCTGGAGCGTGCCGTCGATCACCAGCAGCGGGTTGCGATGCAGGATCGCGCGGTACTCGGTGTAGACCTGCGGCCGGACCGTGACGTTGATCATGCCGGTCTCGTCCTCCAGGGCGATGAAGACGAAGTTCTTGGCGGTCATCGGGTGCTGGATGCTGACCGCCACGCCCGCCAGCCTTACCTGCGACCGATTCCGCCGCTTGCCGACCTCGGCGACGCTCAGCACTCCCCGGAGTGCGAGCCGCTCCCGGAAGAGCTCCACCGCATGGGCGGTCGGTGACAGGCCAAGCTCCCGGTAGTCGGCCGCCATCCGTTCTCGGCGAAGGTCATCGGCGGGAGGGTCGCGCCCGAGCTCGCGCTGCGCGTCGTCGGTGAGGCCCAGCGCGGGACGCGCGGGGTTCGCGTCGGCCAGGGTGCTGCGCAGCTGCCAGAGCAGCTCGCGGCGGGGCGCATCGGTCCAGTCGAACGCCCCGATGGCGATCAGCCGCTCGACCACCTGCTCGCCCAGGCCCATGCGCGACACGAAGTCGCGCACGCCCGTGTACGGACCGATGGCGCGCTCGCGCTCGAGCGCCTCGCGCGCGCTCTCGTCGATCCCCTTCACCTGGCGCATCCCCAGCCGCAGCGCGTATGCCGCCCTCGGGGAGCGGCTCGACCTCGTGCTCCCAGCGCGAGCGGTTGACGTCGACCGGCAGCACCCGCACGCCGTGCCGCTTGGCGTCGCCCACGATCACGGCCGGCGAGTAGAAGCCCATCGGCTGGTTGTTGAGGACCCCGGCGCAGTAGTAGGCGGGGTAGTGCAGCTTCAGCCAGGCGGTGTCGTAGGTGATCTTGGCGAAGGCCGCGGCGTGGGCCCGCGCGAAGCCGAACTCGGCGAAGGCGGAGCAGCGCTGGAAGAGGTCGTCCGCGTCGCGGCTCGGTGAGCCCGGTGCGCATGGCGCCTGTCACGAAGCGCTGGCGCTCGGCCTGCATCTTGGCGTGGCTGCGGTGCGAGCCCATCGCCTTGCGGAAGATGTCGGCCTCGAGCGCGGTGTAGCCGCACACCTCGATCGCGATCTGCATCACCTGCTCCTGGTAGAGGATCACGCCCAGGGTGTCCTCGAGGATGGGCTGGAGGCTCGGATGCAGGTAGGTGACCGGTTCGGTGCCGGCTCTTCGTCGCAGGTAGGGGTGGACGGCGTTGCCCTGGATCGGGCCGGGTCGGATGATCGCGACCTGCACCACCAGGTCCTCGAAGCGCTCCGGGCGGGACTTGGGGAGCGCCTGCATCTGGGCGCGGCTCTCGATCTGGAACATGCCGACCGTGTCCGCCGCGGTGATCGTCCTGAAGACCTCGGGGTCGTCGTGGGGGAGTGCGTCGAGGTCGATCCTGGTCCCCGTGTCGCGCTCGATCTTGTCGAGGCACTCGCTCACCACGCCCAGCGTGCGCAGGGAGAGGAGGTCGATCTTCACCAGCCCGAGCGCCTCGATGTCCTCCTTGTCGTACTGCGTGACCACCCGGCCCGGCATGCGTGGCGCGCTCGATCGGGACGAGGTCGATCAGCGGCGTGCGGGTGACGAGCATCCCGCCGACGTGGATCCCCAGGTGGCGCGGGAAGCCGTCGATCTCGGCGCACAGCTGCAGGAGCCACTGCCAGCGGTTGCGTGGCCAGGCGTGCACGGCTGGTTCCTGGTCCAGCGCGGATGCGAAATTCACCTGGTGCATCAGATCGAGCGGATGGACCTCTTCTGGTGTTGCCTCATTCGCCTGATGCATGAGACGTCCCCGGAGGCCTGTCTCCGGTGCGATTTCATGCGCTGCACGCATTTGCGGCAGCACACTCGGGCGGCGGCGCTCCTCGATCGGTGTGCCGGTCTCCGGATGGACGCGAACGGCCGGCGGCTCCGCGACCTGCTTCAGGCCGCCCGGCCCGTAGCGCTTCTGCTCCCAGCCCTCGTGCTTGACCGATACCACCGACTGGTCGAGCACCGAGGGGCGCCGCGGCGGGACCCAGCCGCTCTCGCTGTACGGCCGACCGTCGTGGTCGCCGGCCGCGTCCCGCGCACGCGCCTCGGCGGCCGCCAGGTCGGGTCGCAGGACGAGATGGCCGCTGCCGTGCCAGGGGCTGTCGGGGTCGTGCCCGACCAGCGGCTGGCCGGCATCGGTGCGCCGGCGCATGCGCCCAGCTCCTCGAAGAGCCAGCCGAAGGTGCCGTCGGCGGCCAGGTCAGCGGCGACATCGGTCGCGTCGCGGGTGTCGAGCGCCTTGGCCACCCGGTCGACCAGCTCGAGCGGGAAGGCGAGCGCCTTGGCCACCTCGCGCACGGCGGATCGGGCGCGGTAGGTGATCACGGTGCAGACCATCGCGGCGTGATCGGCGCCATAGCGGTTGTAGAGGTACTGGATCACCTCCTCGCGGCGGTTGACGTCGAAGTCGATGTCGATGTCCGGCAGCGTCCGCGCCTCGTTGATGAAGCGCTCGAAGAGGAGCTTGTGGGCGATCGGGTCGACCTTGGTGATGCCCAGGCAGTAGGCCACGATCGAGTCGCCGGCACTCCCCCGTCCCTGGCCGATGATCCCGTTGCCCCGCGCGAACTCCATCAGGTCCCACACGATCAGGAAGAACTCGGCCAGGTTGGTCCGCTCGATGATCTCCAGCTCGTGCGCCAGCTGCTTCACCGACTGCCTGGTAATGGGCCGATAACGGACGCCGTAAGCCCTCGTGTGCACGCTGGTAGAGATATGAGAACGGCGTCTCCCCCTCGGGGACCGTGAAGCCCGGGAACCGATAGCGCTCGAAGTTCAGGTCGAGGGCGCAGGATCGGCCGATGGCGGCGGCGCCCGTCATCCCAGCCTCCCAGGCGTGGCGGGCGCGCGCGTCCGGCAGCCCGACGCCGATCCTCGCCAGCTCGGCGGCGCCCTTCAGGCGGAACTCGGCGTTGGGCAGGAGCAGCTCGCGCGCCTCGTCCAGGGTGGCGCCGTGCCGGATGCAGACCAGCACGTCCTGGAGCCGATGGCCCCCGGGCGTCGCGTAGTGCACCTGGTTGGTGACGACCGTCGGCAGGCCGGCCTCCTCGGCCAGCTCGGCGAGCTGCGCCACGAGCCAGTCGTCGTCGGGCTCGAGGTGGTGCGAGAGCTCCACCGCGAAGTCGCCATCCGGGAAGTGGCTGCGCCCAGCGCCTGCGCTGCTTCGCGGGCGCGCGTCCCGCTCCCCGGCGAGCAGGTGGCGCGGCACCTCCCCGTTGCGACAGCCGGAGAGCCCGACCAGGTGGCCGTGCCCCTCGTCGAGCGCGGCCTCGACCAGCTCCCGCGTGAAGATCGGGTACTGCTTCTCCCCGGCGAGATGGCCACGGCTGGCGAGTCTCGACAGGGCGGTGTAGCCGGCGGCATCGCGTGCCAGCAGGACGAGGTGATCGCCGGGGATCGGGCCGGCGTGCAGCTCACCGGGCCAGCCACGGCTCGCCCGCTCCCCGCGAAACGGATCGTTGAGCTTGCGCCCGCGGCGAGCCAGGCGCAGCTCCCCTTCGTCGCGCGGGATGGTCAGCTCGATCCCGATGATGGCGGTGACCGCGGAGAGGCCCGCGGCCCGGGCATCATCGGTCCGGGTCTGGGCGGCCGCCTTTACGAGACGGACCGCTGCATAGAGGCCGGCGTGATCGGTGACGGCCAGCGCCGGCATGCCCAGCTGCGCGGCCCGCGCGATCAGCTCCTCGGGATGGCTGGCACCGTCGAGGAAGCTGAAGTTGGAGTGAGCGTGAAGCTCGCAGTAGTCGGCGTCCGGCGTACCCATCGGACGTCGAATGATAGAACGAATGTTCTAATCTGCAAATCCCTTGACGCGGCGCCGTCGACCGTCCATACCTTCGAGCTAACGAGATGAGAAACCGGACGGCACTGGTGGGGATCCCCCTGGTGGTCGCGGCGGCCATCCTGGTCGGACTGGCGGCTGCCAACATCTTTCCGTTCGCCAGGGCAACCTCGACTCCGACCCCGTCAAGCCCGACCGCGAGCACGGCCGTCGACGCTTCCGAGGCTCCCTCGATCAGCCCCATCCCCAGCCCCACGCCGCTGCCCCCACCCGTCGCGCTGTACGCGGCCTGCGACGACCTCGACGAGACGGTTCCGCTCGCCCTGCGGGTCGATTACTTCTCGGGCACGGGGCGGCAGTGGCTCATCAGCGTGTACGAGGATGGACATGTCCTCACCCCTGATCGCACGTGGGTCGAGGTCTCCAGCCCATTGGACGTTATCGACGGGGCCTGGATGCTTGCCCGTCGTCTCACGCCGGCCGGGCTAGCACAATTGCGTGAGACGGTCACGGCGACGGGTCTCTTCGGTACGAGTGGCTCCTACACCCCGGTGGCACTGCCCAACGTCGAACCACCCGGACGTGACGGCAATGGTTATGGCATATCGCTGGGCTCGGGTACCGATGCCGTTACCATCCACTGGGCGTCGATGTTCTCCGACGATGCCCTCTACTACGAGCCGTCCCCCGAGCGGGAGGCATTGGACGCGTTGGGCGCCAAGATGTTGGTGTTCGATTCCTGGTTGCCGGACGACGCCTGGGCCGAGCGTGATCCATGCACGGTTCAGGCCTTGCGCTTCCGCGTCTTCGTCTACGCGGATCTCTACGGCGGCGCGCTGGCAGACCTGCCGCCTGATGTCGCTGACGTGCCGTGGCCGCTGGGCGGAGAGATCCTCTCCTGGGGCGCCGACGTTGGCTCACCCGACGAGCCGCAGCTCGTGGTGCGATGCGGGATCGCCGCCCGGGCCGATGCCTCGCGTCTCGTCGACGATCTCCGCGAGGCTGGAGGGTTCGACCCAGTTTCCACGACCCTTGACGCCGGCATCATCGAGCTGCAGCTTGGCGATCGAGCCGCGAATCGGATCCTCACCCTGTACGTTCAGCCTCTGCTCCCTGACGACGATCAATGCACCCAAGCCAACTTTCCGTCCGGTGTCATCGTGCCGATAGTCCAGCCTTAGGCCAGACTCGTTATCGGTCTGTACCATTGCCCCCATGGGACAGATGACACGACTCCAGGCTGCCGCCGGCGACACCGATACCTACGTCGCACCGGCGCGCCCATCGGCGGGGGCGCCCGTCCTGCTGCTCCACCCGTGGTGGGGCCTGAATCAGACGATCCGCGACCTCGCCGATCGGCTGGCCGAAGACGGATTCACGGTCATGGCGCCGGACCTGTTCGACGGCACCGTCCTGACCACGCCGGCCGACGCCAAGGCGTTCGTCACCTCGCTCACCCCGGCCGACGGCGACCGCATCCGGGCACGTGTGCAGGACACGATCGGTCATCTCCTGGCGCGCCCCAACGTGCGGGCCGATCGTGTTGCGATCATCGGCCTGAGCTTCGGCGCCATGGAGGGCACCGAGGTCGCCGCCGCGCGGTCCGACGTCGCCGCCCTAGTCTGCTTCTACAGCGGGATCTTCGAGGCGCCGGCCGGGATCGCCTACCTCGGGCATTTCGCCGAGGGCGATGAGTTCGACGACTCTGCCGCGGTGCCTGACTTTGCGAAGACCCTGGGTGAGGGGAGCGCGGCGTACGTCTACCCCGGGACGAGGCACTGGTTCCTCGAGGCGGATCGCCCCGAGTACAACGCCGATGCTGCCGAGCTCGCCTATTCGCGCACGGTCGCGTTCTTGCGCAAGCAGCTCGCCTAGAGCATGGGAGAGACGATCCGCATCCAGGCGGCGGCTGGAGACACCAATGCCTACCTCGCGCCCGCCCGCCCATCGCCCGGGGCGCCCGTGCTGCTCCTGCACACGTGGTGGGGCCTCAACGAGGTCATGCGCGATCTGGCCGATCGGCTCGCCGGCGATGGGTTCACGGTGATTGCGCCGGACCTGTTCGACGGGGTCGTGTCGACGACGATCAAGGACGCGGAGGCGTTCACCACCTCGATCGAGCAGGGCGATGGCCGGCCCGACGGGCTCAATCCGGACCGCATCATGGGACGCGTCCGGGATGCGCTCGACCACCTGCTGGCGCACCCGGAGGCGCGTGGCCGCCGGGCGGGGATCATCGCCGCGAGCTTCGGCGGCTGGTACGGGAGCGAGGTGGCGGCGGGGCGGACCGACGTTGCCGCCTTCGTCGCGATCTACAGCGACGTCTATGAAGGGCCCGGCGGGGCGGCCTACCTGGGTCATTTCGCCGAGAACGACCAGTTCGTCGACGCTCCCCCGGCGGGGACGACGCTCCCAGATGGCAGCGCGGCGCACATCTATCCCGGCATGAAGCACTGGTTCATGGAGCCGGACCGCCCCGAGTTCAACGCCGAGGCGGCCGAGCTCGCCTACCGCCGCACCGTCGAGTTCCTGCGCGCCAAGCTCGACTGAGATCAGGCCGGCATCGGGCGCGAGGACCGCGAGTCGAGGCCGATCGCCACGGCCAGCACCACGGCCAGCGCGGCGCCCAGGAACGACAGGAACGCGAACCCGGCGGCGGCCACCACGAACCCTGAGCTGAAGCTCGCCGCTGCCGCGGCGGTCCAGACCATCGCGTCGGTGGCGCCCTGCAGGCGTGCGCCGCCGCCGGTCGTCGCCTCCGATGCCAGCAGCGCGCTGCCCGACACGAAGTTCAGGTTCCAGCCGAGCCCCAGCAGGAAGAGCGGGATTGCGAGCGCATTGCCACCCGCAGCGGGCGTCACCGCGGAGAGCACGCCGGCCAGGGCCAGCACCGCGAAGCCCGCGGTGACGATCGCCTCGGGGCCGAACCGATCGGTCAGTCGACCGGAGAGCGGCGAGAAGGCGAACATCCCGAAGGCATGGGCGCTGATCACGAAGCCGACGGTGCCCAGGCCATGCCCGTGCTCGTGGAGGTGGTATGGGGTCATGGTCATGATCAGCGTCATCACCAGCTGGCCGCTGAGCAGGGCCGCGATCGCCATTCGGCCACGCGGGGTGCCGAGCAGGTTGACCAGGAGCCGGCGCGCGGGGAGGCGCGGCGAGTCGGTGGTCGCCGGCGCCGCTGGCGATACAGGCGCTCGTGGCCCAGCGGCCGCCACCGCCAGCGCCGCGAGCAGGAAGACGAGCGCCAGGGCGAAGCCACCCGCCAGGGGGGCCAGGCCGATGCTGGGCGCCAGCGACCCCGCCGGGCCGACCAGGTTTGGGCCCAGCACCGCCCCGAACGTGCTGCCCCACACGATCACGCTCAGCGCGCCCGCCCGCTGCGCCAGTGGGTACATCTCGGCGGCGGCATAGCGGGTCAGGTTCATCGCCGCGTTGCCGAAGCCGACCCCCGCTGAAGCGAACAGCAGCAGCGGCAACGACGCGAGCGCCACGGCGGCGATGGCGAGTCCACCGCTGACCACCGCCACCCCGATCCCCAGCACGATCCCCGCTCGGCGATCACGGCGTGCCATGACCGATGAGAGGAAGGTTGCGGCGAGGGCGGTCCCGGCCACGGCCGCGGCGCTGGGCCACCCGCTCGATCCGGCGAAGCCGGTGATCTCCGGGGCCGCCAGCGATGCCACGGTGAAGGTGGCGATGTAGGCGATGCTGGTGAGCGCCACCGCGACGAAATAGGTCGCCAGCGCCCGGGATCGCATGCGGGGAGCGGGCGGGACGGAGGCGGCCTGCATCGCGCGGATGATAGCGGCGCCCGCCCGGGCCGCTGGAGCATCATCCCGCCGTGCCGCTTGCCATCCCGACCATCGAGACCGAGCGCCTGACACTGCGCCCATTCCGCGAGGCCGATGCGGCGCCCTTCTTCGACCTGTCCCAGGACGCCGACGTGATGCGCTACGTCGGCGACCGGCGGACGCCGAGCCTCCAGGAGGCGTGGCGTGCGATCGCCGGCTGGCTCGGGCACTGGGCGCTGCGGGGCTACGGCCAGTGGGCGATCGAGGAGCGGGCCAGCGGTCGGTTCATCGGCCGGGCCGGGATCATCAACCCGGTCGACTGGCCAGGCCCCGAGGTCGGGTACCTCCTCGGCAAGGCCTGGTGGGGACGCGGCTACGCCACCGAGGCGGCGCAGGCGGCCATGGACTGGGGCTTTCGCGAGTTTGGCTTCGACGACCTGATCAGCCTGATTGACCCCGCCAACGCGCCCTCGATCGCGGTCGCGACGCGGCTGGGCGAGTCCCTGCGCGGCGAGACCGAGCTGCTCGGCAACGCGGTCCTGGTCTACGGCATCACCCGGGCCGAGTGGGAGGCGAGGCGGGCGTGACCGGTCCCGCGCGGCTGGGTGCGCTCGCCGAGCCTCAGTTCCGGCTGCTGTGGATCGGCCAGACCGCGTCTGCGGCCGGCGACGCGCTGATCTTCGTGGCGGTCGCGTTCGCGGTGCTGCAGGTCGGTGGCTCGGCGGCCGACCTGGGGATCGTCTTTGCGGCGTTCACGATCTCGAACGTCGCCCTGGTGCTGGCGGGCGGCGTCTGGGCCGATCGCCTGCCCCGGCAGCTGGTCATGGTGGCCTGCGATATCGTGCGTGGAGTCGCCGAGGTGATCCTCGCGCTGCTCCTGATCGGTGGCACGGCCCAGGTCTGGCACATCGCCGTCGGCGCGGCGGTGATCGGCGGCGCGAGCGCCTTCTTCGGGCCGGCGAGCCTGGGCCTGATCCCGCAGACCGTCAGCGCGGGACGACTTCAGCAGGCAAATGCCCTGATCGGACTGTCACGAAATACGAGCCGCATCTTCGGCCCGCCGATCGCCGGGGCGCTCATCGCGCTCTCCAGCGTCGGAATCGTCTTCATCGTGGACGCCGTGACCTTCGTCGTCAGCGCGATCTCGCTGCTCCTGCTGCGTCCGGCACCTCCCGAGGCCCGGACGGCCGAGCCGCAGCCGTTCTTCGCCGAGCTTGCCAGCGGCTGGCGTGAGGTCACCGCTCGCCCATGGATCGTGGCGGCCATCTGCACCTTCGCGGTGAGCAACATGGCGGCGGCACCGTTCATCATCCTGGGCCCGTTGGTGGCGCAGGACCACCTCGGTGGGGCCGCGGCATGGGGCCTGATCCTGACCGGCGGGGGGATCGGCGGGGTGATCGGCGGCGTCTTCGCACTGCGACTTCGCCCTCGACGGCCGCTGATGACCGGGTTCATGATCATGGCGGCCACGTCGCTGCCAGCCCTGGCGCTGGTCGGTCCGCTTCCGGTCCTGCTGATCGCCGGCGCCTCGATGCTCTCCCTGATCTCCATCGAGCTCGCGAACACGTGGTGGTACACGATGCTGCAGCAACACGTGCCGGACCACGCGCGATCGCGGGTCAGCAGCTATGACTGGCTCGTGTCGCTCGTCTTCCAGCCGCTCGGCTTCCTGCTGGCCGGGCCGCTGGCCGCCTGGATCGGGCTGCCGGCGACGCTGATCGGGGCTGCGGTGATCGGGCTGCTCGCCAACTACTCGGTCCTGCTGGTGCGAGCAGTCCGCGAGGTGCGCTGGGTGGAAGAGGCCGTGCCGGCCGTCGAGTTACCGATGACTCAGCCTTGAGGGCTAGAGGCGCCGATACGTTGCCTCGTCTCGTCTGGCAACCCGGGTGATCAGCACGACCTGCTCCGCATCTCGGACCTGGTAGAGGATCCGCCACGGCACGCCATCGATCCTGAGCCGGACCCGATGGAGGTCCCTGCCCGAGAGTTTGCGGCTGCCCGTCGGGCGGGGCTCCGCCGCAAGAGCAAGAATCACCCCCCGAAGCGCCACCGCAACCGGGCCGCGCAGCCGAGCGAGCGTGCGCGCGGCGCCTCGGTCCAGCACGACCCGGTAACTCACCGATCGTGTTCAGCGTGGTACTCGACCCTGCCCTCAGCCACCATCCGGTCGAAGAAGGCGTTGGCGTCGATCCCCTCACCGCGCTCAAAGGCTGCGATGGCTTCCTCCGAGACCTCTATGTCCTCTGCGGTTTCGCGGGTCTCGAGCCACTCTGCGAGCGCCTCCTCCACCACGTCCCGGATCTGGCGCCCCGATCGCGCTGCGATGACCTTGATGGACCGATACAGCTCGTCGTCACGGAAGGCGATCGTCACTTTCATGGCGGCAATCCTACCATCCAGATGGTTAGATGGTCAATCTGCGGACGCCAGGGCCTCCAGGACGGGCAGGTGCTCGGTTGTCCCGTCCGGCCCGACCGGGATGACGGCCACGTGGTCAGCGCCGGCGGCGGTCAGCTCCCCCACCCGGGCGCGCAGCGCCTCGACGTCGCCCCACGCCACCATCGCGTCGACCAGGCGGTCGCTGGCCGGCTTCTCCCAATCGGCCTCGGTGAATCCCTGCTCCGCCCAGCAGACCTGGTAGGTGGGCGTGCGCAGGTACGGCGCCAGGTAGCCGCGAGCCGCGGTGCGGGCGAGGTCCGGATCGGTCTCGAGCACTGCGGGCATGCTGACCGCCAGGGTCGGGCGTGTCCCGGTGGCGGCTGCATCCAGCACGCGCCGCGTCCAGGCGACTCGCTCGGGCGTGACGAGGTACGGGAAGGCGCCATCGGCCTCGGTCGCGGCCAGGCCGAGCATCCGCTCCCGGAGCGCCGCAATGAGCACCGGCGGCTCGGAGCCGCCCTCGACCATCGGTCCGCGGTAGATGGCGGCCCGATAGGCGGCCAGGATACTCGCGCATGCGCGTCAGCGGGCGTTCGAAGGTGTGGCCGCGCAGCTTCTGGGCGAGGTGGAGGTGCGAGACGCCGAGCCCCAGCACGAAGCGGCCGCCCGTTGCTTCGTGGAGCGTCATCGCCGCCATGCGCGTCGTCTGCGCGTCGTGGCCCCAGATGCTCACGATGCTGGTGCCGATGCGGATCTCGCTCGTCTCGGCGGCGAGCAGGCCGAGCAGCGTGAACGGCTCGCGGCCCACCGTCTCGGGCACCCACAGCGTCCCGTAGCCGAGCTCGTCGACGCGTCGTGCATAGGCGCGGGCGGCGTCGATCGGCAGCGGAGTCGAGGTGCCCCCATGCCCCCAGGCGGCCCAGGGCCACGCTCATGCCGCGAACCGATATCGCAGGAAGAGCTCGTCGTCGGACCGATGGATGCTCACCAGCTGCCCCTCGCGCGGATGCTCGGCCCACGGGGAGCCGCCGGGAATCGGCGCGATCATGGGGAGAGCGCCCGTGCCCAGCACTCGCGCCCCGATGGTCCAGTACAGCTCGTCGATCAGCCCAACCGCCAGGAATGCGGCGTTGGTGGTGGGCCCGCCCTCGAGCAGGAGCGATCCGATCCCGCGCTCGGCGAGGCGCTCCAGGACCCACGCAGGCTGCGGCTTGGCGCTCGGCGCGACCAGGATCTCGGTCCCTGCCGGCTGGTGGGGCCGGGGTGCCTGGGCACCCAGCACCAGGATGCGACGCTGGTCAGCGTGGCCGAACCAGCGACGATCCGTCGGCACGGCACCGCCACCCGCGATCACGACGGCGGTCGGCTGCGGCGGTCGCCCTGCCGATGCCCGACGCTCGGCGAGGTCCGCGGGCAGATGCGAGTGGAAGTCGTCGGCGCGAAGCGTGCCGATCCCGCTGCCCACCGCGTCATAGCCGGCGCGGTAGAGCTGCAGCAGGCGGCGGTCGGCCCGGCCGGAGAGCCCCTCGGCGCGGCCGGCGAGCTGGGCACGGCCGTCGATGCTGGTCACCATGTTCACGCCCACCAGCGGCCGGTCCGGGAGCGGAGCAGGAAGCGCGAAGCCCGGCGAGGGCCTCGTCCAGGTCGAGGTCGGCGGCGGGATCGGGCCAGAGGCGGTCCACGCGAAAGGTCGGCATCGCGCGATGGTACGCGCCCATCGGTCAGTCGAAGATGCGCTCCAGGTGCCAGGTGCCGCGCATCTCGTCGAGGTAGACGGTGCAGAGCAGCCCGTCGCGCGTGACGAGCTTGAAGTAGGAGCGCGCCGTCAGCTCGCGCCACCAGTCGTCGTCGACGCGCCATCGGTTGCAGATCCCGACCTCGCCATGCGTCTCGCCGTCGAGGCGCAGGCGGAGCGGGGTGCCGGAGGCATCGGTCTCGACCTGGATGAGGGGATGGTCGAGGTACAGCCGCGTCACAGCTCGACCAGCCTGGCCCGATGCTCTGGGAGCGAGGCGGTGGGTCGCTCGTGGCTGGCCCGCCAGAGGCGGCCCTCCCCGAAGCGCATCGTCAGCCGTTCCAGCGACCAGCGCAGCTCCTCCCAGCGCCCGACCCGCACCTCGAAGGCCGGCAGCTGTCGTGTTGCCGGATCGGCCAGACGGTCGAAGGCCAGACCGATACCGACGATCCGCGGCTCTTCCTCCGTTGGGCGTTCCCTGGCTCACCTGTTCGAGCCGACCGATCAGCAGGCGCGCGATCCAGTCCGGCTCCAGGGTCGGCTCGGGGAAGGCCAGCTCCACGGTGAGAGGAGGGGCGTCCTCGAGTCTGAGGGCGAGGCGCGCGCGGCCGGGCGCCAGGTGGCGGGTCCGGAGCGTGTCGCATAGCTCGGTTACGAGACGACGCAGGGAGAGGGCGATCTCGGTGGTCCCCTCTGCCGGCGGCTCGAAGATGGCGTGCGCGTTGAGTCGTTCCGGGCGGCGACGCGGGATGAGCGGGCGTGGATCCTGGCCACGGGCGAGGGCCTGGAGCCGCTCGCCGGGCGGGCCGAACTGGGCGCCCACCGCGGATCGCGGGAGCGTGGCCAGCTGGCCCATGGCGGTCAGCCCGAAGAGCGCGAATCTCGCGCGCGTCGCCTCGTCGGCGGGGAGCAGGTCCAGGGAGAGCGCGGCCAGCTCCCCGGCCCCCAGTGCCCGGAAGGCGGCGGGGGCATCAGGTCGTGTGGGGCGCGCCAGGCGAGCGGCCAGGACCGCCAGCCAGCGGTTGTCTCCCGACGCCCGCCTTGACGGGGAGCTGGAGCGATCCCGCGCGCCAGTGCCACCGCCCGCGCCGCGATCCGGCGCTCCTCGCCGAGCAGCGGCCCGAGCCCCGTGATGTCGAGGAGCGCCACTCCCCGGTCAACCGCCTCGATCCGCGGGGAGAGGTCGTCGAGGCGATCCAGCATGGCGTCGAAGGTGGCCCGTTCCGCATCCGCTGCGCGCAGCGCCGGCCAGACGAGCGCCAGCAGCCGCGTCATCGGGCCGCTCCGCGGTTCCGTTTACGCTGAGCGTGCACAGCCGGCAAGTTGCAGCGGCAACGTGCCGTTGCATGCCCAATATGTCCCCCTTCTTCCCCGATTTGCACGCTGGGCGCACACCACGGCCAACCTGCACCCCTGCCGCATCGCTGCTTCGTGGCTGTGCACGCTGAGCGCACACGGACGCGCATCACGGACTCGCGTCAGGCGGAGATGACGCGCAGCGCGGGCAGCTGCTCGACGCCGGCAGCCGGGACGTCGCGCGGGGAGGCGGCGGAGCGGAGGAGCGGATCGATCCGGCGCCCTTCGCCGAACCACAGGTCCAGCTCGGCGTGGCCGCCGGCCAGCGCCCAGCGGTGGCGGGTCACGGTCGCGGAGACCCGCTGCCCGACCAGGTCCTGCCCCACCGCCAGCCAGGCGCGCCGCGCCAGCGCCACCCGCACCCCCGCCGCCTGGCCCACCGCTCCGCGGCCGAGCAGGAGGGCCGTGCCGCCGGCGCGCAGCAGCAGGTCGGCCAGGCGGTCGAGGCCACGCGGCGGCGGGGCATCGGCCAGGTCGAGGACGAGGAGGTCGATGAGGCGGCTGCGGGCCAGCCAGCCGGCCAGCTCCACCGCCTCGGCGGGGTCGGCGGGACGGACGACCAGCAGCCACTCCAGCGCCACGCCGAGCCGGGCCGCGGTCGCCGGGTCGAAGCGACCGGCGGGATCGAGCCAGGCGACCAGCCCACCGGCGGACTGGCAGGCGGCCAGCGACCCGAGCGCCAGGCTGGTGGCGCCGGCACCGGCTGGGGCATCGAGCAGGGCCAGGGCGCCGCGTGGCCAGCCGCCGCTGCGCAGCGCCGCGTCGAGCGACGCATGCCCGGTGGGAAGGGGGTCGGCGGCGACCATCGGTCCGGGGTCCGTCCCCTGGCGCAGGCCATGCGAGCGCAGCGCTTCGAGGAGCTCGGGGAGGGGTCGGATGGGCCGGGCAGCATCGGTCATGGCCCAACCGATGATAGAACAGATGTTCTAGTTTGGGAAGCCCCCAAAGCGCGCTGATATACTTCCGCGGCTCGTGGGGATGTAGCTCAGTTGGGAGAGCACTGCGTTCGCATCGCAGGGGTCAGGGGTTCGAGTCCCCTCATCTCCACCACCCCCCTCCCCGTCACGAGGCCCCCAGCGCGCGCAGCCGGGACACAGCGCGGTGCGCGGCTCCTAGAAGATCGCGATCGGGTTCCAGGGCGAGCCGGTCCCGCCCGGCAGCCGCAGCGGCAGGCCGACCACCATGAACTCGAAGCGTCCCTCCTCCTCGCAGGCGCGCGCCAGGTCCTCGAACTGGAGGCTGTCGGAGGCGAGCATCCCCATCGCCACGATCTGGAGCGGGTGGATCGGGTAGGTCATCCCCTCCACCACGCTGGGGATCGTCTCGCCGTCGCCATCGGGCAGGAAGGCCGCGATGTGGCGCTCGTGCATCCACGGGATGGTGTCCACGTGCAGGCCGGCCTTGCCCTCCCCGGTGAGCCCGTTGTCCCAGGCTCCCAGGGCGAGCCGCCGCGCGTGGTGACCGGTGCGGAAGACAAGGATGTCGCCCTCGCCCAGGTGCACGCCCTGCGCCTCCTCGCAGGCCTCCAGCTCCGCCCGGCGCACCGCCTCACCCGGCTCCAGCCACTGCACGCCGCGGAAGCGAGGGATGTCGAGCAGCACGCCGCGGCCAACCACGCCATTCCCGTAGCTGGTGATGTCGAGCGAGGTCGCGCCCTTGCTGGTGAGCACCTCCTGCGCGGGGTGCCCGTTGTAGGTGAGGCCGTTGTACGAGATGTGGCAGAGCGCGTCGATGTGGGTGTGGCAGTCCCCGTGGCAGGCCATCCCCATGAAGTCGAGCCCGAAGCGCAGGCCGCCGGAGCCGATGTCGATGTCGTGCGCCTGGCTCACGAAGTGGATGGCGGGGTTGGGGTTGTCGGGCCCCGCCACGGTGTTGATCGGGATCTCCATGGAGACGCGGCGTCCGGAACGGACGAGCCCCGCGGCCGCGCGGACGTGCTCGGGGGTGATGTAGTTCATCGTCCCGAGCTGGTCGTCCGGGCCCCACTTGCCCCAGTTCTTGACCGATTCGAAGATCTGCTCGAACTCCGCGATGCTGACCTTCTGGGTCATGGCTCCGATCTCCTCATTCCACTTCAGGCCACTTCTCGAGCGCGGCCGACAGCTCCGGATATGCCTTTCGTGCCTCCGCGAGGGATTCCCCGCGGACGGCTGCATCGAATGCCTGGCGGATCGAGCGCGCACCGGCGGCCGTCCCGCCTGGATGCCCGTGGACGCCGCCGCCGGCGGCCAGCGCCCAGTCGATCCCCAGGTCCGCGACCAGGCGCGGCACCATCCCCGCGTGCAGCCCGCCACCCGCCACCGGGAGCGATCGCCGCATCCCGAACCACGGGTCGGTGAGGGCCGCGCCCACGCGCTGCGCATCCGCGCGCGAGAAGGGCAGCGTGCCGAGGTGGCTCGGGTAGATCGCCAGGTCGGCGCCCGCGAGCCGTCGGGAGCATGCCCATCGTCAGGTGGGGACTCATGCCCGACCACGGAGCGCCGGAGAGGGCGCCGGTGAAGGCGAGGTGCGACATCACCGGGACACCGATCGCCGGATCGTCGGCCAGCATCGAGAGGGCCGAGATGCCCACCGCCCAGGCGTTCACCAGCAGCGCCGATGCTCCGGCCTCGACGGCGGCGTGCGCGTTGGCAACCAGCCGGTCGGGCCGATCGGTGATGTTCACGAAGTAGAGCGTCCGGTGGCCGGTCTGCTCGTAGGCGGCCGTCGCGGCGCGGCCGTGCTCGCGCACCCGGTCGCGGAAGTCGCTCCACGGCTGCGAGACGACCTTCTCGTCGTCCTTGACTGCGTCGGAGCCGCCGATGGCAGCCTGGTAGAAGACGGCAGCGCTCTCCATGGGGGTGAGGCCGATGGCCGGCTTCAGGATCGTCAGCAGCAGCGGCCGATCCGGCGCGTCGACCAGCTCGCGGATCCGATCCAGGCCCACGGCGGGGCCCTTGAAGGCGGTCACGAACGCCTCCGGCAGCGCCAGGTCGATCAGCTTGAGGTCGCGCCACGAGGCGCACTCGCCGTAGACGGTGGCCAGCAGGAGGGGGATCTGGTCGGCCATGTTGTGGGTCGGATACGCGATCTCGATGCCCCACGCCGGCGCTCGCCGTCGGTGATCTCCCAGGTCCTGAGCACCCGGCCGGCGTGGCGGCGGCGGATCAGGTCCGTCTCGCCGGCCAGGTCGACCCACGCGCCGCTCGACTGGAGCTCGGCCAGGCTGCGAGCCAGCCGCTCGATATCGGTCCCCGCCCGGGCGCGGTACTGGTAGGTGGCCGTCACGAACCCGCCCTGGTCGATCGCCTCGGCGCCGTCCATTCAGTGACCGGCTTCGAGGTGCTGCAGGAGGCCGCCGTGGAGGGGGCCGCGGGGCATGATCGGCCAGATGTCGACCACCGTCGCCGTCCTCGACGACGTGGTACGCGTCGAAGTAGTTGACCGCGAAGGGCGTGTAGCCGAGGTGGAAGTCGACCACGTCGCCGACCTTCAGGCTGCAGGTGGCATCGGCCTCGTAGGTGGCGTGCTCCTCGTCGAAGCGATACGGCTTGAGGTCCTCGTGGCCGAAGATCCGAGGATGGGCCGCGATGCTGCCCACCTCGGCGGACCCGAAGGTCTTCTTGCCGAGGTCCAGCACCACGCGGTCCCGGCGCCGGCTGATGACCGTCACCACCGCCGTGGTCGCCTTCTTGAAGCGCGGCTCCATCAGGAAGTGGTAGTCGTCCATGGCCGCGTACGAGCCGAGCTGGAGCTCAGTGATGCGCGGGTTCGCGCCGGTCCAGAAGGCGGTCGCGGTGCCCGCCGCCGACAGGATGGGGCAGGGCACGCCGTTGGCCTCGAGGTGATCCGCCACCCCGACGAAGTAGTCCATCGCGGCGACCTGCTTCTCGTGGCGCTTCTCGTGGTCCATCTCCATCGAGCAGTGCCCCTCGTAGCCCGACAGCCCGTCCATGCGCAGGCCCGGCAGCGCCTGGACCGCCCGCCCCACGCTGAGCGCCTCGGCGGGGGTGTCCACGCCGGCCCGATGCATCCCGGTGTCCACCTCCACCAGGACCCCCAGGGTCGTCCCCGCCGCGAGCGCTGCCGCGGAGAGGCGCGCCGCGTCGTCGACGTCGTCGACGTTGACGGTCACGTTCGCCTCGCGGGCGAGGAGCGCGGCCGCGCGCTGCTTTACCGGGTTGACCAGCTGGTTGGCGATCAGGACCTCGTCGGCCCCGGCGCGCACCATCACGATCGCCTCCCAGACCGTCGCCGCGCAGAGGCCGAACGCGCCGTGCTCCAGCTGCATGCGGGCGACGTGGGGGCTCTTGTGGTTCTTGACGTGGCCGCGCAGGCGCGCGTGGAGCTCCGGCAGGCGCGACTGCATGTACGCCAGGTTGGCGCGCAGGATGTCGCGATCGATGACCAGCGCGGGCGTCACCAGCTCGTATCGGCTGCGCCCGATGGCCGACCCGTAATACCCCCGCACCCGCTCGTGGGCGTCGGTGATGATCGGGGCCAGGTCTCGCACCTACTCGCCCCGCTCGAGCATGTCGAGCAGCCAGCGGGACTCCGGCCCGCGCGGCATGACGGGCCAGAGGTCCACCACCCGGTCGTCCTCGAGGACGTGGTAGGCCTCGAAGTAGCTGATCGCGAACGGGGTGTAGTCGCACAGGATCTCGACCTTGTCGCCGGTGGTCAGCGGCACGCTGTCGTCGGCGAGGAAGATGGAGTGCTCCTCGTCGAATCGGTACATCTCGAGGTCCCAGCCCTTCAGGACGCCGTGCGAGGCGCCCACCGTCTTGCTGCCGGCGTCGAGCACGATCCGATCGGGCCGCCGGCTGATGACCGATGCGAGCACCGTCACCGCCCAGCCGAAGCGCGGATCGAGCCCGCGGTGATGCCCGTCCATGGTCGCGTAGGAGCCCGGCTGGATCTCCGTCACGCCGGGATAGCGGCTCGTCGTCTCCCAGGTCCCGGTGCCGGCCGCCGACACGATCTCGCATGGCAGCCCCGCGGCCCCGAGGTCAGCCGCGATCCCGGTCAGCAACCCCATCGCCTCGCGCGCCATGGCATGGCGCTTCGTCTCGTCGAACTCGAGCGAGCAGTGGCCCTCGTAGCCGGTCAGCCCCATGAACCGCAGGCCGGGCGCGTCGGCGATCCGGCGAGCCAGTGGCAGGGCCTCCGCGCTGGAGGCGACGCCACAGCGGTGCATCCCCTCGTCGACGTCGATCATCACCCCGATCGTCGAGCCCGCCGCGACCGCCGCGGCCGACAGCTCGTCGACCTGGACCGCATCGTCGACCGAGGCCTTGACGTCGGCTTCGCGCGCGAGGAGGGCGAGGGCTCGCGTCTTCTCCGGGCCAATCACCTCGTTGATCACGAAGACGTCGGAGATCCCGGCGCGGGCCATCACGATCGCCTCCCAGACCGTGGCGCAGCCGACCCCGATGGCGCCGTGCTCGACCTGCATCCGCGCGATGTGCGGACTCTTGTGGACCTTGACGTGCGCCCGCAGCGTCGCGGGCGCGTCGCGCATGCCGTCAGCCATCAGCTCGAGGTTGGCGCGCAGCGTGCCCAGGTCAAGCAGGAGCGCCGGGGTGCTCAGCTCATCCCGTGACCGGCCGATGTCGGGCCGATACAGGTCGCGCACGCGCTCATGAGCAGCGGTGACGAGCGGGGCTGGATCGTGTCATCGGACCGAGTCTGCCTACTGCGAGCTGCCGCGCGCCGAGATCGGCCAGCGGTCGATCAGCTGCCCGGCCCGGCTGACCCACACCTCGTCGTGCAGGTTGAAGGTCGTCCGGATCTGGCCGGGCACCATGTCGAGCTGGCTGCCCAGCGGCAGGGAGTGGATCGGGCATCGCGATCCTGACGTGCTCATCGCTGATCGCGATATCGGTGGCGACGAAGCCCACCGGCACCGGTGGTCCGTATTCGACCCCGACCACCCGCCGGCCGATGTCGAGCACGATCCGCCCCGGATGCCGGCTGATAACGGTGCCGCGGATGGTCACCGCGCATCGAAACGGCAGGCCCAGGTTGAGCAGCTCCGGCTCCATCAGCGCGTAGACGCCGGCCTGGATCTCGGTGATGGTCGGGTCGGCCAGCGCTTCACGAAGCGTCGAAGTGCCAGCGCCGGAGACGACGTCCACGACGAAGCCAGCGGCGCGCAGGGCGGCCACCACCTCCTGCCATGACCGCATAGGCGCCGGCGATCTTGCCGGCCCGATCCTCGTCGCCCAGGCGCACGCGCCCCTCGTAGCCCATGATCCCGCGCAGCCGCAGGCCCGCAGAGCGCTCGATCACCCCCGCGAGCGCGATCGCTTCCTCGGCCGATGCGACGCCGCAGCGGTGCAGGAGGACGTCGACGTCGATCAGCACGTCCACCGTGACCCCGATGCGCGTCGCCTCCCGCGAGAGCGCGGCCACCGGCTCCGGGTCGTCCACCGCGACCGCGATCCGACGCCCGGCGCGCGAGCGCGGCCAGTCGGGCGATCTTGCGGGGCTCGACCACCTCGTTCGCGACCAGGACGTCGTCGATCCCGGCCTCGACCATGGCCTCGGCCTCGCCCACGGTCGCGCAGGTGATGCCGACCGCCGCCCCACCCAGCTGGCGCCGGGCGAGGTCCGGCGTGCGGTGCGCCTTGACGTGCGGTCGGAGCGTCTTGCCGGTCCCGCGGAGCAGGACGGCCATCGCCGCCACGTTCGCCTCGAACAGGTCGAGGTCGACCACGAGGGCCGGCGTCGAGAGGGCGGCCGCAGCGTCCGGCTGGGAATCGATGGCGGGCGATGGCATCACACGTCCCCCTTAGCCCGCGGCCAGGCGCTGCCGAACGGAGGCGTACGCCCCGCCGCGCTCGGGGTCAGGATCGAAGCGCCGCGAGACGGAGACGAGCTCCGCCACCGCCGCCGAGACCGACGCGTACACGCCGGCGCCCACCCCGGCCAGGATCGCCGCGCCGAATGCGCCGGGCTCCTCCTGCGCGACGACCTCGATGGGGATGCCGCACAGGTCCGCCATCAGCTGGAGCCACCACGCGTTCCTCGACCCGCCGCCGGTGGCCCGGATCAGCGTCAGGTCGATGCCGCGACGGCGAAGGAGGTCGAGGCTCAGCGAGAACTCGCAGGCGATCCCCTCGAGCAGGGCCCGGACGATGTCGACCGCGGTCGCGGACAGCGTCACGCCCCCGAAGGTCCCCCCGAAGCCGGCGCTCGCGGCGACATGGGGCAGCGGCGTGTAGCGTGCGTCCGCGAAGACGTGGCCGGGTCCCGGTCCGGCGAGCGCGAGACCCGCCTCCAGCTCGGGGATCGACAGGTGCAGGAGCTCCCGTGCCCGGTCGACGACGCTCATCCCGTTGGGGTTCGTCACCAGGATCCCGAAGCCGGTGGGCCCCGGATGCGGGAAGACGTTCATGCCGTCGTGCACCAGCTCGACGGGCCACCCGGGGCGGACCGGAGTGTTGTACGAGTGCCAGGTCCCGCACGCGAGCGACACGACGCCCGGGTCGACGGCGGCCGACCCCACTGACGCCGCATAGGTGTCGTACGCCCCGGTCACGATGACGGTGTCGTGGGGCAGCCCGAATCGCTCCGCGGCATCGGGCAGGATGCGCCCGATCGGCGAGGCGTTGGGCTGGATCTGCGGGAAGCCACCCTGCGTCGATCCCCGTCTCCGCGATCCGCTCCGCAGACCAGTTGCCGGTCGCCACGTCGTAGGTGGCCCAGGTGCCGGCATCGCTCCAGTCGACGACCGGGAGACCGCTGAGGCGGAGCGCGTAGAACTCGTGCCAGTTCATGAACCAGCGAGTCCGGGCGGCCACGTCGGGATCGGTCTGGCGCCACCAGAGCGCTCGGTTCACCGGGTCCATCCGGCGCGGGACATGCCCGGTCAGGCGAAACCAATCTTCCGGCGAGCGACGGGCAGCGGTCACCGCGGCGACGTCGTCGCCCCGCGTGTCCGAGGTCATCAGGCATCTGCCCAGCGGGGTGCCGTCGGCGGCGACGGGGAAGACCTCGCGGCCCGACGAGCTGAACGAGATGGCGACCGGCGGGTCGCCCTTCAGCGCGGGATCGGCCGCCACCGCGCCCAACGCGTCGTCGAACGCGGCGCGCGACTCGATGACGTCGACCTCGCTGTGTCCCGGTTCGGGGTAGTAGGCGGGGACCGGCCGTCGAGCCTCGGCCAGCGGCGTCCCGTCGAGCGCGTACGCCCCGACCTTGATCGCAGTCGATCCAAGGTCGATCCCGATCAGGCTCATCTGAGGCCGCTCCTTCAGCTTGCTGCGGGATGCTCGACGGGTGGAGGGCGTGGAGGCTTCGCCAATCGTAGCGAAATGTTTGCCAAATGGGAACAGAAGGCCGATTCCTTGACCCGCCATCGCGCCGCCTCCTAGAATCGGTTCGTTCCGTTATCGCAAACAGAAGGGCCGCCGGGCCCCGCGTTGGGGTCGGTGGCCCGATGCTGATGCCGACGCTTGGAGCGAACGATGCCCACCACTCCCCGAGAGGTGTCCGAGGCGTACTGGGCGGCCGAGTGCCGTCGCGATGTCGATGCGGTGATGGCGTACTACCACCCCGACGCGACGTACGAGGACGCCGGCGGGCTGCGGAGGGGACACGCCGAGGTGCGCCGGGCGTACGAGGAGTCGAAGGCGGCGTATCCCGGCCTCGAGGTCCGCATCCTGCGAGAGTTCACCCACTCCCCTGACACCGCCGGCCTCGAGTACTACGCGGTCCTGATCGACGCGGCCGGGACCCGCTTTAAGGTGCGCGGAGTGAATGTCGTCACCGTCCGGGACGGGAGGTTCGTATCGGTCCGGTCCTATGAGGACGCACCGAGCCCCGAGTAGTCGATCCCCAACAGGAGGTCAGGAGACGCCAATGACATCCCCAGCGCGACCCGAGGTCACCCCGGTGCGGTCGTACCGGACCCGCTTTCAGCTCACCGAGGACCCGATCTCCGAGGGCGGGATGTGGGTCAACGGCAAGACCGACGGGATCGACTGGGCCGATGCCGTCACCGAGCAGGGACGCGCCCACGGCGGGAAGGTGAAGGTGGGGGCCAAGGAGCGACGGGCCGAGCAGGGCAACCTGGAGGGTGGCGACCCGGCGGCGCCGGAGGGCGACTACGACGACCCAACCGCGGTGCTGACCGGGGCGTGGGGCCCGAACCAGTACGTGAAGGCGACCGTCTTCAGCCGCAACCAGACCGCGGACCTCTTCCAGGAGGTCGAGATCCGGCTGCGGAGCGCCATCTCGGCGCACTGGTGCAGCGGCTACGAGGTCTTCTGGCGCTGCCTCAAGACCGATGAGGCCTACGCCGAGATCGTGCGCTGGGGCGGTCCGATCATGGGATTCACCTCGCTCGCACGTGCGCAGGGCTCCGAGTACGGGGTGAAGGACGGCGACGTCGTCGAGGCGACGATCATCGGCAACCAGATCACCTCCTACATCAACGGGGTGGAGGTGCTCTCGGCGACCGACGACACGTTCGCCAACGGCGGCCCGGGGATCGGCTTCAACTTCGGCTGCGGGGACACGTACGTCGACCACGGCTTCACGTCGTACGAGGTCGACACGTACGACGAGTAGCGCGGCTACTCGATCCCGGAGATGTCCTCGCCAGGCTCGCCGATGATGCCGATCGTCGACAGGATCGGCGTCTGGGTCCTGTCGGGGACGACGATCCGCAGCAGGACGCCGCTGGCCGGGGCCTCCAGCTCGAGGCTGATCTTCTCGGTCTCGACCGCGACCAGCGCCTCTCCCTTGGTGACCGGGTCGCCCTCGGCCTTGAGCCACTCGGTGACCGTGCCGGTGTCGAGGTCCTGGCCCGCCTGTGGCATGACCACCCGGGTGGCCACCCCTACAGCTCCGCGTTGACGATGAAGCCGGCATCCACCAGCAGCGTCGCCGAGGTGATGTAGCTGGCGTCGTCGGAGAGGAGGAACGAGACTGCGTTCGCGATCTCCTCGGGCTCGCCTCCCCGGTGCAGGGCGACCCGCTCCTCGTAGTACTTCAGCGCGACCGGGTCGTCGGTCAGCGGGGCCGCCATATCGGTCTTGATCCAGCCCGGCTCGATGGCGTTGACCCGGATCCCGTAGACGCCCACGACGGCGCCGAGGGCCTTGGTCCACATCGAGATGCCGCCCTTGGTGGCGCAGTAGGCGCTCTGCGACGGCGCGCCGACGTGCGCCGAGATCGAGCTGATGCAGACGATCGCCCCGGGGTGACCCTCCTTGCGCATCTGCTTGGCGGCCTCGGTGGTGACCACCCACGTCCCGCGCAGGTTCGTCTCGCACAGCTCGTCCCAGGCCTCGACCGTCGTCTCGTCCCATGGCATGAACGGGTTGATCGCCGCGTTGGAGACGAGGTAGTCGAAGCGCCCCCCATGGCGCGCGACCTCCTGCACCATCTCGATCACCTGGGCGGGGTTCCGCATGTCGGCCATCACCGCGAACCCCTCCCCGCCGGCCTCCTTGATCAGGCCGAGCGTGGTGCTCGGATCACCGGTGGGCCGATAGTTGACGCCGACCAGCGCCCCCTCGGACGCAAGGCGCACCGCCGTCGCCCGTCCCATTCCCCGGGTCGCGCCGGTCACCAGCGCAACCTTGCCGGCAAATCGCTTTTCCACGATGACGACTCCTTTCGCTCCCTATCGGACCGCTGTCTCTTCCAGTTGCTTGACGCGCTGCGCGAAGGCATCCATCTGCTCCTCGCCGACCAGCGCCCCCATCTCGAGGTCGTAGACCCGCTTCTCACCGGGGTCCAGCTCGATCAGCTCTCCCCGCTCCTTGGCATCCCAGCGTCCGGCGTCCCGGTTGGTGCTGGCCTCGATCGCCACCACGTACAGGCTCTCGCCCGGCATGCGCCAGGTCGTCTGGTGCGGGAGCTGCCGCTTGTTGAAGAGCTGGTAGACACCCAGCCCCATCCGGCGGTTGATGATGCCGACCGGCGCCGTCCCGTCCGGCTCAGTGTGGACGTCGTGCTCGAAGCAGCGCTCCGTGTACTCCGCGATCGGCGCATCGAAGAAGCGGTAGTTTCCGGGCGGGGCGGGATCGGTCGCGACGCCCTCGCCCGGCACCAGCAGCTCGGCGCCCTCGTCGACAATCGGGAATCCGATGTTGCAGTGGTAGAGGAGCATGTGGCTGGTCCGGTGGAACCCGGTGTTCTCGACCTCGTCGTGGATCCGGAAGGACGACCCACCCACCTTCGCCTCGATCCGGCGCCGGAGCGTGAGGTTCTCCTTGAAGACCGCGACCTGCTGGACCTCGCCGGTGGCCCACAGCGTGCACTCGTCGCCGTCCCAGCGCTCGCCGTACCCGGTGAGGCGCGCGGGCAGCGTCCAGATGCGCCCCATCATCCCGTAGTTCTCGGTCGGAAAGAGGTGCGGCTGCTTGTAGTTCTCGAAGCCGTCCTCGCCCCCGATCAGCGTGTGGTCAAGGCCCGCGGTGGAGACGAGGCCGCCCGGGAAGCTGCGGAACCAGCCCATCCCCTCTGGCTCGGAGTACCACGGTCCGGCGTAGCCGACCGGCGAGATCCAGCCGATCGCCGATCCGTTCATCTCGCAGCGACCGATGTCGAAGGCGCGATCGACCACGACTTCGAAGACGAAGCCGGTCCCCGTGCGGAACTCAAGAAGGCGGACGCCCCGCTCGGTGCCGTCGCCCGCCGTCACCAGGCGCACGCCGGCGACCTGCTCCAGGCGGCCGACCCGACGCATCAACTCGGACTTGCTGTAGTTGGCCTTGAACAGCGCCGGCACGGTACTCCTCTCCGCCGGTGGCCTCGCCTCGGGCACCGGCAATTCCAGTCCGCCAGGGTGCGCCGACCCAGCCGGCCCTGCGGCCGGGTCACGGCATCAGCGTATCCACCAGCGGAGACAACAAAAGTGCCTAGTGGCCCCGGAAGACCGGGACCACTAGGCCGTTTCGCGTGAGGGGCGAGGGGCTAGACGGACTCGCCGATCGACGCCCCTGCCTTGGTGAGCCACTCCTCGTTTCCACGGACCTTCAGGTAGATCAGGACGACGATGCCGACGAGGAGCCAGCCGCCGTCAATGAACGGGGCCAGGTCGAACGGCGAGGCCGCCGGGAACGACTTGTAGACGGCGAAGATCAGGACCGCCGAGGAGACGACCGGGAACACGAAGTGGAGGATCCAGTTGAACTCGTCTCGCTTCTCCCTCCAGTAGAAGAGGAAGACCGCGAGGTTGGCCATCAGGTAGGCGACCGTCACGGCCAGCACCAGCACGAGCCCGACCAGCAGGAAGAACGAGATATCGGCGCCCCAGATGAAGCCGCCCACGAGGCCGGCTCCGATGTTGAGGGCCATCTGCAGCAGGATCGCATTGGTCGGCGTCTTGTGCGTGGGGTGGACCACGGCCAGGGCCTTCGGGAACGAACCACTCCTGGCCATGCTGTACCACATCCGCGTGCCGACATTGGCGCACGCGATGCATACGGCCGCAACACTGTTCAGGAAGGCGAACAGGAGGATGAAGTCGAGGTCGCCCCAGACCCGGTGAGCCAGCGCCAGGGCCGGCAGGACAGGCGACGTGGCAACCGCTTCGGCATCATTGCCGAATCCGGTGATCACGCCCCAGAAGACGATGACCAGGAAGGTCCCGATGCCCGCGATCGACAGCATCACCGACAGCGGGACGTTGCGCTTCGGGTCACGGGTCTCCTCGGCGAGCGGCGCGGAGGCCTCCCAGCCGGTCAGGCCCTGCACCGTGAAGACGACGGCAAGGAAGAAGGTCCCCGCGAAGAATCCGCCTTCAGCGGTCGGGATGTTGGCCGGGTTGAAGACCTCCAGCGAGATGCCGGTCCCGGCCGGCGGGACAAGGAACCCGAAGATGGCGAGTGCCATCACGAGCAGCATCTCGAGGCCGCCGGTGATCACCATGAACCGCGTCGAGAGCTTGATCCCCTCCCACTGCAGGAAGGCGGTCAGCGGCGCGAAGACGAGCACCGCGACCCACCACAGCCAGGGGACGCTGATGCCGTAGTTCTCCTGCAGCTGGCCCGCGACGATGAAGCCGAAGAAGCCGGCCAGCGGCCCGCCGACCAGCGGCGAGTACAGGATGTACATCCACGACACAAGGAAGCCCGCCCGCGGATGGACCGCGCGACTCACGTAGGTGTAGTAACCGCCGGCTGACGGCATGTGCTTCGCAAGCTGCGCGAGCGTGCTGCCCAGCATCAGGACGATCACGAACCCGATGAAGTAGGCAAGTGGCGCGGTGATCCCGGCCAGGCTCACGATGAATGCCGTGAAGAAGAATCCGGCGATCGCCGGGGCGATGTGGGTGACCGCCTGCATGGTCGCCCCCAGCAGCCCGATGGCATCCGGCTCGAGGTCGGTCTTCATGGTTGAGGTTGGGCGCTGGACTGTGTAGGGCTCCGTGCTCATCTCCACTCCTTCAGCTTGTTGCCAATCCGCCCCTTCATCGGAGCGCACCGGTCGCCTTGGCGGCGATCCGTCTCACGATGGGCCAGGGTGCCTCAGGTGTCTCTTACCCTCCGTCTTCAGCTGCCGTCGATGAGCTCGATTCCGCGCGGCACGACAAGCGCCACGCCGCAGGCGGAAAGCGTTTGCGAACGGCGAACAAAAGCGATCATACGGCCGACTGTCAAGAACCGATACGGCTCTGACGCATTGCCCGGAATCGCCTCGCCGGGCGGCTCGCGACGGGCTCGGCTCAGTACTCCGGGACCACGTGGCCCGACATCACGTCGAGCTGGATGCGGGCGACCTCGGCAGCGTCCACCTGGGCAAGGAGCGCGCCCATCACGCCGCCATCGACGGCCCTCCCCACCAGTGCCGCTCTGGTATCGGTGTCCCCGACCCGGGCGCGGACGGCATCTGCCAGCGGCCGATCGAGGATGCCCTCCAGCCGGGTCGCCTGCATCTCGTCGCTGGTCCATACGGCGGCGTCCGCCTGGCCGTTGGTGAGCAGCCGAGTGATCTGGCCGGTCATGGCCAGGAGCTGCTCGACCTCACTCGTCGCCAAACTCCAGGGCGGTCAGCAGCTGCTGGTCGGCGGAGTGCCGGTCCACGATCACGCGCAGGGGCCGATGGGGATCGGCCGGGGAGAGGAAGACCCGGTGGCCGGTGTTATAGGAGTTCGGCGCCAGCTCCACCACGACCCGATCCTCCGGCCCGCACAGCTCGGCGGCGGCGAAGCTCGACATCACCGCCAGGTGGCAGCGCCCCTCGCGGACCGCCTGGAGGCGCTGTCGTGACCCGCGCACGAAGATGAGGAAGACCTCCAGCCCCGCCTTCGTCAGGAGCTGCTTGACCGCCGTCGCCAGCGCCTCGTAGCGTTGAGACGAGGCGAGCGGCAGGCTGACCACCAAGGGCCCGCCCTCGGCGGCCGCCCACAGCGGGCCGAGCGAGCGCGACACGAGGAACGCGCCCAGCCTCCCCCGCCGCTCGAGCACGATGGCGCCCGCCGCCTCGAGCCGGGTGATGGCCGCATGGATCGACGCCAGGCTGGATCGGTGCTCATGCACGAGCTGGCGGACGGTGGGCACCCGCGATGGCGGGTCAGGAGCCGTCAGGAAGCGGCGGGCAAGCTCCGGCACGACATCGGTGATCGCACGAGCGCCGGCGCGTCCGCCCTGCTTGCTCATCGACGCAGGATAGTCTGCGGGTCCAGGCACGCCTCGAGGTCCGCCAGGGTCAGCCAGTCGCCCGGCCGTGCGGCGCTCCGATTCGCCACGACGTGGCAGACCTCGCCGCCTGGGTCGCCGAGCGTGGTCAGGACCAGGGCCGCCTCGCTGAACTCCTCGTCCGCGGTGTAGTCGCTGACCGTCACCAGGCAGCGCAGCCCGGCACCGACCGCGGCTAGGAGGCCGTTCCGCGAGTCCTCGATGACGAGCACGTCAGCCGGCGCGACCCCGAGCCGCTCCACCGCCAGCAGGTAGATGTCCGGCGCCGGCTTCTTGTGCGCCACCACGTCCCCCGCCAGCAGCAGGTCGAAGCGGGCGGCGCGGTCCGGGCCGGCCGCCACGTCGAGGATGGCGCGGACGGAGGCCTCTGCCGATGTGGAGGCCACGCCCAGCGCCCAGCCGGCGTCCTGGGCCTCTCCGATGATCCGCCGGATCCCCGGCCTGGGCGGCAGCGTGCCGGCGGCCACCATCTCGGTGTAGATGGCGGTCTTGCGGGCGTGCCAGCGGGCGAGCTCGGCGGCCTGGCCCTCCAGGTCGGAGGGCAGCCCACTCGCCGACACGAAGGCAGGCGTGAAGAGCGTGGCCATCCGCTCCTTGCCCCCGCCGATCCGCAGGAGCCGGCCGTACTCCTCCGCGGACCACTCGACCGGCAGGCCGAACTCGCGGAAGGTGGCGTTGAAGGCGGGCAGGTGGCCGAAGCGCTCGGTATCGGCGAGGACGCCGTCGCAGTCGAAGAGGAGCGCCGTCAACGCCCCTTGCCCTCGCTGCCGAACATGCGGATGTGATCGAGCGCCATCGCCATCACCGCGGCGCGCTGGGCGCGGAAGAGGGATGGCGGGTCGTACTCGCCGGGGTGCTCGGTCATGAAGTCGTAGCCGGACTGCATGAAGGTGATCTTCAGGGCGGTCGAGATGTTGACCTTGGCGCACCCTCGCGCGATCAGGTCGCTGAACTGCGACGGGGCCATGCCCGTCCCGCCGTGCAGGGCGATCGGGATCGGGATCGCCGCCACGATCTCGCTGACCCGCTCGTTGTCGAGGTGAGGCGTGCTCTTGTACATGCCGTGCGCGTTGCCGATCGCCGGTGCGAAGCAGTCGACCCCGGTGCTGCGGATGAAGTCGACCACCAGGTCGAGCGACTGGATGGCGCTCGGCGCATCGGCTCCGACGCCGTCCTCGACGCCGGTGATCCCCTCGATCTCACCCTCCACCGCCGCGCCGTAACCGCGCGCCTCGGCAACCACCTCGATGCACTGGCGCCGGTTCTCCTCGACGCTCAGCTTCGATGCGTCGAAGAGCACGGAGTTCCAGCCGCGCGCCAGGCAGGCGGAGATCACCTCCCGCTCGGGGCAGTGGTCGAGGTGCAGCGCGACCGGCACGCTGACGTGGCGCGTCAGCTCGACCCACGTCTGGAATAGGACCTCCAGCCCGATCTGCCTGACCGTCTTGACCGATGTCTGGACGATCAGCGGGGCGCTCGCCTCCTCGGCGGCGGCCAGCACGGCCTCCATCGTCAGCTCGTTGACCACGTTGATGGCGGCAACGCCGTAGCGCTCGCGGAACGCCCGCTGCAGGATCTCCTGGGTGGGTACCACCGGCACGGGCCACCTCCCTCACGGTGCGCGCGGATCGTTCGTCGCTGGCGACTCGAAATCGACCGATGGCGGCGGACCTATGATCCCACAACACAGCGAATGTTCCACGGAGACGAACAGAAACCATGACCACCGTCAGCCCCGAGACCATGCTCGCCATGTACGAGACCGCGGCGACGATCCGCCGCTTCGAGCAGCGCGCCATCGAGCAGTACCGCCTCGGCAACATCCGCGGCTACCTGCACCCGTACCTCGGCGAGGAGGGCATCGCCACCGGCTCGATCGCCGCGCTCGGCCCCGACGACTACATCGTGAGCACGCACCGCGGCCATGGCCACGCCATCGCCAAGGGCCACGAGCCGCGACGGATGATGGCGGAGCTGTTCGGCAAGGAGACCGGCTACTGCCGGGGCCGCGGCGGTTCGATGCACGTCGCCAGCCGGTCGGTCCGCAACCTCGGCGCCAACGGCATCGTGGCGGGCGGCCTCGGCATCGCCGACGGCGCCGCCTTGGCGATCAAGCAGCGTGGCGGCTCCGAGGTGGTGGTCGCCTTCTGCAGCGACGGCTCATCGGCCAACGGGATGTGGCACGAGTCGCTCAACCTGGCCGCGATCTGGGACCTGCCGGTCATCTTCGTGCTCGAGAACAACCAGTACGCGGTCTCCACCCCGATCCGCGACAGCGCGCGCATCGAGCACCTCTCCGACCGGGCGGCGGGCTATGGCATGCCGGGGGTGACGGTGGATGGCAACGACGCGGTGCTCGTCCACGACACGATGCAGGAGCCGCTGCGTCGGGCGCGCGCCGGCGAGGGGCCGTCGCTGATCGAGTGCATGACCTTCCGGCACGGCGGGCACCACGTGAACGACCCCGGCACGTACCTGCCGGCCGACCAGCTGGAGCACTGGAAGGCACACGACCCGCTGATCGTGCTCCGCGAGCGGCTGGCCCAGGCCGGCGTCGAGGCGGCGGCGATCACCGAGGTCGACGAGCGCGTGGAGCGCGTGATGGACGAGGCGGTCGAGTTCGCGACGGCGAGCCCCAACCCATCGCTCGACGAGTTTCTCGCCGAGGTGGTGTCATGAAGTACCGCGAGGCGCTGCGCGCGGCGCTCGACGAGGAGATGGAGCGCGACCCATCGGTCTTCGTCGTCGGCGAGGGGATCGGCGAACGGGGCGGCTCCTACAAGGTAACCGAGGGGCTGCTGGCGAAGTTCGGGCCGAACCGGGTGATCGACACCCCCCTGAGCGAGGCTGGATTCGTGGGGCTCGGGGTGGGGGCGGCGATCGCCGGCCAGCGACCGGTGGTCGAGATGCTCTTCATCGACTTCCTGCTGCTCGCGATGGACCAGGTCATCAACCAGGCCGCCAAGTACCGCTTCATGTCGGGGGGCGAGGGTCGCGTCCCGCTCGTGATCCGGACCCAGGGCGGGACCGGCAACTCGCTGGCGGGGCAGCATTCCCAGAGCCTCGAGGCGCTCTACTACCACATCCCCGGCCTGAAGGTCGTGATGCCGGCCACCCCGCGCGACGCCAAGGGGCTGCTCAAGGCCGCGATCCGCGACGAGGACCCGGTCATCTTCATCGAGCACAAGCAGCTGTACATGACCGATGGCGACGTGCCCGAGGAGGACTACGTCGTGCCGCTCGGCGAGGCCGAAATCAAGCGACCCGGCTCGGACATCACGCTGGTGGCGTGGTCGCACATGACGCTGAAGAGCCTCACCGCCGCCGAGGAGCTCGCCGCCGAGGGGATCAGTGCCGAGGTGATCGACCTGCGCACGATCTCACCGATGGACATCGGCTGCGTCCTCGACTCGGTGCGGCGGACGGGCCGGCTGGTGATCGCCCAGGAGGCGGTGAAGCGGGGCGGGGTCGGCAGCGACATCGCGGCGATGGTCGCGGAGCAGGCCTTCGACAGCCTCCGCGCCCCGATCCTGCGGGTCGCCGGCAAGAACACGGTGATCCCCTTCAACCTCGCCCTGGAGAAGGCTGCGGTCCCGCAGGTGGCCGATATCGTGGCCGGGGCGCGATCCGTGCTGGGAGCGCCGGCGCCGGCCTGACAAGTCAGTGCATGCCCCGCCCACCGGCGACGATGAGCAGCTCGCCGGTGATGAAGCTCGCCTCCGCCGAGGCGAGGAAGACGGCGCAGCCGGCCACGTCATCGGGGGTGCCCCAGCGGTGGAGCGCGGTCTCGTTGAGGATGCGCTCCACGATGGCGGGGTCGGTGTCCTCGACCATCTCGGTGCGGATCCAGCCGGGGCAGATGGCATTCACGGTGACGTAGGGGCCGAGCGCCAGCGCCATCGCCTTGGTCAGCCCGTTCATGCCGGCCTTCGAGACGACGTACTCGGTGAAACGCATCGCCGATGGGTGGTAGAGGCCGGAGTTGGAGGACATGTTGATGATCGTGCCGCCCTGCTGGCCGATCATGATCGGCGCGACCGCCTTGGAGCAGAGGTAGGCGCCCTTCAGGTTGACGTCGATGGTCCGGTCCCACTCCTCCTCGGTCGTCTCGAGGACGCCCTTGGCGACCATGATCCCCGCGTTGTTGGAGAGGATGTCGATCCGCCCGAAGTGGTCCATCGTCTCGGCCACCAGCCGATCGACGTCCCCCTTGCTCGACACGTCGGCCGCAACCGCGACGGCCTCGCCGCCGCCAGCCGTGATCGCGTCGACCACCGCGGCCGCCTCGGCGGCCCGTGCCTCGTAGTTGACGACGATCCTGGCGCCCT
The DNA here is from genome assembly GCA_963782015.1 of uncultured Chloroflexia bacterium. Classification (GTDB taxonomy): domain Bacteria; phylum Chloroflexota; class Limnocylindria; order QHBO01; family QHBO01; genus CF-167. Next base: position 252,470 of record CAWAHY010000004.1, read on the forward strand.
CATCGGCGAAGCGGAGGGCGATGGCGCGCCCGATCCCGCGCGAGCCCCCGGTGACGATCGCGACCTTGCCTGCCAGGCGGTCTCCGGACATCAGTCCTCCGTCCTTCCCAATGCCTCGTTCGCCTTGGCGGCGTCGAGGGCGTCCATCTTTGCGACCTTGCGGGCGGAGTCGCCGCCCTGGAACTCGGACGCCAGCCAGTGGTCGACCAACAGGTCGGCCACCTCCGGCGCCACGACGCGCGCGCCGAGGCAGAGGACCTGGGCGTTGTTCGACTTCACGGCACGCTCCGCCGAATACGGGTCGGCGACGTTGGCAGCGCGCACGCCCGGCACCTTGTTGGCCGTGATCGCCATGCCGATGCCGGTGCCGCAGACCAGGATCGCCCGCTCGACGCGAGACGCCGCGACCTCGCGCGCGACGACCACGGCGACGTCCGGATAGTCGACCGGCGAGGTGTCGTCGACGCCGAAGTCAATCACCTCGTGGCCAAGGCCGGCGAGGTGGGCCTTCACCGATTCCTTCAGGGGATAGCCGAGATGATCGGCCCCGACCGCGATCTTCACGTTGCGGCTCCCTGCCGGACGGCGCCGGCGGTCGCGATCCGGGCAAAGTTCGCCGGGTCGAGCGCGTAGCGTCCGACGAAGAGCCCGCCGATCCCCGGCTCGTTGAGCAGCCTCGCCGCGTCGGGCACGTCCACGCTGCCACCGTACAGGATCGGCACGCCGGCTCCGCCAGGACGCTCGGCAAGCCAGGACCCCAGCGCCCGGTGGACGGACCCGACCTCCTCGGGGGGCGCAGCCACGGCACCTACCCCGATCGCCCACTCCGGCTCATAGGCGATCACGACCCTGCCGACGTCCGCCGGCGCGACGGCCGCCAGGCAGCGGTCGAGGTCGTCGATCAGGAAGCGCACCGTCTCGGCCAGCTCGGCGCGCCGGTGCTCACCGATGCAGATGATCGGCTGCATCCCCCAGCGCAGGGCCGCGGCCGCCTTGGCAGCGATCAGCTCGGGCGTCTCGCCGTGGTCGCGCCGCCGCTCGGAGTGGCCGACCTCGACGTAGCGGCAGCCGAGATCCGCCAGCATCGGCGCCGAGACGTCACCGGTGTGCGCGCCGGCGTCATCGGTGGCGACGTCCTGGGCGCCCCATGCGATCGCCGTGTCGTGGAGTCGTTCGCGGGCGACCCAGATCGAGGTGAAGGGCGGCAGGACGAAGAGGTCCCGGTCGTCGAGCCCAGCCGCCAGCGGCAGGAAGTCGCGGAACCACCGATCGGCCTCGGTGGAGGTCAGGTTCATCTTCCAGCTGGTCCCGATCAGGGGTCGCATCGGCGGCACGACGATAGCATCCGGCGTGCTTGACGGCGCTGCCACAATCGATTTGTTCGGCGACCCGGAACGGGCGGCAGCGCAGGCCGCCGCGGGCTCGCGCACCGGCCGGGGCCGGCCAGACTGGCTAGGAGAACCCAATGAGCAGCGGCACGGGGCCAACCCACATCTCCCAGGTCGCGATGGTCGTTCGCGACCTCGACGCGAGCATGAAGATGCTCTACGAGACCCTCGGCTGGGGACCCTGGAACGTCTACGAGCACGTCCCGCCGAAGCTCCACCACACGCACCTGCGCGGCGAGCCGACCGAGTTCTCGATGCTCGGCGCCGAGTGCGAGGTGCAGCCGGGACTCGTCTTCGAGCTGGTGCAGCCGCTCGACGGGCCGAGCATCTACAAGGAGCACCTGGAGAAGTACGGCGAGGGCGTCCAGCACATCGCCTGCATGATGCATTCGCAGGGCGACTCGGACGAGTTCAAGAAGGAATGGGAGGCGCGCGGCGCCAAGGTCGTGATGGGCGGCCGGATCGGCGACACGATCGAGTTCTACTACCTCGACACCGAGCCGACCCTGAAGTTCGTCCTCGAGTCAGGCAGCGGCCACGCCATCGACCTCACGCCCGTCCGCACCTATCCCCCATCCTGATCCGTCCTCGCCGGCTGGCGCCATGCGGATCCTGATCGTCGGGGACTCGTACTGCCCCTCGGCCGCCTTCAGGCCGGCCTTTGCCGGCCTGGCCGACCTTCACGTCGTCTCCTATGCCGATGTGGTCGACGACCTCGCATGGGTCCCCGTCACCGAGTCCGACCGACGCCTCAGGGAGGTCAACGGCAACCCGGCCCAGGTGATCGGCTTCCTCGACCATCACGAGGTGGTGGTGGTCCAGGGAGCAGCGGTGACCGCCGAGATCCTGGACGCCTCGCCGGAGCTGCGCCTGGTCTGCTGCGCGCGGGGCGGCCCGGTGAACGTGGACCTGGTCGCGGCCACCGAGCGCGGCATCCCGGTCGTCATCACCCCCGGCAAGAACGCCGAGGCGGTGGCCGACATGGTCATCGCGTTCTGCGTGATGCTCACCCGACGGCTGCCGGAGGTCGCCCGCTTCATCGAGGGCGGCGGCGAGTTCGGACACGACAACTACGAGGGCCGCGCCTGGTTCGGCCACGACCTGGGCGCCCGGACGCTGGGCCTGATCGGCTGCGGCCAGGTCGGCCGCCGCGTGGCGGCTCGAGCCAGGGGCTTCGGCATGCGCGTCCTGGCCCACGACCCGTTCGTGACCCCCAGCCTGTTGACCGAGGCCGGCACCGAGCCGGTCGACCTGGAGACGCTGCTGGCCGATTCCGACTTCGTCTCCCTCCATGCGCGGGCCGGCGCCGGCTCCGCGCCGATCATCGGCCGGGAGCAGATCGCCCGCATGAAGCGAGGGTCGTTCCTGCTCAACACCGCGCGCGACACCCTGGTCGACGAGGCGGCCGTGGCCGAGGCCCTGGCCAGCGGGCAGCTGGCCGGTGCTGCGTTCGACCTGGTCAGCCCCTCCCCCGAGACGGGGCGCCACCCGCTGCTCGCCTTCCCGAACGTGATCATCACGCCACACATCGGCGGCTCGACCTACGAGACGCTGCACCACGGAGCGCAGATGGCCGCCGCCGAGATCGAGCGGCTGATCGCCGGCGAGCCACTCGTCAACGTGGCGAATCGGGCGGGGCTCGAGGCCCGCGGCGGAGGCTCGGCCGACTGATGGCCCACCTGCTCGCCATCGACCTGGGCACCGGCAGCTGCCGGGCGGTGATCTTCGCCACGGACGGCCGCCAGGTCGCGATCGGGCAGCGCGAGTGGTCGCACGCCGCCCTCCCGGGCGTCCCCGGTTCGCAGGTCTTCGACACCGAGCACAACTGGCGCCTCATCTGCGAGTGCATCCACGAGGCGCTCAGCGCCGGGGGGCTGCGGCCGAGCGAGATCGGCGCGGTGAGCGCCACCAGCATGCGCGAGGGGATGGTCCTGTACGACGCCGCCGGGCGCGAGATCTGGGCCTGCCCCAACGTCGACTCCCGCGCGGCCGATGAGGCGGCCGAGCTGGTGAGCAGCGGACAGGCACGCCGCATCTTCGAGATCGGCGGCGACTGGGTGCCGATCACCTCCCCCGCCCGCTTCCGCTGGATCCGCAACCACCAGCCGGACGTCTTCGCCGCGATCGCGCACGTGGGCATGCTGAGCGACTGGGTCCTCTACCGGCTGACCGGCCGATACGTCACCGATCCGAGCGTCGGCTCGAGCTCCGACCTCTTCGACCTGCGGGCCCGCACCTGGTCGCCGGAGATCCTCGAGATGGTCGGCCTCTCCCCGTCGATCGTGCCCGAGGTGCTCGAGCCGGGGCAGGTGGTCGGGCCGCTGCACGATCGAGCGGCCGAGGAGACGGGGCTCGGCCCCGGGACGCCGGTGGTGGTCGGCGGCGCGGACACACAGCTCGGGCTGGTCGGGATCGGGGTCGTCGGCGGGGATCGACTGACGCTGGTGGGCGGCAGCTTCTGGCAGCTCACCGCGGTGACCGACGCGCCCCTGATCGACCCGCAGGCCCGGGTGCGGACGCTCTGCCACGCGGTCCCGGGACGGTGGATGACCGAGGGGATCGGCTTCTACTGCGGCATCGCGCTGCGCTGGTTCCGAGACGCCTTCTGCGAGCCAGAGGTCGCCGAGGCGGTTCGCCGCGGGGTCGACCCGTACGTCGTGATGGAGGAGGCGGCGGCGCGCATCCCTCCCGGGTCGAACGGCGTGACCGCCATCTTCTCGAACGTCATGAACGTCAAGCGCTGGGTCCAGGCGTCGCCGTCCTTCCTGCAGTTCGACGTGGACCAGCCGGCCGGCTCGAATCGGGCGGCCTGCATCCGCGCGCTCGAGGAGCAGGCCGCCTATGCGTCGCGCGGGCACCTGGCGATCATCGGCGAGCTGACCGGGCGGACCTACGACGAGGTGGTCCTCACCGGCGGCGCGGCGAAGGGCAGCCTGTGGCCGCAGATCGTCGCCGACGTGCTGGGGCTGACCGTGCGCGTGCCGCAGGTGAAGGAGTCGACGGCGCTGGGCGCGGCCATGTACGCGGGGATCGGGTCGGGCGCGTATGCAACCCTCGACGACGCGATCAGCCAGCTCGTCCGCTTCGAGCGCTCGGTCGAGCCCAACCCGTCTGCCCACGAGGCGTATGGCGCGCACTTCGCGCGCTGGAGCGAGCTCTACGGGCGCATGCTGGACCTGTCCGAGGCCGGGCTGCTGCGACCGATGTGGTGGCCGGCCGGCGCGAACGCGGCGGAGCCCTCCTGAAAGGAACCGATCGATCATGCCCGAGGCCGACAGCACCGACACCAAGCAGTTCCACGAGGAGATCCCGCAGGCCCGCGAGGCGTTCTTCCTGAAGGGCTCGACCGCCTACGACTGGGGCATGCAGCATCGGCTGGCGCAGATCTTTCGCCCCCAGGACGGACGGACGGTGATGCTCGCGATCGACCACGGCTACTTCCAGGGGCCGACCTCTGGCCTGGAACGCGTCGACCTCAGCATCGTCCCGCTCATCCCCCACGCCGACGCGCTGATGGTCACGCGCGGCATCCTCCGCTCCGTCGTCCCCGCCTCGATGCAGCAGGGCATCGTGGTCCGGGCCAGCGGCGGGCCGAGCATCCTCAAGGAGCTGTCGAACGAGCAGATCGCGATCGACGTCGACGACGCCGTGCGGCTGGGAGCCTCCGCGATGGCCGTCCAGGTCTTCATCGGCGGCGAGTTCGAGACCCAATCGGTGCACAACCTGACGCGGCTGGTGGACGAGGGACTGCGGCGCGGCATCCCGGTGCTGGGCGTGACCGCCGTCGGCAGGGAGCTGGTGCGCGACGCCCGCTACCTCGGCCTGGCGACGCGGATCATCGCCGAGCTGGGCGCCCAGCTGGTGAAGACCTACTACTGCGACGAGGGCTTCGAGCGGGTCGTGGCGGGCTGCCCGGTCCCGATCATCATGGCGGGCGGCAAGAAGCTCCCCGAGCTCGACGCGCTGACCATGGCCCGGCGGGCGATCGACGCCGGGGCCGCCGGGGTGGACATGGGCCGCAACATCTTCCAGAGCGCCGCCCCGGTCGCAATGATCCGGGCCGTCCGCGCCGTGGTCCACCAGGATGCGGGCGCCGCCGAAGCACTTGAGGTCTTCCAGGCATCCCCAGACTAGGTGGCCGCGCCTGGCTCCCGCTCTGGTGCTGATGGTCCCGCAGGAGTCAGCGACGCGAGTTCGCTGCGATTCCTGCCCCCGACCTTCGCGCGGTACAACGCGGCGTCAGCGCGAGCCACCCAGGCATCGTCGTCCACGGCGAGATCGCCTTCAGTGAGTGCCGCGACTCCGATCGAGATCGTCAGGCGACCGTAGGGAGGGTTGCCGACGTTCGGAAGATCGAGGCCTTCGACGGCGAGGCGGATCCGCTCCGCCGCGACCAGCGCGTCCTGCGGCTGTTGAAGGACCATCACCACCACGAACTCCTCGCCGCCAAAGCGGTAGCCCCAGTCGCCCGGCCGCAGCACCTTGCTGACCGCGTTCGCGGTCATCCGCAGCACGCGATCCCCCTCGACGTGCCCACCCGCGTCGTTGATGGCCTTGAACCGATCGAGGTCGAGCATCAGCAGGCCGTACTGCTGGCCGGTGCGCTGGATCCGCGAACGAACGACCTCAAGATCCCGGGCCAGCCCAAGGCGATTCTTGAACCCGGTCAGCTCGTCCGTCATCGCCGATTGCGCGAGCTGCTCGTTGAGCCGGTCGAGGCGCAGCTGATCGCGCGCGGCCTGGCGATTCAGGGAGCGGATGTGCTCGATCTGGATGAAGCTGGCGACCCGTGCCCGGAGCTGAGTGACGTGCCCGAATTGGCTCACCGTGGTTGCCACCGCCAGCAGCGCGATGAGGATGTATCGATCGCCAACGAAGAGGGAGTCGTTCGGCGCAACCCAGCAGAGTGCCACCACCAGGCCCGCGTGAAGCGCGAGCCAGGCGACGTGCACCTGAGTTGCCCACGGGATGACGAGCGCCACAACCGTTGGCAGCAGGAGTAGGTACCCGGCAGCCAGCAGTCCGAGGTCGAGGTGCCCGACGCCGACGGCCGCCGTGGCGGCATCGACGACCAGAAGAGTGCCGAAGACAACGACGTCGGGGCGTCGCCGCGCAAAGGTGGCGATGCCGACGAAGCCTGCCACCGCAACAGCGGCGACGAGGAGGTTGACCCACACGGCGAAGGCTGCCGCGTCAGGACGGAACGCGCTGATCCCCGTAGCGTTGAGGACGGCCGCGGCGACGACGAGGACCATCCCGTGCCGCGCCGAGTCTCGCATCCGCCGGCGCTGGGACGCACGAAATCGTGCGGTCCCGGCTATCGCGAAGAAGTGCGACCAGGGGACGCTTCGGGCCTTGGGCGACTCGAGCGTTGACGACCTCCAGCTACCGGCAGGTCACATCCCCGGCATCACGAACTCACCCTCGGTGACCTCCGCGTCGGGCGGCGGGCTGAGGGTGACCGCCTCGTCGAAGTTGCTGAAGCTCAACGTCACGCTGAAGGTGCCCAGCTCGTCGCTGGCGACGTCGGTCGACAGCTCGGTCAGCCACAGCTTCTCGCGGTCGAAGAGCAGGTTCAGCACCAGCGCGTCTCCAAAGACGGTCGACGGGTCCAGGGAGGCGACCGCGCCGGCCTCCTCCATCAGGCTCGACGGGATCGAGACGCTGACCTGGTAGCACTGGCGGGAGCCGCAGGCCACATCGGCCAGCTTGGTGGTCACGACGCCATCCTTGGCCAGGAAGTCCTCGACCTCCTGGACCATCGAGGCGGTGTCAAGCGAGGCTGAAGGCTCGAAGCTGGCCCCGGTGATATCGGCCGACATGTGCGAGTACAGGTCGCCGCCCATGCTGGTCTTGACCCACAGGTCCGAGCCGATCAGCAGCACGTCGCCGCTGAGGCCCAGCAGGGCGGGGACCGCGAACGTCAGGCGGGCCTGCTTGCCGTCGATGTCGACATCGGCCTCCAGGCTGGTCTCGCTGAGGTCGACGGAGCCTCCGGTCGGAGACATGTTGAACGACCCGTCGAGGGCGAGTGACACGTGGAAGCTCTTGAGGCTGGTGGTCGCCTCGAGGCCCTGCGTGATGATGTCGGTTGGGTCGGTGAGCGCGGGCGTCGTCTGGCAGGCGGCCAGAACGGCGAGCATGAACATGGCTGGTGCGAGTCTGCGGAGCACGGACGGCCCCTCCCTTCACTGAATTGAGAGCAGGATACGCCGTCCGCATCGGACTCGCGCTCCACCGATGGTCCTGTACCGTTGGACCGATGCGCCGCGTACAGGGGACCGTCTTCATCGCCGCCTCGCCGGCCGAGGTGTATGCGTTCCTGTCCGAGCCCACCAACGTGCCGCGCTGGCAGACGGGGGTCATCTCGTCCGAGCGGACCTCCCCACCGCCAACGGTGGCCGGCTCCACCGGTCGCGTGGTGCTGGAGGTGATGGGGCAGCGGGTATCGGCTGACACGAAGGTGCTGGAGGCGATCCCAGATCAGCGCCTCGCGCTGGCCACGAGCGTGAGCGGGATGTCCGTCGTCGGTTCGCTCGACCTCGCCGCCGCTGCGGGCGGGACGAAGGTCACGTTCAGCTCAGAGGTGAGGGCCGAGAGCATCTTCATGGCCCCGCTGGAGCGGATCGTCACCGATGCCGTCGAGAAGGACATGGCGAGCAGCCTGGCCAGATTGCAGGCGGCCATCGACGAAAACCGCAATTCCGGGGCGATCGGCGGCGGCTGATATACTCCCGCCCGAACGCGATGACGCGGGAGCAGTAGGCGTCCGCCTCGATCCGCAGCGAGCCGGGATGGTGCAAGCCGGCGATCGAACGAGGCACCGAACTCGCCCGCCGAGCAGCCGCCAGCAGCGGCCGGGATGGCGTCCGATAGCAGCGCCGATGAGTGGACCGACGTGGGGTTGTAGCTCAGCTGGGAGAGCACCTGCATGGCATGCAGGGGGTCGGGGGTTCGAGTCCCCCCAGCTCCACCAACCCTTCGGTCAAGTCAGCGTGGTACCACGAAGGCCCCCCTTCGTCCTGACGAAGCGGGGGCTTTGCTGTGGAGGTCGGCATGACGGTGATCCCCGGAGAGGCGCGGACGGCGATCGACGGTCGCCGCTGGACGCTGCGCCCCGCCCGCCCGACCGACGCCCGGCCGCTGGCCAACCTCTTCGCCGCCGTGCGCCGTGAGGGGCGCTGGCTGGTGACCCCCGCCACGGCCGTCAGCGAGCCGTCCGAGGCCTTCTACATCGGCGAGATGATCCGCGAGCCGAACAGCCTCGCCCTCGTGGCCGAGTCCGACGGTGAGGTGGTCGGCAACGTGCTGATCAGCGTCGAACGGAGCGTGGTGAGCGATCACGTGGGGGTCCTCTCCATCTGCGTGGCCGATGGCTGGCGCGACGTGGGGATCGGCTCGGCGCTGGTTGGAGCGGCGCTCGACTGGTCGCGGGAACGGGGCCTGGCGAAGGTCGCGCTGGGCGTCTTCCCCGACAACGACCGGGCGATCGCGTCTACGAGCATGCCGGATTCGTGCGCGAGGGGCTGCGCGTGCGGCAGTACCGTGTCCCCGGCGGGGCCTACCGCGACGAGCTGCTGATGGCCTGGTTCCCACACGCAAGGAGCGAACGGATGACCGAGCGAACGGAGCGATTCGACCCGCGCACCTACGAGCCGGGGTGGCGCGAGCGGTGGGCGGCGGACGACCTGTATCGGGCCGATGACGCCGACCCGCGCGAGAAGCACTACGTGGTGACCATGTATCCGTATCCGTCGGGCGACCTGCACATCGGCCACTGGTATGCCGCCACCGGGCCCGACATCGTGGCCCGCATGCGCCGCATGCAGGGACGAAACGTGATGTTCCCGATGGGCTTCGACTCCTTCGGCCTGCCGGCCGAGAACGCGGCCATCGACCGGGGCGCGCACCCGATGGAATGGACCACCGCCAACATCGACCGGATGCGGGCCCAGTTCCGGACGATGGGCTGCATGTTCGACTGGAGCCGCGAGGTGGTCACCAGCGACCCGGAGTACTACCGCTGGACGCAGTGGCTCTTCGTGCAGTTCTTCAAGGCGGGCCTCGCGTATCGGGCCATGGCGCCGGTCGACTGGTGCCCCAAGGACCAGGTCGTGCTGGCGCGCGAGCAGGTGGAGGGCGCGGACCGCCACTGCTGGCGCTGCGGCACGCCGGTGATCAAGCGCGACCTGGAGCAGTGGTTCTTCCGCACCACCCGCTACGCCGACGAGCTGCTCGACTTCAGCAAGATCGACTGGCCGGAGCCGATCCGCCTGATGCAGACCAACTGGATCGGTCGCAGCGAGGGCGCCGAGATCGACTTCGCCGTCGAGGCCGATGGCGTCGACCCGATCCGCGTCTTCACCACCCGTCCCGACACGATCTTCGGGGCGACCTTCATGGTGCTCGCCCCCGAGCACGCCGCGGTGGCGGCGCTGACCACGCCTGACCGGGCCGAGGAGGTGGCGACCTACACCGCCGCCGCGCGCCGCGAGACGGAGATCGAGCGGATGAGCGCCGAGCGCGAGAAGGCCGGCGTCTTCATCGGCTCGTATGCCGTCAACCCCATGACCGAGGAGCGGATCCCCATCTGGATCGCCGACTACGTGCTGCCCGGCTACGGGACCGGCGCGATCATGGGCGTCCCCGCCCACGACGAGCGCGACTTCGCCTTCGCGACCCGCTACGAACTGCCGATCCGCTACGTGGTCCTGCCTCGCGGTGGCGCGGTGCCGGAGGGCGAGGCGTTGATCGCCCACACCGCCGACGAGGTGCTGGTGCAATCCGGCGACTTCACCGGCATGACCGCGGCCGATGGGATCTCGGCGATCACCGAGGAGCTGGCCGAGCGCGGACAGGGGGCGGCCGCGATCACCTACAAGATCCGCGACTGGCTGATCAGCCGCCAGCGCTACTGGGGCGCGCCCATCCCCATCGTCTACTGCCCCGAGCACGGCGCGCAGCCGGTGCCTGAGGACATGCTGCCGGTGCTGCTGCCCTTCGACGTCGACTTCGCGCCGACGGGGGTCAGCCCGCTCCAGTCGAACGAGGAGTTCCTCAGCGCGTCCTGCCCGGTCTGCGCGGGACCCGCGCGGCGCGAGACCGACACCATGGACACCTTCGTGGATTCGTCGTGGTATTTCCTGCGCTACTGCTCACCGAAGGAAGGCGGCTTCGCCTGGGATCCCACCGCGGTGAAGCACTGGCTGCCGGTCGACCTGTACACCGGCGGGGCCGAGCACGCGGTGCTGCACCTGATGTACGCCCGCTTCTTCGTCAAGGCGCTGCGCGACATGGGGCTGCTGGAATTCGGCGAGCCGTTCACCGCGCTGCGCAACCAGGGGCAGATCCTGGGCGCGGACCACCACCGCATGAGCAAGTCGCGCGGCAACGTGGTCAACCCCGACGACCTGACCGGGCGCTTCGGCTCGGACACGGTGCGCTGCTTCCTGATGTTCATCGGGCCGTGGGACCAGGGCGGGCCGTGGAACCCCTCGAGCATCGAGGGGGTGCATCGCTTCCTCGGGCGGGTCTGGGCGGTGGCGCAAGCGCACGGCGGACAGCCGCGAGCGGTGCCGGGGATGCCGCCCCCGCAGAGCCTGGCCGGCGAGCCGCCCGGCAGCGGCGGGGAGGCGCGCCAGACGCTGGAAGCCATCGAGGACGGCAGCCGCGCGCTGCGGCATGTGGCGCATCGGGCCATCAAGGAGGTCGGCGAGGACTACGCCGAGTTCCACTTCAACACCGCGCTCTCCAAGCTGATGGAGCTGACCAACGCGCTCGGCGAGGCGCGCGACGCGGGCCTGGCCGGGACCGATGCCTACGCCGAGGCGGTCGACGCGCTGCTCTTGCTGCTGGCGCCGATGGCGCCGCACACCACCGAGGAGCTGTGGGCGCGACGTGGCAAGCCATACAGCATCCACCAGCAGGCCTGGCCGGCCTTCGATGCCGCGCTCGTCACCGCGGACATGATCGAGCTGCCGGTGCAGGTCGATGGCAAGCTGCGCGACAAGCTGGTGGTGGCGCCCGACACCGCCCCCGAGGAGATCGAGCGGCTGGCGCTCGCCAGCGAGCGGGTGCAGGCCTACCTGAAGGGGCGCGCCCCGCACAAGGTCGTCCAGATCCCCGGTCGGCTGGTCAACGTCGTGACGCCAGGGGAGTGACGCCCGGTGCCTCCATCCGCACGGCGGGTGCTCCGGGACCGATGATCCGACGGTAAGCGCCGGGTAAGAGCGCCTGACCTAGGCTGCGGGTCCTGCTTCCGGAGTCCGGCGTCGAGTGCCCGGACGCCGGGCTTCGGACAGGGCATGCAGCCCGCTCGCCTCCCGCGACGGGAGGAACGCCCGTGACGATCGGCGACCGGATCGCGCTGGCCGCGTTGGCCACTGCGCTCGTGGCGGTGGGCCTTGGAGCATGGCTCCTGCTCGGAGTCAGCACCGCGAGCGGTCCGGTGGCGGACGAGCTGGTCGATCCATTCGGCAGCATTGCGCAGTCCGAGCCGGGAATGGCGTCCGCGACCCTGGTGGTGGACGTGGAGGGAGCGGTGCTCCGCCCGGGGATCATCGAACTGCCGAGCGGCGCGCGCGTCGCCGACGCCGTTGCGGCAGCCGGCGGCTACGCCCCGGAGGCGGATCTGGCGGCGGCAGCAGCGCAGGTCAACCTGGCGGCTCTGGTGCGCGACGGGCAGCAGATCGTGGTGCCGGCGATCGGCGCACCTCCGGCCGGCGGCGGGACCGGTGGCGGCGGGCTGGTCGACCTGAACTCCGCGAGCACCGAGGCACTCGACGCGCTGCCGGGGATCGGCCCCGTGACCGTGCAGAAGATCGTCGCCGCGCGGACGGAGCAACCGTTTGGCTCGCTGGAGGAGCTGGTGACCCGCAACGTCCTGACGAATGCGCAGCTGGACAAGATCCGCGACCTGGTCACCCTCGGCTGACGCGCCGGGGACACGATGGCGTCGCGCCTCGCGCTTCCCGCGGCACTCGTCGGGTTGGCGGTGGGGATCATTGCCACCGATTCAGGGGCGCCATCAGCCGCACTGCTTCTCTGCGCGGCCGCGGGCGTGGCGGCCATGGCGATGGCAGTGGTGCGCCGCCCGGCCACGGCCATCGCCTGCGCCGGGTTGGCGGTCGGGCTGGCACTGGGCGCGGTGCGGGGCGGCAGCGTGGCCCTGCCGGCGGGCCAGGGAAGCGTTCCGGGGCTGATCGGGCGGGGCGAGCTGCGGCTGGTCGGAACCGTCGTCGACGACCCGCGACCGCGCGGCTCCTCGCAGCAGGTCGTCCTCGAGGAGATCATCGCGGCTCGGGCCGAGGGTTCAGCCCACGCGGTCCGCGGTCGCCTGCTGGCGACCCTGCCGCGAGCGGTGCCGCTGGCGGTCGGCCGGCGCGTTGCGTTGTGGGCGGAGGTCGAGGCGCCCGCCGCGTTCGACGGATTCGACTATCCCGCCTACCTGGCTCGCCAGGGCATCGGCGGCCTGGTGCGGGTCCGGGAGGCACGCGTGCTCGACGGCCCTGCGCGGGCAGGTCTCGCTGAGGTGGCCGCGACCGTGCGCCGATGGTTGCTCGGCGGCCTGAACGAGATGATCCCCGAGCCGGAGGCCGCGCTCGGCGCCGGGATCCTGCTGGGCGTGCGGACGAGCATCGCGCCGGAGATTGCCAGCGCCTTCGCCACCGCCGGTCTGACCCACGTCGTCGCGATCTCGGGGTGGAACATCGCGATCGTGGCGGCGATCGTGGCGTCGCTCGCCCGGCCGCTCGAGGAGCGTCGGGGCGGCCGCTGGTTGGCCCCCGCCACGGCCGGCGCGGCGATCGCCGGCTACGTGATCCTGACCGGCGCCTCGCCGTCGGTGGTGCGGGCCGCGCTCATGGCCGGGGCGATGATGGTGGCCCGGCTCGGCGGCTCCCGTGCGCACGCCGCGTCGGCCCTGGCCCTGGCAGCCTTCGTCATGCTGCTGGCGGCGCCGACCGTCCTGTGGGACGTGGGCTTTCAGCTCTCGGCGCTGGCGACCGGCGGCCTGATCCTGTTCGCGGCGCCGATCGAGGCGCGCATGGCCCGCTGGCCGGCCTGGCTGCGCGAGCCGGTGGCCCTGACGCTGGCCGCGCAGCTGACCACGCTGCCGATCGTGGTCGGCAGCTTCGAGCGTCTGTCGCTGGTGGCGCCACTGGCCAACGTGGTGGTCGTCCCGCTGGTGCCGATCGTGATGCTTCTCTGCGCGATCGCCGCTCCGCTCGGGGCGATCGCGACGAGCCTGCACCTGGACCTGCTGGCAGACGCGGCTCGCTGGGCCGTGGGTGGAACCGCCTGGCTCGTGCTGCGCGCCATGATCGTGGCCGGGCAGGCGGCCGCATCGGTGCCGTTCGCCGCGCTGCCCGTCACCGCGCCGGGCTGGCTCGCGCTGGCCTGGTATCCGGCGCTGGCGCTCGGCTGGCGGCGTTTCGTGGGTCGAGACCCGCCGCCCCACCGAGCTGATTCCGGCGCCGAGCTCTTGCCGTTGCGTACAGCGCGACGACGGTCGGCGATCCTCGAACGGGTGGGCGAGGCGCTGCGCATCCTCGTCCGCCCGACGGTCGGCTTCGCGGCGATCGGCGTCCTGCTGGCAGCCCTCACCCTCGCAACCCTGCCGGACGGCCGCCTGCACCTGGTGGTGCTGGATATCGGGCAGGGCGATGCGATCCTGATCACCGCGCCCTCCGGCGAGACGGTGCTGATCGACGGTGGACCGGACCCGGATCTGCTCCTGCGCCGCCTGGGCGAGCGGCTGCCGTGGTGGCAGCGCCGCATCGACGTGATGGTCCTGACCCACCCGCACGAGGATCACGTCGCCGGGCTCGTGGCCGGGCTGGAGCGGTATCGGGTCAGGCTGATCCTGGATGGCGGACGTGACTACCCGAACCCGAGCTACCACCGCTTCATCGAGCTCGCGCGCGAGGAGCCTGGCGGGCACCTGGTCGCAGCCCGGGCCGGCCAGCGCGTCCGCCTGGATGCCACGACGGTGCTGACAGTCCTCTACCCCCGAGCCGATGACGTTGCCGGTCAACTGCCGGATGGCGACATCAACAACGCTTCGGTGGTGGCGCTGCTGCGGAGTGGCGGCTTCACGGCCCTGCTCACCGGCGATGCGGAGGCGCCGGTCGAGGCGATGCTGGCCGAACGCGGGCTGCTCACCGGGCCTGGACGTGCTGAAGGTCGGGCACCACGGGTCCCACTCCAGCAGCAGCCCTCCGCTGCTCGATGCCACCCGCCCGCGGGTCGCGCTGATCTCCGCGGGGATCGGCAACGACTACGGCCACCCGCACCAGGTCACGCTCGACCACCTTGGGGCGATCCGCGGGCTGCGCCTGCATCGGACCGATCTGGAGGGCAGCATCGAGGTGATCAGCGATGGGCTTCGCTACCAGGTCCGCAGCCGCGTCGGCAGCGACCCGTGGCGGCCGGTCGTCGGGGCGCCGATCACGACGGGGCGGGCGACGCGTAGCATCGGGCCATGGTCATTCCCACCGTCGCGGAGGCCGAGCAGCTGCTCGCCTCCTTCGACCTGCCCGATGGGATCGTCACCCATTCGCGGGGCGTCAGCCGGGTCGCGGCCGAGGCGGCGCGGCTCCTGGCCGCGGCCGGGATCGAGGTCGATCCGGAGCTCGTCGCGGTCGCCGCCCTGCTCCATGACATCGACAAGCCGCGGACCCGCGCGGATGGCGGGCGTCATGGCACGCTCGCCGCAGAGTGGGTGACCGAGCGCGGCTGGCCGGAGCTGGCCGGACCGATCGCCTCGCACCCGATCGGCTGCCTGCTCGACCCCTCGCGGGCTCCGCAGGGGTGGGCGGCGAAGTCAGTGGCGGTCGCGGACCGGCACGTGGCGCAGCGCTTTGTGAGCATCGACCAGCGGATCGACGACCAGGCGCGCCGCTACCCCGACTTCCGCGCCGAGCTGGACGCTGCCCGCAGGCCGGCACGCGCGATGCAGGCCGAGCTGGCGGCAGCCGCGGGGTTGAGCGTGGGCGAGCTGGTCGGACGGCTGCGCGGCGCCTGGGAAGCCGCGAGAGCGGGATCGGGATGAGCGCGACGCTGCTCCTGGTTCACGGCGACGACGGCTTCGGGATCGACGAGGCGCTGGCCGCCTTCGCGGCGCGGGTGGACGTCGCGGAGAGGACCGACATCATCGCCGAGCGCAGCCCGGACGAGGCCGCGCTCGACCGGGCCCGGATCGAGTCGGCCACGGTCGGCATGTTCGGGGCGCACCTGGTCGTGCTGCGGCAGCCGCTCCTGGCGGCGGGGCGCTCCAACGCGGCGAATGACAAGCTGCTGGCCCTGGTCGCGGAGCTGCCGGACGGAGCGGCCCTGGCCCTCGCCGAGCTGCGACCGTCGCGCGACGCCGGAAAGCCGCCGGCCCTCCTGAAGCGGCTGGCGGACGCGGTGACCGAGCGCGGCGGCAGCGTCGAGCAGCGGGATACGCCGCGACGCAACGAGCTGCAGGGTTGGATCCGCGGGCACGCCGAGCGGATCGGCGTCGCCATCGAGCCGCGAGCTGCCGCGCTCCTCGCCGAGCGGATCGGCGGTGCGATCTGGGAGTCGGACATCGAGCGGGGCCAGCAGACCCGGGTCGCGGACGGTGAGCTGCGCAAGCTGGCCACCTACGCCGGCGAGCGGGCCATCACCCCGGCGGACATCGAGGCGCTCGTCACGGACACCCGGCCGGCGAGCCTGTTCGCGATCACCAATGCCATCGACCGGCGCGAGCCGGCGGCCGCGGCGGCGGCCGTGGAGCGGGCGATCGGTGAGGGGCAGCCGGTGCTCCGCATCATGGGCGCGCTGGAGGGGCGGATCTCCGACCTGATCGTGGCCCGCGACCTGGCAACCACCGGCGCGACGCCCCAGGAGCTGACGAAGCGAGTGGGGCGCGGCAACGCGCGCATGGCGGAGCGGATCGCGGAGTCGGCGCGGCGCTACTCGGGGGCGGAGCTGGAGGCGATGCTGCGCGGCCTCTTCGCGGCCGACCTGGCGATCAAGGCCAACGAGATGGAGGAGGAGCCGGCGCTGGTCGCGTGGCTGGGGGAGTTCCTGCTCGCCGCGCGACCGACGCGCGGCTGACCGGATCGGACTAGGCGGCGCCCGCGCGCAGGATGCGGTCGCTCTCGATGGCGAAGGTGCACTGCGCCTCGGCGAGGCCCAGGATCCCGATCAGCTGGCGGTCGACGTACAGCTGGCGGCACGGCACGCACAGCGCCCCGGGGATCGCGAAGAAGAGTCGCTCCTCGGCGGCCGCGTCGCGGAACGAGGTGTCGAAGACGCTCGTCAGCAGGTGACCGCCGCAGAAGCGGCAGGCATCGGTGGTCGGCGCCTCGTTCAGATGCTCGGTGGCGGGCTCGTGCATGCGCCGAGGATGCGATCGAGCCGCATCGGCCTCAATAGGAGGACCGTGGTAGCGCGACTGGTACCCGCCTAGTACCCGCAGAAGCGCGGATCAGACCAGGCGCACCACCTGCGCCGCGTTGCTCCAGAACTTCTCGAGGCCGTAGAACTCGCGCTCCTCGGGGGCGAAGAGGTGCACGATCACGCTCCCATAGTCGAGGAGCACCCAGCGCGCCGCGCCCTTGCCCTCGACGCCCAGGGGACGGATGCCGTCCTCGCGCAGCTCGTCGATGATCCCGGTGGCGAGCGCCTGCAGCTGACGGTCGCTGCGGCCGCTGCAGATGACGAAGTAGTCGGCCATGGTCGTCACCTCGCTGGTCCGCAGCATCACGATGTCGGCCGCCTTCTTGTCGGAGGCGAGGTCCACGATCCGATGTGCCAGCTCGGCCGGATCGATCTCCGTCAGCCCCTCGCTGCGCTCCTCCAGGATCTCCTCCTCTATGGCCGTCGGTAGAGGCCCCGGTCTGCGATCAGCTCCTCCACGGCCCGGGGCACAAGGTAGCGGATGGAGCGCCCCGCCGCCACCCGCCGCCGGATCTCCGAGCTGCTGACGTCGAGGGAGGGGCCGTCGAGCAGGTGAATCCGCGACTCAGCGACGCCGAAGCGCTCGCGCAGCGCGTCACGATCCGGCAGGGCCGTGCCGGGACGCGGCCCGACCGCCCACTCCGCCAGCTCGAGCAGCCGATCCGGCTCACGCCAGGTGTCGATCTCCGCGAACGAGTCGGCAGCCATGATCAGCACCAGGGCAGCCTCGGCTCCCCAGCTGCGCGCGCAGCTCCACCAGCGAGTCGACCGTGTACGACGGGCCGGGACGCTCCATCTCGACCAGCGAGAGGTCGAGCCCCGGGTCGCCCGCGATCGCGAGGCGGGTCATCGTCACCCGGTCGGCCGCGTTGCTGATCGGCCGGCTGCCCTTGTGGGGCGGCCGCGCGGCGGGCATCAGCAGGACGCGGCTGAGGCCCAGGGCATCGGCGGCCAGGGTGGCCAGCCACAGGTGCCCGATGTGCGGTGGGTCGAAGGTGCCGCCCAGGATCCCGATCCGCTTCCCGCCCACGCCCCGCGACTCGGCCTCGCCGGGGTCGGGCAGGGCGGCTCGCGACCCGCCGGTGCGTGCCGACGCGGCCCGGACGCGCGCAACCGGGGGGCTCATCCCTCGTCTCCCCATTCCAGCTCCACCGCGCCGATGCGCACCATCGTCCCCTCGCGCGCGCCCTGCCGGCGCAGCTCGGCGTCGATCCCCAGCCGTTCGAGCGTGCGCTGGAACCGGTCGCGCGATTCGTCGTTCTCGAAGTCGGTGCGGGCGGCGGTCGTCTCGATCCGGCGGCCGCGGACGCGCAGCCCGTCCGCCTCGGCGATCACCTGCCAGCCGGTGTCGAGCGGATCGAAGCGGTGGAGGCGAACGGCCCCGCCGGCCGGCTCGGCGGCAGCCCGCCCAGCGGCGTCGGCGAGCGCCTCGTCGAGCGCGCGGCGCAGCTCCGGCAGCCCGCTGCCGGCATGGGCCGAGACGGCGATCGGCTGGGCACCCCCGGCGCGCAGCGCCTTGCGCAACGCCGCCCAGCGCGCGTGGACCTCAGGCAGGTCCTGCTTGGTGACCACCATCGGCATCGGTCGCAGCAGGAGCGCCGGATCGTGCTCGCCGAGCTCGTTGGCGACGGCGCGCCACTCGCCGACCGGGTCGGACGCGGCCCCGTCGACGACCGCCACCAGGACGCGGGTGCGCTCGACGTGGCGCAGGAAGGCGTGGCCCAGCCCCCGGCCCTCGGAGGCGCCCTCGATCAGGCCGGGCAGGTCGGCGATCACCGCCCGTCGCTCGTCGTCCAGCTCGATCACGCCCAGGTTCGGCTGCGTGGTCGTGAACGGGTAGCTGCCGACCTCCGGCGTGGCGGCAGTGAGCGCGGCCAGCAGCGTCGACTTCCCGGCGTTCGGCGCCCCGACCAGGCCGATGTCGGCGATCAGCTTCAGCTCCAGCTCGATCCAGCGTGACTCGCCCGGCTCGCCCTTCTGGGCGTGGGTCGGCGCCTGGTGGGTCGAGCTGACGTAGTGGACGTTCCCCTTGCCGCCACGTCCGCCGCGCGCAACGACCAGCCGCTCGCCGGGAGCCATCAGCTCGCCGATGAGCGCGCTGGGCGCGTCCTCCGCCGCCGTTCGAATCACCGTCCCCGGCGGGACCGGCAGCACCACGTCCGCGGCGTTCTTGCCGTGGGCCTTGCGTCCGGCGCCGCGACCGCCCGGCTTGGCCCGGTGATGCGGATGGTGGCGCAGGTCGCCGAGCGTGGTCATGCCGGCGTCGACCACCAGCACCACGTCGCCACCCCGGCCGCCGTCGCCGCCGTCAGGGCCGCCGCGCGGGACGTGCGCCTCGCGGCGGAACGAGGAAGACCCGTCGCCGCCGGAGCCGCCGGCCACCAAGATCCGAGCCTGGTCAGCGAACATCGGGGTCCGATGATAGCAACGGGGTCGGCCCGCGCCGAACCGGGCCGATCTGCCGCGGAGGCCGGGGAGGCAGCCTAGAGGTAACGGAGCGGGTTGACGATGACCCCGTCGACGATCACCTCAAAGTGGACGTGCGGCCCGGTGCAGGTGCCGGTGCAGCCGACCGCGGCGATCGTCTGGCCCACGGTGACCGTGTCGCCCACCGCCACCGCCGCGCTGCCAAGGTGGTTGTAGACGGTGATGATCCCGTTGCCGTGATCGATGCCGACCACCAGGCCGCCGCCGTTGGTCTTCCAGCCCGACCAGGTCACGACACCATCAGCCGCGGCGAGCACCGCGCTGCCGGCGGGGGCCGCGATGTCGAGCGCCTTGTGGTAGGAGCTGTAGTACTGCGTGATCTTGCCGCCGACGATCGGCCAGATGAGCTGCCCGGTGCCGACGATCGGCGCGGGCTTCACGTACGCGTGCTTCGGCGGCTTGACGACCGGGGGTGCGACGGGGGTCGGCAGGGGCGTCGGCTCGGGTGCCCAGGCGGGGCCCATGCGCAGCAGGAGCGGATCAGGCGCCTCGGGCTGCGGGACCAGGTCGTAGCGGACCGTCTTTGGGACCAGGGCCTCGCCATCGGCTCCGCGCGCGACGGAGATGAGGTTGAACGGGAAGCCGAGCCGATCTCCGCGGGTCGTGGACCCGGCGGCAGTCGCCCCCACGCCGACCACCACGCTAACCGCCAGCAGCGCCAGGACCGCGACGTGCGAAACGGCACGTGCGGTGGGACGCTCGTCGGTCGAACGGCGCGATGGCCGTCGCTGGTCGGGCAATACGGACGCTCCCGCGGTTCCTGCTGGTTCTCTGCGTGCCCGACCCATTCATCCCCTACCGGCCGCGGGCTCGAAGCGCCTGCTGAAGGTCGTGCCGGGCGATGGTACCAGCGGCTTTCCGGAACGGTCAACCTGCCGAACGGCCCCTAGTCGGCCTCGATCGCCAGCTGGAGCGGCGGCGAGCCGAGATCGGCCAGGGTCACGGCCGTCGTCGCCAGGCCGATCCAGGCGATCACGCGGGCGCTGCCGATGGGTGGGCTGAGCGGCACGACCAGCTCGACCGATTCCCCCGGCCCGAGCGTCGGAACGTCGACCGGCAGCGGTCGCAGGTCGTCGGGCGCCTGGCGCAGATACGGATCCGAGCTGGCTGACCAGCCGACCTGCAGGTGCAGCCCGGCGGGCCAGGTGGCGGCGCCGGTGTTCGTCAGCCGAATTGCGGTGCCGTTCGTCAACGCGGCGCCCTCGACCATCGCCGCCCAGTACGGCGGCCCGTCGCCGGGCACGGCACTCGGCACCACGCCCGCGGCGCCGCCGTCGGAGAGCAGGTCATAGCGAACCGCCAGCGGCCGATCACCGAAGTACGAGGCGAGCGCCGCGGCGATCCCCTGCGCGGCGGCGGCCTGCCCGGCCGGAGTGAGGAGCAGGTCAGCCTCCGCGGCCAGGGTGATCGAGCCGACCTCGGTCAGGATCGCCGGCATCAGGGCGCCGCGCGTGGGCTGCTTGACCGGGTCGGGGCGATCGGGCGTGGTGACGAAGAGGGGCGGGGCGACGATGAACAGATTCGTGGCGGAGATCCCGCGGTCCTGGCGGTCGTAGCTGGCGACCGGGTCGAGCGCCGCCACGACGCCGTCCTGCACGAGCTGGGCAAGCGGCTGGGTCGCGTTCACGCCCCACGCGGTCTCATCGGTGTAGTAGGTCTGGGTGGCCGCGATCTCGAAGACGACACCGTCCTGGGTGATCGAGTTGATGTGGATGCTGACCAGCAGGTCCGCCCGGGTCAGGTTGACGAGGTCGAGCCGCGACTGCAGCTCGTCGCGCGTGCGGGTCTTGCCCTCCGGGTCGAAGCCGGCCTCGCCGTCGCCGTTGACGTCGCGGAACGGCGCGCCGTGGCAGCCGAGCTCGGGGTAGTCGTCGCCGGCCAGCGCCTCGTCCGCGCCCCGGGTCATCACCACCGTCACCCCCTGGGCCTCGAGCACGCGCTTCAGCTCGAGACCGATGGCCAGGGTCATCGCCTTCTCGCTGAACGCCTCACCCGATCGCAGCGGGTTGGGGACGCCCCAGTCCAGGCAGCCGCCGTGCCCGGGGTCGATCGCCACCACGATGGCGCCGGGGTTCGGCTGGTAGATCGTGCTCGAGGAGCCGGGTGCCGGCACGACCTCGCCGATGCCCGGGCTGGGCACAGCGGACGCGGATGCAGATGCGGCCGCCGACGCAGATGGGCTGGGGCTGGGTGTCGCCGGGCTGCAGGCCGCCAGCAGGAGGAGCGCGCCGAGCCACGCCGCGGGGCGGCGGCGGGCTCGGGTCGTCATGAGAGGGGCGAGGGTCAGCGCTCGGAGGCTTCGACGCTCTTGCTGAGGGAGACGAGGAACTCCGAGTTGTTCTTCGTCTTGCCGAGCCGCTGCATGAGCAGCTCGATCCCCTCGTTGGGGCCGACCGCGGAGAGCATGCGGCGCATCGTCCAGATCATGCGCAGCGTGTTCTCGTCGAGCAGCAGCTCCTCGCGACGGGTGCCGGAGCGCAGCACGTCGATGGCCGGGAAGATGCGCTTCTCGCTCAGCTTGCGGTCGAGCGCCAGCTCCATGTTGCCGGTCCCCTTGAACTCCTCGTAGATGACGTCATCCATCCGCGAGCCGGTGTCGACCAGGCAGGTGGCGATGATCGTCAGGCTGCCGCCGCCCTCGATGTTGCGGGCGGCGCCGAAGAAGCGCTTGGGCGGGTAGAGGGCGATCGGGTCGACGCCACCCGACAGGGTCTTGCCGGAGGCCGGCAGGGCCAGGTTGTAGGCGCGTGCCAGGCGGGTGATGGAGTCGAGCAGGATCACCACGTCGCGGCCGGTCTCGACCTGGCGCTTCGCGACCTCCAGGCACATCTCCGCCACGCGGGTGTGGTTCTCGGTCGGCTCGTCGAAGGTCGAGGCGTAGATCTCGCCCTTGACGCTCCGGCTCATGTCGGTGACCTCTTCCGGCCGCTCGCCGATGAGGGCGACCATCAGCACCGCGTCGGGGTGGTTCTCGGTGATCCCCGCCGCGATGTGCTTCAGGACGGTCGTCTTGCCCGCCTTGGCCGGGGAGAGGATCAGGCCACGCTGGCCCTTGCCGATGGGGCTGATCAGGTTGATCAGGCGCTGGGTGAGGTTCTTCTGATCGGTCTCGATGTCGAACATCTCGTCCGGGAAGACCGGCACCAGGGTGTCGAAATAGGGGCGGCGCCGGGCGGTGTCGGGATCGACCCCGTTGACCGTGTCGACGCGGAGCAGGCCCCAGTACTTCTCCTGGTCCTTGGGCGGGCGCGTCTGGCCCTCGACCTTGTCACCGGTGCGCAGCCCGAAGCGGCGGACCTGCGAGGAGCTGACGTAGATGTCGTCGTTGGACGGCATCACGCCGTGGCGGCGCAGGAAGGCGAACCCCTCGTCGACGATCTCCAGGATGCCGGTCGCCAGTCCCGGCTGGCCGTTCTGCTCGGGGCGGGGCTGCGACGGGGTGAGCGGCACCACGTCGAGCAGCTTCAGCACCAGGTCGGAGTGATCCAGCTCGTCGGCGCCCTCGACGCCCAGCTCGCTTCCCAGCTCGCGCAGCTCTTCGAGGCTCCTGGCCTGCAGCTCGGCGAGGTTCCAGCCCTCATCGGTCGCGTCGCCCTCGCGGGGGAACGGGCCGGAGAAGATCGACGAATAGCCGCCGGTCGCGTAGTTGTTGCGGCGACCCTGGAAGACCGGCCGTGGCGCCTGGCGCCGGGGTCCTCCTCCGTCGGGGCGGCGGCGTGGCCGGCCGCGTCGCTGGGAGCGGGTATCGTCGTTCATGGCCGCCTCGGGTGCGGGATCTGTGTCATGGAAGGTCTGTAACCTCGATCAGCAGGGGACCTGGATAGCGAGCGACGCTCGCGGGCGAGGTTCCACGGGATCCACGCTGGGGCGTGTCGCTCTCGTCCGGGGGACGCGCGGGCGGATGACCGGTCAGACCTTGCGGGTCCCCGCGCGAGTGGTGATGTTGGGCCCGCCGTAGCCGCTCATCTCGCCGATGAGCTTGGCCCGAATCTGACGCACGACCGGTCGCCAGTCGAGCGAATCATACCCGAGATGCACAACCACCTGCTCGGCGTTCCACTCCTGCCCCCGGCTCCAGGCGCGGCGCAGCGTTTCGCCGGCCGCCGCGCTCGTCCACCACGCCGGCCCGTGACGGGTCACCAGGTAGTCGGTCAGGGCCGCATCCAGCATGAAGCAGCGCAGGTAGGAGGCCGCGTACATCCCGTCGTCGATGAGCAGGTAGCGCTCCTCCGGCTCGCGCACACCGGTGAGCAGGCCGGCCAGGCCGGCATAGGTGGCCCGATGGAGCGCGTCGTCGCCGCCACGATGCATGCGCAGCTCGTGCAGGTGCATCGCCGCCAGCGTCGCGCATCGTGACCAGGTGGTAGAGGGAGTAGAAGTCGGCAAAGGCCGCGGCCTGCTCGGGCGGCATGCCGAGCTGCTCGGTGAGCCACGCCGGCTCGGCGAGCAGGCGTTCGAAGGTCATGGCGTAGCCCTCGGTCACGCTCCAGTCGCCGAGCTCGCGCTGCGAGACCGGCAGGCGGGGGTCGACGTGCAGGAAATGCTCGAGGTGCCCGGCCTCGTGGAGGAGGGCGCCGTAGTCGTCCCAGCCGCCGCGCGGCTGGACCACCAGGCGGACATCGTTCGGGGAGTTGACGATGGCCACGAAGGCCCGCGGCGACTTGTTCGGGCGCGCCTCCACGTCGAGCGTGGCGCCCGCCTGCCCGCGCAGGTCGATGCCCATCCCGCGCAGGGTGGCCTCCAGCACGCCGACCAGCTTGCGCCCGTCGAACCAGTTGTCCCAGCCGCTGCCGCGCATCAGGTACCACCCGTCGGCCAGGCTGGCGTCACCCTGCTCGATCTCGATGCGCGCCAGGAAGCGGCGCAGCGCGGCGAAGTACGGGGTCTCCGACTCCGCCAGGAAGTCGCGGATCTCGGCCCCCAGCGCGTCGGGGTCGAAGCCGCGGATCGTCCGGGTCAGCTCCACGTAGTCGGCGTAGCCGAGCTCGCGCGCGATCGCGCCGATTCGCTCGAAGCGCTCCCGTCGCAATGGGTTGATCGCCTCCTCCGCCTCGACGTACGAGGCGAAGAGCCCGTTCCGCTCGGCTCGACCGCTGATCTCGCTGATCCGGTTGCGGAGCGCCCGGTACGGGATCGTCTCGCCGCGCCAGATGACCGTGGCGGTCGCCTCGGCGGTGCCGACGGCGTCGGTCAGGGCCGCGACGTCCCGCTCGATCAGGCCATCGGTGGCTGCCGCCAGGAGGGCACGGTTGTGCTCCAGCTCGGCCCCGCCCGCCTCGACGAGGCCGCGCAGCGCGTCCACCATGCCCCGGCCGAAGAGGGCGGCGTGGCGCTCGTAGATCGGCCCGAGCGCGAGCTCGTCGCGCAGGCCGGCGGCGTGCTGGTACATCTCCTCCTCGCGCTGGGAGAGGAATGCCGCGAGGTCGCGCTCGTAGGCAGGACGGCTGAACGCCGGCCTGCGGCCGGCAGCGGGACGCGAGCTCATCGGCTCAGGAGTGCGCTCGGCCGACACGGCGGGCGTCTCGATCTCCGCGCCCACCCCCAGGCCAAGCCGCGCGGCGGCGGCGCCCACGAACTCGCGGAAGAGCGGGTGCGGCCGGTTGGGCCGGCTCTTCAGCTCGGGGTGCGCCTGGGTCGCCACGAACCAGGGGTGATCGCGCAGCTCGATGTACTCGACCAGGCGGTCGTCGGGCGACACGCCGCTGAACCACATCCCGGCCTCCGAGAGGCGCTCGCGGTAGGCGTTGTTGACCTCGAACCGATGGCGGTGGCGCTCGTAGGCGATCTCGGTCCCGTAGGCCGCTCGCACGCGCGACCCGTCCTCGAGGCGGGCGGGGTAGAGGCCCAGGCGCATGGTGCCGCCCTTGTCGGTGACGTCGGTCTGGTCCGGCATCAGGTCGATCACCGGGTGCTCGGTGAAGACGTTGAACTCGCTGCTGTTGGCGTCCTCGGTCTCGAGCGCCATCCGGGCGAACTCGATCACCGCGCACTGCAGCCCGAGGCAGAGGCCGAGGTACGGGACCTTCTGCTCGCGAGCCCAGCGGATGGCGCGGATCTTGCCCTCCACGCCCCGGTAGCCGAAGCCACCCGGGACGAGGACGCCGGCCACGCCGGCCAGCTCGTCGGCGACCTGCTCCGGCTCGATCCGCTCGAGGTGCTCGCTGCGGATCCAGCGCACCCTGACGTCGACGCGGTGATGGAGCGCCGCGTGCTTGAGCGCCTCGCTGACGCTGATGTAGGCGTCGGGCAGCTCGGTGTACTTGCCGACGATGGCGATCTCGACCTCGGGGCGCGGCGCCCGGATGCGCGCCACCAGGTCCTGCCAGTCGTGGAGGTCGGGCTCGACGGTGGGGATCTCCAGCTCGTGCGTGATCAGCTTGCCGAGGCCGGCCTTCTCCAGCTGGATCGGCACCTCGTAGATGCTCGACGCGGTCTTGAGCGGGATCACCGCGTGCACGTCCACGTCGGTGAAGAGCGAGACCTTGTCGAGGATCTCGTCGTCGATCGGCTCGTCGCTGCGCAGGATGATGACGTCGGGCTGGATGCCGATCCCGCGCAGCTCCTTGACCGAGTGCTGGGTCGGCTTCGTCTTCAGCTCGCCGGTGGCGCCGATCTGCGGCAGCCAGGTGACGTGCACGTACAGCACGTTGCGGCGTCCGACGTCCTTGCGCATCTGGCGGATCGCCTCCAGGAATGGGAGCGACTCGATGTCGCCGACGGTGCCGCCCACCTCGACCACCACCACCCCGTGCGAGGCCAGCCCGCTGGTCGCGACGCTGCCCGTGCCGTCGCGGGCAACCCGCGCGATCCGCTCCTTGATCTCGTTGGTGATGTGCGGGATCACCTGCACGGTCCCGCCCAGGTAGTCACCGCGGCGCTCCTTGGCGATGACGCTCTGGTAGATGCGCCCGGTGGTGACGTTGCTGGCCTGGGACAGGTTCTCGTCGATGAAGCGCTCGTAGTGGCCGAGGTCGAGATCGGTCTCGGCGCCGTCATCGGTGACGAACACCTCGCCGTGCTGGTACGGCGACATGGTGCCCGGGTCGATGTTGATGTACGGGTCGAGCTTGAGGATCGAGACCGGGATCCCGCGCGACTTGAGGAGGCGACCGATGGAGGCGGCGGTGATGCCCTTGCCGAGGGAGGAGGTGACGCCTCCGGTCACAAAGACGTACTTCGGCATCGCTCGGCTCCTCTGCCTCGTGGCTCAAGCGCGCCGTATCGGAGAAACGCGCGAGCACGGACGCCAACGCCACACTCGGGAGGTCAGTCTAGCGCATCGGGGCAACCGGGCGGCCGGACGGACGCGCGATGATACGGCCGATGCTTGCCGCAGTCCGGCTGATCCACCCCGCCCCCGCCTTCGCGGTCGTGCTCCTCTCGGCGGCGCTGGGCGCCATCCTGGCGACCCAGGCCGGGCTGCCGATCGACGCCCGTTGGGCGCTCACCGTCCTGGCGGTGGCGGGCTCGCAGGTCTTCACCGGGGCGACCAACGACATCGCCGATCGGGTCCGTGACGCGGGTGCACGCCCCGAGAAGCCGATCCCCTCCGGGGAGCTGAGCCTCAACGCCGCGACCTGGGTCGCCTCGATCGGGCTCGCCGTGCAGTTGGCCGCGTCCTGGCGGGTCGGGGAGCTGGCGCTGGTGTTGGGGGCGGTGGCGTCGGGATCGGCGCTGGCCTACAACCTGTTCCTGTCTCGCACGCCGCTCTCCCCGCTCCCCTACCTCGTCAGCTTCGGACTGCTGCCGGCGTGGATCGCCGCCGGCCTGGGCATTCCGCTGGAGCGGGTGCTGCCCGCCATCCCCCTGGTCGCGCCGTTCGCCGTGGCCGCCCACCTGGCGAACACGGTGCGGGACTTCGAGGCCGATGCGGCGGGCGGCTCGCGCAGCCTCGCGCAGGTGCTCGGCCGGCGCTGCGAGCCGGCTCCTGGCCGCGGGACTGGCACTGGCGGTGGGGCTCGGCGTCGGCGGCGCGCTGCTGATCGGCGGGCGCGCGACCCCGGCGAGCGCTGGGCTGGGCCTGATCGGCCTCGCTGGCGATCGTCCAGGGCGTGCCGAGCGAGCGGCGGCTCTGGTACGGGATCCTGGCTGCAGCCGTGTGCTGGGCCGCCGCCTGGGCGCTGAGTACGGCCTAGACCGCGTCCTCGATCTCGAGGTCGTCCTCGTCGCTCTCCTCGGTCAGCTTGAGCCACACGAAGAGGCCGGCCAGCACGGTGAGCGGGATGATGATCATCGCGGCCAGGAGCGCCCCGATGGTGACGAACAGGATCTTGATGAGCTTCATGTGAGGACCCTTACTGTCGCTGCTGTGGTGCCGCTGCGATCATAGCGAGGATGTCTTCCTTGGTGAATTCGACGAGCTGGTGCCCGGTTGCCGCGCCACCCGTCGCCGTCTTCAGCAGCCGCAGCACGAAGGCACCGTCCTGCTCGAAGAGGAAGACGTCGCGCGGCTTCTGCGCGTCGAGGTAGGCGCCGATCACCCGCATCGCCTGCTCGTAGTAGTTGGCGATCTCGGCGTGCGGCGTCGTGTCCGGGCCATCGCTGCGCTTGGCTTCGGCGGCATCGATCATCTGGCCGATCTCGTCGTCGGGGAGCTCGTGGGTCGTCTTGGTCAGCATCCCCTCGGACTCGGTCCAGGCGCTGTCGCGCGGCAGGGCGAGTCCCTGGATGATGAACCCGGCGTCCAGCTCGAGCAGGAGCAGCTCCTTGTACCGCTCGCGGTCGGCGAAGGCGCCGATGGCGCGGAGCACCTCTTCCCAGTCCTGCCGCGGGCTCCCCTCGTAGATCCGCATGCGGCCTCCAGCTCGTGCGTCGTGGCCCGCTTCGCGGGCTGAGGTGCAGGATACCAGCCCGCCGCGCGGCGGAGCCTCAGACGCTGGTCGGCAGGGCTGGCTCGGCGAGCGCGACAGCGATCCGCGCGGCCGTCCGGGCGTTGTTGACGATGAGGCCGATGTTGGTGCGCAGCGTGCGCCCGCCCGACAGCTCCGCCACCCGTCCCAGCACGAAGGGGGTCAGCGGCTCCGCCGCGGATGCCCTTGTCGACCGACTCCGCGGTGGCGGCCTCGATCCACGCGTCCACCTCCTCGAGCGGGATGGCCAGGTCCGCGGGCGGGCGGCTGGACGATCAGGATCCCGCCCGAGCCGGGGACGCTGAGGTGCATCGCGATCAGCGCGGCGGCCTCGCGCGGCGTGTCGACGCGATGGGGAGCGGCAGCCCGGAGCTGGTGCTGTAGAAGGCGGGCAGCGTGTCCGTGCCGAGGCCGATGACCGGCACCCGTCGCGTCTCCAGCAGCTCGAGCGTGGCGGGCAGGTCGAGGATCGACTTCGCCCCGCTGCTCACGACCGCCACGGCGGTCGCGGCGAGCTCGTCGATGTCGCTGCTCACGTCGAAGGAGGTGGCCGCCCCGCGGTGCACGCCGCCGATGCCGCCGGTGGCGAAGACCCGGATCCCGGCCATGGCGGCGACCCGCATGGTGGCGCTGACCGTGGTCGACGCGAGCCGTCCGGCGGCGAGGAGCGGGCCGAGGTCGCGCGAGGCGGCCTTCGCGGCACCGCTCGAGGGATCCGCGAGCCGCTCCAGAGCACCGCGGCCGGCGCGCCGACCAGCAGCCGTCCGGCGTCGATCGCCACCGTGGCGGGCACGGCTCCCTCGTCGCGGACCGCCTGCTCGGCAGCCGCGGCCGTCTCCAGGTTGTGGGGCGACGGCAGCCCCTGGGCGATGAGGCTCGACTCGAGCGCGACCACGGCGCGCCCGGCGGCCAGCGCGACCGCCACCTCGTCCGAGATCCAGAGTGGAGGACCGCCGCTCATCGCGCACCTCCCGTCTCGCCCGGGATGCGCCCCTGGGCGCCGAGCACTCGCGAGACGAGGCCCCCGGCTCGTGACCCGGCCTCCATCGCGGCGCGGAGCGCGGCCACGTCGGGCGGCCAGCCCATCTCCAGCAGGGCGGCGATCAGGGCCGCGGCGTAGGCGTCGCCCGCTCCGGTGGCATCCACCATCGGGCTGGACGGGTCCTGCGCCG
The DNA here is from genome assembly GCA_963782015.1 of uncultured Chloroflexia bacterium. Taxonomy (GTDB): domain Bacteria; phylum Chloroflexota; class Limnocylindria; order QHBO01; family QHBO01; genus CF-167. Next base: position 281,792 of record CAWAHY010000004.1, read on the forward strand.
GGACCGAGAGGGCATACCCGCGGACCCGCGGCCGCCGAGCCAGCTGCGCCGCCGGTGACGACCGCGAAGACCGCGGGGAAGGCGCCGGCCAGCGCGTCGGCGGCGGCCGCCAGCGAGGGAAGCGGGGTGTCGAGGAGGGCGGCCGCCTCGTCGCGTCCGAGGATCAGGAGGCTGACGCGCGCGGTGGCCAGCCGCTCGCGGACGCGGGTCGCGCGATCCGGATCGGGTGGCAGCGAGCCGCCCCCGGCGCTGATGCGCGTCCCTGCCGGGAGCGATCCGAGCGCGGCGGCCAGCGCGTCGCCGGTGAGGTCATCGGCGAGGGGGTAGGCAGAGCAGTGGACCCATTCCGCATCGGCGCAGGCAGGGGCAACGGCCGCGGGGTCGAGGGTGACGCGATCCGAGAGCATCGCCCGCTCGCCAGCCGCGTCGAGCAGTGCGACGACGGTGCCGCTGCCGGTCGCGGTCATCCGCGCCAGGGCAACGCCCTCCGCCTCCAGGGCGCTGAGCAGCAGGCGTCCCGTCGACGTCATCGGCGATGGCTGTCGCCAGTCGGACCGACACGCCGGCCCGCGCCAGCCGGACGGCCACGTTGGCCCCCTGCCCTCCCGGCCCGATCGTGATGCTGGCCGGTACGTCGCCGCCGGGCCGTGGCGGCCCGTCGGGGCGCACCGTCACATCGAGGGTCGTATCGCCGATCACGGTGACCCGCCTCAGCGTGGCGTCACCACGGCTTCCGGCTGGCGTAGCCCTCATCGGTGCCGTGCCAGAAGGCGACGCGAGGATCGGCCAGCCGCCAGCAGAGCCAGACCGCCGCGCCCTCACGCTCCCCTGGGAAGTCGACCAGGCCCATCTCCACGTCGCGCAGCTCGACGCCCATCTCGCCCAGGTGGACCAGGAGCGTGCGCATCCCCTCGCGGATGTCCGAGACCTCCGCCTCCTGCCGGCCCGCCGCCGCGGCGCTCCCCGGATCGCCGTTGGCGTCGAGCTGACGGTGCATCTCGGCGTGTGACGCGTCGAGGCGGCGCTGCTCCACGGCGAGCTGCAGCAGCACGGCGCGCACCTGCGGGATGAGGGCGTTGGCCTCCTCGATGGTGTAGCTGCGCCGATCCTGGGACATCGCTGGCCGATGGTAGCAGGGCCATTCCGCGGGCAGGCTCTGCTACGATCCGAGCCACTTCAGCTGCGGGCCTGCTCCGCGCCGCGACGGCGCCCGCCACCGTTCGCAGGAGGGCGTCAGCCATCACCGATGGCAGATGAGACGCGCCGCCATGGCGGCCACAACGACGAGGTCATTCCCACCGGGCTCGATCCGTACACCGAGTATGCCGATTTCGACCTTCCGGCCTACATGGGCCGAACGACCTTCCAGAAGCTCCCCGAGATCCTCGACGGCGACGCGCTGCGCGCCCGCCGCCCGGACGTGGCGATCGTCGGTGCGCCCTTCGACGATGGGGTGAGCCATCGCCCCGGCGCTCGCTTCGCGCCGCGGGCCATCCGCACCGCCACGTATCACTCCGGCACCCCCAACTCGCTCCAGCTCGGGATCGAGCCGTTCGAGTGGCTCGACGTGGTCGATGCCGGGGACGCCCCGGTGGTGCCCGCCAACCTGGAGCGCGGCCACGCGGTCATCCGGCGCAAGGTGCTGGAGGTGGCCCGGACGGGGGCGATCCCGATCGTGCTCGGCGGCGACCATTCGATCACCTTCCCATCGGCCTCGGCGGTGGCGGAGGCGGTCGCTCCGCAGACGCCTGGGGATGGTCCACTTCGACGCGCACGCCGACACCGCCAACAGCACCTGGGGCGTGCTCGGCTCGCACGGCACGCCGATGCGGCGGCTGATCGAGTCGGGGGCGATCGACGGGCGCAACTTCGTGCAGGTCGGGCTGCGCGGCTACTGGCCGCCACCCGCCACGCTGGAGTGGATGACCCAGCACGGGCTGCGCGTCCATTTCATGACCGAGATCGAGGAGCGCGGTGCGGAGGCGGTGGTGGCCGATGCGATCGCCGAGGCGCTCGACGGGCCGGAGCTCATCTACCTGTCGATCGACATCGACGTGGTCGACCCGGGCATGGCCCCCGGCACCGGCACCCCCGAACCGGGTGGCATGCTCTCCCGGGAGCTGCTGCGGGCCATTCGCCAGGTGGTGGGGAGCGTCGAGCTGGCCGGCATGGACGTGGTCGAGGTGGCTCCCGCCTACGACGTGAGCGACATCACCGCGGCGGTGGCGCACCGCTGCGTGATGGAGGCGATCAGCGCCCTCGCGGTTCGGCGTCGCGATGCCGGCGGCGCTCCGCGACCGAGCGGGCGCACGCGCGACGGCTAGCTGTTGACGGTGAAGGACGCCTCGGCGACCTGCTCACCGTTGCGGTCGACGCGGATCGTGTAGTCCCCCGGGTCGAGCCCGCCGAACTTGAAGCGGGCCCACCCGTTGCACGACTCGCCGCAGCCGTTGGCGCCGATCGAGCTGAGGGCGAGGCTCCCCGTCCCCTGCTCCGCCCCTGTCCCGTCCTCGATGTGCACGCCGATCGTGTCGGCGTCACTCCCCTTGCGCCAGCCGACCCACACCCAGACGCGAGCCGCCGTTCACCGTGGCGCCGCTCGACCCGCAGCCGTCCTGGCTCGCCGGCTGCTCGGCGCAGGGCTGGGTCTGTGCGGTGAATCCGTCGGGCGGCGGGACCGGCGTCGCGGTCGGGCTGATCGACGCCGGCAGCGACGGGTTGGCGGACGGCGTCACGCTCGGCTCGAAGGTGACGCTCGGGGCCGTGGAGACGAGTGGCGTCGGCGACGGCGACCCGACCGCGGTACCGCCTGAGAAGAGGCCGGCCATGAACGCGCCGACCCCGATCGCCAGCACGCCGAGCAGCACGAAGCCGCCGATCGCCAGCGGGCTCATCCCCGATCCGCGGCGGTCCCATTCCTCCCCGCCGCCCCGGTAGCGGTAGTCCGGCACGTCGGGCTCGCGGCGAGGTACGGCTGGTCCGGCTCGGACCACGCGGGCGGTGGCGCCTCGACCGGAGGTGGCGGCGGCGCGGGCTTCCAGGGCGCCGGCTGTGGCGACCGCGGAGGGGGCTCGTCGGCGACAACGGGGGCTGGCGGTGGCTCGACGGCGGGTGGCTCGACCTGGACGGGCGGCTCGACCTGGGCGGGCGGGGGCATCACGACGGGAGGCGGGGTGAAGGCCGGTGGCGGAGGAGGCGGCGGTGCCGTGTCGAAATCCGGCGGCGTGTTGTCCACTCGGGCAGCGGCCCCCTCGTCCGCCGCGGCCCCGGGGAGGACCAGCTCGTCCTCCGGCTCCGGCTGGTAGGGCCGATACGCAGACGGACCCTGGTCCGGCACTCCACCGACCTGGGACCCGCGGCGAAACGCTGCGTCACCGGGGCGGTGGGTGCGGATGCGATCCTGGAGCTCGTCGCGGTCGAGGCCGCGCGGCCGGGCGCGGGCGGAGTCTGGGATCGCGGTCCCGCACTGGGTGCAGAAGGCGGTCGGCGGCGTCGAGCGGTGGCAGGTGGGGCAGCGGATCTGCCCCGGCAGGGGGGTCGACATACCGCCCTACGGTACATGAGGCCACCAACGGTCCGCCAGCGGCCGACCTGGCGGGGAGCGATCCGGCTAGGCGCCCGGCCGCTTCCACTCGCTGCCGTCGGCGAAGCGCTCGCGCTTCCAGATCGGCAGCCGCTCCTTGATCGCCTCGATCACGAACCGGTTGGCGTCGTACGCGTCGGAGCGGTGCATCGCGGCGGTGACGATCGCCACGGCGGCCTCGCCGATCGGCACCGGACCGATCCGGTGGACGACCGCCACCCGGCTCCCCGGCCAGCGCTCCTCCGCCTCGACCACGATGGCGGCCAGGACCGATTCGGCCATCTCGGGATAGGCCTCGTACTCGAGCTCGAGGACCGTGCGGCCGTCGTCGGCCCGGTCGCGCGCTCGTCCCACAAACGTGACCAGGGCCCCATGCCCGGAGCCGGCGACCGCGCCCTCGAGGGCGGCCACCTCGATCGGCGCGGCGCTCAGCCCGCTCGGACCGCCGCCGCTCACCGGGGGCAGGAAGGCGACCTCGTCGCCATCGGCAAGGCGCGCTTCCCAGGCGGTGTAGGCGCCGTTGCGGGCAGGTCGCACGAACGGACGGTGCGGGAGGAGGCCCGGATGGGCCGTGGCAAGGGTGGTCCACGCGTCGGCCACGGTGGCATCGGCTCCCAGGGTCAGCCGGGTGCGGTCGGCGGCGAGCTCGCGCAGCGTCGCGAAGCACCGCACCGAGACCTCCATCTCGCCGCTCAGACCGGCACGCCGGTCACGTACGAGAGGCTGGCCCCGGAGATCGAGCCGGCCATCACCAGCGCCATCCCGATGTAGAGCAGGCCGGTGCTCGCCTGCAGCGATGCCGCGCGGCTCGCGAGCAGGGCCAGCACCGTGATCCCGATCGGCAGGAGGATTCCCACCACCAGGCGCAGCCAGGTGAGCCAGCCGATCGGTCCGCCGAGCGGCCCCGAGCTGATGACGATGATCGCCAGCACGAAGACCACCAGCTGGAGGCCGAGCGCGCCGAGCAGGAGCCACATCATGCGACGCAGCGGCGCGGGCGAGAGCTTGGGCGTGACCAGGTACCAGTGGCCGAGCAGCATGGCTGCGCTCACCGCGCCGAGCGCCAGCGAGGTGAGGATCAGCTGGGCGGTGAAGAGGGGCGCGCTCAGGGTCCCACCAGCGGCGGCCAGGGAGGCCAGGGCCACGATTCCCACCGTGCCGGCGCCGATGGCGAGGCCGCTCCGCGGCAGGCGCGCGATCGACGCCACCAGGTAGGCGACGGTCACCGCGGCAACGGCCCAGACGAGCCCGCGACGAAGGTCGAAGGTCGCCTCGACCTCCGGCGTCGGGACCAGGTTGAGCTCCGAGAGGAGGAGGATCCCCGCGCACACCGCCAGCAGGCCCGCCATGAAGAGCCGATAGCCCCGGGTCGTGCCGCCCAGCAGCTCGGTGCCGCCGACGACCAGCAGCGTGCCCGAGGTGAGGGTCGCCCAGAAGATCCAGTTGACGAAGGGGAGGGCCTCCAGCGACATCGGCTGCTCAGCGCCCGAGGGAGCCGGAGAGGCCGATCTCGACCCAGCCATCAGCGCTCACCCGCACCGGGAAGACCTCCACCGGCTCGCTGGCCGGCGGCACCACGGCCGCACCGGTGCGGATGTCGAAGCAGCCGCCGTGCCAGGCGCAGACGAGCACCTCGTCGCGCGGGTCGAAGCCCGCCTCGGAGAGGGGGAAGTCCTTGTGGGAGCAGTTGTTCTGGACCGCGTAGAAGGCGCCGGCGTGGCGCACCAGGACGACCGGCCGGCCGTCGATCTCGACCGGGATCAGCTCCCCGTCGCGCAGCTCGGCGGCTGGCAGGACGCGCGCGTAGCGGAGGGCCGGGCCTGCCGGCGCCGCGGCGAGATCGGTCATGGAGGACCTACAGCGGCCGGGCGAACGCCAGCAGGCGCGGCTCGGTCATGTCCTCGATCGACCAGCGCAGCCCCTCGCGCCCGATCCCCGAGTCCTTCACCCCGCCGTAGGGCATCGAGTCGGTGCGCCAGGTCGGGACGTCGTTCACGATCACGCCGCCGACCTCGAGCTCGTCGTGGGCCGCCAGCGTCCGCTCCAGGTCGTTGGTGAAGACGCCGCACTGCAGGCCGAACTGGCTGTCGTTGATCTCCGCCACCCCCGCCGCGAAGTCACGCACCGCGAACAGGTTGACGACGGGGGCGAAGACCTCCTCGCCGCAGACCCGCGCATCCTTTGGAACGTCGACCAGCACCGTGGGCGGATAGAAGAGGCCGTCCGGCTCGCCGCCGGTCAGCGCACGCGCGCCACGCGCCACCGCCTCGTTGACCCATTGGTGGGTCCGGGCCACCGCCTTCGCGTCGACCATCGGGCCGAGGTCGGTGGCCGGGTCGAGCGGGCTGCCGACGTGCAGCTGGCGCACCTTGTCGACGAAGCGTCGCTGGAACTCCTCGAAGATGGCCTCCACGACGTAGATGCGCTGGACACTGATGCAGACCTGCCCGGCATAGGCGAACGCGCCGAAGGCCAGGCGCGCCACCGCCCAGTCGAGGTCGGCCGTCTCGTCGACGATCGCCCCGGCGTTGCCACCCAGCTCCAGGACCACCTTCTTCTTGCCGGCCTCGGCCTTCATCTTCCAGCCGACCGATGGCGACCCGGTGAAGCTGAGCAGCTTGAACCGATCGTCGGCGACCATCCGATCGCCGGTCGGGCGATCCATGGGCAGGATCGAGACGGCACCCTTCGGCAGGCTCGTCTCGGCCAGGTAGCCCGCCACGCGGAGCATGACCAGCGGGTCCTTGGACGGCGGCTTGAGCACGATGCTGCAGCCGGCGGCGATCGCCGGGGCGACCTTGTGCGCGGCGAGGTTGAGCGGGAAGTTGAACGGGCTGATCCCCGCCACCGGCCCGATCGGGTAGCGCCGCACGATCCCGCTTCGGCCACGATTCGCTGCGGTCCAGTCGAGGGGAATCCACTCGCCGTTGATGCGCAGCGCCTCCTCGGCCGCGGTGCGGAAGGTGAGCGCGCCGCGGGCGACCTCCGCCCGAGCGTCGCGGATCGGCTTGCCCGACTCGCGGGTGAGCAGCTCGGCCAGCTCGTCAGCCTCCTGGCTGATCCGCTCCGCCACGTGCGCCAACGCGTCGCGGCGCTCGAAGCTGGCCAGTCGCCGGGTGGCGGCGAAGGCCTCGACCGCCGCCACGGTGGCCGCCTCCAGCTCAGCCGGGCCGGCCTGCCAGGTGGTCGCCACCAGCTCCCCGGTCGCCGGGTCGCGCACCTCGAGCGGCGTCCCGGCGCGGACGAACTCGCCGGCGAGGTAGATCGGGACCGTCTCGGAGCTCACCTGGGTCGTCATGCTGGCCCGATTCTACTCAGGGTACTGTGAGGCCATGATCGACCCGTCCACCGCCGAGGTGCGCGAATTCCTGGTGGGGACCTTTGGCGCCACGGCTCGGCGCAGCTGGGGCCTCGATGCCCTCTACCACGGTGGCCGACTCTTCGTGCTCTTCGACGATGGAGCGCTGGTCGGCAAGTTCCCGCCGGAGGTGCGGCGCGAGCTGCGCGCCAGCGTGCCCGGCGTCCACGCCTTCATGGACGATACCGATAGCCCCACCGCCAGCTGGCAGTCGGTGCCCATGGCCGCCATCGGTGTGGGGCGAGCCATCGAGCTGGCCCTGGCGGCGGCCGAGTATGTCCTGACGCCCGAGGGAGCGCCCAGGGGCCGGCGGCCGCGCAGCCGCTGACAGGCTCCCGCCGACGGGACGGCCGGCGGTCCGTATCATCGGTGCCGTGAACCCGCTCTACCTCCTGCTGGAGGTCTCCGCCGCCCTCTTCTTCGGGGGCGCCGCGCTCGCCGCGCTCCGCCGGGGACGCCTGCCCTTCCTGGAGCTCATCTCCGCCGCGGCCTTCGGCATCCTGCTCGAGGAGGGCGACCAGCTCGTCTTCCAGACCTACCACTACTCGCCCGACTGGATTCTCACCATCCACCTGGCGCCGGTCGTGATCGGCCTCACCTGGGCGCTCATCATCGCCGGCGCCATGCGCCTGACCGATGCGCTCGGCGTTCGCCGCCGCTATGCGCCCTTCGTCGACGCGGTGCTGGCGATCAGCCTCGACCTCGCCTTCGACGCGATCGCGATCCGGATGGGCCTCTGGACGTGGCGCGGGATCGGCCCGAGCGACGGCTGGTTCGGGGTGCCGGCCGGCAACTACTACGCCTGGCTCTTCGTGACGCTCGGCTTCAGCGTCATGACCCGCTGGCTGCGCGACGCCTCGGCCAGGCGGCCGGCATGGGAGTGGCTCCAGCTCGCCGTGCCCCTCCCCGCCTGGATCCTGCTGCTGGCCGGCCTGGTCCCCTTCAGCATCCTGCGCCCGATCGTCGATCCCAACCTCGGCGGGGGCCTCTGGCTCTTCGGCGTGGCCATGGCCGCGTTCGTCGCCATCTCCGCCTGGGGCGTCTGGGGACCGGACCGCATCCGGCCCGATGGCGAGGGGCTGGCGATCCTGGAGCTGGGCCTCGCGCTCGGCACGCGCGTGGCGATCGAGGGCTTCTTCCTGGTCGCGCTGGTGCTGATGGGCGGCGTCACGCAGTACCCGGTGCTCCTCATCGCCGCGGTGCTGCTGCTGGCCGTGGAGCTCCCGCTCGGACGGCTCGTCCACGCACGCCATACGCGGGCGCACGCTGAAGCGCGTCGCGCCATCTCGGGTGCGGGGCCGGCGCAGGCGATCGCTGACGCGGATGGCTGAGGGCCTGGCGGCAATCGATTGGGAGCGCGCCTCGGCCGAGTGCGTCGAGCATCTGCGCGCGCTGATCCGGATCCCGAGCGTCAACCCTCCGGGGCTCGACGACGGCGCGGCGGGCCGCGACTCCACCGGCGGCGAGACGGCCGCGGCGACCTACTGCGCCGAGGTCCTCACCTCGGCGGGCATTCCGGCGGAGGTCATCGAGGCCGCCCCCGGGCGCGGCTCGTGCTTCGCCCGCCTGCCAGCCACGGTCCCAGATCCCGACCCGCCGATCGTGCTGCTCTCGCACGTGGACGTCGTCCCGGTGGACGCCGAGGCGTGGAGCCGCGACCCGTTCGCGGCGGAGCTGGTCGACGGCGTGATCTGGGGTCGGGGCGCGGTCGACATGAAGGACATGGTGGCGATGGAGCTGAGCGTGATGCAGGCGCTGGCTCGCACCGGTGGGGAGCGGCGGCGGGAGGTCATCTTCGCCGCGCTCGCGGACGAGGAGGCGGGCGGGACCTTCGGCGCGGTGCACTGGGCGGCGACGCGGCCCGACCTCTTCAGCGATGCGTCCGGGCGCGTCGCTGCGGTGGCGCTGAACGAGGTGGGCGGCTACTCGATGACGATCGGCGACCGGCGGGTCTACGGGATCCAGGTGGCCGAGAAGGGGATCGCCTGGACCCGGATGCGCTCGACCGGCACCACCGGCCACGGTTCGATGCCCCACCCGGACAATGCCGCCGTCAAGCTGGCCGAGGCGGTGACCCGCCTGGCCGCCGCGCCCCGGGCGGCCCGCCTCACGCCCGTGGTCGAGGCGTTCCTGGGGGCAGTTGGGCTCGGGACGGTGATCGATCGCCTGCGCGCCGGCGACGAGCCCGGCGCCTTCGCCGCGCTCGAGGACGCGCTGGCCGACCCGATCCTGCGTCGATCGGTCTCCGCCATGCTGCGCGACACCGTCACCACCAACATGCTGCACGCCGGCAAGAAGGTGAACGTGATCCCCGGCAGCGGCGAGGCGCAGGTCGACGTTCGGACGCTGCCCGGGACGGACCAGTCGGTGCTCCTGGCTGAGATGCAGGCCATCGTCGGCGACCTGGCCACGGTGGAGACGGTGATCAGGATGCCGGCCGTCGAGGCGTCGAGCGACGCGCCCATCGTCCAGCTCATGCGCGACGCCCTCCTTGCCGCGGATCCCGACGCCCTGGTGGCGCCGATGATGATCACGCCGGGCACCGACGCGAAGGCGATGGCCACGCTCGGGATCCCGACCTACGGCTTCGCGCCGCTGCGGCTCGACGCCGAGGTGCCGTTCCTCTCGCTCTTTCACGGACACGACGAGCGAGTGCCGGTGAGCGCGCTCCGCTTCGGACTGCCCGTGCTCCACGAGGTGGTGAGCCGATTCGTGGACGCCGCGGAGCCTCGCTGAGCGGCGTTTCGAGGGTGCTCGGCTATACTCGCGGCCAATTCAACCGACCACCGATGCGGATGACCAACCTGACCGATCCGACCGATGCGGCTTCCGAGCCCCGCGCGCATGCCTTCGTCTTCCCGGGCCAGGGCTCCCAGTACGTGGGGATGGGCACCGCCCTGCTCGAGCGCTCGCCTGCCGCCGCGGCGGTGATGGAGCGCGCCGACGCCGCGCTCGGCTTCCCGCTCTCGCGGCTCATCGCGGAGGGCCCCGCCGAGGAGCTCGACCTGACCGTCAACGCCCAGCCGGCGATCCTGGCAACCAGCGTCGCCTACCTCGAGGCGATGCGGGCCGAGGCGCGCGAGGCGGGGGTGGAGCTGGCGCCGCTGCGGGTCGCGGGACACTCGGCGGGCCAGTACGCCGCGGCCGTGGCAGCTGACGCGATCGACTTCGAGACGGCGATCGGGCTCGTCCGGGAGCGGGGCCGGATCATGCAGGAGCGCGGCATCGAGGGGGGCATGGGGGCGGTCATCGGGCTCACCGACGAGCAGGTGCACGAGGTCGTCGACGCGGCCCGCGAGCACGGCGAGATCGGCGTCGCCAACGCCAACGCCCCCGGTCAGATCGTCCTCTCCGGGGTGATTCCCGCGCTCGCCTTCGCGCTCGAGATGAGCAAGACGGTCGGCGCCCGCAAGGCGGTGCGCCTGACGGTGAGCGTGGCCAGCCACTCCCCGTTGATGCGCCGCGCGCGCGACGAGTTCAGCCAGATCCTGGCCAAGGTGCCGTTCCGCGAGCCGCGGGTGCCGATGCTCGGCAACGTGCACGCCACCGTCATTCGCACCGCCGACGGCCTGCGCAAGGAGCTCTCCGAGCACCTCGTCCACGGGGTGCAGTGGACCGAGACGATCCGGCGCATGGCGGCCGACGGCGTCACCGACTTCGTGGAGATCGGCCCGGGGCGCGTGCTCAGTGGCCTGATCAAGCGGATCTCGCCCGAGGTGCGGACCCACGCGCTCGATGGGCCGGGCAACGACGCGCTGTGGCTCCCCGGGGCGCTCGAGGCGACTGCATGACCGCGCGGCGCGTGGTGGTGACCGGCCTCGGCGTCGTCTCGCCGGTCGGGATCGGGGCGGCCGCGTCGTGGGATGCCCTGGTCGCCGGACGGTCGGGCGTCGCCGACATCACGCTCTTCGACACGACCGACTACGAGATCCACGTCGCCGGCGAGGTGAAGGGCTTCGACGCCTCGCAGTACATGGACGCCAAGGACATGCGGCGCCACGACCGCTGCACCCACTTCGCGGTGGCCGCCGCCGGGGAGGCGCTGCGCGACGCCGGCCTGCTCAACGCCGACGGCATGCTCGACACCGGCCAGGCCGATCCGGATCGCTTCGGCGCCATCGTCGGCACGGCGATCGGCGGGATCGGGATGATCTCCGACGGGATGGCCACGCTGCGCGAGCGAGGCCCGAGCCGCGTCTCTCCCTTCCTGCTCCCCCACATGATCCCGGACGCGGCCTCGGGGATGGTCGCCATCCAGTACGGGATCCGCGGGCCGAACATGGCGGTGGTGAGCGCCTGCGCGACCGGTGGCCACGCCATCGGCGAGGCGATGGAGACGATCGTGCGCGGCCAGGCCGACCTGATGCTGGGCGCCGGCACCGAGGCGGTCATCGTGCCGATCGCGTTCGCCGGCTTCAGCCAGATGAAGGCGCTCGGCTCGCCGATCGACCCCGACACCGGCGCCTACGACCCGACCATCGCCTCACGCCCCTTCGATGCGACGCGCGACGGATTCGTCGTCTCGGAGGGCTGCGCGGTGCTGGTCCTGGAGGAGATGGGCCACGCCCTGGCGCGCGGCGCGCGCCCGATCGCGGAGGTGATCGGCTACGGCTCGACCTCCGACGCGTTCCACATGGCCGCTCCCGCGGAGCGCGGCGAGGGGAGCCAGCGCTCGATGCGCGCCGCCCTGACGCGCGCCGCCATCGGGCCGGAGGCGGTCGACTACATCAACGCCCACGGCACCAGCACCCCGCTCAACGACCGTTACGAGTCGGCGGCGATCAGCGCCGTCTTCGGCGAGCACGCCGGCAGGCTGGCGGTCAGCTCCACCAAGAGCATGACCGGCCACATGATGGGCGCCGCCGGCGCGTTCGAGGCCTTCGTGTGCGCCCGGGTCGTCCAGACCGGCTGCATTCCGCCCACCATCAACTACCGCCATCCCGATCCCGAGCTGACGCTCGACTACGTTCCCAACCACGCGCGTCAGACCGATTCGCGGGTTGCCCTCTCCAACTCGATGGGCCTTGGCGGGCACAACAGCACCCTGATCCTGAGCCGGGTCGAGGCGTAGCGGCCGCCGATGAGCCGCGACGAACGGCGCCGCGCGGTGGTGACGGGGCTGGGCGCCATCACCCCCATCGGCAACGATGCCGAGACCTTCTGGCGCAGCCTGGTGGCAGGCACGAGCGGGGTCGGGCCGATCCAGACCTATGACGCCTCGGAGGAGGAGGTCCGCATCGCGGCCGAGGTGAAGGGGTTCGACCCCGCCACCTGGATCGACTTCAAGCAGGCCCGCCGCATGAGCCGTTTCTCGCAGTTCGCGGTGGCGGCTGCCGCCCAGGCGATCGAGGATGCGGGGCTCGAGATCACCGACGCCAACCGCGACGAGATCGGCGTGATCGTCAACACCGGAGGCGGCGGCATCGGGGATATCGCAACGGGAGAGCGCGTCTTCCTGGAGCAGGGCGGCAAGCGGGTCAGCCCCTTCATGGTGCCGATGCTCTCCCCGTCCATGGCAGCCTGCCAGATCAGCATCCAGAACCGGCTGCGCGGCCCGGTCATCGCCTCGGTGGCGGCCTGTGCCTCCGGCGTCCAGGCACTGATCGATGCGCAGCGGCTGATCGAGCACGGCGACGTGGACGTGGTGATCGCCGGCGGGACCGAGAGCGCCATCCTGCCGGTCGCCTTCGCCGCGCTGGCCAACATGGGCGCCCTCTCGAAGCGCAACGACGACCCGACCGGCGCCTCGCGCCCCTTCGACGCCAACCGGGACGGCTTCGTCTTCGGCGAGGGGGCCGCCGTGCTGCTGGTCGAGTCGGCCGAGCACGCCGAGCGGCGCGGGGCGCGGATCATCGCCGAGGTGGCCGGCGGGGCGATGACCGGCGACGCCTTCCACATCAGCGCCCCCGACCCGACCGGCGACGGAGCGACGCGGGCAATGCTGCGCGGCCTGCGGGACGCCGGGGTCGCGCCGGAGGAGGTCGACTACATCGTCGCGCACGGCACCAGCACGCCGCTCAACGACGCCACCGAGACGAAGGCGATCCACGGCGCCTTCGGGGCCCACGCGGCGCGCCTGGCGGTGAGCAGCAACAAGAGCATGATCGGCCACACCCTCGGGGCGGCCGGCGCGATCTCGGCGCTCGCCGCGGTGTGCGCCATCCGCGACGGGCTGATCCCGCCGACCATCAACTACGAGACGCCAGATCCGGCGTGCGACCTCGACTACGTCCCCAACGTCGCCCGTCGCGCGGAGGTGCGCACCGCGATCATCAACGGCTTCGGCTTCGGCGGACAGAACGCGGTCGCCGTCTTCCGGCGCTACGAGGCTGCCGGCTAGCCGTCCGTCGGGTCCCCGGTCACGTACATCTCCGGCTCGAAGCGCACGCCCCGTCCCGGGAGCGAGGCGACCCAGTCGCGCAGCGCGCTCTCCGCGGTGGTGAAGGCCAGCTCGTGCCACGGGATCTCGTCCGGCCCGAAAGCGCGCACCTCGGTCGTCTCGACCCCCGGCAGCGGCGCTCCCCCGACCACGTCCGCCTCGTAGATGAGCGTCACCACCCCGGCGTACGGCCGCGAATACGCCCCGATCAGCCGGCCGACCTCGACCCGCAGCTGGGTCTCCTCCTCCGTCTCGCGGCGCGCTCCCTCCTGGGCCGCTTCGCCGACCTCCAGGTAGCCGCCGGGGTAGGTCCAGCGCCCCGCGCCCGGCTCGATCGAGCGGCGAGCCAGGTAGACCTTCCCGTCGCGCACCGGCAGGGTGCCCACCACCAGCCGCGGGTTGCGCCAGGTGACGTGCCCATCGGGGCAGACCAGCCGGGGTCGGTGGTCGTCCTCCAGCACGCGTTCCTCCAGGCCCCGACCGCAGGCCGGACAGTAGGCCGGCTCCTCGCCCAGTGTCAGCGGATAGCCCTCCCCGACGTCGCGCTGTGGCATGTCGCGCATCCTAGACCGGCAATGGCAGAATGCGCAGACCCGTGACCGCCGCCGCAGCCGCCGTCCCTCAGCAGCCGTCGCCCTACGCGGTCCTGCGCAACCAATCATTCCGTCGGATCTGGACGGCGCAGCTGGTCTCCACCATCGGGGACGCGCTGACCAGCCTGGCGGCCGGGATCATCGTCTACCAGCGGACCGGCTCGGCCCTCAACGTCGGGCTGATGCTGATGGCCACCGCGGTGCCCACGCTGGTGGTGGGCCTGATCGCCGGGGTGGTGGTGGACCGCTACGACCGCAAGAAGATCATGGTCGCCTCGGACCTGATCCGGGCCGGGCTGGTCGTCACCCTTCCGTTCCTCGTCAGCCAGAGCGTCATCTGGCTCTACGTCATCGTGATGCTCTCGTCATCGGTGACCCAGTTCTTCTCGCCGGCCAACGAGAGCGTGCTGCCAGAGGTCGCCAGCGAGGAGGAGCTGGGGGCCGCCAACGCGATCATGGCGATCGCCCAGTTCGGCTCCACCGCGGTCGGCTTTGCCGCGGCCGGCTTCCTGGCCACCACCGGATCGATCGAGCTGGTCTTCTTCATCGACTCGCTGACGTTCCTCTTCTCGGCGGTGATGATCGGCCTCGTCAAGATCGCGCCGCTGGAGGTGACCGAGCACACCACCCTCGGCGAGCAGATCCGCAACATCGGCTTCGGCGCGAAGTTCATCTGGAAGACACCGATCCTGCGCAGCCTGAACATCGTGCGCGTCCCGGTCCTGCTCGCATTCGGCATGCAGAACGTCCTGCTGCTGCCCTTCGCCATCCGCGCCCTGCACGCCACCGAGTTCGAGTACGGGTTGCAGGAGGGGCTCACCTCGGTCGGCTTCGTGATCGGCAGCCTGGCCATGGCGCGCCTGGCCGACCGCCTGCGCGAGGGTCAGTGGCTCTTCCTGTCGTTCATCGCGATGGGCCTGATGGGTCTCGCCTACTCCCTGCAGACGATGGTCTGGATCGCGATCGCGCTCATCGCGATCTCAGGGGTGATGAACGCGCCGTCGTTCGTGGCCGGCCGCCTCATCAACCAGCGCAACACGCCGCGCGAGGCGCGGGGCCGCGTCTTCTCCACCTCGTACGTGCTGCGCGACGTGGTCTACCTGACCGGCATGGGGCTGGCCGGCCTGGCCGACCTGTTCGACGTGCGGATCCTCTTCGTGGTCAGCTCGCTGGTGGTGATCGGCGCCGGCCTGATCTGCGCGGTGCTGCCGGGCCTGGGCCAGCCCGCCGCCGAGTGGCGCCGCTCGATCAGCCTGCTGCGCGGCGCGGCGACCGCTCCGGGCCTGGCGATCGGTCGCGCGCCGACCGCCGCGGACCTCGAGACCCTGGGCCGCTACCTGCCGGCACTCTCCGGCCTGACGCCGCGTGATCGCGACGTCATCGTGTCCCGCGGACGCATCCGCGAGGCCGCCACCGGGACCGCGGTGATGCGGGTCGGGGACAAGGGCGAGGCGGCCTTCTTCGTGCTCAGTGGCCGGCTGGTGGCCGGCACCGCCGCGGAGGGCGGCCCACGGCGGACCCTCTCCACCATGGGCCCCGGCGAGATCTTCGGGGAGATCGCCACCCTTACCGGCAGCACCCGCACCGCCGACGTCGTGGCCGAGGAGCCCTCGACCCTGCTGGAGATCCCCGCCGACGTGCTGCGCCAGCTCATGGCGGCCCCGCTCTTCGGCCAGCTGGTGCTGAGCAAGATGAGCGAGCGCCTCGCCCGCTCGGCCAGCATCGGCGACCTGCCGCGCTTCGGCGGCCAGGACCGCACCACGCTGCGCCGGCTGCGCCGCGAGGCCGCGGCGGCGGCGGGTCAGACGGCCGGCACCTCGTCCGAGGCGCCCGCGTAGGTCGCGACCACGGGGACAGGCGCCTCCGCCGCTGACCGGCGCGTCACCGCCAGGAGCGCCGCGATCGCCAGCAGCAGGCCGGCGGCGCTCACCCCGAAGGCGGGCAGGTAGCTCCGCCACAGGTCGTACGCGAGGCCGCCGAACCAGACGATGAACGAGCCGCCGACCGGGTAGGCCAGCGCGAAGATCCCCGACAGGAATCCGAAGCGCGGACCCGCGAAGCGCTCGGCAAAGGTGGCCAGCCGGACCAGCAGCAGCACCGCCAGGCCGGACCCGAAGAACAGCGCCGAACCGAAGAGTCGCAGCTCGGCGAGCGGCTCCGCAGATCGGGCGGTGATCACGCCCGCCACGCCAAGGCCGGTCACCACGAATGCGACCAGGGCGGTCGGGCGCGCTCCCCAGCGATCCGTGGCCGCCCCGCCGACCAGCTGGCCCACCACGTACGCGGCCGAGACGAGCGCCAGCGCCAGCGCGGCGGTGGTCGGCGCGTAGCCGCCCAGCAGCGCGTGCGGCAGCAGGTTCTGGTAAACCCCCTCGTCGACCAGGCCAAGGGCCATCGACGAGAGGAGGATGAGCGCGAGGGCGCCCAGCGTGGCTCCCCCGGCGATGGCGGTACCGCGTCCCGGAGCAGCGACCCGTGGCAGGTCGACACGGGCCGCGGCGCCGGCATGCAGGCGCAGGACGCCCGGCACGACCAGGAGCGGGGTCACGCTCAGCACGAGGGCGGCGGCCCGCCAGCCGAGCTCGACCACCAGCAGCTGGCCGCCGATGGCGTAGAGGCCGGTGCCGACGCCGATGCCGGCGTAGGCGATGCCGAACGCGGTCGCCCGCTCCGCGCTGAAGCTGCGGGCGATGAGGACGGTCGAGCCGAGGTAGATGAGCGTCTGGCCCATCCCCAGGATGCCCGCAAACGCGACGTACGCCTGCCACAGCTCACGCGCCTGTGAGAAGGCGGCGAAGCCGATGGAGGCGAGGGCGATCCCCGCCAGCACGGCCGGACGCGGCCCGATGCGGTCGATCAGCGCCCCGACCGGCGGGCCGGCGACCGCGCCGAAGATGAGCAGCGCGACGACGATGCCGGCGATCGCGGCCCGATCGGCGTG
This sequence comes from uncultured Chloroflexia bacterium, assembly GCA_963782015.1. GTDB lineage: Bacteria > Chloroflexota > Limnocylindria > QHBO01 > QHBO01 > CF-167. The sequence goes on from CAWAHY010000004.1 coordinate 298,646, forward strand.
CAGCTCGGTGGAGAGCGGCACAACGAAGATCGGGAAGCTGTAGACGAGGCCCCAGACCGCCATCATGGCGGCGGCCAGGCCGAGCGCGGGGCGGAGTCGGAAGAGTCGCGATCGGGTCATCGGTCAGTCCTGAAGTGCGGTGTCGACCGATCGCTCGATCGGTGTAACCATTGTAGCAGCCGGCACCGGTTACGACAAGCGGGGAGCACGAGATTCCGCCGTCGCTACAATGCCGATCCAATGCACCCGATCCGACTCCACAACTCGCTCACCCGCAGGGTCGACACGCTCGAGCCGATCAATCCGGGTCGCGTCACGGTCTACACCTGCGGCAGCACGGTCTACCGCTACGCGCACATCGGCAACCTGCGCACCTATCTCTTCGGCGACCTCCTGCGGCGGACCCTGGGCTACCTCGACTACGAGGTGATCTACGTCAAGAACATCACCGATGTCGGGCACATGCGCCACGACCTGACCGACACCGGCGAGGACCGCATGGAGCAGGCCGCCATCGACGAGGGGAAGAGCCCGGCCGAGATCGCCGACTTCTACACCGCCGCCTGGCTCGACGACGAGCGCGAGATCAACATCCTCGCCGCCGACGTGATGCCGAAGGCGACCGAGCACATCGCGGAGATGATCGCGATCATCGAGACGCTGCTCGACCGCGGGCTGGCGTACCGGGTGGACGGCACCGTCTACTACGACGTCGGCGCCTTCGCCGGCTACGGCAAGCTGTCAGGCCAGAAGGTCGAGGCGACCGAGGCGGGGCATCGGGTCGAGGTCGAGACCGACAAGCGCAGCCCGCAGGACTTCTCGCTCTGGAAGGCGGCCGAGCCGGGCCGGATCATGAAGTGGCCGTCGCCCTGGGGCGAGGGCTTCCCCGGCTGGCATATCGAGTGCTCGGCGATGAGCATGAAGTACCTGGGCGAGCGATTCGACATTCACACCGGCGGGATCGACCTGAAGTTCCCCCACCACGAGGACGAGATCGCGCAGAGCGAGGGGGCGACCGGGCACCAGGTCGTCAACCTGTGGATGCACGGGGAGTTCCTCACGCTCGACGACGCCAAGATGGCCAAGAGCGCGGGCAACATCATCCGGGTCAGCGACCTCCCCGAGAAGGGCTTCCAGCCGCTCGACTTCCGCTACCTGGCGCTCACCGCGCACTATCGCTCGAAGCTCGACTTCACCGAGGCCGCCATGCACGGCGCGGCCGCCGGGCTGCGCCGACTGCGGCGCGCAGCGTCGGGGGCGGCCGGCGACGCCGCCGCCGTCGGCGCGGTGGACCTTGCGGCCGACCCGATGGCCGGCTATCGCGCCCGCTTCGTCGAGGCGATCAGCGAAGACCTGGCGATGCCCGTGGCGCTGAGCGTGGCACACGCCGTCGCCTCCGCCACCGATCTGACCGAGGCGCAGCGGCGGGCGCTGCTCCTCGACTTCGATCGCGTGCTCGGGCTCGACCTTGGGGCAGCGGCCGAGGCATCGGGCGAGCTGCCGGAGGGAGCCGCCGCCCTGCTGGCACAGCGCGCCGATGCCCGCGCCGCGCGGGACTACGCCACCGCCGACCGGCTCCGGGACGAGCTGGCGGCGCTCGGGGTGGTGGTGCGCGACACCCCCGACGGGCAGGTCGCCACCCGGAGCGGCTAGCCGAGCAGCGTCGGCAGGTCGGCGACCAGCTTCGAGCGGGCGAGCATTGGGCCGAGGCCTGCCGCGCGAGCCGCGGCGTGGGCCGCCAGGTCGACGTGCGGCCCGAAGAGGAGGACGCGCGGGCGGGCAGATTCCGGTGCTCCGGCGCACCACGCGGCGATGCGATCGCCCCAGTCCGCGGCGCGATCGCCCCAGTCGACGAGCAGCAACCGGACCTCCCGGGGTGGCGGAAGTGACCCTGGATCGTCGATCCGGGTGAGGGGAACGCCCGCCCGCTCAGCCGCCGCGGCGATCCGTGAGGCGATCAGCAGGTCGCGGGCGAGCAGCGCGACCCTCACTCGGCGAGGGCCGGCTCCGGGTCGAGCGCATGGAGCGGGTGCGGGTGCGCGCCGTTGCCGTTCGAGCCGTTGAGCCCGATGCCGTCGACCACGTAGCGGGCGATTCGCATCGGGAAGATCCCGACCACGACCGGGGCGCGCACCTCCACCGAGAGCTGGACGCCGATCTCGTCGCGAAGCCAGAGCTCCTGCAATTTGGCCGCCTCACGCTCCGGCAGGCCGACCCAGGCGACCGTGCCGTCTCGCTCGAGGCGGGACATGGCGTCGGGCTGATCCAGCACGAAGCGCCTCCGCAGCTCTGCGACGGCCACGTAGGGTCGCGAGCTGATGAACCGCCGCAGGCTGGAGGTGCTCGGGCGCTTGTTGGCGGTCATGCGCGGGCAACCATGGTCCGTCGGAGTCTAGCGCCACACCGCCGGAGGCGCTGGTGAGCGCCCTAGTCGGCGCGTCCGTGGCCCCAGCCGCGCGCCTGCTCAACGGCCCGGCGGATCAGCCGCTTGCCGGGGACCGGCTCGCCGAGCGGTCCGTCATGGTCGTCGTCGGGCGGATAGCCGCGTAGCCCGAGCCCGATCTCCCCGACGCCGGCGGAGTGGATGTCCATGCCGTCGATCCGGATGGTGGGCGAGCCGCCGAAGGCGAGCAGCTCGGCGTCGGCGACCGAGTTGACGGCGATCATCTGGATCGGCGTCTCGAAGGCGTCCTCGGTCAGCACCTCGACCAGCCGCTGGCGCGCGGTCATGTAGTGCGGGTCCCCGTCCCAGTAGAGCAGCTCGACGCGCATCGGGTCAGGCGTACGTGAAGAAGCCGACGAGGCAGAAGAGCGCCACCAGGGCCAGGAGGCCAGCCACCACCAGTCGCTGCCGCTCGCGCCGCGTCAGGCCAGCATCGGCACGGGGTCCGGCTCGGCCGCGCCAGGCGCGGTAGCGCTCCGCGTTGAGGTCCAGTGCCTGGCGGGCGCGGGAGGCGCGCCAGGTCGTCCATCCCACCAGGTAGCTGCCGGCCCCGGCAAGGACGGCGGCCAGAAGCCAGGGCCAGGCGCTCACGCGGAGCCCTCCCCCGCCGCCGGGGCATCCACCAGCCACACGGTCGAACGCGCATGGACGCGGCCCGCGGGAAGGTCGACGAGGCCGGAGCGGACCGACCGCAGCGGGCTCGCCTTGTCGGCCCCGGTGACCACGAAGAGCGCCGTGCGGGCGGCGTTGATGACCGGCAGGGTGAGCGTCATGCGCCAGGCCGCGAGCACCGGCGCCCAGGTGCCCACCACCCAGCGACGCCGCTCGACCAGCGCCGTCGAACCGGGAAACAGGGATGCGGTGTGCCCGTCGCGGCCCATCCCCAGCCAGACCAGGTCGAACGCCGGGGGAGGCGCGTCGGGGGAGACGCCGAAGGCCCGGGCGATCTCCGCCTGGTGGGCCGTCGCCGCCCGATCCCGGTCCGCAGCGTCGGCCGGCATGCGGTGGATGGCCCCCTTCCGCACGCCCGGCAGGCAGTCGAGCAGCTGCTCGCGAGCGACGCCGAAATTCGACTCCGGGTGGTCGGGCGGCACGGCACGCTCGTCGCCCCAGAAGAACTCGACCCGCGACCAGTCGACCGCCGCGACGCGCGGCGGGGCGCACAGGCGCGCATACACCGGCGGTGGCGTCGAGCCTCCGGAGAGCGCGATGCGGAACACGCCGCGGCGGCGAATGGCGTTGCGAGCCGCGCGCACGATGCGGTCGGCGGCCGCCTCGGCGACCGCCTCGGGCGTGGGCAGCACCTCGAAGCGCCGGCTCACCCGGCCAGGTCCACCTGGCGGGCCGAGGCGAGGAAGACCGCCGCCGCGCGGAGCGCGGCCTCGTAGATCGGGTCGTGCGCATGGCTGACGAGGTCGGCGGAGAGCAGCTCCGACTCGGTGGCCTGCTCCATCGGCATCCGGCGCAGGAGCGCGGTCATGCCGTCCGCGTTCGACGCGACGATCGCCTCGTCGACCGAGCGCTCGATGATGAACTCGGCCGCACCGGTCTCGCCGTGGGCCCGGAGGCGCACCGAGACCAGCTCGCCGGGCGTCAGCGCATCGGTCTCGACCGGCTCGATCAGCAGGTCCACCATCTCGTAGCGACCCTCCAGGGTCAGGCGCAGGCGGCCGTCGGTCAGGGGCAGGCTCGTCGCGTGGCGTCGCCAGTCGAGGCGCGAGGCGATCCACCCGGCGTACAGCACGGGCCCAGCCAGGGGTGAGGCGACCCGCGGCTCCAGTGGCCCGCTCCGGGTCGCCGGGCGAGCGCGGCTGCGACGCTTGCCGGAGGGGACCGCGTAGCGGATCGCGAGGCGGTTCAGGTTGGGGAGGTAGCGTCGGAAGCGGGGTGCGTCGAAGAACTCCGCGGTCAGCTCCTGCCACCAGCCGAGCCTCCGCCAGCCGAGGTCCCCGACGCCGCTGCGGCGCCGCAGGGTGGTCAGCCGGCGCAGGCCGCGCAGCAGGTCGCCGAACTCGTCGCTGTCGACCACCACGCGGTCGCTCATCTCCACCAGCTGGTCGAAGATCGGGTCGGCGAACGGCGGGTCGCCGGGCCACCACACGTGGGTCGGCAGGTCGTGGATCAGCAGCGGCGCGACCACCCCGGCCAGGTGCTCGGCAGCCTCGCCACGCACGGTGAGCACGACCACCTCGTAGCAGATCGGCTCATTGGCGTCCGTCGACCGATGGCAGTGGGCGGTGATCCCCGCGCTCAGCGCGGGGCCTTCGGCCCGCGGGTCCGCCGCCAGCACGATGGCCCGCGACGGGTGACGGACCCCCAGGCCGATCATCGTCTCGACCACACGGGCCGCCTCGAGCTCGTCGGGCACCATCACGATCAGGTTGAGCACCGATGCGCGCGCGTGCTGCAGCCCCTTCTCGGTGACGGTCCGATCCTTCCCGCGCGGCTGATCGGTCCACAGGCGGGCGAGGTGCGCCGCGATCGCGCCGACGCTGGTGTCACGCTCGATCCAGGGCTGGGTGACGGTGGAGTCGGCGTCGCCGAACTGCATCAGCCGGTGGTGCACCGCCAGCGCCCGCTTCGCGGCCGCGGCACGCGTCACGGTCGTCGCCAGCCGCGGCCGTCGCGCTCGAGGAGCTCATCGGCGGCGGCGGGTCCCCAGCTCCCGGCCGGGTAGAGATGCAGCCGCCCTCCCTCCCCGGACGCCCAGGCGTCCAGGATCGGGTCGAGGATCTCCCACGCCCGCTCGACCTCGTCGTCGCGGGTGAAGAGCGAGGCGTCGCCGATCATGCAGTCGAGCAGCAGGGTCTCATACGCGTCGGGCGAGTCGACCGCGAACGACGACCCGTAGCGGAAGTCCATGTTCACGCCGCGGATCTGGAGCCCGGGGCCGGGGACCTTGGCCCCGAAGCGGATCAGGATCCCCTCGTCCGGCTGCACGCGAATGGCCAGGATGTTCGGCTCCATCGGCGGCGCGCCGGCCCGGGAGAAGAGGGCCAGCGGGGCCTGCTTGAACTGCACGGCGATCTCGGTGACGCGGGTGGCCAGCGCCTTGCCGGTGCGCAGGTAGAAGGGCACCCCGGCCCAGCGCCACGATTCGATCGCCAGCCGGAGCGCGACGTAGGTCTCGCGCTCCGAGTCGTGCGCCACCTCCGGCTCGTCCCGGTAGGCGGGCACCTGCTTGCCCTCGACCCAGCCGGAGACGTACTGGCCACGGATGGTGGCGGCGGCCACCTCGCTGGGCGACATCGGCTTCACGGCGCGGAGCACCTTCACCTTCTCGTCGCGCAGGTCCGACGCCTTGAACTCGATCGGCGGCTCCATGGCGAAGACGGCCATCAGCTGCAGGGCGTGGTTCTGGACGATGTCGCGCAGCGCGCCCGTCTCGTCGTACGACTCGCCACGGCCCTCGATCCCCACCGTCTCGGCCACGGTGATCTGCACCGAGTCGATGTAGCGGCGGTTCCAGATCGGCTCGAAGAGGCCGTTCCCGAACCGGAAGACCGACAGGTTCTGGACCGTCTCCTTGCCGAGGTAGTGGTCGATCCGGTAGATCTGGTCCTCGTCGAAGACCTCGCGCAGCTGGCGATTCAGCTTGCGCGCGCTCGGCAGGTCGAAGCCGAATGGCTTCTCGACGATCACCCGCGACCAGCCGCGGCTGCGGCGGCCCTCGCCTCCGTCGCTGCCTGAGAGCCCGGCCGCCTCGATCTGCCGCACGATCTCGGCGTGCAGGGCGGGCGGCACCGCGAGGTAGAAGAGCCGATTGCCGCCGGTGCCACGGTCGCGGTCGATCCGCTCGAGCCGCTTCGCCAGCGCGGCCCACGCCTCGTCGTCGTGGAATTCGCCGCGCTGGTACTCGATGCCGGCGCTGAACGACTCCCAGATCGATGCCTTGGCCGGGCGGTTGCGGCTGTAGCGGTCGATCCCCTTGCGGAGGTGCTCACGGAACTCGGCGTCGCTCAGGTCGCGGCGCGCGAAGCCGACGACGGTGAACTCCGGCGGCAGGGCGCCGCCGAGCATCAGGTTGTAGAGGGCCGGGGCCAGCTTGCGCTCGGTCAGGTCGCCGGTGGCGCCGATGATCACCATCGTGCACGGCTCGGGCATCCTGCCCAGCCGCAGGCCGGCGCGGAGAGGATTGCGGTTGCCCACCGGCCTCGGCTGATCGTGCCCGGCCGGCGGCGCCTCCTTCGCCGAGGTTGGGGTGGTCATCGGTCCGTCAGGAGCCCTCGCCGGAGGACTTCACCGCGTGGCCCCCGAACTCGTTGCGGAGCGCCGCCAGGACGCGGTCGCTGAAGCTGTCGGGGTCGCGGCGACTGCGAAGCCGCTGGAGCAGCGCAAGGGTGATGATCGGCGCAGGGACGTCGTGCTCGATCGCTTCGGCCACGGTCCACCGCCCCTCGCCAGAATCGGCCACCCAGCCGCGGATCTCGGCCAGGTCGTTGCCCTCGCGGCCGAAGGCGTCGCCGGCCAGCTCCAGCAGCCACGAGCGGATCACCGAGCCGTTGTTCCAGAGGCGGGCCACCGCCGCCAGGTCCAAGTCGAACTCCGAGGCATGGAGGATGTCGAATCCCTCGCCGTAGGCCTGCATCAGGCCGTACTCGATCCCGTTGTGGACCATCTTCACGTAGTGGCCCGCCCCCGCCGGGCCGCAGTACAGGTAGCCGTCCCTGGGGGCCAGCGAGCGGACCGCCGGCTCGAAGCGATCGAAGGCCTCGCGCCTCCCGCCGACCATGGCGCAGAAGCCGACCTGCAGGCCCCAGATGCCGCCGCTCACGCCCATGTCCAGGAACTCGAGGCCCCGCGCGCTGAGCTCGGCGGCGCGGCGCTGCGAGTCGTGGAAGTTGCTGTTGCCGGCGTCGACGATCACGTCCCCTGGGGAGAGGATTCCCGGCCAGGCGCTCGACCATGTCGGTCGTGGCATCGCCGGCCGGCACGCTGACCACGACGTGGCGTGGCGCGGCCATCCGTTGGGCGATCGCCTCGAGCGAATCGGCGACCGTGATCCGGCCGCCGTTCTCCGGCTCGGCCGCCAGGGCAGTCGCGACCGCGGGCGTACGGTTCCAGGCGATCACGTCGTGCCCGTCGCGCGCCAGGCGCCGCGCCATCCCCGCCCCGATGCGTCCCAGCCCCGTGATCGCGATCTGCATCTTCCTTGACCTCTCCCTTCGGTACCGGCGCGCAGTCAGGCGCGCGCAGCCGTTCCCAGCGTCGCGTGCATCATCGCCTCCAGGCGCACCAGGCCGGCCGTCGGATCGGCAAGGTGCAGGCGGAGGACCCGCCGCCCACGCTGCTGCAGCGCGGCCAGGTCGCCCGGCGGCCTGCGCGGCGATGAGCGTCCCGAAGCTCTCCGGCCAGCCGGGGATCGGCAGGTCGCGGCGCGGGTCGCCGGTGAGCTGCAGGTAGATCCCGCTGTCCGGGCCCCCCTTGTGCAGCTGCCCGGTGGAATGCAGGAAGCGCGGCCCGAAGCCGACGCTCGTCGCCATCCCGGTCCGATCGCGGACGAGCCCGCGCATCCGTTGCAGCTGCTCCACGGTGTCCGGATCCGCGGGAAGGTAGGCCAGGAGGGCGAAGTAGTCGCCTGCACGCGCCGTGTCGAGCAGGGCGCGCACGGCCCCGTCCACGGTCACCGGATCGTCGCCGAGCGCGGCGGGGTCACCGTAGGCGGCGATCCCCGGCTCCGCGACCAGCGGGGCCGGCTGCGGCAGGGCGCCGTCCCGGCGGTACGCGTCCAGCAGGCCGCGCGTGGCGTCCTTGGCCGCCTGCACGTCCGGCTGGTCGAACGGATCGATCCCCAGCACGATCCCGGCCGCGGCGGTCGCCACCTCCCAGCGCACGAACTCGGCGCCGATCTCGAGCGGGTCCGCCAGCTCGATGTGCTGGCCCGGATGCCCCAGCTGCTCGAGATCGCGGGCCAGGCGCGGCCAGGTCGGGTCAGCGTCATCGGCCAGCGTGATGACGACGAACTGGCGGTCCGAGCCGTACGCCGCCGGGGTGCCGATCGGCTCCCCGACCACCGGGACGATGCCCGTTCCGGCCTTGCCGGTGCTTTCGGCCACCAGCTGCTCGATCCAGTCGCCCAGGCTGGCGAGGCGCGGGGAGGTGAGGATGGTCAGCTTGTCCCGCCCGGCCAGCGCCGCCTCACCGATGGCGGCGCCCAGCTCGAGGCCGGGATTGCCCACGGCCGGACGGCGGCAGGCCTCGGCCATCCGTTCGGCACGCGCCAGCAGGCCGTCGAGGTCGACCCCGTGGAGCGCCGCGGGCAGCAGCCCAAAGACCGAGAGGGCGCTGTAACGGCCGCCGACATCCGACTGCCCGTCGACGATGGCCCGGAAGCCCTGCGAGCGGGCGAGCTCCGCCAGCACGGTGCCCGGATCGGTGATGGCGACGAAGTCGAGCGCGGGGGCGTGCGCGCTCATCGCCGCGTGGAAGGCGTTCGGCTCGGTCGTCGAGCCTGACTTGCTGCTGACGCAGAAGAGCGTCCGCCCCGACTCCGCCCACTCGCGGAAGCCGCGCACCGCATCAGGGTGCGTCGAGTCGAGGACGCGCAGCTCCAGGCCACCACTCCCCGGCGGCGCACCGCCCAGGGCATCGCCGAAGACGCGGCTGAAGAGCTCGGGCGCGAGGCTCGAGCCACCCATGCCGAGCACCGCGGCGCGGGTGTACCCATCGGTGCGCACCTCGCGGGCGACCCGCTCCAGCTCCCCGATCCGCGCGCGCATCCCGACCGGCAGCTCGAGCCAGCCGAGCCAGGCCGCGATCTCCCCGGGACGCTTGCCGGACGCTGCCCACAGGCTGCCGTCCCGCGCCCACAGCCGCTCGGCGACGCGCTCCTCGGCCCAGCCGGCCAGGCGTCGCGCGACGTCCGTGGCCAGCGGGGATGAAGCGGCGCCGCTCACGCCGGAGCGAGCGCCTGGCGCTGCGCGTCGATGACGCCCATCAGGTCCTCGAAGGAGCGGGTGAACGCGGCCACGCCCTCGACGATCAGCTCGTCGGTGACCGTCTCCATCCGGATCCCCTGCGCCTCCACCGCCCGCAGCGCCGCATCGGCCTCGTCCAGCTCCACGTCCAGCGTGCGGGCCACGATGCCGTGGTCCAGGAACGCGGTGATCGTCTCGGTCGGCAGGGTATCGACCGTCTGCGGGCCGATCAGGCCCTCGGCGTACATCACGTCGCGGTAGTCGGGGTTCTTGGTCGAGGTGCTCGCCCACAGGCAACGCTGCACGCGGGCGCCGACGGCGCGCAGATCGGCGAACTCGGCTCCCTCGAAGATCTCCCGGTAGGCCCGGTAGGCGTGCTTGGCGTTCGCGATCGCCGCCTTGCCGCGCGCGGCCAGCGCCGCGTCGCTCCCGATCGCGTCGAGCGCCCTGTCCACCTTGGTATCGACCCGGCTCACGAAGAACGAGGCGACCGACCCGATGCGCCCGATCTCGCCACCCCCCGCGCGACAACGTCGCAGCCCGGCGATGTAGGCGCGTGCCACGGCGCGGTACACCTCGACGCTGAACATGAGGGTGATGTTGATGTTGATCCCCTCGGCGATCGCCGACTCGATCGCCGGCAGCCCGGCCGGCGTCGCCGGGATCTTGACCAGCACGTTGGGCCGCGCGAGGCGGCTCCACAGGTGGCGTGCCCGCTCGAGGGTGGCCGCCGAGTCGTCGGCGAGGTCGGGCTCGACCTCGATCGACACGAAGCCATCGGCGCCGTCCGAGGTGTCGTAGACCGAGCGCAGGATGTCGGCGGCGTCGCCGACGTCGGCGATCTCGATCTCCTCGAAGATCTGGCGGCTGTCGTGGCCGGCGGCGATCTCCCTCCGGATCAGCTCGTCGTACTGGCCCGACGCGACCGCCTTGCCGAAGATGGTCGGGTTGCTGGTGAGGCCCCGGATCCCGTCGCGCACCTGCTCGGCGAGCCGCCCGCTGGCGATCAGCTGGCGATCGATGAAGTCGATCCACGGGCTCTGATCCTGCTCGGCGTGCAGTCGCTGCAGGGTGTTCATGCTCGGCTCTCCTGTACGAGGTCTCGGGCGGCGGCGGCGATGTGGGTGGCGTCGATCCCCGCCAGCGACAGCTGCTCGGTCGGCGTGGCGGATCCCGGCAGGTGACGAACCGCCAGCTTCACGATCGGCGGTCGGTCCGCGTCAGCGGCGAAGACCTCCAGCACCGCGTCGCCCAGCCCGCCCTCCGGCCAATGGTCCTCCACCGTGACGATCGCGCCCGTCTCGCGTGCCGCCGCGCGGAGGCCGTCGGCGTCGATCGGCTTGACCGAGTAGCAGTCGAGCACGCGGGCGGCGATCCCCTCCTCGGCAAGCAGCGAGGCCGCCGCCAGCGCCTCGTGCAGGGTGATCCCCGCCCCCACCAGGGTCACCACGTCGGCATCCGTCGAGCGCACGACCCGGCTGCCGCCGATCCTGAACTGCTCGCCGGGTGGGTAGATGACCGGCAGCTTCTCGCGGGTGGTGCGCAGGAAGACGATCCCCTTCCGGTCGACCACCTCGGCCATGAGGGCCGCGGTCTGGTTCGGGTCCGATGGGTAGAGCACCGTGCTGCCGAAGACGGCACGCAGCGAGGCGAGGTCCTCCAGGGCCATCTGCGAAGGCCCATCCTCGCCGATGCTCACCCCGGCGTGCGAGCCGGTCAGCACGATGTCGGCGCGGCTGATGGCCCCCATCCGGACGAAGTCGTAGGCGCGCGACAGGAAGGCGGCGAAGGTGGCGACAAAGGGGCGCCAGCCACGCACCTGGAGGCCGATGGCGTTGGCCACCATCTGCTGCTCGGCGATGTACGACTGGATGAAGCGCTCGGGGTAGGCCGCGGCGAATGCCTCGGAGTAGGTCGAGTTGCCGACCTCGCCGTCGAGCGCCACCACGTCGCCGCGCGCCGCGCCGAGGGCCACCAGCGCGTCCCCGTACGCCTTGCGCGTCGCCTCCTTCGTCCCGACCTCCCAGGTCGGCAGGCGCAGCTCGCCGGAGACTGGAAAGCGGTGCGGGGTGGGCGAGCCACTCGGCTTCGGGACCGATACCGCGATGTTGCGAATCCCGCCCAGCTCGGCGATGGCCGCCTCGGGATCCGCCAGCGGCTTGCCGTGGAACCCGTTCTTGTTGGCGACCGCAGCGACGCCGTGCCCCTTCTCGGTGCGGGCCAGGATGACGGTCGGGCGGTCCGTGGTGGCCAGCGCCTCGGCGAAGGCGCGGTCGATGGCGCCGAGGTCGTGGCCGTCGATCTCGATGGCGTGCCAGCCGAAGGCCGCAGCTCGGCGCGCGAACAGGTCGAGATCCCAGCCGTGCATCGTCTCGCCGGTCTGGCCGAGCCGATTGACGTCGACGATGGCGGTCAGGTTGGCGAGCGAGTGAAAGGCCGCCGCCTCGAACGCCTCCCAGATCGACCCCTCGGCCATCTCCGAGTCGCCGCACAGGCACCAGACGCGGTACGGGAGCCGATCCAGCAGCTTGCCGGCGATCGCCACCCCGACCGCGATCGGCAGTCCCTGGCCGAGCGACCCGGTCGCGACGTCGACCCAGGGCAGCACCGGGGTGGGGTGTCCCTCGATCCGGCTGCCGGCCCGGCGGAAGGTGAGCATCTCCTCGTCGGAGATCGCGCCCGCCGCGCGGTACACCGCGTACAGCAGCGGTGAGGCGTGTCCCTTGCTGAAGATGAGGTGGTCGTTGCGGGGGTCGTCCGGCGCGTCGAAGTCGTAGTGCAGGTACTTCGTCATCAGCACCGCCAGCAGGTCGGCGGCGGACATGGAGCTGGTCGGGTGTCCCGAGCCCGCGGCTGAGCTGGAGCGAATCGAGTCGACCCGAAGCTGCGCTGCCAGCTCGGACCAGGAAGCGCGGTCATCCATGTGCAACCCATGATAGGGACCGATCACGCCCCGCGAAAAACGAGAGGCGGCATCTCGATCACCGAGACGCCGCCTCTGAGTGGCTGCGAAGCCGAAGCGCGAACTAGCCGCGCATCAGCCGGAAGCAGTCGCTGCAGTAGACCGGCCGCGCGCCGGTCGGGCGGAACGGAACCTGGGTGTCCTTGCCGCAGCGGGCACAGACGGCGTCGAACATCTCGCGGGGTCCGCGGCTGTAGCCGCCCCCACCGCTGTAGCCGCCGCTGCTGGCGCCGTAGCTGCCGCCGTTGCCGCCGCCACCACCGGTGGCGCGTCGCTGGGCGCGACACGAGGCGCAGCGCTTGGGCGCAGAGGTGAAGCCCTTCTGCGCGAAGAATTCCTGCTCGGATGCGGAGAAGACGAAGTCGATTCCGCAGTCCGCGCAGGTCAGAACCTGATCGGTGTAGGCCACAAGGACCCTCCCACTAGAGTTACCACGTCGGGCATCTACGCCTCTGATCAGCGCCGGCCACGGGTCTTGCCGCTACCCCGTGAGCCGACGATGGACGTGGTGGGAGGGGGAGGGAAGGCTGCAGGCGCCGCTCTCAGGCGGCTCGACTGGCGCGAGTATACCCGCCCTGTTCAGGCACGCAAGAGGCTGTTGATGGGCAGATCGGGCTATGCTGAAGGGGCCATGCGAACAACCGCGATCGTGCTTGGCGCGCTCGTGAGCCTCGGGGGGTTGGTCTGGATCGCGCAGGGGCTCAACCTGCCGTTCGCCCCGCAGCAGCTTCATGACCGCCGATCGAACCTGGATCGTGCTCGGTGCACTTGCGTTCGTGATCGGCGGCGCCACCATCGGCTGGGCTCGCCGCCGCCCCTGACGAGCGGCTATCCGACCTGGGCCCCCGCCGCCACCATCTCGGCCAGCGCGCGCTCACCGTCTCCGGCGGCCAGGTCGACCGCCGCCACCGCCCCGCTCACCACGGTCGTCTCGAAGCCGAGCCGGCAGGCGTCGAGCACGGTGCCACGCACGCAGTAGTCGGTCGCCAGGCCGCAGACGGCCACGCGGGCCACGCCCCGCTCACGGAGGAGCGACTCGAGCTCGGTCGGCTGCTCCCCGCCACCGATCGGGTCGCGCATGGTGAAGCCGGAGTAGCCGTCCTCGCCGTTGCTCCCCTTGCGGACGCATGGCCCGGCCACGATCAGGTCGGGGTGCAGCTCGGCTCCCCACGTCTCGGCGACGCAATGGACCGGCCAGACACCGCCGTCCTTGGCGAAGTGCGGCGTCGATTCAGGGTGCCAGTCCTGGGTGTAGATCACCACGGCCCCGCCCGACGCGGCGCGCTGCACCTCGTCATTGACGCGAGCCACCACCGCCTCGCCGCCGCGCACGGAGAGGCTGCCGCCCGGATCGGCGAAGTCGTTCTGGACGTCGACCACGACCAGGGCGCTGGTCGGGTCGTACGTGATCACGTGCCCATGGTAGGCGCGGAGCGGCTACTCCAGCGCGGCCATCGGGGTCGGCTCGGAGCCCTCGCCGTCGACCGGAGCCGTTGCCGGGACCGGACCGTGGTGCCGCCGCAGCGGCAGCTCCGGCAGCCCGAACGCCGTCACCAGCAGGGCGACCACTGCGGCGCCCACGCTGACCCACAGGCCGGTCGCGATGGCGAGGCTGAAGGCCTCGTGGAGCCCGGTGGCGACCATCGCGCGGAACTGCTCCGGCACGTTGGCGAGCACCTGCGCAAGCCCACCCACGCCACCCAGCTCGCTCGCCGCCTTCGAGGAGGCGAACTGCGCGATGAGCTCGCCGGGGACCCCGGCCTTCGCCATCTGCGCCGGGATCTCGGTGACCAGCGCCGACCCGAAGAGCGTGCCGCCGATCGCCAGCCCCACCGTCCCGCCGACCTGGCGGAAGAAGGTGAGCGCGCCGGTCGCGGCGCCGAGCTGGGCAAACGGAGCGGCGTTCTGGACGACGATCGTGAAGGCCGCCAGTGTCGGCCCGATGCCCAGGCCGGCGACGACCATCCAGAACCACATCTGCGGGAGGCTGGTCGTGCCACGCAGCCCGGTCATCAGGAAGAGCCCGACGCTCAGGAGGGCCATCGAGCCGATGATGATCCAGCGGTACCGACCCGTGCGGCTGATGACCTGTCCCGAGACGATCGAGCTGATGATGAGCCCGGCGAGGAGCGGCAGGATCTGGTAGCCCGACTCGGTCGCGCTGGAGCCGAGCACGACCTGGAACCAGCGCGGGACGAAGATGATCGCGCCGAAGAAGCCGAAGCCCGCCAGGAAGACCGCCACCAGCGAGACGGTGATCGATCGGTTGCGGAAGAGGCTCAGCGGCAGGATCGGCTCGGCCGCTCGCGACTCGACCCACACGAAGATCGCCGACAGCACGAGGCCGATCGCGATCAGCCCGCCGACCAGCGGATCGGTCCACTCCATCGTCTGCTTGTTGGTGAGGCCGATCAGGATCGGCACGAGGGCCGCGGCGAAGACGGCGCTGCCCAGGTAGTCGATGCTGCGCGCCCGCTCCGGGTGCCTGATCGGGGGCAGCAGGCGCCAGATGATGACCATCGCCACGGCGCCGATCGGCAGGTTCACGAAGAAGATCCAGTGCCAGCCGACGTTGTCGGTCAGGAAGCCTCCGAGCGCCGGCCCGATCAGCGCGCTGATCCCGAAGACCGCCCCGAAGAGGCCCTGGTACTTGCCGCGCTCGGCTGGCGTGAAGAGGTCGCCGATGACCGCCAGTGCGATCGGGAAGATCGCGCCCGCTCCGAGGCCCTGGAGGCCGCGCGCCGCGATCAGCTGCCACGCCTCCTGGGAGAGGCCGGAGAGGGCGGAGCCGATCAGGAAGAGGCCGACCCCGATCATGACCATCGGACGTCGGCCGAACAGGTCGGAGAGCTTGGCGTAGATCGGTCCGCTGATGGTGGCGGTCAGCAGGTAGATGGTGACCACCCAGGTGTAGTAGTCGTTGCCGTGCAGCTGGGTCATGATCGTCGGCAGCGCCGTGCCGACGATCGTCTGGTCGAGGGCGGAGAGGAACATCGCCAGCAGGATCGCGATCAGGATCTCGGTCCTGGCCCGGGCATCCACGTGCACGGGGGCATCCATTGGCTGGGTGGCAGAGGTCACGCGCGGTCTCCTTCGTGATGCACGCGGTTGAACGCCGCGCGGAGGGCTCGGACCGACCCCAGGAGCTGCTCGCGCTCCCCGTCGGAAAGGTGTGCCACGGCGGCCGCCATGCGCTGGCGTCGCCCAAGCTGCAGCTGGCGGATCTCGTTCGCGCCCTCGTCAGCGAGGCTGAGCGTCACGACGCGGCGATCCTCGGCCTGGTGCTGCCGCTCGACCAGGCCGCGCTCCTCCATGCGGGAGACGATCCCGGTGGCCGTCGGCAGGCCGCAGCCCAGGAGCTCGGCGACGCGGCTCATGGGGAGCGGGCCGTGCGTCTCGAGCAGGGTCATCAGGTGGAGGTGGGTCATGCTGATCGAGCGCTCATGACAGCGATGCGCGAAGTCGGCGCGCTCGCCGGCGATGATCGGGGCGAGCTCCTCGATCAGCTCCCTGGCAACAGTTCTCGTATCGCGAATGGTTCGTGTCACGCGAACCATTATGCAGATGCGAAGTTGATTGGCAACTCCGCCGGGTGGGTAAGCGGGTGGCGGACGCTCAGTAGACCCGCGGCACGAAGCGGCTTGATCGCTCGCTGTAGGCAAGGTAGCCCGGATACCGATCCACGAGCCAGGCTTCCTCGCGGCGGGCCTTCAGGTCGAAGAAGATCGCCAGCCCCACGGTCACTGCGGCGGCAGGCAGGCTGCGGGTGACTGCGCTCCAGCCGAGGCCACCCAGGATCAGGCCGGCATAGATCGGATGGCGAATGGTGGCGTAGATCCCGTGCTCCACCAGGACCGCGTCGTCGAGGGGCCGCGGCATGGGCGTCAGATTTCGGCCGAGATCCCGGAAGCCGGCGAAGATGACCCAGCCAGCGGTCGCCAGTGCGAGGGCGCCTGCCACCAGGGACACCCAGGCGACGAGGGTGCCTGGCCGCAGGTCAACGAGCCCGGGCAGGCTCACCACGACCAGGAGGCCAAGGAGCAGGAACTGTCCGATGACCCATCCCTCGCCGTGCGGGCCGAGGTCCGGCAGTCCCCGCCGGCTGGGCGCCAACGTGAGGCCTAGCCGGTGAAGATGCGGCGAATGCGGCGATAGGCGGACGCGGCCGGGCCACGGCGCTGTCGCAGCCAGTTCGGATCGGCAGCACGGCGCGCGGCGGGCTGAGGCTGCGGGGCCAGAGCCTGAGCGGATGAGGGATCGACCGCGAAGGCCCAGTCGTCGTAGCCGCTCGTCGCCGCGTCGGGCGTGGTGGGCTTGGCCCATTTCCGCCCTGGCGAATCGTCCGCGCGGGGCCCGATCGGGACGGCCTGCAGCGCGCTCATGGCCTCGTCGAGCTCGGCGGATCCGGGGAGCTCGACGGTCCGGCTCGACGGCCTGGAGATCATGGCCCGGATGGCGGAGACCTCGGCGTCGTCCCATCCCTCGTCGCGGGCCAGCTGCGCCAGCTCCTCCTCGGTCATGGCCAGCGGCGGCGCAACGGCCTGGGTGGCGGGAGCACTGCGGTCGCCGGCTGGCCAGGCGACCGGCTCGAGCGGATCCCAGGAGCGTGGTGCGGGGCTCGCCTCGGGGTGCGCGGGGGAGCTGGCGATCTCCATCGCGTCGGCGGCGGCGGGCGGCTCGCCGAGCCACATGACCGCCTCCTCGCCACCGCTCACCTCGACCGGCTCCATCTCCTCGAATGCGACCGTGGCCTCCGGCTGGGGCTCCGCCACGGGCTCGGCCACGACCTCGGCGACCACCTCTGGCTCGGCGATCGGCTCCGGTGCCGGCTCGGCCTCCTCCTCGGGAGCTGCCGGTGAGGCCGCGATCTCCACCGCGATCATCTCCGGTTGGCTGCGCGCCTCGATGTCGGCCGCGTCGAGCCACGAGAAGTCGCCATCGGCGAACCAGTCCGGCTCGACCACCGTCGCGCTGTAGGTCGGCTCCGCCGCCTCGGCGGGCAGCGTGGGCCCAGGCTCGATCTCCGCCGCGGCGAGCCGCTCGGCCACAGCTCGACCGCCGGGCCCGGCTCGACAACCGCGGCCTCGGCCGCGACCTCGAGGGCATCGGGCGCCTCGCCGAGGTCGGCCGCATTCGGATCCTGGGCGCGGGCGAGCGCCTCGGCGAAGCCGGCTACCGCCTCGCGCGTGGACCGCGCCTTGCGCGGGCGGGGGGCACGTCGAACGGGTGCGGGGGCGGGCATCACCGCCTCGACTTCGGCCGGGGCCGGTGGCTCGGGCTCCGGCGCGGCCGGCCGTGGCGCCTCCCAGGCGATCGGCTCCGCTTCCAGGCGGGACGGGAGACGCAGGTCGATCCGCGCCTCAAGCAGCTCCACCCGAGAGCGCAGGCCGGCCACCTCGCCCCGGGCCTCGCCGAGCGCCAGGAGCGCCTGA
The DNA here is from genome assembly GCA_963782015.1 of uncultured Chloroflexia bacterium. GTDB lineage: Bacteria > Chloroflexota > Limnocylindria > QHBO01 > QHBO01 > CF-167. Next base: position 316,400 of record CAWAHY010000004.1, read on the forward strand.
CCGTAGCGCTCGGTCAGGTTGCGGAACTCGGTCAGCAGCTCGCGAAAGGCGCTCGCCTCGGCACCGTGGGATCCGCCATTCCCGTTGCTTCGGGGCAACTCTTCCCGGGGCGCGACGCGGGGCGCGGGCACGGCATCGGCCTTCAGGAAGACGCGCACGGAGTCACCCTCGGGGGTGCCGGCGAGGACGCCTCTGGCCAAAAGCTCCCAGACGCGCCCTTCAGGGACCCCGAGGACCGACGCGGCGTCCTGGACCGAGTAGCCGTCCATCATGGGTTCGGTAGCGTACCCCGTTCCGCCGACCCCGGCGATACCCTTTCGTGGCGCGATGTGGACAACCGGCGCCCCTCCCGGCGCCGCTATGATCGGCGCTCGATGACGAGCCCGGTCCGCGTGTCGACTCTGCCCGGCTTTGACTTCGGTCTCCCGCCGGGACTCGAGGGACTGCGGGAGCTGGCCTACAACCTGTGGTGGAGCTGGACTCCGCGAGCGGGGGCCCTCTTCGCGCGGATCGACTCCGCGGCCTGGTCCCGGCACCGCAACCCGATCCCCGTCCTCGCCTCCCTCGAGCCCGGGCGCTGGGCCGAGCTGCTCGCCGACGAGGACTTCATGGTCGACGCCAGCCGCCTGCTCGACGAATTCGATCGCTACCTCGCCAACGGCTCCGACTCGTGGTACCGCGCCGCCACCGCCGCCGACCCGGAGGCCTCGCTGCCCGGCCCGATCGCCTACTTCTGCGCCGAGTACGGCATCCACGAGTCGATGCAGATCTACTCCGGCGGGCTCGGCATCCTGGCCGGCGACCACTGCAAGTCGGCGTCTGATGCGGCGCTCCCGTTCGTGGCGGTCGGGCTCCTCTACCGGCGCGGCTACTTCCGCCAGCAGATCGACGCGGACGGCCACCAGGAGCATGCCCAGCCGGACCTGGACCCCGCCGCGCTCCCGTTGCGGCGGGCGCGCGGGCGGGACGGGTCGCCGCTCCAGGTGAGCGTCGACTTCCCGGGCCGCAAGGTCCATGCCGCCGTCTGGGTGGCACAGATCGGGCGGGTGCCCCTCCTGCTGCTCGACACCGATATCCCCGCCAACGACGGGCCGGACCGCCCGATCACGCACATCCTCTATGTCCGCGGCCGGGAGATGCGCCTCTGCCAGGAGCTGGTGCTCGGGGTCGGCGGCGTCCGAGCGCTGCGCGGGCTCGGCATCGAGCCGGCCGCCTGGCACCTCAACGAGGGCCACTCCGCGTTCCTGCTGCTGGAGCGCGCGCGCGAGCTGGTCGAGGCCGAGCCGGGCCTGGACGCCGAGGAGGCGCTCCGCCGCGTCGGGCGGAATGCGGTCTTCACCATCCACACCCCCATCAAGGACGGCAACGAGCAGTTCGACCGCAGCCTCGCCAGCGGCCTGCTGGCTCCCTGGCTGGAGGCCTGCCGGATGCCTGCGGATCGGCTGATGGAGCTTGGCCGCGGCCACACCGACGAGGCCGACGCGGCGTTCGACATGACCGCCTTCGTCCTGCGCCACGCGACGGCCGCCAACGCTGTCAGCCGCCTGCACGGCGAGACTGCGAACGCCACCTGGCGCTCGCTCGTCGGGCAGCCGATCACCGCGATCACCAACGGGGTGCATGTGGCGACCTGGATCGGGCGACCGATGCGCCGCCTCTTCGAGCGCGCCATCGCGCGCTCGATCGGCAGCGACGCCCCGGGGCCGGAGGCCTTCGCGAAGCTCAACGAGGTGTCGGAGGGAGACCTGTGGGGAGCGCATCGCCAACAGAAGCGGGAGCTGGTCGAGTTCATGCGCCGCCGGCTGGCGCGCCAGTTCGCGCGGCACGGCGAGTCGCCGGGTGTCCTGCGCGAGCTGCATGCCGCATTCGATCCCGAGACGCTCACGATCGGCTTCGCGCGACGCTTCGCCACCTACAAGCGGGCCGACCTGCTCTTCCACGACGAGGAGCGCCTCGCCCGACTGCTGGGCGACGAGGAGCGTCCGGTGCAGCTGGTGCTGGCCGGCAAGGCGCACCCCGCCGACCGCGGCGGGCAGAAGGTGATCCAGCGCATCTTCGGCCTCTCGCGCTCAGAGCCGCTGCGCGGGCGGGTCTTCATGCTCGAGGACTACGACATGCGGATCGCCCGCTTCCTGGTCGGCGGGGTCGACCTGTGGCTCAACAACCCCCGTCGGCCGCTCGAGGCATCGGGCACGTCGGGGATGAAGGCGGCGATGAACGGGATCCCGTCGATCAGCATCCTGGACGGCTGGTGGGACGAAGGCTTCAACGGCCGAAACGGCTGGGCAATCGGGGGGCGGGAGACGGTCGAGGACGAAGCGGCGCAGGACGAGGCAGACGCCACCGAGCTGTATCGGCTCCTGGAGGAGGAGGTCGCGCCCCGCTTCTACGCGCGGGACGCCAACGGGGTGCCCGGCGAGTGGCTGGCCACGATGCGCGCGGCGATCGAGGCGGCGATCTGGCAGTTCAGCACGGCACGCATGCTCGGGGAGTACGTGGAGCGCCTGTATCGACCGGCCGCGACACCCATCGGGGAGCCGGCGCCGGCATCGGTCTAGGGCAGGTAGACCCGCGGGTTCTCCCAGATGCCGTGGTCGTTGATGGCGAAGTGGAGATGGCAACCGGTCGAGTTGCCGGTGTTGCCCTCGTAGCCGATCACCTGGCCGAGGCTGACGTGCTGGCCCGGGCTGACCACGACCTGCGCCTTGAGGTGCCAGTACCAGCTCAGCACGCCCGAGCCGTGGCTGATCACGACGCCGTAGCCTGAATCCCACGGCCAGAGCGGCCGGCCTGATGCCGAGACCGTGCCGCTGCCGACCGCGCGGATCGGCGTGCCGCAGCCGTTGGCGAGGTCGATCCCGCCGTGGAAGTGCGGGTAGTAGGTGCCCGCGATAGGTGTACGGCCCCTCCAGCAGGAATGTGGTCGGGCCCCATTCCTGGGTGATGTGGAACGTGTCCTCCGGCCAGCGGAACCCGAAGGCGGAAGGCTGCTGACGGCGCGCGTCCTCCTCGGCCTGGAGCTTGGCGACCAGCTTGGCCTGCGCCAGCGCAGCCTGCTCGCTGGCGGCCACCTGGGCGGCGACGTTGCCTTTCGCCTCGAGCGCGGCGTTGAGGGCGTCCTCCTGCTGGCGCCGCTTCGCGTCGGCTGCGGCCTTGAGCTTGGCAAGCTCCGCCTCCATGCCGGTCAGCTCGGCCTGGCGTTCGGCGAGCAGCTGCGCCTCCGCGTTGGCCTGGGCGCGGGTCGCGGCGAGCGCCACCCTGCCCTCGTAGAGGGTGTCCTGCTTGGAGCGCAGGCTGGCCCGCAGGCCACGGATCTCGCTGGCGAGCAGCTGATCCTGGTCCGAAATCGTGAGCAGGTACCCAACCTGCGTGGTGGCGGCATCGAGCGAGTCCGACGAGAGGATCAGCTCCAGCAGCGACGTCTGGCTGCGCTCATAGGCGGAGCGCATGTGCTCCTCGAGCAGCGCCTCGCGCGCCGCGAGCTCCGCGGACTGCAGCTTGACCTGGTCCGCTACCTGGCGCAGCTGCTGGTCGAGGGCGCCGATCTGGGTCTGGAGGTCTGCCAGCCGGGCGGTGATCTCGGCGACCTGGCCCTTGACCTCCTCGAGCAGGACGCTGACCCGCTCGTACTCGGCGGTCACGGCGGCCAGCTCTGCCTTTGCCGAGGCGAGGGAGCTGGTCAGCTTCGCCGACTTCGTCTTGAGCGCCGCCAGGGCAGCGCGCTGCGCGCTCAAGCTCTTCTCGAGCGCCTTCTGCTGCGCCTTTGCGTCGGCGAGCGGGTCCGCGGCCTGGGCCAAGTCGCGGGGAGAGGTGGGGACGGTGCTCGCTCCGACCATCAGCAGGGCGACCAGCACGATGGTCAGATGAGATCGTCGCCTCATGCGCCGTTGTTCCGAGGGAATTCCATCGCCCAAAGGCCCCGTTACGTGCTCCGCGAAGGATGCTACCCGGCCGTTCCGAGCGCGTGACGTGACCGAAAGGTACTACACCGCACCACTCAACGGTTCGCAGAAGGGGAAGCCGCCTCGTCGTCCTCGAGCACATTGGCACGGGCGATCTCCGCTCCGAGGAGCACGACCATGCTGGCGAAATAGAGGAAGACGAGGAGCGTGATCACGGTCGAGATCGGGCCGAAGAAGCTCTCGTAGCGGGCCACGTCGGTGGCGTACCAGGTGAATGCCACGCGCAGCAGGCTGAAGAGGAGGGTGGCGATGAGTGCCCCGGGCCAGGCCTGGCGCAGGGTCACCCGGCGGTTCGGCACCACCCGGTAGGTGACGATGAGGGCGACCAGCACCAGCAGCACCGGGATCAGGAGACCGATCAGGTCGAGCGCCAGGCGCCCACCGCTCCCCCAGCCGGGCAGCGAGCTGGCCAGGCGCGCCGCGATCCCGGTCCCCAGGCCCAGGCCCACCGCGACCAGCGCCAGCCCACCGGCCGCTCCGAGGAGCAGGAGGCTGATCAGCTTGTCCTGCCAGAACGGCCGGCGGGTCGAGGTCGCGAAGGCGCGCCCCACGCCGGTGGTCAGGGCCCCGAAGAAGCCGAGCCCGCCCCAGACGAGGATGCCCAGGCTGACGAGCGTCAGCCCACCCCGCGAGGCGATGATGCTGTCCACCACCGCGCCGATCGTCCCGGGCTGCAGCGGGAGCGCCGTCTCCAGGCGGCCGATGACGATCCGGCGCGCCTCGCCCTCCCCGATCACGAAGCTGAAGACCACGATCCCCAGCACGATCAGCTGGAAGAGGGAGAGGATGGCGAAGTAGGCCATCCCGCTCGCCACCTCCGGCCCCTGGTGGTGGGCGAAGCCGACGATCGCGCGGCGGATGACCCGCGTGCTCCGCCACTGCGCGGACCATGTGTCCAGGGCGTTCAGGAGCCGCTCCCATCGCTCGACCATGAACGAGAGGCTACGCTTTCGGCATGCCACCCGACGCATCGGTCCTGCTCGAGCTCGACGGGTTCGAGGTCGCGATCAGCAACCCGGGCAAGCTCTTCTTCGAGCAGGGCGGGATCACCAAGCTCGACCTGGTGCGCTACTACCTCGCCGTGGCGGACGGAGCGCTGCGCGGCGTGCGTGACCGGCCGATGGCGCTCAAGCGCTTCGTGAACGGGGCCTCCGGCGAGGCCTTCTTCCAGAAGCGCGCGCCGGCCACCGTGCCGACATTCGTGCGCACCGTGGAGCTGGCCTTCCCCTCCGGACGGACCGCTGACGAGGTGGTGGTCAGCAACGTCGCCGCGCTGGCGTGGGTCGTGAACCTCGGCTGCATCGACCTCAATCCGCACCCGGTGCGCGACGACGACCTCGAACATCCCGACGAGCTGCGGGTCGACCTGGACCCCGGCCCCGGCGTGCCCTACAGCGCCGTCCGGGAGGTGGCGATGGTCGTACACGACGTGCTGGTCGACCATGGCCTCACCGGCTGGCCCAAGACATCGGGTTCGCGCGGGATCCACGTCTATGCGCGCATCGAGCGGCGCTGGGGGTTCGGCGAGGTGCGCCGCGCGGCCCTGGCACTGGCCCGCGAGGTCGAACGGCGAGCGCCGCAGCTCGCCACCAGCAAGTGGTGGAAGGAGGAGCGCCACGGCGTCTTCCTCGACTACAACCAGAACGCCAAGGATCGGACCGTGGCGTCCGCCTACTCCGTGCGCCCTGTGCCGGACGCCCGGGTCTCGGCGCCGATGGAGTGGTCGGAGGTCCCGGATGCCGAGCTGGCGGATTTCACCATCACCTCCATGCAGGACCGATACGCCCGCCTCGGCGACGTCGGGTGCCGGGATCGACGAGGCGGTCGGCTCGCTCGATGCGCTGCTCGACCTCTCCGCCCGCGACGAGGCGACGGGCCTTGGCGACGCGCCCTGGCCGCCGAACTACGCCAAGCAGCCCGGCGAGCCGCCCCGCGTCCAGCCGTCGAAGCGACGCATGGTGGCCGAGCCACCGCCGGCGCCCGATCCGTCGGCGCCGCGGGGTCGAGTCGGCTCGGTGGCCCCCGCGATGCCCTCGCCAACGGCAAAGCGCGCCGATGGCAGCGCGGCTCCCACCGGTCGACGCCGATCGGCCCATCCGCTGATCGTCATCTCGCAGGCCAAGGCGAAGGGAGAGGCCATGGCCGGCCTCGAGCGGTGGAAGGAGCGTCACCCGGAGGCGGCGAAGCTCCTTGCCGAGGACGACGTCCTGGTCGACGGCATGCGCGGCCGCTCGTCGCTCTGGTACCGGGTGCGGGTCAACCTGCGGCACGTCCCGGAGGACGAGCGCCCGGCCGCCGAGCCACCGGACCCCGACTACGACCCGTGGGCCGAGTACCGCTAGGCCGGGCATCGACGCGAGGGTCGAGCCGGGTACGATTCCGCCATGACGACTGACACGCGCGACGCCCCCGATCCCGAAGAGCAGCCACCGCCGTCGGACGTGCCGGTCGCCGAGGAGGTGCTATCGGTCCCCCGCGAGGGGCTGGAGCCTCCGGGCGGTCGCAAGAAGCGCGTGGTCATCATCGGCGCCGGCATGGCGGGCCTGGTTGCCGCCTTCGAGCTGGCCCGGCAGGGCCATGACCCGCTCATCCTGGAGGCCCAGAACCGGGTCGGGGGGCGCGTCTACACGCTGCGCTCGTTCGCGCCGGGCCTGTATGCCGAAGCCGGCGCCATGCGCATCCCGCGCGTCCACGACCTGACGCTCAAGTACGTGAACCTCTTCGGGCTGTCACTGCGCCCGTTCATGATGGGCAACCCCAAGGGACTGGTCCACGTCGCCGGCGACCGGATGACGGCGGAGGAGGCCCACCGCGAGCCGGGTCGGCTCCCCTTCCCGGTGGCCGATCACGAGCGCGGCAGAACCATCGACGACCTGTGGGCCGACGCCACGCGCGACCTGCGCGAGCTGCTCGAGCGCGAGGGCGACGCCGGCTGGGAGCAGATCGTCCGCGACTACGACCAGTACTCGCTCCGCGAGTTCCTGGTGCTCAAGGGCTTCTCCGAGGGCGCCATCGAGATGTACGGCGTCATCAACTTCGTCGAATCGGACATGAACAACGCCGTGATCGAGGAGCTGCGCGAGGACCTGGGCAAGTCCTTCGAGGACATGCAGGAGATCGTCGGCGGCACGGACATGCTGCCGCGCGCCTTCTACGGCGAGCTGCAGGAGCGGATCCGCTTCGGCGCCGAGGTGTTCGCGATCGACCAGGACCCCGATGGCGTGACCGTCCACTTCAAGACCGAGGCGGGCCGCTACACCGAGCGCGCCGACTACGCGATCTGCGCCATTCCGTTCTCGGTCCTGCGCCAGGTTGAACAGCTCAAGCCGTTCTCGCACGAGAAGCAGCGGGCCATCCGGCAGCTGAACTACTCCGCGTCGACCAAGATCCTGTTCCAGGTCAGCGATCGCATCTGGGAGAAGCAGGACGGCATCCACGGTGGCGCGACGGTCACCGACCTGCCGATCCGCCGCATCAACTACCCGACCCCCGATCCCACGACCTCGCGCGGGATCCTGCTCGCCTCCTACACCTGGAGCCAGGACGCCCTGCGCTGGGGTGCCATGGACGAGGAGACTCGGCTCGAAGAGGCGCTCGACGACGTGGACCGCATCCATCCCGGCATCCGGGACGTGTACGAGGTGGGCGCCTCGCACGCCTGGTACAACGACCGCTTCGCGAACGGCGCCTTTGCCCTCTTCGCGCCGGAGCAGCAGACCCAGCTGCAGGCCGACATCGTCCGGCCGGAGGGGCGGATCTACTTCGCGGGGGAGCATTGCTCGCTCTACCACGCCTGGATCCAGGGGGCGCTCGAGTCGGGGATCAAGGCCGCGCAGGAGATCCACGACCAGCCCTGAGCCAAGGGCCGAGTCGGCTCAGCCGCGGGTGAGTCGCTCCTCGAGGCGAGCCTTCACGGCGGGCCACTCCTCGGCCAGGATCGAGAAGTAGACCGTGTCGCGGATGAACCCGTCCGGCAGGCGGATGTGCCGCCGCAGCGTCCCCTCGCGCTGCGCGCCGAGCCGCTCGATGGCCGCCTGCGAGCGCAGGTTGCGGCCGTCGGTCTTCAGGGCGACGCGGGTCGCTCCCAGCTCGTCGAAGGCGTAGCCGAGCTGGAGCAGCTTGGCCTCGCTGTTCGTCGCGCTGCGCTGGTGCGAGGGAGCGATCCAGGTCCAGCCGATCTCCACCCGCCCGTGCTCGGGCGCGATGTCGCCGAAGCGGCTCGAGCCGATGGCGCGGCCGGTCGCGGCGTCGACCGTGGCCCAGGCCACGTACTCGGGACGCTGCGCATCCGCCAGGTACGCCTCCCAGGCCGATGCGCCGACGGACAGATCCGAGCCCATGTAGCGGAACGTGACCGGGTCCTGGGCCGCCGCAGCGAGCAGGTCGTCGCGATGCCGCGCGTCGATCGGCTCCAGCCGCACGAAGCGCCCGGTCAGGGTCACCCGCTCGGGAGCCCGCACGCCGCTACCCGGCCGGCGCGCCCTCGCGCGCCGCGACCGCCGCCTCGACCCAGCCGGGGATCTCGCGCCGCAGCGTGGGAAGGGGCACCGACCCATGGCCGATCACCTGGTCGTGGAAGGCGCGCAGGTCGAATCGGTCTCCCATGAACTCGCTCACCTCGCGCCGCGACCGCTCGATCTCGCGCTGGCCGATCTTGTACGCCAGCGCCTGGCCGGGCCAGATCGTGTAGCGGTCGACCTCGATCTCGGCATCGACCGACGGCAGCGAACCGCGCTCCTGCATGAACTCGATCGCCCGTGCCCGGCTCCAGCCGAACGCGTGGAGCCCGGAGTCGACGACCAGCCGCGCGGCCCGGAACGACTGCGCGTCGAGCATCCCGAGCCGCTCGGCGGCGGACGCATAGAGCCCCATCTCGTCCGCGAGCCGCTCGGTGTAGAGGCCCCAGCCCTCGGCAAAGGCCGCGCCCGCCATCCGCGAGCCGTGCACACGGAAGCGCGGCAGGCCGGTCAGCTCCATCTCGATCGCGATCTGGAAGTGGTGTCCCGGGGTCGCCTCGTGGAACGTGATCGCCGCGATCTTGTGGAGGTGCCGCTCCTCCGGCTGATAGGTGTTGAGGTAGTAGCGACCGATCCGCGAGCCATCGGCGGAGGGCGGCATGTAGAAGGCGGGCGGCACCTCGCGCTCGCGGTAGTCCTCGACCGCGGCCACCTCGCAGTTGGCGCTCGGCAGCCGGCCGAAGTAGCTCGGGGCGAGGGCGAAGGCGCGCTCCAGCTGCCCGGCCGCCAGCGCCACGATCTGCTCTCGCGAGGAGGTGTGGTTGGCCGGATCCTCGGCCAGCGCCTTGGCGTAGACGTGGCGGTCGTGGTAGCCAGCGCGCCGCGCGATCTCGTCCTTCTCCGCCTCGATGTGGGCAAGGTCCTCGAGCCCGAACCGATGGACCTCGTCCGGCGACGTGTCGAGGGTGGTGTGCATCCGGATGGCGAGCCGATACGCCTCGTCGCCGCCGGGCGTCGTCGAGAGCCCCGGCTCGGGGCGGGCCTTTGCCTCGTACTCCTCGGCCAGGAAGTCGCGCAGGGCCTGGAGCGCGGGGTAGATGCTGGCCTCGACGCTCGCGCGCACCCTGTCGCGAGCCGCGTCGTCGGCGACGTGCGCCATGGGAACCGCGGGGAACGCCTCGGCCGGTAGCGCCAGCATCCGCTCGATCTGCTCGATCTCGCGCCGGACCGGCACGGCCGCCGCGGTGCGACCCTCGGCCAGGCCCTCGCGCAGGGTGTCGATCGTCTCTACGATCGCCGTGGGGTAGGCCGCGAAGCGGGCGAGCAGGCGGTCCAGCTGCTCCGGAGTCTCGGCGATCTGGTACTGCGCCACTCGCACGGGCAGGGTCTGGACGCCAAAGATGTGGTCGACCGCCAGCTGGTACTGCTTCTGCTCCAGCGCCTCGAGGTGGGTCTGCGCCACCAGCGTCAGCATGTCGTGGGTGATCACCTGCTCGGGCTCGAGCGCTGCCCTGTCGATCGTGGCGGCCTCCTCGAGCGCCGCGCGGTAGCCGGCAGCGTCGGCGGCTCGTCCCTCCGCACCAAGGTCGGGGAGCCGGTCGTCCCAGCGGTCGTCGCCCAGGATGGTGGCGGAGACCGGGTCGCGCTCCAGCACGCCGTCCCAGAAGCGGTCGGCAAGCTCGTTGATGGCGTCGTTCGGATCGGTCTGGCTCACGGGTGGCGCGTCTCCTGGTGCAATCGTTCGAGGCGGCGTGGAGTGTACCCGCTCATCGGCCGCCGAACAGGTCGGCGAGCAGCGCGGGCGGCGTCTCGGCCAGCTGGTCGTAGCGGCAGCTCTCCGGCGTGCGGTCCGGGCGCCAGCGCCGGAAGGTCGTCCCGTGGCGGAACCGATCGCCCTGGAGGTGGTCGAAGGCGACCTCGCAGACCAGCTCGGGGCGGAGCGGCTCCCACGACAGGTCCTTGCCGCGGTTCCAGCGGGACGTCGCGCCGGGCAGCCGCTTGCCCTCCGCGGCGGCCTCCCACTCCTTCCACTCGCGCCAGGGGTGGTTCTCGAGGGCGTTGGCGCGGTACGGCTCCAGGAACTCGACCAGCTCGCGGCGCTTCACCTCCGTGAAGGATGAGGTGACGCCGACGTGCTGGAGCTGCCCGGCGTGGTTCCAGAGCCCCAGCAGGAGCGAGCCGACCATCGTGCCGGGGCCGTTCTTGTGCCAGCGGAAGCCGGCGACCAGGCAGTCGGCGGTGCGCAGGTGCTTGATCTTGGCCATCTCGCGCTTGCCGGGGAGGTAGCGCAGGTCCGAGCGCTTGGCGATGACGCCATCCAGCCCGGCTCCCTCGAAGACGTCAAACCAGTGGCGTGCCACCGCCGGGTCGGCGGTGGCCGGGGTCAGCAGGACCGATGGTGGCGGATCCGCGAGGAGCCGCTCCAGCCGGGCGCGCCGCTCGTCGAGCGGCGTTTCGCGCAGGTCATCGGCTCCCTCGGCCAGGCAGTCGAAGGCAACGAACGAGGCCGGTGTCTCGCCCGCCAGCATCGCCACGCGGGAGGCGGCGGGGTGGATGCGCAGCAGCAACGCCTCGAACGCGAGCCCGCCGTCGATGGCGATGACGATCTCACCGTCGAGCACGAAGCGCGCCGTCGGACCACCCACCGTCCGCAGGGGCTCGAGCAGCTCCGGGAAATATCGGTCCAGGGGCTTCAGGTCGCGCGACTGCAGGTACAGCTCGGGCCCGTCGCGAAAGACGAGCGCCCGGAAGCCGTCCCACTTCGGCTCGTAGCGCCAACCCTCCCCGACCGGCAGCTCGGGAGTCGGCTTGGCGAGCATCGGCTCGATGGGTGGAGCGAGGGGGAAGGCCATGGGCCGATCATAGCCCGGCCCCTGCATCGGCCATACTGCGCGCCAGATTGAGCATCCAGATCCAGTTCCTGGGGGCCGTCGGCACGGTCACCGGCTCACAGTTCCTGGTCACCGCGGGCGAGCGCCGCGTCCTGGTCGACTGCGGCATGTTCCAGGGCTCGCCGCATGAGGTGATCCGCAACCGGATGCCATTCGCATTCGACCCGCCAAGCGTCGATGCCGTGCTGCTGACCCATGCGCACCTCGATCACTGCGGGCGGGTGCCGGCGCTCGTCAAGGCCGGCTTCTCCGGACCGATCCGGGCCACGCCCGGCACGCTCGACCTGGCCGAGATCGTCCTGCGCGACGCGGCCAAGCTGCAGGAGGAGGCCGAGTCGCGCTGGCGCCGCCATCACCCCGACGAGGCGGCCGCCCACGACGCGGAGCTCGAGACGGAGGAGGCGGCCCTGGAAGGTGGGCCGCAGATGCCCGAGCAACTGCGCGGCGCGAAGCCCGAGGGGATGACGATGCACCGGGCGGCCCTGTACGACATGAAGGATGTCGAGGCGACGGTGGCGAAGTTCCAGCCGATCGCCTACGACCAGCCGGGCGAGGTGGCTCCCGGCTTCGTCGCCACCTTCCGCGATGCGGGGCACATCCTCGGCTCGGCGATCATCGAGCTGCGGGTCACCGACGGCGCAGACGCGACCACGATCGTCTTCTCGGGCGACATCGGCCGCTGCGACACCCCCATCCTGCGCGACCCGACCCCGATCAGCCACGCCGACTTCGTGCTGGTCGAGTCGACCTACGGCAACCGCGAGCACGCGCCGCACGAGCAGGCGATGGAGGAGTTGGCCAGCGCGATCAACGAGGTCGCCACCGATCGGGGCGTGCTGCTCGTGCCGTCGTTTGCGATCGGCCGGACGCAGGAGCTGATCTGGGTCCTCGACGAGCTGGTGCGGGACAAGCGGATCCCCCGCCTCCCGCTCTACCTCGACTCGCCGATGGCCAGCCGCGCGAGCGAGGTCTACCTTCGCCATACCGAGGACTACGACGAGGAGACCGTCGCCCTGATGCGCTCCGGCGACTCACCGCTCATGTACCCCGGCGAGACCTATACCAACGAGGTCGACGCATCGAAGGGGATTCGCTCCCAGCCGCGCCCGCTGCTGGTCGTCGCCAGCTCCGGGATGCTGACCGGTGGCCGGATCATGCATCACCTCAAGGACTTCCTCCCCGATCCCGCCTGCACCCTCCTCTTCATCGGCTACCAGGGCGAGGGGACGCTGGGACGCCACCTGCAGAGCGGGGGCAAGACCGCTCGCATTGACGGGGTGGAGTATCCGGTGCGCTGCCGGATCCGCTCCATCTCCGGCTTCTCGGCCCACGCCGACGAGCACGAGCTCGACGACTGGCTCTCCAACTTCGCGAAGGCCGGGGGCGGCAACGGCGGCGACGGGCGACCCAAGCGCGTCTTCGTGGTGCATGGCGACCCCGACGCAGCCGAAGCGTTCGCCGCGCGGATCCGGGCCGAGATGCACCTCGACGCCCACCTGCCGATCTACCTCGAGACGGTCCAGCTGCGCTGAGGCTTGCGCCGGTTGGCTAGCATGCCGCGCATGGCCGAGCGACCGTTCATCTCCTTCATGACCGACTTCGGGGTCGGCTCGTCGGCGCCGTCGGTGTGCCGGGGGGTGATGCTCGGCATCGCGCCGGACGCCCGGCTCGTCGACGTGACGCACGCCATCCGCCAGTTCGCGGTGCGCGATGGCGCGTTCCTGCTGGCGAGGAGCGTCCCGTACTTCCCGGTCGGCGTGCATGTGGCGGTGGTCGATCCCGGCGTGGGAACCGCGCGTCGCCCGATCGCCCTGCAGGCCGCCCGCGGCGACTACCTGGTCGGGCCCGACAACGGCCTGCTGCTCCCCGCCGCCCGGGCGCTGGGCGGGGTCGTGGGCGCGCGCGCGATCGAGAACGGGGCGCTGTGGCTTGACACGGTCTCCCACACGTTCCACGGGCGCGACATCTTCTCGCCGGTGGCGGCACACCTCGCAGCTGGGACGCGGTTTGCGGAGGTGGGACCGGAGCTGCAGCCGAGCGCAGTGACGGACCTGGTGCTCCCCGGCGCAACGCCGCGAGAGGGCGGGCTGGATACCTCGGTCCTGCTGATCGATGCCTTCGGCAACTGCCGCCTGGCTGGCGAAACGAGCGACCTGGCCGCCGCCTTCGGGGCCATGCCATCGGGTCGCCGCTTCGAACTGGTTCTTCCGGCGCGCGGTGCGCATCCGGCGGGCCGGGAACCGGTCACCTGGGTCTCGACATTCGGTGACGTGGCGGTCGGCGCGCCCCTGCTCTTCGAGGACGCCGACTACGCAGGTCCCGCCCTGGCGGTCAACCAGGGATCGGCCGCGGAGCGCCTCGGGCTCGACCTCGACACCCTTGTCCGGATCGAGCCTGCCTGAGCCGATGGCCGACGCCCCCCTACTGGAGATCGACGGCCTCACCTTCCGATACCGACGCGCCACCGAACCGGCGATCCGCGACGTCACCTTCAGCCTGGCGGCAGGCGAAGTCCTGCTGGTGGCCGGGCCGTCCGGATGCGGCAAGTCCACCCTCATCCGTGCCATCAACGGCCTGATCCCACACGCCTACTCCGGAGAGCTGTCCGGCGCCGTGCGGCTCCTTGGTCGATCGACCACTGACCTGCGGCTGCGTGAGATCGCCCTGTCGGTCGGCACGCTGCTCCAGGATCCGGCAAAGCAGGTCGTGGGATCTACTGTCGAAGCCGAGCTGGCCTTCGGTCCGGAGAACCTGGGATGGGCGCCCGCCGAGATCCGGCTTCGCATCGCCGAGGTGGTTGCCGAGGCGGGGATCGAGGTGCTTGCCGGTCGCGAGACCTTCGCCCTCTCCGGCGGGGAGCGACAGCTACTGGCAATGGCCGGGGCGCTGATGCTGCGACCGAAGCTCTATGTGGTCGACGAGCCGCTGGCCAACCTCGACCCGGCCACTGCTCGGCGCCTGCTTGGCGTTCTGCGCGCGCTGGCCGACGCGGGCCACGCCATCGTCATCGTCGAGCATCGCGTCGAGGAGGCCCTCGAGCTGGGACCCAACCGGGTCCTGTACCTCGACGGTGGATCAGCGGCGTACCTGGGCCCGGTCGACGGCTTCCTGCGGGTGGCGGATCCCGAGGCAGTTAGGCTCCCATTCGAGGTTGTGCTGGAACGTGAGCGTGCGCGAACCGAGCGCGCGGGCGGGCCGCGACGCCCCGCCAGACAGGCCGCGCACCCAGCAGATGCCTCCCGCCTCGCCTTCGCCGACGTAAGAGTCACCCTCGGCGACCGCGAGGTGCTCACCGGCCTGACCGCGGACCTGCGGTCTCACGAAGTGGTGGCTGTGCTCGGTCCCAATGGATCAGGCAAGACAACGATGTTTCGCGCGGGGATGAGCCTCATCCGGCCCCGCGCTGGCTCCGTCGAGGTCAACGGAGCCCCTACCGGCAAGCGCACGGTGGCCGACCTCGCCCGCACCTTCGGCTATGTCTTCCAGAGCCCGAGCCAGATGCTCTTCTCGCGCACAGTCCGGGACGAGCTGCTCTTCGGGCCGCGAAACCTCGGCCACTCCGTCCCCGACCGGGACGCCTTCAGCCATGCCGTGCTGCGCCGGACCTCGCTCGACACCCTCGACGGGATCCTGGAGCGACCCCCGATGACCCTCTCCTTCGGACAGCAGAAACGCCTTGCCCTGGCGATCGCGCTCGCCCTGGAGCCGCCGACGCTGATCCTGGACGAGCCGTCGGCGGGACAGGACCACCAGACGGCCAATCGCTTCATGGACGAGGTGTTGCAGATCCCGGGGCTGGAGAGCATCTACTTCGTCACGCATGATGTTGACCTTGCGCTGACGACCGCGGACCGTATCCTTGTCCTCCGTGACGGTCGCGTGGTCGCAGACGGCCCGCCCGTCGCCGTAATCCAGGACGAGGACCGTTGGCGGACATGCAACCTGCATCGCACCTCGTTGATGCGAGCCAACCTGGCCTCGCCGCCCGTGGACGGTGGATTCCTGGATGCCTCGTCGCTCGCCCGACAGATCCTCGCTGCGGAGGGCGCCGCTATCGCAGCCAGAGAGGGAGGTTCGAAGCTCGGCCGAATATGAGCTGATCGTCCATTCCGAGTGGATCAAGGAGGAGAGACTCGCATGACATCCATGAGTGGCACGTCCAATGGGACGATGTGGGAGGTAACGACCCGAACCATCGTCTATGCCGCCATCGGCGCCGCGCTGTACGCGGTGGCCGCCCAGTTCAGCTTCCTGCTCCCGGGGACCGCCAACGTCTCGCTGCGACCGGGCTTCGCCCTCGTGACCTTCTTCGGCTTCGCCTTTGGCCCCATCGCGGGACTCTTCGTCGGGTTCGTCGGAAATGCACTCGCCGATCAGATCAGCGGCTGGGGGCTGCTCACCTCGTGGAACTGGAGCGTCGCCAACGGCCTGGCCGGTTTCATCGCCGGGTACTGGGCGCTGAGCATGATGCGCGGCTCGAACAAGCTGGTCTCCGCCGCGATCGCCTCCGCGGTAGCCGTGGTGATCGGCTTCCTGTTCGTCTTCACCGACCTGTTCCTGGGCACCGCCGATTCCTTCGGCGTGGCGCTCAGTGACAACTACATCCCGGTCGTGGTCAGCAACCTGATCGTGGCGTGCATCCTGACGCCGATCCTGGTTGCCGCCTGGGAGCCGGTGCGCGAGTCGATGGGCCGCTGACGCCCAAGGTCAGCTGCGGAGCGGCGGCGTGAATATCACGCCGCGGTACCTGGGGCGAGGGTCGTGGCTGTCACGCCGCGACCCTCGCATTCTCATCCTGGTGCTGGTCTGCTACGTCTTCGCGGCGATCCAGGTCTGGGACCTGCGGATCCTCCTACCGATGGCGGCTCTGGCCGTCATCTACTACCGATCCGCCGGCATTCCGTGGCGTTCGGTTCGGGGCAACTGGGCCTACGTCGCATTCTTCGTCAGCTTCATCGTGGTGGTCAACACGCTGCTCACCGGGGGTGAGCTGCGCGGATACGCCGAGACCGAGCTGCACGTCTACTTCCGCCTTCCGCTGCTCGGAACACCCGTCTCGGCGGAGATGGTGTCATACGCGGCCGCCCAGCTGCTGCGCTTCGGATCGATGGCGGCGATGGGCTTCCCGATCGCGTTCGCGGTGGCGCCGGGCGACATTGGGCCGACCTTTGCCCGCCTGCGCGTCCCGTACAAGTTCGCCTACGGGCTCGACCTGACCTTCCGCTTCGTGCCGTCGTTGGCTGCCGACATGCAGACCACCATGGACGCGCAGCGCATCCGTGGATACGAGTGGGACCGGGCGCCGGGCGGGCCGATCGGTCGCATGCGCAGGCTGGGGCCCCTGCTGGTGCCGGTGACGATCAACGCCATCGTGGGCGCCGAGGACACCATCGACGCCATGGACCTGCGCGGATTCGGGACCGGACGCCGAACGTGGCTGCGCGAGCTTCGGTATGGCCGCATCGACTGGGCGGTCCTTGCTGGCTTCGTCGGCCTGCTGTTGATGGTGACGATCCTGAGCGTCACCGGCCTCACCAGACTGTGGGTTCCCGACCTCCTCATTTCGCTGGCGCCGATGACCCGCGGGGTGTGGACGGGACGTGGATAACTCGGGGGAGTGCCCGAAAAGTCGTGGAGAAGTCCCCTAGGCAGACCCGACGGCAGCCCCTACAGTTCTGTTTGTTCCGGAGGAGCCGGGCCACGATCCCGAGATTGCATCAAGGGGGCGGGGCGAGGCCCCTCCGGGACGCTTTTATGCCCGTTTTCAGGGCATTCGCGCTCAGGGCCGCAGCAGCCAGGACCGATACGACGGTCGGAAGCCGAGCCCGCGCAGCGCCCCCGCCAGGCTCGACTCGGCCGGCGGCAGCCGATCCACCCGCTCCAGCCGCAGCTCGCGCAGCGGGCCGCCCGGCGCCAGCAACCGCGGCAGCATGGCGAGCGCGCGCTGCCCGACCTCGGCGTCGGCGAACGCCGGCAGGGTGATCAGCCCGCGGCCGCCGCGCTCGATGAAGAGCGTCGGGGCGCCATCGGCCAGGACGAGGTAGGCGCCGGGCGCACGGGTCAGCGGCAGCCGCTCGGCATCGGCGTCCCGTGGCCACGGCAGCGTCGCGCCGTACGGCTGGGCCGGGTCGGCTGCGGCCAGCAACAGGATCTCGGGGCCGCCGTCGCCATCGGTGTCGCGAGCGGCGCGCAGCCGGTCGACCGCGCCAGGGAGCGCGAACTGGGCCGCCCCCAGCCCCGCCACGAAGTAGCCGCGGCGCGCCCGGCCCGCCTCCTCCATCGCCTTGAGCACCGGGTAGACCGATGCGAAGCCCCCGGCCAGCCCCTCGGCCAGCACTGCCTCGCGGGTCACGACCCCGTGGCGCTCGAGGAGTGCCAGCGCCTGGGCGTGGCTGCGCTCAGTGGGCGAGCGGCCCTCTCCGACCAGGTCGGCAACCAGCGACCAGCGACCGGCGGCACGCGGCGGGCCGGTGCCGGCGGGACGCCCCGGACGCGTGGCACGCGACCGGGAGCGCGGCAGGGAGAGGGCCCGCAGCGGGGCCAGCGTGTCATTCGTCACCTCGCCGGACCAGACCAGGTCCCACAGGGCGTCGAGCAGCGCCTCGTCCGATGCCGGGATCCGTCGACGTTGGTGCGCAGCGCGCCGAAGAAGGTGGCGCCCCGCCGGGCGAGCCCTTGCCGGATGGCGTCGTGCAGCGGGCCCGACGGACGGTCCCCCGGCTCGAACGCACCCGCCGAGGCGAGCAGCTCGGCCCGCTCCCGCCGGAAGAGCGCCACCCGCCCGTCGTCGCGGCCGATCGGTCCGCGCCCGATCCAGACCACCTCGCCGCCGGCGCCCAGCTCGTCGAGCAGGCGCGGGGCGTAGCCGGCGACGCGCGCCGCCAGGACGTCGTGCTCCAGGATCGAGGCCGGGATCGGGTACCCCTCCAGCTGCGTCACCACCTCGAGCAGCCGATGCGCTCCGCTGGCCCGACCGCCGATCCCGTGCCAGGCCGGCAGGAAGCGCGCGAGCGCCTCGGTCGGTACCGGCTCGACCTCTCGCCGCAGCCGGGCCAGGGATCGGCGGCGGAGCGCCCGCATCACCTCCGGATCGGCGAACTCGCGTTCGGTGCCGCCCGGCCGGAACGAGCCCTCGACCAGCGACCCGGCCTCGACCAGCGCCCGGAGCCGCTCCGCGACGCGCTCGACCGCGATCCCCCACCGACCAGCGGGACCGGCCGCGGTGAACGGCGCATGGGTGCGCGCCCAGCGCAGGAGCAGGGCGTCGAGGGGCGGCTGGCCATCGGTCGCGGCGGCCAGCCAGGTCTCGGCGACACCCGGCGGCGGGCTGCGCGCCGAGCGCGTCGCGGTAGCGAGCCACCTCCTCGATCGCGACCCAGCGCGACTCCCCGGCAACCCGCAGCTCCACGATCCGCCGGTCGTGCTGGAGCGCGGCCAGGGCGCCCTCAGGTTCGGGCAGGTCGCAGCGGGCGGCGACCTCGTCCCCACGCAGGTCCCCCAACCGCCGCAGGAGGTCGTGCAGCCCATCCACGGTCCGCGCCCGGCGCCCGCCGGTCAGCGCCCTGGAGGTCCAGCTCCAGGTCGGTGAGTGCGGCGGGGTCGAGCAGCTCACGCAGCTCGTCGGCGCCGAGCAGCTCGGCCAGCAGCTCGCGGTCGAGGGCCAGCGCCTGGGCGCGACGCTCGGCCATCGGCGCGTCGCCCTCGTACATGTAGGTGCCGACGTAGTCGAAGAGGAGGCTCGCCGCGAACGGCGATGGGGCGCGCGTCTCGACGCTGGTGACCCGGACATGCCGGGACCGGATGCCGGCCAGCAGCTCGCGCAGGGCGGGCAGGTCGAAGACGTCGCGCAGCACCTCGCGGTAGGTCTCCAGGATGATCGGGAAGGAGCCATATCGGCTCGCGACCGTCAGGAGGTCCGAGGAGCGCTGCCGTTGCATCCAGAGCGGGGTGCGCTGGCCCGGTCGGCGGCGGGGCAGGAGCAGGGCCCGGGCGGCGTTCTCGCGGAAGCGCGAGGCGAAGAGGGCCGATCCGCCGAGCGCCTCGGTGACCAGCTCCTCGATTCGATCCGGATCGAGGATGAAGAGCTCGTCCGGCGGAGGCTCGGTCGCCTCGGGCAGGCGGACCGCGATCCCGTCATCGGTCCACAGCGTCGAGGCCGATTGGCCGCGCTCCGCGAGCCCCGCCTCGATCGCCAGTGCCCACGGGGCATGCACCCTGCCGCCGTACGGCGAGAGGAGGCAGATCCGCCAATCGCCGAGCTCGTCGCGGAAGCGCTCGACCACGATCTGGCGGTCGGTCGGCAGCGACCCGGTCGCCTCGCGCTGGTCGCCGAGGTAGGCCACCAGGTTGCGCGACGCGCGCTCGTCGAGGAAGTGGTCCTCGCGCAGCCGCTTGTCGAGCGCCGCCGAGGGCATCCCCTCGGCCTCGCGCAGGAAGGCCCCGATCGCGCGTCCCAGCTCCACTGGACGGCCGACCCCGTCGCCCTTCCAGAACGGCATCTTGCCCGGCTGCCCCGGCGCTGGCGTGACGACCACCCGGTCGGCGCGGATCTCCTCGATGCGCCACGACGAGGCACCCAGCAGGAAGACCTCGCCGACCCGGCTCTCGTAGACCATCTCCTCGTCCAGCTCCCCGACGCGGTGGCCCTTGCCGCCCTCCTCGCCGGCGAGGAAGACGCCGAAGAGGCCGCGGTCGGGAATCGTCCCGCCCGAGGTGATCGCCACCACCCGGGCGTCGTTCCGGCTCTGGATGGTGTCGGTGGCGCGGTCCCACACGATCCGCGGCCGCAGCTCGGCGAACTCGTCGGATGGGTATCGGCCCGAGAGCATGTCGAGAACGCCCTCGAGCTGAGCGCGCGACAGGTCGCGGAATGGCTCGGCGCGGATCACGAGCGCGTGCAGGGCGTCGACCGTCCAGGGGTCCATGGCGCCGGCGGCCACGATCTGCTGCGCCAGCACGTCGAGCGGGTTGCGCGGGATGCGCGTCTCCTCGATCGCCCCGTCGAGCATGCGGCGCACCACCACCGCCGCCTCGAGCAGGTCGCCGCGGTACTTCGGGAAGATCTTGCCGGTTGACGGCTCGCCGACCTGGTGCCCGGCCCGCCCGATCCGCTGCAGCCCCGCCGCCACGGAGGGCGGCGCCTCGATCTGGATCACCAGGTCGATGGCGCCCATGTCGATCCCCAGCTCCAGGCTCGATGTCGCTACCAGCGCCGGCAGCCGCCCCGCCTTCAGCTCCTCCTCGATCTGCAGCCGCTGCTCACGGGCGATGCTGCCGTGGTGCGCGCGGACCAGCTCCTCCCCCGCCAGCTCGTTCAGCCGGCTGGCCAGCCGCTCGGCGAGCCGGCGCGAGTTGACGAAGACCAGCGTGGACCGATGCGCCCGGATCAGCTCCAGCAGGCGCGGGTAGATCGAGGGCCAGATGGAGTGACGCTCCTCCGGCCCCGCGCCGTCGGGGGCCGCGTCGCCGATGTGCCCCAGGTCGTCGACCGGCACGATCACCTCGAGCGCCAGCGGCTTGCGCGACCCGGCGTCGGCGATCTCGACCGTGCGGCCGACGCCGCCCAGGAAGGCGGCGATGGCGGAGAGCGGACGCTGCGTCGCCGACAGCCCGATCCGCTGGGGCTCGACATCGGTCAGTGCGCAGAGGCGCTCCAGCGACAGGGCGAGGTGCGCTCCGCGCTTGCTGCCCGCCAGCGCGTGCACCTCGTCGACGATGACGTATTCGACCCCGCGCAGGGCCTCGCGCGCCTGGCTGGTGAGCAGCAGGTAGAGCGACTCCGGGGTGGTCACCAGGATCTCGGGCGGGTCCTTGACCAGCTGCCGGCGCGCATCGGCCGGGGTGTCGCCGGTGCGAGACGCGACCCGCACCTCGGGGAGGGTCTCGCCCAGCCGGTCGGCCGTGCGCCGGATGCCGGCGAGCGGCGCCCGCAGGTTGCGCTCCACGTCGTAGGTGAGCGCCTTCAGCGGGGAGACGTAGAGGACCCGCAGCCGACGTTCCCGCTGACGCGGCCTCGCGTCCGCAAAGAGGCGGTCCAGGCACCACAGGAACGCCGCCAGGGTCTTGCCGCTGCCGGTCGGGGCGTGCAGCAGGGTGTGGCGGCCCGCCGCGATCGGCGCCCAGCCGAGGACCTGCGCGCGCGTCGGCACGGCAAACGCCTCGCCGAACCAGGTGCGCGTGGGGGCGGAGAAGGGAGCGAGGGGATCGGTCCTGGACACGACCGCGTCAGTCTAGCGCGGCCGCGAACGGCAGAACGGGCGTTCTATATCGTGGGTGGGGCGGAGCCTTTCCCGCGCGGCTCGCCCGGTGACGCGCTATCGGGCCCAGACTCCCGCTCCGGAATCACCCCGCATCCCTTCTCGCGGCCTCCGCCCCGGTTTTCGGCCATGTGGTGCGACCAAACCCGGACTCAGCCGGCGCAGGGTTGCATGGGACGAGCCGCCGCGAGCATTGGCGCAGCCCGTCGACGACCCGACCTCAGCTTGGCTGGGCAGACCCGTCCGCGGTTGAGTCGGTGGCATCGGTCACCCGGGCAAGGTGCGACGGCCACCAGTTCCAGCGCCCGAGCAGGACCACCAGCGAGGGCACCAGCAGCGATCGGAGCAGGAACGTGTCCATCAGGACCCCGGCCGCTACGCCATACCCGATCTGCTGGATCTGGCCGCCGCCCGCCGAGCCACCCGCCACGGCGAGGACGGCGAAGGTGCCGCCCAGGATCATGCCGGCGGTCGTGATGGTGCTGCCGGTCCGCCCGATGGCGCGCGCCACCGCGTCCCGCAGGGGCAGGCCGTGGGCCTCCTCCCGGATGCGGCTCATGATCAGGATGTTGTAGTCGGACCCCAACGCCATCAGGAACACGAACATGAGGAACGGCAGGATGAAGTTGATCCCGTCCTGGCCGCCGAGGTGCACGAAGACGATGCCGACCAGTCCCAGCGCCGCCACGTACGACAGGACGATGCTCAGCACGAGGTAGAGCGGGGCGACCAGGCTGCGCAGCACGATGGCGAGGAGGAGCGCGATGAGCAACGCCACGATGGGGATGATCCGGGTCAGGTCGGTGCTGGAGATGTGGCTCACGTCGTAGGCGAAGGCGATCTGCCCGAAGACGCCGTTGGCCGACGCACCGGCCGCTTGGGCAATGCGATCGACGTCCGCCCGCATGGCCGGCACCGACTCGAGCGCCTCGGGGCTCGACAGGTCGCCGCTGGCGAACTCCACCGAGAACTGGATGGTGCGCCC
Organism: uncultured Chloroflexia bacterium; assembly: GCA_963782015.1. GTDB lineage: Bacteria > Chloroflexota > Limnocylindria > QHBO01 > QHBO01 > CF-167. Next base: position 338,951 of record CAWAHY010000004.1, read on the forward strand.
GTCGGGGCTGATGAGCTGGCCCGTGGCGCGGTAGGCGTTGTACAGCTCGGGCGAGACGTCGGTCGTGGTCGGCACCGGCGGGAGTCCGCGCGCCGGCCCGAGGGTGGCGTACAGCTCCGTCAGCTGCTCGGTGGTGAGCGGAACGCCCTGCGGGTTGAGCGGACCCGACCAGCCCGGTGAACTCCGGCAGTCCGGCGAGTCCCTCCTGCGCGGGCACGAGGACCGACGGGTCGTCCCAGACCGACGCCGGGAAGGCCATCAGCACCGCGCTGCGGCTCGAGGTGGACGACGGGAAGTGTGCCTCGATGAGTGCCGAACCGTCGGCCGAGTCGGTGCCACTCGGGCTCGTCGCGGAGCTTCCGAAGCCTGCCACGCCGGTCGTCAGCAGCGTTGCGCCGAGGGCGCCGAAGAGGACCACGCCCGCCACGAGGGTCGCCGCCGGCCGGCGGGTGGCGATGACGCCGATCCGATCCCAGAGGCCGGCCCGCTCCCCGCTCCGCGGCGACGTGCTGGTCGGCCAGAAGACCGACCGGCCGAAGATGGCGAGCAGGGCCGGGAGGAGGGTCAGCCCGGCGAGCAGCATCAGGGCGATCCCGATGGCCAGTGCCGGTCCGAGGCTCTGGTAGAAGGCGAACTCGGCAAGGCTCAGGCTGACGAGGGCCGCGATCACGGTGAAGGCCGAGAAGGTGATCGACTCCCCGACCCGCGCCACCGAGCGGATCACCGCCTCGTGCGGCGTCAGGCCACGCCGCAGCTCCTCGCGCACGCGAAAGACGAGGAAGACACCGTAGTCCGTGCCGGCACCCAGGATCAGGACGATCAGCAGCAGCTCGGTGATCGAGGAGACCTGGATCCCGAGCTTGGTCGACTCGGCGATGACCGGCCCCGACAGCACCAGCACGAAGGCCGCCGGGATGAGCGTCATCAACGGGGCAAGCGCGGCGCGGAACGCCAGCAGCAGCAGCACCACGATGAAGAGCAGCGAGAAGAGCTGCGTCTGGTCCTGCGACGAGCCCGAGGCCTTGATGGTGTCGAGCTGGATCGCCAGCTGGCCGGTCAGGTGGACCTGGAGGTCGCCGCTGCCCGACGCGGTCGGGAAGGTGGCCCGGATCGCATCGATCGCACCCTGCGCCTCGGGGCCCCCGCTGAACGCGACCACGTTGAGCTCGATCAGCGCCTGGCGCGCCTCACCGTCCCGCGAGATGCCCAGGTCGACGAGCTGCTTGACCTTGTCGAGGGCGCCGATCTCCGCCTCGAGCTGATCGATGACGGCGTTGTCCGCGGCGCTCAACCCGCCGTCGCGAGCCGCCACCAGGGTGGACACCGCGAACGAGTCGCCCTGGAAGGGCGCCGCCATGGCGGCCGCCCGCATGCTCGGCGAGTCGGCCGGCAGGAAGCCGCTGGTGGTGTCCTGGGCGACGTCGGCGAGTGATGGCAGGAACCGAACGGCCAGCACCGTCCCGACGATCCAGGCCACCACGATCAGGTAGCGGAATCGGACCGAGATATGCCCGAGGCGGTCGAAGAAGTGGCTCATGGACGTCCTGCTACAGCGGAATGAGGAGCGCGGCGAGCGCCACGGTGACGCCGATCAGCAGGCTGGCGAGGCCGATCTGGGTGGCCCTCCGCCGGTCGCGCCGGCGGGCGTCAGCGTCGACGACCGCCTGCGTTTCGCCGACGGCGCCGAAGTTGAAGATGCCCAACGACCCGAAGCCGGCGCAGAACTTCAGCCAGGCCTGGAGGTACCCGGATGCGGCTGCCGCGGCGGGGAGGATGAGCACCAGTCGGAGCGGCGATGGCCCGCCGATGGCCAGCAGGACCAGGAGGAGGGCAGCGGTGGCCGCCAGCCCGCTGTGGCCGGCGCGGCGGCGCCGAGCGATCTCGGCCGGGCCGATGTTGCAGACGCCGGGCCGATAGGCGGTCGTGAGCGTCGGAGGCGCCACCGACCGGTGGGCGGCGGCGAACGAAGAGGTTGGCATCGCCCGCGATTCTATCGGTCATTCTCGTTCGTGACCTGAAGACGCTATCATTGGTTGCATGAGCAACCAACTTGCCACCGGAGCCCCCGACGATCGCGTCGCGCGGGCACTCTCCCGGGGTCACACCATCGACATCACCACCACCGGCCGGCGCACCGGCCAGGCGCGACGGATCGAGACCGTCTTCCACAACATCGACGGACGGATCGTCCTGAGCGGCATGCCCGGCAAGCGTGACTGGTACGCGAACCTGCTGGCTGACCCGCGCTTCACGTTCCACCTCAAGGGCGCCGTGAAAGCTGATCTGCCGGCGACGGCAACGCCCATCCTGGAGCCGAGCGAGCGGCTCGCGGTCATGTCCCGCGTCGCCCACAACTGGGGTCGGACCGATATCGACGTGATGATGCAGCGCTCTCCGCTCGTCGAGGTCAGCTTCAACGAGGCGGCCTGACGTGCGAGGGCCGGCCCATCGCTGGACCGGCCCTCGCCATGCGCGGCGGCTCCGAGCTTCCGCCGCGCGGTGCCATCGGTCAGTTCAGGGGATCGCCGTCCCCTGACAGGAAGAGCCCCAGGGCTCCCCGACCGACGAAGTTGAAGGCGTGGGTCACCATCGGGTACTTGCCGTCCTCGGCCGTCTGGAACTCGATGATCGCCCCCTGGGCCGGCGACAGGTCCACGGCCTGCGACCCCCAGTTGCCGTCGTTGTTGCGAACGAGGTGGATCCCCTCCTTCGTCACCGTGTCGAAGATGGTGCCGACGATGTGGAAGGACGAGTCGATATTCGGCCCCGCGTCGAGCAGGAAGATCCGCACGCGCTCGCCGGTGCCGATCTGGATCGGGTTGTCCAGGTACTGGTTGGCGACGCCGTTGAACATCACGAAGTCCGGCGCAGGGTTGCCGCTGGCGGCCTTCGCGAGGTTGGTCTCCTTACCCTGCGGGCCGAGATACCAGTCCGACTGCACGATCGCGAACTCCCTGTCGACCGGGGCCAGGCCCTCGGCCGGCTCGACGATCACCATCCCGAACATGCCGTTCGCGATGTGGTGCAGTGCCGGGTTCGTGCCGCAGTGGTACATCCACACGCCGGCATAGTCGGCGGTCCACTCGTAGAGCTTCTCCTCGCCGGGCTTGATCGACGTCATCTCGTCGTTCCAGGCGACCTGGCTGGCGTGGAAGTCGACGGAGTGCTCGAGCTTGTTGGTGGCCGGGTTCTTCAGGTGCACCCGGATCGTGTCGCCCACCTTGACGCGGATGACGGGGCCCGGGACGCTGCCGTTGAAGGTCCACACCATCTGCTGGTAGCCGGCGGCGACGGTCATCAGCTTCTCTTCCACGACGAGGTCGATGTCGTGCACCGTCCCCGGAAGGAGTGGCGGCGCGGTCGCGTCGCGAAGCTCATAGGGAGGAGCGCTGGGGTCGGGGGCCACGTCGGTGCTGGCCGACGGCCCGCCGTGGCTGTCGCCGCTCGGCGAGGGCGCGGCTCCGGCCACCGTCACGGTGCCGGTCATGCCGGCGTCGGCGTGCCCCGGCACGGTGCATTGGAAGGTGGTCCCGCCGGCCGGGATCGTGACCGTGCCGGTCGCCATCTGGCCGGCCTCGGCGGTGAGCTTGGTGCCGTCGGCAAAGGTCAGGTCGTGGGCAAGGGCGCCGGTGTTGTCGAACATGACGCTGTAGGCGCCGGGCTCCGGCACGTCGACGGTCTTGGGATCGAAGCCGAGGTCAAAGGCATTCACGGTGATCGTGCCGATCGGCTCGCCCGTGCTCGCCGCGGCGCTGGCCAGCGGGGTCGGCGAGGCGGACGGCGATCCACCGGTCTGCGCGGCCACGAGAGCGTAGATGAGCGTCAACAGGAGGACGCTGGCGACCGCGGAGGCGTAGAGGAAGATGCGGCCCATCGATTCCCTGTTCTGCCCGGCTCGGCGGGCGCTCGGAGTCCTACGCCTGCATTAGCGCAGACTGGGCGGCGCCGCCTCACGTGCCATTCGGCCCCTTCCGCGCCGGGCCGATGGCACGTCGGCCAGGGGAAGGCGGCTACCCTAGCGACGTGACGAGCGACCTCAGCTGGGAGCTGCGGGCACGCCGCGCCGAGGCCCACCTGGCCGCCCTCGACGTGGCGGTGCAGGGCATCTCCGGCGTCCTGGCGCTGGACCCCGTGCTGCAGCTGATCGTGGATCGCGTCCGCGAGCTGGCGGAGGCGGAGTACGCCGCGCTGGGGATCGCCCGCAGTGACGGGGCCATCGAGCGTTTCCTCACGAGCGGGCTGAGCGCCGCCGAGCGCGAGCGGATCGGGGCTCTCCCCCACGGAAGCGGCCTGCTGGGGCTCATCATCCGGGAGGGGCAGACCTTCCGCATCCCCGACATTGCCCAGGATCCGCGCCGCCACGGCTTCCCACCCCACCACCCGGAGATGCATTCGTTCCTGGGCGTCCCGGTCACGGTCAAGGGCCGCGCCGTCGGCGACCTGTACCTCACCAACAAGCGCGGTGCCGCGGAGTTCAGCGAGGACGACCAGCGGCTGGTCGAGCGCTTCGCGGCGCACGCCGGCCTGGCGATCGAGAATGCGCGGCTGAGCGAGCGAGTGCAGGCGCTGGCGGTGGTCGAGGAGCGCGAGCGGATCGGCCGCGACCTGCACGATGGGATCATCCAGCGCATCTACGCGGTGACCCTGGGGCTCGAGGACGTCACCGAGATCGCCCTGGACGACCCCGCCGCGGCGGGCGAGCGGGTCGAGCGTGCAATCGATGCGCTCCACGTGGCCATCGGCGAGATCCGCACCTTCATCTATGGGTTGCGCCCCGGCCTTGACGCGCCCGGGGGGATCGCGTCGGCCCTCAACAGCCTGGCGGAGGAGGCAAGGCTCCATAGCCCGATGCAGATCGACGTGGAGGCAGCCGATGCGCCCCCGCTCTCCGCAGGCGTCGTCAGCGAGCTGCTCAACATCGCGCGCGAGGCGCTCAGCAATGCCGTGCGCCATGCGGCGGCCTCCCGGGTCGCGCTGCGGCTGGAGGTGTCCGGAGACGAGCTGCTCCTTGAGATCGCCGACGACGGCTCCGGATTCGACGCGGCTGCCACGGCCGTGGCCGGGCACCAGGGGCTCGGCAACATGCGCCGCCGCGCCGAGTCGGTCGGGGGCCGGCTGCTGGTGGAGAGCGAGCAGGGTGGCGGGACCCGTATCATCGTGGCGCTGCCGCTCTCCGAGTAGGCGGCACACCGAGCAAGGACGGCAGGGCAGGGCATGAGCAGCGACCCGACACCAGCACGCCCACCGCTGCGGCTCCTCGTGGTCGACGACCACGAGGTGGTGCGCGAGGGGCTGGTGGCGCTCCTGTCGCGGCGCGACGAGTTCCAGGTGGTGGCCGAGGCCGGCACCGTGGCCGAGTCACTCGCCGCGGCGCGCCGCTTCGAGCCGGACCTGGTGATCATGGACGTGCGCCTGCCCGATGGCTCCGGCATCGAGGCCTGCCGCGAGATCCGGTCCGAGTTCCCCGCCATGCGGATCGTGATGCTCACCTCGTACCCCGACGAGGAGGCGGTCCTCTCGGCGATCCTGGCCGGCGCCAGTGGCTACCTGCTCAAGCAGATCCGCGGCAGGGACCTGGTCACCGCCCTGGAGGCGGTCGGCCGCGGCGACTCGCTGCTCGACCCCGCGGTCACGGAGCGCGTGCTCGAGCGGGTCCGGCGCATCGCCAACGGCGACGAGCGCGACGAGCTGAGCGACCTCACCGCGCAGGAGCGCAAGATCCTCAAGCTGGTCGCCGAGGGCAAGACCAACAAGGAGATCGCGGCCGAGGTCTTCCTCTCCGACAAGACGGTGAAGAACTACGTCAGCAGCATCCTCTCGAAGCTGAATCTGCAGCGTCGTGCGCAGGCCGCGGCGTTCGTCGCCAAGCATCGGCTCGGGGACGATCGGTCCTAACCCCTCCCGATGCGCCCCAGGTGCGTGTCGCGGAAATCGGTCGGCAGCTTGAGGCCATAGCCCAGCGAGCGGTCCATGCCGACATGCGCCAGGACGGCCGCGCCGGCGAGGATCAGCCACGAGATGGCGAGCCAGGAGCCCAGCCCGAGGAGGGCCAGCGCCAGCACCAGGTGGTGCACGGCGTTGTAGGTGATCGAGCCGAGGCGGGGTCCACGCAGGTAGCCGACCATCGACAGGTCCGGCGCCAGCAGGGCGGGGACCAGCAGCAGCGGTGCGCCACCGTTGGCCAGCCACAGGACCACGCCTGCGACGAAGATGGCGACCTGCTCGGCGCGCAGGATGATGCCGATCGCCAGGCTGGGCGGCGGGTTTGTCACTCCCACTTGAAGAGCCGCACGGCGAGCACGAAGGTGATCGCCACCCAGACCCCCATCCCCAGGAGCTGCGGCCCGAGCGATGCGAGGCCGGCTCCGTCGTTGACGACCGCGCGGAGGGCCTCGTTGACGTAGGTGAGCGGCATGTACTGGGTGATGCCGGCGCAGGAAGTCCGGCATGGCGTCGCGGGGGAAGAAGACGCCCGAGAGGAACATCATCGGCAGGCTGATCAGGTTGGCGACCGGCGCCGCCTGGTCCTCGTTCTTGGCCCAGCCGGCAATCGCGAAGCCGACCGCCAGGAAGATGATCGAGCCGAGCAGGACGACGACGGCGAGGCTGGCGTAGTCGCCGAACATCTGGAGGCCGAACCAGATGCCGATGCCGAACAGGATCACGACCTGGACGAAGGCGATGATCAGGCGTGAGGCGACCTGCGCCGACAGGAAATAGGCCGGCGAGGTCGGCGTTGCGAAGAGGCGGCGCAGCGCGCCGGTCCGCTTGAGCTGGACGAATCCGAAGGCCACCCCGAAGAGGCCGAGCTGCATGACGGTCATGCCGACGATGCCGGGCACCAGGAAGTCGATGTAGCCCAGGTCGCGCGACGCGACCGTCTCGAAGCTCACCGGCGGGGCGCCGAAGCCGCCGCCCGGAGGAGTGCCGGGCGGAGCGAAGAGGGCCTCGCCGACGGCCTGCTGGAGCAGCCCCTGGCCGACCTGTGACTGGGCTGGGTCGGCCGTGGAGGCGTACGCCACGAGGCCCGTCTCCTGACCCGGCGCAGGGTCGAACCCCGACGGGATCACCAGCACGAAGTCGAGGTTGCCGTCCTCGAGCTCAGCCAGCTGGCTCTCGCGCGAACCGCTCGTCAGCTCGATGTAGTCGTAGGCGCCCAGTCCGTCGTTGAGGCGCGCGCTGGCGGCGTTGTCCGCCTCGTCCACGAGGCCGAGCTGGATGGTGGTGGTGCCCTCGAAGTTCAGCACACCGAAGATGAGCATGATGATGAGCGGCAGGAAGAGGCTGAAGAAGACGGCCGCGCGGTTGCGCACGAACATCCGCACGCTCGCCACGAAGAGCGCCCAGAACATGCCGAGCTGGATGCCGCCGCGGCGCATCGGTCAGTCCTCCTCCCGCAGGTCGTGCCCGGTGAGGTCGAGGAAGACGTCCTCCAGGTTGGCGAGCCGCTCGACCCGGGCCTTGGTGAATCCCCGGCCGAGGAGCGAGTCGACCAGCCGATCCGGCGTGTCCAGCGCCACGATCCTGCCGCCGTCCATGATCGCCACCCGGTCGCAGAGCTCCTCGGCCTCCTCCATGTAGTGCGTGGTCAGCACCACGGTGTGCCCGCGCTCGCGGATCTGGCGCACGAGGCCCCACAGGTGGTGCCGCGCCTGCGGGTCGAGGCCGGTGGTCGGCTCGTCCAGGAAGAGGACGCGGGGCTCGTTGACCAGCGCGGCGGCGATGCTGAATCGCTGCTTCTGCCCGCCGGAGAGGGTCCTGACCTGCGAGCGCGCCTTGTCGGTCAGCTCCACGTCGGCGAGCAGCGCGGCGGCGTCCGCCTGGCGGCCGTAGAGGCGGCCGAACAGCTCGAGCAGCTCCACCAGGTTCAGCTCGTCGAAGAAGCTCGACGCCTGGAGCTGGATCCCGATGCGCGCCTTCACCCCCCGCGGATCCTTGCTGACGTCCAGCCCGTCCACGATCGCGCTGCCCGAATCGATGGGTCGCATCCCCTCGATCATCTCGAGGGTGGTGGTCTTGCCCGCCCCGTTGGGGCCGAGGATGCCGAACACCTCCCCCTCGCCGATCTCGAAGCTGACCCCGTCCACGGCCTGGAGCGTGCCGTATCGCTTGCGGAGGTCGCGGACCACGACGATCGGCGCGCCGGGAACGCCACGCCGGCGGGTCGCGACGTCGGCCGAGGTGTCGTGGGTCATGGAGTCCAGATGCTAGTCGAGACGCCTCAGGCGTGGCGCCAGACGCGCCACAGGGCAGCGGGATCGCTGAGCGGATCGCCATGGACCAGGAAGAAGTCGGCGGGGCCGCCCTCGCGGATCGACCCGGCGTCCGGCTCGCCCAGCAGCTCGCCCCCTCGCCACGTGGCCGCCGCCAGCGCGTCGACCGGCTCGAGCCCGGCGGCCACGAGCGACTCGACCTCCCAGGCCAGCTGGTTCGCGCGCGAGGATCCGCCGCCGAAGTCGGTGCCGGCGGCGATCGTCACGCCCTGCGTCCCGGGCGATCCGCACGCTGGCCTCGATCGCCTCCAGCTGCTCGGCGTAGGCGGCCATCCGCCCCGAGCCGGCGAAGGTCGAGATGCGCGTGGTGCGGCCGAAGGTGATGAATGAGCGCAGGACAGTGAGGGTCGTGACGAGTACCGTGCCGCGCGTCGCCATGTCACGCGCCACGTCGGCGTCGAGCTGGTTGCCGTGCTCGACCGAATCCACCCCGCCGGCCACGGCCACCCGCACCCCGGCGAGCTTTCCAACGTGGGCGGCGACCTTGGCACCGCGGGCGTGGACCGCGGTGGTCACCTTTCGCACGTCGTTGAGGGTCCATGCTGAGCGGGCCGGATCGCGCGAGTCGAAGTAGACCTTCACGAGATCGGCGCCATCGTCGAGCTGCTGGATCGCCAGCGCCAAGAGCTCGTCGCCGTTGCGTGCGGCCACGCCCACGCCGGCCGGCAGCGCACCGGGCTTCGTCATCCACGTTCCCGCGGCACGGATGGCCGGGAAGTGCGCGCGGCCGCGCCATCGCTCGCGGATCCCGATCGCCAGCGCACGGTGACGCCCGTCCACCGGATCGTCCACGACCGGCGAGCCGACGTCGCGCAGCCAACGGATGCCGGCGTCCCATGCGAGGCGGCCGTTCGCCTCGGCGTACTCGGCAAGCTTCTGCGGCGGATCGGTGAAGCGATCGAGCCACCGCGCCCCGCCGGGGCCGGTGACGTGGCTGTGCGAGTCGACCATGCCCGGCACGATCGTGGCGCCGGCGGCGTCGACCACCTGCGCGTCGCCGGGGTCCTCCTCGCCGTCGACCGGCCGGATCCAGCGGATCACCCCGCCATCCACCAGCACGCTGACGCCCACGGCGCAGCGTCGCGGAGTGCCCGTCAGCGAGCGCGGCGTCGCGGTAGAGGAAGCGGCCGGCGGGCGCGGGCGCGGCCGTCGGGGTCGGCACCGGCGTCGCCGTGGCTGCGGGGCCGGCGGTCGCCGTCGCCCCGGCGCTCACGAAGGGTGACCCGCTGGGAGACGGATCAACGCACGCGGCGAGGAGCGCGGAGGGCACCGCCACGGCGCCGAGCTGCAGGACGCGTCGCCGCGAGATGGGGCGGTGCTGCGGCTCGTCCATGACGCCCCTACCCCGGCCCGACCAGGCTGCGGTACAGCTCGACGGTCTGGTCGGCGATCGAGGACCACGAGAACTGCGCCACGGCCCGTCGGCGACCCGCCACGCCCATCGCCTCGCGACGGGCGGGATCGGCCATCAGCCCGTTCACCGCCTCGGCCAGGTCGCGCGCCAGGCGGTCCGGGTCGACCGGCGTCATCGGCTCATCCGTCCGGAGCTCGACAGGCACCAGCAGCCCCGTCTCGCCGTCCACCACCACCTCCGGGATGCCGCCGACGGCGGTCGCCACCACCGGTCGGGCGCAGGCCATCGCCTCCAGGTTGATGATCCCGAACGGCTCGTAGACCGATGGGCACACGAACACCACCGCGTGGCTGTAGAGCTGCCGGATCTCCTCGCGGCTCAGCATCTCCGGGATCCAGACGACGTTCGGCCGATCAAGCCGCGCCTCGGCGACCCCCTCCTCGACCTCGGCCGCCAGCTCGGGGGTGTCCGGCTGTCCGGCGGCGAGCACGACGCCGATGCCCGGCGCCAGGTGCCGGATCGCCCGCACCAGGTGCACGATCCCCTTCTGGCGGGTGATGCGCCCCACGAACAGGATGTACGGAACGTCTGGGTCGATCCCGTGGCGGGCGAGGGCATCGGTCCCCGGGTCAGGCGCGAAGAAGTCGGCGTCGATGCCGTTGTGAATGACGCGGACCCGCTCCGGCACGACACCGAAATGGCGCAGCACGTCCTCGCGCGTGCCGTGGCTCACGGCGATCACCGCATCGGCGGCCTCGAGCGCCGTCCGCTCGACCCAGCTCGACAGGTCATAGCCTCCGCCCAGCTGCTCCCGCTTCCAGGGTCGCAGCGGCTCGAGCGAGTGGACCGTGACGACCAGCGGCACCCCGTAGGCGCGCTTGACCAGCAGGCCGGCCAGGTGGCTGTACCAGGTATGACAGTGCACCAGGTCCGCGTCGGTCGGGTCGGCCGCCATGGCCAGGTCGCGGGCAAAGGCATCCCAGGCGGGTCGCAGCCGCTCGTCGCCGCGGGGCAGATCCGGAGTCCGCGGATAGCCTCGCAGCCGCCAGCCATCTGCCGTCTCGTCCTGGTCGCCGAACGCGCGCACCTCGACCGCGAGGCGGCTCCGCAGCGCGCGGGTGAGCTCCGCGACGTGCATCCCCGCCCCGCCGTAGACGTTGGGCGGGTACTCGTTGGTGAGGATCAGCGCCTTCATGGGCGGTCAGCGTAGCGCGGGCCGCCGCGGGCCGAGCCGAGACCCCGACGCGTATACTCCCCTGTAGTATCCTGAAGGCACCGATGCACAGCCCCGCTCCCGCTCCCCTGATCGAGCTCACGCTCCCCGTGGTGGGGATGACCTGCGCCTCGTGCGTGACGCGGATCGAGCGCTTCCTCAACAAGGCCGATGGGGTCGGCGAGGCGGTCGTGAACCTCGCCACGGAGCGGGCCACCGTCCGCTACAACCCCGCCCTGATCGACCGCGGCGGGATCGTGGCGGCCATCGAGGCGGCCGGCTACGAAGTGGCGGCACCAGCCGCCGTGGGCGAAGCCGATGCGGCCGACGCCGAGCAGGCGACGCGCGCCGAGGAGCGGCGTGCCCTGCTGCGCGACGCCCTGTTGGCCACCGGCATCGGGCTGGCGATGATGGTCGTCGCCCTCTGGCCCGGCGGCGTCCCGTGGCCGATGGAGCGCGTCAACGTCTGGATGCTCGCCCCGGCAACGGTGGTCCAGTTCGTCTTCGGCCGCCGCTTCCTGGTCGCGGCGGCAAAGGGCCTGCGGCACGGCGACCTGACGATGGACACGCTCGTCTCGCTCGGGACCCTCTCGGCCTACGGCTATTCCCTGGCACTGACGCTCGCCGGATCCGCCGCGGAGACCTACTTCGACAGCGCCGCGGTGATCATTGGGCTGGTGCTGCTGGGCCGATGGCTCGAGGCCCGCGCCAAGGGCGAGGCGGCCGGGGCCGTGCGGGCACTCCTCAAGCTGCGCTCGACCACCGCGCGCGTGCTGCGCGACGGGCACGAGGCCGACCTCCCGATCGCCGAAGTGCGCGTCGGCGACCTGGTGCGCGTGCGTCCGGGGGAGCGGGTCCCCGTCGACGGCGTGGTGGTCGACGGCTCGTCCGCGGTCGACGAGTCGATGCTCACCGGCGAGTCGATGCCGGTCGACAAGCGGGCTGGGGACCAGGTGATCGGCGCGACCATGAACGCCTCCGGCTCCTTCGTGATGCGCGCCGAGCGGGTGGGCCTCGACACGACGCTGGCGCAGATCGCGAGGCTGGTCGAGCGGGCGCAGGGCTCCAAGGCACCCATCCAGCGGGTCGTCGACCAGGTCACCGCGCGCTTCGTGCCGGTCGTCGTGCTGGTGGCGGCGGCCGCCTTCGGGGCGTGGATGCTGCTGGGCGCCGAGCCGCGGCTCCCATCGGCTCTGACCGCGGCGGTCGCCGTCCTGATCATCGCCTGCCCGTGCGCCATGGGGCTGGCCACGCCGACCGCGATCATGGTCGGCACCGGCAAGGGTGCCGAGGCCGGCATCCTGGTCCGCGACGGCGCCGCGCTGGAGCAGGCGCAGCGGATCACGGCGGTGGTGCTCGACAAGACCGGCACCATCACCCGTGGCGAGCCGTCCGTCACCTCGCTGCGGCCCGCGGACGGCACGAGCGAGGACGAGCTGCTCCGCCTGGCCGCCGCGGCGGAACGTGGCAGCGAGCATCCGCTGGCCGAGGCGGTGGTGCGGCTGGCGGTGGAGCGGGGCGTCGAGCTCCCGCCCGCATCCGACTTCGTGGCGATCCCCGGCGGGGGCGTGCGGGCGACCGTCGAGGCGCGGGTGGTGCTGGTCGGCAGCGAGCGGCTGCTGGCCGAGCAGGGCGTGGACGTCGAGCCGCTCGGCGACCTCGCGCGGCAGAGCGCGGAGGAGGGCCACACGCCGGTGCTCGTCGCGGTGGACGGCCGGGAGATCGGCCTGATCGGGGTGGCGGACACGCTCAAGCCCGAGTCGGCAGAGGCGATCCGACGGCTCCAGGCCGCCGGCCTGGCGGTCTGGATGATCACCGGCGATCGGGCCGCCGTGGCACATTCGATCGGTGCCCAGGTGGGGATCGGTCCCGACCGGATCCTGGCCGAGGTGCGCCCGGAGGAGAAGGCCGCCGCGGTGGCCGCGCTGCAGGCCGGCGGCGCGGTGGTGGCGATGGTCGGCGACGGGATCAACGACGCCCCCGCGCTGGCGCAGGCCGACCTGGGAGTCGCGATCGGCACCGGGGCCGACGTCGCGGTCGAGGCCTCGGCGATCACCCTGGTCGGTGACGACCTGCGCTCGGTCCCCGCCGCGATCCGCCTCTCGCGCGCCACCATGCGCACCATCCGCCAGAACCTCGGCTGGGCCTTCGGATACAACCTGATCCTGATCCCGGTGGCCGCCGGCGTGCTCTTCCCGCTCACCGGCTGGCTCCTCTCGCCCGCCCTGGCGGCGGGCGCCATGGCACTCTCCAGCGTCAGTGTCGTCACGAACTCGCTTCGCCTGCGACGCTTCGCACCAACCTGACCCGAAAGGACTGAAGAGACCGATGGAGACTCTCGAGATGACAACGACCCCGCACGACCCGGTCTGCGGCATGGCCGTCAACGCCGAGGTGGCACGCGCCGCCGGCCTGTCGGCCGAGCACGATGGGCAGACCTACTACTTCTGCGGCCGCGGCTGCCGACTCGAGTTCCTCGACGACCCGGCACGCTTCTTCAACCCCGACTACCTGCCGCACATGTAGATCGCCCGGCGCGGCTAGACTCGACCCGATGCCGCTCATCTCGACCAGGGGCCTGACCAAGCGCTACGGCTCGTCGATCACCGCGCTGGATGCCCTGACGCTCGACGTGGAGCCGGGGATCATCGGCCTGGTGGGCGCCAACGGCGCAGGCAAGAGCACGCTGCTCAAGATCCTGCTCGGCCTCCTCGCCCCGACGAGCGGCAGCGCGACGGTGATGGAGATGGACGTGGCCACCCGCGGGCCGGAGATCCGGCAGTTCGTGGGTTACCTGCCGGAGCACGACTGCCTCCCGCCCGATGTCTCCGCCACCGAGTTCGTGAGCCACATGGGCCGCATGGCCGGGCTGCCGGCCGCTGCCGCGCGCGAGCGGACCGCCGAGGTGCTCCGCCACGTGGGCCTGTACGAGGAGCGCTATCGGCCGATCGGCGGCTACTCGACCGGCATGAAGCAGCGGGTCAAGCTGGCGCAGGCGATCGTCCACGACCCCAAGCTGCTGCTCCTCGACGAGCCCACGAACGGGCTCGATCCTGCGGGACGCGACGAGATGCTCGACCTGGTGCATCGGACCGGGACGGAGTTCGGGATCGCGACCGTGGTGGCCAGCCACCTGCTCGGCGAGATCGAGCGGGTCTGCACCTTCCTGCTGGCGATCGACGCCGGCAAGCTCCTCCAGTCGGCCCCGATCTCGACCTTCGTGCAGCGCACCGGGACCCTGGGAGTCGAGGTCGAGGACGGCGCCGATGCCCTCGCCGCGCGGCTGACCGCCGCCGGCCTGGTGGCCAAGGTGGACGGGCGCACCGTCCTGGTCGACTGTCCCGACGAGCGACCGTACGACATCGTGCGCGACGTGATCGACGAGCTGGGGCTCTCGCTCACGCGGCTCGAGCAGCGGCGGCATCGGCTCGAGGACCTGTTCCGTGCGGAGGGGCGTGCCGATGACGCGGCGTGAGGCGGCGGTCGCCCCCGCGGAGAGCGCCACCGGCGCGATCTACGACCTGGGCTACCGCGGCTACGACGGACCGCGGCTCGGCCGCAGGGCAGCGTTCCTGACCCTCTTCTGGGCGAGCCTGCGGGCCACCTTCGGGCTCGGGCGCTCGGGGCGGGCCAAGATCGCCCCGTGGGGGCTGACGGCCATCATGGTGGTCCCGGCCGCGGTCGCCGGCGCGATCCAGGCGATCGTCCCGGGGGCGCCGTCGCCCTTTGACTACGACAACTACCTCTGGGAGCTGCAGCCGATCCTCGCGCTCTTCGTGGCGTCGCAGGCGCCGGAGCTGGTGAGCAGCGACCAGCGCAACCACGTGCTGTCGCTCTACTTCAGCCACGCGCTCGCGCGCTCCGACTACGCGCTGGCCAAGCTCAGCGCACTGGCCGCGGCCATCTTCGCGCTGGCGCTGGCGCCGCTCGTCGTGATCATGCTGACCACGATCCTCGTCTCGGCCGACCTGCCGGCCGCCTTCGGCGACCAGCTCGGCAACCTGCCGCAGGTCCTTGGCTCACCGCTGCTCCACGCCATCCCGCTCGCGGCGCTGAGCCTGGCGATCGCCGCGTACACGCCGCGCCGCGCCTACGCCACCGGCGCGATCATCGCCCTCTTCCTGGTGAGCGGCGCGGTCGGCAGCATCCTGGCCGAGGCGGGGCGCGGGCGGATCTCCCAGGTGGCCCCGCTGCTCAACCCGTTCGTGCTGCTCGACGGTGCCCGCGACTGGCTGCTGGGGGCGACCCTGACCGACTCGCCGGTGCGCGACGCGGACCTGGCGCTGCCGGTCTTCGGGGCCTTGGCGCTGGGCCTCGCCGTGGTCGGCACGGCCGTGGTCCTGTGGCGCTACCGGCGGATCGCCGCATGACCGCCGCCCCCGAGCTCAAGCCCGCCGCTGTCGAGCTGGCGAACACGTCACGCTGGTACGGCAACGTGGTGGCGGTCAACGACATCAGCTTCCGGCTGGACGGCGGGGTGACCGGGCTGCTGGGCCCCAACGGGGCGGGCAAGTCCACCATCCTGCACATGGTCGCCGGCTTCCTGGCGCCGTCGTCGGGGAGCGTCACGGTCGGCGGCTCGCCGTCCTGGCGGCATCCGGAGATGTACCGACGCATCGGGCTCGTCCCGGAGCGCGAGGCGGTCTACCCGTTCCTGACGGGGCGCGAGTTCGCGGTGGCCAACGCCCGGCTGCAGGGGATGGCGCCCGCCGCGGCCGCCGAGGCGGCGGCTCGCGCGATCGGCCTGGTCGAGCTCGAGGATGCCGCCGACCGCGCGATCGGCACCTACTCGAAGGGGATGCGCCAGCGCGCCAAGGTCGCCGCGGCGCTCGTCCACGAGCCGCAGATCCTCCTCCTCGACGAGCCGTTCAACGGCATGGACCCCCGGCAGCGGCTGCACATGATGGAGCTGCTGCACGGCATGGCGGCCGAGGGCCGCACGATCCTCTTCTCGTCCCACATCCTCGAGGAGGTGGAGCGGCTCGCCGAGCGGGTGCTGGTGATCGTGGCGGGGCGGCTCGCCGCCTCGGGCGACTTCCGGGAGATTCGTCGCCTGATGACCGATCGGCCGCACACCTTCACCGTCCGCTCGTCGGACGATCGAGCGCTGGCCTCGGCGCTGCTGACCGAGCCGATGATCGCCGGGGCGGCGCTGGACGGCGGGCTGCTGACCGTGCGAACGACCGACTTCGGGGCCTTCAGCCGGGCGGTGAGCGGGATCGCCCGGCGCCACGCCATCCGCCTCCACGAGCTGCTGCCCACCGACGAGTCGCTCGAATCGGTCTTCAGCTACCTGGTGCGGCGATGAACGGCGTCATCGCGGGGATCACCCTGCGCCAGCTCCTCTCGCGGCGACGGACGCTGCTGCTGCTCCTGCTGGCCGGGGTGCTGGTGCTGGTGGCGGGCGTCTTCCGCATCGCCGGCGAGGAGGCGCGCGCGCTGCCGTTCACCTCCGGGCTGCTCTCCAGCCTGGGGATCGGCACCCTCATGCCACTCGTGGCCCTGCTCTTCGGGACCGGGGCGCTCGGCGGGGAGATCGAAGACGGCACCGCCGTCTTCCTGCTCGCCAAGCCGATCAGCCGCCGGACGGTGGTGATCACCAAGCTGGTCGTGGCGGCGGCCTGCTCCGCCGCGCTCACCGGCGGCCCGATGCTGCTGGCCGGCCTGATCGGGGTCGGTGGGCTCGGCGACGGGCTCGTCATCGGGATGGTGGCCGGGGCCGCCATCGGCTCGCTCCTGTACTGCGCCGTCTTCGTGGCGCTCAGCCTGGTCACCAGCCGGGCGCTGGTCTTTGGCCTCACCTACGTCCTGATCTGGGAGGGCCTCCTCTCCGGGCTCTTCGCCGGGACGCGCACCTTCAGCATCCGGCAGCAGACGCTCGCCTTCGCGGAGGCGATCGGAGACATCCCCTCGACCGTCCTCAAGGCCGATCTTGAGCTGACCACGGCCGTGATCGTGGGCGCGGTCGTGTTGGTCGGTGCCACGCTCCTCGCGATCCGCCGGCTCAGCGCCTTCGAGATCTCGGGAGAGTCCGCCTAGGAGGCGGCCGCGATCGCTGCCCGGATGGCATCGGCGGTGATGCCGCCGGTGTACTGCCGCCCGTTGATGTAGATGGTCGGGGTGCCGTTGAGCCCCAGCCCCGTCGCCGCCTGCCGATCGGCGTCGACGACGGCGGCGACCTCGTCGGATGCGTACGCGGACTGCCAGGCGGCGACATCGAGGCCGAGGTCGCCGGCGAGCGCCATGAAGAAGGCGTCGGCATCGGTCGCCGAGAGGTCCTTCCAGGCGTCCTGGCGGGCGTAGAGGGCCGCCGACATCTGCCAGAAGGAGCCCTGCTGGTCGGCCGCTGCGGCGGCGCGCGCCGAGGCGTTGGCGTTGGCGTGGATCGAGTCGAGCGGGAAGTAGCGCGAGACGAGGGTGATCTCGTCGGCCGAGGCGATCCCCGTCAGGATCGGGGCGACGGCGGCGCAGCCTGGGCACTGGAAGTCGGCGAACTCGACCACCTCGACCGGGCCGTTGCCCAGGTGCGGGCTCCCAGCCGGGGCGAGCGATGAGCCCGAGCTGCCCGGCGAGCCGGTCGGCGATCCGCCGCCGTAGGCGCCGGCGACCAGCAGCACGGCAACCAGCAGCGCGGCCCCGGTCCCGCCGAAGAGCCCCGTCCGCAGCAGGCCGCGGCGCTCCCCCTCGACCGCCTGGGCGGCGAGCTGGCGAGCGCGCCGGGTATGGCCCTCGGCTGCAGGTTGAGCATCCCCACGCGGCAGGGCCACGGCGGCAACGAGCAGCACGAGGCTGGCGCCGGCCTGGACGAGGCACCAGGTGCAGAAGGCCTTGATGACGAACGCCTCGAGCCCGGTCAGCACCATCGACGCGGCGGCGCCGGCGAGCGCCAGCAGCAGCAGCGCGGTCGCGGGGGCGAGCCCCGCGACGCGGCGCGCGTCGAGCGTGCGGGTCACGAGCCAGGCCGCCACGAGGTAGAAGACGAGGCCGATGAGCGGGGTCGGGATGCCGAGCGGATAGGCGAAGGCGCTGGCGCGGACGAGGTCGCAGCCGCTCCCCGTCAGGCAGAGCCCCGCCTGCCCGGTGGTGTATTCGACCAGCAGGTAGGCCGATGCGGCGGCGCCCACGATCGAGGCGAGGAGGGCGGTCGCACGCCAGCGCGCGGCCGCCATGTCGCGATGCATGTCGGGGTCAGTATCGGCGGCCGGCGAGCGCTGCGCTGAGTGCCGAAGGTACTGCCACGCCGGGACCAACCGCCCACTCGCCGCGTGAAACTGTTGCCGTGTCGCCTGCCTCGGAAGAGAAGAACCGAAGAGGAGGCGACCATGGCCTACGTCATCGCGCAGCCGTGCGTTGACCACAACGACAGGTCCTGCATCGAGGTCTGCCCGGTTGACTGCATCACCGCCGAGGTCGACGTCGATCGCAAGTTCTACGTCGATCCGGACAGCTGCATCGACTGCGGGGCCTGCGCCGATGCCTGCCCGAATGGGGCGATCTTCCGCAGCGACGAGCTCCCGGCGGCGTGGAGTCCCTTCGCCACCATCGACGCGACCTGGTACCGGAATCCGCTGGCGGCCCGCGCGTCCGTCGACCAGCTGGTGCGTCCGGCGGGCTGACGCGCGCGCGGGCTCGCCCATCGGGGTATAGTTGACGCAGCAACTACAGTCCGGAGTCCCCGATGCCAGCCGTCACCGCCGACCTGCTCACCCTGCCACGCCTCACGACCCTTCCGCCCACGAGCGTCTCCCGCCCGGTGCGCGGCGTCGTCACCGCCGTCTCCACCTTCGAGGGCGAGGGCTTTCCCGTTCGCCGCCCGTTCCCCGGGATCGACCTGTCGATGGTGGATCCGTTCATCCTGCTCGACCAGATGGGGGCCGTGGAGTACGCGCCCGGTGAGGCGAAGGGAGCGCCGGATCACCCGCATCGCGGCTTCGAGACGGTCACCTACATGCTCGACGGCGTGATCGAGCACCGCGACAGCATGGGGGGCGGCGGGAGCATCACCGATGGCGCCACCCAGTGGATGACCGCGGGCTCCGGGATCGTCCACTCGGAGATGCCGCCGGAGTACCTCGTCCGCTCAGGCGGCCTCTTCCACGGCGTGCAGCTGTGGGTCAACCTGCCGGCGCGGCTCAAGTGGAGCCCGCCGCGCTACCAGGACATCGTGCCCGACCAGGTGGCGCTGATCACCAACACCGACGGCTCGGCCCTGGTGCGGATCATCGCCGGCGAGCTGGACGGACATGCGGGGCCGGGGGTCACCTACACGCCGATCGCCTACGCCCACGCCACCCTCCACCCCGAGGCGCGCCTCGACGTCCCGTGGCGCCCCGACTTCAATGCGCTGGTGTACGTGCTGGCGGGGAGCGGGCGGGTCGGCGCGGAGGGTGTCGCGATCCGCGAGGGACAGCTCGCCGTGCTGGGCGCCGGGGATCACCTGTCGGTCAGCGCCGACCGCCAGCCGGCAGGGCCGTCACCGACCCTTGAGGTCCTGCTGCTCGGCGGACAGCCGATCCGCGAGCCGATCGCCCACTACGGGCCGTTCGTGATGAACACCCGGGACGAGATCCTGCAGGCGATCGCCGATTACCAGGCCGGGCGCATGGGCCAGATCCCGCCGGTGCACGGACTCACGGCGGACTCGACCCCGTAGCGCGGAGGCCCTAGGCCTTCGGCTTCTTCGGCTTCTTCGGCTTGGGTGGTCGCTTTGGCGTCTTGTCGGCCACGAGTCACCTCCTGAGCGCGGAGTGTAAAACGCCCGGCGGTGTGCGCGTCGCGTACCGTTGCAGCGTGCATCCGTTCCGGTTTGCCGTCACCGCCAGCCACGCCCGCGACGCGGAGGCATGGCGAGGGCTGGCGAGGCGCGCCGAGGAGCTCGGCTACGCCTCGCTGCTCGTGCCCGATCACCTGGGCACGCAGCTCTCCCCGATCGCGGCGATGGCCACCGCGGCGGCGGTCACCGATCGGCTCCGGATCGGGGGATTCGTCTTCGCCAACGACTTCCGGCACCCCCTGGTGCTGGCGCGCGAGGCGGCGACCCTGGACCTGCTCTCGAACGGGCGCCTCGAGCTGGGACTGGGCGCCGGCTGGCGAACCGCCGACTACCGCCAGCTCGGCGTCCTCGTACGACGCGCCGGGCAGGCGCATCGATCGGCTGGTGGAGGCGACCGGGCTCGTCAAGCGGCTGCTCACCGGCGAGACGGTGACGCACGCCGGCGCGCATTACCGGCTCGGGCGCCGCGCAGTGCCGCCCGCGACCGGTGCAGCGGCCGCACCCGCCGATCCTGATGGGCGGCGGCGGCCCGCGGATGCTGCGCCTCGCCGCGCGTGAGGCCGACATCGTGGGCTTCATCCCGCAGTTCAGCCCACGGGGGCGACCGATCTGGACCGACGTGACGGAGAGCGCCCTCGAACGCAAGGTCGGAGTGGTGCGCGACGCGGCGGGCGACCGCTTCGACCACCTGGAGCTGAACCTGTTCATCGCCGATGCCGGAATGGTCGGTGGCGGCCAGTCGGTCCCACGCTCGGCCCTCGCCGCGGCCAAGGCGGCCACCGCCGGCCTCGTCGGCAGCCCATACCTCCTGTACGGGACGCTCGCCGCGCTCCGCGAGCGCCTCGTGCGTCGGCGGGAGCGGACGGGGATCAGCTACTACGCCATCCGCCAGGGCTCGATGGTCGAGATGGCGCCCCTGGTCGATGCGCTGGCTGGCCGCTAGGCACCCGCCTGGGCTAGGATGGATGTGCGGGCGGGAGTAGCTCAGTTGGCAGAGCGTCAGCCTTCCAAGCTGAATGTCGCGAGTTCGAACCTCGTCTCCCGCTCCAAACCGCTCACAATCGGCCGATGGACTCCGTGATGTGGCTCCCCCGGACCATGGGCCGCGGCGCCAGCCTGACGGCGGCGGCGGCGATCGGGTCGACCATCCTCGCGTTCGTCCTCAACGCGCTCGGGGCCGATCACATCGTCGTCTTCGTGGTGAGCGCCATCGCGCTCGCGGCGCTGGCCACGCTCATCGGTCAGGGGACCGAGCAGCTCGGCCATCGGTACGGCCCGCGCACCACCGGGATCCTGCAGTCGGCGCTCGGCAACCTGCCCGAGCTGTTCATCTCGATCTTCGCCCTGCAGGCGGGGCTGGTGGTCGTGGTGCAGACCGCCCTCATCGGCTCGATCCTGGCCAACACCCTGCTGATCCTGGGCCTCGCCTTCTTCCTGGGCGGCCTCAAGCATGGGACCCAGCAGTTCCACGCGCCCGCGGTGCGGACGATGGCGACGCTCCTGGTGCTCGCGGTGGCCGCGCTCGCGATCCCCACCCTGGCCACCGCGCCGGGCGCCCCCGACGCCGGCCACGCGACGGACCTGAGCGTGATCGTCTCGATCGTGCTGCTCGGCATCTTCGCCGCGTCGATCCCCTTCTCGATCAGCGGCGGGCCCGGGGCCAGCGCCGGGGTGGAGGAAGCCCCGCCGGGCGGGGTCTGGCCGATCGGCCTCGCCTTCGCCGTCCTCTTCGTGGGAGCCGGTGGAGCTGCGCTCACCTCCGACCTCTTCGTCGAGGCGCTGCGACCGACAATGGCCTCGCTCCGCATGTCCGAGGCGCTGGTCGGCCTGGTGATCGTGGCGATCGCCGGCAATGCGGTGGAGAACGTGGTCGGGGTGCGGATGGCGATCCAGAACAAGATGGAGCTGGCCACCTCGCTCATCCTCAACAGCAGCCTGCAGGTCGCGATCGCGCTGACGCCGGCGCTGGTGCTGATCTCGCTCTTCGTGGCCGGCGGCTCACTCACGCTCGTGCTGAGCCCGCTCCTGCTGGGCGCGGTCGCGCTCTCCGCGCTGCTGGCGGCGTTGATCGTGTTCGACGGGGAGAGCACGTGGCTGGAGGGGCTGGCGCTGCTGGGCCTCTACGTGATCATCGCCGCCAGCGTCTGGTACGGCCCCCCGATCGGCGTCTAGCGGGAACTCCCGTCAGGCGGCGCCGACATCCGGCATGGCGGGGCGGCGCACGGCGCGGCGCCGTGGGCGCGCGAGTCGTGCGCTTTGGCCGACGGTCTTCGCCGTGGCGGCATCAGACTCGGAAACCGCGAGGCGCAGATCCTCGCTGAAGTCCACCTCGCCCTTGGGTCGCGCGAAGAAGTATCCCTGCCCGTAGACGCACCCGAGAGACCGCATGCGGTCGGCCTGTTCCTTGGTCTCGATCCCCTCCGCCACGGTCACGATGTGGAGCGACTCGGACATCGCGACGATCGCGCCGGCGAGGGCCGAAGAACGAGAGGCGGCCTCCACGTCCTGCACGAACTCGCTGGCGATCTTGAGGGCGTCGACCGGGAACTGCCGGAGATGGCTGAGCGAGAAGTACCCCGTCCCGAAGTCGTCGATCACGACCCGAACCCCCATCTCGCGGAGCGACCCAAGGGTTGCGATGGTCGGAGGCGTCGCCTTGAGCAGCGCCGTCTCGGTGATCTCCACGATGAGGCTCGTTGCCTCGAAGCCCACCTCGCGGAGGGTATCCGCGACGGCCTGCACGAATCCTGGCTGCTGGATCTCGCGCGCCGAGACGTTGACGCACAGGAAGCTGTTCGGCGCGGTGAGGCCCAACCGCCGCCATTCCGCTGCGCGGCGACAGGCCTGCTGCAGCACCCAGTGACCGATCGGCAGGATGGCGCCGTTCTCCTCGGCGATCTCGATGAACTCGCCGGGCAGGACAAGCCCTCGGTCCGGGTGCTCCCAGCGGACCAGGGCCTCCATGCCGGCGGGGGCACCGGTCGCGAGGTCCACGATCGGCTGGAACTCGACCCTCAGCTGGTCCAGGTCGACCGCTCGCTGGAGCTGGGCACCCAGCTCGTGCCGGTCCCGGATGGCGGCATGCATGCCCGGGTCGAAGATCGCGAAGCCGGCCTTGCCATTGGCCTTGGCCATGTACATGGCGACGTCCGCGTTGCGGACCACGTCCGAAGCGGACTCCGTGAGCTCGCGGGCGCTGGCGATGCCGATGCTGGCGGTCACCGTGATCAGGTCGTGTCCGATGAGGAATGGCTCTCGCAGCACGCGGACGAGCCGCTCGGCGATCGCCCGCGACCGGGGCAGCTCGGCCTCGTCATCGGTCAGGATCGCGAACTCGTCGCCGCCCAGGCGGGCCACCAGGTCGCCCTGGCGCACCAGTCCGGAGATCCGCGCGGTGACGGCCACCAGGAGCTCGTCTCCGGCCCCATGGCCGAGGGTGTCGTTCACCACCTTGAAATCGTCGAGATCGATGAACAGGACCGCGGTGACGTTTCGCTTCTTCGCCCGGCTGCCATGGCGCGCCTTGACGACGCGCTCGAGGGTCGTCTGGAAGGTATGCCGATTGGCGGCCCCGGTCAGCGAGTCTCGCTCCGCGAGGTCCTGCACGTGCTGGAGCAGCACCGCATTGCGCAGGTTCAGCCCGGCGACGGTGGCGAACTGACCGAGGACCGAGAGCATCCGCCGGTCGACGCCGAAGACGGTTCGCGATGGATGCTCCATGACGATCGCCCCGACCGGGCGACCATCGGCGATCATCGGTGCCACCAGCAGGTTCCGCGCCCGCGGCATCGCCCAGCTGATCAGCGGGTTGAGCTGGCCGTCGAGATTGCTCACCGCGAGGGGCTCGCGTCGCTCCCACGCCTTCACGACGATGGCATCCGGTTCGACCGCCGAGGTGGGCACCTCGGCCGCCCCGAGGGCCGCCAGGACGATCATCTTCTCCTCCGCGGCGCCGACCAGGATCCCCCGGGTGAACCCAAAGCGCTTGGCGAGCCCCTCGAGCACGATGCGCGACTGGTGCACCGGGTCGCCCTCGTCGTCGAGGTGCGAACCGACGTCGACGAGCGCCTGGAGATCGGCCCGGCGCTGCCGCAGCTCCCGCTCGTTCATCGCCGAGAAGATCGAGGTCGCGAGGGCGAACAGCCAGAACGACGTCACGTTGAGGACGGGCATGCGATCGAAGGTGAGTGCGGCACCGGGCACCACGTCGATCGGCGGCAGCAGCTGCGCCGCCTGGGCATAGAGCACCACGAAGAGCAGCAGCGAATGCCAGAGCGCGATCTTCAGGCCCGTCCGGTACCCGGCCAGCAGCGAGACGGCCACGAGGTGCAGGTAGGTGAGGAACCGCATGGGGCTCTGGGTGCCGCCCGTCGCGTACATCGCGATGGCAAGGTAGACGCCGTCGAGGAGCAGCAGGGAGTTGAGCATGGCGGGGCCGAAACGGCCGACGCGGCGTCGTGCCCACTCGCCCACCGCCGAGATGACGAGGTAGCCGGCCGTGATCGTCGCGAGCGCCGTGAAGGGTGTCCCCAGGGCCTCCGGACGCAGCGCGCTCCAGGTGAGCACGATGACCGCAAAGGTCGCCCGGAGGCCGAGCAGGTAGGTCATGCGGTCGCTGAGCGCAACGAGGTCAGCATGGTCGGGCTGCCGGATCACAGCTGTTCCTCCCTCACGAATGGAACAACCGCGTCACCCTCTGCCGGGGCATCCGCCACGAGCTTGGGGTCGCGCCCATCGATCCGCCCCTGCACCGCCAGGAAGATGACGACCGCGAGCGACAGTCCAAGCGGGAAGCCAAAGGTTGCGGCGACGGCCACCGCGGCCTCGGGCCTGACGACTCTGCCTGCCTGCGCGGCGAAGGCGGCCAGGACGGCCATGACGGGATTCAGCTGGTCGGGCGCCTGAGACGAGGGGACTGGCTGCTCGGCGACCGATCCGGCGGTTGGCGCCGGAAGGGGAACGGTCGCGATCACCGGCCAGGGGGTGGGCTCAGGGGGAGGCGTGGCCAGCGGCGCCGCGCTCGGCGCGGGAGGATCCGACGGCACGGGGGCTGCCACGGGTCCGTTCGTCGCGGTCTCGGCCGGCGTGGGAGTCGCGGTCTCCGTCGGCGTGGGGGTGGCCGTCTCGGTCGGGGTGGGGGTGGCGGTTGGCTCAGCGACAACGACGGTGGCCACATCCTGTGCAGAGAAGCCGACACCGTTGTATTCGCCGCTGGCGGTGGCCACGTTCGTGGTGGTGGCGCTCAGCGTGGCGGAGCAGCTGAAGGTCCAGGTCTCGCTCGATTGGAGCCTGCCGTCCTCGTTCGTGTCACCGGAGAGATAGCTCACCGGCGAGCACTTGTCGTCACCCACGACCACGGACCCCAGCGAGGCTTCCGGGTTGCTGTTCGTCACCGCGTACGAGTAGGTGACGGCTCCGCCGGGGGCATCGAGGCTTGACACGCTGGGCGTCTTCTCGATCCCGATCTGCGGGCAGGTCAGGTCGGTGAAGATGTCGGCGAAGAGGCCCGGCAGGTCCCAGGCATCGGCGACGTGGCGAGCATTGGCGCCAGGATTGGCCAGGTCCTGCATGAGGTCCAGGTCGACCTGGCTGTAGCCGCTGCCCCCCTCGCCGATAGCGATCGAGTACGCGACGTCGGCCGAGGCGAGGTAGGCGGCGATCTCGTCGGCATCCGGGCGCTGGTCGTCAGGGTTCGGACGTCCATCCGAGAGGAGGACCACGACCTGGAGGACCGGGGCCCCGTCCACGGCGGCCCGCTGGCTGTCAACGAGATCCTCGGCCCCCGTCGCCATGCCCAGCTTCAGCGGCGTGGTGCCGTCCGCTGCGATGCCGTTGATCGCGGCGTGGACCGATGCCGCGTCCGAGGGGCCGAGCGCCAGGTCCACGCTGGCCGTCGTGCCACCGAACGTGGTCAGGCCGACCCGGTGCAGCGCGCCGACGTTGCCGACGCCACCGTCGAGGTCAGTCACCAGCTGGTTGGCCGCCAGCTCGGACCAATAGTTGCGGGTATGCCCGTCGCTCTGCTCGGTCTCCATGCTCCCCGAGCGGTCGATGATCAGCACGACGTCGAGCGGGTGAACGCCGCAGGCGACCGGCTCGTCAAGCGCGAGGCCGGGCGCGGCAGTGGTCACCAGCAGCAGCGAGGCAAGCAGGGCTGCCGTCGAGGCGACGCTGCCCAACGCGCGGGCCTGTCGCCAGAGCAGCCGACCGTCTGACCGAATCACCGCCGTCCTTTCGAGGTGCGGACTGACCCACCAAACCGAGGGTTTCGAGGTGGTGAGCATCGGGGCAGACGACGATGGCGGCCATGGCGTGATCGTCCCGGGGGTACGGCCCGCGGCGATCGGCATTGTCGGCTGGCGAGCGCCTGCAGGCCGGGATGCGGTCTGGTGCAGTACGCCGGTGGTACGAGAGTACTGGCCCTCGCCGCAGGCTCAGGCGGAGGGGCGGGGCCTCGCCTCCTCGGGGGGCTTCACCGCTCGGAACGCGCGGAGCACGAGCAGGTCGTAGACGATCTTCAGTCCCCCGCCGATCACGAACGGCAGCCCCGCCAGCGGGACGCTCTGCAGGAGCGGCGTGGCGAGCGAGGGCGAGACGGCCGCCCCCAGGCTGCGAGCGATCCCCGTCACGCCGGCGGCGGCGGAGCGCTCATCGGGATCGACCACGGCGATGGTGTAGGACTGGCGCGTCGGCACGTCCATCTGGCTGATCGCGAAGCGCGCGAGGAGCACGGCGACGGCAAGGGGCAGGGTGGGCATCAGCGGCACCAGGATCAGCAGCACGTTCGAGGGCAGGTGGGTGAAGACCATGGTGTTGATGAGCCCGATGCGCGCGGCGAGCCGCGCGGCGGCGAGCGCCGAGAAGCCGGCCAGGATGTTGGCCCCGAAGAAGATGGCGCCGAGGGTGGCCGGATCGGCGCCGAAGCGCTGGTGGAACCAGTAGGCGATCAGGCTCTGCATCACGAATCCGCCGGCGAAGGCGTCAAGGCTGAAGAGCGCCGCGAGGCGCAGGACGATCCCGCGGGACCGATGCAGACCCAGCCGCGTGGCGACGGACGTGCTTGTCGCGGTGGGCACCTCGATCGCTCCTGAGAGGCGCCAGAAGAGCGCGGCCAGGCCGATTCCCACCAGCGCGTAGCCGACCACGATGGCCCGGTAGGAATCGACCACGCCGCTGCCGGCCCCCTGGAGACCCTGCGCGATGAGCCCGGCGGCGAGCGCGCCGCTGGCGGTGGCCAGTGAGCCGACCAGGTTGTACCAGCCGAAGACGCGGGTGCGCTCCCGGTCGGGCAGCGTCTGGGAGAGCGAGGCCTGCTCGACCGCCAGGAACGGCCCAACCTCGTTGCCGCTCGGGCTGATCACGCCCACCGTGGCAGCCAGCAGCAGGATCAGCGGGTCACGGGTCAGCGCGAAGACGATCCCGGCCAGCAGCATCAGCGCGGCGCCGACGAGGAGGATGCGACGCCGCCCGAGGCGGTCGGCGTGGGTCGTCAGCCAGAGGCTGATGGCAGCGTCGCCGAGCAGGGTGAGGGTCAGGATCAGCCCCACCTGGACGCCGTCGATGCCGATCGCCACCAGGTACAGCACCAGCACCACCGAGAGGAGCCCGTAGCCGAACATGCGGGCGATTCGCGTCGCGAAGAGGAGGCGCGCATCGGCGGTCATCAGTGGCCCACGCTAGCCAGCCCTACGGACGCGTGAGGTCGACGAGGCTGAGCACGCCGGAGCCGCCCTGGATCCCCTCCTCGGACACGACTCCGACCCCCGGGGCGTACCACTTGCGCTCGCGCACATCGGGCGTGAGGAGGCTCCAATCCTCGGTGACGATGACGAGGTCATACGTGTCCTTTGGCACGGTGATGCTCTGATCGACTGCGTAGACCTTGGCGACATCTTCGGCCTGGCCGCTGTAGAACTCCTGCCGATAGGTGTCGCCAGGGCGAGGATCGGCCAGCATGATGATTCCCGGCAGCGCGCCATCGACACCCGCCTCCCAGGACCCCTCGGTCGTGGTGATCGCACCGTCCCGATACTCGGCGGTCTGCTCCCCGAAATACCAGACGTTGCCGAAGTTGTCGGCGGCGTACCAGTCGACCGTGTCCTCCTGGAGCTCACCGTCGACGAAGACCTGGTCGGTGATGACATGGGTCGTGATGCCCATGATCACCTTCGTCTCGGACGTGACCGTCACGACGACGTGCTCGCCGCCTCCGTCGAAGACGGCCACCAGGCCCGGCTGCAGGGGGAAGTAGTCATTCGTGATCGGATGCGCGAAGTTCTCGGTGGCGATCATGACGGCGTAGGGCTCACCCTCCAGCAGCGCTGCGGGATTGCGGGACGCGGCCGGAACTGAACATCCAGCCACCAGCACCGAGGTTGCCAGGCCAGCGATGGCCGCCACTGAGCGCATGCAGCTCATGCGGGTAGTTCTACACCCGCCGACAAGGAGGCGGTTGGACTCCGCCATTGACTCCCCACTGGAGCCGTCACCAGAATGGCGCGCTGCCACGCGAAACCGCGGAGAGAGGGACGCATGACGATCGATACCGGCAATACCGGGTTCATGCTGCTGTGCAGCAGCCTGGTGATGCTCATGACCCCGGGTCTGGCCTTCTTCTATGGAGGCCTGGTCAGCCGCAAGAACGTGCTGACCATCATGATGCAGTCCTTCGTCTCGATGGGCTGGACAACCGTCATCTGGTTTGCGGTCGGCTACTCGCTCACCTTCTCCGGTGACGTCGGGGGCGTGATCGGCAACCTCGACATGGCGTTCCTGAACGGCGTCAACCTGGACACGCCGTATCCGGGTACCGACATTCCGTTGCTCGTGCACGTCGCCTACCAGATGATGTTCGCGATCATCACGCCGGCGCTCATCACTGGTGCCTTCGCGGGACGCATCACGTTCAAGGCTTACCTGGCCTTCCTGACCCTCTGGCTGCTCTTTGTCTACTTCCCGTTCGCTCACATGATCTGGGGCGGTGGCATCCTCCAGAAGTGGGGCGTACTCGACTTCGCCGGTGGGATCGTGGTCCATAACACAGCGGGTCTGGCCGCCCTGGCATCGGTCCTGTACGTGGGCCGACGCAAGGTGAAGGACTCCGGGCCGCACAGCATCCCCCTCGTCGCTCTGGGCACCGGCCTCCTCTGGTTCGGCTGGTATGGCTTCAACGCGGGGAGCGAGTTCAAGGTCGACGCCGTTACCGCGGTAGCCTTTCTGAATACCGACGTGGCGGCGTCCTTCGCGGCGATCACCTGGCTGGTGGTGGGGTGGTGGCAGGAGAAGCGACCGACCCTCGTCGGGCTGCTGACGGGCGCGGTGGCTGGGCTGGCCACGATCACGCCGGCGGCGGGGTTCGTGTCGCCGGTGACGGCGGTGATCATCGGTGTCGCGGCGGGCGGCGTCTGCTACTTCGCGGTCGCCCTCAAGAACCGCCTGCAGTGGGACGACGCCCTCGACGTGTGGGGGGTGCACGGCGTCGGCGGCTTCCTGGGGATCGTGCTGCTGGGCGTCTTCGCCTCCACCGCCTTCAATCCCGCCGGGACCGATGGCCTGCTCGCCGGCAACGGATCCTTCTTCTTCAGGCAGCTGGCGGCCGTCGCGCTCTCCTCGGTCTGGGCCTTCGGCTTCACCTACGGGATGCTGTGGCTGATCGATCGGTTCACCCCGGTCAAGGTCCAGGACGCCGACCAGGAGGGTGGCCTCGATGCGGCCCTCCACGGTGAGACGGCCTACCTCGAGGCCAGCTAGCGACGAGGACGGCGCGCTGGCGCCCGACGGCGGCGCGTGGTCTCCACGGCGAGGCCGGACAACAGCCCGATCCAGGCGGCAAAGCCGAGCACGAGGACGAGCGGCGCAATGGGGCCGCCGGGAGCCACCACGCTCGTATCGGGAACCGACGCGCTCGGCGATGGCGGGGCAAGGGTGACCGTGGTGCTGGTCGAGCTCACGTTGTTGGCACCATCGGGGTCAGGGGTGGTGGTGCCCGCGCTGGCGGAGTTGGCGATGGTGGCCCCGACCGGCGTCCCCGGGTCAACCGTGGCGGTGATCACCACCACCACCGCGGCGCCCGCCGCGATGGTGCCGAGGTTGACCGACCCGGTCCATGCGCTCGACGGGCCGCAGCCCGAGCCGCTATCCACGCAGTAGGTCGCGCCGATCAGGGAGGCGTCCAGCACGTCGGTCAGGGTCACGCTCAGCGCGTCGGACGGGCCGGCGTTCGTGACGGTGATGGTGAAGGTCAGCGTGCCGCCGGCCGCGACCGGGTCGGGACTGTCGACTCCGATGTCGGCCAGGTCGGCTGTGGTCATGACGTCCACGCTGTCGATCCCGAGCGCGCCGTCCTCGTCGCTGGTCGCATCCGCCTGGTTCGAGACGGTCGCCGTCGTGACCGCGGCCGCCACGTGGTACGTCACGGTGATCGAGGCGCTGGCGCCCCCGGCCAGGTGCGCCATCCGGCAATCGATGCTCTGCCCGCTGCCGAAGCTGCAGTCGAACACTCCCTCCACGATGGAGTCGACCGTCAGCCGCGCATCGACCAGGTCGGTGAGGACCAGGTTGTCGGCGTCGGAGTCACCGCCGTTGGTGACCGTGATCGTGAACGTGCCGCCGGCACCGCCGGAGGTGATGGTGGCGGAGCTGAACCCCTTGCTCACGCTCAGCTCGACATCCTCCTCGACCTCGGTCGTCAACGTGTCGTCGTCGTTCGACGCATCGGGATCGTTCGTGCCCGACGAGGCGACCGAAGCCGTATTGGAGAGGATCGTGCCGTCGTCGATGGTGGACGCCAGGGTCACGTGGACGACGAAGAGGTCATCGGCCCCGCTGGCCAGGCCAACCAGGTTCGTGCAGGTGACGGCCTGGCCCACGGCGGCGCAACGGCCGTCGCTGCCGACCGACTGGTAGGTGAGCGCAGCGGGAAGCGTATCGGTCAGGGTGAAGCCGGTGACGTTGTCGGCCGGGCCGGCGTTGTGCACGGTGAGCGTGTAGTCGAAGCCGGCCGGGTCGCCGGCGTTCGCGAAGGCCGGGCCATCCTTGGTGATGGTCAGGTCCGCCGCCGCCTCGCCGACCACGAAGTCGCTGAGCGAGGTCATTCCGTACGCGGTGATGCTGGTGGCAGTGTTGCCGCCGGAGGTGGGCAGCGACCAGGAGCCGTCCCACTTGGCGACGATGAACTGGCTGGCCTGGGCACCGATATCGCGGTCGCCTGCCACGAAGGTGAAGGTGGCATCCAGCGTCGCGAAGCCAACGCCGGCATTCGTGAGCGTCCACCATCGGTTCACGTCCTGGGCCGGATCGATGATCGACGAGCCGATGCTGGGGTGTTCGCCGGGTGTCGTGAAGGCCGTCAGCTGGCCGGTGATCCCCACCGTGGCGAAGGTCAGGCTGACCGGCGCATAGGTCGTCGCGTCACCGATCTCGTACAGCTTCGTGACCAAGGCCCCGACCGGGATCCACTTCTCGAGCGCACCGATCACGTGCCCGGAGGTGCGGCTGACGGCCCCCGCCGGGCCGATGCTCAGCACGTCGCTCCCGGCATCCAGGTTGCCGCCGCCAAGGGTGAAGGTCCCCTCGACCCCGAGCGGCCCCGCCAGCGCGGCGCCGTTCGGGTTGGTGATCGTCAGGTTCAGCAGGTCGATGAGGCTCGACGGGATGACGATCCCCGTCCCCGCCCCGTAGACGACCAGGGTGGAGGTCGCGTTGCCTGCCAGGTTGTTCGGGGCGCCGGTGATGGCGTGCGCGATGCTGAGGCTCTCGCCGCTGAAGTCCAGCGGTCCGCCGAGGTCCAGCGTGCCGGCGACCGACACCGCGGTGGCCTGCACCACGCCGACGGGATCATTGACGGTGAGGTTGTAGAGGCCGATGGCGGCGGTGCCGCCCAGGGTCTGCCCGGTGAGCCCGTTCAGGTTCAGCGTCCCGGTCGTGGCGGTCAGGCCGGCGTCGACGGTCACGTCGCCCGCCACGAAGGCGGTGTGCGAACCGATGGCCAGGGTCCCGGCGGAAACGGTGAGGTCGCCGTTGACGGTGAGGTCGTCGAGCAGGGTGGCGGTGCTGGCGTTGACCAG
This sequence comes from uncultured Chloroflexia bacterium, assembly GCA_963782015.1. Classification (GTDB taxonomy): domain Bacteria; phylum Chloroflexota; class Limnocylindria; order QHBO01; family QHBO01; genus CF-167. The sequence goes on from CAWAHY010000004.1 coordinate 370,629, forward strand.
GAGGTGGTTGAAGGCCATCGGCCCTGCATCGATGGTCAGCGCCCCCGCGAAGACCACCGTGCTGCCGTCGGGGTCCACGATCCCGGCCAGGAAGGTCCAGTCATGGCCGGTGCGGATGGTTCCCGCCAGGGTGACGGTGCCCCCGGTGCTGTTGATCTGGAGGTCGGGCAGGTTGCCAGCCACCGTAGTGGCTGATCCGGTGAAGGTCTGGCTGGAGGCACCGGTGATGGCGAGCACGCCGGAGCCGCCGTCGAAGGTGGAGAACTGCGCGATGGGCCCGGCGCCCGCGATGGTCCCGCCATCGATCGTCCCGTTGTCGAGCGTCAGGGTGCCCAGCGCGGTCAGCGTGTCGCCAGGGGTCACGGTGTGGCCGCCGCCGCTGAGGTAGACGTTGAAGAGGCTATGGGTGCCGGAGATCGCCACCGTGGTATCGAAGTAGACGGTGCTGATGCCGGCATCCACCGTCCCGTGCACCCACGTCCATGACGACGTCAGCATCCGGATGCTGCCGAACAGGTGCAGCGTGCCCGAGGGCTTGTCGATGACCAGGTTGGCCATGTCAGTGTTCAGCGTGTCGGCAAACCCAGTGAAGCTCTGATCCGTGGTGCCCGCGATCCGGTAGGTTCCACCCTCTCCGTCGTATCCGACCTCCAGCACGATGTCGCCGAGCGCCTCGACCGTGCCGGCCACCAGGTTGCCATCGGTCAGCGTGAGGAGGCCGTCCACCGTCAGGGTGTCGCCCGGGTTGACGGTCACATCGCCGGCGCGCATCTCCACGTTGTCCAGCGCGTGGTCGCCGGTGATGGTCAGGGTGCCGTTGAAGATGACCGTGCTGCCGGTCGTGACCAGGCCACCGTTGGCGTAGGTCCAGTTGCGGCTGGTGCGCAGCGTGCCGCTGATGGTCAGGACCCCGCTCGCCTTGTCGATGACGAGGACGGGCATCCCGCCGGCCAGGGGGGTATGCAGGCCGTTCAGGGCCTGCGGTCCGCCGCCGTTGATCAGGAGCGTGGCGCCGCCACCGGTGAAGGCGGCCGCGGCGGTGATGTCGGCCTCGGCGGCCAGGGTGCCGGTGGCGGCGCTCTGGTTGAGCGAGCCGCTGGTCAGGGTCAGGTTGCCCTGGGCGGTGACGGTGGTGCCGGCCGCGATGGTCACGTTCGCCGGCGATCTCGACCGCGTTCAGGAAGTGGGTGCCGGTGATGGTCAGGGTGCCGGCGAACTGGATGCTCGAGCCGGCGACGAGTCAGGCCACCGCTGGTGTAGGTCCAGTTGCGGCCGGTGCGCAGCGTGGCGCCGAGGGTCAGCGCGCCACCGCCCTTGGCGATGTTGACCACCGGCAGGCTGCTGCTGGCGCCCACCGTCTGGGTCAGGGCCTGCGGTCCGCCGCCGTTGATCAGGAGCGTGGCGCCGCCACCGGTGAAGGCGGCCGGCGGCGGTGATGTCGGCCTCGGCGGCCAGGGTGCCGGTGGCGGCGCTCTGGTTGAGCGAGCCGCTGGTCAGGGTCAGGTTGCCCTGGGCGGTGACGGTGGTGCCGGCCGCGATGGTCACGTTCGCCGGCGATCTCGACCGCGTTCAGGATGTGGCTGCCGGTGATGGTCAGCGTGCCGGCGAACTGGATGCTGCGAGCCGGCGACGAGCAGGCCACCGCTGGTGTAGGTCCAGTTGCGGCCGGTGCGCAGCGTGGCGCCGAGGGTCAGCGCGCCACCGCCCTTGGCGATGTTGACCACCGGCAGGCTGCTGCTGACGCCCACGTCTGGGTCAGGGGCTGCGGTCCGCCGCCGTTGATCAGGAGCGTGGCGCTGCCACCGGTGAAGGCCGCTCGCGGCGGTGATGTCGGCCTCGGCGGCCAGGGTGCCGGTGGCGGCGCTCTGGTTGAGCGAGCCGCTGGTCAGCAGGAGGTTGCCCTGGGCGGTGACGGTGGTGCCGGCCGCGATGGTCACGTTCGCCGGCGATCTCGACCGCGTTCAGGAAGTGGGTGCCGGTGATGGTCAGGGTGCCGGCGAACTGGATGCTCGAGCCGGCGACGAGTCAGGCCACCGCTGGTGTAGGTCCAGTTGCGGCCGGTGCGCAGCGTGGCGCCGAGGGTCAGCGCGCCACCGCCCTTGGCGATGTTGACCACCGGCAGGCTGCTGCTGGCGCCCACCGTCTGGGTCAGGGCCTGCGGTCCGCCGCCGTTGATCAGGAGCGTGGCGCTGCCACCGGTGAAGGCGGCCGCGGCGGTGATGTCGGCCTCGGCGGCCAGGGTGCCGGTGGCGGCGCTCTGGTTGAGCGAGCCGCTGGTCAGGGTCAGGTTGCCCTGGACGGTGACGGTGGTGCCGGCCGCGATGGTCACCGCCCCTGCCATCTCGACGGTGCCCAGGGCGTGCGTGCCGGTGATCGTGCCGCCGGCGAAGATGATGCTGCTGGCCGAGGCGGTCAGGCCACCGCTGGTGTAGGTCCAGTTGCGGGTCGTGCGCAGGTTGGCGGTGATGGTCAGCGTGCTGCCCGGATTGTTGATGTTCACCAGGGTCAGGGTGTCCGCCGCGCCGTTGGCGGTTCCGCTCCAGGTCTGGGGCAGGGTGCCGTTGATCAGGAGCGTGGTGGTGCCACCGGTGAAGGCGGCGGCGATGCTGATGTCGCCCTGCGCGGCGAGCGTACCCGTGGTCAGGGTGCCGCTGGTCAGCGTCAGGCTGCCCGGCACGTTCAAGGTCGTCCCGGCCGCAATGGTGACGCCCCCGGCGATCTCGACAACGCCGAGGGTATGCGTCCCCGTGATGGTGCCGCCGGCGAAGATGATGCTGCTGGCCGAGGCGGTGAGACTTCCGCTGGCGGTGAAGGTCCAGTTGTGGGTGGTGCGCAGGCTGGCGGTAATGGTCAGCGTACTGGCCGGATTGTTGATGTTCACCACCACCAGCGTGTCGGTCGCGCCGTTGGAGGTGCCGCTCCACGTCTGGGGCAGGGTCCCGTTGATGAGCAGGGTGGCGTTACCACCCGTGAACGCGGCGGCGATGCTGATGTCGCGCTGGGCGGCCAGGGTACCGGTGGCGGCTGCCTGATTGAGCGTGCCGGTGGTCAGCGTCAGGTTGCCCCCTGCGCTGACTGTCGTTCCGGCCGCGATGGTGACGGCCCCAGCAATCTCGACCGCGCCCAGGATGTGCGTGCCGGTGATCGTCCCCCCGGCGAAGCTGATGCTGCTCGCCGAGGCGGTCAGGCCGCCGCTGGCGGTGAAGGTCCAGTTGCGGGTGGTGCGGAGGCTGGCGGTGATCGTCAGCGTGGTGGCCGGATTGTTGATGTTCACCACGTTGAGGGTGTCGATCGGCGCTGCGGCGCTGTTGGCCGTGCCGCTCCAGGTCTGGGGCAGGGTGCCGTTGATGAGCAACGTCGCCGTGCCGCCGGTGTATGCCGTGGCGATGCTGATGTCGCGCTGGGCGGCCAGCGTGCCGGTGGCGCCAGCCTGGTTCAGGATCCCGCTGGTCAGGGTCAGGTTGCCCCCGGCGGTCAGGGTCGTGCCCGTCGCGATGGTGACCGTCACGCCCGCGATCTCGACGGCGCCCAGGGTGTGGGTCCCGGTGATGGTCTGGGTGCCGGCGAAGATGACGCTGCTGGCCGTGGCGGTGACGCCACCGCTGGCGGTGAACGTCCAGTTCCGGGTGGTCCTGAAGGTGCCGGTCATCGTCAGCGTGCCGGCGGGATTGTTGATGTTCACCAGCGGAAGGTCGCTGCTGGCACCTCCGCCGGTCCAGGTCTGGGGGGCCGTGCCGTTGACCAGGAGAGTGCCCGTTCCGCCGGTGAAGGTGGTGGCGACGGAGATGGCGCCCTGGGCGGCCAGGGTGCCGGTGTTCACCGCGCCGCCCGTCAGGGTCAGCGTCCCCACCACGGTCATGGTGCCCGAGCTGATGGTCTTGGTGCCCGAGAGGAACTGGACGTTGTTGAAGGTGGCTCCGCCGGTCAGCGCCACGTTCACGCTGCTGGTCGAGAGGACCACGCTGCCGCTGTTGTGCGTGAAGACACCGGCGGCAAAGGTCACCGCTCCCGTCACGGTCAGGATCCCCGACGTGCTGGTGAAGGCGCCCCCTGCATTGACGGTCAACGCGCCGGTGTGGTTCAGCGTGGCGCTGTTGCCGGTGAATGTGCCTCCCGCGTTGACCGTGGTCGTGCCGGTGACGTTGGTCGTCGAGGTCTGCGCATTGAAGGAGCCCGCGACGGTGAGCCCGCCATTGAGGCTGAGGACGCCGCCGCCGGCGTTGAAGGTGCCACCGGCATTCACCGTGTGCAGGCCGGCCACGGTGAAGGTCGAGGCGCCCGCGGCAAAATTGCCGGCCGATTGGGTGAAGGACGTGGTGAGGTTCACGGGCTGGCCCGCGCCCTGGGTAATGGTGCCGGTGTAGCCCGCGTTCATCTGGAAGATCGCGACCGTGACCGGCATGTCGATGGTGGCTGACGCAGTGCTCGTTCCATCAAAGATGACGGTGTCGCCGGGGACGGGCAGCGTGTTCAGGGACCAGTTGGCCGGGGTCGACCAGAGGCCATCGCCGCCCCCGTTATCCCAGGTCCTGGTAGCGCCCTCGACCCGCGGGGGGGAGGCAAGTGCGATAGCAACGACCGCGCATCCGATCGCGACCGGAAGGAATGCGCTCAGGGCTCTGCGTGGTCGGCCCCGCTGTATGACAACGGGGCGCATCGATAGTGGGTCGTGCGTCGATCTGCTCCGCCCAGCCCCTAGCCCCCATTCGGCCATGAGCACGCCTGCCAGTGCCCTCGGCGAGCGGCCTCGCCGGACATTAGCAGACATCGGGGGGGTCGCGGGACGCCGATTGTCATACAGCGATTGGCCAATTCGTTTGCATCGAGGGTTTCGGAGCGGCCGATGCTCGACAATGACCGCATGGCGGACACCGCGATTGCCGATCTCCTGCGGGGCGAGGGATTCCGCTCCCCCGCCTCCGTCGCCGCCGCCCGCGCCGCGCTCGAGAGCGCCGGGCTGACGCGCCCCGGAAAGTCCCGGATCGCCGACGAGAAGCTCGACCGCGCGCGCGACGCGATCGGCCGCCTCCTGGTCCGCCACTGCTCCAGCGCCGAGTGCATTGCCGCGGTGGCCGACGACGGACGCCGGCCGGTCGAGGTCGAGCGAGCGCACTGCTCGGTCTGCTCCGGCTCGAACAACCTGCGGGCCATGCGACGGATGCAATCGGCCTGTGCCGGAGCCGGCGTACGCCGCGTGCTGGTGGTGGGGGGTCGTCCGCCGCTCTATGCCGAGCTGGAGCGGACGCTCGGGCGGGACCTGCAGCTGCGCTTCGTGGACGGCACCAACAACCTCCCCAACGGGACCGATGCGCTGCGTGACTGCGCCTGGGCCGACCTGCTGGTGATCTGGGCGCCTACCCCGCTGCCGCACAAGGTGAGCAGCCTCTACCGCGCCGAGGTGTGCGGGGTGGCCCACCGCGTGACGGTGCATCGGCGCGGGATCGAGGCACTGGCGGCCGAAGTGGTCGAGCACCTGTCGTGAACCGCACCGCTCCGCCCGAGATTCGAGTCGCGGCCGCCTGCCTCGTGCTCGCGCTCGTCGTGGCCGCCTGCGGCCCCACCGTCCTGCCGACCCCGACGCCCGAGCCGACGCCGATCCCGACCGCCAGCCCAACCCCCGCCCCGCCGGACCTGGTGGCGCCCACGGTGGCGACCCAGGACCCCGCGCCGGATGAGGAGCTGGCCACCGGCGGCGTGATCCGGATCACGTTCAGCGAGCCGGTCACCGGCGTGCGTCGCGCGAGCGTCCAGCTGAGCGACGTCGGCGGCGCCATCCTGTCAGCCGCGGTCAGCCCGGACGTGACCGGCCGCAAGGCCACGCTCATCCCCAACGACGGGCTGACGATCGGGACGATCTACTACGTCACGCTGACGAGCGCCATCCGGGACGAGGCGGGCAATCCGCTGGCACCCACGACCTGGAGACTGCACACCGGCAACCACGTGTCGTTCGCCGCCGGCACGTACGACGGCTACCGGTTCGGGACGACCGCGGCGGAGCTGACCGGCTTCAAGCGCGCCGAGCTGGCTGCGCCGTCGGGCGCCACGGCCAGCGAGTACCGGGTCATCGACGGCAGCGGCTACCTGCTCATCGATGCCGGCATCTTGGCCGGCTACTGGGTCCCCGGCACGCCCGGCGGCACGGCGCTGGATGACCTGGCGGCCCCGATTCCACCCCTCCCCACCTGCAGCTACCTGGACCTGCCCGTGGCCCGCAGCGCCTACGCGGACTGGGCCACCTCGGTGCTCGACACCGTCTTCCAGCTTCCGAGCGGCTACGCGCCGACCGACTTTGTCGATACGAAGAGCGCCGGCCTCAACGCCGGCCACCTCATCCGCGCGGTCGCGGCCGATGACCTGTCGGCCATGGTCGCGGCGGCGAAGGCGGATGGCGCCCACCTGGCCGTGCAATCGGCGTATCGGTCCTACCGCGGCCAGGTGCTCACCTTCAATGGCTGGGTGGCCCAGGTCGGCTACGCAGAGGCGCTCAAGACCTCCGCGCGACCGGGGCACTCGGAGCATCAGCTTGGGACGGCGATCGACTTCCGGACGGTTGGCGGGGCGTCACCGTGGACCTACGCCGACTGGGCGACGACGACGGAGGGCGCCTGGCTGGCCGCCAACGGCTGGAAGTTCGGCTGGGTGATGAGCTACCCCAAGGGCACGAGTGCGGTGAGCTGCTACCGGTATGAGCCGTGGCACTACCGCTACGTCGGCCGCGACCAGGCCGCCGCCATCCACGCTGCCGGCGTCACGCCCCGGGAGTGGCTGTGGGGCGAGGGCTTCGGCGTCCGCTAGGGCCGCCCCGGCTCAGGCGATGGCGCCTGTGGCTCGCAGCGAGGAGATCTGCTCCGGGCTGAAGCCGACCTCTCGCAGGATCTCGTCGGTCCCGTCCCCGAGCCGCGGCGGTGCGGTGCGCAGTGGCAGCCGCTCGCCGTTGATGCGGATCGGGTCGGGTGCCAGGCGCAGCCCCTCGGCTCCCTGCGTCCACGCGCCGTCATGCGCCGCCTCCATGGCGGCCAGCGCCTGGCTGACCGTGTTCACCGGCCCCGCGGGCACGTCCGCCGCGCTCAGCGCGTTGACCAGCTCGTCGCGCCCCCGCTCCGCGATCCGTGCCGCCAGCAGCGGGACCAGCTCCTCGCGCAGCCCCAGCCGATCCGCGTTGGTGGCAAAGCGAGGATCCTCGGGGATTCCCAGCACGGCCAGGAGGTGGCCGAACTGCGCGTCGTTGCCGACCGCCACGACGAGGTGCCCGTCGCGCGCCGCGAAGACCTGGTACGGCACGATGTCGGGGTGCCCGGTGCCCCAGCGCCGCGGCTCCTCCCCGGTCGCCAGATGGTGACCGAGGACGTTGGTCAGGCTCGCCACCCCCGCCTCGATCAGGCTGACCGATGCGCGCGTCGGCCCCGGCCGGCCACGCTCGCGCGCCAGGAGCCCCGCCAGCGCCCCGATCGCCGCCTGCAGCCCGGCGGTCAGGTCGAGCAGCGCGACTCCGACCTTCATCGGTCCGCCATCCAGCTCGCCGGTGACCGACATCAGGCCGCTCACCGCCTGCGCCACGAGGTCGTAGGCCGGGCGCTCCGCCGCGTCGCCGCTCCCCGGGAAACCGCCGATGGTCGAGACCACCAGGTGCGGGAAGAGCGCCCGCAGGCGCTCCTCGTCGAGGCCGAGACGGGCGGCGACCGAGGGCTGGTAGTTGTGCAGGAGCAGGTCGGCGTGGGCGGCCAGGCGATCCAGCACGGCGCGGCCGGCATCGGTCTTCAGGTTGACGACCAGGCTGCGCTTGTTGCGATTGACCGATGCGAAGTACGCGCTGCGGCGGTCCGCCGGGTCGCCCCAGTACGGTGGGCCCCAGCCTCGCGTCTCGTCGCCGTCGGGCGGCTCGACCTTCCAGATCTCGGCGCCCAGGTCGCCGAGCAGCATGGAGGCGATCGGTCCCGCATACACCCGCGAGCAGTCGAGCACGCGGATGCCGGCGAGGGGCAGGGCGGAGTCCATCGGTCCGGCAAGCGTAGCCGGATCAGCCGACGGCGAGCGTGGTGTGGCGCCCGGATCGGCGCTTCAGGCGGGCCAGGTAGGGACCGACGATGCGCACGCCGCAGACAGCGCAGCGGGTCCAGCGCCCATCTCGCTCCAGGCGCACGGTGTGCTCAGCCACGAGGATCCGGGGGGCGCTCTGCCGTCGGGCCCGCTGCCGGAGGGCGTCACGGTGTGCGCGCCAGGCCGCATCGGCCCCGGGGACGGCCAGCGCCCGCGCGAAGCGCAGCGCGCTGGGGTGCCGCCCGCCCTCCCGCGCGAGCGCCTCGGCGGCCGGCACGCCGTGGCGTCGATACAGCTCGAAGGCCCGCTCGAAGAAGGCGCCGTCGTGGTGCGTGACCCGGCCGCGCCATCGCCGCGGCCGCGGCCCGAGCCAGTGCGCCAGCTCGTGGAGCAGGGTCAGCCGCTGGTCGATCGGATCGGTGCCCGCGGTGACGGAGATCGTCCCGCTCGTCACGCGCGCGAGGCCGGTGGAGGAGCTCGTCGCGGCGCGTCGCCAGCGCAGGAGCGGCTCCGGCACGCCCGCCTCGGCGCAGACCTCCGCGACAAGGCTGGCGGCCCAGGCAGGGGCCATCAGCAGCGCCGCCCGCGCCGACGCAGCGTCTCGCCGAGCTCGACCAGCCACGCCTCGAGGGCGGGATCGGTGTAGGTGTAGGCGTCGTAGGTGTAGCCGGTCATGGCCGCCCCGTACTGCGCCGCGTACTCGGCCGCGGTCTCGGTCCGCCACGGGAAGAAGGAGTCGGCCCGCGCCTCCCGCTCGGCATCGGCCGGCGGAAGTGGTTCGCCTTCCCGGCGAGCCTCGTGACGTGCCCGCCAGCGGCGGGTCAGCTCCTCGAGTCGCTCGTGCCGAGCATCGGTCATGTCACGCCGAGCCGAGCTCGTAGAGGCCCAGCTTCGACACCGCCCGCTGCAGCCAGGCGGGTGCCCACCAGTTGATCCGGCCCATGATCCGCATGAAGGCCGGCACCAGCAGCCCGCGCACCACGGTGGCGTCGATCAGCACGGCCAGCGACATCGTGACGCCGAGCGACTTGATGGAGGTGATGCTCGACATCCCGAAGGCCGCGAACACGGCGACCATGATCAGCGCCGCGCCGGTGATGATCCCGCCGGTCAGGCCGATCCCCTCTGCCACGGCCCGCGTGTTGTTGTGCGTCGCCAGGTACCGCTCGCGGATGCGGGAGAGGAGCAGCACCTCGTAGTCCATCGAGAGGCCGAACAGGATCGCGAACATGATGATCGGCTGCCAGGCGCCGATGGTGCCCGAGGTATCGAAGGCGAGCAGGCCCGAGAGATGTCCCTGCTGGAAGATCCAGACCAGCGCCCCGAAGCTCGCGCTCACGCTGATCAGGCTCATCAGGACCGCCTTGACCGGCAGGAAGACCGAACCGAAGGTGAGGAAGAGCACACCGCCGGTGACCAGCACCACGATCAGGACGGCGATCGGGACCGACCCATTGAAGCTGGTCATGAAGTCGGCCGATCGGGAGGGCAGGCCCCCGGTGAGGACCTGCGCCCCTGGGGGAGGCTCGACCTCGCGGACCGCCACCACCACGGCTCGCCCCTCGTCCGAGTCGGGGATCGCGTCGGAGAAGACGCGCACCTTGACCGTGTCGCCCGCCAGCCACGAGGCAATGTACCCCGCCAGCGCGGCGCCGCCCGGCTCCGGCCGCTGCTCAGGCGGCAGGGCCAGCAGGGCCGCATACGCCTCGACGGTGAGGCCCGGTGGCGGGGTGAGCACGCTCTCCACCTCGCTCACCAGGTCGACCGCGTCAACCCGCTGCTGGTAGGCGGCCAGCTCCGCCTGGCGATCCGCCGACAGCGCGCCCGTGAACTCCTCGCCGGGCCAGGTGACCACCGCGGTGATCGGGTCGTTTTCGCCACCGGCGAACCGATCGCCGATCACCTCGAACCCGATCCGGGCCGGAATCGGAGGCAGATCGCTCAGGTTCTGGCCGGTCGAAAGCTGGATCCCCAGGAACGGGGAGCCCGCGAAGAGCAGGACGCCGAGCACCGGCAGCGCGACCAGGAAGGGCCGGCGCATGACGCGGGCCGCGATCCAGGCCCACGCGCCGCGCCCCTGCCGGCGGTCAGCGGCGCCCGGATCCTCCTCGATGAGGCGCAGGAAGCGTGGCAGCGGGACGCGCAGCCGATTCACACGGGGGCCGAGCAGCGCCAGGAGGGCGGGAAGCACGGTCAGCCCGAAGATGAGCGTCGAGACGACGGTGACGATCCCGCCCAGGCCCATGCTGCGCAGCGCGGTGGCATCGAAGACGACCAGGGCGGAGAGGCCGACCGCCACCGCGATCCCCGACACCGCCACCGCCCGGCCGACGCTGCCCATCATCCGCTCGAGGGCGATCTCGACCTCGTGGTGGCGCAGCTCCTCGCGGAAGCGGCTCACCATGAAGAGCGAGTAGTCGATCGCCAGCGCCAGGCCGATCATGGTGGCGATGTTCGTCACGAAGATGCTCATCTCGGTCACCCGCGCGAGCAGCGAGATCGCCGCGAAGGCGGTCGGCATGGCGAGGCCGGCGATCAGCAGCGGCAGTGCCGCTCCGACCAGCGTGCCGAAGACGGCGAGGAGGATGAGCAGGGCGATCGGCAGGCTGATCGCCTCGGCCTGCAAGAGGTCCGACTCGATCTTGGCGTTGAACTCGTGGTAGACCTGCGGGATGCCGGTGACCCACATCTCGACTCCGGCCGGTCGCTCCACCTCGTCCGCCAGCCGCCCGGCGTCGTTGACCGCGTCCTCCACCCCCTTGTCGAGGTAGACGACGGCGATCGTGGTCGTGCCGTCCCTGCTCAGCAGCGCGGGGAACCGGGTCTGCCCGTAGGTCTGGATCGCCGTCACGGCCGGATCGTCGGCAACCGAGGCGAGGCTCGCGTCCACGGTCGCCTGGAACTCGGCCGACGCCGCGTCGCCGGCCGGGTCCTCGTAGACGACCAGCATCGTCGTCGCCTCGTTTCCGAAGCGGTCGGCGATGACGGCCGCGGCCCGCTGCTCCTGCGATCCGTCGATCACCCAGCCGCCCTGGATCAGCGTCCCGCCGGACGTTGAGGCCCACACGTTGGCACCGATCATGAGCGCCAGGCCGGCGAGCGGCAGGATGCGGCGGAAGCGGTAGTCGAAGCGGCCCACCGCGGCGAAGATGCCGGTCGGGTGCAGCTCCCGGACGTGCTCGTCGGGGGCGGGGGCAGCCGGGGGCGTGGTCAAGCGGTCACCTCGGGTCCACATCGCTCGGGAATCTGGCAGTCGAAGGGTACAGGCTCGCTATGATCCGCGCGTGAAACGCCATTCGGCGCCACGGTGACCCGCCTCTCGCCCGCCGGGTGGTGGCGTGGCCTGGGTGGCCTGACCCGGTCGGGGTCGCCTGGCCAGGGCCTGTCATGGGCCCTCTACGACTTCGCCAACACGATCTACAGCTACGCGGTCGTGTCGTACGCCATGTCGCTGTGGGCGGTGGACCGGCTGGGGGCCAAGGACGGCCAGCTGTGGTACGGCGTCGCGACTGCCATCAGCGTGGGGCTGAACGCGGCGATCTCCCCGGTCCTGGGCGCGATGAGCGACCGGGTCGGACGGCGGATGTCCTTCCTGCTCAGCTTCACGTCCCTGTGCGTCATCGCCATCGCGGTGGTCGGGCTCCTGCCCGAGGGGACCGATGCCGGCCTCGCCTTCTTCGGGTTGGCGCTCTTTGCCGTCTCGAACTTCGCCTACCAGGCGGCGCTGATCTACTACGACGCCAGCCTGCCGCTGGTGGCTCGGCCATCGGCCCGTGGGCGGATGTCGGGCATCGGCGTCGCGGTCGGCTACATCGGGACCATTGCGATTGCGCTGCTGATCCTGATCTTCGACACCGGCTCGAAGGGCGTCACCTTCCTGCTGGCGGCCGGGCTCTTCGCGATCTTCGCGGTGCCGATCTTCCTCACCTTGCGGGACGGGGCCGGAACGGGCGGCAAGTTCTCTGTTGGCGACGCTGCTCGATCCTGGTCGCAGGTCGCCGACCACCCTGCGCCATGCCCGGGAGATCCCCGGCCTGCTGCGCTTCCTGGTCGGTCGGTTCTTCTACACCGACCCCGCCAACACGGCGATCGTGGTGATGGCCGTCTTCGCCACCGAGGCGATGGGCATGACCAAGGGCGAGGCGAACATGATCCTGCTGGTCCTGACCGTGGCGGCCGTCGCGGCCAGCTTCGTCTACGGCCACGCCGTCGAGCGCATCGGCCCCAAGCGCGTGCTGCTCTTCGTCCTCAGCTCGTGGTGCGTGGGGCTGGCGCTGGTTGGCGTCTTCCTGACCCTGCCCACCTTCCTGATCGGCGGCGCGATCCTGGGCGCCGGGCTGGGCGGGATGTGGACCTCGGACCGGGTCTTCATGCTGCGGCTGTCGCCGCCCGAGCGGGTCGGCGAGTTCTTCGGCCTCTACGGGCTGGCCGGCAAGTTCAGCGCCGTGATCGGGCCGCTCGCCTACGGGCTCATCATCAGCCTGCTGCTGGAGCCGCTGGGGCGGACCGCGTACCAGGTCGCCATCCTGTCGCTGCTGGTCCTGATGCTGATCGGCGTGGCGATCCTGCGGGGCGTCCCGGAGCCCCCCGGCATCAGCGACGAGCTGGAGATCGGCGAGAGCCTGCCGCCGCGCTCGGGGGTCTGACGCCATGACGCTCGTGGTGGCGCATCGTGGGGCCGCGGCTGATGCCCCAGAGAACACGATGCTCGCCTACCAGCTGGCCGTCGACATGGGCGCCGATGCGGTCGAGATCGACGTCCATCTCACCGCGGACGGGAAGCTGGCCCTGATCCACGACGACACGCTCGAGCGGACCACCAACCAGGCCGGCGCGGTCGCGTCGAAGACCATGGCGCAGATCCGCCGGGCGGACGCCGGCCACCGCTTCGAGACCACCGATGGCTCCTACCCGTTCCGCGGCAGGAAGCTCAAGGTGCCGACCCTGGCCGAGGTCCTCGACTGGCTGCCCGAGGGGATCGGCCTGGTGGTCGAGATCAAGGCGTTCGCGGCGACCGCCCCCACGATCGAGGCGCTTCGCTCGTCACGCGCCTACGCCGCGGGCGCGCTCACCGTCATCAGCTTCGACGAGCGGACCCTCGACGAGGTTCGACGGCTCGATCCCGAGCTGCCGACGGGCTATCTGCTCGTCCCGTTCCAGTCGGTGGAGCCGGCGCTCACCTATGCAGTCGAGCACGGGCACGCCGCCATCCACCCCTGGGAGGTGGACCTGGGGCTCGATCCCGCACCGCTCCTGGCGCTGGCGCGCGCCTACGGCCGCCAGGTGGGCTGCTACGTCGTCAACGATCCGGAGCGGATGCAGCAGCTCGCCGCGCTGGGGCTGTGGGGCTTCGTGACCGATCTGCCCGGCGTGGCGCGCGTCGCCCTCGGCCCCCGAGGATCGGCCGCCACCGCCTGAGATGGAGCCACGCCTGGGGTTCGGCATCACCGCGCAGCGCGATCCGGAGGGGGTCGGAGTCGCGCGGCTCGCGACGGGCCTCGAGTCGCTCGGGTACGACGAGCTGTGGGCGAACGACGGGCGCCTCGGCTCGGGCCTCGCCACGCTCGGCGATGGCGGCCGCTGCGACACGGCGAATCGACCTCTGCCTCGGGGTGGCGCCGCTCTCCGAGAAGACGGCCGCGGCGATCGCAGCCGAGGTGGAGCAGCTGGGCCTGCCCCGCGACCGCCTGGTGGTGGGGGTCGGGACGGGCTCGGGAAAGTCGCTGGCCGCGGTGCGCGAGGCGGTCACCGAGCTGCGCGCCCTGCTCCCCGATGTCCGCCTGTGCATCGCTGCGCTCGGCCCACGCATGTGCGCCGTCGGCGGCGAGATCGCCGACGTCGTGCTGCTGAACTGGGCCTTCCCCGATCGCATCGCCTGGTCGCGCGAGCGGATCGTGGCGGGCGCGGCGTCCGCCGGCAGGGCGGCCCCGCGGGTGGCCGGCTACGTGCGCGTAGCGATCGGCGGGGACGCGCCCGCCCGGCTTGCCGCAGAGGGCGAGCGGTACCGCGCCCGGCCGCGACCCTACACCCGTCAGTTCGACGCGCAGGACACGAGCCAACGGGGCCTGCCCGGCGTGGCCGCCGTCAACGCGAGCGAGGTCCCGGCGCTACTGGATGTCTACCGCGAGGCGCTTGACAGCTGCGTCGTGCGGGCGCTCGCCACGCAACCCGACGCCACCGGCTGGTTGGCGATCGCCGCGGCGGCTACCCTGCGCGCATGACCTACAGCATCGTCGCCCGCGATCCGGAGACCGGCCGCTTCGGCGTGGCAGTGCAGTCGCACTACCTCGGCGTCGGGCCGGTCGTCCCGTGGCTCGAGGCCGGCGTCGGGGCGGTCGCCACCCAGGCATCGGTCAACATCTCCTTCGGCCCGATCGGGCTCGAGCTGCTGCGCGCGGGCCGCTCGGCCGCGGAGGTGGTGGCGGCGCTCATCGCCAGCGACGCGCAGGCCGCAGGTCCGCCAGCTCGGCGTGGTGGACGCGCAGGGCGGAGCCGCCGCGCACACCGGCTCGGACTGCATCCCCGCCTGCGGCCATCTCGTCGGCGACGGGTTCACGGTGCAGGGCAACCTGCTCGAGCGTGACACCTGCTGGCCGGCCATGGCGGCCGCCTACCGCGCCGCGCTGGCCGAGGGGGCGCCCTTCGTCGAGCGGCTGCTGCGCGCCATGGAGGCGGCCGAAGGCGAGGGCGGCGACGTCCGGGGCCGGCAGTCGGCCGCGATCATGGTCGTCTCGGCCGATCTCCAGCAGGCCGCCTGGCGCGGACGGCTGATGGACCTGCGCATCGAGGATCATCCCGATCCGGTCCCCGAGCTGCGACGGATCGTGACCATGCAGCTGGCCTACAACCTCCTCGACGACGAGGGCGACGCAGCGCGCAGGCGGGCAAGAGCGGCGCGGAGCGCTACGCGCGAGGCCCGCCACCTGTCACCCGACGCGTATGAGCTCGTCTTCTGGAAGGGCGTCGAGCTGGCCACCGGCGGTGACGTGGAGGCGGGACGGCATGAGCTGCAGGTCGCCTTCGCGGCCGACACGCGCTGGCGGACGACGCTCCAGCACCTCGCCGACGCCCGACGCGAGGGCGTCACCCCCGAGCTGGCGGCGACCCTGCTGAGCTAGGCCCGCTACCAGTTGGTGGCGGTGGAGGCCTGGACCTCGCCGATCGACTCCAGCCAGCGCTCCGCGTCGATCGCGGCCTTGCAGCCGTCGCCGGCGGCCGTGACGGCCTGGCGGTAGACGTGGTCATGGACGTCGCCGGCCACGAAGACGCCCTCGATCTTGGTCCGCGTTTCGCCGTCGCACCGACGCAGTAGCCGCGCTGGTCCAGGTCGAGCTGTCCGTCGAACAGGTCGGTATTCGGCTTGTAGCCGATGGCCACGAACAGGCCCTGGACCCCGAGGTCTGACGTCTCACCCGTGACAGTGTCACGCAGCCCCAGCCCATTGACGGTCATCTCGCCGCGCACCTCGGTCACCTCGGTGTTCCAGCGGACCTCGATCTTGGGGTGGGCGAAGGCACGGTCCTGCATGATCTTGCTGCCGCGGAACTGCGTCGCGGCGCACGAGCATGGTCACCTTCGAGGCGAACTTGGTCAGGAAGAGCGCCTCTTCGAGCGCGGTGTCGCCCGCCGCCCACCACGGCGATCTCCCGGTCACGGAAGAAGAAGCCGTCGCAGGTGGCGCAGGCGCTCACGCCCCGGCCGCGGAACTGCTCCTCGGAGGGGAGCCCGATCCAGAGGGCCGACGCGCCGGTGGCCACGATCACCGCGTCCGCCGTGTAGTCGTCGTCGCCGACCCAGAGGTGGAACGGGCGCGTCGCTGAAGTCGACGCGGGTCACGTCCTTGTCCAGCAGGGTGCTGCCAAAGCGCTCGGCCTGGTCGCGCCACAGCTGCATCAGCTCGGGACCCTGGATGCCGCCGGGGAAGCCGGGGTAGTTCTCCACGTCGGAGGTGATCATCAGCTGGCCGAGCGGCGTGTTGCCGGCGAAGACCATCGGCTCCAGGTTGGCGCGCGCGGCGTAGATGGCGGCGGTCAATCCGGCCGGTCCGGAGCCGATGATCGCGACCTTGTGGTGGCGGATGTCGGTCTTGGTGTCGGTGGGCGTGCCCGTGGTGGGCGGAACGGTGGCGGTCATGGCGTTGGAGTCTAGTGTATCGACACTTGCGCAAACACGCAAGTGCTGACGGGGCGACGGAGGCGCCCTGAACCGATACGATGCGCCTCGTGATCGAGCGACACGCGACTGTCAGCGTCGACGTCGGTGGGGTCCTGATCGGCGCCGCCCACCCCATCGTGGTGCAGTCGATGACCAACACCGACACCGCCGACGCGGACGCCACCGCCATCCAGGTCGCGCAGCTGGCCCACGCCGGCTCGGAGCTGGTACGCGTCACCGTCAACAATGACGCCGCGGCGCAGGCCGTGCCGGTCATCCGCGAGAAGCTGGATCGGCTCGGCGTGGGCGTGCCCCTGATCGGGGACTTCCACTACAACGGGCACCTGCTGCTCACGAAATACCCCGACTGCGCCGCGGCGCTGGCCAAGTACCGCATCAACCCGGGCAACGTCGGCACCAAGCGCCACGACGAGCAGTTCGCCCAGATCGTGGAGGTCGCGATCGCCAACGGGAAGCCGGTGCGCATCGGGGTCAACTGGGGCTCGCCTGGACCAGCAGCTGCTGACCGAGCTGATGGACCTCAACGCGGCCCTGCCGGAGCCGCGCGACATCGCGCGACGTGATGATCGACGCCATGCTCGAATCGGCGCTGCGCTCGGCGCGCCTGGCCGAGGAGACGGGGCTCGGCCACGACCGGATCGTGCTCTCGGCCAAGGTGAGCGGCGTGCAGGACCTGATCGAGGTCTACACCCGCCTGGCGGCCCGCTGCGACTACCCGCTGCACCTGGGCCTGACCGAGGCCGGGATGGGGTCGCGCGGCATCATCTCGTCCACGGCCGGGCTGGCGGTCCTGCTGCAGCGCGGGATCGGCGACACGATCCGGGTCAGCCTCACCCCGTCGCCCGGCGGCGACCGGACCGAGGAGGTGCAGATCGCCCAGCAGGTGCTCCAGTCGCTGGGCCTGCGCAGCTTCACCCCGCAGGTCAGCGCCTGCCCCGGCTGCGGACGCACCACCTCGACCTTCTTCCAGGAGATGGCGCGCGACATCGGCGCGTACCTGACCGCGCAGATGCCGATCTGGCGCGAGGCGCATCCTGGCGTCGAGGAGCTCAGGGTGGCGGTGATGGGCTGCGTCGTGAACGGCCCCGGCGAGAGCAAGCACGCCGACATCGGGATCAGCCTGCCGGGGACCTTCGAGGAGCCGGTGGCACCGGTCTTCGTCGATGGCCAGCTGCGGACCACGCTGCGCGGCGACGACATCGTGCCGCGCTTCCTGGAGATCCTCGACGACTACGTGGCGAAGCGCTACCCGGCGAGCGGCGTCTGACCGCAGCCACCAGATGACCACAACGGCCTAGAAGGGCCCGATACCTGGTCGTGGTGGTCACCCTGTGACCAAACAGCCGTCGAGCGCGCGCATCTCCGGTCACCTCGGCCGTAGTAGCCACCTGATGATCACGCCGTGGGACGCGAGAGCGCACCGTGGGCCGCGGGAGGCGAGCGCGCCGCGGCCAACGCCGAGGCGCCGCGCGGTCAGGTCGGTGGCAGGGCGGCCAGGAAGGTCCAGGCGGCGGCCACGAAGGTGACCACCAGGAAGGCGATGATCGCCAGCGGCAGCAGCGCGACGCGCAGGTTCTGCTGGCTCACCTGCTGCTGGGGATCGACGTGATCGCCGTGGAGGTCGTGGGTCGTGTCGAGGACGAGCCCGGTCTCCTCGTGCACCGCCGGCAGCTTCGATTCCATCCGGGTCACTCCTCTCCCAGGATCTGGGTAAGGCCGCGCTGCAGGTCCGCGGCGGTGAGCTGGCCGATCTGCCGGCCGACGACCATGCCGCCGCGGTCGATGAAGAAGGTCTCGGGCGGGCCGATGATGCCGTAGCGGGTCGCGACCGCCTCGCCGGGATCCATGGCCGTCGCCCAGGGGGCGCCCATCTGGGACATGAACGCCCGGGCCGGCTCGAGACGGTCGCGGTACACGATCCCGATCACCGCCAGGCCCTCGGCGCCATGGGCGGCGGAGGCGTCGACCAGGAGCGGGAACTCGTCGATGCAGGGCCCGCACCAGCTGGCCCAGAAGTTGACGATCACCGGGCGGCCGCGCAGGTCGGCGAGGCGCAGCGCGTTGCCGTCGAGATCGGTGAGCGCGAAGTCGGGCGCCGGCTGCCCGATCCGCGCGATGTTCGGCGCGGCGGGCCGGGCGACGAGGATCAGCGCCCCAGGCCGCCAGCAGGAGGAGCGGGGCGATCGCTGCCGCCACGTACCACGCGCGCGGGAGCCGGCTCGGCACCCCTGGCACGCTGCCCGCGACCGGCTCGCCGGTGGTCGCCGTCATCGGCGCGCTCAATGGCCCGCGACGTCGTCGTGCGAGCCGTGCTCCGTCTCATCCCACTCGCGTCCGGCGGCGCGCACCCAGGCCACCACCGCGTACAGGAAGACGAGGAGCCCCGGGACGGCCAGGAAGGGGTTGGCCAGCTGCGTCTCGCCACGGAACGCGAGGCCGGCGCCGAGCAGCGCCCCGCCCACGGCGAGGATCACGGGCAGGGCGCTGGGGTTGGGCAGGTGCACCCCGCGCGGCGGCTTCGGCCGCTGGGTCGAGACGGTGAGGTGGCTGGTGATGGCGTACACCACGCCGAGCACCGAGGTGATGCCGATCGCCAGCAGCAGGTAGCCGAAGGCGGTGTCGTTCACTCGATCAGCCTCCTAGCGCAGGAAGTACAGCGTGGCGAAGAGGCCGATCCAGACCACGTCCACGAAGTGCCAGTAGAAGCTGATCGCCTCGACCGCCACGTGGTTCTGCTGGCTGAACTGTCCCTGCGCGGCGCGCGCCGACAGGATGGTGAGCCCCACCGCCCCGCCGAAGACGTGCGCTCCGTGGAACCCGGTGAGGGTGTAGAAGACCGTCCCGAAGGCCCCGTCGCTGATCCCGAAGCCCAGGGTCGTGTAGTCGTAGATCTGCCCGATCAGGAAGGTCACGCCCAGCAGCAGGGTGAGCAGCGTCCAGTTGCGCATGGCGCGCTGGTTGCCGCGCCGGATGGCCCACACCCCGAACTGCATGGTGAAGCTCGACGCGACCAGGATGATGGTGATCGGCAGGGCGATCGGCAGGATCTCCAGCTCGGGCGCCGGATGCGGCGGCCCCCACACCCCGACGTGGATGGCGCGGGCGTTGAAGTAGGTCGCGAAGAGGCCGCCGAAGAACATCACCTCGCTGGCGATGAAGAGGAGCATGCCGACCAGCGGGGTCGGCATCCCCGCCTCGCGGCGGTGGGGCGCGGCGGACTCGCTGCCGTGCATGACCGGCGCCTCGGCGCTCACGAGTGGCTCGCCCTCCACGACCGAGGCATCGTCCCCGGCCGCCAGGTGCTCCGCGTCGTGCTTGTGGCGCAGGTCGAAGACCGGCCGCTCGCTGCGGATGGGCGGCAGCTTGTCGAAGTTGTAGGCGCGGCGGCGGCGAGCTGGTGGCCCACTCCAGCGTGTTCCCCTCCCACGGGTCGTCGCCGACCTTCTCGCCGTTGATGAAGGTGGCCACCACGTTCACCAGGAAGGGCAGGATGCTGATCGCGATCATGAAGGCGCCGGCGGTCGAGACCAGGTTCCAGACGGTCCAGCCGGCGTCGGGCGAGTAGTCGGCGATGCGGCGCGGCATGCCCTGGATGCCGAGGATGTGCTGGGGGAAGAAGGCGAGGTTGAAGCCGATGAAGTGCAGCCAGAAGTGCACCTTGCCGAGCCGCTCGTTCAGCCGGCGGCCGGTCATCTTGGGGAACCAGTAGTAGGTCGCCGCAAAGACGCCGAAGACGCTGCCGCCGAAGAAGACGTAGTGGAGGTGGGCGACCACGAAGTAGGTGTCCTGCAGGTGGAAGTCGATCGGCGGCGCCGACAGCATCACCCCGCTGATCCCGCCGATCAGGAACATCGACAGGAAGCCCGAGCGCGAACAGCATCGGCGTGGCGAGCATGATCGAGCCCCGCCACAGGGTCGCCATCCAGTTGAACATCTTGACCCCGGTCGGCACCGCGATCAGGGCGGTCATGAAGCTGAAGAAGGGGAGCAGCACCTGCCCGGTGGTGAACATGTGGTGCGCCCAGACGCTGAAGCTGAGCAGGCCGATGGCGATGGTGGCGAAGACGAAGGCGCGGTAGCCGAAGAGCGGCCGCCGGCTGAAGACCGGCAGGATCTCGCTCACCACGCCCATCGCCGGCAGGATGACGATGTAGACCTCGGGGTGGCCGAAGAACCAGAAGAGGTGCTGCCAGAGGACCGGGTTGCCCCCGGTGTTCGGGTCGAAGAAGCTGCCGCCGTAGTTGCGGTCGATGAAGAGCGCGATCATGCCGGCCGCCAGGACCGGCGTGGCGAGCAGGATCAGGGTCGCGGTGACGAGCACCGTCCAGACCAGGATCGGCATCCGGAAGAGGGTCATCCCCGGCGCCCGCATCTTGAAGATGGTGGCGATGAAGTTGACCGAGCCGAGGATCGAGGCGGTGCCCACCAGCAGCAGGCCGATCAGCCACAGGTCGGTGCCCACCCCCTTCGCGTAGGTCCCGCTGCTGAGCGGGGTGTAGAGGGTCCAGCCCTCGGCCGCGGCGCCGCCGAACAGGTAGCCGGAGAAGATCAGCAGCCCACCCAGCGGCAGGAACCAGAAGCTGAGGGCGTTGATGCGCGGGAAGGCCATGTCCGGCGCGCCGATCTGGAGCGGGACGATGTAGTTCGCGAAGCCCGACAGGACCGGCACCACGAACAGGAAGATCATGATCGTGCCGTGCATGGTGAAGGCCTGGTTGTAGGTGCTCTCGTCGAGGAACTGGAGCCCCGGCACGGCCAGCTCGGAGCGCACGACGAGGGCCAGGATGCCGGCCGCGAAGAAGAAGAGGAACGAGTTGACGATGTACAGGATCCCGATCTTCTTGTGATCGACGGTCGTCAGCCATTCCATCACCCAGGAGCGGCGATAGCCGCGGGTGGTCGGGCTCAGCGTGGTGGTGGCCATGAGTGCTCTGCTCGCCTCGCGCTTACTGGACCGTGAGCTTGCCGGTCATGTTGGCAGTGGATGTCGCACACGAACCGGTACTCGCCCGCCGCGAGCGCGCCAACGGTGTAGGTGATCGACCCTGGCCCGGTGAACCAGCTGCCCTGGAAGAGGGGCTCGTCGCCCTGGAAGATGGCGACGTTGTGGTCGAACTCGTCGTTGTTGGTGAACTCCACCTTGAACGGCACGCCGGCCGGCGCGACGAGCGCGTCGGTCGTCGAACTCGCTGTCGGCGGCCGAGATCCTGACCGTCTCGCCGCCGGCCGGAACCGACGGCTCCGGCGTCTTGCCGGCCTGCGATCGCCGCGATCCAGGCGTCGTACTCGGCGCGCGGCATGGCCTGCACGCTGAAGGTCATCTGGGCGTGCGAGACGCCGCAGAACTCGGCGCACTGCCCGCGATAGGTGCCGGCCTCGCTGACGGTGAACTCGAGCTCGTTGGGTGGCCGGTCACCGGTCGGGATCACGTCGCGCTTGACGAGGAAGGCGGGGACGTAGAACGAGTGGATCACGTCGCGCGAGATGAGCCGCAGCAGGACCGGCTCGCCCACCGGGACCGCCATCACCGGCGGGATGCAGGGCGCCCCCGGTCACGACCACGTCATTGGTCGGGTCGCTGTCCGCATCGATGTAGTGGAAGACCCACGCCCACTGCTTGCCCTCGACCTCGATCGTCGACGCCGGGGTCGGAGTGGGCGGAGATCGAGTTGCAGGGTGAAGGTCGACAGGACGAAGAGGATCAGCACGATGACGGTCGGGATCGCGGTCCAGACCAGCTCCACCAGGTTGTTGCCGTGGACCTGCGGTCGGCAGCCGATCGTCGCGGCGGCGGTAGCGGACGACCGAGTAGATGATGAAGCCCTCGACCCCCACGAAGACGATCGCGCCCATGCACCAGCACGACGTTGTAGAGCCAGAAGACCTCTTTGGCCTGCGTGGTGTGCGGCTCGGGCGGGATCATGCCGCAGGCTGCGGTGAGGACGAGTCAGCGCGAGCAGGGCTCCGGCGCGAAGGAGGACCCGAGTCCGCGGTCGGGCCATCGGTCGTGACATCAGCTCGTCTCGAGGCTCCTCATCGTGGACGATGACGCGGGACTGCTCGAGGCTCCGCGTCCGACTCGTTTCCCACCGGGGGCACGCCACCGGGAGGCGGCACGCGCGGCGTATTGTACCGATGCCCATGGCGTGACGCACCGCCCACGCGGTGCGTCACATCGGGTCAGCGGCTGGGTCAAACCCGGCTCAGGCGGGGAGCCTGGGGCACTCCAGCGGCTCGTCGGGGAGCAGCAGGCGGGGCGTCACCTCGTACCGATGGTCGTCCTTCACGAAGCGGGTCAGCTGGTTGCGCCGCGGAGAGCGCCGCGTACCAGTCCTCGGCACGCTGCCCGCTCACGACGCCGCAGCGCTGCCCGTCGAACGGCCCGACGTCGCCGAAGGTGACCGGGTTGGAGCTGTCGGGCCAGTCGACCAGCCCGTTGCCGATGCCGCTCCCGTCGGCCGGATCGGCGTCGGCGTTGCGGACCACCAGGCGCAGCGCCTCCGGCTGGTACGGGCGCCAGCTCGTCTCGGCCCAGGCGCCGGCGGGCAGCCAGCCCTCGAGGTTGGTGAGGCGATCGCTGAGCCGGAGCAGGGCCCGATGCGCGGCGACCTCGGTGGCGGTGATCCCAGGGCATTGGAAGCCGGCGTCCAGCGTGCCGAGGCCGTAGACACTGACCGTCACATCCTGGCCGTCGGCATGCAGCGTGAAGACCGTGTCGCCGCGCGTCCATGACGCAGTTCTGCGCCCCCGTGAACCCGATGCTGGTCCCGAAGAGGGCCGTGCGTGCCACCTCGTTGAGGACGGCCTGGATGCCGGCCTCGCTGAGCCGTCGGACGTTCACGGCGGGGAGGGCGGGACCCGGGAAGATCTCGATCTGCGCGCCCGGCACGATGACGCGCCCGTCACCGCTGAGCGTGAACGGTGGGAAGCTGGTGAAGTCGAGGGCGGGGCCTGCGAAGCCGCCGCTGAAGTGCATGCGGAGGACCAGGTCGTCGCCGGTGGGATGGTCGATGGGGCCGATCGAGCCGCCCGGGGCGGCACACGCGGTGAGGGTGATGGAGAGCGCCATGGCGGCGGGCAGAAGCGTGCGGGCGATACGTCTCATGGCCGTTGGACGCGCCGCGCGCGCGGCAGGTTCCGCCACAGCAGCGGGCGAGCCGGTACGGGGCCAGAATGCGCTGTCATGCGCAGCAGACTCGGCATGGGCCTGGCGGTTGCCGTCGTCCTCGCGCTGCCCGCCCGGGCACTGGGCCACGGGGAGGTAGCGCCGGCTCCCTCGTTCCCGGCCATCCTGTTCGAGTGGCGCTTCGAGCCGCTGGTGCTCGCCGGCGTCACGGCCACCGCCCTGGGCTGGCTGCTGCTGGGTCGACGCGTGGCACGGGCGCACCCGGCGCATCCTCCGAGCGGCTGGCGCGACGCCGCCTTCCTGGGGGGCCTGGCGACCTTGCTGCTGGCCCTCACCTCGCCGATCGAGGCGTACGAGGGCCAGCTCTTCAGCGTGCACATGTTCCAGCACATGCTGATCCAGCTGGTCGCCGCCCCCCTGCTCCTGCTCGGGGCGCCCGCGACGCTGGCGCTGCGCGCGGCCTCGCCAGCGGTCCGTCGACAGCTGGTGGCGATCCTCCACAGTCGCGTGATGGCCGTCCTCTCCTTCCCGCTCCTGGCCTGGGTCCTCTTCGCCGCGGTCAACTGGGGCTGGCACTTCAGCTCGCTCTACGACCAGGCGCTCGAGACGCCGTGGCTGCACGACCTGCAGCACGCCACCTTCCTGGGCGCGGCGCTGCTCTTCTGGTGGCCGGTGGTCGGCGCCGATCCGGGGCGCTGGCGGCTCCCCCACCCGGCACGGCTCTTCTACCTCTTCCTGGCGATGCCCCAGAACTCGTTCCTCGGGATCGCGCTGATGAGCGCCCCACCGTCGCTCTACCCGCACTACCTGAGCAACGTGCGCAACTGGGGACCGACCCCGGCGGTCGACCAGAGCATCGGCGGCATGCTGATGTGGGTCGGCGGCGACGTCGTCTTCCTGCTGGCCATGGGGCTGGTGGTGGCGGCCTGGGTGCGGGCGGAGGATCGCCGCACCGCCCGGGAGGACGCGCGGGAGGACGCGCGCGTCAGCGCACTGCGGGAGCCATCGGAGTAACCGCCGGCTAGGTGAGTGGCAGTCGCAGCAGGCTGTCGGCCGCCACGGCCGCGAAGAGCAGGGTCAGGTAGCTGATCGAGAAGCGGAAGAGCTGGATCGCCGCCTTGCCGTCGCTCGCGTCGCGCAGGACGCGCAGCGAGTACCACACGAAGCCGATCCCAAGCCCCACGGCCGAGACGAGGTAGATGAGCCCCATCCGCGCCGCGGGGAAGAGGAGCAGCGAGACGGCCACCAGCACCAGCGTGTAGAGGACGATCTGGCGGGCGGTCTCCGCCTCGCCGCGCACGACGGGGAGCATCGGCACCTTGGCCGCGGCGTAGTCGCCGCGGTAGCGAAGGGCGAGCGCCCAGAAGTGCGGCGGCGTCCAGTAGAAGACGATGGCGAAGAGGACGAGCGCCGGCACCTCCACGGTGCCGGTCACGGCCGCCCAGGCGACCAGCACCGGGACCGCCCCCGCGGCCCCGCCGATGACGATGTTCTGCGGCGTCGTGCGCTTGAGCCAGATGGTGTAGACGAAGACGTAGAACGCGATCGCGCTCGCCGCCAGCAGCGCCGAGAGCAGGTTGACGGTCAGCGTCAGCCAGGCGAACGAGACGACCGACAGGATGATGCCGAAGGCCAGGGCACGGCCGGGCGTCACCGCCTGGCGCGGCAGCGGACGGTTTCGGGTCCGCCGCATCACGTCGTCGATGTCGCGGTCGATGTACATGTTGATGGCGTTCGCCCCGCCGGCCGCGACCGAGCCGCCGATCATCACCGCCGCCATCAGCCAGATCGATGGCACGCCACGCTGCGCGAGCACCATGGTCGGGCACGGTCGTGACCAGGAGCAGCTCGATGATGCGCGGCTTGGTGAGCGCCACGTAGGCGCGCAGGGAGTCGCCGGTGCTCGACGGGCGCGGCTCGGTCTCAGCCCGGTGCGGAGCGGCCTCGGGGAGGGGCAGGCGACGGACCGCGAGGTAGAGCAGCACGCTGGTCGCCCACAGCGCGGCCCCGACGGCGAGGTGCGGCACCACGAAGAGGGCCGACAGCCGGGACCAGACGTTGGCGGCGCCGAGCAGCAGCTGGACCACCACGAGGGCCGCCGCCAGGCCGGCGAGCCGACGCGGCCCGGGGGCGGTGACGCTACGCCGCATCTGCCACCAGGTCCACAGCACCCCGATGGCGACCGCCGCCGCCAGCGCGCGATGCGCCAGCTGCACCGCCTGCTCGTTGATCGTGATGGTGGGCAGGAGCGTTCCGCCCATCAGCGGGAAGTCGGTGAAGGCGAGGCCCGAGCCGGTGCCGCTGACCCACGACCCGAGCAGCATCTGCGCAAAGACGGCGGCGCCGGTCCACGCCACGAGGCGCGTCGAAGACCCGCCCGCCGCGCGCGGGAGGGCACCATGGACGGCCCGATCGGCGATCACGAGGGTCAGCGCCAGCACGGTCAGCGCCATCGCCAGGTGGGCCGTGACCAGCTCGGCGCGGAGCTGCTGGATGACCACCTGTCCGCCGAGCCAGGCCTGCACGACGACCAGCACCCCGGCGCCGATGGATGCAGTGAGCATCACGCGGTCGCGCCGCCGGGGCGTCAGGACGGTCCAGATGGCAACCGCGGCCACCAGCGGGCCGACGGCGACCGCGGCAACCAGCCGGTGGCTGTGCTCGATCCACGCATGCAGCTCGAGGGGTGGGACCCAGGCGCCGAAGCAGAGCGGCCAGTCCGGGCAGCCGAGCCCGGAATCGGTCGCGCGCACCAGGCCGCCGACCACGATCAGCAGGTAGGTGGCGATCGCCGCGGCGATGGCGAGCTTCGCGAATCGGTTCAACGGAGTCATCAGGCGACTTCGGCCCGGGGGCCGCGGTCGGGGACCCCCCGCAGCAGCAGCCCCGCGACGACCCCTGCCGCGAACCCGCCGATGTGCGCCAGGTACGCCACCCCTCCGGCGCCGACCGGATCGGCGAGGCTGGAGAGGAGCTGGAGGGCGATCCACATGCCGATCGCGACCAGCGCGGGGACCTGCATCAGGAAGCGGAAGACGAAGGCGGTGACCCGGTTGTGGGGGAAGAGGACGATGTACGCGCCGAGCACGCCGGAGATCGCACCCGAGGCGCCCAGGGACGGGATCGGCGAGCTGGGGTCGGCCAGGATCTGCGCCATCGAGCCGACGAGGCCGGTGGCGAGATAGGCGACCAGGAACAGGATCGGGCCGGCGCGGTGCTCCACGTTGTCACCGAAGATCCACAGGAAGAGCATGTTGCCGCCCAGGTGCAGCCAGCTGCCGTGCATGAACATGCTCGACAGCAGGGTGAGGTAGATCGGGTCGGGGCCGGGCGCCTGCGGCACCAGGTACTGCGTCCCGTCGATGAGGATCGGGATCGCCTGGACCTGGTCGACCCCCGTCGTGATCTCGAGCGGTACCGCGCTGAAGGCATAGGTGAAGGTGTTGTCCGCGGTCGCCGCCTGGAGCAGCAGGAAGACAGCGACGTTGGCCGCGATCAGGCCCAGCGTCACCCAGGGCAGGCCGCGTCCGGGGAGGTTTTCGTCAGCGATCGGGAACATCTGTCCCGCGTGCGGTCAGGCGACCCAGGGGAGGTGGATGCCAGGCAGGAGGGCGTTGAGCAGGAGGCCCAGCATGAGGAGGCCGCCCGCGCGCCGGGTGAGGAGGAATGCCCCGCCCACGTACCACAGGGGCCAGCCGACATAACCCTCCGGCGGGGAGTCGGGGCGCGGCCGGGAGAACTGGCCGAGCACCCGAATCAGCATCGGGACGCCGAGCACCACCAGCATCACGAACGGGCCAATCCAGCCGATGAGCGCGGAGCCGATCACGATGGGGTAAAAGGAGATCATCAGCGCCTGCGCGACGCGCCGGGCGCGCACATCACCCAGGATCACCGGGAGCGTGTGGATGCCCAGCTTGGTGTCGGGAATGATCTTGTCGATGTGCTTCCCGAACAGGACGCCGGTGACCAGGATGGCGTACGGCAGGGACGCCACCCAGACCCAGCCGGGCAGCATCCCGGTGGCCACGAAGTAGGTGCCGCCGATCATGAGCGGACCCCACACGAGGAAGACGCCAGGTTCGCCCAGCCCGCGTCGCTTGAGGCTGACGGGCGGAGCCACGTAGAAGACGCTGATGAAGAGCCCGCCGAGCGCGAACGCCGCGACCCACGGGCCGCGGACCGATACGAGGAAGAGAAGGATCGCGAGGTCGATGACGTTCGCCACCAGGATCGCGTTGCGCAGCTGAGCCTTGCTCAGCCAACCCGACAGGATCGGGTGTGGCGCGTAGAGGGCGCGGACGTAGTCGTCGGTGTCGATCCCCTCTTGCAGGTCGAAGTAGTCGTTGATCATGTTGTTGGCCGCGTGCGAGACCACCAGGCCGATCACCGCCAGGGCGAGATACCAGTAGTTGACCGCCGCGCCGACCGTTGCGATCGCCAGCAAGCCACCGATCAGGCCGGAGGTGGCAGTCATGGTGAAGACGCCCGCGCGGGTGACGATCATCCACTTGCTGACCGCGTCCATCTCCACGCCGTCAGGCAGGCTGGGGTGGCTCATCACGTAGCGCCAGTTGCTGAGTCGCTGGGCGAAGGTTGTCATCGGCAGATCATACGGTCATGCGCCGGTGAGCGGCTCGAAGCGGGCGGTGAAGTGCCGGAGCTGCGCCGGCTGCTCGACGATCCGGTAGCCGCGCAGCTCCCGCGCTCCCGAGGCCACCGAGCGCACCACCTCGATCACGTAGTCGATGTGCGACTGGGTGTACACGCGGCGCGGGATGGCGAGGCGCACCAGCTCCATCGGCCCAGGGGTCTCGGTGCCATCCGGATGCTTCCCGAACATGACGGTGCCGATCTCGCAGCCGCGGATCCCGCCCTCGCGGTAGAGGGCGATCGCCAGTGCCTGGCCGGGGTACTGGAGCGGTGGGATATGGGGCAGCAGGGCGGCGGCATCGAGGTAGACCGCGTGGCCACCGATCGGCTGCACGCAGGGGATCCCGCTCTCGACCAGCGCCTCGCCCAGGTAGGCGGTCGAGCGGATGCGGTAGCGCAGGTAGTCCTCGTCGACCACCTCGCGCAGCCCCTGGGCGATCGCCTCGAGGTCGCGGCCGGCCAGGCCGCCGTACGTCGGGAAGCCCTCGGTCAGGATCAGCAGGTTGCGGGCCGCCTCCGCCCAACGATCGTCATTGAGCGCCAGCCAGCCACCGATATTGGCGATCGCGTCCTTCTTGGCCGACATCGTCATGCCGTCCGCCAGCGAGGCCACCTCGCGCACGATATCGGGGATCGATCGGTCCGCCTGCCCCGGCTCGCGCTGCTTGATGAACCATGCGTTCTCCGCGAAGCGGCACGCGTCGAGGAAGAGCGGCAGCCGGTATCGGTCGCAGATCGCTCGCACGCCGCGCAGGTTTTCGAGGCTGACCGGCTGGCCGCCGCCGGAGTTGTTGGTGATCGTGACCATCACCAGCGGCACGTTCTCCACCCCGCGCTCGCGGATGAAGGCGTCGAGCGCGGCGAGGTCCATGTTGCCCTTGAAGGGATGGATGACCGATGGGTGGCGCCCCTCCTCGATCACCAGGTCGACCGCCTCGGCGCCGGTGTACTCGACATTGGCCCGGGTCGTGTCGAAGTGCGTGTTGCTGGGGATCGCCTTGCCCGGCCCGCCGACCACGCTGAAGAGGATCTTCTCGGCGGCCCGCCCCTGGTGGGTGGGGATCACGTGCTTGAACGGGAAGAGCGTCTGCACGCCCTCGAGGAAGCGGAACCACGATGGCGAGCCGGCATAGGACTCATCGCCGCGCTGGATGCCCGCCCACTGCTCGGCCGACATCGCCCCAGTGCCGGAATCGGTGAGGAGGTCGATGATCACGTCGGCCGCGTGCAGGTTGAAGAGGTTGTAGCCGGCCTCGCGGAGGTGCCCCTCGCGCTCCTCGACCGAGGTCATCCGGATCGGCTCGACGCTCTTGATCCGGAATGGCTCGATGATCGTCTTCCAGCGGTCCACGCGGGGAGCATAAGGGCTCGGACCGATGCGGGCGGAGCCGGCGCGCCCCATCATGTCGGGTCGAACGACGAAGGAGGAGGCCGATGCCGGACTGGGAGTCACTGGGCAGCGAGGTCGGGTCGCGGCCGGCGGTCGCCACCTGGGCCGAGGACGAGATGCAGGTCTTCTTCATCGGCTCCGACGGCCAGCTGTGGGACACCTACTGGGACGGCTCCGCGTGGCACGAGCGACATGCCCATGGCGGGGACCTGGTCGGCAGCCCGGCCGCCTGCAGCTGGGGGGCCGATCGGATCGATGTCTTCGCCCGCGCCCGCGATGGGCTGCTCATGCACCGCCGGTACCTGCCGTCCGGCTGGCAGCCGTGGGAGTCGCTCGGCGTGCGCATCGGGTCAGACCCCACCGCCTGCAGCTGGGGGCCCGGCAGGATCGACCTGTTTCTGACCTCGTCGAGCGGAGAGCTGCTCCATGGCTGGTGGACCGGGGCGGGCTGGTCGTTCGGTGCAGGGTGAACCGCCCGACTGCCCATCCCCTATGACAGTCGCAGCATCCTGAGGGGAGCATCCCATTCACCGCCTGCTTGCCCTCCTCGGCTACCTGCCGACCGGGCTCGACAACCTCGTGCGAACCGCCGTCGGCCCATCGGTCAATCGGACGTGGCTGGCCTGGGGAGCGGTCGGGCTGACCACGGCCGGCGTGGCCGGATTGCTGGCCGCCACCACCTTCTGGCTCCTCTCGCAGCTGCAGGGCAACCCAACCTTCTTCGCGCTCGTCGCCGGCGCGGTGACGCTGCTCCTCAGCATCTCCGTGCAGCTGCTGGTCGCCTCCTCGGGCAGGCAGCTGGTCCGACAGCTCCTGGTCTCGGTTGGAGCCGCGGTCGCGGTCGCGCTTATCTCGGGGGTGATCCGGACGAGCGTGAGTGGCGCCCCGCTGGTCGCGGCGGCGATCGTGGCCGTCACCCTGGCCTGGTCGATCCTGGCCCAGGGTCGCCGCTTCGCAGCCTGGCTGCAGACCTCGTTCCGGGTCCTGCCAATCGTGGTCGCGGTCTGCGCCGTGCTCACCGTCGCCCCGGTGGTCCAGGTCGTGCTGGAGCTGATCGTTCACCCGGAGACGCCATCCGACCTCGTGAATCGGCGGGGCGGGCAGGGCGTGACCCTGGTCTCGGTCGAGGGGCTGGCGCTCCTGGTCACCTTCCCCACGGAGTCGCCGATCGACGCGCCGGCGGCGGTCTCGCAGCCCTGGCGCTGGTACCTCCTGCGCGACAGCACCCAGGATCAGCGGATCGCGCTGATCCGCTCCCCGATCACGGCCGATGCGCTGCGGACGCGAACGATGGTGGTCCGCGTGCTGGACCAGGCGGCTGCGGTCGATGGGGCGGTGGCCGCCATCGCCGCGCGGGACGGGACCGAGCCGATCCGGCCGGTGAGCGGGCTGCTCCTGGCCGAGGTGGCGGGGCCGGTCGAGCATGTCCGTGACCTCGGCTCGCTGGACAGAGGCGGCCACGCTGGCCCCCGGCGAGGTCGTGCGCGTCCGAGTTCGCATCGAGGACGGCATCGCCAGCTGCGTGGTGCGCGGGGACTGCGTGGCGCGCCGTCTCGCCGCCGGGCTCGGCTCGTGGGACAACCTCGCAACCGATCCGTCCGGCAAGGGCTGGGCGGTCGTGCGGACCACCTATCCGCCCTCGGTGGCTCCCTTCCACGGCGTGGGAGCGGTGACGAGGGATCGGGACGCGATCGCCCGCTTCCTGGCGCAGCCGGGGGTTCGGAGCGCGCTGGGCTGGGGCCGAAAGCTGCGGACGGCGGTGATCGACCACGACCCGTCGCTGCCGGTGGACCATCTGTGGCTCGGGCCGATTCTGTTTGTCGCGGTCGGCGGGCTGCTCCTGGTCGGCCGCCGGATCGGGTACCCGCTCTTCCACGCCACCGGCCGGAGCGGATCCGGACAGCCGGCGCCACTCCGCACCGTGGTCCACTGCCGGGCGACCGGCCGCATCACGCCGCTCAACGCCTCGCCGCACGAGGTCGACGACCAGGCCACCACCCTGCGCGCGGGACTCCGCGAAGGGACCGATGTGAGCGTGGAGTCCGCCGCCGGGCGGATCGAAGTGACGATCCCGCGCCTGCTCGGCGGCCTCGGGTCGATCGAGCCCGGCGACCTGGTGCTGGTGAACCGCTCCGTGCCCGCCCTGAAGGTGGACTGGTACGGCACCAACCTGCTGCTGACCTTCGCCGACCGTGGTGCCCGGGATGCCGCCGCCGCGCTGATCGGCCGGGGCTGAGCGGTGCCCGTGCTGACCGTGCGCGAACGGTAGACTCGGCGCGATGGACGGTCATGCCACTCGGACGTGCCTGGCGCGTCTCCCCGGCGGAGAGCTCCGCGTGCTCGGAGCGGTCGATCTCGAGGAGATTGACAGCCTCCGCTCGCAGCCGGACACGCTGGTGTGGCTCGACATCGTTTCACCCGGGACCGATGACCTCGCGCTCCTGCGCGACGAATTCGACCTCCATCCGCTGGCGCAGGAGGATCTCGAGAAGCGCAGGCAGCGACCGAAGCTCGACACGTACAGCGCGCAGCAGGTGATCGTGACCTACGAGGTCCTGGCGCCGGCCTCGACCGAACGAGCCTTCGACCTCGGAGAGCTGCACCTGTTTGCCGGCCCGGGCTACGTCGTGAGCGTGCGCTGGCAGGATTCATCGGCGATGGAGGGGATCGAGGCTCGCTTCCGGCAGAAGCCGGACGCGGTCGCCACCACGCCAGGGTCGCTCGTGTACGCAATCCTGGACGCCGTCGTCGACGGGTACTTCCCGCTCCTCGACCGGCTCTCGGATCAGATCGAGGACCTGGAGGACCGGATCCTGGAGGGCGGCAAGGTCGCGGGCACCTTGCGGCCGATCCTGGACCTGAAGCGCGACCTCCTCGAGCTGCGGCGCAGCCTCTCTCCGCAGCGCGACGTGGCCAACGGGCTGCTGCGGCGCGACCTGCCGCTCGTCGACGACGCATCGGCGCCGTACTTCCAGGACCTGTACGACCACCTGGTGCGCGTGCTCGACCAGCTCGACCTGCAGCGCGACCTGCTGGCTTCGGCGCTGGAGGCGAACCTGTCGGTCACCAGCAACAACCTCAACGCGGTGATGAAGCGGCTCACCGCCTTCACCGTGATCATCATGCTGCCGACCCTGATCGCCGGCATTTACGGCATGAACTTCCACTTCATGCCCGAGCTGAGCTGGCCGCTGGGCTACGCCTTCGCGCTCGGCGCCATGGCGGTGGTGATGATCGGCGCCGCGGTCTTCTTCAAGCGCCACGACTGGTTCTGATGGCCGGCCCTCCGGGCGACGTGTCCGCCATCCAAGCGATCGACCTGGTACGGACCTATCGGACCCATACCGGGGTGGTGCGGCGACGGCCGATGACCGTCGACGCGGTGCGCGGCATCAGCTTCGAGGTGCGACCGGGCGAGCTGTTCGGCCTCCTCGGCCCAAACGGGGCGGGCAAGACGACGACGATCAAGATGCTCATCACGCTGCTGCTGCCGACCTCCGGCACGGCAAAGGTGATGGGCTTCGACGTGGTGCGCGAGACCGAGGCGGTGCGGCGGCGGATCGGCTACGTCTTCGGCGGCGACCGCGGGCTCTACGACCGGGTCAGCGGGGTCGACAACCTGCGCTACTTCGCCGAGCTCTATGGCGTCGAGCCATCCGAGCAGAAGCGCCGGATCGCAGCGCTGCTCGAGCTGGTCGGCCTCACCGGGCGGGAGAACGAGAAGGTCGAGGGCTACAGCCGTGGGATGCGGCAACGGCTGCATATCGCCCGCGGGCTGCTCCACGACCCCCAGGTCATCTTCATGGACGAGCCCTCGATCGGCCTCGACCCTGTGGGAGCACGAGAGCTGCGCCAGACGGTGCGCTCCCTGGTCGACGCAGGCAAGACCGTGCTCCTCACCACGCACTACATGTTCGAGGCCGATGCCCTCTGCGACCGGATCGCGGTGATCAACGCGGGCCGCATCGTGGCCCTCGGCACGGGGGCGGACCTGAAGGGCGCCATCGCCAATCGAACGATCGTCGAGATCGAGACGTTCGGCGTGACAGACGAGGCCGTCGAGCGTGTCAGGCGCGACGAGGAGGTGAGCGCCATCAACATGGAGGAGCGTGACCAGAGCCAGATCCTCCTGGTCCAGAGCGACCGCGGCGCGCACATCACCCAGCGTCTGCTGTCGCTGCTGGGCGACACGCGGGTTGGAAAGGTGGTCGCGCGCGAGCCGACGCTGGAGGACGCGTACGTCCACCTGATCGCCACCACCGGCGACGACGAGGCCCGCTCGGCGCGGGCTGCATCGGTCCAGTAGGGTGCCGAGATGAGCTCCGCGCGAGTCCTGCGCCTGATCGGCTTCGTGACCTGGTTCAACGTGCGGATGCTGCTGGCCAGCGAGTTCTTCATCCTGCTGACCTTCATCTCGCCGCTCATCTTCGCCACGCTCGCCTTCTTCCTCTTCAAGTCAGGGGGCGGAACCGCCGGCCAGACGCTGCTCTACGTCGCCCTCGGCGCCGGGATGATGGGGGTCTGGAGCACCACCCTCTTCGGCTGCGGCGGGGCGATCGCCTGGCAGCGCTGGGAGGGAACCCTGGAGCTGCTGGTCAACGCGCCGACACGCTATGACTTCATCCTGGTCGGCCAGACCTTCGGGGCAGTCCTCTTCGGCTTCTACGGGATCCTGGCCACGCTTGCGTGGGGGTTCCTCCTCTTCGGCATGCCGATCGAGGCGACCTACCCGCTGATCCTGCCCCTCTCCCTCCTCGCCGCAGTCGTTTCTCTCGGCTCGCTCGGCATGCTGATCGCCACCACGTTCGTCCTCTATCGCCACGCCAATGCCCTCGGCAACCTGCTCGAGTACCCGATCTGGCTGGCGACCGGCCTGCTCGTGCCCCTGGCGACGCTGCCCTTCTGGGTGAGCCCGATCAGCTGGCTCCTCGCCCCGACGTGGGGGATGGAGGCGATCCGCGGCGCCACCATCGGCGCCGAGCCGCCGATCCTGGCGATCGTGATGTGCTTCGTCCTCTCGGTGGCCTACTACGTCGGCGCGCGGGTGGCGCTCGTCTTCGTCCTGGCCAAGGCCCGCCGCGACGCAACCCTCTCGCTCCAATGACCGCGCTGGCCGGCCCGATCTCGGGGATCTCGCCCAACACGCTCCGTGCCGCGTGGCGCGTCTTCTGGTACGGCGGCCGGATGAGCTACGGGATGCTCTTCAACTGGGCGCGTCCATCGATCTACATCCCCACCCTCATCGGTGGCCCAACCTTCCAGCTCCTCTTCTTCGCCGCGCTCGGCTCGTATGCCACGGATCGTTCGCCCGCCTACTTTGCGATCGGCAACGCGGTCCAGGTCTCGGCCATCGCCGGCGTCTTCGGGATGACGATGGCGATCGCCAACGAGCGCTGGTTCGGGACGCTCCCGGCGCTGCTGGCAACCCCGGCGAACCGGGTCGCCGTCTTCGCGGGCCGCTTCATGCCCTTCGTCATGAACGGTCTCCTGGTCTCCCTCTACGCGTTTGGACTCGGCGTCCTCTTCCTCGGCGTCCGCCTCGCCCCCGGCTCGCTGCTGGTGACGGGCCTGGCCCTGGTCGTCACCGTCTTCGCGTGCACCGCCATCGGCGCGCTCCAGGGCGCCATCTCGCTCCGGCTACGGGATGGCCTGTTCGGCGCAAACCTGGTGACGATGTCGATCCTCCTCTTCTGCGGCGTGAACATCCCCCTCGCCGAGCTGCCGGGCTGGATGCAGGTGATCGGCAACCTGCTGCCCTTCACCCACGGCCTGGAGGCGGTGCGTCAGGCGGCCGATGGCGCCGGATTCACGCAGGTCGGCGGGCTGATCGGGATCGAGGCAGTGATCGGGATCGCCTACGCCGTCGCCGCCTTCGCCCTCTTCGTCTACCTCGAGCGATCCGCGCGAGCCAACGCCACGCTGGACGTGCGCTAGCTAGCCGCGCGCCACGTGCAGGTGGCCGACCAGCGCTTCGTCTGACTCCTGCAGCCCGGTGAGCTGCACGCCCAGGGCCACGCCATCGGTTCCCACGCAGCGCGACGCGACCGCCTGCTCGCCGGTGATCGTCAGGCCGCCGCGACACGACCAGCCGTCGGCAAAGAGGATGGCCAGCAGCGAGTCGGAGCGGCGCAGCAGGAGCTGCAGCTCTCCCGGCCGGGTGCCGTCGAAGCGGGCATCGAGCAGGTCGTCGCGGATGAGCGTGAGCCGAAGGTCCGCGGCGAACTCCAGCGGCGGACCCTCCGTCACGGGGTGCGCGGCCGCCCATGTCGCGGAGGCGCCGTTGCCGTTCCCATTGTTGGCGACGGCGTTCCAGCCTGGATAGAGCGGCCCGCGGACCGCGAAGAAGGCGATCGCCATCACGACTGCCGCCACGGTCCCGGCGACGGCCCAGCCCGGGCGCCCGGCCAGGCTCCGCCCGACGCGCACCAGCGTGAGCGCCGCGACGAGGAGGACAGAGCCGCCGTACAGCGCCATCGCCCAAGGAGCCGTCGAATCGCTGCCGGTTCCCAGACCGTGCACGGTGCCGAGCAGGAAGACGACGAAGGTGAGCATGTGGAAGCGGTGCCACCAGGCATAGCCCACCTGGCGGCGCACGCGTTCGGACAGCCACACGGCCACGGACAGGTAGGCCGCCACGATCCCGAACGCGATCCACAGCGGCCGATAATGCGACGCCATCGGCAGGAACACCTCGGCGGGGTTGAAACCGGTGAATGGATCCACCCATACCGCCGCCGAGTGCAGCCCGATGAACACCAGCGACAGCAGGCTCAGGTGTCGGTGCAGCTCATTGGTGATGAAGCGGGGCCAGCGCGTCGAGTGAGCCTTCAGCGAAAGGAGGAGCCCCAGCACGACCGATGCGGTCGCCAGGGCGTAGGCCAGGATGCCGCCGACGCGCGCCACCTCCCAGGAAAGGGTGTGGTCGATGGTCAATGCCACGCCCCCACCCGCCACGCCTCGCCAGCGGCGGTGACGAGCAGCGCGGCGAGCCGGCTGGACTCGAGACGACCGACGGCCCCCGGCAGGTCGGAGAGCATCGCCACCTTGGCCGCGACCTCCGCCTGGGCGCAGCTCGCCGCCGCGACCGTGGCCTGCACGATCGGCCCAGCCGCCGGCGTCCCGGTGCGCGGGTCGAGCAGGTGGTGAAGCTCGCTGCCGGCGACCCTCCACCTGCGGCGCAGGACCGATGACGTCGCAAGGGCGCCGCCGCGGACGGCGACCACCGTCGGATGAGGGCCCTCGATTTCCACGTTCCAGGCGTCCGCCCCGGGCGGAAGACCGAAGACCGACAGGTCGCCGCCCGCATTGACCGCGGCGAATGGCAGCCCGGCTGCCACGAGAGCATCCAGGGCGGCGTCGACGGCCATCCCCTTCACAATCCCGCCAAGGTCGAGCCGATGCCCGCGCGGCAGCCGCACGGTGCCGCGTTCCGCGTCGACGACGATCTCGCGCCACGCGCCGGGGCGCCAGTCGCCGAGCGGCAGCGGCGGACGGTCGACAGGCAGCTCGACAAAGGTGCGGTCGTAACCAAGCTCACGCATCCGGCCGCCGAGCAGCGGGTCGAAGAGCCCGTCCGTGGCTCGCGCGGCCCGCACCGCGGCCTCCAGGACCGTCAGCATCTTCCGGCTCGCCGGAAAGGGCCTGCCATCCGCGTCGTTCAGGCGCTCGAGCTCGGAGTCGCGGCGGAAGCGACTGAATTGCTCGTCCCACTCGTCGATGACCGCGCGCGTGCGTGGCCAGGCGTCGCGTCGATCGGCCGGCGCCAGCACGCTGACCTGGCAGCCCATCGACCGGAAGTGGTGCTCGCCCAGCGCACCCGGTCGCGCGTCGAGCAGGGCGTCAGGACCCATTCGACCGCAGGACCGGCGTCCCGGTGCCGAGGCCAAGGGTCGAGCCCTGGCCGAAGAGGTCGGTCGCCTGGCTCTGCTCGTTGCTCGCGCTCGGGACCGCCGGCACCGTCGTGGTCACAGCCACTGCCCCACTGACGAGGGCCCACAGTGCCAGCCAGGCGCCGGCGACCCCGGCCCAGACGGCGACCTTGAGACGGGCAATCCGCCATTCGATGGCGGCCTTGCGGGCGATATCGGCGGCGTCGCCAGAAGGGCTCACCATCGGAGCGTAGGGCAGCGGTGTTGCGATCGCGACGCGACGCCGGATAAGGCTCGTTAGCGAATTGTCGGGCCGCGCCTCAGCGGTTGCGGTCGATGGCCGCCAGCAGCCGCATCAGCAGGCGCACCACCACCAGGGTCGAGACCTCGTTGAGGTCGCGCGCCGGCACCAGCTCGGTGAAGGCCGCACCCGCCACCCGGCAGCGCGCCGCCACGCCGGCCAGCAGGTCGCCGGCCTCGTCGTAGGAGAGGCCGCCGGGCGAGAGCCCGCTCACCGCCGAGGCGACCGAGGGGTCGAGCCCATCGAGGTCGAAGACGACGAAGACCGATCCGTCCGGGGGCAGCTCCCCGAGCAGCCACGGGACTCCGCGCTCGCGGAGCTCGCGCGCGGTGACCAGCAGGTTACCGGCCGCGCGGGCATCGGCCACGTCCGAGGAGCGGGCGCTGCCCACGCCACGCAGCCCGACCTGCACCACCCGCTCGACGTGCTCCATCTCCACCGCGCGGCGCATCGTCGAGGAGTAGCCGTCGCGCACGCCGGCCACCTCGTCGCGGAAGTCGAGGTGGGCATCCACCTGCAACACGGTGAGCGGGCCGCGCCCGCGGTACGCCCGCAGGACGGGGATCGGCACCGAGTCGTCGCCGCCGATCACGACCGGGACGGCGCCGGCATCCAGCAGGGCAGCGATCGCGGCTTCGGCGCGCGCCGAGTTGCCGGCTCCATCGTCCGCCGAGCCGGCCACGTCCCCGGCATCCACGATCCGGAGCGGCGGGGAGCCGACCAGCATCGGCCCGTCGAGGTCGAAGTCGTGGTGATCGGCGAAGCGGGCCAGCCGCTGCGAGCGGGCGCGCACCGCTGCGGGCGCCTCCGCGCAGCCGGCCGTCAGGCCGGGGGCGGGATATGGGACGCCGAACGGGATACCCAGGATCGCGACGTCGGCGGCGTCGTTGGCAAGCTGGTCCGGGGCGACCGATGGCAGCCCCAGGAAGGTCGGCTCGCTCATGCGCCCGCGGCCGCCGCGCAGTCACGGCAGCGGCCCACCACCGTCACGTGCGAGAGGTCGACCTCGAAGCCATCGGAGGCGCGCAGCGCATCCACCAGCGCCCGCGCCGGGGCGGCACGGATCTCCCAGCGTCCGCCGCAGGTGGCGCAGTGCAGGTGGCCGTGGCGCCGCTCAGGCACGACGTGGAACTCCTCGCGCCCATCGGCCCCGTGGCCGTGCTGCACCAGCCCCAGCTCCTCGAGCACGTCGAGCGTGCGGTACACGGTCGACGGGATGGTGGAGGGGTCGATCGCCCGGCAGCGCTCGATCAGCTCGGCGCCGGTGACGTGCCCCTCGCTGGCGGCCAGCACCTCGACCACGGCGCGACGCTGCGGCGTCCAGCGCAGGCCTCGCTCGCGGAGCTGCTGACGGACGCTGGCCCATGGTTCGGGAAGGGGTGCAGCAATGGGCATGGGGCACAGTATTATCCAGCCGCACTTCGCGGCGACCGCAAGTCATCGGAGTTGGAGGGTAGGGGTTGATGGTCTCGTCTGCCCGATACGCATTTGCCGGCCTGGTCTGGCTCTACCTGGCCGGGATCGTGCTCCAGACCTTCCTGGCCGGAGCTGCGATGTTCACGCCGGAGCGTGACTTCGAGCTGCACCGATACCTGGGCTACCTCCTGCACCTGGCCCCGATCGGACTGCTCATCGTGGCGGTCGTG
Source organism: uncultured Chloroflexia bacterium (assembly GCA_963782015.1). GTDB lineage: Bacteria > Chloroflexota > Limnocylindria > QHBO01 > QHBO01 > CF-167. Next base: position 409,828 of record CAWAHY010000004.1, read on the forward strand.
GCCAAGGTCGGGCGCGAGCTGCTCACCTGGACCGTCGCCCTGCTCGTCGTCCAGGGCATCCAGCCGCTGCTCCCCGGCCTGCGCGCGGACTACCCGCTGGTGTCCGCCCTGCACCCCGTGCTGGTCCTGGCCATCTTCTGGATCGGCGTGACGCTTGGCCTGAAGGCGTGGCGGCTCGTCAATGCGCCCGCCAGCGAAACGTCGGAGGTCTGACCGATGGACTGGACGCCGTGGCTCAAGCTCCTCCACGTGGCCGCCGGCTTTGCCTTCGCGCTCGCCCACGGCGTGTCCGCCTTCACGACCCTGAAGCTGCGCGGCGAGCGCGATCCGGCCCGGGTCACGGCCATGCTCGACCTGTCGAAGGTGAGCCTGCCGGTAACGGACGTCTCGATCGTGGTGCTCCTGATCTCCGGCATCGTCAGCGGGTTCGTCGGCAACTACTGGGGGCACCTCTGGATCTGGATCTCGATCGGCGTGCTGGTCCTGCTCTTCGCCTTCATGAGCGTGCGAGGCGTCAAGCACCACGACGCGATCCGCCACGGGCTCGGCCTGCCCGGCTTCTACGACCACAAGGGCGCGGTCGATCCCCGAAGCCGATCCCGCAGCCCTGGCCAAGGCGCTCGACTCGCCGCGAGCCCTCGAGCTCGCGGCGGTCGGCTTCATCGGTCTTGGCGTTCTGCTCTGGCTGATGGTGGTCAAACCGTTCTAGAGGATCGCCGCTACATGGCGGCGCCGACCACCTCGCCGGTCTCGAGCAGCTCCTTCAGCCCGCCCAAGATCGTCTCCCAGCCACCGCTGGTGTACTCGATCGTGGCGGGACCACGGCCGGTGTGGATCAGCGTCAGCCGGCACCGGTCGCCGATCTGCGTGATCTCGTACTCAACCCGCGACGGCGCCTCGGCCGCTGCGGTCGGGTCCTGCAGCACGCGCAGGGTGTGGACCAGGCGCCGCGGCGGATCGATCTCGAGGATCTTGCCCTCGAGGTAGACCTCACCATCCTCGCCCTCGCTCGTCCAGCGCGAGCCGACCTTCCAGTCCGACTTGCTGAGGGCCCCGTAGTAGTACTTGCGCGTCTGCTCCGGGTCGACGATCGCCTGCCACAGGCGCTCTGGCGTGGTGGCGATCTCGACCTGGTAGACGTTTTCGGGTGCGGTCATGCAGGTGCCTCCTAACTCTGCGGCGTCGCGTACAGCAGCGAGCCGGGGGTGGTGAGCAGCTCGCCGGTCTCGAGCCATGTCTTGAGGCCGGAGAGGATCATCGGCCAGCCGCCGTAGAGCTGGTCGTTGGCGCCCTCGCGCAGCTGGTCATGGGTGACGATGAGCCGGCACGAGTCGCCGACCGGCTCGATCTCCCAGGTGACCCGCGAGGTGCCCTCCGCCTTGACGTCGTCGCCCCACAGCGCCCGCATCGTCTGGACGAGCCTGTGCGGCGGGTCGACGACGAGGTTCTCGCCCTCGCCAAGGAGGGTCGGGGCTCCGGGGGCGCCCATCTCGTACCGCGAGCCCGGGGTCCAGTCCGACAGGTGGCGCGCCCCGAAGTTGTACTTCGCCCGCTGCTCCGGGTCGGTGATCGCGTCCCAGAGGCGCTCGGGGTCGTCTTGATGTAGATCTCGAAGACCTTCTCCATCGGCTTCTCCAATTCACGCTTCAGGCCCGTCAGGGCAGCCGCCCAGGGCTCGGTGTACTTGCTGACCCATCGGTCGTAGATGAGCCGGATGGGGACGGCGTTGAGGTAGTGGAGCTTCCGGCGCCCGTCGCGGCGGGTGGTGATCAGCCCGGCGTCGGCGAGCACCCGGAGGTGCTTCATGACGCCGAAGCGGGTCATCCCCGGCAGCGCCGCCTCCAGCTCGGAGAGCGCCTGTCCGTCGCGTTCGCGAAGCGCGTCGAGCAGGCCACGCCGGCTGGGATCGGCAAGGGCTCGGAAGACTTCCTCATCCACGGGAGGACTATATGTGACCGATTAGTCACATGTCAAGAGGCGGCGTGCGGCGCATCCTTGCTCACGCCATGGATGTCAGATCCGTGCTTGGAGCGGTGGTCATCGTGTTGGGCTTGGCGGCGTGCTCGATACGACCAGGCGAAACTCCGTCGCTTCCGAGCTGGCCAGTGTCGGCGGAACCCCTGCCAACAGCGACGTCGGGCACCGGGGGGCAGGTAACGTGTGGCGGGCGCTCCTTCCCACGGTCGGGCTTGACTCAGCCGAATGGCGCCGAAGACGCCTCGGGCCCCGAGTTCGATGCCCTGCGCGCGAGTCTCGCGAAGTTCGGTTCGGAGTTCCCCGGCTCCTCCACTTGGACCTGGCGGCTGGCGGGCCGCGACGATACGGGCGCGATCTTCCTCGCGCGCACTGATGCGTTTGGGTCGCCCGGCTGGGTCTCCACCGAGGTGGCTGCGGATGTGACCGGCTGGCGGCCGGTCAGCATGGGCCAGTGCGATCCACAAACCGTCCTGTCCGCGGAGTTCGGACCCGCGAGCTGGGCGCTCGATCCGGCATTCCCTCCACCGACGCCCGCGTCAGTCGACCTGCATATCCTCGTGTGGGAACGAGCCTGCTCGGGTGGTTCGCCGACAACAGGACGGACGACGGTCTTCGCATTCCACGACCGTCACTGGCCCGTCGTGTTCTGGGGACAGCGGCGAGGTTCGCGCGACAGGGATTCGGTCAGAAGCGGAGATCCAAGCGATTTTCGAGCTACATCCGCGAGCTTCACGCCAATCTGCATCGGCGATGATGGGGACCAGCTACGGCCGCCGAACGCGACACGGTGATTCCTGTCGGATCAGCTGACGCCGGGCGGAGCACGCCGCGACAAGAAGCGCCAGCACGGCGAGACAGCCTAGCCTCGTATTCGCGTGCATCGCGGCACGTTACACCCGGCGGACCTGCTCCGCCTCCTGGCCCTCCACCGGGCGGTCGCAGGTGGGGCAGTACCAGCGCGCCTCGACCGGCGTGCCGCAGCTGGCGTGGCGCAGCGGCTCGGATTCGCGGGAGGAGCGTGAGCCCCAGTCGGCGAGGAGGCGCAGCGCGCCGGCCAGCTCCGCACCCTCATCGGTGAGCGCGTAGGCGAAGCGCGGCGGGCGCTCCGAGTAGGGGGTCGCGGAGACGATCCGCTCCGTCTCCAGGCGCCGCAGCCGGTCGGCCAGGATGTTCGGCGCGATCCCGCTAACGGCCTCCTCCAGCTCACCGAATCGGCGCGGTCCGGGGAGGAGCGCCTCGACCAGCAGGAGGCTCCATCGGTCCCCCACCCGCTCGAGCGCGGCGGCCAGCGGTGAGTCGTGCGAGGCCATGACGGGATCGTACGGCATCGGCCTTGACAATCGGTCTGGAGGGAGTAACTTGCGCATTGCAAGTCACACGCTACCAGATGGAGAAGGCACCGATGGGTCCCATGGATGAGCTTGGCAAGGCGATCGCATCGGTCGCATCAACGGCGGGCGCTTCGACGGTCGGCATCGGCAACCGATGGCGCGGCGGGTCGGGCGTGGTGGTGGAGAAGGGCAAGGTGCTCACCAACGCGCACAACCTGCACGGCGACGAGATCCACGTCTTCTTCGCCGATGGGCGCGAGGCCGAGGGCAAGGTCCTCGGCGCCGATGGCGACGGCGACCTGGCGGTGATCGGCGTCGACACCGGCGACGCGCCGGCGATTGCAGTGGGGAGACGGGTCCGCGCTGGGGATCGGCTCGCCGGTCGTGGCGATTGGGAATCCGGCGGGGAACGGGCTGCGCGTCACGGTGGGCTACGTGTCGGGGATTGGCCGGGCGTTCCGCGGGCCGCGCGGGCGTCGCGTGGCGGGCGCGGTCGAGCACACCGCTCCCCTGCTGCCCGGCTCGTCGGGCGGACCGATCGTCGATGGCGACGGCAAGCTGCTCGGGATCAACACCAACCGGCTGGGGAGCGGCTTCTACCAGGCGATCGCGACGGACGCGTCGCTGAAGGACCGCGTGGCGGCGCTCGGCCGCGGCGAGGAGCCGAAGAAGCGACGGCTGGGCGTCGGGCTCGCGCCCGCCCACGTCGCGCGACAGCTGCGCCGGGCGGTCGGCCTCGAGGAGCGCGACGGGCTGCTCGTCCGTGACGTCGAGGACGGCTCGCCGGCCGCCAAGGCAGGGATCGCCGAGGGCGACCTGATCGTGGCCGCCGCCGGCAAGCCGGTGACGAGCGCCGACGACCTGTTCGAGGCGATGGGCTCGCTGGCCGCCGATGCGGCGTTGCCGGTCACCGTCCTGCGCGGCTCGGAGGAGCGCACCGTTACCATCGCGGCGTGACCCTCGACTCGGTCTGCCATCACCTCGACGGCGTCTACCCCGTCGCCGCGCGCGGCCGGGGCTGCGAGGAGTGCCTGGCAACCGGCGGCCGGTGGCTCCACCTGCGCCGCTGCCTGCACTGCGGGCACGTCGGCTGCTGCGAGGAGTCGCCGGGGCGCCACGCATCGGGCCATGCGCGGGCGGAGGGCCATCCGGTGGCCGAGTCGATGGAGCCGGGCGAGGACTGGCGCTGGTGCTTCGTGGACGAGGTCTACCTCGAAGGCTGAGCGGCGGGGTGTGGCAGACTCCCCCGCATGATCAGCACGGTCCGGGTGATCGGTACGGGGCGCGCCGGAAGCGCAATCGCGGCACGCCTGGCTGAGCGCGGGCTGGGGGTCACGACCGGTCGCGAACCCCTTGCCGATGCGGACCTCGTGCTCCTGGCGGTGCCGGACGGGGCGATCGCCGGGGTGGCGCAGCAGGTCCCGATCGGTCCATGGATCGCCCACGTGTCGGGCGCAACCTCGCTCCGCGCGCTCGACCCGCACACGCAACGATTCAGCGTCCATCCCCTGCAGACCCTCACCCGCGAACGCGGCCCCGAACAGCTTGACGGCGCCTGGGCGGCCGTCACCGCTGAGACCGATGACGCCCGAGCCGTCGCTCGCTGGCTGGCCGACACGCTCGGCCTCCACCCCTTCGACCTGGCCGATGCCGACAAGCCGCTCTACCACGCCGGCGCGGCGATGGCGAGCAACTTCCTGGTGACGCTCCACGCGGCGGCCGCCCGGCTGCTGGAGGAGAGCCACGCGCCACCCGAGGCGCTGCTGCCGCTCATGACGCGCACGATCGAGAACGGCTTCATCCTGACCGGCCCGATCGCGCGCGGCGACTGGTCAACGGTCGAGGCGCACCTCCGCGCGCTGGAGGAGCGGGCGCCGGACCTGGTGCCGCTGTATCGCGCCCTGGCGGAGGCGACGCGACCGTGAAGGTCGTCCGCACCGTCGCGGAGCTGCGCGCGGCGCTCGACCCGGAGCGTGAGGCTGGGGCGCGGATCGGGCTGGTGCCGACCATGGGCGCGCTGCACGCCGGGCACCTGTCGCTGATCGCCGCCGCCCGGGAAGCGAGCGACGTCGTGGTGGTCAGCCTCTTCGTCAACCCGGCGCAGTTCGGCCGCGGCGAGGACCTGGACCACTATCCGCGCGACGAGGCTCGCGACGCGGCGGCGGCCGAGGGCGCGGGCGTCGACCTCCTCTTCGCCCCCGACGAGGCAGAGATGTACCCCGAGGGCTTCGACACCTGGATCGACCCCGGCAAGGTCGGCACGTACCTCGAGGGCGCGGCGCGGCCCGGCCACTTCCGCGGCGTGGCCACGATCTGCACGCGGCTCTTCCTGCTGGTCGAGCCGCAGCGCGCCTTCTTCGGCCGCAAGGACGCGCAGCAGGTGGCGGTCGTGAAGCAGGTGGTCCGTGACCTGGCGCTGCCGGTCGAGATCGTCGCGTGCCCGACGATCCGCGATGCCGACGGCCTCGCCCTGTCGAGCCGCAACGTCTTCCTCTCGCCGGTGGAGCGGGCGGCGGCCCTGGCCCTGCCGCGTGCCCTCGAGGCGGGCCTCGCGGCGTATCGGTCCGGGGGAGATGCGGTGCGTGCCGCGCGCGCCATCCTCGACGCCGAGCCGGGGCTGCGGGTCGACTACGTGGCCGAGGCCGACCTCGACGGCCCCACCCTGGCGGCGGCCGTGGTGGTCGGATCGACGCGTCTGATAGACAATGTGCGCCTCGACGCAGAGGCCTAGCGCATGACCACCAGCCACACCAACGTCGGCGACGCCCAGGTTCCCGCCAAGCTCGCCATCAACGAGCTGGCCGAGATGAAGCGGCAGGGCACCCGGATCGCCATGGTCACCGCCTACGACTCGGCGGGCGCACGCCTGGCCGAGGCCGCGGGGATGGACGTCGTCCTGGTCGGCGACAGCGCCGCCATGGTGGTGCTCGGCCACGACTCCACCGTGCCGGTGACGATGGACGAGATGCTGTTCATGACCCGATCGGTGTCACGCGCGGTGCGCCACTGCCTGGTGGTCGGCGACATGCCGTTCGGCTCGTACCAGGTCTCCGACCAGGATGCGGTCCGCAACGCGATCCGCTTCGTCAAGGAGGGCGGCGCCGATACCGTCAAGCTCGAGGGCGCCGGGCGGATGCTCCCCCGGGTGCGGGCGATCGTCGAGTCCGGCATCCCGGTGATGGGGCATATCGGCCTCACCCCGCAGTCGGTCACGGCGCTGGGCGGCTACAAGGCCCAGGGACGGACGGCCGGCAAGGCGAAGCGACTCGTCGCCGACGCGCTGGCGCTCCAGGAGGCCGGCTGCTACTCGATCGTGCTCGAGGCGGTGCCGACGCCGGTGGCGGCCCGCATCACCGCGGCGCTCACGATTCCCACCATCGGGATCGGAGCGGGGCCCGCCTGCGACGGGCAGGTGCTCGTCTACCACGACCTGCTGGGACTGACCGAGGGGCACACCGCGCGCTTCGTGAAGCGCTACGCGGACCTGGCGACGGTCATCCGCGAGGCGCTTGCGGCGTTCGTGGCCGACATCCGCTCCGGCGCCTATCCCGAGGAGCGCCACACGTACGGCATGCCGGCCGATGAGCAGGCCGCCTTCGAGGCGAGCTTCGAGGAACCGCCCGCCTAGGCCTCCAGCTCGAAGACGAGCTCCAACCCGTCCTCGTCGTCCCACTGGTCCCCGACCTGCACGAAGCCGAGCTTGCCGATCAGGTTGAGCGAGCGCTCGTTGTCGGGCGAGACGGAGGCGCGGAAGCGGTGGATGCCGTGGACCCGGGTCGCCCAGTCGAAGGCCGCACGCACCGCCTCGATCGCGTAGCCGTGGCCGCGCGCCGCGGAGAGCAGCGTGTAGCCGATCTCGACCATGCCCCGCTCGTCCGGCCCGGCGTGGAAGTTGAGGTACCCGATCGCCGCGCTGGGGCCTGCGCCGTCCACCGGCCGAAGGAGGATGGGGCGCAGCAGCCAGGGGCCGTCAGCCGGATGCAGGCGGAGCTGCTGGGCGCGGCGTGCGGCCAGCCAGCGCACCTCGTCGAGCCACTCTGAGGAGAGGGTCGCGCCCAGGTCGGCGCTCACCCCGGCGCCATCGCCCGCCGCCAGCCGGTCCAGCTGCTCGAGCGAGAGGAGCGGCAGGTCGAGGCGCTCGGATCGGATCGGGAGGTTCGCGTCCACGCTCGCAGCGTACCCGACCCATCAGGGCGAGAGTCCCGCTCGGACGGTACCAACGGCACTGGTCCGTGGCGGCGGTCGGGGCGACGCTGGTCACAGACCGAGCCGACCGACGCAGATGCGTCCGGACGAGCCGGGCCATCGAATGCGAGAGATCGCAGGGTGAACAACATGCTGAGCAAGCGAATCCTGCTTGCCTATGACGGGTCGGAGCAGGCGAAGCGCGCCCTGACCTTCGCGGTGGAGCTCGCGAAGCTGGCTCACGCGGAGATCGGCGTCGTGAGCGTCGTGCCGGTACACGCCGGACGGATCGGGATCGACCCGTGGGACGACCGCAAGGTCCACAGCACCGAGCTTCTCGAGGCGAAGCAGCTCATCGTCGAGGCGGGCCTGACGCCCGACCTGCACGAGCCGTACGGGGAGATCGCCGACGAGATCGTGCGCACCGCCGAAGAGGGCAGCTACGACCACATCGTGACCGGCAGCCGGCACCTCGGGATCATGGGGCGCACGCTGCAGGGCTCCATCTCGGAGTCGATCGCGGTCAGGTTCCCCGCCACCGTGACGATCGTCCACTAGTCGATCGTCGGTTCTTCGCGAGCGCCTGGCAGGCTGCCGGCCGGGCGCTCGCCCGTTTCATCCGCCTGCTAGGCTCGACCCATGGACTATCGCGCCATCGGGAGCAGCGGGCTCAAGGTCTCGCCCATCTGCCTCGGCACGATGCAGTTCGGAAAGCTGACCGGCGAGGCCGAGGCCGGCCAGATCGTCGCGTCCGCTCGCGAGGCCGGGATCAACTTCATCGACACCGCCACCTCGTACGCAGCCGGCAAGGGCGAGACGATGCTGGGAGGCCTGCTGGCGGCGGATCGGGACTGGTGGGTGATCGCCACCAAGGTCGGCTGGCCGACCGGTCCCGGGCCGAACGAGGACGGCACCAGCCGACGCCAGATCCGCGCCGCGATCGACCGCAGCCTGCAGCGCCTGCGGACCGATCGGATCGACCTGTACTACCTCCATCGCGATGACGACACGACCCCGCTCGAGGAGTCGGTCGGCGCGGTCGCCGAGCTGATCCAGGCCGGCAAGGTGCTCTACTGGGGGCTGTCGAACTTTCGCGGCTGGCGGCTCGCCGAGGCGGTGGCCCTGTCGCGCGAGCTGGGCATGCCGAGACCGATCGTCGTCCAGCCCTACTACCACGCGCTGAACCGCCAGGCGGAGGTCGAGCTGCTGCCCGCCGCGGCGCACTTCGGCCTCGGCGTTGTTCCGTACAGCCCGCTGGCGCGCGGCGTGCTCACCGGCAAGTACCGCCCGGGCGAGCCGCCGCCGCCCGATTCGCGGGCGGGCCGCAACGACGCCGATCTGATGGATCGGGAGTGGCGTGACGAGTCACTCGTCATGGTCCAGCAGCTGCGCGAGCACGCTGAGGCGCGGGGCATGACGGTCGGGCAGTTCGCCGTCAACTGGCTGCTGAGCAACGCGCTGGTCACCGCGATCCTCGCCGGGCCGCGGACCCTTGAGCAGTGGACCGAGTACCTCGGGGCGTTGGCGCATGGCTTCGACGCGGACGACGCGGCCGTGGTCGATCGACTCGTTCCCCCGGGCCACGCCTCAACCTACGGGTACAGCGACCCTGTCTACCCGCTCACCGGCAGGGTGCACCGGGACCGCACGCCCGGCTGAATCGGTCAGCAGCCGGCCTCGTCGAGCGCTCCGGCGATCGCGAGCTGGTGGCCCAGGAAATCGGGGACGGTGCCGACGTTCTCGTTGTAGGTGTCGATCGCGGCCTGGGTCAGCGGGTCGGTGGCGAAGAGCACCTGCGCGGCCTCGCCGGCTGTCTCGTAGAAGTCGATGGCCGGCTTGGGGTCACCGAGCGGTCCCGAGAACGAGTCCAGGGCGTGCAGCTCGTGCATGGCGGCAAGGAACGCGTCGAGGTCGAGGTTGCCGATCTGCTGGTTCTTGATCGACTCGATGGTGTCCGGGGTCTTGAGCTGGGCGAGGAACTGGATGGCCAGCAGCTGCTGGGCGGCCGTATTGATCGCGTCGCAATCCACCGCTCCGGCGGCGGGGACGCTCGCCCTGGGGGTCGGCTCACCGGCACTTGATCCGGGGCCGGCGCTGCAGGCAGTCAGCACCACGAGGAGCAGGACGGGGAAGACTAGTCGCGTGCGCATGCAGGCCTCGCAGATTGGGACGGATGAAATGGTCGGGGCGAGAGGATTTGAACCTCCGGCCTTATCGTCCCGAACGATACGCGCTACCTGGCTGCGCCACGCCCCGACCGTCGTCCACCGGGTACCGATGGGAGGGCCAGTCTACCAGCCGCCCTCGCTACCCGTCGATCGCGGCCAGGGCCAGCTGCGCCAGCCGCTCCCACTCGGCAGCGTGCGCGATGGGAACGACGACCCAGGCCTTCATCGGTCGCCCCATGCCGGAGGGATCGAACAGGTGGGCTCCGCCAAGGCGAAGTGCCGAGGCGTGTCCCTCGCCGCTCAGCTTGAAGGTCATCGCGTCGCCGTACAGGCCGGCCAGCGCCTTGCCATCGAGCTTGAGGGTCGGCATCCCGAACATGCTGCTGGCCTGGACGCGACGGGGCGCGAGCCCCGCGGCAACTGCCTCATACCACCGGATGGTTTCCGGCGACGCCTGGGGACGATCCATGTGCGTCATGACTCCAGGATCCGCTTCAGGGCGTCGAGGTTGCCCATCTCGCTCTCCATGGTGCTCTGCACCGCCCGCGTCATCAGCAGCGCTTTCCAGCCGCCGAGTGTCGCCTCCAGCGAGAAGGTGACCGTCGTCTGCCTGTCGTCGGCCTCCAACCGATACTCCCCGGTCGGCCGGACCGGCCCGGCGATGGCGCGGAAGGCGATTCGCCGATTCGGATCGAAGGCCGTCACCTCGTAATCGGCCGCGATGCGACGGCCGCCCGGCCCCTTGACCCCCTGCCTGTACACGGCACCGATCCCCTCCCCCGAGACGTGGGCGACATCCAGGACGCCGGGTCGCCACTGCTTCGCGTTGGTCCCATCGGCCAGGTAGTCGAACACCTCGCCGATCGGTCGGTTGATGGAGAGCGTCCGCGTCGCCGATGGCATGGGTTCGAGCCTCCGTGGCAATCACAGCCTGCGCGGTGAGCCTACGCCTTCCCCGTACACTGCGCCGCATGGCATGGCTGGAACCCACCGATCGGCGCCTGATCGGCCTCACCCTGGCGGTCAAGCTGGCGGTCCTGGCGGTGGGCGCGCTCGCCTACGTGTGGTACCGCTCCGCCTCGATCAGCGATCCCTACGACCTGCTGCGGATCTGGAACCACTGGGACGCGCCGCACTACCTGGACCTGATCGTGTTCGGTTACCGCGCCACCGATGCCGGCGACCTGGTCGGGCCGAACGGGTATCGGTCGATCTACCCCGGCGACCTGCCCCTCTTCATCGTCTTCTACCCCCTCTTTCCCTGGCTCGCGACCTTCGTCAACTTCGCGGTCAACGACCCGCTCGCCAGCGCCTTCGTGGTCTCGACCCTGGCCTCGATGTTCGTCGCGCCGCTCCTCTACCGGCTGGTCCGCCACGAGGAGGAGCCGGCGGTGGCGATGCGCGCGGCCTGGTTCCTGCTCATCTTCCCGACCGCCTACTTCCTGCACATCGGCTACACCGAGGCGCTCTTCATGGCGCTCGTGCTCGGCTCGTTCCTGGCGGCGCGCACCGAGCGCTGGTGGCTGGCCGGCCTCCTGGGCGGATTGGCCGCGCTGGCGCGGGTCAATGGGCTGATCCTGATCCCGGCGCTGGCGGCCGAGGCGTTCACGCAATGGGTGAGGCGTCCGCCCGAGGAGCGGCGCCTGCGGGTCGAGTGGCTGGCGATCGGGCTCGTCGCCGTCGGCTTCGGCGTGTACCTGGGCCTGAACCAGGCCGTGTACGGGGATCCGGTGGCGTTCCTCGTGCCACAGAAGGAACACTGGTACAAGTCCCTGGGCTGGCCGTGGGACGGGATCGACGGGGTGCTCGGCTGGCTCGGCAGCACTAAGTTCGAGAACGTCCTGATGCAGGGCATCATGGAGCTGACCTTCATCGTCATCGGGCTGGTGGCGACGCTGCACGCCGCCCTCCGCTTCCGGCTCTCGTGGTTCGCCTGGATGGCGGGCAACTGGCTGCTCTTCGTATCCACCACCTTCGTGATGTCGACGCCGCGCTACGCGCTCACGCTCTTCCCGATGTACGTGTCGCTGGCGCTCATCTCGCGGCGACGGACCGCGCTGGTACTCGTCTCGGTGGTGAGCATCGGCGCCCTCATCTTCTTCGCGGGCAAGTTTCGCGAACGGCGGGTGGGCCTTCTAGAGCGGGCACGGAAAGAGCCCCGAAGGAACCGCGGCGACCGTTGATGTGATCTCCAGTCGGCCAGCTGCCCCTTCGGGACCCGCGGGTAGGATGCCAGCCCGAATCTGGGGCGACAAGGGGGGTTATCCACCATTTCCCCTCGTGGCCGACGAGTTATCCACATGCCGTCCGCGATTCGGCGCCGATCGGAGACTACCCGCCGATCGCGCGCGCCTGCATCGACGGCAGCGAGTCAACCGCCTCGGGGCGCCCCAGCGCGATCCGCCCCGCCAGGTGCCCGTCGGGCCGGATCAGGAACGCGTACGCGCCAGCTGCCCCGTAGCCACGCCGGATCTCACCCGCGGTGTCGGCGAGCACGGTCACGCCGCTGAGCGGGGCGTCGGCGCCGACCACAGCCACGTCGCAGGGGGCCGGCCACGACAGGCGCGAGGCTCGGATGGCGGCGCGGGCGGCATCGGTCGGGCCGTCGAGCAGGAGGAGCGCCACGAACCGCTGGCCGAGCAGCTCGCGCAGCCGCGAGATGCCCTCCCCGCCGAGCCGGTGGCAGGCGGCGTCCGGGACGACGCCACCGATGGGAGGCAGCCGGGGGTCGCGCGGGCCCGAGACCACGATCGACGAGGACGCATAGGTGAACGGCTGGGCCAGCCGGCCCGAGTTGACCATCCGCCGCAGGCGTGGGCTGCGCAGGCTCCCGATCAGGATCGCGTTGCGGATGGCGCGCCGCAGCGGCCCGCGCGGGACCATGAAGCGCATCGTGGCGTCGGTGATCGCGAGATTCTCGAGCGCCGCGGCACGGCGCTCCGCGTGGTAGCTCCCCAGGAGGCGATCCGACGCGTCGCCGGCCAGCACCACGGCGAGCTTCCAGGCCAGGTTCTCGGCGTCGGCCGCGCCGGAGTTCAGGCCGCGCGCCCCGAATGGGCTGAGCAGGTGCGCGGCATCGCCGGCCAGGAAGACCCGACCGATCCGGAAGCGCTCCACCAGCCGCTGGTGGAACCGATAGAGCGGTCACCCAGGCCAGCTCGTAGGGCGTCGCCGCACCGACCACCGCCCGGATGCGGCGGTCGAGGCCGCCACTGGCTCGCTCGGCGTCGAGGTCGGTCGAGGGCGGGACCTGCCAGTCGATCCGCCACGTGTCGTCGGGCTGGGGATGGATCAGGACCTGGCGGCCCGGGTTCTCCGGCGGGTCGAAGAAGAAACGCCGCTCATGCGGAAACGGAAGGTGCGCGCGGATGTCGCAGATGAGGAACAGGTCCGGGTGGGAGTGACCCGGGAAGCCGGCACCGAGCAGCCGTCGGACGCTCGAATGGGCACCATCGGCGCCCACGACATGGGCGACCCGCAGGCTGGTCTCGCCGGAGGGGGTCTCGCAGCGAAGCGTCACGCCGTCGCCATCCTGCGACAGCCCGGTCAGCCTGTGGCTCCAGCGGAGATCGATCCCGGGCAGCTCGGCGAGGCGCCCGAGCAGCAGCTCCTCGACCTCGGTCTGGTTGATGTTGACGAAGGGCGGGAAGTGGTCACCGGCCGAGCCCGGCAGCCGGACCTGGAACAGCTCGCGCCCGCGGAAATAGGTGCGCCCCAGGTTCCACTGCACGCCACGCTGGGCGACCTGCTCCCCGATCCCCAGCCGCGCCCAGATCTCGAGCGTCTCGCGCTGCATGCAGAGCGCCTTGCTCCCCTCGCCGGTGTGCTGCGGGTGCTGCTCCAGCAGGAGGACCGATACTCCGTGCTGGGCCAGCCTGCCGGCCAGGGTCATGCCGATCGGCCCGGCACCGACCACGGCGACCTGGGCGTCGAGCGCGCGTGCCTTGGGCCCCCCGCGGCGGGTCGGGGCCATCAGGCGGTGAGCGCCTCCCAGACTGCCCGGTCGCGCTCCACGGTCCAGATGCGCGGGTGGTCGATCCCGTCGAGCTCATCCCAGGCGCGCTGCACATTGAACGGCATGGTGTGCTCGAAGATCGGGAAGCTGCCGTAGCGCGGCGCGAGCGCGGCATGGGTGGACCGATACGCCTCGGCCGGCGTCCCCCCGGCCTCCTTCACGGCGCGCGTGCCGTCGAGCACCGCGGATAGGAATGCCCGCGTGTCCTCGATCGCCTGGTTGACGGCGGAGCCGCGCACCACCGGGCCGCGCCCTCCCACGAGCTGTTCGGGGCGGAGCGCCGCGACGGAGTCGAGCGTGGCGCCTCGCCAGTCGGCGATGTGCCCGTCGCCCATGTATGGCGCCGCCTGCGCCTCGACCAGGTCGCCACCGAAGCAGATCCGCTCCTGCGGCAGCCAGATCACGATGTCTCCGGCGGTGTGCCCTCTGCCCAGGTAGCGCAGCTCGACGATCCGATTGCCGAGGTCGATCGCCATCGTGTCGCTGAAGGTGTGTGTCGGGCGCGTGAGCCCGGGGATCGTCTCGGCGCCCGCGAAGAGACGTGGCATGCGCCCCGCCTCGCTCGCCCAGTCCTGCGCGCCTCGCTCCTCGATCCAGGCGGCGGTGTTGGCGTGGGCCACGATTCGCCGCGCCCGAAAGGCCGACGCGCCGAGGACCCGGACTGCGTGGTAGTGGGTCAGCACCAGGTCACCGAAGGGGAGATCGGTGAAGGTGCGGATGACGTCGATCCAGCGCTGGGCCATGAGCGGCGTGGCGCGCGCCTCGATGGCGAGCACCGCATCGGTCCCGACGATGCAGCCGACGTTCGGGTCGCCCTGCGCCGTGTAGGCGTAGACCCCCGGGGCGAGCTCCTCGAGCGTGGCCGTCTTCTCGGCCAGGTCGGCCGACGAGGCGAAGGGCTTGCGGCTCACGCCGCGGATGATAGGCCGATGTGCCGCCGAGGCCGCGGGCCGGGAGCTACTTCCCGGAGAGCGCGAGGAGGAGCCGCTCGGCCATCTCCACGCCCGCTCGCTCCTGCGCTTCCGCCGTGGATGCGCCGAGGTGCGGGGTGAGGATCGTGTTGGGCGCGTCGCGCAGCGGGTTGTCGGCGGCCATCGGCTCGGTGCTGAAGACGTCGATCGCGGCACCACCGAGGTGTCCGCTCTGCAGTGCGGCGGCCAGCGCCGCCTCGTTCACCAATCCGCCGCGCGCGACATTGACCAGCACCGCTCCGGGCCTCATGGCCGCGATCTGATCCGGACCGATGAGACCGCGAGTCTCCGGCGTCAAGGTGACGTGGACCGTCACCACATCCGAGCTCGCCAGCAGCTCGTCCAGCTCGACGAGCGCGGTCGCGTGCTCAGCGGCCTGCTCTGCGGCGAGAAAGGGGTCATGCGCGATCACCCGCATCTCGAACGCGGCCGCGCGCTTGGCAACCTCCCGGCCGATCTTGCCCAGGCCGATGATTCCCAGCGTCCGATCCTGAAGCTCAGCGCCCACGTAGCGGGCCCGGTCCCACTCCCCGCGCCTGACGGATGCGTCAGCGCTCGGGATCCTGCGCAGGAGCGCCAGCATCAGCGCCAGGGTCAGCTCGGCGGCGGCGACCGTGCTGCCCGTTGGGGCGTTCACGACCTTGACCCCTGCCCGCGCGGCGGCATCCAGATCCACTCGGTCGGTGCCGACCGATGCGACCGCCACGACCGCCAGCCGCGGGGCGGCAGCGGCGAGCAGCTCGGCATCGACGCGGGTCTGCGATCGCACCACCAGGGCGTCCCAGCCGCCGCCCTCGGCGAGCGCGGCCAGCAGCTCGGCGCGGACAAGGTTGAGGCGGACCACCGTGTCGTGGGCAGCAGAGAGGAGGTCGCGGCCCGCTTTGGCGACCGGCTCGACCACGAGGATGCGGGACATGTCCCCGAGTCTAGCGATCCCTCACGGGGCGACGGTGATGCGGTAGACGGTGCCGTTGTCGAAGCCGGCCACGTACAGCTCGCCGTCCTCGTCCTCGCCGAACGAGGCGATCATCGGCCCCGCGGCGAGCAGCTCGATCGGGTCCGAGGCTGGACCCCGCATGCCCCAGATCCGCCCGGTGCAGAAATCGGCGAACAGATACCACCCCTGGAGGGCGGGGTAGGCCCGGCCGCGATACACGTAGCCGCCGGTCACCGCGCAATTGCCACCGCCGTGCGGATACTCCGCGACCGGCAGCATCATTCCGTCCTGCCTGCAGCCGGCATCGAAGTAGCAGCGACTGCCCTCCATGACCGACCAGCCGTAATTCGCGCCTTCGGCGCCGCCGGCCGGCTGGAAGTCGATCTCCTCGCGGCGGGTGTATCCCACGTCGCCGATCCACAGGTCACCCGTCTCGCGATCGAAGCTGAAGCGCCAGGGATTCCGGAGGCCGAACGCCCACACCTCGGGGACGCCTGGGCGGTCCACATCGATGCGCAGGACCACCCCCAGCAGGTTGGCGGGGTCCGGCACTCTCCCCGCGCCGCTGCGCGCGGGTACGAACGATCCATCGCCCGACGAGACGTAGAGGAAGCCGTTGGGACCGAAGGCGAGCATCCCACCGTTGTGCACCGACGAAGGCCGCGGGATGCTGAGGATCTGACGGGCGGAGGCCGGATCGGCGACCGGACCTCCCGGATCGGACGAGTACTCGACCACCACCAGGTCGCCGGCAAGGTTGGTGTAGCAGACGTAGAGGCGGCCGTTCCGCGCGAAATCCGGGTGGAAGGCGAGGCCGAGGAGGCCCTGCTCCTGATCGGTCGAGACTCGGTCGCGGATGTCCAGGAAGGGTTGGTCGGAGGCCGATCCGTCCTTGACCACGCGCACCACGCCGTCGCGTTCGAGGACGAAGAGGCGGGCGCTGCCGTCGGCTGCGTGGCCGAATCCCACTGGTGATGCGAGCCCGCGGACGACGGGCGTCAGCACGAGCTGGAACGGTGGCTCGGGCAACGGCGCCGCCACGCACAGCTCGGCGCGGACGGCGTCGTCTGGCGGGTCGAAGCGGATGATCCAGTTCGAGCCGTCCGGTGGGCGCGGCGGAGCCATGAGATACCACTCATCGGCACGCAGGAAGCGGCGTTCGCTGACCGACTCCTGGTGCGACCCCGAGAAGAGGCGGTAGTAGATCTGCGAGGGCTGCTGGCCATCGGTGCGCACGAATAGGCGCTGCCGCATATCCAGCTCGACCACAACCTGCGGATCCTCCTCGCCCACGTGGAAGCGCGAGCAGCCGTTTCCCTGCCGATCGACGAACTCCGCCCCCCCGTCCGCCTCGAAGGTCGCTGGGAGGGAATGGTCCGGCGGCGACCCGGCCACGCGCACCGACAGATCGGGGCCGAGCAGGCTGAAGACGACCCGATCGGCGGCAAGACGCGCGCGCTGACCACGCATGACGAGTGAGTCGAGCGTGGTCGGGACCGGTGTACCGAGGGCGGCGCGGACCTCCGCCCACTCGGCGAACGTCGTCGAGCCGAACATCTGCTGGTCGATCACTCGTCCGCGGCCGCCGGTGACCGTCGGCTCGAGCAGTTGCAGGGCGGTCAGGCCGCCGCGGATCTCATCCGCGCGGTCGTGTCGCACGGTTGCCGCCGCGGCCAGGCCGGTGGAGCCCCGGAGCAGCACCAGCACCAGCCACAGCGCTCCCACACCGAGGGCGATGGCACGGGTGCGAGGGGCCTGGATCCTTGGTCTGATCTCGCGCGCCAGCTCGGCGATCGCAAGAAGGGTCAGCGCGACGGAAGCGTACGTGGCGGCGGCGTCGGCTGCGGCCGCGCCCTCGGAACCGACCGGGGCGAGGAGATGCACCCCGAAGGCGGCCGCCAGCAGGATCAAGAACCGCCGGCCGAGCGTGGCCGCCGCGCCCGACGGCCAGGCCGAGGGCGGCGGCGGCGATCAGCGCCACGGCGAGGCCGACGGCGGGTCCGAGCCCGGCGAGGATGCCCATCGTGCGCGCCATCCCGTCCGTCAGCGTCACGGGCAATTCAGCGATCCGACTGCCGACTCCCACGACAAGGTCCGCGGCCGCGCCGAAGGCGAGGAACCACACGACCAGGAGAGCACTGATCGCTCCCAGCCAGAGGAGGCGCACCCTCCTTGCGCGGCCGGCGGTGAGGGCCGCTGCGGCGACGAGGAAGGCAACACCGACCGGATGCGCGGCCACCGCAACCAGCAGCGCGCCCCCGCCCAGCGCGTCATGGGACCGCGTCGCGGGTTCGCGGCCCCATGCGATCCAGCCCACCAGGCCGGCGCCGACGGCGATCGGCACCCCGACATTGGCCGGCCAGAGGACGACGTCCGCTGCCGCTCCCAACGTCAGCAGGACGAGGGCCGACGCCGCACCGACCAGGAGGCCGCCGCACCGCCGGACCGCGACCAGGAGGGCAACCCCGGCGCCGAGGTGGCAGACGACGAGCATGGCGGCCGGCGGGCTGTAGCTGAGCATCCCTTTCCAGGCGAACAGGAGGTCGTAGAGGGAGACCGTGACGATGCCCGGCCATCCCTGCCAGGGCTCCAGGGCCCCGCTCACCGACCACTCTCGGCGCTCGACGGCCAGGCGCCACTCCAGCCCACTGAAGGTGTGCTGCCGAATCTGCGCGTACAGCCAGACGCCGAGTGCCGCGGCACCGATTACGAAGATGAGCCAGGTTGCGGTCTCGTAGGCCCGGGGGCGGCCGGGTGCCAATGCCGAGCGGCCAGGCACCCGGCGCTGCATCGCCTAGCGGTCGTTGTGGCTGGCTGGATCCGCCTCGTCGCTCCCGAGCGGGGTCACCGAGGCGTCGTGCCACACCTCGTATCCCTCGCCGACTGCGGTCTCGAACTTGAGGCCCATCAGCACGATGCCGGCGAACCCGGCCGCGCGGGCACGTCGGGCGATCGCCTTGGCCGCCCGCCAACCGAAGGTGCGCTGTTCCGCCACCGGCAGGGCCGCGAGGCGAGCGCGCAGCTCGTCGCCGACCTTGATCGCGCCGACGCCCTCGAGCCGGCGCACCCAGCCCGGGGAGAACGGCGGCGTCAGTTCCAGGTAGACCGGCGGGTCGCCCTCGCGGAGCTCGAGCCGATCGGCGCAGGCCTGCACCGTGGCCGGGTCCATGACCGGGCCGGTGGTCAGGAACTGCGCCCCGACCTCGATCCGGCGCCGCGCCACCCAGCTTCGCGAGCGGGTGCTCATCCCGACCTCGAAGGGTGGCACGGCCTGCTGGAGCGCCCGCAGGTGCTCGACGATCTCGTAGCTGTTGCTCCAGTGCTCGACCTCGGGAAGCATGTCGCCCTGGACCACCAGGAAGGACCCGACCCCATTGCCGATCGCGCCGCGCACCTCGCTCTCGATGGCGAGGATGTTCCGGTCCCGGGTCGAGCAGACCACGGTCGGCTGGACCTCGGGCACGTCATGGGCGATCCGTGCGGCGAAGGCATACGGCGAGACGCGAACCTCCTTGAACGGGTTGTCGGTGATCAGCACCTGCTCCCAGCGGCCCTGCAGCTCCAGGTGAGTCATCGACGGCAGGCGGGGCGGGTTGACCTCCACCATCTCCACCCAGTCGCCCCGCTGAGAGAGCATCGCGCTCAGCCGGCCGCCTCTCGTCGGCTGCGCGCTGCGGCCACCATGTCGCCCAGCTGGCGCTCGATCTCGGTCCAGCCCCGCGTCTTGAGGCCGCAGTCGGGGTTGACCCACAGGTCGCGCGCGTCCATGAAGCCGAGGAAGTGCTCGAGCCGCTCGTCCATGGTGGCGGTGCCGGGCGAGTGCGGGCTGTGGACGTCAAAGACGCCGGGGCCGATCTGCAGGTGGCCATCGGTGAAGAGGCCGTAGAACTGGCGGATGTACGAGTCGTCCTTGGAGCGGCTGAACTCGATCGAGGCGACGTCCACCCCGGCCTCGCCCCACAGCGGGACGATGTCGCCGAAGTCGCCGTAGCACATGTGGGTGTGCATCTGGACGTGCGCCGGCTGGTTGAAGACGTGGTTCAGGGCGGCTCGCACCCCGCGGGCGTACACGGCGCGGCGAGCCTCGACGTCTTCGGTGGGAAGTGGCCAGCGCTCGCGCACCGCGGGCTCGTCGACCTGGATGATGCGGCAGCCGGCGGCCACCAGGTGGCCCACCTCCTCGGCGATCGGCTGCGCCACGGCCCAGAAGAGCTGGTCGTCGGGCACGCCCGGCGGCCGGAAGCTCCAGTTCACGATCGTCACCGGGCCGGTGAGCATCCCCTTCACCGGCTGCTCGAGGTCGCCGACTGGGCGAGGCGCCACTCGTCGACCGTCATCGGCTCGGAGATCGAGGGAGGCGCCGCCAGGATGGGAGGGCGAGTGCATCGGCTTCCATACGAAAGCACCCAGCCGTGCTTTGTGGTGAGGTACCCGTCCATCTGCTGCGCGAAGTACTCGACCATGTCGGTCCGCTCGAACTCGCCGTGGACGAGGACGTCGAGCCCCATCCGCTCCTGCCAGGCGATCGAGTCGGTGATCAACTTCCCGACCTCGGCGTCGTAGGTAGCGCCATCGATCTCGCCCTTGTCGCGCTGGACCCGGAGGTGTCGCACCTCGGCGGTCTGCGGAAGCGAGCCCGTGGTCGTGGTCGTGAACGGCGGGAGCTCCAGATCGGCCTGCGCTGAGCGGCGTTCGCCACGCGGCGCCCGTGACGTCAGCTCCCCCACCTGCGGCCACTCGGCGGACGGCCGCGCCGACGCGATCGGCTCGGCGCCGCCGTTCAGGGCCGCTGCCCAGCCGGCCAGCGACCGCGCCTTCTCCCGGGCGAACTGGAACCCTGCCGGCAGTTCCTCGCCCTCGACCGTGTATGGCAGGAAGATCAGGCTCTTCGACGGCACGATGCGGACCGTGCGGCCGTCATCTACGCCGGCGAGTGCGTTGCGAACCGGCTCGAACGAGTCGGGCCACACGCTGCGGCCGTCCATCACCGACACCACGTGCTCGGGCTGTGCGTTCCAGGCGCGAGTCCCGACGAGCGCGGGAACGCGGTCGAGGGGGACCTGCACGGCGAAGCCCCGACGCCCGAGCGACTCAATCGTTGACGTCGGAGGCGACGCCGAACTGCACCGTCACGATGGGCGGTGCCCCCGACTGCGCCGCACCGAGGGCGTCATACGCGGCGTCTCGCAGCGCCTCGTCGGCCGGCCCCAGCCGCATGCCGAGGCATGGCTCATCCAGCTGGAGGTGGAAGCCCGGCGCCTGCGCCCGGACCCACTCACCGATGGCTGCTCCGACGGCCCGTGCCAGGTCGATCTCATCGATGCCGGGGTGCTTGCTGAGCCGCGCGAAGCTGAACGGCCCCAGGATCGGCCACACGGTGTCGGGGATCGGCTCCCGCCACGGGAGCGCCTGGAGGCGTTGCGGCAGGGCCTCGAGTTCGGGGACGACGTAGTGGTAGTTCGTATCGAACCACTTCGTCATCTCCCACGCCTCGCGCTCGACCGTGCCTCGTGCCAGCGCGGTGAGGAGGGCGAACGGCTCGGCGTCGAGCCCGGCCGGGCGGACTCCCAGCATGAGGGCGGTCTCGAGCACCTCGTCATACAGGAAGTAGTCGTCGATCGCAGAGCCGATCAGGTCGAGCTGCTCGGCGAGGTGTCCGGCGCGCAGCTCGGCGATGCGCGCTTCAAACTCGGGAGGGGTGGAGCGGCCTGACCAGGCCTTCTCGAGCGCCCACTTGAGCTCCCGGTTGGGCCCGATGCGGGGGTATCCGATCAGCTGTGCGACGACGTGCAAGACAAGGCCTCGGTGCGATGGGGCGTCAGTGTAGGACACCGGCGCTCATCGACGCCCCGGCCCTCACTCGGGGACCTGCGGCCGGGCGTCCTGGTCCGGAGGTCCGTCGGCCATGTAGCGCCCGATCCGTTCCTCCACGGCCTCTGCCCACCGGGTGATCCCCGGTTCGTGGATCGAGTTCACGAAGAGGGTCACCTGGCTCGCGGGACGCAGGGACAGGATGGCGCGCCAGTCGCTGCCCCATACCGCCACCGAGTCGATGTCCGCCGCGGTGGCCGCTTCGGGGACCCACTCCGGCTGCGCCTCGATGGATGCCGCCGGGACGACGGATGCGAGGATCCGAGCCCCGCTGAGGCTCTTGACGTTGACGGTCGTGCGTCCTGCGATGCCAGCCGCGGCGATCCACTCCGCCAGCCGGCGGTGGGCGTCGTCGGTGAAGTCCTTCAGGTCGATCTCGAGGAGCAGGTCGCCGGCCGCCGCCACCGCGTCCGAGATCGTTGGCAGGGTCTGCCACGCGGCCGGCAGCTCGTCGTGCGAGAGCCGCCACGTTCCATCCGGCGCAAGGTGGACGTCGAACTCCACCCCATCCGCCCAGGTGGTCGCCGCCCGAATCGCGGCCACCGTGTTCTCCGGCGCCGCAGTGGTATCCCCGCGGTGGGCGAAGATCAGCGGGAGGGTCGGCTGCGGGTGACGCACCGGCGCCGCCCAGCAGGAGCCCCAGGCTCGCCGCCAGGCAGGCGATGACGACGTGACGTCTCATCCGCGATTCCGGCGCGGCGGCCTCACCATTCGGGCAGCGTCGCGAGGACCTCAGCGAGACGAGGCAGGTCTCGATCCCGCGCCGACAGGACGGGGCGCTCCAGCGGCCACGGGATCGCGAGCTCCGGATCGTCCCACGCGATACCGCCCTCCGCGGCGACGTCGTAGTAGCTGGAGACCCGATACGTCACGTCGGCCATGTCCGACAGGGCGCAGAAGCCATGGGCGAAGCCGATCGGCACATACAGCTGGCGATGGCTGACATCGTCCAGCTCGAACGCCTCGTGCTGCCCGAACGTCGAAGAGCTGCGCCGGAGGTCCACCACCACGTCCCAGATCCTCCCCCGTGCGGTGCGCACCAGCTTCGCCTGGCCCGGGGAGCGCTGGTAATGGAGGCCCCTGACCGTGCGGCCGACGGAGCGCGATTGGTTGTCCTGCACGAAGTCATCGGGGATTCCGGCTTCGAGATAGCGGCGGCGGCTGAAGGTCTCGACGAAGAAGCCACGTGGGTCAGCGACCACCTCCGGCTCGAGGAGCCGAACACCCGACAGCACCGTGGGAAGGCTGCGCATCGGGTCGATCTCGTCCTCTTGCCTATTGAACCTTGCCGGGGCTGTCGCCTGGCCCGGCCAGGTAGCCGACGAACTGCCCGACGCCCTGCGAATAGAGGAGCAGGAGCATCGCGGGCGCGCAGCGAACAAGGAGCAGCCCGTAGCCACGCGGCGACAGCAGCACCACAGCACGGATCCATCGCGCAAATGGGATGACTGGCGCGCCCAGGATACGGAGCCACTGGACGGCGTCCATGTGCTGGCGACGGAAGCCGGACATCGTTCGCCCCGCGTTGTAGTGGATTGCCGTCGTCCCGACGAAGCCGAGCGACTGGTCGTGCACCACCCGGATCGAGTCGTCGTTGAGGAGGATCGCCCCCTCCGCGGCCAGGTGGCGCTGATGCAGCCCGTCCATTGCGCCCAGGCCGCCGTACGTCTCCATCGCGGCGACCGCCTGGCGCTTGTACGCCACGTTGACCGCCCCCGACAGCCGACGAGCGGGACCGCTCCGGATCGGCGCGGCAACCGCGGCCTGCACGACCAGGAAGCTCGCCCAGTCCATGGCATTGCCCGTCGCCGCGTTCTCGACCGAACCGCTGATGGCGGTCGCCTCCGGATGGGCCGCGTGCGCGTCCAGCATCCGTCGCGCCCAGTCGAGGCCGACGCGGACGTGGTCCTCGGTGATCGCCACGATCTCGCCGCGCGCCGCCTTGTAGCCGCGGTCACGGAGCTGGAAGACCGACTCACCGGGGAAGCTGAGCCAGACCACCTCGGGGCCGATCTCGCCGCTCGCCGGAGCCGGGTGCCCGCTACCGTCGGTCACGACCACTTCGCCGCCGACGGTGCGCACGCTGTCGATCACCGTCCGGAGGTTGGGAGCGATCTCTGGCCACCCCTGCACCGTGGAGATGGTGACGCTGATCGGGGGACGAGCTTCGGTCATTGGCGCGATCTCCTCGCTGCTGGGCTGCGGTGCCTGATGCTAGCCCACGGCTCGCGCCCTGGAGCGCCGCTGACCGCCGATCAGCGGCCGACCGCCAGGCGGTAGGCGCGCAGCGTGGCGGCGGCCAGGCCGGCCACACTGAAGCGCGCCGCTCGAGCCGGGCCGGCAGCCCGCAGTCGTTGCCGGGTGGCGGGATCCGTGGCAGCCAGGCCCAGGGCATCGGCGATCGCCGTTTCGTCGGATGGATCGACCAGCAGGGCGGCGTCGCCAGCCACCTCCGGAATGGCGGAACGATTGCCGCCCACCACCGGCGTGCCGTGCGCCATCGCCTCGAGGAGCGGCAGGCCGAAACCCTCGTACAGGGAGACGTATGCCACCACCCGGGCTTCGGCGTAAAGGACGGCGAGCGTCTGCGCGTCCACGTAGCCCAGCTGCCTCACCCACCCGGAGGCGTCGTGTCGCCCGATCGCCTCGTCCACCGCTCGCGCACCCGACGCCCGCTGGCCGGCCAGCACGAGCCCGATCTCGACGCCAGCCTCGCGGGCGCGCTCGATGGCCGCGATCAGGCGCGGCACGTTCTTGCGCGGTTGGAGATCTCCCACACAGAGGACGAAGGTGGGCGGAAGGTCCGACGCGGACCGAACCCGCTGTGCGTCGCGATCGTTGATGGTGAGGGCCGCGGCGACGCCCGGCGGCGTGACGACCACCCGCTCGGGGTCGAGGCGGTAGTGGCGCAGCAATCGACCGCGGGAGAACTCCGACGGGGTCACCACCACGGCGGATGTCCGCATCGCAAGCCGCACCGCGGATTGCAGCCGCCACCGGGTCAGGATCGGCAGCAGCTCCGGCACGTCCTCGAACGAGACATCGTGGACTGCCGTCACGACCGGCAGACCGGCGATCGGCGGCGCGACGTACTGCACGTGGAGCAGGTCGGCACGGTCACGGCGCGCACGGATCGGCAGCTCGAACGGGATGCGAAGCTGGGGCCGGCGCGTTTGGAGCCGGCGCAGCTTGATCCGGTCGTCGTGGCGCGGCCAGACGGCATCGGCTTCGAGATAGGCGATCAGCTCGACGTCGGCACGAGCCGCCAGACCATCCGCCAGGCCCATCAGGTAGGTCTCGTTGCCGGTCTTCCGCCGACCGACGACATGGGCGTCCAGGGCAACCCGGAGCGGCCGGCTGGGCGTTGGCACCGGCGCATGATGCCACGCTGCACGGACGTTCCTGCCGGCAGGGCCGGTGCGAGCCCTTCGCGTACGATGCAGCGGATGCGGATCGCGATCCTCGGCACGCGAGGTGTGCCCGCCGCCTACGGTGGCTTCGAGACCTTCGCCGAGGAGCTGGGAGCGCGCCTCGTCGAGCGCGGGCACGAGGTGACGGTGTACGGGCGCGCACACATGGTCCCCGCCGGCCTGCGGGAGCATCGCGGCATGCACCTGCGGGTGCTCCCCACCATCCGCCACAAATACCTCGACACGGTCGTCCACACGGCGATCTCTGCCATCGATTCGGTGGTGCGCAACTACGACGTGGTGCTGATCTGCAACAACGCCAACGCCCCGTTCGCCCTCATCCCGCGCCTGGGCGGTGCAAAAGTCGCATTGAACGTCGACGGGCTCGAATGGCAGCGCGGCAAGTGGAGCCGGCTGGGGCGTTGGTATTACCAGGCCTGCGCCTGGCTGGCGCCGAAGCTGCCGGTTGTGCTCCTCTCGGACGCCCGGGTGATCGCCCGCTACTACCAGGAGCGCTTCGGTCGGCGGACGGTCTACATTCCCTACGGGACCGATGCGCGGCGCGTCGCGCCGGGCACGACGCTCGAGGGGCTCGGCCTCGAGGCGGCGCGCTACCTGCTCTATGTGAGCCGCCTCGAGCCCGAGAACCACGCCCACACGGTGATCGAGGGGTACCGAATCGCGCGAGCCCAGGGCAGCGTGGAGGTGCCACTGGTCATCGTTGGCGACGCTCCGTACGCGACGGCCTACAAGGCCGAGCTCGAACGGGCCGCGGCGGCCACCGGCGACGTGCTGATGCCGGGGTACGTGTTCGGGGACGGGTACGCCGAGCTGCAATCGAATGCCATGGCCTACGTCCAGGCGACCGAGGTGGGCGGGGCGCATCCCGCACTGATCGAGGCGATGGGTCGCGGGATGGCCATTGTCGCCAACGACGTGCCCGAGCATCGCGAGGTGCTCGCCGAGGCAGGCCTCTACTACGCTCGCAACGATCCGGCCTCGCTTGCCGAACGGCTCGGCGAGCTGGTGGCCGACCCCGCCCTGCGAGCGCAGCTCGGCGCGGCGGCCGCCTCACGCGCCGCGGCAGAGTTCTCGTGGGAGCACGTGGCCGACGCGTATGAGCGGCTCTTCGAGCGGATGGCCACCGGGAGCAGAGTCGAACGGTGACCACCGCGGTGCCGGTGGTGCTGGCGGTTGACGTGGAATCGGACACACGGGACGTCCCGCCCGGCACCGGAGTGGATGCGACCGGCCTCCTGCGAACTGTGGAGGCTCTCGGCCGCCTCCGGGCACGCCTCCAGGAGGCGACCGGCGCCGCGGTCCGATTCGCCTGGTTCGTCCGGATGGACCCCCAGATCGCCGCCCAGGCGGGGCGTGCGGGTGGCCTTGTCGAACGCGCGCCGGCCGCTTTCGAGGCGATCCAAGCGGCCTCCGACATCATCGGCCTCCATACCCACGCCGGCCGCTGGGACGGGGCAGCCGGTCGCTGGGTCGTCGACCTTGGGGATCCGGCGTGGATCGACCATTGCGTCGTCAGCGCAACTGAGGCCTATCGGCTCGAGTTCGGAATGCCCTGTCGCGAACATCGCTTCGGGGACCGATTCTCGAGCCCCGCCGCCTTCGATCGGCTGGCCAGCCTCGGCGTTCGGGTGGACCTCACACCCGAACCGGGGCAACGCGGCGCACGTCAGCCTCCCGGCGTCCCGATCGCCACCGGGAGGGTGCCTGACTACCTGCGCGAACCACGCGCGGCGCATCGGTCGGCCGATGGGCGACTCTGGCTCCTGCCGCTCAGCTCAGCCGACCCGAGCCTCGCCTTCGCACTCCCCTTGCGCTGGCTCCGGACCCTTCGCTACCTGGGCCAGCCGCGGCATCGGACGCTGCTGCTGGACCGCAGCTGGCCATCGCCCGACCTGTTCTGGGACCTTGCCGAGGCGCAGCTTGACGCCGGCGCACGGCACCTCGCCTTCGTCATCCGCAGCGATCTCATCCTTGGACCTCGCTGGGAGGGTGCCAGCGCGGTCCTCGACTCGCTCCTGCGGCGGGCGCTCGTCCACCGCCTGCGCTTCGTCGGCGGCGAGGAGGCCGTTACGCAGTCAGTCGGCCGGTAGGCGGGCGGATTCCGACCTGGACGCCGCGTGCCCGGCGGCACCGAGCGCCAGCGCCATCCCGGCAATCGCCCACAGCGGGGTATAGACGCTCGGATCCTCGATCACCGGGATGACCACGGCACCGGCGCCGAGCCCGAAGCCAATCCCCAGCGCGACGCGGCTCAGCGACCGCAGCCGATCCTTCCAGAGGCGCCAAAGGATCGTTGTGGCCGTCACGAGCAGCAAGCCCAGCCCGAGCACGCCGACCTGGATGGCGTAGAGGATGTACCACGTCTCGGTCAGGATCCTCGGCCGGCCCTCCTGCTCATCGAACCGGGCGGCCTTGGGTCCCGCCGTGCCGAGCCCGAGGCCGAGCGGATGCTCGGCCACCACGATCAACCCGGCGCGAACGCTGACCGGGCGGTTGCCGGCCGATGGGTCCGTGCCCGTGGCGGTGGCGCCGACGAGGGCCGCGGCCCCGGACGAGGCGAAGACGGCGGCTGCCAGGACCAAGGCGACCAGGACGGGGGTGCCGATCTGGAACCAGGTTGCCGGCTTCCGGAGGGCTGCCCGCACCGCCTGGTTGTCCGGCAGCTCTGCCCGCGAGAGCCACATGACCGTCCCCACCGCGAGGATCGTGGCGAGCCAGCCACTGCGCGAGAAGGAGAGCAGCAGGGCCAGCGAAAGGGCGCCGAGCAGCCACGTTCGCAGCCAGCCGCGGAGTGGAAGGAGACCCGGTGCCGCCAGCAGCGCGATGGCGATCGCCAGCGAAGCCCCGAATTCGTTGGGGGAGTGGAGCAGGCCGATGGCCCGCGGCTGGCTCAGACCGGTCGCCAGGAAGGAGTGATGGATCTGCGCGCCCGGATCGGTGTAGAAGGTCTGAAGGTAGGGGAACCCGAACAGGTAGACCTGCGCCCACGCGTACAGGGCGCTCACCGCGGTGCCGGCGATGAACGCCAGGGCCGCACGGGTCGGAGCCCACGCCGGCATCCCGGAGAGCCGTGCCAGCACGGCGATCGCGGCCAGGAGCAGCGGCGGCTCGTAGAGGACCCGGTAGACGTAGGCGGCGGTGAACGTTACCGGCGAGACGACGACGTAGACCGCCCCCAGCGCCAGCATCGCCGCGATCAGCCACTCCAGCCGCTGGAGCCGGAGAGAGCGCGAGCGCAGAAGCGCCAACGCGGCAGCCAGCGCCACCCCAGCCACGAGCGCGTCGTGCCAGGCGGCCAGAGCGAGCTGGGCAGCGGCCGACAGGTTGAGCAGGTGCGGGATCACCTGCGTGATCGCCCCGTTCACCGGCAGGCCGCCGAGGAGGAGAGCCACGCCGACCCAGGGCCGCCGAAGGGCGAGGATGCCGAGCGCCACGTCGAGCGCAAGAAACGGCAGTGCGTCCAGCACGATCAGCCACCCCGGTATCGCGGTTGGTTCCCAGCAGGAATCCTAGCCGACTTGGGTGGGGCGCCCGGCGGACCTAGGTGACCGTCACGCCCCGCAGCAGGTACGAAACGCGTCCGTCCGGGCCGATGATCGCGATGCGCAGCAGGTACGACCCCGGCCCAGCTGCCACCCCCGACAGCTGGCCGTCCCAGACCGCGGTCCGGAAGCCGGCGTCCACCACCTTGTCGATCGTCACGTGGCGCAGGACCGCGCCGGACGCCGCGCTCATCACCTGGAACGTGTACTTCGTCGTGTCGCCGGCGATCCATGACATCGAGGCCAACCCGCCCCCGGGGATGGTTGTCGGCGTCAGGCCGGCAGCCGACAGGACGTTGACCGGCATGGCGGCCAGGGTGACGCTCACGGTGTCCCCGGTGACGGTCAGTGGCGTGGACGTCCAGCCGTCGATCTGCCACGCGGCGCCTCCGGTGACCGGGACAGTGGCCGTCGCCGCCGGGCTCAGTGTGTAGAGCGCCTGGTTGACCCCACCCCGCCGGCTGAGGACGACACCGCGCGCGCGCGTGCCGGACTCGACCTGGACGTCATCGAAGTAGACGGTCCCGGACAGCTTGCCGATGCCGCCGCGGAAGACGAAGACGGACTTCAGGGTGAGCGGGTAGTCGAAGGCTCCGTCGCCATCCCCACCCGAATGGGTCCAGTTGGCATCGGCCCCGTCCGCGTACAGGACAAGGCGCTGCCAGCCCTTCTGCAGCGAGCCGACCATCCCCTGGAACGTCTCGCCGGTGGCGTCGGCGACCTTGATGTAGACCGGGTTGGCGGAGGCATCGCCATACGCCCAGACCGAGACGGTCTTGGGCGAGCCGGGCAGCACCAGGTTCCGCTTCAGCTCGACACCGGTCGACGAAGAGGTGAACGCGTAGTTGAGCTGCATCGAGCCGGTCCCGCTGTGGCTCGCGGAGGAGGCGGCGATCGATGCGGCCCCGCCCCCGAGCGGCACGGCCGACCAGCCGGTCAGCGTATCGAGTGAAGCCGCCATGACCCGTGACGCCGCGTTCGGGGAGGCTGCTCCGCCGGCCGTGGCCTGGTCGAGCGCCTCGGCGACACGGCGCAGGGCCGTGTAGACCGGCTTCTGGCGTCCACCAGTCTCCACGAGGCCGTAGTTGTCAAGGATCGAGTTGCTCGCGCCGTGCTCGAGCAGCTCGTACGCGAAGATCCCTCGGACGCCGACGCGGGCGGCGTGCAGGTAGCCGCGGGCCGTGTATTCGGCCTGCCGGGCCTCGGTCGCCCCGATGTACGAGCCGCCGCTGCCGGTGTAGGTCGACCACCCGAACTCGGTGACCCAGATCGGCTTGGTGCCCTTCGTGTCGAGGTAGGCGCGGGCGTTGTCGAGCCAGGTGACCATCATGCTCGGCTCCGGCTGGATGGCGACGTAGGTGTGGACCGCCAGCGCATCGAAGCTCGACCAGGCGCCGGCAGCGACGACGCCGTCCATGAACGCCTTGTCGAAGCCCACCGTACCGCCGAACAGCACGGTCGCCGTGGGATCCTCCGCCTTGATCGCGGCGTAGGCGGCCTTGAGGAGTGAGGCATAGGCGGCGGCCGAGGGCGCCGGCTTCCAGAAGGTCGCCGAGTTCTCCTCGTTCCAGATCTCCCAGACCTTGACGCGGTCCTTGTAGCGATGGACGACCGCGGTGGCGTAGGCTGCGAAGTCCGTGTTCGAGGCGGGCGCATAGAACTGTCGAGCGGATGCCGCCACCGACCCGGGCGCGGACGATGCCCAGGCCGCGGAGAACTCGAGGCGGCCGACGAGGTCGACGTGGTGCGCGCGGGCCACCTCCACCGCCTGGTCGAACTTCGCCCACTCGAACCATCCCTTGCTCGGCTCGAGCCGGTTCCAGTCGAACGACTCGCGCGCCATCCGCAGCCAGGCGCTCTCCATCAGGCGGGCCTGCCGTTCCACCTCGCTCCGGCTGACGGTGTTCACCTCGGTCATCCGCGAGTTGATCCCCGCGATCGAGCCGGGGATGGTCGCCTCGTAGCGGGCCGAGAGGCCGGCAAGGTACGGGACGCCATAGGTCCAGGTCGAGCCGGAGCGCGTGATGCTGAGGCGGGCCCGCACGGAGCCGCTCATGGTGGTGGCATTGTCGGCCTTCCCGTTCCAGGCCCAGGTCAGCTCGGCGCCGTCGCCGCTGGCCGCCCCGTTGAAGGATCGGACCTGCGCGAACTCGTCGGTCAGGGAGACCGCCACGTTGCCGGCCTCCATCGGCCCGACCCGAAGCGTGGTGCCCTGAGCGGCCGAGGGTACGAAGATCGGCGTGTCCACGCGAAGGAGCGATCCACCCTCGTACTCGTACATCACGTTGTCGACCACGACGCTGGAGACCTTCTTCAGGCCGCCCGGGTTCTTGTCGAGGACAACCTTGAACAGCTGCACCGGCAGGTCGAGGATCCCGTCGGCGTTCCCGGAGAGGGTCGTGGCGGGGGCGACCTTCCCCGGTTCGATGCTCATCGTCTGCCAGCCGCTGAAGCTGATGTTGCCAACCCAGTAGTGGAAGATCTCGCCGCTGGCGTCCCGGACCTGGAGATAGAGCACGTTCCAGCTGGCGTCGCCGTTCACGTCGACGGAGAAGCGCCGCGGGAGGCCAGGCAGCTCCGGCACGCTCGACGTGCGGCGAGGCGAGAGGTTGACCTGGCTCCCCGCGTTGAAGTCGTAGGCGATCTTCATGGCGCCGCTGCCCTGGCTGGTGGGCGAGGCCACGGAGGTGAGCGTCGCGGGACCGCTCGCGACGTACCAGTCGGCCGCTGCGGCGTCGTAGGACTCCACCAGGGTGGACGAGAGGGGCGGTGCCACGGCCGCGGCGGGCAGCATCTGACCGCCCAGGGTGAGGCCCGCGGCGAGCGCGGCCGCGAGGAGGCGCCGCATCCGGCTGCTGTTGATCGCCATGCTGCGCTCAGCCTCGCGCTCACGCTGCGTGAGCGCGATGGGCTATTGGTACCGGGCCACTCGCCGCCTGGTCAGGTCCTGCTGCGATGTCCTCTCGCCATGGCGCGCGTCAGGGAGCGCTGTTCGACGTCGGGCACCCGTCAAAGGGGACGAAGACGCGGATCCGGGGTGTGAACCTCCAGTACCCAAAGCCGCGACCGGCAAGCAGGTCGCTGATGGTGTCGATCGTCCCCCGGCCCGGGACGAAGACGCCGGGCCGATCGCGGAAGACCACGATGATGTCGTGTGTGGTGATCGGGTAGCGGTCGATCACGTCGATCAGCCATTCGTTCACGTCGCGCTCGTGGAGGTAGACCAGCCGATCCTCAAGGTCCGGCGCGTAAATCCCAACGCCGAAGCCATAGCCGGGTCCAATGTTGCTGAAGACATGACCGCCTGGACAGACGTTGGTCGCGACGAAGGCGGAGGCCGCACGCCAGTCCTCGCGCGGTCGAAACTCGCCGGCATAGACCCGCGACAAGGGCGCGATGCTGGCCACGATCAACCCGATAGCCAGCAATGCCGCCACAGCCGCCTCTGCCACCACTCCGCGGCGGACCGAGGCGCCATCCGTCCGACCACGACGCGCGAGCCTGGCCGCGCCGTCGAGCATCACCGTGGCCCCGGTCCCGGCCAATAGCAGCAGCGGTGGCACGAGGACGATGAACTGGCGCTCGGAGACGAAGTACTGCGCCCGTTGGTCAGCGGCCCACACGAACGGGACGAGGAGCACCATGAATGAGATCAGCCCGCCAGCGACGACCGGCCGCCGCCTCGCCACGTGCCAGGCGCCGAGGACCGCGAGCACGAGTACCGTGGTGAGCAGCGGCGCGTCGCTCATCGCATCCCCGACCACAGCCGGCACCCGCGGGACGGCCGAGATGAGCACGAGTAGGGTCCGCCACAGGTGCTCGATGTCGAGTCTGGGGATGGCCGGGTAGTCGTAGACGGTGGCCAGCTGAGAGCGCGCCGCGTACAGGTACCACGGCAGAAAGGCCAGGCCGACGAACGCCGAGACCGCCGTCATCGGGAGAATGCGCCGGAGATGGCGCCGCATCGCATCGGCGGTGATTCCACCCCGCAGCCAGGCGGCGACCTCCCCCGCCACCAGGGCGGCAGCGAGGACGGCGAAGAGGATGCCGAAGAAGTAATGGGTGTAGAGGCCCAGGGTGGACACGAGCGCCAGCACGGCCCAATCACGCCAGCGGCCCAGGCGCTCGGCCCTCGCGAACGCCCAGAGACCGGCCGCCGCGGCCGCGGCCGCCGAGGCGTAGAAGCGTGCCTCCTGCGAGTAGAAGACCATGAACCCCGCCGGCACCATGAGGGCGGCAGCGCAGACTGCAGCGCGCCGGCTGCCGGTGAGCTCCAACGTCAGCCGCTCGACGAGGAGGATCGTGACGACGCCCACGGCGAACGGCCAGGCGCGCGCCCACTCGGTGCTGAAGCCGAGCAGCGCAAGCGTCAGCTTGGTGCCCAGGTAGTCGAGTGGAGCGGCTGCCGTGTGCGACCGCACGCCCTCGAGGAATTGAGCGCCATCGGCTCGCCCGACCGTGACTTGCGAAAGCTCATCCAGCCAGAGGCTCGAGTCGCCGATGTTGTGCCAGCGCAGCACGGCGCCGGCACCAAGCAGGCCGAGGATCAGGAGGCCGTAGGTCGACGGACGCCGGAACTGGCGCATCTCCGCGATTCTAGGGATCGCGGAGCGCGCGCCCGGCCCGAGCTCTCCCGATCGTGCGACACTGGCATTGCCCCGCCCGCCGGAGTTCAAGGGGACGCATGATCAGGCGAACCGCGCGCAAGGCCGTGAAACGCGCCCTCGACATCAGCTTTCCGTTCTGGGAGCGCCTCGGCCTCCACGTCAGGCCGGTCCACTTCTATGAGCCGGTCCCCGACACCCGCGTCCTGGGTCCGGAGATCTGGACCCGCCAGACGGAGATGGTGGGCGTCGATCTTGATCCCGATCGGCAGCTCGCCCTGCTCCACGACCTGGCACGCCGATTCCGGAGCGAGTACGACGCGTTTCCGCGAGGAGCGACCACGGAGCCGCGCGAGTACTACATCGACAACCGCAGCTTCGAGTCGGTCGACGGCGAGATGCTGCACTGCATGATCCGGCACCTCCGTCCGGGCCGCGTGATCGAGATCGGGTCGGGCTTCTCCACCCTGCTCGCCGCCAGCGCGCTCCTCAGGAACGAGGCGGACGGGGCGCCGCCATGCGACTACGCGGCGTGCGACCCGTACGCCGGCGAGAGGGTCCGGCTGGGCGTCCCGGGCCTGACGCGCCTCATCGAATCGCCGGTCCAGAGCGTCCCCCTCGAGGCATTCGAAACCCTCGGCCACAACGACATCCTGTTCATCGACTCGAGCCACGTGCTGCGAATCGGGAGCGACGTCCAGTACGAATTCCTCGAGATCCTGCCGCGGCTTCGACCGGGCGTCTACGTTCACATCCACGACATCTTCCTGCCCGCCGAGTACCCCGAGCAGTGGGTTCGCCGAGAGCACCGCTTCTGGACCGAGCAGTACCTGCTCCAGGCGTTCCTCACCTACAACCGCGCGTTCGAGGTGGTCTGGGCCGGCAGCTACATGCACCTGAAGCACGCGGACGAGCTCCGCGCGGCGTTCGCCTCGTACGGGCCGGGCCGTCACCCGGGCAGCTTCTGGATCCGCCGGCGCGACGCTGACGCCTGACCCGGCGCGACTTAGCGCGGTGGGCGGTTGGTGGAGCGAGCCGAGGATCCGGTCAGGGCGAGGATGAGGGCCCGCTTGGCGCCGGCGCGCATGCGACGCCGATGGGACCGATGCGCCTCGTCCCCCGGCACCAGTGCCGCGGCTGCTCGGAGGCCGAGCCCGACCGCGACGATCGCCAGCTCCACGGACCGCCGCCAGCGCGGGACGCCGCGTCGCACCAGGAAGGTGTGGACACCGTCGAGCCAGCCCGTCGACTCGGGGCCCTGACTCCCCCCGATGGTGTGCGCAGCCCTTGCACCTGGAACGAGGGCCAGGCGCCAGCCGGCCGGCCCCAGCCGTGCGCACAGGTCAAGGTCCTCGCCGTACATGAAGATCGAGCGGTCGAAGCCGCCGAGCGGTCGGACCGCCTCCGGGCGCAGGAGAACGGCGGCGGCGCTCACCCACTCGACCTGGTTGCGAGCCGAGCCGGCGCTCGGGCGGACCTGGAATCCGCGCCACGGACCCCCGACGCCTGGTGGCAGCAGCCGGTTGACGAAGAGAAAGTGGCCGGCCAGCGATCGGATGCCGGGGAGCATGCCGGCGCTCTCCGCCCCACCCATGCCGGCGCCCACGACCGAGGGTCCGGCCACGGCGAGGCGGGGGTCGGATGCCATCGCCTCGATCAGGCGGGCCAACGCATCGGGGTGCAGTGATGCGTCGGGGTTGAGGAGCAGCCACCATCGACCGCGCGCGAGCTCGAATGCCTGGTTGTTGGCGACGCCGAACCCGACGTTGGCCGGGTTTCGGATGATCGTGGCCTCCGGCACGGCCTCTGCGACGGCAGCCGCGGTCCCATCATCGGATGCGTTGTCCACGACGATCAGCTCGCAGCGCAGCTCGGCCGAGGCGGAGGCCGCCATGGCCGAGCGTAGAGCGGCCGGGGCCAGGTCGCGGCTGCGATATGTGACGCAGACGACCGTCACGTCGATGTCATCGGCGGCCAGGTCGGCGGTCACGACAGCAGGTCGAGATAGACGCGCTCCACCCCGTCGACCATCCGGTCAAGGGAGAACTCGGTCAGGACCCGCTCGCGCGCCGCGGCTCCCATTCTGGCCCTCCCGGTCGGATCGTCCAGGGCCTCTCCGATGGCGGCCGCCAGCGCATTGACATCGCCGGGTGGGAAGAGGATCCCGGAGACCCTGTCCTCCACGATCTCGAGGACGCCACCGTGCGCGGCCGCGACGACCACGCGCCCGGCCCGCATCGCTTCGAGCGCAACCATGCCGAACGGCTCGGGCCAGGTCGAGGGGATCACCACGATGTCGGCCGCCTCGGCGACCGATGCGCCGTCGACGACGAACCCGAGCGTCCGCACGCGCCCCTCGAGGCCGACCGCCGCCAGCTGTCGCTGCAGATCTGGAATGCGCCACTCCTCGCCGGGGGGAGCGTCACCGGCGATCACGAAGTCGGCGGTCGGGTGTCGATCCGCGATCATGGCCACGGCCCGCACGAAGAGGCCGTACCCCTTCCAGCGGTTCAGGCGCCCGACGAAGGCGACGAGCGGCCGACCCTCCCGGCGCAGATCAGGCATCGGCGCCAGAGGTCGATCCGCCAGGCCGTTGTGCACCGTCACCACGCGTCGGCGGAAGCGGCCAGCCGGGGTGAGATGGCGCCGGACCGCTTCGCTGACCGCGATCACCCGATCCGCGGTCAGCGGCGGGAGCATTCGAAAGACCAGTGCCATGGACCGCGGGCGAACCACGATCTCGTGAACCTGCCACACCAGCCTGGCGCCACGCGGCCGGCCCAGCATGGCGGCCACCGGCAGGGCGCTGGTGTTGATATGGACGATCCCCGCCTTCATCCGTCGCGCCGTGGCGCGGATCGACCGCCGCGCCTGCCACAGCGAGCGGAGGTAGGCGGGCAGGACTCCGAGCCGAAAGTGCCGGCGGCGAGCCACGCCGAGCGGCATGCGCTCCACCGCGACGCCGGCGGCGGCGAGTGACTCGGACAGCCAGCCGGGTGGCATGTCGTTGGGGACGAGCACCTCTACCGGCCAGCCACGCGCCGACAGGCCGAGCACCAGGTCGAGCAGGATGCGGTCCGCGCCATACGCCTCGTCCGAGGCGTGCACGAAGAGGACCGGGGCGCGGCGGGTCATCGGACCCCCGCCCGCCGACCGAGCATGCCCCGAACCGCGGGGCGGGCGGGCCCGAAGGCGATCAATCCGGCGTAGACAACCACTGCTGCCACCGCGCCGAGGGCAGCGTCCAGGGGGCCGGGCGTGACCACCCTTACGGCGAGCCCGACCAGCGCTGCCGCGACCGAAGCGGCGACAAGGATCACCGCGAGCCCGATGTCGATGCCGAGCGACCCGAACAGGCGGCGCACGAAGAGCGCATACATCGACCCCACGATGACCGCCGCGGCGAGCGCCGCCACGACCGGGGCGGCCAGCCCGAAGCGCGGGATCCCCACTACGTTGATCGCGACGACCGCCACCAGCGCAAGCGACGAGGCGGCGACTCTTCGACCCTGCGAGTTGGCGCTGGTCAGGGTGATGCCATACAGGTAGCCGAGGTATCGGATCGGGAGTGCCACCGCGAGTGGCCCGAGCACCCAGGCTGACGTGGCCGGTGTCCCGAACATGCCCTGCAGGATCGCATCGCCCGAGACGACGAGGGCGGCCGGGATGGCCGCGCCGACCAGCAGGAGCCCGCGGGCCACGCTGCCCAGCAGCGGCGCGACGTCCGCCGGCGCGTGCACAAAGCGGCGGGCGATCTCTGGATAGGCCACGCGGGCGGCAGACTCGGGTACGTATTCGAACGCCGCGATCAGCCTGGTTGCGGCGAAATAGGACCCGGCCGCAGCAAGTCCGCCGGGCAGGACCAGGGCGATGATCACGGTGTCGATCCGGGAGTAGGCGATCCCCAGCACGGCGAATGCCGCGAAAGGGGGGGCATGCACCGCGAGGAGTTTCAGCTCGCTCACCTTGGGCAGCGTCGAGCTCGGTTCGTCCCACCCAGACCACCAGCACGAACCCCGCCACGACCGACGCCACCATCACCGCCAGCCCCGCGGTGAAGACCACCGTCATCGGCAGGTCGGGCCTGAACGCAAGCAGGCCGGCGACGACCCCGAACCAGGCCACGTTCTCGATCACGAAGTGGGCGGCGGTGATCGTGAAGCGCTGCTGCGCCATGAACACCGCGCGCGGCAGCTCGGCGAACGACTGAATGGCAATCCCCGCCGCGACCAGCGAGATGGTCCCGGCCAGCCGGGTATCGGTCGCCACGGCGACCCCCCACGCGATCAGGAGCGCGAGGACCAGGACCGGGAGCCGGAAGAGGGCCAGGCCGACCAGCAACGGGCCGGATCGGGCGGGCCGCTGCGAGGCTTCCCGCACCAGCAGCGAGATCGCACCGAGATCGGAAAGCGCCCCCGCGATCGCGCCGATGGCGAGGCCTACCGCCACGGCCCCGAGCTCGGCATCCCCGCGAAGCCTGCCCACCACCGCGAGGACCAGCAGTGTGGTGCCGGCCGAGGCGATCCGTCCGACCAGCAGGATCGCGGTGCGTCGCGGCATCGAGGGCGCTGGGTCGGTCCCGCCGATCATCGTCGCCTCGAATGGCGGCGCGGTGCCATGGCTCAGGCTTCCCAGGGCGATCGATTCAGGAGTCGAACGGCATTCGTGATCTGCTTGACGGCGACCGTCAGGGCGAAGACGCCCGCGAAGAGGGGAAGCACCAGCGGAAGTTCCTCCCCGACGACCGTGAACCGCAAGACATCGGCGAGCGCCGCCAGGCAGAACAGGTTCATCGAGGCAGGGTAGTTCCAGAGGAACGAGATGCGCCGATAGACCCAGCCTGCGCGCTGCAGAGGTCCCCCACCCGGGGTCCATGGCACAGTCTGCTGCCGACCGTGCGACAGCTCAGTGGCATCGACCGGCGCCCCCATCACCTGCATCCTCGACAGGACCCCGAACGGAGACTCGAACGCCACCCCGGCGAGGGCAATCCCCAGCGCCCACCAGGCGTAGCCGGCATACACCACGAACAGGTAGCAGGTGGAGGCGAGCAGGACACGGTTCTGGAGCGCATGACCGATCAGGTCGAGGTACGAGCCCCGTTTGCTCGAGGTGCCCCGCACCCGCGCAACCTCGCCGTCCACCGTGTCAAGGAGGTACGCGAACTGGAGCAGGAATACCCCGAGGACGTACGCGGCGGGCGCCGGAATCAGGAAGCTGAGCGCGCCCGCGATTCCGGAGGTGATCGCCAGCGCGGTGACCGCATCGGCGCTCAGGCCGGTCCGGTTCACGGTGAGCCAGGTGAGGTAGGGGGAGATGCGCCGCATCACGACGCGCCCGTAGGTCGGGTCGGCGGCCAGGTGCGGGTGATCCTGCGCCCGCCGGCGCACGTCTGCGAGGGTCAGGCGGTCGGTCACGACGGGGAGGGCGCCGAGCTGACCGATCGGACCACGCTCACGGCGCGTTCATAGTCGGCCAGATCGTCGATCTCGGTCCAGGCGCGACCGCGGGTGGGGAGAAGAGTTGCGCGCATCGAATTCGCCACCAGGTTGAAGGCATCCTCGTAGTACGCGCTGCCCCGTCCCTCCGCCACCAGCCCCCGAGCTGCGTCGATCATCAGCCCCGCCGGGACGGCGTCGAAGCGCGAGATGCCCGTGAATTCGCCGATCCCGAGCTGCGAGGGCATCACCTTGCTGATCCGAATGGCGCAGCCGCGCTCGTCCAGCTGGACCTTCATCTCCTCGTCACCGAGCGGCTCATCGAGGTCGGTCACCAGGTGCACTCCGGGACCGGCTGCCGCCAGGTCGTCGATGATCGAAGGATCGAAGACCAGGTCACCGTTCAGGAGGCAGAAGCCGTCCCGCAGCAGATCAGCGGCGAAGGCGAACGAGCCGACGGTGTTCGTGGTCGCGTAGTCGGGGTTCCTGATGCGCTGGATGCGAAGGGGGCTCGGATGCGCATCGACGAACGCGTCGATCAGCTCCGCGCGGTGGCCCGTGACGATCGCGACCTCGCGGAAGCCGGACTCGGCGAGCGAGTCGAGCATGCGGCGGAGGATCGGATCGCCATCGATCTCGACCATCGGCTTCGGTCGATCGTCGGTGAGCGGAGCCAGCCGTCGCCCGGCACCGGCCGCCAGGATCAGGACGAGCGGGAGGGTCTCTGGAGCTGAGCCCTCAGCGATGCCTCTGCCGGGTCCCGCTGCGGGGTCCACCAACGAGGCTCGGCCGATGCGCTGGTCAGTCAGGAGGCTCTCTCCGATGGGTGACGGGGGCGATGATCGCCCGATGCTAGCAGGCGGCATCGCCCGATCTCACGCCGGCGGCGCGCCCCTCGACGCGGCACGGGACAGCGTGAGAGCGCACGCGCGCGTCTCGTCGCTCCACGAGAGTCGCGCCAGGCCGTCGGTTGGCTTGAGCACGGCCCTGGCCGGCACCCTCGAGGCGCGGGTGAAGGCCGCCAGGGTCGTGGGCTCGATCACCGTCCCCGGACGAGCTGCGTCGAGGGCCACCCGAGCCCATTCGAGGCGGCTCGCGGCGGGCTCACCGGCGAGGTGCACGATGCGACCCGACACGCCTTCGGTGACCAGCTCCTCGATCGCGGCCGCCAGGGCCGGCGCCCACGTGGGATTGCCCCATTCGTCGGCGACCACCCGCAGATGTTCACCGCGCTCTGCGGCCTGATCCGAGGCAGCCACGATCTTCGTCAGGAAGTTGCCTCCGCCGGGGCCGAAGAGCCACGCCGTCCGAACGATCAGATGGCGGGGGGATGCCTCCGCCACGGCCTGCTCACCGGCCAGCTTCGACGCGCCATAGGGGTTGATCGGGTTCGGCCGGTCCTCCTCCGAGTAGGCGCGGTCCCCCTCCCCGTCGAAGACCTCGTTGCTGCTGATCTGCACGAAGAGCGCCCCCGACCGGGCGGCACCGCCCGCCAGCCGCCCCGGCGCCACACCGTTGAGGAGCATGGCGCGCTGCTGGTCGCGGGCGCAGCCGTCGACATCGGTCCACGCTGCGGCGTTGACCACGATGTCGGGCTGCAGCGAGGCAATGACCGAGCCGGCGTCGGGATCCGCGAGCTCGAGCTCGGCGTGGCCCAGGCCCACGACCTCGTTCCCCGCGCGGGCGAAGGCCCGGACCAGCTCTCGCCCGAGCTGCCCCGGGGCGCCCGTGATCACCACGCGGGCGGACATCAGTCGACCGTCGTGCCGGTGGCCAATCGCTCCTCGTACTGCCGGCGGTAGTAGTCGAGGTACTCCCCGCTCTTGAGGGGCCGCCACCAGTCCGGTCGGGCCTGATACCACGCCACCGTCGCCGCCAGCGCCGAGTGGAAGGTATGGGTCGGCTCCCAGCCCAGGGACCGCAGTTTGCCGGAGTCGACCGAGTAGCGCCGGTCGTGGCCAGGACGGTCGTCGACCCGCCGCACGAGGCTCGCCGGCTTGCCGAGGAGCTGGAGGATGGCCTGGGTCAGTGCCAGGTTCGTCATCTCGTTGCCGCCACCGACGTTGTAGATCTCGCCCGGCTCGCCCCGCTCGAGAACGACACGGATCGCCTCGCAGTTGTCCGCCACGTAGAGCCAGTCGCGCACCTGCTGCCCGTCGCCGTAGAGCGGCAGCGGCTGGTCGTCGATGGCGTTGGTCACGAAGAGCGGGACGATCTTCTCGGGGTACTGGTACGGGCCGAAGTTGTTGCTCGAGCGGGTGACCAGCGTCGGCAGACCGTAGGTTACGTGGTACGCCTGGACGAGCAGGTCGCCGGCGGCCTTGCTGGCGGAGTAGGGGCTCCGCGGCCGCAGCGGATCATCCTCGGCCGACGACCCGCTCGGCACGTTGCCGTAGACCTCGTCGGTGCTCACCTGCAGGTACCGTGCGTGCCCGTGGCGCCGAGCCGCCTCGAGGAGGACGAAGGTGCCGTGCACATCGGTCTGGATGAATGCGTCGGGGGTGTCGATGCTGCGGTCGACGTGGGATTCCGCGGCGAAGTTGACGGTCGCGTCCGCATCGGCGGCAATCCGGTCGACCATCGCCTCGTCGCGAATGTCGCCCTGCACAAAGGTGAAGCGAGGATCCCCGCGGAGGTCCTGCAGGTTCACCAGGTTGCCGGCGTAGGTGAGCTTGTCGAGGACCGTCACCCGCACGACGGGATCGCTCGCCAGGACCAGCCGCGCGAAGTTCGAGCCGATGAAGCCGGCGCCACCGGTGACCAGCAGGTGCCGGTAGGTAGTCACGCGGTCGACTCTGGTGCCTTGACCGCCTCGGCCTTGACCGCCTCGGCATCCACCTCCGCGGGATCGTGGCCGGTGATGACCGGCGCGAGGCCGGTCCAGCCGGCAGCGAAGTCGGTTGAAGTGCGCAGCGAGTCGACGGTGCCGGCATCGTGCCACTCGCCCGCGAAGACGGTGTGGACCAGCCGCTCGGCACGGAGGTAATGATTCAGCAGGTCGGTGATCTCGAACTCGCCGCGCGCGGACGGCCGCAGGGTCGGGATCACATCGAAGACTGACGGACGGAACAGGTAGACGCCGATCGGGATCAGGTTGCTCTTCGGGTGCTCGGGCTTCTCCTCGAAGCCCAGCAGGCGCCCGCTGGCATCCAGCTCGGCCACGCCAAATCGCTGCGGATCTCCCACCTCGGTGAGCACCGCTCCGGCCTCGGCCCCGCCCGCGCTGAACTCCTCGGCAAAGTCGCGCAGCGACCCGTTCAGGATGTTGTCGCCGAGCACGATGGCGATCGGGTCATCGCCGGCGAACTCCCGGGCCAGGCCGATGGCGTGGGCGATCCCCAGCGCGCCACGCTGGTAGCGATAGGTGAGGCTGAGGCCCAGGTCCGACCCATCGTGGAGCAGCTCCAGGATGTCGCCCACCGAGCGACCCCCCACCACGACCAGCACCTCGCGGCAGCCCATCTCGGCGAGGGTCTGCAGCGGGTAGAAGATCATCGGCCGGTCGTAGACCGGCAGCAGGTGCTTGTTGGTGACGAGGGTCAGCGGGAAGAGGCGCGACCCGCTGCCTCCGGCGAGGACCACGCCCTTGAGCGCCATGCAGCCTCCCGGTTTCGGATCTCGGGGCCCCACCGATCGGGGTGGCGCGACGGTTCCTCAGAGTGTAGCCCGCCACCCGAGTCGAGCGGGGGTGCCCTCAGCCGGATGCGCGCGTGAGGAGATAGCCGCGCGAGACGTCCTTGTAGCGGCCGAGGTCGCCCACCTCCTCGGCGCGGAACTCGGGGTGCGCGGCGAGGAACTCCTCGAACGCGCGCCGCTCGTCGAGTCCCTGGCTCCCCGGGGCGCCGACCGACCATTCGTCGAAGAACACGACGGAGACCGGCGCCAGCCTCGGCCCGCAGAACGCGAGGGCGGTCACGGCAGAGGAATAGAGGTCGCAGTCGATCATGGCCACGCTGATCTGGCGCAAGCCGATCTTTGTCGCCCGCTCGCTCGTCGCAGTCTCCTCGAACCAGCCGGGGACGAGCGTCACCCGCTCCATCGGCAGGCCGTGGCGGCGAAGGTTGTGGGTGGTGAGCTCGAGATCCGATCGAAACTGGCCCGGCTGCCACCGCCCGGCTCCCTCCCTCGCCGCCGTTGCCGGCAACCCCTCGAATGAGTCGAACCCGACCAGGCGCACATGGTCCAGGCCGGCCGCCACCAGGGCCCGATGCATGCAGATCATCGAGGTCCCCACGTAGACCCCGAACTCGACGTAGTCGGCAATCGCCTCGCGCCCAACGCGATCGGCCAGGAGCGCGAGAGCCCTGCGGTAGTGGGCCTCCAGCTCGGCCTCGGGGACGAGGCGGAGCGAGCCGCCGAACCCGGCCCGGACCTTCAGCCTGTCATAGGCGAGCTGCGCTCGCGCCGGGAGCCGCCGGGCGACGGCGTTCATCGCCGGCGCGACGCCGGTCATGCCGAGCGCACGCCGCACGACACGCGAAAGCCGGCGCGGAGTCCCCATGGTGGGACCCTACCGCATCGGGCTCATGCGAGCAGGAAGCCCAGCGCAGTCAGCGCCGCGTAGATCAGCAGTCCCCGAGTGCTGTCGGAGCGGTGGCGGAGGCGACCGGCAGAAGGCCCAGGCCGAGCGCGACGATCAGGCGATGGAGCCGCATCGGGGGCGACAGTAGCATCTGGACGGGCAGCCACAGGCGACCAGCCATGCGGGGAAATTTGAAAAATGATCTCCGGCTCCCGTAGAGTGGCCCGAAACCGACCCCTGCGCACAGTTGGGCACAACGCATGATCCGAAGACATCTCATGGCGCTCCGAGTCGCCCTCATGCTGGGCGACGGAGTGACGGCCGCGCTGGTCTTCCTGTTCGTCTCCTACATCCGCTTCGGCAACACCGGCTGGACCGGGATCTGGACCCGCATCGGCATCGACATCGGATGGGCGGCCATCGCCTTCGCGATCGGCTGGGTGGTCGTGCTCTGGTACAACGGCCTCTACCGACTGCGCGCGCGGTGGCGGCTGCGCACCGAGGCGATGGACATCGTGCGCTCGACCATCCTGGTCGCCGCGCTGGTCCTGGCGATCCTGTTCATCTACAAGCAGCAGGACGTGAGCCGCCTCTTCCTGCTGACCCTGTTCACGGTGCAGCCGCTGGTGACACTGGCCAGCCGCGGCCTGCTGCGCCTTGCGTTCAGCGAGCTGCGTCGCCGTGGCCACAACGCACGCTACATGCTGGTCATCGGGACGGGAAGGTTGGCGCAGGACTTTGCTGACCTGGTCGAGGGTCGGCCCGGCCTCGGACTTCACGTCATCGGCCACATCTCGGTGCCCGGTGAAGGGCAGCACGTCGTCACCCGCCCGATCCTTGGCAAGCTCGACGCGATCGAGGAGGTCCTGCACGCCAACATCGTGGACGAGGTGGGGGCCTGCCTCTCCCCGGAGTCGGCGAGCCTGATCGAGCCGATCGCCCGGCTCGCGGCCGACGAGGGCAAGACGGTTCGGATCCCCGTGGATCCCACCGACGGCAGCATCCGGAACGCGCGCGAGGAGGAGTTCGAGGGGCTGCTGGTGCGTTCGCTGATCCACGACGGCCAGCGCGAGGCGGGACTGGTCATCAAGCGCCTGATCGACATCGTCGGCGCGACCGTGGGCCTGGTCATCCTCAGCCCGGTGCTGCTCGTCACGGCGATCCTGGTCCGTCTCCGCGACGGGTCGCCGGTCATCTTCCGCCAGACGCGCGTGGGCCTCCACGGACGACCGTTCACCATCCTCAAGTTCCGGACCATGGTTCCGGATGCCGAGGATCGACTCGACGAGGTCGCGCACCTCAACGAGCTGGAAGGGGCGGCTTTCAAGGCGTCGAACGACCCGCGCATGAGCCCGCTGGGGCGGCACCTGCGCCGGTTGAGCATCGACGAGCTGCCGCAGCTCTGGAACGTCCTCCGCGGCGAGATGAGCCTGGTCGGCCCGCGGCCCCCGCTCCCCTCCGAGGTGATCGAGTACGACATCTGGCACCGGCGCCGGCTCAGCATGAAGCCGGGGATCACCGGCCTCTGGCAGGTCGAGTCGCGTCACGAGCGCAACTTCGACCGCTGGGTCGAGCTCGACCTGAGCTACATCGATCGTTGGACGCTCTGGCTCGACATCCGCATCCTGCTGCGCACGATGCCCAACGTGATGATGGCGCGGGGTCGCTGACCCCGGTCATCCGCCGGTGGCGACCTTCGGACGCTCGAAGAGCAGGAACTTCCCGGTGGGCGCCCAACGGGTCAAGAGCGCGATCGGATCCAGGACGAAGATCGCGGCACCGGCCACGCGGCCGAAGCCACGCCGGTCGGCACCCTTGACGAGCCGCCACCAGAGCCTGGTCAGGCGCCCCTCCCACCGCCCTCGAGCCTCGATTGGGTCGGCGCCGAGGACCGTCGTCGGCGCGACGCTCGTCAGCGAAAGAC
Organism: uncultured Chloroflexia bacterium; assembly: GCA_963782015.1. Lineage (GTDB taxonomy): Bacteria > Chloroflexota > Limnocylindria > QHBO01 > QHBO01 > CF-167. Next base: position 454,744 of record CAWAHY010000004.1, read on the forward strand.
CGCGCGCGCGGAGGACATCGACATATCGATCCAGCGGGCGGGTCCGGGAGGTGTCGGCGAGCACCGGCCGGCCGGCGAGCAGGACGGGGTCCGCGATCAGCAGGTGGCCACCGGGCTCCACGAGGCCTGCCAGGTTGGCGAGGGCTCGGTCGAATGCCCCTTCGTCGCGGATGTGCAGGAGGACGTTCATGGCGGTGACGAAGGTGTACGAGCCCGGCATCAGCGGAGGCTCCCCGGCAAGATCGGCGACCACGAATGTTCCGCGGCTTCCAAACCCCTCGTTGAGGCGCTCGACCGCCACCGGGACAAGGTCGCAGCCATCGACGCTCCCTGCCCCGCGGGCCAGCCAGTACGAGGTCCAGTAGCCCGTCCCCGCAGCGGCCTCGAAGATCCGGCTCAGGTCGAGGCCGCGAGTGAAGTGCGACAGCGTGCGCTCGCCAGTCCGATAGAGCCATCGGTTCAGCCCCTCGCTGAGCCCGGACTGCCCGACGCTGCGAAGGCCGCCGCGCCTGTGCTGCGCTTCCCAGTACCTGTCGTTCACCTGCAGACCTGTCGTGCTCTGCGTTGCGGCGCCCCGCGAACACGGTTGCCGTTGCGAGACACCCTTCACCTTATGCTACGCAGGTGAGCAGCACCCGCCGGGTTCGACTCGATCGATGACGCCCCCCGACGAGGGGATGCACGACCGCGACGGCCGCATCGATCAGCCTCCTCACCGCGTCAGCGTGGTCATCCCGGTCTACAACCAGGGCGACTTCGTCCTGGACGCGATCGACAGTGTGCTCGCGCAGGATTACCCCTCGATCGATCTCACCGTCGTCGACGACGGCTCCACCGATGCCACGCCTCGTCTGCTGGCGGAGCACCCCGGCGAATTCAAGGTGCTGACGCAGCCCAACCGAGGCGCTGCGGCCGCCCTGAACCGGGGGATTCGAGAGAGCGACGGAGAGTTCGTGTGCTGGCTGAGCGCAGACGACCTCTTCCTGCCGGGCAAGGTGGCACGCCAGATCGAGGCCTTCGGCGCCGACCCTGAGCTGGGCCTCGTGTACACCGGCTACGAGCGGATCCGCGCGGACGGGGAATCGATCGCCAGCGTCGCAGCACAGATCCCGGCGCACCCCGACCCGTTCGTGATGGTCTTCTGGCAGAACTCGATCAACGGTTCATCCGTGATGATCAGAAGGGATGTCTTCGACGCCTGCGGGCCGTTCGACGAGAGCCTCCGAGCCGATGTCGACGGGGACATGTGGCTGCGCGTGACGCAGCGATACCGCGTTGAGCGCATCGACGGCGCTTACCTCAAGTATCGGATCCACCAGAACGCGCTGTCGGCCAACAGGCCGCTGATGGTCGCCTCCGTGACCGAGGTTCGCCTCCGTTACCTGCGTTCAGGCGCGCTTCGCGAGCGGCTGGCCTCCATCGGCGAGCCGCACCCTGCCCGCCTCCTCTGCTGGATGGGGGCGGACTTCGCGGAGCGCGGAATGGGCGAGCTCGCCAGAGAGCTGCTGGACGAGGCCCGCGTCGTCGGCCGCGATCCAGCGGCGCACCTCCTCGCGGACTGGACCATCTGGCTCACGGGCCTCGCGGGGCGCTCACGACCCTCGGCGATCCTGACCCGCCCCCTGCGCTCTGCGCTCCACCGCCTGCGTGCGGCGGTCGCAGCCAGGGCCTGAGCGCGAATGCTCCGTAACTACAGCTACGCGACCGCGGGACAGCTCGTCTCGGTCGCGCTGTCCGTGGTCGGCCTCGCGATCGTCACGCGAACCCTCGGCCCCGAGAATTACGGCAGCTACATCATCCTGACCACGATCGTCTCGCTGCTGGCAGTCTTCGCCGGGGCGGGACCCCAGGCGGCGGCCCTGATCGTCTCCTCGCGCGAGCCGGATCGGCGGGGGGAGCTCCACGGCCAGATCATCGTCGCGACCATCGCCCTCGGCATCGTGACGGTGGCGTTGGCTGCCGTCTTCGCGCAGCCCCTCGCTCGCGCCGTGGCACCCGACCTGGCACCCATCCTCGCGGTGTGGAATGTGCTGCGGCTCCCCCCTCTCGTCTACACCTCCCTGGTCACCTCACAGCTGTCTGGTGCCGGGCGCGTGGGCCTGGCTGCCACGCTGGCCGTGGTGTCGGCGGTGGTGGCGATGCTCGGTCCGGCCGGCGCGCTCCTCGCCTCTGACCGGCTGGCTGGGGCCGTGGTCGGCACGGTCGTGGCCGGATACCTCACGGCGATCATCGCGTGGGTCTTCGCCTGGCGCGCGCTCGGGCTCCGCCGGCCGGGGAACTTCGCGGCCTGGCGATCGGCGATCTCCATCGCGGTCCCCATGCACATTGGAACGATCGCCTATTCGATGATGCTGCGCCTCGACCTCCTGATCGTGAACGCGGTGCTCGGCGGCACGAACGCTGGCATCTACGGCCTGGCCCTGAGCGTCTCGCAGCGGGTGGGCATGCTGACGGCGCCGCTCTACAACGCCACCGCCTGGAGGGTCTCCGGGCCGGACCGCGGCGCGGCGCTCAGGACGATGCTCCAGGTCATCCGGCTCGAGTCAACCTTTGGCATCGTGGCCGCCATCGGCGGCATCCTCCTCGGCCCATTCCTGATCCAGATCGTGGCCGGCAGCGACTACCGCGCGGCTTCGATACCGTTGGCGATCCTGGTGGTCGGGGCGGCAGCCCTACCGGTGTGGGCCGCGGTGGGACTCTTCCTGGTCGCGCACCTTGGCGGCGCGTGGACCACGGCCCGCCTCCAGGTGCTGGTGGCCGTGGGCAGCATCGTCGGGTACCTGGTGATGACGCGGGTCGCCGGGACCGTCGGCGCCGCCATCGTCTCGACCGGTGCGTACCTCGTCCTGCTCGGCTGCGGGCTCGTGCTCATCCGGCGGGCCGACGCCTTCCCGTGGCGGGCGCTGCTCCCGACGCCGGAGATCGCCCGCCTGCGCGCCCTCGTCCGACGATCGTCCCGCCGGCCCGGCGTGGGCGCGGAGGATCGGCCGCCGGAGCCGCCGGTCGCCTAGGGCCGGCCCTGGGTCGCCAGCCACCCCGCCGCCGCCGCATAGCGGCGCACGGCCGAGGGGAACTCCTCCGGTCGAGGGATTCCAAGCGCGGCGCTCAGCGGACCCGGATCGCTGTGGAAGTGGATCGGGGTCTCGCCGGCCCGTGGCACGACGGCCAGTCGCAGCTCCGGCAGGGCCAGCACGGATGCGATCCGCTGGACCTGGTCGGCCAGGGGCACCGGATCGCCGCCGCACAGGTCAAAGGTGCCATCGACGCCGCTGCGAGCCGCGGCAACCAGGCAGGTCACGACATCGTCCACATGGACCGGATCGGAGAGCGACGAGGGATCCCCGGTGAGCGTAAAGGGCTTGCCGGCCAGGGCGGCATCGACGACCCGGGGGATCAGCCGGCCCGGCCGCTCGCCGGGGCCGAAGGCGTTGTAGAGCCGGACGATGAGGGCGCTCTGCGCGCGACCGTTGGCAACGAGGCCGCCGACGAACCCCTCGACGTACAGCTTCGAGAGCGCGTACGCCATGGGAGGTTGCACGCGGCGTCCTGGGTCGACCTGGCCGCTGAGCCCGGCGTAGACCGCGGCCGATGAGAGGAGGACGACCCGCCGCGTCGGGATTCGGCCCAGGATCGAGGCCGCCAGCACGCCTGTCGCGGTGAGGTCCGCCCAGGGCTCGAGATCGGCGAGGCCATGGTTGGAGTTCCCGGCGAGGTGCACGATCACGTCGAAGCCGCGCGCCAGCTCGGGGGCGAGCGGCTCATCCACAGCGGGTGGGCGCACGAGTCCCGATGAGACCCCATCCCCTGCCGCCCGGCTCAGGCCCAGGAGGTCCCAGTCCGGCGGCGCGGCTGCCAGCAGGTTGGCCCCAATGAAGCCGCCGGCACCGGTCACGAGCACACGCAGGCCGCCGGCCATGGTCAGGGCAGCGCCAGCCTCTGCCATTCGATGGTCCTGCGGATCCCCTCCTCCAGGCCCACCCGAGCGGTGAATCCGAGAAGCCGCTCCGCCTTGGCGAACGAGGCGTTCTTGATCGGTGTGACGAGCGGGCCAGGTTCGGCCAGCTGAAGCAGATCGGTCGGTTTCTCGAGCATCGCGCAGATCAGCTCGGCTACCTCCGTCGTCAGCTGGGGATCGTGGCGTCCGATGTTGAACGCCTCGTAGGAGCTGCCATCCCAGCGCTCCATCAGCAGCTGGCAGCCCGCAACGATGTCGTCGATGTAGCACCAGGAGCGGGAGGTCCCCCGATGGACGGTGATCGGCCGGTCATGGCGAATCGCGTCGATGAAGTTCGTCATCGCGCTGCGGTACGGATCGGGTCGCTCACCGGGGCCGTAGCACATGAAGAAGCGCATGCTCGCGGCGCGCAGGCCGGCTGTCTTCGTGAAGTGCCGCAGGTACTGCTCGGCCTGGAGCTTCGACCAGCCATAGCAGTTCGTTGGCCGCAGGACCTGGAGCTCCTCCATCTCCTCGGACACGGTGGCAGCCCCGTGGTCCCCGTAGATCTCGCTCGTGGAGGCGAAGTACATCCGCGCGCCGTACTCGACGCAGAGCTGGATCAGGTTGAGCGTGCCGCTGACGTTGATATCGACGCAGCGCCGGGGGAATTGCTCTCCGTTCTCGCGACCCACCTCGCCGGCGAGGTGGAAGACGTGCTCGATCTTCCAGCGTCGGAAGACCTCGGCCAGCTCCTCGTAGCGAGTGACATCGGCCCGCAGGTAGTCCTGCTGCTTGCGGATCGCGACGTCGGTGACCTTGACGTCATGGCCCGAGGATCTCAGGACCTCGGCCAGACGGGTGCCGATGACCCCGAGACCGCCCGTGATGAGGATCGCCATCTGCTGCGCTTTCCCTCTCGGTCTGGGTGTCGGATCGCGGACGATGATTGCAGGTTTGCCTGCGCTCGAGGGTCCGGACCCCGTCAACCGCCCCCGGATCGGGCGGACCTGTCTCTCCGACCGGACATCACATCCCGCCAGAGCTGCGCCATCGCCTCGCGGTAGCTCGCGAGATCGAAGCGCACCGCCGTCGAAGCGACGGCCCAGGGATCGTAGTCCGGGACCTGCGCGACGGCCCGAGCGAAGTCGCCGTCGGTCACGAGGGTGCCGTTGAGCCCGTCCTGGATGATCTCCAGCAGTCCTCCGGTGGCGGTCGCCACCACCCAGCGACCGGACGCAATCGCCTCGACCGCAACGATCCCGAATCCCTCCTCGACCGAGGGCACCAGCACGACGTCGTGGGCCGCGATGAGCGCTGGAACCTCCGCCGGGGCTACCTCACGCTCACCGGGCCCGGCCAGCGTGTCGGCCAGTTGCGTGGCAACCGCGTACCCCTTGCCTGGCGTCCGGCCTCCGAGGTAGAGCACCCGTTTCACGGCTGGCCGGGGGCTCGGCGCGAACCGCCCCAGGTCGACGCCGGGAGGGCGGATGAGCGGATCGCGGCCGAGCCCGCGAACGTGCCGCGCGGTATCGAGGGAGTTCGTCACGACCGCATCGGCCCCGCGGACGACGCGGCGCACCAGCCACCGATAGATCCGGCTGGCAGAGCTCGCGCGCCGGACATCACTGCCGTGCGCATAGACGACCAGTGGCAGCCCCCGAAGCCTGGCGACAACGAGGGCGATCAGGCCGGCCGGATAGACCGGGTGGGCCTCGACGCCATCGAACGGCCCGCGAACGCGCATGGCATCGATCGCGAGCCGGGCGTACTGCGCGAGCCACCACCGGCCTGGCCGCGAATGCCTCGGAGCGACGACCTTGATGTGGGAGGCGCCCTGCACGCGATCCACGACGAAGCTGCCCGATGCCGGATGTTCCGGGGTCGGCCACAGCGAGGTGATCAGCAGCAGTCGCACGCGGGACCCTCATGCGCATGTCGACCGACGACGCCGATGTGGGTCGTCCGATCACGACTCTGGCGCGCAGCGGCGAGGATAGCCGATCGCCTCAGCGCGCCCGCGGCGGGGCTGAAGAACCGCCTAGAAGGCCTCCAGGTAGCGGCTGACCTCCCAGCTGCTGACCTGCATCCGGTACTCGTCCCATTCCTCGGTCTTGGCCTCGACGAAGCGCTCGAAGACGTGCTCGCCGAGCGCCTCCCCGATGACCGTGTCCTTCGACAGCTCGTCGAGCGCCTCGCGCAGCGTCCCCGGCAGCTGCCGGATCTTGCGGCTCTCGAGCTTTGCCGCATCGAAGTGGTAGAGGTTCTCCTCGACCGGGTCCGGCGGGGTCAGCTTGCGGGCCACGCCGTCCATGCCGGCGGCCAGCATGCAGGCGAAGGCCAGGTACGGGTTCGAGGACGGATCCGGGCAGCGCAGCTCGATGCGGGTGCTGTTCAGCTGTCCCTTGCTGATCTGCGGGATCCGGATCAGCGCAGAGCGGTTGATCCTGGCCCAGCCGATGTAGACCGGAGCCTCGTAGCCGGGGACGAGCCGCTTGTAGCTGTTCACCAGGGGAGCCAGCACCGCGATCATCCCGCGCGCGTGGTCGAGCGTGCCGGCGATGTAGCTGCGGGCCATGGTGGAGAGCCCGTACGGGTCCTTGGCATCGGCGAAGGCGTTCTTGCCGGCCTTGATGTCCCACAGGCTCTGGTGGCAGTGCATGCCCGACCCGTTGATGCCGAAGAACGGCTTCGGCATGAAGGTCGCGTACAGCCCCTTCCGCGCGGCGACCGCCTTGAGGGTGGTCTTGAAGGTGACCGCATTGTCGGCGGTGCGCAGCGCATCGGCGTACTCGAAGTCGATCTCATGCTGCCCGGTGGCGACCTCGTGGTGCGCCGTCTCGACCTTGATCCCGAGCGCCTCGAGGTCGTTCATCATCTCCTTGCGGACGTCGGTGCCGAGGTCGCTCGAGAGGTCGAAGTAGCCGGCCGCGTCGTGCGGCATCGCCTCGACGGCATGGTCGTTGCGCTTCAAAAGGAAGAACTCGAGCTCAGGGCCGGTGTTGAAGACGTAGCCCAGCTTCTTGGCCTTCTCCAGCTGGCGCCGGAGGACCCAGCGCGGATCGCCGGGGAACGGCTCGCCGTGCGGCGTGAAGACGTCGCAGATGACGCGCGCCGCCCCGGTCGCGAGGGGCTTGCCATCGGCGTCGAAGCCCGGCTCCCAGGGAACCTCCGCGAAGGTCGACAGGTCGGGGACGAGGAACATGTCCGACTCGGCGATCCGGGCGAAGCCCTCGATGCTGCTGCCGTCGAACCACTTCCCGTGCTCGACCGCCTCCTCGAGCTGATGCATCGGCACCTGGACCGATTTCACCTGGCCCACGATGTCGGTGAACTGCAGGCTGACAAAGCGCAGGTTGCGCTCCTCGGCGAGCTTCAGGGCGGCGGCGAGCTGCTTGGTGGCCATCGGTTTTGGGTCTCCTTGGGATGAGGACGGGGGCAAGATCGCGAGTCGCAGGCTACCGGTCAGAGGGCCGCGGGGGGAGGGGTCAGCCGGTCAGGCAGCGTTCGAGTCTTTGTGCAGTATGCACAAACCGATCAGGACCGGCGGGGCTCGGCCTCGGCCAGGATGCGCAGGGCGTCCGCGGGTCGGCGCGGGTCGACGCCGAGCTCGGCGCTGGCAGCTCGCAGCCGGTAGAGCACAGTGTTGCGGTGCACGCCGAGGGCGCGTGCTGCGGGCGCGATCCGCCCGTTGCTGCGCGCCACGGCCAGCAGGGTCGCCGCGATCCGGTCGTTGGGCGGTGGCGGGGTGGCGGGTCGCTGGGCAGGCCGGGAGCCAGGTCGCGGCGTCGGCGCGCGGCGCAGCAGCGCCCGAAGCGTCACTCCCAGCGCATCGGCCGCCACCTCGTCAACGCGCGCGAACGGGAGGTCGTCGAAGAACCAGACCACCGCCCCGGCGCGGACTCGCCGCTCGAGCAGCCACAGGCCGTCGCGAGTCCGTCGGGAGCTTTCGCTCCGTGCCCCGACGTGCAGCAGGCGCGCGTGGGCGGCGGCGAACCGAGCGGCGAGCGCCCGCCCCGCGGGCCGCGCGTGGAGCGCGCGGAGCTCCCCATCGGCGATGACTGCGACTCCGCGCCGCAATCGGCCGGCGATCAGCCCTGCCGCGGCCGATGGGTCCGGGTCGGCAAGCGCCGCCTCGGCGGTGGCCAGCCGCAGCTCGGCACTCAACCGGTCGAGGTGGCCGGGCTCATCGCGCAGGTACGCGGCGATCGCGTCGGTGAGGTGCCCGATCGGGCGGGTGCTGGCCAGGATCGGGAGCGCGGCGTCGGCCGGCTCCGGGCGCGGGCCAGTGGCCATCCCCGCCAGCACGATGCCGACGGGGTGCAGATCGGCTGCCTCCAGCGTGGCGAGGAGATCGTCGAGCGGACCGGCGCTCAGCAGCATGCCGTCGACAACCAGGACCTCGCCGTCCGCGCGTGGCGGCAGGTGCGGCGCGACCGCGCGGGTGCGAAGCACGCCGCGGACCGCCTGGGAGAGCCCTTCCAGCGTACCGGAGACGCGTCTCGCCTCGGGGTCGACGGCCCGCCACAGGTCGATCATGCTGGTCACGTCTCGCGCTCCCCCATCACCGCGGCCACGCGTCGCCTCAGCTCCGCGAGCTCGGCGTCGGGCTGGTCGAACCGCTCACCCCGGAGGAGGAGCCGCAGGCCGCCGTCGACCGTCCGAACCGTGACGCGCCGCCTCGGCAGCCAGAGGGCGATCGCCAGGCACGCCACCAGCAGCCCCGCCCCGGCGAAGAGGAGGCCCATCGCCGGATCGCGCCGGGAGAGGAAGGTCAGGTAGGCGTCGAAGCCGACCAGGCGGACCTGCACCGACCCGACGCGCAGCTCCTCGCCGGGCCTGAGCCGACCGGAGTCGACGGGGCCGCTCCCCGACGAGGCCGTCACCGCCAGCTGATTGGCCTCGGCGTCGATGAGCCGCAACCCCAGCGTCAACCCGGCCGTCGGGAGCTCGGCGAACGCCGCCGGCTGGCCGTCGATGACCGCGTCGAGCGCGACGGGTGCATCCAGCAGCGGCTGCCCGCCGAGCGTCGTCACGCGCAACAAGGCCGCGGGCCCGTAGGTCCAGCCGTGGAGGAGGTAGCCACCGAAGGCGCCGGGGCGGTTGACCTGCACGAGCTGCTCGCCCGCGGGCCGACCGTCGCGCAGGAACGTGACCCGGGCATCCAGCCGCAGCGGACGCCCATCGGCGCCGAACTCGGCGTCGAAGCGGTCGAGGCGAACCGCATCGGTGAATCCGGGCCGCGGGGCGTCGAGCGGGGCCTGCTCGCCGGGCAGCAGGCTGAAGGTCGTCTCGTGGCTGAAGGCGTGGCCGCCGGCCGCGCCGAGGAGCATCAGCACCAGCGCCAGGTGACTCAGCTGGCCGATCGGCCGCGACCAGCCGCGGCGGGTGCCCGCCACCGACCAGGCATCGTCCCGTCGGTGCACGATGAACCGATAGCCCGAACGCTTCAGCACGGCCGTCACGGCGTCGGGGGTGGGCCGGCCGAACGCCGGATCGAGCGGGATCTCGGCCGTTAGCACCTCGGACCCCTCGGCGACCGCCGCGGGACGACGCCACTCGCGCCACGCAGCGGGCAGCCGAACCCCCACGCTGGCAACCCCGGTGGCCAGGATCAACGCCAGCAGGACGAGGTAGGCGGGTGAGCCGAGCAGATTGGCGTTCGCCGGGAGGGCGGCGGCCGCGGCATTCCAGGCGCCGGCCAGGAGCAGGAGGCCGAGCGCCAGCCGGGCATCGGCGGCCAGGCGCAGCGCCTTCTCGGCGGCCCGTGCCAGCCGGTCGGCTCGCCTGCCGCCGTCAGCGGGCAGTGCGGTCGATCGGCTCATTCGTCCTCCGTTGCTAACCGGCGGCGCCTGCTGCTGCCGCACCGAGATCCGCGACAAGGTCGTCGGGGTCCTCGAGGCCGATCGAGACCCGGATCATGCCGGGGGTCAGGCCGGCCTCGGCCAGCTCCGCGTCACCGAGCTGCCGGTGCGAGGAGGACGCTGGATGGCTGCACAGGGTTTCGGCCGAGCCGAGGCTGGTGGCATGCACCGCCACGGTCATCAGGTCGAGGAACCGCTCCCCGGCCGCTCGGCCACCCGAAACTTCGAGCGCCAGCATCCCGCCGGCCATGCCGCCGCGCAGGGTGCGCGCCGCGAGCGCGTGCTGCGGATGTGAGGCGAGGCCGGGGTAGCGAATCGCCGCCACGCCTGGCGCTCCCTCGAGGGCGGCAGCCACGGCGAGTGCGTTGGAGCTGTGGCGGTCCATCCGGAGGGCAAGCGTCTTGAGGCCGCGGAGCGCAAGGAAGGCCTCCAGCGGGGCCGCGTTCCCGCCGGCGTTGATGATGATCTGCCGCGCGGCCGCGACCCGCTCGGCGCTCCCCAGGACGGCGCCACCGGTCAGGTCCGAGTGGCCGCCGATGTACTTGGTGGTGGAGTGCATCACGACGTCGGCGCCGAGGGCGAGCGGGTTGCACAGGTAGGGGGAGGCGAAGGTGTTGTCGACCGCGACCGCGGCCCCGCGGGCGTGCGCCAGGTCGGCGACGGCGGCGATGTCGGCCATCGCGGTGGTCGGGTTGCTGATCGTCTCCAGCCAGACCAGGCGGGTTCGCTCGCCGATCGCCTCGGCGACTGCGGCCGGATCGGTGGTATCCACCGCGCGAACCGTGATGCCGGCCCGGGACAGGATGGATCGGGCCAGCCCCACCATGCCGCCGTAGACGGCGTGCGGGATCAGCAGCTCGTCGCCGGAGCGCAGGTACGACATCACCACGCCATGCATGGCCGCCATGCCGGAGGCGGTGATGTGGCACGCCTCGGCGCCCTCGAGCTCGGCGAGCGCGTCCTCCAGGGCGGCATGGGTCGGGTTGGAGTAGCGACTGTACGAGTGACCCGGCCGCGCGAAGGCGAGCAGCTCAGCGAGCTCGAGCGCGCTCGAGACCTCGAAGGTGCTCGTCTGGTAGATCGGTACGTTGACCGGTGCCTGGGGGGCGGCGGGGACGCGGCTGGCGGCCTTGATGGCGCGGGTGCTGAAGCCGGGCATGACCGGCGGAGTCTAGCAGTCGGTCGGCGGGATCACGGACCGCTCGAGGGGACCTCGGAGGGCTCAGCCGGCAGACCACTCAGCAGTCGTTCGCCGATGGCTCTGATCGCCTCGAGGTCCGGGATCAGGATGTAGCCGGCGCTCGAATAGGGATCGGCGCGCATGTAGGCCGGCGGCTGGAGGACGATCCGCTGCAGCTGCGACATGTCGGCCCCCTGGAGCGCCTGGGCCAGCTCGGCGATCCGATCGGATGGCACATCGGTGGCGATCGTCTTCTTCACCGCGTCGAGCAGCCCGGGGAGGGCCAGCAGCAGGTTGCCGGCGGTGAGCTTCTCCCGGATGGCGGTGAGCAGCTGCTGCTGGCGATCGGCCCTCGTGAAGTCGCTGTCGCCGGACCCCTTGCGCGACCGGACGAAGGCCAGCGCGGTGTGCCCGTCCATGTGGTGCAGGCCGGTCTTCATGTAGAAGCCGACCAGGTGATTCGCCTCGTCGATGTAGGTTGGGTCCCGGATCGCGCGCAGGACGTTGATGTCGACGCCGCCGATGGAGTCGACCATCTGCTTGAAGCCGAGCATCTTGATCGCCGCGAAGTAGTGGATCTGGATCCCGAGCAGCTTGCCGATGGTGGCCTTGAGGGTCCCCACTCCGCCGAGCGGGAAGTCGGGCTTGTGGGCCGCCGCGTAGACCATCAGCGTGTTGAGCTTGCGCTTGAAGGGCGTCCCGTCGGGGAGCGGGACGCCGTACAGGTCCCGCGGGACCGAGATCATGGCGGACGCCGTCCCGTCCGGATCGAGGCTGACAACGAGCATGGTGTCGGTCAGGGCAGTGGTGCGGCCAGGGCCCGAGTCCACCCCGACAAGGAGGATGTTGACGCGCGTGCCGGCGGCCACGTCCGGCTGGCCGGACGGCTCGGGGAGGCCGGAGAATCCCGGGAACGGGTCCTGGGGGCCTCCGCCGTGCTCACCGCCCAGGGCGACGGAGTCGAGCGTGTCGATCGCCTTCGCGGCGTAATACGCCGGCAGCGCGTGCATCGCCAGCGTCACCGTCACGAGCAGCGCTGTCACCCACGTCGCCCCGCTGCGCAGCGTTGGCCGCGCACGGTGACCGTGGGCCTGCAGGACCGCGACCAGGCGCCACGCCAGCAGCACGGCGTCGAGCAGGATCAGGCCCAGCAGGAACCGGAAGTCGAAGAGCTTGCCCAGGAGCTGGCCCGGGCCGACCAACAGCACCAGCGCCACGGTCGCGACCAGCACCAGGACGGGGGCCGCCAGCAGCCAGGCGAGGCCGGACTGCCCGTTGTAGGCCTGCCCCAGGCCGGGAAACAGGAAGGACAGGAAGGCGGCAAGGGTTGCGCGGGGGCCGGTGCGCGGCGCGCCGAGGGGATGAGCGAGCGGCCGGTCCACGCGCCAATGGTGCCACGGACCGCGCCGCGGCGACCGGCTAGCATCTGGCGATGGATCGCCTGCGCCGACTTGGCCGTGGCCCGATCGTGGCCGGCGCCGCGGCGGGGACGCTCGGCATCGGCCTGGCGGTCTGGCTGCTCGTGGGCCACGGGGCCGAGGCGCCGCCGCTCCCCACCCCGACTGAGACGGCGTCCCCGTCGCCGTCACCCTCGCCCTCCCCCACGCCGCTACCGTCACCGTCACCGAGCGAGGCAGCCTTCGTCGCCTGCCCGCTCAACGGCCTGCCGGTGGAAGATCCCACGCTCCTGGATCGAGTGGCGATCGCCGTCCAGATCGAGAACCATCCGCTCGCTCGCCCGGCGCGCAACCTCTCGAACGCCGACATGGTGGTCGAGGCGCCGGTCGAGGGCGACGCGACTCGCTTCAGCGCCATCTACCAGTGTCGCGCGACCGAGGGGCTGACCGGCCCGATCCGCAGCGCGCGCTACTACGAGATCGACCTGTGGCAGGACCTCGGCGTGCTGCCGGTCGGCTTCGGCGCGAGCGGACCGTCGCTCGACCGCTTCGCGGCCGCGGGGATGCCGTACGTGAACGGCATCACCGGCTCGTGGCCATGGTTCAGGCGGAGCGGCACGCATCCAGCGCCGCACAATCTCTACGGCGACCTGGAGGCGCTGCGGAACGCGCTCGGCGGTGGCGGCAGGATCGACCAGCTCGCCGCGGACGTCGGGCCGCTGCGACCGCCGTTCAGCTTCGACGAAGGCGCCGTCCTGCCGGCCGGGCGCCGGGTCCAGGCCATCGAGATCCGCACCAACCCGTACTGGATCTTCGGCTGGTCCTGGAGTGCGCGCGACGCCCTCTGGAGTCGGCAGGACGCCGGCCGCGAGGTCGTCGACGAGGTGACCGGTGAGCCGATCACGGCTGCGCACGTACTCGTCCAGCGCGTCGTGCAGGAGGTCGTCTACGGCGACCCCGATCCGGGCGGCAACCCACGCCGGCTGCAGCACCTGGTCGGGGAGGGTGACGGAGTGCTCTACTCCGCGGGGCGGGCGATCGCGCTCCACTGGTCGCGACCGACCGCCGCCGACGGGACGACCTGGACCTACGCCAAGGGCGGCGAGCCAGTGGTCCTGCCGCCCGGGGTGGTCTGGTGGGAGATCGTACCGATCACGGCCCCCGTCGAGGAGTCCTGAGCGCTACTCGATCTCGCCGGGTCGTGCGGACGGACTCGACAGGAACGCGTCCATCGCGCGCCGAATCTGGTGGTCGGGGTCCATGTTGCGACGCGCCGCGGCGATCTGGCGCCGCACGTCGGCCGGATCGGGCTCGTCGTCGCCGTGCGGCTCCCGGGCGGCACCGTTGGTCGCGGGCCGCTCCGCGGCGATCGCCGCCGCCGGGGACGGTTCGGGTGACGGAGCGGCGGGTGCCGGGGCCGGCGCGCCGGCCTCCTCGGGGCCCGGCAGCAGGCGTCTCGGTCCGGTGCGGCGCGGGCGGGGGTTGCCGCTGATCTGGTTCTTGCCGAGCGACTTGGCCTGGTACATGGCGCGGTCGGCGGCAATCATCAGCTCCTCGGTCGACCAGCCGTCCTCGGGGTGTGAGACGAGCCCGATGCTGACGCTGGTCGTGGCCTCGTCGCCGGCGAGCGAGGTGCCGATCTGCTCGACCCCCTCGCGGATCTTCTCGGCCACAACGTAGGCGCCCACGAACTCGGTCTCGGGCAGGAGGATGAGGAACTCGTCGCCACCGTAGCGATAGGCGGCATCGACGCCGCGGATCGACCCGGTGACGACCCTGCCCACGGCTCGCAGCACCTCGTCGCCGCGAAGATGGCCCATCGAGTCGTTGACCGCCTTGAGCCCGTCGAGGTCGATCATCAGCACGCAGAAGCCGCGGCCGCTGCGCCGCGTGCGCTGGACCTCCTGCTCCAGCCGCGGGAAGAGCTGTCCGCGGTTGTAGAGCCCCGTCAGCGCGTCCGATTGGGAGAGCTCCAGGACCTGCGCCCGCTCCCGCCGCTCAGCGCTGGCGTAGACGCCCGCCAGGTAGGCGAGCAGCCAGAGCGAGCCGAGGTTGATGCCGACCTGCAGCAGCTCCTGGGTCGACGCGCCCGCGCCGGCCAACGCCAACTGACCGAGGTAGGCGAGGGATGCGACCGCCGCCACGACGATGGCCAGGCGACTGGCCAGGGTCAGCGCCGCCGCCACCGCGACGAGGTGGTAGGTGAAGACGAACGGGGAGCTGGCGCCGCCGGTCAGCCACACCAGGCCGCTCGCCAAGGCGATCGCGGCGAGCACTTCGAAGCCAACCGCCGAGCGACCCCGCCAGCGTCGCGGGAGCAGATCGTGCAGGAGGACCACCAGGCCGGCCGCCGCGCCACCCAGCGCGTAGATCGCGGCACGGTTGGAAGGGAAGGCATCGGTCAGGCCGACGCCCACCAGGACGCCGGCGATGGCGACCCACCAGACCACCCGCACGACTCCGGAGTGGGACGGCGCAGCGGACGGCGATGCCGGCTCGGCACCGATCCCCTCGACGGAGGTCGCCAGAACGGCGGAGGGATCCGCGGGCCCGCGGTCACGTACGACGGCTACCAACGCCCCGACAGCCACGATCGCGGCGACACCGCCGGCGACGAGGATAAAGGTCAGTTCGGGTGTCACAGTCCTCACTCAGGCGCTTCGCTTGCCATCGGATTGCGCCTGCATGCGCCTGCTGATTCGCCTCGCGGCTAGTCTAGGGTTTGGGCGAAGGTCCGCGCAAAGGTACTAACCCCACCGCAACCAGCTTGCGTGGCGCCGGCGCACCACCTGATCCCAAGGTCCCAGGGCCTTCTTGCTACCATGTCGCTCCGCCCCCGCCGCACGAGATCGTTTCGAGGTGCCCACGACGGATCCGCCGCGACCACGGCACGCCGGCCTGGCAGCCCTGCTCTCATTCGTATTCCCCGGCCTGGGACAGGCATATCTCGGCGCTCTGGGGGCGGCGGTCCTCTTCGCGGCGCCGGTCCTCCTGCTGCTGGCGATCACCGTTGCGCTCGCGCTGGGCTGGATCAGCGGCGTTGGCAACGAGGTCCTGTCGGCCTCGTTCCTGGGCGCTGCGCTGGCGGTCAACCTCGCCCTGCTGGCGTGGCGGCTCGCCGCGATCGCGGGGGCCGGCCTCGCAGCCCGGCCATCGGTCACGGGCCGTGACACGGCGCAACGCTGGGTCTCGATCGGGCTGATCGTCGTGTTGCTGGCCACCACGGTCGGGATGCACGCCTGGGCGGGGGCGCTGATCGGCCGCCTGGACGCAACCCTCCACAACGTCTTCGGTGGTGAGCTCCCGGACGCGTCGGGCGGGCCAGGCGGCGGGCCCGTGAACCAGCCAGCGTTCCGCTGGGATGGCACCGAGCGGGTCAACTTCCTCCTGCTCGGCATCGACTCCGGGGTGGGACGCGACGAGGCGCTGACCGACACGATCCTGGTCGTGAGCGTGGACCCGGTGGCGGGGACGGCGGTGATGGTCTCGGTGCCGCGCGACACGGGGTTCGTGCCGCTCCCGGATCGGTCCGTCTACCCCGACGGGGTCTACCCGCGCAAGATCAACGAGCTGTCGACCGAGGCCGGGCAGAACGCATCGGCCTGGTGCCCCGACCTGCCGGTGTCCAACTCGACCTGCGGATTGCGGACGCTCGAGCGGGCGATCGGCCTGTACCTCGGCATCCCGATCCAGTACTACGCGACGGTCGACCTGCAGGGGTTCGTCGACCTGATCGACGCGATCGGAGGGGTGCGGCTCTGCCTGGACGGCAGGATGGTCGATCCTGAGTACGGGGGCCCGACCTGGCCGGGAGTCGGCATCGTGCTGCCGGCCGGCTGCAGTTCCTATGACGGTATTCATGCGCTCGCGTACGCGCGGATTCGCAAGGGCTGGATCGAGCTCGCCGACGGCACCCGCGAGGACCAGAACGACTTCAAGCGCGCCGAGCGGCAGCAGAAGGTGCTCCTCGAGCTTCGCCGGGAGACCGCCCATGCAGACCTGATCTTCGAGCTGCCGCGGATCCTGGCTGCGGTCGGCGCCACGGTCCACACCGACTTCCCCCGCGCGCTGGCGGGCGACCTGGCCAGCCTCCTGCCCCTGGTGACCGGCCCCGAGATCGATCGTGTCGTGCTTGCCTACCCGCAGTACGTGGATCTCCCGACGAACCCGCTCGTCAACTACCTCCTCATCCCGCGTCGGGACGACCTGCGGGCCGAGATGGAGCGCCTCTTCGGCCCGGACCTCGACGGGTGGTACCTTGGCGGCCAGGCGGATGGCCCGCCGATCGAGGCTCCCGCATAGAGATGGGCACGCAGGGTCACGGCGAGCGGTCGGGCGCTGGGCGCAGCCCTCGGGTCCTGCTGCTGGCGATGTACCGGCTCGACCATGCGACCACCGGACCGACCGTCCGCATCGGGCAGATGCGGGACGCGCTCGCCCGACGCGTCGAGCTCGACCTGCTCTCCGGTGCCCGGGTTGGACGGGCCGGAGCCATCCTCCGCTACCTCGCGGCGGGGCGGCTGCGCGGCGTGGCGGGGATCTACGTCGAGAGCTCCACCAGCCTGCCAGGGCCCGCCGACCTGCTCCTGCTGGCGATGGCCCGCCGGCGACGCATCCCGGTGCTGACCTTCATCCGCGATGCCTATCAGCTCTTCCCGGAGTATTACCAGGTCACCTCGGCGCGGCGTCGCGCCTCGCGGGCCGCATTCCTCCCGATGGCTCGCCGGCTCGCTCGCCTCTCCTCCGTCGTCGCCTTCCCGTCCCGGGGCCTGGCGCGCGTCGTCCTGGGCGACAACGGCGGCGCGGAGGCGGCCGCGCTGCTGCCCCCCGGAGCGCATCTCGCCGACGTGCCGGCGCTCGACCCGGCCGCCCGAGCGATCCTGTACGTGGGGAGCCTGGCGCACGCGGTGAGCGGCGGTGAACTGCTGGTCCACGCGATCGCCCTCGCCAGGGAGCGTGACCACGACCTGACGCTGATCTGCGTCGTGCCGCGCGGCCAGGAGCCTCCGCACGCCCCCGGTTCCGGGATCGAGGTGGTTCACGCGAGCGGCGCAGAGATCGAGCGCCTCGTGCCGCGGGTGCTCGCCACGGTCATCCCGCGGCGACGGTCGCCCTACAACGACCTGGCGGTCCCGATCAAGCTCTTCGAGTACCTCGGCTACCAACGCCCGATGATCGTGACCGATGCGGTCGAAACCGCCGCCGTGGTCGATGCGGCTCGCTGCGGAATCGTGGTCCACGACACGGCCGAGGGACTGGCCAACGGGATGCTCGCCATGGCGGGGGCGCCGCCGGATCAGCTGGCCGCGTGGGGCGAGGCCGCCGGGAGCGCTGCCGCGGCAAACTCCTGGGACGAGCGGGCGGCGCGCGTCCTGGAGCTGCTGGGCGTCGAGGAATGACCTCCACGCCAACCGAAACGACCCGTCCCGAGCTGGCCGCGGCCTGGACGGTCGCGGCTGCGATCGTCATCGCGGCGGTGGGTGCCATCGTCGTCTCGCGCGTCTCCCTCCAGCTCTTCGTCGTCGCCGAGGGGCTGCTCGTGGCGCTCATCGCGCTGGCCGGCCTGCGGTGGCCACGGGCCGTGCTGGTGGGCGTGGTGCTCAGCCCGATCGTCGACCGGTACGTCCTCGCCGGGCTCATCGCCCCCGACGCCGAGGCGCTCGCACACTTCTTCTCGGAGGCGCTCCTGTCCGCGGTCGGCGCGACGCTGCTGGTGCAGGCGGCGCGGCGCGGGACCCTGCGCGCGGCGTTCAACCATCGCTCCATCCTCCTGGCCGTGGCCTTCGTGGCGATCGCCGCCCTCTCAGCGCTGATCAACCACGTGCCGCTCACCCAGGCGGTGGCCGGGATCGGCTTCACCGTCGACGCCCTGGCCCTCTTCGTCCTCGCTCGCGTCGTTGGTTTCGGGCCGCGCCAGGCGCTGGTCGCCATCGGCGCCGTGATCGTGCGTGGTCCTCGCCGCCGCGGTGGTCGCCCTGGGGCAGGCCATCCTGTCTCCCCACCTGTTCGGGCTCTCCGCGCTGCCGGGCCGGTTCGGGGAGCTGTACCGGCTCGCCGCCTTCTTCGGTGACCCGAACACGTTCGCTGCCTTCCTCTCGGCCACGATCCCGTTCGCCCTGTTTGGCGCCACCGGGCTGCGCACGGTGCGCGGCCGGCGCGTGGCATTGGCCGCCGGCTTCCTGCTGGTGCTCGCGCTGTGGCTCTCCTTCTCCCGCGGCGGGTGGCTCGGCGCCGTGGGCGGCTTCGTGATCGCGTCGCTGATCCTCGATCGGCGGGCGCTCCGCGTCGGCCTGCTGGTCATGGCGATCGGGCTGGTGGTGGCCGTGGCAATGCCACGCAACCTGGCGTGTCCCACCTGCGCGGATGAGCTCGACCTCTTCGAATCAACCTTCGGCCGATTCGACACCATCGGCCAGGGGAACGACCTGCGGACCCTCTTCATTCGCAATGCGCTGCCGATCGTCGGCGACCATCCGGTGCTCGGCGTCGGGCCGGGCAGGTACGGGGGCGCGGCCGCCGACATCTTCGGCACGCCCATCTATGCCCAGTACGGTACCGACCGGCTCTTCACCAACCCCGCGCAGCGCACGGTCGACGACTTCTGGCTGCACCTCTGGGTGGAGAGCGGCGTGCTCGGCCTGCTCCTCTTCGCCGGCGTGGTCGGCGCGGCCCTGCGTCCAGTGTTCCGCGCCGCGCGCACCGCCGCCTTTGGCCGCCGCGTGGCGCTTGGCCGGATTGAGCGCGGCCGTCATCGGGCTGACCATCAACGGGCTGACGACCATGCTGCTCGAGGCCAACAGCGCCGCCTACCTGTACTGGTTCCTGCTCGGCGTCGGATCGCAGCTGGCCATGTCGCCCCTCGGCCAGGCCGACGCCGGCGCCCTCGCGCCGGCATCCCGCTAGAACTGGCGGCCGGTGACGATCTGCCAGAGCGTGCGCAGGATGAGGCGCAGGTCGACCCAGAAGCCGCGGCGGTCGATGTAGGCGATATCCAGCGCGACGCCCTCGTCGAAGCTGAGACGGCCCCAGCCGGTCGCCTGCCACAGGCCGGTCAGGCCGGGGATCACCGCCAGGCGACGCAGGTGCCATGGCTGGTAGACCTCCACCTCGTAGGGGATCGGCGGGCGCGGACCCACCAGGCTCATCTCCCCCCGCACGATGTTGATGAGCTGCGGGAACTCGTCGAGGTGCGACCGGCGCAGGAAGGCACCCAACCGCGTTACCCGCGGGTCGGCCGGGATGGGGAGCCAGACGCCGTCCTCACGCGGCGCGTCCTTCGCGCCCGGGCGGATCAGCTCCCGCACGTGGTCACGGTGCTGGCCCTGCTCCGCGCTGCTGAACATCGTCCGGAACTTGTAGACGATGAACGGGCGACCGCCGATCCCGAGCCGCTCCTGTCGGAAGAAGACCGGCCCGCGGGACTCGAGCTTCACGGCCCCCGCCACGATGACCAGGATGGGCGACACCAGGATCAGGCCGATGAGCGATGCCACGAGGTCGAGGACGCGCTTCGAGAGCCGGTAGCCGATCGGGGTCGGCGCCACCGGGACGATCGGCGACGAGGCTCGCCCGATCCGGACGCCGGGCTCGGTGGTCATCGGCCGGGTCGACTCCTCGGTGAATGAATGGTCGGGGCGGCCCGATTCGAACGGGCGACCTCCTGCTCCCAAAGCAGGTGCGCTACCGGGCTGCGCTACGCCCCGACGGACGAGATGCTAGCGCGCCGCGAGCCGTTCGACGATCGCAAGGTAGCGACGGGCCTGTTCCGCCCACTCGTAGCGAGCCACCTGGCGGTGCGCCTCCGCGCCGAGGCGCGCCGTTGCGACCGGGTCCGCGGCGAGCGATCGGAAGGCGGCGGCCAGCGCCGCGGGGTCACCTCCGGGAACGAAGCGGATCGCTTCGTCGGTGAAGTGCGCCCGGAACGTGGCCAGGTCGCTGGCCACGATGGGAATCCCCATCGCCGCGTACTCCAGGAGCTTTGTGGAGAGCGAGTACTGCATGTACGGCTCGGGCAGGGAGGGCACCACCCCGACGTCGGCCTGGGCGATCAGCGCCGGCAGGTCATCGAGCGGCACCGGCCCGTTCAGCCGTACGCGGTCGGCGGAGCCGGTGCGCTCCACCACTACCTCGAGCTGCGGGCGGAAGGGCCCATCGCCGTAGATGTCGAGCCTGGCGCTGAGCGAGTCGCCCAGGCTGGCGACCGCCTCGATCAAGGTCTCGAGGCCGTAGATGCGCTGCAGGTTCGAGTGATGAATGAGGCGCAGCTCGCCGTCCTCCATGAACGGTCGGCGTGGATGGCGCGCGGGGTCGAAGAGCTCCGTGTCGGCGCTGTTCATCACCACGCTGATCCGGTCGGGGTCCACGCCGCGCGCGATCGAGAGCTGGCGGAGCGGCTCGTGCACGGTGATCAGCTCGTCGGCGATCCCGGCCGACGCGCGGGCCGCGGCGGTGACGGCCGGCACCAGCGGCCGCAGGACGGGATGGGCAAAGCGGTCGCGGAAGAACTCGGGCATGTCCTCGTGCAGGTCCAGCAGCAGGGGTACCCCGCTCAGCTTCAACGGGGCGGCTGCGAACGCAAGGAAGTCGGGCAGGGTCGCCACCTGCACCAGCCGGTAGTGGCGACGGCGATGCTGACGGGCGAGCCGCACCGCCGCGAGACCAGCGAAGGCCAGGTACTCGGCCATGTGCCCCGCAAAGCCGGCGAAGGCGCGGTGCACCGGCAGGCGCAGGGTGCGCAGGCTCCCCGCCACCTCCTCGCGCGCCTCGCCCGGCCGGCGCAGGCAGAAGAGATCGACCTCGTGCCCTGCCGCGACCAGGGCATCGATCTGGCGCCGCAGGCGCGGGTCGCCAGGGTAGGCGGCGTGCGCCACGATCGCGACCCGCGTCACTGCGCCTTGACCTCGTTCCACAGCTCGTCCTTCGCGTCGGCCGACAGGGCGGCCAGGACCAGGCCACGCGCGGCGGCGAGCGCCTCCACGCGCTCATAGCGGTCGATCCAGCGCCGGTTGGCGGTGCGCAGCGCCTCCTCGGGGTCGAGATTCATCCAGCGCGCCAGGTTGACGGCCGCGAAGAGGACGTCGCCGAGCTCGTGGAGACGGGCGTCCCGCCCCGCATCGCCCTCGACCGACTCCGCCGCGTGCAGCTCGTCGAGCTCCTCCGCCACCTTCTCCCAGACCCCCTCGATGGCGGGCCAGTCCCATCCGAGCGAGGAGGCACGCTCCTGGACCTCACGGCTGGCGGCCAGCGCCGGGAGGGCGCGCGCGACCCCGCCGAAGGCCGAGGAGGGTTCCCCCGCCTCGTGCCGCTCGGCGGCCTTGATCGCCTCCCAGTTGCGCAGCACCTCCTCGGCGCCGCTCACCTCGACGTCGCCAAAGACGTGCGGATGGCGACGCACGATCTTGGCCCCCAGTGTCCGGTACACGTCCGTCAGGTCGAAGGTGCCCTCCTCGGCGGCGAGCTGCGCGTGCAGGATGATCTGCAGGAAGAGGTCGCCCAGCTCCTCGGCCAGGTCGGCCGGCGAGCCGCGCTCGATCGCATCCACCGTCTCGTACGCCTCCTCGAGCACGAACGGTCGCAGGCTGGCGTGGGTCTGGCGCCGATCCCAGGGACACCCGTCGGTCGCGCGCAGGCGAGCGGAGATGGCCGCCATGCCGTGCGGTGAGGCGAGGTTGTCGAGCGGCATGAGCGCGGGAACCAGCCAGTCGCCCGCGCCGATCTCGTCGTCGGACAGGGTCTCGATGGGGCGCGGCGCTCCGCCCGGCAGCGGCTGGAGCTGGTGCCCAGGCGGGTAGAGGGCCAGGAGCGCGGCCCGGACACCGGCACGCGCGTGGCGGCCGGGGAGCGCCGTCGGCGGTGGACCCGCGGGATTCGGCCCCGCGACGAGGAGGAGTGGCAGCGACGGGTCGAACGGGACCGATGCCAACCGGCCGCCCGCGACCAGCTGCACGCCGAGCGCGGGATCGAGGCCAGCCGCCGCGAGGAGCTCGTCGACGCTGGGCGACGCCGCCACGCCCCGCCCGCTCATCCCGCTGCGGCGGCGCCGAACTGTGGATCGACCCAGGTGTGCGCCCCGTCGCGGATCTCCTGCAGCCAGCGGCTGACGCCGGTGCGCTTCACCTGGTCGAGCAGCGTCGCCGGCACCCAGCGCAGCGGCGCCGTCTCGACCAGCTTGAAGATGTAGAAGCCGGTGTCGGTGTCGATCACGTCGCTGATCTGGCCCGGCGTGGTGAGGGCGAAGATGGCGTCGCTGCGCAGGGTGTCGTACTGATAGCGAATCACCCAGCCGAGATCCCCGCCAAGCTTCGCGGTGCTGGAGTCCTCGCTCTGCTCGCGCGCGATGACGGCGAACTGATCGGGGTCCGCGCGCAGCGTGGTGACGAGCTGCTCTGCCTGGTCGCCCGGAGCGGTGCGGTTGCCCGTGATCTCGATGATGTGGTACCCGAATTGAGACTTGACCGGCTCGCTGATCTCGCCCACCCGCAGGCCGGCGACGGCCGTCTTGAACTCCGCCACGAAGTTTGACGAGAGGGGGTCGTACCAGCCCAGGTCGCCGCCCTGCCGGGCGCTGACCGTGTCGTCGCTCGTCGCGGCGATCGTGAACCAGTCTGCGTCCGGCTTGGTCGCCTCCGCCCGGAAGGCCTCGGCGCGGGCAAGCGCGGCGGCCCACTGGGCCTCCGTCGCCGTGGACTGGTCGTCCTGGCCGGGGAGCGGCTGCGCCAGGAAGTGTCTGATGCGCTGCTGCGGCACCGGCACCCCCTGCTGGTCGCTGATGTAGATCTGCGAGACCCGGCGCTGAGGCTCATAGGAGGTCATCACCGTGCTGTTGAAATAGTCCACGAAGGCATTCGTCAGCAGGTCGCCGCGCACGTAGGTCCGGTACTCCTCCTCGCTCACGCCGGCCGACTCGAGGATCCCCTTCAGGCGGGCGTCGGGGCGCTCCACCTCGTGCCCGTCGAGCCGGAGCAGGTGATAGCCGGTGTCGTCCTTGGTCGGGCCGACCAGGTCGTCGATCTCCGACGCGTGCATTTCGGTGAAGTAGGCGCCGAATGACTGGTCCTCCGCCTGCACCCACCCGAGCGCTCCCCCGATCGAGGCGGACGAGTCCTTGCTCTTCTCCTTGGCGATGGTCGCGAAATCCCCGCCGTCGCGAAGCTGCGCCGCGATCTCATCGATCTCCCCCTTGGCGCGCGCCCAGTCGGCGTCGGTCGGGGTGGCGTCCGGCTTGGCATCTGCCGGCAGCGCCTTCACCAGGATCAGCGACAGCTTGAGACGTTCCGGCAGCGTCTGGCGCTCCACCACAGCCGCGCTCACATCGGCCTCGCTGACGCTGATGCCGTAGTCGCCGGCGTTGAGCGCGAGCACCCGGCTCAGGACCAGCGAGTCGCTCGCCGACGAGACGATGTTGTTGAGCGCGTCCTGGATCGCCTGCTGTCCCTGCCCGATGATCGGATCGCGCACGCCCCCCAGCTGATCGTTCAGCTCGAGGTAGCGCGCCTGAAGCTCGGCGCTGATGGCGTCCATGCGCCCGGTCAGGTCATCGACGTTGTAGGTGGCGTCACCGACCGCGGCCACCGGACGCAGGTGGCCCTCGTAGTAGTTGAACCACGCGGTGGCCGCGAAGATCCCGATGGCAGCGGCGATGGCAAGGGCGAAGCCGGCGACGATCAGCTGCTGCGTGCGCAGCTCGTCCTGCCAGCGCGGCCGGTGCTTCCGGTCGAGGACCGGGCGGTTGCGAAACGACATCTAGCGGGTGAATCTCCGCAGGGCGGAAGAGGGTGGTCTCCGACGGTGGGCGAGGCGCCATGCTAGCCGATGGGCCACGCTCGCGCCAATTCGGGCTGAGCGGCTCACCGCCGTCGGCGGAGGCTGTCGCGGATCGCCTCCAGCCTCAGCTGAAGGACGAGCCGCAGCGCCTCGACGATGATCCCGCCGCTCATCTTCGAGCTGCCCGCCACCCGCTCGCGGAAGATGATGGGCACCTGGGTGACGACCGCGCCGCGACGGTGCGCCCACCAGGTCGTCTCGATCTGGAAGCCGTAGCCGCTGGCGCTCGCGCCGCGCAGGCGTATCGCGTCGAGCAGCTCGCGGCGCCAGGCCTTGAAGCCCCCCGTCAGGTCCCGGTACGGCAGGAGCAGCACAGTGCGGGCAAAGATCGTGCCCGCCCGGCTCACCAGCTGCCGGCGCAGCGGCCAGCCGACCGTCCCGCCACCGCGCATGTAGCGCGTCCCGAGGACGAGGTCCGAGCCGGTCATGAGGGGCGCCAGCAG
Source organism: uncultured Chloroflexia bacterium (assembly GCA_963782015.1). GTDB lineage: Bacteria > Chloroflexota > Limnocylindria > QHBO01 > QHBO01 > CF-167. The sequence continues at coordinate 479,385 of CAWAHY010000004.1, forward strand.
CCGGGGCAGGTCTCCTGGGTCGTGGCTGAAGTCGGCATCCATCTGCACCACCGCGCGCGTGTCCGGGCGGTCGAGCGCCCAGCGGAACGCGTCGCGGTAGGCGACCCCCAGCCCCTCCTTGGCGGCGCGGTGCATGACCTGCAATCGCGGCTCCCGTCCGGCAAGGGTGTCGGCCAGGATCCCGGTCCCGTCCGGGGACCCGTCGTCCACCACCAGCAGGGTCGCCTCTGGCAGTGCCGCCAGGATGGCGCTCGCGATCCCCTCGAGGTTCTCGCGCTCGTTGTAGGTCGGCAGCGTCACCACCACGCCATGCCCCGCCGCCAGGCCGACGTGGGGGGTCTCGGGCGCGTCCACCCTCAGCGGCCGATGCCGACGTAGTCGATCCCCGCGGCAGCGGCGGCCGCCGGGTCGAGGGCGTTGCGCCCGTCGATCAGCAGCGCGAGGCCGGGAATCGAGCGCAGGTCGAGCGAGCGATAGGCGGCGTGGGCCGCCTGCACGATCGCCGCGCGGACCGGGGTCGGTGCGGCCAGGTCGTAGGGCCGGAAGCCGAGGCCGGCAAGGTGCTCGGCGTCGAAGTACGGGTCATGCCCGTGCACCACCGCGCCGGCGGCGGAGAGCTCGTCGCGCAGGCGAAAGGCGGAGCTGAAGGCGTCCTCGCGGACGTCGGCGCGGTAGGCGATTCCCAGGACCAGCACGTCGAGCCCCGCGATCGGGCCGATCCGCTCGGTCAGCAGGTCAACCGCGAACCCTGCCATCCCATCGTTGATCGCTCGCGCCAGGGGCGGGAGCCGCAGCTCCGGCTCGGTGTTGAAGAGGAAGTGCGGGTAGACCGGGATGCAGTGCCCGCCGACCCCGACCCCTGGCAGGTGGATGTGGCTGTACGGCTGGGAGTTGGCGGCCTCGATCACCTCGGTGACGTCGATGCCACGCTTGGCGGCGTAGCGCGCGTACTCGTTGGCGAGCGCGATGTTCACGTCCCGGTAGGTCGTCTCGGCCAGCTTCGTCATCTCGGCCGTCTCGGCATTCGCGACCGCTCGCACCTCCGTGCCGTCGTCGAGCACGGACCGATAGAACTCGACCGCCCGGCGCGTCGCTTCGGCGCTCACGCCCCCCACGATCTTGGGATAGCGCCGCAGGTCGAGCAGCACCCGGCCGACCAGCACCCGCTCGGGCGAGAAGGCGAGGAAGAGGTCGCGGTCGAGCGCCAGGCCGCTGCCGGCCTCGAGCATCGGGCCGAACCGATCCCTCGTCGTCCCGACCGGCAGCGTCGTCTCGTAGATCACCAGCGTTCCCGGCTGCAGGCCGCGCGCGATCTCGCGGGTGGCGGCGTCGATCGGCCCGAAGTCGATCTGCCGCTCGGCGTTGACCGCCACCGGCACGATGACGACCACCACGTCGGCGCCCCGCACCCCCTCCGCGTCGTCGGTGGTGGCGCGCAGGCGTCCGCTGCGGACCAGCTCGGGGACCTGCTCCAGGAGTGCGGGCTCGTCATCGTGCGGAGAGCGGCCGGCGTTGATCTCCGTCACGATCCGCTCGCCGATGTCGCAGCCGACCACGTCGTGGCCGCGTCCGGCGTACTGCACCGCCAGCGGCAGTCCGATGTGCCCCAGGCCGACGACCGCGATCCTCATGCCAGCACCCTGGCGAGCGCCTCGCCCGAGATCGCGGCCCCGGTCCGCGCCGACTCCACCATGGCCCGCGCCAGCAGCAGCGCCACCATCGCCTCGTGCGGATCGACCGGTGCGCGTCCCCCGTCCCGCGCGGCCCGCGCGAACTCGTCGAGCTCGATGGCGAGCGGCTCACGGCGCTCGATCTCGCGCTCTACCCGCTCCCCCTCGCGCACCGACCCGTGCGGCGCCGGGTTCGGGTAGAAGACGAGCTGCTGGGCGAGGTAGTCGGCGGTGTACATGCCGCGCTCGCCGGTCACGGTCAGGGTGCGCTGCTTGGTGGGGGTCAGCCAGTTGATGTCGAGCACACCCACCGCGCCGTTGGCGAACTTCAGCAGGCCCACGAAGAGGTCCTCGTGATCGGTGTGGATCCGCTGCTCGGTCTCTGCGTAGAGGCGCACCGGATCCGAGCCGAGCAGGTAGCGCATCACGTCGAGGTCGTGCGGAGCGAGGTCGACCACCACGCCGACGTCGCGGATGCGGGCCGGGAAGGGCCCCAGCCGCGTGGCACGGATCTCGAAGATGCGGCCCAGCTCCCCGTTGGCCAGGCGCCGCCGCAGCTCGCGGATGGCGGGATTGAAGCGCTCGATGTGCCCGACCGTCAGCATCCGATTGGCGGTGCGGGACGCCTCGATCATCTGCTCCGCCTCCTCGCGGGTGGCGGCGATCGGCTTCTCGACCAGGACATGGGCCCCCGCTCGGAGCGCCGCCAGCGTCGTCGGCAGGTGCAGCGAGGTCGGGACCACGACGCTCACCAGGTCGAGCGACTCGCCGGCGAGCAGCGATTCGGCGTCGGGATAGCCGTGCACCGCGTGGGCATCGGTCGTCTCGCGCAGCGCGTCGGGGTCCGAGTCGGCGACCGCCACCAGCTCGACGCCCTCGACCAGGTCCTTCCAGACCCGGACGTGGGCGCGGCCCATCATCCCCAGCCCGATGACGCCGGCGCGCAGCCGACGAGGCGGGTCGCTCACGCGGGTGCGGCGGTCGAGACCGGGCCGAGCCGCGCCGCGACGGCGTTCACGGCCGCGATCACCTGCCCCACCTCATCGTCCGTCAGCGACGGGTGCACCGGGATCGAGACGACCTCGGCGCACAGGCGCTCGGCCACCGGGAAGCGCTGCTCGCCGTAGCCGAGGGCGATGAACGGCTTCTGGTGATGCACCGGGATCGGGTAGTAGACACCGGTCCCGATCCCACGCTCGCGGAGCGCATCGACCAGCTCGTCACGACGGTTCACGCGGAGGGTGTACTGGTGATAGACGTGCGTGACTCCGGGCCGCACCGTCGGCGTGATGACCTCCCGCAGCTCCCGGTCGTAGCGTTCCGCGATGGCGTGGCGGCGGGCGTTGTTGGCGGGCAGCTTGACGAGCTGGGCCAGCCCGATGCTGGCGTGGATATCGGTCATCCGGAAGTTGTAGCCGACGATCTCGTGGTGGTACCTGACCCGGCTGCCGTGCTCGCGGGTGAGGCGCACCGCGTCGGCCAGGGCGGCGTCCGAGGTGGTCACCATGCCTCCCTCGCCGGTCGTCATGTTCTTGGTCGGGTAGAAGCTGAAGCAGCCGGCCCCCCAGCTCCCCGATCGCCGGTCGCCGATCGCCGCACCGTGGCTCTGCGCGGCGTCCTCGACCAGGGCCAGCCCGTGCCGGTCCGCGATCTCCGCGATCGCCGGCAGGTCGGCCGGCTGCCCGTACAGGCTCACCGGCAGGATCGCGCGGGTGCGCGGCGTGATCGCCGCCTCGATCTGCGAGACGTCGATGTTGAAGGTCGCCTCGTCCACGTCGACGAAGGCCGGCCGGGCCCCGGTGAAGAGGATGCTGTTGGCGCTGGCGATGAAGGTGAATGGGACGGTGATCACCTCGTCGCCGGGACCCACCCCGGCGGCCAAGCAGGGCGAGGTGCAGGGCGGTCGTGCCGGAGCTGGTCGCCACCGCGTGCGGCACGCCGATGAACGCGGCGAAGCGCTCCTCCAGCTCGTGCACCCGGACCCCCTGCGCCAGGCCGCCGGAGCTCAGCGCGCTCCAGACGAGCTCCTTCTCCTCCTCTCCCATCTGGGGGCGGGCGATCGGGATCACGTGCGAGCTCCTTCCGTGGTGCGGCTGGCGAGCGATTGGCTCTCTCCGGCGCTGCGTCGCCGCTGGAGCTCCTGGAGGGCTGCCACGATCCGCTCCGACGCGTGGCCGTCGCCGAACAGGTCCGGCCGCGGCCGTTCGCGACCCATGAAGGCGGCGTCAGCCAGGAGCGAGCGCAGCTCGGTCGGGATCGGCGCCGACCAGGCGGTTCCAGCCGGTGGCGACCGTCTCGACCCACTCGGTCTCGGTGCGCAGCGTGATGCACGGCACGCCGGCCAGGTAGGCCTCCTTCTGCACGCCCCCGGAGTCGGTGGCGATCGCCGCCGCGTGGTGCTCCAGGGCGACCATGGCAAGGTAGCCGACCGGATCGATGGCGTGCACGTTGGCCGGCAGCCGCAGCCCGGCCCGCTCCATCGCGGCGCGGGTGCGCGGGTGCAGCGGGAGGATCACCGGCCGATCCACGGCGAGCGCCCTGAAGAGGAGGGCGAGCCGCTCCGGCTGATCGACATTCTCGGCCCGGTGCAGGGTCACCAGCAGGTAGCCCGGCAGCTCGCGGGCGAGGTCGGGCAGGCTCGCCCCCGACCGCGACTCCGCCCAATCGAAGGCATCGACCATGACGTCCCCGGCCAGTTCGCTGCGGTCCGCCAGTCCCTCCCGGGCCAGGTTCTCCATCGCTGCCGGAGTCGGCGCGAGCAGGAGGTCCGCCAGGTGGTCGGCCACGATCCGGTTGCGCTCCTCGGGCATCGCCGGGTTGAAGGAGCGCAGGCCCGCCTCGACATGCGCCAGCCACGGGCGGCGCCCATCGGCATGGGCGATCTTGGCGGCGACCACCGCGGCCGCCAGCGTCGAGTTGGTGTCGCCGTAGACCAGGACACCGTCCGGCTCGTGCTCCGCCATGATCGGCTCCAGGCGCCGCATCATCTCGGCGGTCTGCGCCCCGTGTGCCCCGCTCCCGACCTCGAGGTTCAGATCCGGCGGCGCCATCTCGAGGTCCCGGAAGAGGGCACCGCTCAGCGCGTCGTCGTAGTGCTGCCCGGTGTGGACCAGCAGCTCGTCGTGCGCGGAGCGCAGGACGCGGCTGACGACCGCGGCCTTCACGAACTGCGGTCGCGCGCCGACCACCGTCAGAATCCTCACGCCGGGTCCTCGCCGTGGCGCGGCGGCATGTGGCTCCCGCAGCGCGGGCAGCTCCCGTGGAAGGGCGTCCCGTCCTCGGCGTCGCGCAGCGGCTCGCCGCACGGGCAGGCGCTCCCGATCCTCCGCGCCGGGTTGCCGACCACCAGCTCGTAGTCGGCCACGTCGTGGGTCACCACGCTTCCCGAGCCGATCATCGCCCAGCGCCCGATGCTGACCCCCGGCAGGATGGTGCTGTTGGCCCCCACGGCGGCGCCGGAGCGGACGAGGGTCGGGCTCACCTCCCAATCGGCATCGGTCTTGCGGCTCCCGTCCCGGTTGACCGCCCGCGGCACCTTGTCGTTGGTGAAGCACACGTGCGGGCCGATGAAGACGCCGTCCTCGATGGTCACGCCGTGATAGAGGCTCACGTTGTTCTGCACCTTCACGCGGTCCCCGATCACCACGCCGGTGTCGACGTACGCGTTCTTGCCGATCACGCAGTCCGCCCCGATGCGCGCGTCCTCGCGCACCTGGGCCTGGTTCCAGATGCTCGTGCCGGCGCCGATCGATGCGCTCGGCGCGACGTCGGCGGTCGGATGGATGCGCGCGGGTCGCTCGTTCACGCCGGCTCCTCCGGGGAGCCCATAGTATCGGCGCTCGGCACGAGCCCCTGCGCCGAAGCCTCGTTGCTCATCAGCTGGCGCAGCCGCGGGAGTGCGGCCGCGACCGCGCGGCCGCGGTGCGAGATCGCGTCCTTCTCGCCCTCGGGCAGCTCGGCGGTGGTGAGGCCGCTCGGCAGCTGGAAGATCGGGTCGTAGCCGAAGCCACCGCCGCCACGCTGCTCGCGCGCGATCTCGCCGTCCATCTCGCCGCTGAACAGCTCGATCCGCGGGGAGCGCGGCGTCCCGTCCGGAGCGGTTCCGGGGAGCGCGAGCGCCAGCCAGCAGACCATCCGCGCGCGCCGATCCTCCGCGCCGTCGAGCATCTCCAGGATCAGGGCGGCTCGATCGTCGACCGCCGCCCCGCCATGCCGCGCCGAGCGCGCCCCGGGGCCCCAGTCGAGCGCGGCGACCTCCAGCCCCGAGTCGTCGGCCAGCGCCGGCAGGCCGGAGGCGGTGCAGTAGGCGGCCGCCTTGGCGGCGGCGTTCTCGGCGTAGGTGAGGTGCGGCTCCGGCACGTCGAGGTCGAGCCCGATCTCCTGCGGAACGAGGACGCGGCCCGGCAGGTCTCGCAGCAGGCGGCCGAACTCTCGCTGCTTGCCCGGGTTGGCAGTGGCCAGCAGCAGGTCGCTCACTCGGCCGCGGGTGCCTGGATCGCCGCTCCCTGGATCTCGAAGAGCTGGCGGATCCCGCCGGCGGCGAGGTCCAGCATCTGGTTCATCTGGTCCCGGGAGAAGGAGCGCTGCTCGCCGGTGCCCTGCACCTCGATGAAGCGGTCGTCATCGGTCATCACCACGTTGAAGTCGACCTCCGCGGTCGAGTCCTCGGCGTAGTTGAGGTCGAGCAGCGTCTGTCCGCCCGACACCCCCACGCTGACGGCCGCCACCTTCCCGATCAGCAGCTGTCCCATGCCGAACTTGTTGAGGGCTCGGGCCAGCGCGACGTAGGCGCCGGTGATGCTCGCCGTGCGCGTGCCGCCGTCGGCCTGCACCACGTCGCAGTCGAGCGTGATCGTCCGCTCCCCGAGGCGCGGCAGGTCGATGCAGGCCCGCAGCGAGCGGCCGATCAGGCGCTGGATCTCGTGCGTCCGGCCCCCGATCCGCCCGGCGCTCGCCTCCCGCTGGCTGCGCTCGGTGCCGGCCCGCGGCAGCATCGAGTACTCGGCGGTGACCCACCCGCCGCCCTTGCCCCGCATCCAGCCCGGGACGCGGTCCTCGATCGTGGCGGCGCAGATGACCCGCGTGTCCCCGACGCGGATCAGGACCGATCCCTCCGCGAACTTGAGGTAGTCGTGCACGATCTTCACCGGCCGCAGCTGGTTCAGCGTGCGTCCGTCGGTGCGGCGCGAGGGGGCGATGGAGGACATCGCCGCCGATTCTACGCGGGCGCAGGGGCCGCGTCCTCGACGCCGCCTCGGGCGATGCGGTACCGTCGGCGACCGATGCGCCTGCTGGTCATCACCGCCCGCTACCCAACCTCCGACCGGCCCGCCGCGGGGAGCTTCGTGCGGGATCGGCTCGGCGATCCGGCGCTGGAGGCCACCATCATCGCGCCGGGGAGCTACGCGAGCGGCGCCTGGCGACGCTACCTGGGGATGCTCTGGTCGGCGCTGACGCGCCGTGGCCGCTTCGATGGGGTGGAGGGCCACTTCGTCCTTCCCTCGGGCGTCATCGCCCTGCTGGCGGCGCGCCTGCGGGGACTTCCGCTGGTGGTCTACGCCCACGGCGGCGACGTCCGGGAGATGGCGCATCGCAACCGTATCCTGCGCTGGGCTGCCCGCCGGGTCGTGCGCGGCGCCGACGCGGTGGTGGCCAATTCGGACGAGACGGCGGCGCAGGTCGCGGCCCTGGGGGGCAGCGCGACGGTCATCCCACCCGGGGTCGATCTCGGCCGCTTCTCGCCGCAGCCCCTTCCAGCTGAGCGGCGGGTGCTGTACCTGGGCGGCGACCACCCGCACAAGGGGGTTGCCGTCGCGCGCGCCCTGGCCGACACGCTGGTCGGGCCGGGGATCCGCGAGGTCGACCCCAGCGAGATCCCGGCGCTGATGGCTTCGCACACCATCGTGCTGGTGCCCTCGCTCGCCGAGCCGTTCGGGCTGGTTGCCGCGGAAGCGATCGCCAGCGGCCGATGGGTGGTGGCGCGCGCGGTCGGGGGCTTGCCGGCCATCGTGGAGGATGGCGTGAACGGGACCCTGGTCAGCGACGGGGACTTTGCCAATGCCCTGGCACGCGTGCCGGACTACGATCCGGCCGCTGTGGCGTCGACCGCCGGGCGCTTCTCGCTGGATGCTCATCGGCAAGGGATCGCCCAGACCTGGGCTTCGGTGCGGGAGCGGACCGCCCGCGCGCGCCGCGATCCCTAGCCGGAGGCCAGCCCGAGCGCATCGGAGGCGCGCAGCCAGTAGCCGGCCCACACTCCGTTGGTGACGTAGAACCAGGTCCCCGCCTGGTTGGTGAGGGTGGTGCTGCGGGCGCTGGTGGCGGCGCCGGAGTCGTTGGCCAGGGTGTAGGTCTTGGAGGCGGTGAGGGCGCCCGTGCTGCTGAACTGGTAGCCGGTGTGGGTGCCCTTGCGGAAGAGCAGCTGCACGGTCGGGCTGAAGGTGGCGTTGGCACCACCCGGGGCGCTGATCGGGGTGGCGGCCACATACAGCACGCTCGACTGGCGCAGCCAGTAGCCGGCCCACACCCCATTGGTGATGTACAGCCAGCTGCCCGACTGGTTGGTGAGGGTGGCGCGCTGACTGGTGGCCGCGCCGGAGTCCTTGGTCAGGGTGTAGCTCTTGGAGGCGGTCACCGCGCCGCTGCTGCTGAACTGGTAGCCGGTGTGGGTGCCCATCTTGAACAGCACCTGGACCGCCGGGCTGAAGGTGGTCGACCCGCTGGGCGGCGGCGCGGTCCCCCAGGTGGTAAAGCTCCAGCTGGTTGGCGCGAGCGCTCCCCCCTCAACCCCACCGATGGCCGAGGTGAGGGCCACGGTGTAGGTCGTCCCCTGCTGGAGCTGGGCCGATGGGTGAAGCGTGAACTGTCGGCTCTCGCCGTCGTTGGTCACGATGGCCGGGACGGCGGTCCCGTCAGGGCGCCGCAGCATGAACGACGCGGTGCCGACGCCGGCGACCACCCGGTCGAACTGAACCGCCGGCTGGACCGCCACCGACACCACCGAGGCGTTGGCGACCGGGTAGCTGCCGACCAGCGCGGGGGTCACGTCGAAGCCGGTCGCGCCCGGGACCATGGCGATCGTGTTGGGAGCCGAGGCGGCGCTCAGGTACGCCGTTCCCCCGCTGCCAGCCGCGACCCACCCGATCTGCGGGTAGGCGGCGGAAGGCCACTCGCCAAAGCCGAACTGGACCTGGTACCACTGGTAGCCGCCAGCGTCGATCGGGCCGGCGAGGACCGCGACCAGGTCGCCCGCAGTCAGGACGGAAGCCACGCCGAAGGTCGTGCCTGCCCCGGAGCGGACGTTCAGGGCGTCCGCCCCGATGACGGCGAACCCTCCCGCGGCGAGGACCGTCCCCGGGTCGGGGGCGGCCGCCTGCCAGGGCTGGGCGTTGCCCTTGAAATCGACCGCCGCGACGCGAAACTCATAGCTGTGCCCGGCCACGCCGGCGAAGGTGGCGCTCGTGGCAGTGGTGGCGGTAAGCCAGCCGACCCAGTTCGATCGCGACCGGTCGCGCACCTGGACCGTGTAGGACTTCACGCCGGAGCCGACGTCGGTCGCCGCCCAGCGGACGGTGATCGAGGTGGCATCGGTCTCGGAGGGGAGGTCCCCGATGCCGCCCGAGGGCGGGGTCGTGTCGCTCGCGAACTTGCCGGCGATCAGGGTCCAGAGGGCGTTGTCGCCCTCGTCCATCAGGAGGGTCCAGATGCCGGTCCCCGCGAGATCCCGCTGGTTGACCATGTCCCACTTCGCCCCGAGCGAGACGGCGTCGTCGTAGTAGCCCTCGACCCAGGTGGCGGCAGTGCTGTCGTAATAGGCGAACCAGGGCACCTTCCCGACGTCGTCCCAGCGGCGGCCATGGGTCGTCGCCAGGGTGCGAGCGCCAGAGTAGTAGTAGGCCTTCGAGGCGCCCGATGCCCCCGCCCGCGTGGGCGCGTTCAGGTCGCCGGTCGTGGTCTGCCAGGTGCGACCGTAATAGGGCACGCCCCAGATGACCTTGCCGGCCGGCACCGTGGCGAGGTAGTCGTCGACCGCCTCGCCGACGTCGAGGATGTAGGGCGAGTCCATCGGCGCCACGCCGCCAGCACGGGCGGATCCTGACCAGCTGAAGTCGTAGCCCATCACGAAGAGCGCGTCTGCCGCCCCCGCTGCGGTCAGGCCGACCAGGTCGTACCCACTCGCCCAGGTGGCGGCGCCGGCCGTGGTGTCAACCGTCAGGTAGGAACCTACCCCGGCGGAGGCGAGCCCGGCCTTCAGCTGCCTCACGAAGCTGGTGTACTGGTCCCGGAGCGTGGTGCTGACCGGCTCGAAGTCGAGGTTTACCCCATCGGCAGCGCGGTTGCGGACCGCCTCGACGATCGCGTTCACAAGGGTTGAGCGCGCCGTGGCATTGCCCAGGAGGGCCGCCTGGGCCTGGGCCGAGGCGCTGTCCCAGGCCATCATCGTGACGGTCAGCACGACCCGTACGCCGCGGGCGTGGGCCGAGTTGATCACGCCGGTCATGGCGCTCGAGTTCCACCCGCCCCAGCCGGCCGTCGTGGAGCCGCCGCTCGTCATGGCCAGGGTACCGTCGGCGCGGGCCGCGACGCCGAAGTAGGCGATGCTGGTGACGAGCTGGTACTGCATCCACTGGAGCGACGCGGCGTCGAGCTGCCAGTAGGGCAGGAACCCGAAGACCTCCTTCCGCATCCCGTTCGGCAGGGTCGCTCCGGCGGCCAGCGTTGCGGCGGCGCCCGATGGATCAGCGAGTTCGAGCGGCACGACCGATGCCTCACCGCCGAGTGGCGCGAGCGCGGCCAGCGCCTCGTTCCGTGCGCGCGGACGCTCGCCGGGAACGAACGTGATCCGGTCGCCGGCGTGCGCGGCCAGCATCTCGGCCTGCACCGAGGCCTCGTGGACCGAGGCGGGCTTGACCGGAAGCACCCGGCCGTCGGGCAGTGCGATGGGGCCATCGCTGCGCAGGGGCGGGATCGGCGTGCCCGGCGGCCCTCCGCCGAGGGCGGCCGAGGGGGCCAACGCGGCGCCAGCCAGGAAGAGGCCGGCAGTGACGAGGGCGAGGAATCGACGCATCAAGCGGGTTGACCAGCTGCGGGTTCAGGACATCCGCGGCGCCCGACTGAGGCGACCACGTCCCTCCTCACCCTACCGAACCGCTCTGCTCCGGACCATGGTACCGATGGCCCGTCTCGATAGCCCGAACGAAGGAGGCGCCCTGGCTAGCTCGAGGCCAGCATGACGACGTCCGTGCTCCGCACCCAGTAGCCCGCCCAGACGCCGTTGGTAACGTAGAACCAGGTTCCCGACTGGTAGGCGAGTGCCGCGCGGCTGCTGGTGGCGGCACCGGAGTCGTTGGTCAGGGTGTAGCTCTTTTCGGCTGTCATCGCCCCGGTGCTCGGGTTGAACTTGTAGCCCGTGTGGACGCCCTTCTTGAAGAGGAGCTGGACGGTGGGATTCCAGTTGGCGTTGGGTGCCGGCGAAGCGCCGACCGGTGCCACCGCCACGTACAGGACGCTCGACTCTCGCACCCAGTAGCCGGCCCACACCCCATTGGTGATGTACAGCCAGTTGCCCGACTGGTTGGCGACCGGCGTTCGCGTGCTGGTCGCGGCCCCGGAGTCCTTGGTCAGCGTAAAGCTCTTTGATGCGGTCACCCCACCGGTGGTGCTGAACTTGTAGCCGGTGTGTGTACCCATCTTGAAGATGACCTGTGTCGGCGGGCTGTAGGTGGTCGGCCCGCTTGAGGGCGGCGGCGGGGTCCCTGCGGTGGTGAAGCTCCAGCTCGTCGGGACGAGCTGACCGCCCTCGACGCCGGAGATGGCCGCGGTCAGCGAGATCGTGAAGGTCGTGCCCGCCTCCAACGCCGCCGAGGGATGCAGCGTGAACTGCATGGAATTGCCGTTGTTCGTCACCACCGCCGCCACGTTTGTGCCGTTGGGCCGGCGCATCACGAACGAGCCGGTTCCAACCCCAGAGACGACGCGGTCGAACTGGACACCCGGCTGGACGGCCGTCGACACCCCCGTGCTGCCCGAGGTCGGATAGCTGCCGACCACGGCGGGTGTCGGAACGGCCGGTGGCGACGGCTCCGTGTACGCCACCGTGTTGCCGGATGGGGTCAGGTCGGGCGTGCCGGCGTACGCGAAGAAGTAGTTGCCGCTCGTCGGGCTGCCGGTGTTCTGGATCCAGATGCGCTTGCCCGGGAGGTCAGGGTGCGCGAAGTGCCGCTGTCGGTAGAGGTCGTAGCCGTGGGCCCGTTCCGCGAGCTCACCGAACGCCATGTCCGGGTTCTCGAGGATGTCCTCGACCAGGGGCTGCGAGCCCATGTCGGTGGCGAAGTAGGCGCCGGCCCCGAGCAGGAGCGCGGGATAGCTGTAGTTCTTCACGCGCGCCAGGGCGACCGACTCGGTGGCCGGGACGTCGGAGCCCTCGCTCGCGCCGGGGGCGTAGCAGGCGTTGGAGTAGACCATCACCCAGTTGGGGGCCGGGGTGATCCCGTCGGTATTCGTGCTGCCGCCGCAGTAGCTCCACTGGGCCGAGCTGGCCGAGGTGAGCGTCCCGAGGAGTGCCTTCTCGCCGCAGTAGACCATCGTGGTCGACCAGTTGTCGGTGTCGCCGCCCGAAGTGGTCCGGTTGAGGCCCCAGCCGTTGTCGCGATCGGTCGGCTCGGTGGTGTTGTAGGGATTGGGGAAGCCGTTGCCGTGGCCGAGGTAGACGACGACGTTGGCGCCGTTGACCGCCGCCTTGACGTTGGCCCACGTCGCGCTCGGGGAGTAGACCTTGACCACCGTCGCGCCGGCGGCCTCGGCCGAGGTCGCGATGTCGTCCCCCTTCGAGCGGTAGCTGGCGGTCTGTGCCCCGGTGGGGCCAACGATGATGACGACCTTCTGAGCAACGACCGCTCCGACCGGCGCCACGGCCAGCTGCGACGCGATGAGCGTCAGGGCTGCGATGAGGGCTGATCGGAAGCGGTTGCGCAACGGGCTCTCCTGGTGGCATGCCGGCGGCATGGGCCGGCGCGGGCGTTCTCTGTCCGGCTCCCACCGTACCGAGCCTGTTCAGCGGTGCCCATGCCCCGTTGGTCCGCGGGCGGCCCGACGATGGGGCCATGTGCGTGGACGCAACCCCCGCCCTAGTCCTGGGCGAAGTGCCGCACCACCAGCAGCCGTTCGATCTCGGGAAACGCGACCGACGGGAGCACGAAGGCGGTTTGGGTGAGGCCGTCGGAGTCCAGCTCGACGGCCTGGACGGTGCCGATCAACAGGCCCTTCGGGTACGGGCTGCGGCCTATCCCCGAGCCTCCCCCATCGGTGAGGGTCAGGCCAGCGCTCACGATCGTGTCGCCCACCGCCAGGTCGTCGGTGGCGCGCACCTGGACCATCATCAGCTGGCCGCCGAGCTGTCCCTGCACCAGGCCCAGCGCCCGCGTCTGCTGGTCCAGCGCCACCACGCTCGAGCGTGCGTCGACGACGAACCGGACCGTGGCCGAGTCCGAGCCGACCCCGACCACGCTCCCGGCCAGCGCGCCACGCCCGTCGGCCGCCGCCACCACCGGCATGCCGATCCGCACGCCGTCATTGCTTCCGGCGTCGATCCCGACCTCCCAGGTGAGGTTGCTCGGGTCGCGGCCCTCGATGCGCACCGGGAGGAGGTCCATCTCCAGGGTCGTGGTCAGCCCAAGGAGGCCGCGCAGCTCGGCATTCTCGGCGGCCGCCTCGCGCAGCTCGGCCAGGCGAGCCTCGGCGCTGGCCAGCTCGCGGCGCAGCCGGTCGTTCTCGGAGCGCAGCCGGTCGATCTCGCCGATGGCGGTGAAGACTCCCGCGATCCCGGAGCCGACGCCGGCGAGCGCCCCCCGAACCGGGTCGAGGGCGCGCGCGGTGACCTCCTGAAGGGTCAGCGCCGGCCCCGTGCGCGAGGCGAGCAGGAGGAGCAGCGAGATGACCGTCCCGGTGGCGAACCAGAGGCCGGCCCGCGACCGCCGGTGCGGACTGCCGTCGAGCATGCTGCCAACCGCTCCCGTGCGCGCCTAGCGCGGCGCGCGGGAGAACTGCTCGCTGACCATCACTCGCTCGAGGGTGTCGAGCTCCTCGAGCACCTTGCCGCAGCCGCGCACGACACAGGTGAGGGGATCGTCGGCCACGTGGACCGGCATCTGGGTCGCCTCGGCGACCCGCTTGTCGAGTCCGATCAGCAGCGCCCCGCCCCCGGCCAGCACGATCCCCTGGTCCATGATGTCGGCCACCAGCTCGGGCGGCGTCTCCTCGATCGTCTCCTTGATCGCGTCGATGATCTGCACCACCGACGGCTCGAGCGCCTCGCGGATCTGGTCGCTGCTCACCTCGACGCCACGTGGCAGGCCGGTGAGCAGGTCCCGCCCGCGGAAGGTGACGGTGCGCGGGTTCGGCATCGGATAGGCGGACCCGACCGCGATCTTGATCTCCTCCGCCGTCCGCTCGCCCATCAGCAGGTTGTACTCCCGCCGCGCGAAGCTGACGATGTCCGTGTCCATCTCGTCGCCGCCGATCCGGATCGAGCGGCTCACCACGATGCCGCCGAGGCTGATGACCGCCACCTCGGTCGTGCCGCCGCCGATGTCCACGATCAGCGAGCCGGTCGGCTCGCTGACCGGCAGGCCGGCACCGATGGCGGCCGCCATCGGCTCCTCGATCAGGCGCGCCCAGCGCGCCCCGGCGTTGAGCGTTGCGTCTCGCACTGCCCGCTTCTCAACCTCGGTCACGCCGGAGGGGATGCCGACCAGGACTCGCGGGCGGGGGATGCGGGCGTATCGGTCGTGCACCTTCTGGATGAAGTACCGGATCATCTGCTCGGTCACGTCGAAGTCGCTGATCACCCCGTCGCGCAGGGGGCGGACGGCCACGATGTTGGCCGGCGTGCGCCCGACCATCCGCTTCGCCTCGGCGCCGATCGCGAGCACGCGCTTGGTGCGGGTATCCATGGCGACCACGCTCGGCTCGGAGATCACGATCCCGCGATGTCGCACGGTGACGAGCGTGTTTGCGGTGCCGAGGTCGATGCCGACGTCGTGCGAGAGCAGCCCGAGCAGGCCGTCGAAGATGCCCACGGTGCCTCCGGCAGATGGTGCCGATGCGGTGGAGTTGAGGGTGCGTGAAGGATGACGGATCGGCCACTCCCCGGCAACGGGCTTCCGGCGCCCATTCGTCCCGGTAAGGTGTAGCCCATGCCGCAGCCCCCCGCGAGTGACCCCGCCAAGCTCGCCGTCGAGCCGTCCGACGACGACCTGCGGCAGCTCGCCGCGGGAACGCATCCGCGGCCATGGAGCGTGCTCGGTGCGCACGTCACGGGGCCGGCGGGGCTGGATGGGACGCGGTTCGCCGTGTGGGCGCCGAACGCCAGATCGGTGAGCCTCGCGCCCGGCGACGACCGGGCGAGTCGCGTCCCCATGCGTCGCCTCGGCGACTCCGGCGTCTGGGCCTGCTTCGCGCCATCGCTCGGCGCAGGCGAACGCTACCGATACGCCGTGATCGGGTCGGATGGCAGAGCCACGCTGCGCGCCGACCCGATGGCCCGCTGGACCGAGCTGCGCCCGGGCACCGCATCACGGGTCGCCGGTCCGGTGTCCCATGCCTGGGGCGACGCCGACTGGCTGGCGGCGCGACGCTCGACCGACCTCCATCGGGCGCCGATGCGGATCTACGAGGTGCACCTCGGCTCGTGGCGCCGCCGGGCGGATGGTGGCTGGCTGTCGTACCGCGAGATCGGCCCGCTGCTGACGGAGCACTGTCGCCGGCTCGGCTTCACCCACGTCGAGCTGATGCCGATCGCGGAGCATCCCTTCGACGGCTCGTGGGGCTACCAGGTGACCGCCTACTACGCCCCGACCTCGCGCCACGGAAGCCCCGACGACCTGCGCTCGATGATCGACGAGCTGCATCGGGCCGGGATCGGCGTGATCCTGGACTGGGTGCCGGCCCACTTCCCGCGCGACGAGCACGCGCTGGGGCGCTTCGACGGCACGGCGCTGTACGAGCACCCCGACCCGATGCGCGGCGCGCATCCGGACTGGGGGACGCTGATCTTCGACTTCGGGCGGCCGGTGGTGCGCAACTTCCTGATCGGCAACGCCCTCTTCTGGCTCGAGGAGTTCCACGTGGACGCCCTGCGGGTCGACGCGGTCGCCTCGATGCTCTACCTCGACTATTCGCGGCGGCCCGGGCAGTGGCGGCCGAACGCGCTCGGGGGGCGCGAGAACCTGGAGGCGATCGCGTTCATCCGCGAGCTCAACGACCGCGTCCACGAGGCGTTCCCGGACGTGATCACGGTCGCCGAGGAGTCGACCGCCTTCGACGGCGTGAGCCGCCCCACCGCGGACGGCGGCCTCGGCTTCGACCTGAAGTGGGACATGGGCTGGATGCACGACACGCTCGACTACTTCGCCCGCAGGCCGGAGTGGCGGGGCACGCATCGGCACCGCATCACCTTCCGGGGCGTCTACCTGCGCTCCGAGCGCTGGGTCCTGCCGCTCTCCCACGACGAGGTGGTCCACCTCAAGCGCTCGCTGCTTGGACGGATGCCCGGCACGCCGGCGCAGCGCTTCGCCAGCCTCCGCTCGCTGCTCGCCAACCAGGTCGGGCAGCCGGGCAAGAAGCTCCTCTTCATGGGGACCGAGCTGGCACCGGCCGGGGAGTGGAACCACGACCTCGAGCTCCCGTGGGCAGGCCGCCGAGGGTGACCCGCTGCGCGCCGGACTGGACCGCTGCGTCGCCGACCTCGGCGCGCTGTATCGGGCCTCCCCGGCACTCTGGGAGGCGGACGAGGATCCGGCGGGCTTCGCCTGGATCGACATCGGCGACCGGGATGGCACCACCTTTGCCTGGCTCCGACGCGGCTCGACGGCGAGCGGCGGAACGGACCTGCTGGTCGTCGTCCAGAACCTGGGCGCGGCGCCTCGGCGGCGCTACTGGCTCGGCCTCCCGGTCGAGGGCCGCTGGCGTGCGGCGCTCAACACCGATGACCGTCGATACGGCGGCGCGAGCCCGACCCGGCGCCAGGCCGATCGTGGCCGCGCCGGTCCCGCTGGGCGGCATGCCGGCATCGGCGGTTCTCAGCCTCCCCGCGCTCGGGACCCTCTTCCTTCGCCCCGAGGCGGGCTAGGGCTTCAGCCCGGCGCGCCGCATCGTCGTGGCGATGGCGGCCACGAACGGATCGCTCCGGAGCTCCTCGATGCTGACCGGCAGGCCCAGCGACCAGTTGGCGCGCTGCGGCGCCACGGTCCCGGGCAGGTTGACGCGCTCCTCGACGGCCAGCGCATCCTCGAGCGTGGCGGTGATGACCGCGGACGGGGCGGTCGCCAGGGCGGCGTGGGCGGCCAGGATGACCTGGCGGGAGCCTGCCCCGGGGCCGAGCCCGGTGACCGCCTCGATGCGCCCGCGCAGCGCGGCCAGGGCGGCGGGGTCCGGGACGACGCCGGCGCGCTGCTGGTCGCCGAGGTCCGAGCCGCTCCAGACGCCGGCCAGCGTCGGCAGGTCATGGGTCGAGAGGAGGGCCATCGCCCGCCGCGGGAAGGATGCCGGCGGCGCGTCCTCGAAGTAGACGACCCGCATCGACAGGATCCGCTGCTCGGCAAGCCGCTCCCGGACCCCTGCCTCGAGCGTGCCCAGGTCCTCGCCCACGATCCAGGCTCCGGCGCGCACGCTCTCGAGGGCGAGGATCGCCAGCAGCTCATCGGACCGGTAGCGGACATACGCACCTTCCACCGACCCGCGCCCGGCGGGCACCCACCAGCCGCGAAACAGGCCGGCCGCGTGGTCGATGCGCAGCCCGCCTGCATGCCGCAGCCCGGCCCGCAGGGTCTCGATGAAGGGCTGGTACCGCGCGGCCCGCAGGCGATCGGGCACGAAGGGCGGGAGCCCCCAATCCTGTCCTTCGGCCCCGAGCAGGTCGGGTGGCGCGCCCAGCCACGCGCCCGTGGCGAGCTGCCCCTGCCAGCACCACGCGTCGAAGCCGCCGGGGTCGAAGCCGATCGGCAGGTCCTGGACCAGCCCCGGACCCATGCCACCGGCCCGGCGCAGCTGCTCGTCGAGGAGCCACTGCACCCACTCGTGGAATGCGACCCGCTCCGACAGCTCGGCGGCCAACCGGGCCACGCCGGGTCCGTCGGGGTCGCGAAGGTCCTCCGGCCAGCGGCGCCAGTCCCCGCCGAGACGCTCCGCGATGGCGGCGTAGACGGCCCATCCCCGCAGCGACGCGCCGAGCTCCCCGCGCAGGGCGGCGACGCCCCGGTGCGCCGACTCATCGGCGCCGGCACCGCTCTCCCAGAGCAGCTCCAGCGCCCGCCGCTTGAGCGCCTGCACCCGCGTCCGGTCGACCAGGCGCTCGGCGTTGAGCGCCTCGCCCGCGGCGACCAGCGGCGCCAATCGGTCCCTGATCCGCTCCGCGCCGGGGATCCGCCCGATGGCCACGTGGAGCAGGCTCCGAAACCGACGGGTGGCCGGGAAGTAGGGACTCGCCTCCAGCTCGAGTCCCGGGGTCTGCGCTCCGAGCGGACTCACCTGGAGCATGCCGGCGCCGCTCTCGCCCGACCAGGCTGCCAGTGCCGCGAGGTCGTCCAGGTCGCCGATCCCCCAGCTCCGCCGGGAGCGCGTGGTTGCCAGCTGGACCGACCAGCCCCAGGTTCGGAGATCCTCCGGCAGATGGCAGTGTGGCGGCGCGGCGATGAGCAGCTGCTCACCGTCATCGGTCGCATGGCGGTGGTAGCCAAACGGCAGATCTGGGGGAAGACGATCCGTGGTCCCGAGGTCGCTCCCGTCCTCGAGGGTCAGCCTGCCGGTGTGACCCAGCTCATCGCCGGCGCGGACGAGGCGCACCGGATCCGGGATCTGCTGCACGGTCTCTCCCCCAACGCCCATGGCGGCGGCCAGCAGCGCCCGCGTCTCGTCGGAGACCGTGCGCATTCGTCCCCAGGCATCGGTCCAGTCCGAGACGATGAGGCTGGGCGGCGAGCTCAACGGCGGTGGGTGGGCGAGACTGGTCGGAGGGTGAAGACCCGGTACGGGAGCCGTGCCGGGTTCAGCTCGACCGTCACGTCGGCACCGCGGAGGCGTCTGGAGCGACCGGTGAGCAGATCGACCATCAGGTAGGGCTCATCCCAGCCGATCCCGATCGCCGGCAGGTCGGGGTGCAGCGTCGCCTGCTCGGGCTTCGTCGGGTCGCAGTTGACCGCCACGTAGACGGGGTCCCGCCAGCGGCTCGGGAAGCCGGTCAGCGGGTCGAGCGCATCGGCGGGGAGCGCCTTGCGATAGAAGAGCGTCCGGCTCCCGGTGACGTTCTCGAAGCGGAGGTTGTCGGAGCGCCGCAGCGCACCCCACTCACGGCGCAGCCGATTCAGCCCGCCGATCAGCGACTTGATGTTCCCGGGGGCATCCCAGTCGCGCGCGCGGATCTCGTACTTCTCGCTGTGGGCATACTCCTCGCGGTCGCCGAGGCGCCCCATCTCGCACAGCTCGTATCCGGAGTAGATGCCCCACGACGGGGAGAGCGTGGCAGCCAGCACCGCGCGGACGCGGAAGGCGGGCGGACCAGCGTCGAGGTGGTGCGGATTGATGTCGGGCGTGTTCGGCCACAGGTTGCCGCGGAAGTATTCGCGCATCGGCGCTCGGGTCAGCTCCTCCAGGTAGCCGCGCAGCTCGTCGCGCGTCTCGCGCCACGTGAAGTAGGTGTAGCTCTGGCTGAATCCCGCCTTGGCCAGCGCACGCATCCGCTTCGGCGTGGTGAAGGCCTCGGACAGGAAGATGACACCCGGGTCCACCGCGCGGACCTCGCCGATCAGCCACTCCCAGAAGGCGACCGGCTTGGTGTGGGGGTTGTCGACCCGGAAGATGCGAACGCCGCGGCCGACCCAGGTGAGCACGCACCTCGAGCCACGCGCGCCAGAGCGCCTCCCGCTCGGCGGCGACCGGCCCGGCGAAGTCGAACGGATAGATGTCCTGGTAGCGCTTCGGCGGGTTCTCGGCGTACTTGATCGTGCCGTCGGGCGCGCGGCTGAACCACTCGGGATGCTGCTTGACCCACGGGTGATCGGGCGATGCCTGCAGCGCCAGGTCGAGCGCCACCTCGAGGCCGGACCGCTCGGCGGCGCGCCGGAAGTGCTCAAAGGCCGGCAGCCCGCCCAGCTCCTCGGCGACCTCGGTATGGCCCCCTCCGTCGCGCCCGATCGCCCACGGGGAGCCGGGATCGCCCCGTCGCGCGGCGAGGGTGTTGTCGCGACCCTTGCGATTGGTGCGACCGATGGGGTGGATCGGGGGCAGGTAGACGATGTCGAAGCCCATCGCCGCGATCCCGGGCAGCCGCCACTCGGCATCGGCCAGCGTGGTCGGGGTGGGGTGGGCCGGATCCCGGCCCTGCGAACGCGGGAAGAGCTCGTACCAGGCGGAGCAGCGCGCCAGCTCGCGATCGACCACGAGCGGCAGCTCACGGCCATAGCGGGTCGCCGCACTCCGATCGGGATGCCGACGCGCTGCCGCCACCACCGGATCCGCCGCCATCGCCGCGACCCGCGTCCGTTCGAGCCGGGCACGCCCCTCGCGCGCCAGCGCGGCGCCGATCAGGCGGGCGTCCGCCCCCCGGGCCCTGGCCAGCGTCCGCTCGAGCAGCGCTCGCCCCTCGGCCAGCTCGGTGGCGACCGCCACGCCGGCTTCCAGCTTGCGGGTGATCCCCACGCGCCACGAGCCGATCGCGTCCCGCCACGCCTCGATCGTGTACCGATGCGGCGCGTTCCGGGTGAGGCGCACCGTCCCGCTCCAGCGCTCGTTGTCGACGAGGCGCATCGGCACCTCGGTCCAGGCCGCTTCGTCCTCCGCGCGCAGCAGCAGCGCCGCATCCAGGAGGTCGTGGCCGTCGGCGAAGATGTCGGCGGTGACGAGCAGGTCATCCCCGACGACGCGCTTGACGGGGTGCGCTCCGCAGTCGATCTCCGGGTCGACCTGCTCGATCACGATCGATCGGCGCGTGCCGATGGCATCGATCCCCGGCTCCGTGGCGGCGAGTGCGGCTTGCGCCGCGCGGTTGAGGGTCGAGCGGGGGGTGGTCATGGGTCTGCACGCAACCGTACCCCATCCGGCGGATGCCGCGCGATCCGGCACCGATGCAACCAATCTGCCCTGGCCGGGGTAGTCTGTGGACGAGATGCATCCTGTCCGCGGCGTGCGCCGCCCCTTCGCCGCGGCGGTCCTGGTCGCCCTGAGCCTGGGCGCCTGCAGCTCGCCGACCGGCAGCCCCGGCCCCTCGAGCAGCGCCTCCGTCGCGGGCTCGGCCTCGCCGACCGGCAGCGTCGGCTCGCCTGGCACCTCGCAGGGAGCCAGCCCGTCCACCGCGGCGTCGCCCACCGCGGTGCCGACCGCAATCCCCACGGCGACGCCGGCCCTCACCCCGGTCCCGACTCCATCGGTCAGCGGCCCCGATCTGGCCGTCCAGCTGATCGTGTCCGGCCTCAGCAGCCCCATCGGCGTCACGCACGCCGGAGACGGCACCGATCGGCTCTTCGTCGTACAGCGCGCCGGACAGGTGCGTGTCATCGATGCCGCCGGCAACCTGCGCTCGGCCCCGTTCGTGGACATCTCCGACCGCGTCCTGTCGGGTGGTGAGCAGGGCCTGCTCGGGCTCGCCTTCCATCCGAACTTCGCCGCCAACGGCCGCCTCTTCGTCGACTACACCCGCGTCGGGGATGGCGCGGAGGTCGTGTCGGAGCTGACCGCAGCGGGGGACCACAACACGGCCAACCCGGCCAGCGAGCGGGTCCTCCTGGTCGTGCCGGATCCATATTCCAATCACAACGGAGGACAGCTCGCCTTCGGCCCGAATGGCTTCCTGTACATCGCCATGGGCGACGGCGGATCGGGGGGTGATCCGCAGGGCAACGGCCAGGACCGGCAGGCTCTGCTGGGCAAGATCCTGCGCATCGACGTCGACGGCACGCATGCCGCCGGCAAGGAATACGCGATCCCGAACAGCAACCCCTACGCCCCAGGCGGAGTTGCCCCGGGCGCGGGGCTGCCGGAGATCTGGGCCTACGGCCTGCGCAACCCGTGGCGCTTCAGCTTTGACCGCGCGAACGGCGACCTGTACATCGGCGATGTCGGGCAGAACGCCTGGGAGGAGGTCGACCGCCAGCCAGCCGGGTCGGGCGGAGGCGAGAACTACGGCTGGAACGCCTTCGAGGGGAGACACTGCTTCGCCAGCTGCAGCGGCGTCAGCTACGTGCCCCCGATCGTCGAGTACAGCCACAGCGCGGGCTGCTCGGTCACCGGGGGGTACGTCTACCGCGGCTCAGGGCAGCCGGCGCTGAAGGGGTTCTACGTCTTCGGCGACTACTGCTCGGGCACGATCTACACCCTGCCGGCCGGGGCCGGCAACAAGACCCTCCACGCCGCTGGCGACAGCGGCCTCTCGATCGCGTCCTTCGGCGAGAGCGAGGATGGCGAGCTGTACGTCGTCGACGTCGACAGCGGGCGCCTCTACCGGGTCGTCGTCAGCAGCTGACGCGTCTCCCCCTACAGCGCGCCCAGGGCGCGCAGGCTCACCCACCGGCCGTGGCCGATCACCAGGTGGTCCATCAGCTCGATGTCGAGCAGCCGTCCCGCCTCGGCCAGCTCACGGGTGATGCGCAGGTCCTCGGGCGACGGCGCGGGGTCGCCGGACGGGTGGTTGTGCACCACCACCAGGGCCGCCGCGTGACGCCGCACGGCGTCGCAGAAGACCTCGCCGACCCGCACCGGCGAGCCCGCCAGGTTGCCGGCGTAGACGGTGACCATGCCGACCACCGCGTTCTTGGTGTTGAGCAGCACCGAGCGCAGCTCCTCGCGCGGCAGGTGACCCATCGCCGGCATCAGCCGCTCGGCGAGGTCGGCCGGGGTCCGGACGCGCCACCCCGCCGCCGGCCAGGCGGTCGACACGCGACGGCCCAGCTCCAGCGCGGCGACCAGGGTCGCCGCACGGCGTCGGCCGATCGAGAGCAGGTCGACCAGGTCGGCACGGGCGAGACCGGCGAGACCGCTCGGATCGACCACGGCCAGCGCCGCGAGCCCCGGCTCGCGTGCCCCGAGCACGATCTCCAGCAGCTCGTCATCGGCGAGCGCGGACGGGCCGAGCCGCGCCAGCGTGGCAGACGGCGACCCGATCACAGCGCGGCGGCGGGCCGTCGCCGCGCGGAGCGGCACGGGCCGAAGCAGGGCGGACACGTCACGAGACTATCGATCGGCCCTGATCGGGCCATTACCGGCGGCTTACGGCTCAGGTGGTGAGCGAGAGGATCCCCAGGCGATCCAGCAGCGTCAGCGTGACCGTCACGGCGTTGAAGCCCGCATGGAGGACCATCACCGCCGGCAGGCTGCGCGTCCAGCGGTAGACCAGGGCCAGCACCACGCCCAGCGCGAAGATCGGGACGAACAGGTAGAGGCTGGCATGGATGAGCGCGAAGAGCGCCGCCGAGCCGAGTACGGCAACCCGGCCGCCATACTCGCGCTCCCACGCGTTGTAGACCACGCCGCGGAAGAAGAGCTCCTCGGCGATCGGCGCCACCAGCACGACGGCGAGCACGATGACGGTCGGGTCGCCACGCTGCATGACGCTGTCCACGATGCCGGTGTCCTGCTCGACGCCGAGCGCTCGCAGGACGGCAGCCGACAGGTTGGCGAGCAGCGTGACCCCGACCCAGGCCGGGATCGCCAGGGCGAGGCCGATCGCCAGGGTCTGCCACAGCCGCGACGCCGGCAGGAGCCGCAGGCCGGCCAGGGCGCGGGGCGCGACCACCAGGCCGCCGGTGACGGCCAGGAGGCCGATCTGGGTCGAGGTCAGCTGCACCAGCGTCCCGCCGACCGACAGCTCGCCGCCGTTGAAGATGGCGAGGGCGGTCGAGGCGGCCACCAGCGACACGATCGCCCCGACGATGATGGCCTGCAGCAGGAGCACGAGCACCGCCGGCCCGCGGTAGCGCCCCAGCGGCAGCGCGGCCCGCACGATGAGGGCGCGCACCGTGTTCATGACCAGCCCGACGACCAGCGCCAGGCCACCGAGCGCCACCAGCAGCAGCGGCCCGATCAGGCGCTGCGCCACCTCGGGGGTGGGATCCCCGGAGACCAGCTCCGGGTTGGCGACGATGACGGCGGTGGGGAGGACGAGGCCAACGGCCATCAAGACGACGGAGATGACCTGCAGCGCGCGAAGGCGATTCAGCGGGTCCTGATTCGGGTCGAGCGGGAGTTCCGCGTTCCAGGCGACGTCCGGCCGGGGCTCATCCACCGGCGGGCCGTCAGGGGTTGGAGGCGGGACGGAGTCCAGGTTCGGCGCCCAGCTCCGCGGGACGCTCCGTCGGCCGGGCAGGGGCCGGGCGCTCGATCACGCGCTCGACCGGACGCGCCGCGACACGCTGGAACTCGTGCCCGCAGTAGGCGCACAGCGACCACTCCGGGTCGGCCAGGCGACTGCACGACGGGCAGACCCGATGCAGCCGGGTGCGGCAATTGGGACAGACCAGCCAATCGGCATGGACGCGGTCGCGGCAGACCGGGCACAGCTCGTTCTTCTCGACCTCGGCCAGCAGGGACTCCTCGGCCAGGGAACGCTCATAGACCTCCGCCAGCGACTCCCGCGGGCGCACGATCAGGTACAGCACCACCGCGAAGAGGAAGAGGAGCGGCGTGAAGAAGATGATCAGGGCGGACGCGAAGTAGGGCAGGATCGGGTTCTCGGAGCGCGCCTGCATGTCGCGGAAGGCCCAGTAGGCGGTCCCGAGCCAGAGCAGCACCACGTAGATGACGATCAGCGTGCCCGCGGTCTGGACCAGCGGGTTGGTGATGAAGTCGTTCCAGATCTTCCCCGGATCCGGCAGGCCGTCTGGCATCAAAGCGCCTCTCTGAGTGACCGCCGCGCACGAATCGGCGCTGGCGACGCGCCGGTCATGCTAGCAGATAGGCGCGCAAGCACCGCCACCAGCGCCTGGTGTTCGACCTCGAGGACGCGCTCCGCCAGCTGCGCCGCGGTCTCTCCGGGACGCACCGCCAGACGCACCTGCTCGATCGGTGGCCCGGCGTCGAGCCGCGGCGTCACGTCGTGGATCGTCACCCCCGTCTCGGCGTCGCCGGCGGCCAGCACCGCGGCATGCACCGCCAGCCCGAGCATCCCCGCCCCGCCGTGCCGGGGCAGCAGCGATGGATGGATGTTGATGGTGCGGCCGGCGAACGCCGCGAAGTAGGGTGGGCGCAGGAGCTGGTCATAGCCCGCCAGCAGGGCCAGCTCGCAGCCTGCCTCCTCGAGCGCACCACCGATCGCCGCATCCCTTGCCTCGCCGTCGGCAAAGTCGGAGCGCGGCATCACGCGCCAGGCCACCCCGCGCCGTGCCGCCACCTCGAGCGCCCGAACCTCCGGCCGGTTGGAGATCACCAGCACCGGCTCGACACTCGCAAGGCGCCCGTCACCGACGGCGTCGAGCACCGCCTCGAGGTTCGAGCCGCGGCCGGAGACGAGGACGCCGAGTCGCATCGGCTAGACGAACGAGACGCGGTCCGACCCGGGGACGACGGGGACGACGGTGCCCACCCGGCGGGCCTCGGGCAGGGCCGCCTGGGCGACCTGCGCCAGCTCGGGCCGCACGACGCAGGTGAGGCCGATCCCGAGGTTGAAGGTGCGCACCATCTCGGCGTCGGCGACATCGCCGCGCTCCTGGATCAGGCTGAAGATGAGCGGCACCGGCCACGATCCCGAGCTCGACCTCGACTCCCAGCTCGGATGGCAGCGTGCGCGGGATGTTGTCGACCCAGCCGCCGCCGGTGATGTGCGCGAAGGCGAGCGCGTCACCCCCAGCGGCGCGCAGCGCCCGGCGCAGGATGCGGATCTCGTCGAGGTAGGACCGATGCGGCTCGAGCAGCTCCTCGCCGATCGTGCGCTGCAGGCCCGGCGCGCTGCGCGCCCAGTCGTCCTCGGAGAAGACCCTGCGCGCCAGGGAGTAGCCGTTGGTGTGAAGGCCGCTCGACGGGAGCCCGAGGAGGACGTCGCCGGCCCGCACCCCGGCGCCATCGATCACGTCGGCGCGCGCGACGACCCCGACGATGAACCCGGCGAGGTCGAAGTCGTCCCCGTGGTAGAGGTCCGGCAGCTCGGCCGTCTCGCCGCCGACCAGGGCCACGCCGGAGGCGGCGCAGGCGTTGGCGATCCCGGTCACGATCTCCGCGGCCACGGTGGCGTGCAGCCGGCCGACCGCCAGGTAGTCGAGGAAGAAGAGCGGATCGGCGCCCTGGACCGCGATGTCGTTGATGCAGTGGTGCACCAGGTCGATGCCGATGCTGTCGTAGCGCCCCAGCTCGATCGCCACCTTGAGCTTGGTCCCTACCCCATCGGTCGACGCCACCAGCACCGGGTCGGGGTGGGTGCTCGGGTCGAAGCGGAAGAGGCTGCCAAAGCCCCCGACCCCGCCGATCACGGCCGGGGTGGCGGTCGTCGCGGCGGCCTGGGCGATGAGGTCGACCGCCCGACGCGCCTCCTCGATGTTCACCCCGGCGTCTCGGTAGCGGTCTCCCACGCCGATCAGCCCCGCTCGAGCGCGAACTTGTCGACGTCGAGCGGCACGTCGACGGGGTAGCGGCCGTTGAAGCAGGCGGTGCAGTGCCGCTCCCTGACGCCGCCGGTCGCTTCGAGCAGCCCCTCCTCCGAGAGGTAGCCGAGGGTGTCCGCGCCGATCGTGCGGCGGATCCCGTCGAGCGAGAGGTTGGCCGCGATCAGCTCGGCCCGGCGGCCGGTGTCGACCCCCATGTAGCACGGGAACTTCATCTGCGGCGAGTGGATGCGGACGTGGACCTCGCGCGCGCCGGCGCGGCGCAGCATGGCGACGATCGGGCCGGTGGTCGTGCCGCGCACGATCGAGTCGTCGACGACGACCACGCGCTTGCCGGCCAGCACCTCCGGCAGCGGGTTGAACTTCAGGCGCACCGACGCCTCGCGCGTGGTCTGTCCGGGCTGGATGAAGGTGCGCCCGACGTATCGGTTCTTGATCAGCCCCTCCCGAAACGGGAGTCCGGACTGCTCGGCGTAGCCGATGGCGGCCGGGACCGCGGAGTCCGGCACGGGGATCACCAGGTCGGCCTCCGCCGGCTGCTCGATCGCCAGGCGGCGCCCCATCCGCAGCCGCGCCTCGTACAGCAGCCGCCCGCCGATGACGCTGTCCGGACGCGCCAGGTAGACGAACTCGAAGACGCAGAGTCGCTCCCGCGCATCGCTGGCCTCGGCGCTCACGCCGGGACGCGAGGCGTGGACGCCATCCTCGTCGATGGTCAGGATCTCGCCCGCCTCGACGTCGCGCACGAAGGTGGCGCCCATGGCGTCGAGGCCGACGCTCTCCGAGGCCACCGCCCAGCCCGCCGCCCGTCCCTCGGCGTCGTGGAGGCGGCCGAGCGCCAGCGGCCGGAAGCCGACCGGATCGCGCGCCGCGACCAGCGCCCTTGGGGTGAGCATCGTGAAGGTGAAGGCGCCGGCCGCCCTATGAAAGGCGTGTTCGACGCGCTGCGCCCAGCTGCGCCCTGGCGCGTGGGCGATCAGCTTGGCGAGCACCTCGGTGTCGCTGGCGGTGACGAACTCGACCCCCTGCTCGGTCAGCCCGTCGCGCAGCCAGGTGGCGTTCGTCAGGTTGCCGTTGTGGCCCAGCATCAGCTCGCCCAGCTCGCTGTCGGCGTAGACCGGCTGGACATTGGGGAGGCTGTTCGAGCCGGTCGTGCTGTAGCGGGTGTGCCCGATCGCCAGCCGCGCGGCGTGGCCGCCGGCGGGCCCGTCCTGCTCGGCCTCGAGGCGCGCCAGCGTCTCCTCGTCGAAGACCTGGCCGACCAGCCCCAGCCGCTTGTGGAGCGAGAGCCGCGTCCCGTCCGAGACGGCGATGCCGGCCGACTCCTGGCCGCGGTGCTGGAGCGCGTGCAGCCCGAGGGCGGTCAGGTGAGCGACCGGCAGGCCGGGCGCGTAGACCCCGACCACGCCGCACTCCTCGCGTGGACCATGCGGCTCGTAGCGCGGCAGCTCAGAGAGGTGCGGTCCCGCCTTGGGTGGAGCGGCCGGCAGGCTCGTCCGTCGCACCGGGGTCAGCGTGCGAGGGGGCGTCGGGGCACTCGCCGATGATACCGGAGCCGATGGGCGCCGGGCGGCTCACCCGGACCAAGGTACGGGTCTGGTACGAGGTAGCACGGCGACCCCGTCGCCAGCCGGTCCCGCGGCCGGGAGCGGCGACAACCCGGGGTGACGATCGGGTCATGGCAGCGGCCTGCCGCCGGGGCCATGCTCGCGTCGTCGATCTGGCATCACGCACGAGTGCACGCATCCATGTTCCGACTCATCCGGGCGCTCGGCTTTCTGGCCCCGGTCCCGGTCGTCCTGCTGGCGATGGTCGCCTTCTCGGTGGTGCCCGGCGCCGGCGATCGGCAGCTGCTCGTGTGGGGAACTCTCACGGCCCTCGCCGCGGCCGGTGGCGCGTCCCTGATGGCGCTCGCCAGCGGCGGCTACTTCTCCTGGCGCATGGGGCGACTGGCGAACTCGCTGGAGGGGACCCTCGACACCGATCGACCGATCCGGCTGCGCGTGGCGGGCACGCACGCCGAGCGTCGTCTGGCCCGCGCCTTCAATGCCGCCAGCGGCGCCTTCGTGCAGGTCGAGGCACGCGCCGCGCACGATCGGCTCACCGGCGTCGCCAACCGCGAGACGCTGTTCACGACGCTGAACTCCGAGATCGAGCGCGCCACCCGGCACCACAAGTGGCTGTCGCTGGCCTTCATCGACATCGACCGCTTCAAGCCGATCAACGACACCTACGGACACCACACCGGCGACGCCGTCCTGCGCGAGATCGCAGGGCTGATCCGCGACAACATCCGCGCCAGCGACCTCTTCGGCCGCTACGGCGGCGAGGAGTTCATGCTGATCCTGCCGGAGACGAACCCGGAGGACGCCACCGTCCTGGCCGAGCACCTTCGCGGGCTGGTGATGGAGCATTCGATGCAGGTCGCGCCGCAGCAGCCGCTGCGCGTCACCATCAGCGTCGGCGTGGCCGGCGACGTCGGCTCGCAGCTCCAGGCGGATCGCCTGGTCGACCAGGCCGACGCGGCCATGTACGCGGCCAAGTCGTTGGGTCGCAACCGAACCTACCGCTACCGGGCGGTGGATGACAACGCGCCGGTCCGCCGCGCCCCGATCTCGGCCGAGCGGCGCGCGGCGGCCACCGCGATCGGCCAGTGGGCCAGCGACACCGCCGCCGAGGCGCTCGCCTCGGTGCTCGCCCCGCAGCCACATCACCGCGGCCAGCCGTCGGACATGATCGCGTCGCTCGCCACCGGCATCGCCCTGGAGCTGGGCCTGCCGCACGAGGAGATCGAGCGGATCCGGATCGCGAGCCTGCTGCACGACCTCGGCAAGCTGGCGGTCCCGACCGAGATCCTCGACAAGCCGACGGCCCTGACCGATCACGACTGGCAGGCGATCGGCGAGCACCCGCGCATCGGGCAGGTGATCCTCGAGCAGGCTTCGTCCCTGCGCGAGGCGGTGCCGGTGGTGCTCCACCACCACGAGCACTTCAACGGGAGCGGCTATCCGCACGGCCTGCGAGGCAAGGAGATCCCGCTGGGGGCGCGCATCGTGGCGGTCGCCGACGCCTACCACGCCATGATCCACGACCGCCCCTACAAGACGGCCCGCGACCACCAGGACGCCCTGCGGGAGCTCCGGGTGAACGCCGGAACGCAGTTCGATCCGGAGATCGTCAACCTCTTCTGCCAGCTCTTCGCCGCCGGCGTCCCGCCCGATGGACTGGCCGAGGTCTACACCCTGCACCAGCGCGCGCGCGACGGCCACAGGCAGATCGAGCCGGCCGACGCCGTCCGGGTGCTGGCGGCGCCTGACCACGCCGGACATGCACATCCGCACCCCGCCGGCAACGGACATCCGCACCCCGCCGGCAACGGACACCGGCGCGCCGGGCGAAAGGCGACGGAGGGCGAGGTACCCGAGAAGCTGCCGGCCGACAAGACGGCAGGCTAGCGGGCGCTCAGAAGGGGGAGCTCCAGGCGGCGCGCAGCTGATCGAGGCTGGCTCCCAGCCGGGCCTCGCCGATGCTGATCTCCAGCCGGTCGCCACCGCTCATTCCCAGGCGACGCGCCGCGACGCCTGCAGCCTCGGCCGCGCCAACGATCGCGGCCTCCACTCCGGGTCGGACGGCAACCAGCACCCGGCCGCCGCGCTCACCGAAGAGGCTCGCGGTCGGGAAGCCGGCTCGCCTCGAGGGGGAGCGAGATGGTCGCGCCGAGCGACGAGGCGATCGCCAGCCGCGCCAGGGCGATCCCCAGCCCGCCGACCGAGGCGTCGTGCGCGCCGGCGAGCAGCCCATCGGCCGCGAGGCGACCGAGCAGGTGGACCAGCGCGGCGGCCGCCGGCAGGTCGAGCGAGGGCTCCCCGCCGAAGCGGCCACGGCGCCAGGCGAGCTCCGAGGCGGCCAGCGCGGCCGCGTCCCAGGCCGGCGCGCCGAGCAGCCAGATCGCGTCGCCGGGGCCCCAGCGCATGGGGACCGCCCGCGACCGATCCCGCAGCAGCCCAACCGTGCCGACCACCGGGGTCGGCAGGATCGGTCCGTCCGGCGTCTCGTTGTAGAGGCTGACATTGCCCGACACGATCGGGACGCCGATGGTGCGGCAGGCCTCCGCCAGGCCGGCCACCGATTCGGCCAGCTGCCAGTAGCCGGCCGGGTCCTCGGGCGAGCCGAAGTTGAGGCAGTTGGTGATCCCGATCGGCGTCGCCCCGCCGACGGCCACGTTCGTCGCGCCCTCCACCACGGCCGCCACACCCGCCAGGTACGGGTCGAGCGCGCCGATGCGACCGGGCCCATCCAGCGAGAGCGCGATGGCGGCGGTCGTGCCCTTGATGCGCAGCAGCGCCGCGTCGCCGGCCCCTGGTCCCACCACCGTGTTCGTGCCGTTCATGTGGTCGTACCGGTGCCAGACGGGCCGGCGGCTGCGCGCGTTGGGGCTGGCCAACAGCTCGAGCAGCGTGCTCGTCGATGGGGTCTCCGCGGCCAGGTCGTCGAGTCGCTCGGCCCGCCGCGGCGCGAGGCCGGCGGGTGGCGCGGCCGGCGGCGTGTAGCGCGGCGCGTCTTCGGTCAGCGCGCGACCGGGCACCTCGCAGACCACCTGACCCCCGGCCAGGGCCCTCACCAACGGCTCGGCGATGACCCGGCCGATCGTGACCGCCTGGAGCTCGTAGCGGTCGAAGACCGCCTGCACCTCCGCCTCGCGACCGGCGCGCACGACGAGGAGCATCCGCTCCTGCGATTCGCTGAGGAGCACCTCGTACGGGGTCATCCCCGGCTCGCGGCGCGGCACGAGATCGAGCTCCACCTCCGCTCCGCAGCCGCCTCGGGCGGAGACCTCCGCCAGCGCACAGGTCAGCCCGGCGGCGCCGAGGTCCTGCATCGCCACCACGGCATCCGAGCCGCTCAGCTCCAGGCATGCCTCCATCAGCAGCTTCTCGAGGAACGGGTTGCCGACCTGCACCGCCGGCCGTCGCTCGTCGCGGTCCTCGCCGAGCGACGCCGAGGCGAAGCTGGCGCCCTGGATCCCGTCGCGACCGGTGGATGCCCCGACCAGCAGCAGGGCGTTGCCCGGCCCGGCGGCGCGGGCGAGCGTGATCTCGTCGTGCCGGGCGATGCCGACGCACATGGCGTTCACCAGCGGGTTGCCGTTGTACGTGGCGTCGAAGCCGATCTCACCGCCGACGTCGGGGATGCCGATGCAGTTGCCGTAGCCGGCGATCCCCGCCACGACGCCGCCGAGCAGGTAACGGTTGCGCGTCGCCGCGGCCGCATCGGTTCGGCCGGTGGCGTCCTCGAACGGGTCGAGCGGGCCGAAGCGCAGCGAGTTCAGCAGCGCGATCGGGCGCGCACCCATGGTGAAGATGTCGCGGATGATGCCGCCGACGCCGGTCGCGGCCCCCTGGTAGGGCTCGACCGCGGAGGGGTGGTTGTGCGACTCGACCTTGAAGACGACCGCCAGCCCATCGCCGATGTCGATCGCGCCGGCGTTCTCGCCAGGCCCGACCAGGACCCGATCCCCACCGGTCGGGAGCGTGCCCAGGCAGCGGCCGCGAGTGCTTGTAGGCGCAGTGCTCGCTCCACATGGCACCGAACATGCCGAGCTCGACGAGGTTCGGCTCGCGGCCAAGGGCAGCCACCACCAGCCCGTACTCAGCCTCGGTCAGCCCGTGTCGCTCCGCGGGCGCGGCGATGGTCACGCGGCGATCAGGCTCGCCAGAGGCGGGTGAGGGAGCCGATCACCACGATCAGGCCGGCCAGCAGGAAGATGATCCCGCCCGGCGAGAGGGTGCGGAGGACCTGCACCAGGTCGCGGCCCGGCTCGCCGAGCAGCTCGACCACCAGGAAGAGGATCGCCAGGCCGAGGCCCCATGCCAGCGCGACGGCGAGGCCCACGCGCTGGATCGCCCCCGGGGCAGCGCGCACGAATCCGGCGACGGCGAGGCCGACCAGGAGGAGCAGGAGGACGGGGACCGGGCCGGCCAGGCCGAAGTAGGCGGCATCGGTCAGCGGCCCGCTGGGATAGCCACGCCAGAAGGCGATCCCGTAGCCGCCTGGCGCCCCGAAGGAGCGGTCCCAGAGCGACGCGCCGCCGAAGGCGAAGGGAAGCAGCCACGCCGTCAGCAGGCCGGCCGCACCGATCAGCAGCACCAGCGGGCCGAGGATCGCGCGGTTCGAGGCAGCCTCCCGCGCCGCGCGGGCCTCGAGCACGCCGGGGTCCGCGGGACGCAGGTTGGCGCCGCAGTTCTGGCAGAAGGCGACCCCGGCGCGGTTGTGCGTCCCGCAGCGCGGGCAGGCCTGCGTCCCCTCCGGGGGAGCGGGGCGTTCGACGGCAGCGGGCGCGCCGGCCGTCATCAGGCGCTGGCCGCAGCTGCTGCAGAAGGCGATCCCGGGTCGGTTCTCGGTGCCGCAGCGCGGGCAGTGGGTCCCCTCGCCGAGCGGCGTGGCGGGCACCGGGTGCGCCGCGATGGTGTCGGCCGGTGGTGGGCTGAGCGGCGGTGGGACGACCCAGGCCTCAGCCTCGCTGGGTGCCGGCGGCGGTGTCGCCTCCTCCGCCTGGGCCTCCTCCGTCGGCGCCTCGCTCACCGGCTCCGGAGGCTGCTCCGCGGGAGCGTCAGCCGGGTCCCGCTCGTCATCCGGCATCGGGCGATGAACCTCCACCTGGACCGCTTCGGAGGCCTCCGATCATAGCCGACGCTCGGCGACCGCCGGCTGTGCGACCAGCCACGCGTCGAGCGAGCGGAGGAGGCGCAGGCCATCGGTCCCGCCCACCTCGGCCTCGGCGGCGCGCTCCGGGTGCGGCATCAGCCCCAGCACGTTGCCGCGCTCGTTGACGATCCCTGCGATCGACCGCAGCGACCCGTTGGGATTGGCGTCGGGGACGACCGCCCCCGACTCGTCGGCGTAGCGCAGGACGACCCGGCCGCTCGCCTCGAGCTCGTCGAGCACCGCGGGGTCGGCGTAGTAGCGGCCCTCGCCGTGGGAGATGGGAAGCCGGATCGTCTCGCCGGCGGCCAGGCTGCCGAGCCACGGACCGGCGGCCCGCTCGACCCGCAGCGGCTGCCAGTCACAGCGGAACTGGAGGTGGTCGTTGCGGAGCAGGACGCCCGGCAGGATGCCGGCCTCGGTGAGCACCTGGAACCCGTTGCAGGATCCAAGCACCGCTCCACCGGCCGCGGCGAACGCCTCCACGCCGCGCATCACCGGCGAGAAGCGCGCGATCGCTCCCGTGCGCAGGTAGTCGCCATGGGCGAAGCCACCGGGCAGCACGACGGCATCGGGGTCGCCCAGGTCGTCGTCCAGGTGCCAGACCAGGCGCGCATCCCAGCCGAGCAGCCCGGCGACGTGCATGAAGTCGCGCTCGCTCCAGGTTCCCGGGAAGACGACCACCGCGATCCGCGGCGAGCGGCTCACGCGCCGACCTCGATCGCCGCCGCCTCGTCGACGCGCAGCTCCCAGTCGGCGGTCTCCATCACCGGGTTGGCGAGCAGGCGCCGGCACATCTCCGCCACGGCGCCCTCGGCGGCCGCTCGATCCGGGGCCTCGAAGGCGAGGCGCAGCAGCTTGCCGGCGCGCACGTCGCTCACCGTCTCGAAGCCGAGCGAGCGCAGGCCACCGGCGATGGTCTGTCCCTCCGGGTCGGCGATTCCGGGCCGCAGCCGAACGTGCACGTCCGCCTGCCAGCGCATCAGGCCGATTCCCCCGGAGCGCCCCAGCGATCCCCGGTCAGCCGTTCGTACGCGGTGACGTAGCGCTCCCGCGTGCCGCCGATCACCTCGTCGGGAAGGCGCGGGGCCGGCGGCTCCTTGTCCCAGCCCGAGGCCGCCACGAAGTCGCGGACGTACTGCTTGTCGAACGACGGCGGGCTCGCCCCGGGGGCGTACAGGTCTGCGTCCCAGAAGCGGCTCGAATCGGGGGTGAGCAGCTCGTCGATGAGGGCCACCGAGCCGTCGATCCAGCCAAACTCGAACTTCGTGTCGGCCAGGATCAGCCCGACCCCGGCGGCCCGTTCGGCGCCCGCCCGATAGAGCGCCAGCGACCGCTCCTCCAGCTCCCGCGCGAGGTCGGCGCCGACCATCTCGGCCAGCTGCTGCCGCGTGATGTTCTCGTCGTGCCCCACCTCGGCCTTGGTGGACGGCGTGAAGATCGGCTCGGGCAGTCGGTCGGCCTCGCGCAGCCCGGCCGGCAGCCGATGCCCGCCCACCTCGCCACGCGCCCGGTACTCCGCCCAGCCCGACCCGGCCAGGTAGCCGCGCACCACGCACTCGGCGTCGATCCGCCGGGCACGGCGCGCCAGGGTGACGCGGCCCGCCAGCTCGGGGCTCCGCGCCGCCTCCGGCAGGTCGTCCGCCGCGGTTGAGAGGAAATGCGTCGGCCCAAGTGAGGCGAGGCGCTCGAACCAGAAGGCCGAGAGCGCGGTGAGGAGCCTCCCCTTGTCGGGGATCGGCTGGTCGAAGACGACGTCGAAGGCGGAGAGCCGATCGGTCGCCACCAGCAGGAGCTGGTCGTCGCCCACGGCGTACGTCTCCCGCACCTTGCCGCGATGCAGGAGCGGCAGCCCCGGGATGGTCGAATGGGTGAGGGTCACGGATGGGCCTCCTGAGCCGTCGCGCGTGCCGCCTCGCCCACGGGCTCCAGCTCCAGCGACCACCACGCCGAGACCCAGGTGTGGATCGCGCCGAAGGCCAGCACGAGGGCGAGCCAGACCGCCACGAAGCCTAGCAGCAGCAGGAGCGCCTGCGGGCTGACCAGCTGCCCGGCAGCGAGCTCAACCCGGATGGGTGCCCACAGCACGCGGAGCAGCGCAGTTGCCAGCGTGAGGGCGAGGAGATCGGTCAGGAGCGCGGTGGCCCCCAGGCCGAGGCGCCGCAGCGGTCGACTCACGATGTCGCGCGCGCCCCCCCGGAGCGCCCTGCCGACCGGGGTGGCCCCGGCCCCGGTAGACCGCCGCAGCGCAGCGGCGCCGAGGGCCTGACCGATCAGCATGCAGGCCATCAGCGCCACGAGCAGCGGGATGAGGTGCCGGATGATCCGCAGCAGCAGCGGCCCACCGATGTCTGGCGCCCCGAACTCTGCCGGCGCGACCGCGGCGATCCCGCTGATGAGGGTCGTCGCGACGGCGACCGCGGGCAGCGCGGCGATCAACAGGACGCTGAAGGCGACCTCCGTCTCGCGCGTCAGCGAGCGGCCGGGCGTGCCCTGCCCCGCACCGCGCAGCAGGGCCGCCTCCGCCAGCGCGGCGAGCAGGCAGGCGATCAGCACGACGATGGTGGCCAGCGTGGCGAGCAGCAGGATGTTCCATGGAAATGCCCCCGAGCTGAGCACCCGCGCACCCAGGAAGGCCAGGTCGCTCGCCTTCGGCAGCGCGGCCACGGTCAGCACCAGCGGGAGCCAGCCGAGATACACCAGCGAGCCGAGCGCTGCCGGCAGCCACAGGTCCGGCCGTTCGGCCGCCAGTCCGGCAGCCGCGGCGGCGTTGCGGAGCCAGCCGCCGATGCCGCTCACGACGGACGCCGATCCTCGACGTCGAGCCCCAGCGCCCGGTACGTCGCGGCGATCCCGGCCAGGTGGCGCTCGAGGTCCATCGCACGCTCGACCTCGTCGCGGCTCAGCCAACGGGCCACGCCCGCGTCAGCCTGCAGCTCTTCATGGAAGCTCCCCGCGCCGGCCCAGGCCCGCTTGGCGGCGCCCTGGACCAGGCGATACGCCTCCTGGCGATCGGCCCCCTTGGCGACCATGGCCAGCAGCAGCGCCTCGGAGTAGACCATCCCGCCGAGCAGGCCGAGGTTGGAGGCCATCCGGGCGGCATCGACCTCGAGCCCGCGGATGAGCCCGGTCATCGAGCGGGTGGCGTAGGCGGCGACCCCCAGCGCACGCTCGAAGACGAAGCGCTCCGCGCTGGAGTGGCTGATGTCGCGCTCGTGCCAGAGCGCCATGTTCTCGAGCGCCACCAGCGCGTCGGCGCGCAGCAGCCGAACCAGGCCGGTGATCCGCTCCGCGAGGACCGGGTTGCGCTTGTGGGGCATGGCGCTGCTCCCCTGCTGGCCCGCGCCGAAGGGTTCGAACGCCTCCCCGACCTCCGTTCGCTGCAGGTGCCGCAGCTCGACCGCGATCCGCTCCAGCGTCCCGCCCAGGATGGCCAGCGCGGTGAGCAGCTCGGCGTGTCGGTCGCGGCTGACCACCTGGGTCGCCGCCGGGTCCGCGGCCAGCCCCAGCGAGTCGCAGACGAAGCGCTCCACCTCGACCGCAACATGGGCGTGCGTGCCCACCGCACCCGAGATCTTGCCGACCGCGATCCCCTCGCGGGCGCGGGCGAGCCGGGCCTGGTCACGCTCCACCTCGGCGTACCAGCCGGCCACCTTGAAGCCAAAGGTGATCGGCTCGGCATGGATCCCGTGGCTGCGCCCGACCATCGCGGTGGACCGATGCTCCACCGCCATCTCGCGCAGCGCGGCCGCCAGCTGTCCCAGCTCCCCCTCCACGAACCGCGGTCGCGTCGCGCAGCACGACGGCGGTGGCGGTGTCGAGCAGGTCGGAGCTGGTCAGGCCGTAGTGCAGCCATCGCCCTTCGGGGCCAAGCCGCTCTGTGACCGAGCGCAGGAAGGCGATGACGTCGTGCTGCGACTCCTGCTCGATCTCGTGGGCGCGCGCCGCGTCCACCTCCCCGGCCGAGGCACCGATCCGCTCCCAGTCGGCGTCGGGCACGACGCCGGCCGCGTGCAGCCCCTCGGCCGCGAGCAGCTCGATCCGCAGCCACAGCCCGAGCTTGTGCCGCTCGCTGAAGAGCTCCTGCAGCTCGGGGATCGCGTAGCGGTCGATCATGGACGAGGCGGTTGGCGGGCCGGCGCGCGGGTCGATCCCCACCTCCGCCGCGCCGGCCAGCTCGGCGCGCAGGGTGTCCACCCGCGCCGCCAGCTCGGGGTCGCCGAGCGCCAGGATGCGTGCCGCCAGGTGGGCCGCGTTCCGCGCCCCGGCGGAGCCGATGGCGACCGCGGCGACCGGGACGCCCGGTGGCATCTGCACCACGCTGTACAGGGCATCGGCTCCGCCGAGCACGCCGGCATCCAGCGGAACGCCGATCACCGGCCGCGCCGTGAGCGAGGCGAGCACGCCGGGCAGGTGGGCCGCCATGCCGGCCGCCCCGACGAAGAGCCGCACCCCGCGCGCCTCCGCGTCCCGCACGTAGGCCGCCAGCGCCGCCGGCTGGCGATGGGCGCTGATGACGCTCGCCTCCCAGGCGATCGCGTACCGATCGAGGGTGTCGAAGCAGCCGCCCAGCGCGGAGAGGTCGGAGCGGGAGCCGCAGATCACGGCAACCAGGGGGGCGGGGGTCATCGGTCCTAGGATACCCGCAGGCGAGCGGCCGCCGGCCGGGTGACACCGCCCAGGGCTAGCGTCCGGCCAGGCGCTCCACCAGCGGGTCGAGCGGGCCGAGCTCGCCGACCATGATCGAGCTGATGCCGAGCCCCTCGCGCATGGCGATGAACTTCTCCTCCAGCCGCTCGAGCGAGCCGATGAACATCTGCGGCGACTCGAGCACCTCGTCCTCGGTGAGCCGGACGCCGCTGCTCGCCGTGAGTCCTTCCGCGACCCGGCGCGCCTCGCCGCGCGCGTCGTCGACCACGGTGACCGGCACCGCCGACGGGTAGACGTTGAAGCGAAGCCCGTCGAACCGATCGCCGGCGGCCTCTCGCACCCAGCCGATCTTCTCGGCGGTCGCCTCCCAGGTCAGGCTGCGCGGGTCGCGACGGCTCTGTGGTCCGGTGCGCGGCGCGAGCCCGACGATCTGTGCCTCGCGCCCGGCGAGCGACAGGGTCCGCCGCCCGCCGCCGCCGATCATGAACGGTGGATGGGGCCGCTGGACCGTGGCCGGCCCGGCGTCGTAATCGGTGATCCGGTAGTAGCGCCCCGAGAAGCTGAACGGGCCCTCCGCGAAGCAGCCCTTCATCACCGCGACCGCCTCGGCCAGGCGGTCGGAGCGGATCGGCGCAGGGTCGAAGGCGATCCCCACCGACTCGTACTCGGCCTGGTTCCAGCCGGCGCCGATCGCCACGTCCAGGCGCCCCTCGCTCAGGACGTCGAGCGAGGCGAGGTCCTGGGCCAGCACCGCGGGATGACGCAGGTCGTTGTTGAAGACGAAGGCGCCGATCCGCAGCCGCTCCGTCGCGGCAGCGATGACGGCCATGGTCGGGACCGGCGAGAGCTGGTCGAGGATATGGTCGGGGACCACCAGGCCGTGGTAGCCGAGCGCCTCGGCGCGCCGCGCCCGCTCGCCCAGCTCCCGCGCAGAGATCGGGTCGCGCGACTCGGCCAGGAACTCGAACGGCTTCATCCGGCGTATCTCCCGGAGCGCGATATCGGTCCGATGGCGGTGTCCGGCCAGGCCGACGCCGGCCACCCCCCGGTACGCCGCGTCCCGCGCCGCACCATGGTCGGCGCCGATGGCCGACCATGGTCACCACCCGGCCCCCGGCGGAGGCATACCCGGCGCCGGCGGCGCGCGTGCCGGCGTGGAAGCAGAGGAGCGGACCGGCGTCTCGCGGACCGGAGGGGTCGGCCCCGGTCAGGGCCAGCCCCGCAATCGGCGCCTCGGGGTATCCGTCCGAGGCCACCACCACCCCCACCGCCGCGCCCGGCCGGGCCGCCAGCGACCCCTCCATCGCCCCGCGGTCGCCGGTCGCCACGCCCGAGCAGCGCGGTCGCCAGGTCGCCGTCGAGCAGGGGCAGCAGGACCTGCGCCTCGGGGTCGCCGAAGCGCGCGTTGAACTCGAGCACCATCGGGCCGGCCTCGGTGAGCATCAGCCCCGCGTACAGCACGCCGCGGTACGGGGCGTCGTCGCGGGACATGCGCCAGGCGATCGGCTCGAAGATGGCGGCCACCGCCGCCTCGACCTCGCCGGGACCGAACCAGGGAACCGGCGCGTACGCGCCCATCCCACCGGTGTTCGGCCCGGCATCGCCGTCGCGCAGCCGCTTGTAGTCGCAGGCCGCCCCCAGTGGGACGACCGCCCTGTCGCTGACGAGGGCGAAGACCGACACCTCGCGCCCGGAGAGCCGCTCCTCGAGGAGGACCCGTGCGCCGGGCGGAGCGCCGCGGAACAGCTCGCGAATGGCGGCCTCGGCGGCCTCGGTCGTGTCCGGCACCACGACCCCCTTGCCGGCGGCCAGCCCGTCGGCCTTCACGACCGGCGGCCGCTCGCTGCCCAACGCGTGCGCGACCGCCTCCTCCACGTCGTCGAACGCGGCGCTCGCCGGGGTGGCCACCCCGGCGCGGCGCAGCTGCTCCTTGGCGAACGCCTTGCTCGACTCGAGGCGGGCAGCCGCCCGGGTCGGTCCGAAGACCGGGATGGAGGCGCGCGCCACCGCATCCGCCACGCCGGCGGCGAGGGGCGCCTCGGGGCCGATCACCACCAGGTCGTAGCGCTCGCGGGCGGCGTGCCGCGCCACCGCGTCGGGGTCGAGGATGTTCGAAGCCGGTGACCGTCTCCGCCACCGCAGCCGTCCCGCCGTTGCCCGGCGCGATCCGCACCCGCTCGACCGACTCGTCCCGCGCCAGGCGCCATGCGAGCGCGTGCTCGCGTCCGCCCCCGCCCAGGACCAGGACCCGCATCTAGCCGCCCGGCGCGGCCGAGGGAGATGCCTCCGGCGAGGGGGCCGACCAGCTCGCCCAGGCGGTCGAGCACGCGCGCCAGCTCGTCGATGCGAGCCTGGTAGGTGCCAAGGTCGCCCGCCACCAGCGCCGCCTGCGCGGCGTCATACAGTCGCTGCGCCTCCGCCACCAGCGACGCCACGTCGCCGGGCAGCTCGCCGCCGCCGCCATCGGGCGGCGGGATGGTGGCCTCGCCAAGGAGCTGGCGGATCCCCTGCTCGAGCGTGTCGGCGAAGGCGAGCTTGTTCTGGCTGGCCAGGATGACCCGCTTGAACTCGGGGAAGGAGGACTCGGTCGAGCGCAGGAAGATCGGCTCGACGTAGAGGATCGAGTCGCCCATCGGCAGGACCAGCAGGTCGCCGCGCACCACCTCCGAGCCGGCCCTCGACCAGAGGGTGAACTGGGCCGAGATGGTCGAGTCCTGCTGGATGCGGGCCTGGATCTGGGCCGGCCCCAGGGTGGTCGAGTCCGAGGGGAAGCGGAAGCTGATCCGCTCGCCGTAGTGGCCCGGGTCCATGCGGGCCGCGATCCAGCTGATCATGTTCGGCCGCGGCCGCGGCGACCATCGGCTGGATCAGGACGAACTCCGGCTTCGTCTCGGTGGGCAGCTTCATGATCACGTAGTGGGGTGCGATCTGGCTCCCGGGCCCCTCGACGCTGGTCTGCTGCGTCGGGATGGACCACCGGTCGGTCCGGTTGTAGAGGGCGTCCGCCCCGCGGCTCGTCGCCTCGAGGTGGTAGAGCAGGTACGCCTCGTTCTGCGCGGTGAAGAGGTCCTCGGGATAGCGCAGGTGGGCCTGCAGGCTCGCCGGCATGGCATCGAGCGGCTCCAGCAGGCTGGGGAAGATCTTCTCGTAGGCCCTGATGATCGGGTCGGTCGGATCGCTGACGAAGAAGCGGGCCGACCCGTCGTAGGCGTCGATCACGACCTTCACCGAGTTCCGCACGTAGTTCGCGCCGGGGAAGATGTCGGTCAGCGGCTGTGCGTCGGGATACCGATCCGAGACGGTGTAGGCGTCCCACATCCAGACCAGGCGACCGTCGGCGCTGACGAGGTAGGGGTCCCGGTCGTAGATGAGGAAGGGCGCGAGCTCCTGGACGCGCTCGCCGATCTCGCGTCGGAAGAGGATCTGGGAGCCATCGGTCAGCTGGTTGCTGATGAGCAGGTTGAGGTCGCTGAAGCGCATCGCGAAGAGGAGCCGGCTGAAGAAGTTGCCCACGCTGACGCCGGTCGAGCCCTGCCACGTCGTGACCGCGTTGTCCTGGTCGCCCAGCGGGTAGTCGAACTCGTTCGCCTTCGTGTCGACGACGACGTACGAGGAGGGCTCCTCGCCGAAGTAGATGCGCGGCTCACCGACGGGGAGCTTCGGCTCCTGGTTGATCCCGCTCACCAGGTAGTCGGGCTGACCCTCCGGCGTGACCGCGTTGACCGGGACCGCCGTGATTCCGTAGCCGTGGGTGTACGCCAGCCGGTCGTTGGTCCACGATTGGGCGTCGGCGGGGGGACCCTTGATCTCGCGCGCGCTGAGCATGATCTGGCGCTGCTGCCCGTCGATCACGTAGCGGTCGATGTCCACGTCGAGGAACTCGTAGTACTGGCGCAGGATCTGCTGCTGCCCGAACGTGGTGAGGAGCGGGCGGTAGTCCCACAGCCGCATGTTGTCGATGGTCGCCCGGTTGGCGGTGATCAGCTGCCGGCTGAGCGCCTGCTCCCCGGTATAGGGCTCGACCTCGATGGCGTCGAGGGAGAAGGCGGCTCGCGTCATCTTGATGTGCTGCTCGATGTACGGCCGCTCCAGCGACAGCTCGTTCGGATCGACGTTCAGTCGCTGGACGATGCTGGGGTAGACGCCTCCGACCAGGATCGTGATCCCGATCCAGGCTCCGCCGGCGAGCGCGATGGCCCACAGCGTCTTGAACCAGATGTTCGCCAGCAGCAGCGCCGCGGCCGCCAGCGCGACCACGGTCAGGATCACGTAGGCCGGCACCTGGGCGTGGATATCGGTGTAGGTGGCTGCCTGGATCGTCCCGCTCACGCCCCGGGTGGAGTACGACAGCTCCGCGATGTCGAACTGGTAGCCGGTGGCGATCGCCACCAGCAGCAGCGCGCCAAGGGTCGACAGGTGCGCGCGGACGGGCGCCGTGAGGCGCAGCTGCCACTTCAGCGCACCGGCGGCGTACGTCCCCAGGCTGAGCAGGATGATCGTGAACAGGCTGGTCACGCCCCAGCCCTGGAGGAAGCGCCAGAAGGGCAGGTCGAAGATGTAGAAGCCGATGTCGTGGCTGAAGTTCGGGTCGACCGACCCGAAGTCGCCGCCATTCACGAAGAGCAGGACGGTCTGCCAGCTGCCGCTCCAGGCGGCACCCGAGACGAGGCCCAGCACGACCACGGCGCCCGCCAGCACCAGCGTCACCACGCGGCTGATATCCGGCAGCTCCAGGTTCCCGACGCGCCGGATCGGCACCTGCGGGGCGATCCGCCTGGCGAGCCAGATGCTCGCCAGGGCCGGCAGCGCGAAGGCCACGAAGCCGACCCCGAAGAGCCCGACCTGCGACCAGAGGCGGGTGGTGAGCACCCCCTGCAGGCCGAGCGCGTCGTACCACATCAGGTCGGTGAGCAGGCTGACCAGGCCGCCGAGCACGCCGAAGACGAGGAAGAGGACCGCGAGCACGCCGATGATCAGCCCCCAGCGCGGCTGCCGCAGGGGACCGCCGGGGGTGAGGACCTGGGGCCTGCGCCCCCGGAACGGCGGCTCGTCGTCGCCCGGCTCGTCGGGGTGCCCGTTGCCGCCCCCTGGGCGCGGGGCGGAGGGTCGTGGCCGCCCCTCGCGGCGGGCGTCCTGCTCAGCCTGACGCTGCTGCAGCTCTTCGAGGAGCTTGTCGAACCAGGAGGACATGTATGAGCCGCATGCTAGCGGTCGGGCGGGATCCTGTCTGTTCGAGTGCCGATCCGCGGCTGCCGATGCGACCACCGACCGGTTGGGGCTCGCCCACGATGTAGTAGGGTGACGACGGGGATCACCGACACACACCGAGGAGTGGCTCGGCCATGTTCCGCATCAGGCGCGTCGTTCCAGCCGTGGTCACCTCGCTCTGCCTCATCGCCTCCGCATGCGCAGCCCCATCCGGATCGGAGAGTGGACCTGGCGCCAGCGGCACGGCGGGGCCGAGCGCTCCAGGCTCGGAGCCGGCCGGGTCGGCTTCGGCCGAGCCGACCGGACCAGCCACCGTCGGGCTGGACGAGGTGGCATCGCTCAAGCTGGACCTGGACGATGGCCCCGACTGGCCGTCTGAGCTGGACGGCTCCCTCTGGATCCTCGCCCCCGACGGACCGCTGATCACCGGCGGCGCCGAGCCGTACGTGTACCGGATCGACCCCGAGACCGGCGACGAGCAGGCGCGCGTCACCGTCGGCGGCAGGCTGTGCCAGGGGATGGTGGCCGGCTTCGACGCGCTGTGGGTGTGCGCCGACGACGGCATGCTTCGCATCGACCCGGCGACGAACACCGTGGCGGCCCATGTCGCTTTCCAGGCAGCACGGGTGTTCGCGCGGCCGGCGGTCAGCGAGGATGCGGTCTGGTCGCTGGCCGGCAACATCGTGGCGGACTCGGTGGTCCGCATCGACCCCGCGACCAATCTGGTCACCGCCACCTACCCGCTGGGCCACGTCGCCCGGGCGCTCAGCTACGGGTCCGGGGCGCTCTGGGCGACTAGCACAGCGGACGGGCTCCTGCTCCGGATCGACCCGGACACCGGCGTGGTGACCGAGGCCGTCTCCGACCTCCCTGACGCCGGCATCGATCGCCACCGGGGCCGGCAGCGTGTGGGTCGCCCTCTACTACTCGGAGGGAGAGGTCCGCCCGCCCGGCGATCCAGCGCTCCTGCGGTACGACCCCGTGACCGGCTCCTCCACCCTGATCGACATCGGCAGCAGTCCGGGCAGCTCGGCCGACATCGTGGCGACCGACGAGGCGGTCTGGGTGCGCGGCTCGGAACCGTTCATCGTGCGCCTCGATCCCGGCCACGAACGAGGTCGTGTGGGCCGTCTCGAAGCCCGGCACCGGTGAGGGGTCGATCGGAATCGTCGGAGGCGCCCTGTGGGCGACGTCAGTGGATACCGGTTCGGTGTGGCGCATCGACCTTTGATCCGGGCCGGTGGGGGGCAGGAGTAGCCGGGGCTACTCCCACTCGATCGTGGCCGGGGGCTTGCTGCTGATGTCGTAGACGACCCGGTTCACGCCGGCCACCTCGTTCACGATCCGGGAGCTGATCTTCGCCAGCAGCTCGTACGGGAGGCGCGCCCAGTCCGCGGTCATGCCGTCGTCGCTGGTCACCGCCCGGATGGCGACCACGTTGGCGTAGGTGCGGAAGTCGCCCATCACTCCCACGCTGCGAACCGGGGTCAGGATCGCGAAGGACTGCCACAGTGACCGATACAGCC
Source organism: uncultured Chloroflexia bacterium (assembly GCA_963782015.1). Classification (GTDB taxonomy): domain Bacteria; phylum Chloroflexota; class Limnocylindria; order QHBO01; family QHBO01; genus CF-167. Next base: position 523,716 of record CAWAHY010000004.1, read on the forward strand.
CGGCGGCCTTGATCTCGTCGATCACGATCCAGTCCGCCTCGCGCAGCGTCTCGAGCCGCTCCGCGGTGACCGCCCCGATGATCCGGATCGCGAGCCCCGGGCCGGGGAACGGCTGGCGCAGGACCATCGCGTCGGGCAGCCCCAGCTCCGCTCCCACGTTGCGCACCTCGTCCTTGAAGAGGTAGCGCAGCGGCTCGATCAGGCTGAAGCGCAGGTCGGCCGGCAGCCCACCGACGTTGTGATGCGTCTTGATCTTGGCCGCGGCCTTGGTCTCGGAGGTCTTCGACTCGATCACGTCGGGGTAGAGGGTGCCCTGCGTCAGGAAGTCGATCTGCCCCAGCTTGGTCGCCTCCTCCTCGAAGACGCGGATGAACTCGTCGCCGATGATGCGGCGCTTCTCCTCGGGATCCTCCACGCCCTCGAGGCGCCGGAGGAATCGGTCTCGCGCATCCACCATGATCAGCTTCATCCCGAAGTGCTCGGCGAAGGTGGCGCGCAGGAGCTCCGACTCGCGCTTGCGCATCAGGCCGTGGTCCACGTAGATGCAGGTCAGCTGGTCGCCGATCGCCCGGTGGACGAGGGTCGCCGCCACCGCCGAGTCGACGCCCCCCGAGAGCGCGCAGATCACCTTTCCGTCGCCGACGCGGGCGCGGATCTCGGCGACCGTCGTCTCGACGAAGTTGGCCGGCGTCCACGACGGGCGTGCCCCGGCGATCCCGATCACGAAGTTGCGCAGGATCTCGCGACCGGCGGGGGTATGCACCACCTCGGGGTGGAACTGGATCCCGTAGAGGCTGCGGGACGGATCGGCCAGGCCAGCGTAGGTGCTCGTCTCGGTCTGGGCGGTGGTGGTGAAGCCTGTCGGCGGGCGCACGATCCGGTCGCCGTGGCTCATCCACACCGGCTGGATCGGCTCGAGCCCGCGGAAGAGCCCGTCACCGCTGATGATCTCGACCGATGCCGGTCCGTACTCGCGCTTGGTGCTGGCGGCCACTTCGCCGCCGAGCTGGTGCGCCATCAGCTGGACGCCGTAGCAGATGCCGAGCACCGGGATGCCGCCCGACCAGATGGCCGGGTCGGGCGACGGGGCCGCGGGGTCAAAGACCGATGCCGGACCGCCGGAGAGGATGATCCCCTTGGGCCGGCGCCTCGCAATCTCGGCCCATGGCGTGTCATGGGGGAGCAGCTCCGAGTAGACGTTCAGCTCGCGCACGCGGCGGGCGATCAGCTGCGCGAACTGGCTGCCGAAGTCGAGGATGACGACCGTGTCGGGCTCGACTGGCGCCTCGCCGTCGCGCTGCGGCGGCGGTGCGTGGAGCGCCTGTTCCAGGTAGGCCTCCACCTCGGCGTCGTCCGGTGCCAGGACCCGGTGGCCGGCGTTGGCCAGCTCGCCGTGGACGGTTCGGCCGCGGGTCGGCGGCGATGATGGCTCCTCGGGCAATATTCCCTCCCGAATGCGTGCACCCAGTCTACCGGGGGCGGTAGGCTATGGGTCCGATGGAAGACACGACCAGCCGATCTGACCCGCGCATGGTGGACCTGGCGCCGCAGCCGACGGTCGCCGCTCGCGTCAAGAAGCCGTTCGAACAGGTGGACGTCGGGGCGGCCTTCGAGCTGCACCTGGCAAACGTGGCGGACCGCATCGCCGACCTGGGCGGGACGCCCGCCGGACCTCCCTACGCGAGGTACCACGAGTTCGGCCCGGAGCGAGCGGATGTCGAGTTCGGTATCCCGGTCGCTGCCCCGATAGGAAACCTCCGGCCGCTGGCCGAGTGCGAGCCTGGCGAAGTCGGAGCGGGCGAGCTGCCCGGCGGGCCGGCGGCCGTCACCCTCCACGTGGGCCGCTACCCGGGGCTCGGCGCCGCCTATGAGCGGCTGGGGGCGTGGATTCCGGCGCAGGGCCACACGCCGGGTGGCGCGCCGTGGGAGTCCTACATCAGCGATCCGACGGAGGTCGGCGAGGCCGATCTGCGCACCGAGGTGATCTGGCCGGTCAGCTGACCCGACTCACTCCGTGCCGGCCAGCTGCCAGGACTTGCCCTCGGTCGCGATCGACGGCGCGATCACCATCTCGACCTCGTGCATCTCGCGGATCGTCCGCGCGCCGAGCGCCGCCATCGACTGCCGCAGCGCGCCGACCAGGTTCTGGGTGCCGTGGGTGGTGTGCGCCGGGCCGAAGAGGATCTGCTCGAGCGGCAGCTGGGCCCCGACCTTGATCCGGGTGCCGCGCGGCAGGGTCGGCGACGGAGCGGCCATCCCCCAGTTGACGCCGCGCCCCGGCGCCTCGAGCGCCGCGGCGAAGGGTGAGCCGAGCATCACCGCATCGGCTCCCGAGGCGATCGCCTTGGCGATGTCGCCGCCGGTCTTCATGCCGCCGTCGGTGATCACGGGAACGTAGCGGCCGGTCTCGCGCTCGTAGCGATCGCGGGCTGCGGCGACCTCGAGCGTGGCGCTCACCTGCGGCACGCCGATCCCCAGCACCTCGCGCGTCGTGCAGGCGGCGCCGGGTCCGACGCCCACCAGGACCGCGGCGGCGCCCTGGTGCATCAGCTGGTAGGCGGCCTCGCCACTCACCGTGTTGCCGACCAGGACGGGCATCTTGAGCGCTCCGGTCAGGTCCGCCAGGGAGAGGACGCGGCCCCCCGTCGAGATGTGGCGTGCGCTCGAGACCTGCGACTGGACCAGGAACAGCTCGGCGCCGGCCTCAGCGGCGACCTCGGCGTGATGCCAGGCCGAGGCGGGCGTCGTGGCGACCGCGGCGATCCCGCCCTGGGCCCGGATCCGGGTAATGAGCGCCACGATCAGGTCGTCGCGCACCGGGGCGGCATAGGCGGCCGCCAGCAGCTCGGCCGCCTCCTGGTTGCTGGCCGCGGCAACGACCCGCTCGATGACCGGGGTCGCGTCCTCATACCGTGTGTAGAGGCCCTCGAGGTTGACGAAGGCGAGCCCGCCGTGGCGGCTCATGCGCGCCGCGAAGTCCGCGTCGGCGACGGCGTCCATGGCGGCGGCGATGAACGGGATCTCGAGCCGGCGGCCGCCGATCTCGGTGGTCAGGTCGATCTCGGCCGGGTCGACGGTGGTGGCCCCGGGGACCAGCGCCACCTCCTCGAAGCCGTAGGCGCGCCGCAGGCGGGTCGAGGTGGCGTCCGGGGCGAGAGTCGACGGGTCGATCAACGACGGCCTCCGCGGGGTGTCCGGTGAGTATAGATGGCGGGGATCACGGGATCCGCCACTGGATGGCATCCAGGAAGCCCAGGAAGGCGGATCGGGTCGCCTCGCTCGGATCACGGGCGCAGACCACCAGGGTATCCACCCGCTGCGGGGTGACGGTGACGTGGTAGAGCGATCCCTCGGTGAAGCCGGTCCCCTCGCATCCTGCGCCGATGGGTGCCTGGACGCCCTGCCGGTTGCCGATCCGGATCAGCGGCGCGGGCGGCAGGTCGCAGCCTCCCGCCACGCACGGATCCGCCAGCCAGGTGACGAAGACCCCACCCTGGCGCAGCTCATCAGCGAGCGGGGACTGGCAGACCGCTGACTTGGGACGCGGGCAATCCGGACGGAGCGGCTCGTTCGCCAGATACGCCACGATCTTGCCGCTGTTGCCTAACTCGGCGGTCGACTCCACCAGCTGCCAGCCGGTGGGGGCGACGAACCGCACCTCGTCGCTGACAAACGCCGGTCCACCAGGGGCAACGTGCTCCGTGTTCGAGCCGCATCCTGCCAGCGCGACCGTGCCGACCAGGAGCGCGGCCACCCGTCGCACGTCAGCCCGATCCGCGCACGATCATCTGGGCCCGCTCCGGACCCACCGAGATCAGCCCGATCGGCACGCCGGCCAGCTCCTCCAACCGCTCGACGTACGCCGCGCGCCGCCGCCGGCAGCTGGTCGAAGGCGCGGCAGCCGGTCGTATCGGCCTGCCAGCCGGGAAGGTCCTGGTAGACCGGCTCCAACCGTTCATAGACCGATGTGGAGGCAGGCACCGTCGTCCACTCGCGCCCGTCGGCCGGGTCGCGGTACGCGACGCAGACGCGGATCCGCTCGAAGCCGTCGAGCACGTCGAGCTTGGTGAGGGCGATGCTCGAGTAGCCGGCCAGCCGGACGCTGAAGCGAACCGCCACCGCGTCGTACCAGCCGCAGCGCCGCGGCCGCCCGGTCGAGGTGCCGTACTCGACGCCCCGTTCGCGGAGCGCCTCCCCTGGCGCGTCGAGCAGCTCGGTCGGGAGGGGACCGGCCCCCACGGCCGTGGTGTACGCCTTGGCCACGCCGATCACCTGGTCGATCGCCACCGCCGGCAGCCCCGCCCCGATCGAGGCGCCGCCCGGGATCGGCGAGGACGAGGTGACGTACGGGTAGGTCCCCCAGTCGATGTCGCGCATCGTGCCGAGCTGGCCCTCCAGCAGGATCCGCTCCCCGGCCACCAGCGCCGCGTCGACCATCGCCTGGCCGTCCACGACGTGCGGGCGCAGCCGCTCGGCGGCGGCCAGGTACTCGGCCGCGATCCGCGCCTCGTCGGTCGCCTCCTGGATCGTGGCGCGCAGCTCGTCGTCCTCGCCGCCGGCCCCGAAGTAGCCCTCCACGATCCGGCGCACCCGACGCAGGGCGATGGGGAGCTGCGCCCGGAAGGCATCGGGCTCCATCAGGTCGACCACCCGGATGCCCCGGCGCGCGACCTTGTCCACGTAGGCGGGACCGATGCCACGGCTGGTGGTCCCGATCTTCGCGCTGCCCCGCTCACGCTCGTCGAGCTGGTCGAGGAGGATGTGGTACGGCATCACCAGGTGGGCGCGGTCGCTGATGAACAGGTTCGCCCCGTCGAACCCGACCGCGGCCAGGCCGTCGAGCTCGGCGACGAGGGCCGGCGGGTTGATCACCACGCCCCCGCCGAGCAGGTTGCGCGTCCCCGGATAGAAGATGCCCGACGGGATCAGGTGCAGCTTGAAGTGGCCGTGGGGGTTCACCACCGTGTGGCCGGCGTTGTTGCCGCCGCCGTAGCGGATCACCAGGTCGGCGTCGGTGGCCAGGTAGTCGACGACCCTGCCCTTCCCCTCGTCGCCCCACTGGGCGCCGACGACGGCGATGACGGACATGGGCGGCCGATGACCTCGGTGCGTGGCGGAGCAGCATCGTAGCGCCGGAGCCTGGGGCGGGAAGCGCGAACGCCGCCTGGGCGGGCGGCGTTCGCATCGGTATGGACGGAAGGCAGGCGGACCGCTCAGGTCCGCATGGCGCGCACCTTGTCGAAGCAGCTGCTGCAGTAGACCGGGCGGTCGTTCCGCGGCAGGAATGGGACGAGCGCCTGTCCGCCGCACTCGGCGCACACGGCTGCGTGCATCTCGCGCTGGCCCGACCCGCCACCCCCCGAGCTGATCCCGAGCGCGCGGTTCTGCTTGGCCACCGCACGGCAGCTCGGACAGCGTTGCGGCTCGTTGACGAGCCCCTTCTCGGCGTAGAACTGCTGCTCACCGGCGGAGAAGACGAAGTCCATCCCGCAGTCGCGGCAGCTGATGGTCTTGTCGGCGTACACCCCTACCCCTCCAACCTCGCCCGGGCCGATCTGGACGGTGCTGTTCCTCGGGCTCAGGCTGATCGGCGACGACGCGCTGGATCGGTCGGACTCGGGTAGAGCATTGGACCGGACGTTCCGCGGCCGACTATACACACGGCCCTGCGGCCTGCCTAGAGGCTAGTAGGTCACCGCTTCGGTCTCGCGGGCGGCCATCGTGTAGAAGCGGGTGTTGGTCTTGCGGAACTGGAGGCTGATCTCGCCGATGGGTCCGTTGCGGTGCTTGGCCACCTTGGCGCGGATCGTCTCGACGTCGCCCTCCGGCATCGCCTCCGCCTCGCGGTACAGGAAGATCACCACGTCGGCGTCCTGCTCGATGCTGCCCGATTCGCGCAGGTCCGAGAGGCGCGGCTCGGCAGACCCTCGCTGCTCCACGCCGCGGGAGAGCTGCGACAGGGCGATCACGGGCACCTTCAGCTCCCGGGAGAGCTGCTTGAGGCCACGGCTGATCTCGCTCACCTCCTGGACCCGGTTCGGCTCGCGCTGCGAGAGGCTGCCCTGCATCAGCTGCAGGTAGTCGACGATGAGCAGGTCGAGGCCGTGCTGTTCAGCCTCAAGGCGCCGCGCCTTGGTCCGCAGCTCCAGCACGGTGAGCACCGGCGAGTCGTCGATCCACATCGGCGCGGCGTGCATCAGGTTCATCACCTGGGCGATCTTCGACCAGTCGGTCTCGTCGACGAAGCCGCTCTGCAGGGGCCGCGGGTTGATCCCCGACTCCGCCGAGAGGAGCCGCAGGGCCAGCTGCTCCTTGCTCATCTCGAGCGAGAAGACGCCCACCTTCTTGCCCTCGTGGACGGCGGCGTGCTGCGCGATGTTGAGCGCCAGGCTCGTCTTCCCCACGCTCGGCCGCGCGGCCAGGATGATCAGGTCCGACGGCTGGAAGCCGCCGAGGAGGGCGTCGAGCTGCGAGAGGCCGCTCGGGATGCCGAGCAGCTGGCCGCGGTGCTCGTGCAGGTACTCGAGCCGGTCGTACGCCTGGCCGAGCAGGGTGGCCAGCGACTCGAAGCCGCCCACCGTGCGACGCTGGCTGATCTCGAACAGGATCCCCTCGGCGCGGTCGATCGCCGCCTCGGCGTCGTTCGCCTCCTCGTAGCCGACCGCCGCGATCTTGCCGGCCGCCCCGATCAGGTTGCGGAGCACCGCCTTGCGCTCGACGATCCGCCCGTAGTGCTCGACGTGCACCGCGGTCGGCACCATGTTCATCAGGCTGGCCAGGTAGGCCGGCCCGCCGATCGGCTCGAGCCGATCGCGCCGCGCCAGCTCGTCCCCCAGCGTCACCAGGTCGATCGGCTCGCGCTGGCCGTGGAGGCCGAGCATGGCCTCGTAGATGTCGGAGTGCTGCTGGCGGTAGAAGTCAGGCGGGTGCAGGAACTCGGCGACCTTGAGGATCGCCTCGGGGTCGATCAAAATCGAGCCGAGCACGCTCTGCTCGGCCTCGACCGCCTGTGGCGCCAGCTTGTCGATGCTCATGGCGGGACCGATGGTGCCCGAGCCAGAGACCGGCGCCTACCCGTCCGAGCGCTCCGCGCTGTCGATATCCGGCGCCGCTTTGTGGACAACCGGATTCCTGTGGATAAGCGCGTGGGCTGGCCGCTCATGCCCGACAGGATCGGGCGCGGCCGTGACAGCTTGGCTGTCGCGCGCTAGAGCGCCACCACGCTGACCGTCAGCTCGGCGTCGACGCCGGGCATCAGCCGCACGTCCACCTTGAAGTCACCCAGGGTCTTGATCGGCTCGCGCAGGTGGATGGAGTGGCGGTCCACCTCGATCCCCTCCTTGGCGATCAGCTCGGCGATCTCGCGGTTGGTGACCGATCCGAAGAGGCGGTTCTTTTCACCGGCCTTGACCGCGACCTCGAGCTTCAGCTCGCGCAGGCGCCCCGCAGTGGCCTCTGCCTCGCCCTTCAATCCCTGCTCGCGCGCCTCTCGCTCGCCGCGGTGCCGCTCCCAGTTCTTGAGCGCACCCGCGTCGGCGATCGCCGCGGCGCCGCTCGGGAAGAGGAAGTTGCGGGCGTAGCCGTCCTTCACGTCCTTCACGTCGCCGGCGTGGCCGAGCCCCTTCACGTCGCGCTTGAGGATCACCTTCATGCTGTCAGCCGGTTCCTTTCGTCTCTTGATCAGTTGAGTCGCAGGTCGCGGCTGCCCTCGGCGCCGGCGGCCTCCAGCTCCAGGTCGGCCGGCGGGGCAGCGGACGACTCCTCGACCGAGATCGGCTCGGCGTCCGACGAGCGCACGCGCGCGTCGCGCACCTTCGCCAGCAGACCCTTGACCGCCCGTGGATCGCGGAGGTCGCCGTAGCGCTCGAGCATCTCCGGCAGGGCATCGCGGATCGTGTCGTAGCGGCGGCCCATGATCGAGCGCAGCCGCGCCAGGTCGCGGTCCAGGTCGGCCGTCCCGTCGTGGGCTCGCTCCATATGCTCGCGACGGACCTCCGCGGGGGCATTCGCGATGAACAGGTCGAGCACCAGCAGCAGGACCGTCAGGTCGTCGGCCTGGCCGAGGATCGGGATGGCATCGGGGATCAGGTCGAAGGGCATCACCAGGTACGCGAGCGAGGCCCCCAGCAGGGCCTTGAGGTGCAGCGGCGTGCGGGGATCGCGGACGAGGCCCCAGATCACGCGCGCGTACATCGGGAGCTTCCAGATCAGTCGCGCCAGGCGCACGGAGCGCCATCGGCCGGAGAAGTTCAAGCGGGCCTCCGGTTCGGAGTCGAGGTGGGGCGCGATGATAGCAGAGGGGCGGTCGCCATCGGTTGACATTAGAACGTCTGTTCTGCTATGGTCGAACGGCATGTCCGTGCACCGCACAAGGAGCAGCCGATGACCAGGCATGACGCCGAGCGTCGGAAGAAGATCCTCGAATGCATCGCCCGCACCGTCGCGGAGCGCGGCTATCCGCCCAGCGTCCGGGAGATCGCGGAGGCGGTCGGCCTCGCCTCGCCATCGGCCGTGCATCACCACCTGACCACGCTGGAGCGCGACGGCCTGCTCGAGCGCGGGTCGCACTCGTCCCGCGCCGTCCGGCTCACCGTGCGCGGGGAGGCCGAGCTCGGCCTGCCGGCCCGTCGTCCGGCGCCGGTCGAGCGCCTCGAGCGCAGCCGGGTGACGCCGTTCCGGATGCCGGTCGAGCGCGAGACGCTGGCCCTGCCGGTGATCGGCGAGATCGCCGCCGGCAAGCCCATCGAGGCGTACGCCGAGGGCGCCGAGACGCTCGAAGTGCCCCGCTCGCTCCAGGCGCGCGACGACTCCTATGTCCTGCGGGTGCGCGGCAAGAGCATGATCGACGCCCTGATCGACGACGGCGACTACGTGGTGGTCCAGCCGCAGGCGACCGCCCGTGACGGCGACATCGTGGTCGCGCTGCTCGAGGACAACGGCGTCACCCTCAAGCGCTTCTACCGCGAGAAGGACCGCATCCGGCTGCAGCCCGCGAACGCCGAGATGGAGCCGATCTACGCCTCCGAGGTGCAGATCCAGGGCAAGGTGGTCGGGGTCATCCGCAAGCTGACCTAGGATTCGGGGCGCCCATGACCCGCGCCATCCTGCATGCCGATCTCGACGCCTTCTATGCCAGTGTCGAGGTGCTCGACGATCCCTCGCTGCGCGGCAAGCCGGTCATCGTCGGCGGGGACCCCGGCGCCCGCGGCGTGGTGAGCGCCGCCTCGTACGAGGCGCGCAAGTTCGGCGTCCATTCGGCCATGCCGCTGCGCACCGCGGCGCGCCTCTGCCCGACCGGGGTCTTCCTGCCCGGCCACCCCGAGCGCTACCGCGACCTGTCGCGCGAGGTGATGCGGATCTTCGCGTCGTACACGCCGCTCGTCGAGCCGATCAGCCTCGACGAGGCGTTCCTCGACGTGACCGCCAGCCAGGAGGCCTTCGGTGATGGGGCGACCATCGGCCGCGCCATCAAGCGACGGGTGCTCGACGAGGTCGGCCTGGTGGTGAGCGTCGGGGTGGCGACCAACAAGCTGTGCGCCAAGGTGGCATCGGACCTGCGCAAGCCCGATGCCCTGGTCGTGGTCCCTCCCGGCGAGGAGGCAGCCTTCCTGGCCCCGCTCCCCGTCAGCCGGCTGTGGGGCGTGGGGCCGCAGTCGCGTCAGGCGCTGGCCGACTACGGGGTGACGACCATCGGGCAGCTCGCGGCGCTGGCGGACGCCACCCTGCGGCGTCGCTTCGGCACCCACGGGCACGACCTTGCGCTGCGCGCACGCGGCATCGACCCATCCCCGGTGGTGCCGAGCCAGGCGCCCAAGAGCATCGGCCACGAGCTGACCTTCGACCGGGACGTGACCGACCCCGCGCGCCTGGAGGCGACGCTCCTCGACCTGGCCGAGTCGGTCGCCAGCCGCCTGCGCAACCACCACATGGCCGCCGGGGCGGTGCAGCTCAAGCTGCGCTACGAGGGCTTCGAGACGCTCACCCGCCAGATGGGCGTGCCGCACCAGACCCGCGAGTCCGAGCCGATCTACGCCGCCGGCGTGACACTTCTGCGCAAGACGCTGGTGCGCGACCGCGCCGTGCGGCTCATCGGCCTGACCGCCATCAACCTGACCGACGTCCAGCAGCTGACCCTCTTCGACGAGCCGGACAAGACCGATCGGATCACCGCCTCCATCGACGCGGTTCGGGAACGGTTCGGCGAGAAGGCCATCACCCGGGCGCGGCTGGTGGGGCACCGCGATCGGCGCCGATTCGACTTCGGCGAGAAGCCGCAGGCGCCGGTGGATGAATAGCACATGGGCTCCTGGTCCGCCCCTGAGCCTTCCCCCAGCCTTCCCCCAGCCTTCCCCCAGCGGCTCGCCTGGTGGCACCCTAACGGACTCAGGCTCCCGATTCGGTGTCACCGCACCTCCCTTCCCCCTACCCGCCCCCCGATTCGGGTTCACGCAGTGCCACTTCGCCCGGGCGCAGACCCGGCAGGGTGGCAGCCGACGATCCCGGCTGGGACCGTCCTGGCAGAACACCGTTCAGCACTTGACAGGTCGAACATCTGTTCGTATGCTGCGCCCTATTAGAACGCCTGTTCGGTGCCCTGCGCAGGCGGCGTGAAGGAGCAGTGGAAGCAATGGCACTCACCAAGATCACGCCGACCGAGGCACGCGTGCACTGGGATCGGCGACAGGCTCGGCCGTCAACCGTCCGGGTCGCCGGGCGCCAGCTGACTGTGACCGCGCTCGACGCCATTCGCGACGAGACCGCGGCCTACCCCGCTGACCGCGGCCCGCGCATCACCTACCGGGTCCAGACCGATGGCGGCGAGGCCTCGCTCGTTTTCGACGGGCGGCGGCGGCGCTGGTTCGTGGACGCCCTGGACCAGGCCGCCTGAGGGTCAGCCGAGAGGCGCCGACTCCACCACCCAGATCGGACCGTCTCCGGCCTCGACGCGCCGGGCGTCACCGCCCGGGTCGCTCAGCGAGGTCCGTACCAGCCGCACCCGCTTGCCGTCGAGGTCGGCCACCGGACCGACGACCTTCGACAGGTCGAAGGTGAAGGCCCAGGCCCGCACCTGGTCGTGGATCCGACGTGCGGGCTGCGACCAGTCGACGGTGGCGTAGTCCTCGCCGAAGTGGCCCGCCCAGGTGATGCCGTCGGTCGGCTGCGGGTCACCCGGGTCGCCGGCGGCGATCCGCGCGAGGACGGCGGGCAGCAGGCCGATCGCCACCGTCCCGATCCGCGGCCCGACCACCTCGATGCTGAAGTCGTCGTCGAGCATCGGCACGGCTGACTGGGCCAAGATGGCGCCGGTATCCAGCTCCGCGTCCATGCGGTGCCAGGTCACGCCGAACTGGCCGTCGCCGTCGCGAAAGGCCCAGGCCAGCGGGATCGGTCCGCGATGGCGGGGCAGGAACGCGGGGTGGCAGTTCACCGACCCCAGCGGCGGGACGTCGAGGGCGGCCTGCGGGATGCGCCACGGGAAACCCCAGCACAGCGCCAGGTCGGGACGGGAAGAGCGGAGCAGCGGCTCGACCGACCACTTGTCGTGGGCGAGCAGGACGTCGAGGCCCTCGGGCGCGGTCTCGTCCCCCATCGGCTCGCGGCCGGGCGGCGCCGGCTGCCGGCGGCGGGCGCTGATGATCGAGACCGGGTCGTGCCCGAGCTGGCGCAGGATCGGCACCAGCGCCGCGGCCACCGGGGGGACGGTGGTGATCAGCGCGATCCGCCAGCCAAGGTGCTTCATGCGGCTCGGAGTCTAGCCCGTACAATCGGGGCGGAGGCTCCCCGCGGCCGCCGCACGGGCGCCCGATACCGAACGAGGCAGCTCGCCGATGAGCGATACCCCCCGGCTCTCCAATCTCACCGTCGACGCGCTCCTGGATCGCCTGGCGAGCAGCGACCCGGTGCCCGGTGGCGGCAGCGCCGCCGCACTGGCCGGCGCGATGGGCGCCGGGCTGGTGGCGATGGTGGCGGAGCTGACCGCGGGACGGCCGGAGTACGCGGAGCACGAAGCGGTGATCGCCGAGCTGCGGGCCAGGGCTCGCGCCAGCTGTGACCTGCTGCTGGCGCTGGCCGAGGAGGATGCGGTCGCCTACGACGCCGTCGTGCGGGCGCGGCGCATGCCCAAGGAATCCGAGGGGGAGCGCGAGGCCCGCGCCACGGCCCTGCGCGGGGCCATGGTCGAGGCGGCCCGAGTGCCGATGCGCACCGCGGTGGCCGCCGGTGAGGTGCTCGAGCTGGCGGAGCGGATCGCCCCGATCGGCAACCGCAACGCGGTGAGCGACGCAGGCGTGGCCGCCCAGCTCGCCGCAGCCGGCCTGCGCGGCGCGCTGCTCAACGTCCGGATCAACCTCCCCTACCTCCCCGCCGACGAGCCACTGCGCCTCTCGGCGCCCGCCGAGATCGCCCGTCTCGAGGCCGCCGCGACCGAGCACGAGCGGGCTGCGCTGGGCGCCGTCGATGCACGCCTGGTGCCGTCATGAGCGGCCGCATCCTCGATGGCCGCGCGGTCGCCTCGCGCCTGTGGCGTGACCTCTCCGACCGCATCGCCGACCTCCACGAGCGGACCGGCGCCACGCCGCGGCTGGCGATCGTCCGCTTCGACGCGCGCGGCCCATCGGCGGTGTATGCCAACAGCGTCTGGCGCGCGGCGCGCAGCGTGGGGGTCGAGGCGTTCGAGATCGACCCGCCCGAGGGCGTGGCGCTCTCCGACCTGGCCGCGCGGATCGGCGCCCTGAACCGCGACCCGAGCATCGCGGGGATCGTGGTGGCGCAGCCCGTCCCGGCGCACCTCGACACCAACGCGGTGGTGGCGCTGATCGACCCGGCCAAGGACGTTGATGGCGCCACGCCGCTCAATGCGGGCCGCATCGCCCGCGGCGAGCGCACCTTCGTGCCGGCCACGGCCCTGGCGGTGATGGCGATCCTGCGCAGCTACCAGATCCCCATCGCCGGGAAGCGGGCGGTGGTCATCGGTCGTTCGGCTGTCGTCGGCCGCCCCGCGGCCGCCCTCCTGGTCGCCGCGGATGCCACGGTCGTGATCTGCCATCGGCGCACCCGCAACCTCGCCCGTGAGACGCGGCGTGCGGAGATCCTCGTGGTCGCCGCCGGGGTGCCCGGCCTGGTGCGGGCCGAGATGGTCAACCGCTCGGCGGTGGTGATCGACTGCGGCATCAACACCACGCCGGACGGGATCGTGGGCGACGTGGATTTCGCCACGGTGCGGCCGGTGGTCAGCGCCATCACGCCCGTCCCCGGCGGCGTCGGCCCGGTCACGACCATGATGCTGCTCGAGCAGACGGTCGAGGCCGCCGAGCGGGCCGAGTCGCAGGACGAGCCCGCCCTGGACCGATACGCCCTCCCCGATCGCACGCCCGAGGCAGCACGTCCCGAGCGCTGACGCCTAGTACGGGCCGATCATCGCGTCGTAGGTCATCTCGTCGAGCGGCACCGACCCGTCGATGAAGCCGAGCCGGCGCATCGTCGCGTAGCCAGCTGGTCCAGACGTGCTGGTCGATCCGACCGTCCGGCGCGTCGGAGCCATTCCAAAGGGCGATCGTTGCCTCCAGCACCGCCAGCGCGGTGGCTCGGTCCGACGCGATGGTCGGCACCGCCACGATCGCCGCGTCGAGGCCGACCTGAGGATCGGCCGCGATCGCAGCCAGGGCACGCGACGGTGGCGTGCGCGAACGCTTCCACCAGAGCCGGGTCGCCGTTCCAGCAGCGTCGTCGCCGGCGATGAGCCCCGGGCCAGGCAGCGGCGCGATCTGCTCGACAGTCAGCAGATCGACGTCTGCATCCCCTGCGCCGCGAGCCGCAGCGGCTCGTTGGCGCGGAAGCCGGTGATGAGGTCAACATCGCCGTTGAGCAGACCGTCGACCTGGTTGAACTGCGGGTACTCGCGGATCGTGACGTCGTCGGGTGTCAGGCCGCCGGCGTCGAGCAGCGCCAGCAACGCGTGCCACGACGATCCGTACCTGCCTGGCGTCCCGATCCGCTTCCCGGCGAGGTCCGCCGAGTCGGTCGGGACCGTGCCGGCGGGCCCGATCAGCGCCACCGGGAAGCGGCTGTACAGCGTCGCCACGTACTTGATCGGGATGCCGGCGGTGCGGCTGATCATCACGTCGGTGGCATCGGTCACGCCAAACTCGGCCTGTCCGTCGCGCCACGAGGCGAACGAGGTCGGCGCCGCTCTTGTACTCGATCGTCACGTCCAGTCCGGCATCGGCGTAGTAGCCCGTCCTGCTGGGCGAGGTAGAAGGGCGCGAACTGGACATCGGGCTGGAAGCCGAGCAGCAGGGTGACCGGCCGCGGCCCGGAAGGCAGCGGCCGGACTTCCGTGACGCACGCAGAGAGGGCCAGCGCCAGCGACCAGGAGCGGGGTAAAGCGAGCGCAGGCGCATCGGTCTTCCTTTCAGGTATGGACCAGCCGGCGCTCGGCGACCACCACCAGGCCATGGAGGGTGATGCCGATGACGGCGAGGGTCGCAAGCGCGACGAACATGAGCGGGGTGTCGAAGAGCCCCTGGTCGGCGATGTTGATGAGCACGCCCAGCCCGCTGCTGGCCCCGGCCCATTCGGCCACGACGGCACCGATGACGGCCAGCGTCACCCCCACCCGCAGGCCACCGAAGAGGACCGGCAGGGCCGATGGGATCTCGAGCCGCGCGGTGAGCTGACCGGGGTTCGCGCCGAGGGAGCGGAGCATCTCGCGGAGGAGCGGGTCGGCCGAGCGGATGCCGACCATGGTGGCGATCGCGATCGGGAAGAAGACGATCAGGGCGCAGATCAGGACGCGCGCCAGCAGCCCGCCGCCGAACCAGATGTCGAGGAGCGGGGCGAGGGCGAGGATCGGGACCGATTGCGCGGCCACGATGTACGGCGAGAGGACGCGCTCCACCACGACGCTCTTGCCGAGCGCGATGCCCGTGCCGATGGCCGTCACAGCGCCCAGTGCGAAGCCGAGCAGGATCTCGGAGAGGGTGACTGCGGTGTGCTCCCAGAGGATTCCCGAGCCGATGGCGCGGAGCGCCCGGTCCGCCACCACCTCGGGTGCGGGGAGGATGTAGTCGGGCGTGCCGGTCACGACGGTGAGCAGCTTCCAGGCAACCAGGAACACGGCGAGCGAGAGGAGGGTGGCGGCGAGGCGCTTCATCGGTCGAGCCAGGAGGTGAGCTCGGCGGGATGGACCTCGGCGAGGGCCGCTCGGGTGGCCTCGGCGTGCGAGGCCGCGGGTCGCCGGCCAGCGGCGCGGGCCGCGGTCGCGGCAGGTCGACCGCGATGACGCGCGCCACGCTACCCGGCCGCGCGGTCATGACCACGATCCGATCCGCCATGCGCACCGCCTCGCCGACCGAGTGGGTGACCAGCACGACGGTCCGCGGCCGATCCAGCCAGAGGCGCTGGAGCTCGCCGTCGAAGCGCCTCGCGCGTGTCAGGGCGTCGAGCGCGCTGAACGGCTCGTCCAGCAGGAGCACCGGCGGGTCGCTGATCAGCGCTCGCGCCAGGCCGGCCCGCTGCGCCATCCCCCCGGAGAGCTGCGCCGGTCGCACTGCCGCAGCCTCCGCCAGCCCGACGCGCTCGAGCGCCTCCATCGCCCGGTCGCGCGCGCTCCGCGACGGCGACCCCGTCGAGGGCCAGCGGCAGGGCAACGTTGTCGAGGGTCGAGAGCCAGGGCATGAGGCGCGGCTGCTGGAAGGCAAGGCCAACCCGCCCGTCACCGGCGCGCGGTGCGCCGTCCGTCGCCGAGCGCGACCTGCCCGCTCGTCGGGCACACGAGCCCGGCGATCACCCGGAGCAGCGTGATCTTGCCGCAGCCGTTCGGCCCGATGATCACGGTCAGGCTGCCGGCCGGGATGTCGAGCGTCAGGCCGCGCAGGGCCACGAGCGGCTCGCGCGGCGGCCGGGAATGAGACGCTGAGATCGGTCGAGGCGCACGGGCAGGCCAGCAGGCATCGGTGCCCGGCTCGCCTGTGTCGCTGCCTCGATCGGTCATCCGTTCTCCCGCTACGCCTGGCATCGCGCGCGGGGCTCGGCCGCGGAACGGTCTCCGGCTCGACTCCCTCAGGCGCGCAGGCGCGCGCCATCGGTCTGTCGATGCGTCGGAGAACGCCTCGCGGTCGCCTTCTCCCATCCGGACTGTGACCGTCGGCCCTGTCTGCCTGCGAGCGTCGCGCTCGCCGGGTCAGGTCGGCCCCGCCAGGTTCGTCCCATCTGCCGCTCCTCGGCGTCCGGGCCCGATGGGGTTCGCGGGCTGGCTCGCCCAGCGAGCCGACCGCCGGTGGGGACTTTCACCCCGCCCCGAAGGCGATGAAGTGTTCAGTTGAGGCCAGCGTGGCACAGGCCGATGGGTGGGTCAACCGGGCAACGCAGGGGGAGCCTCAGCGGCGCCTGCGCCAGAGATACATGACGCCAAAGACTATCCGCACGACCGTGGACACAAGGATGAATCCAAGGAAGAAGGCCATCGCAGCTATGAGAGATGCGAACAGCGCGTCCATCCCCTTCGATCGGAGGGCACTGAATGACGCCAGTGCCAAGAAGCTCCCTAGTGTTCCACCGAGGACGATCAGGACCGCGAGCGCAGCTCGGCTTTCCTTCACCGAGGTCATTGCAAAGCAGCCGGGTCGCTGCCAAGGAACCTAAGTGCGGCCTCGATGTCTTCCTTGCTAGCGATCGACTCGTCTCCGGCCCGAAATGGATTTGGCCCTACCCGGTTGGCCCTTGGGATCAGATAGGAGGTCATCGACCGCGTCACTGTCGGGTATCCATTCCCCGCGTCCAGCGTAGGTCTCCGAGTAAAACGCTCCGAGCTTCGAGACAGTGCGAAAGAGGACCGTCTCCTTCTTCCGCCTCCAAAGGAGGTAGCGGTGCCGAGAGCCTGGGCGTTCGGTGATGTAGTAATCAACGGCATCGGTCCCGGGCAACACATCGCCCCATGGGGGTTCACCGATAGTCGCCGGATGGCAGCCGGATCGATCGCGCTCAGCACGTGGAGTCCAGTAGGTCAGCACCGACGCAAGGCGGCACCGACCACCTTAGCCGAACTGCTCGCGGATAGTCGATCCGCTCGAATATGAACGAGCAGGTATCGCACATGCCCCCGATGTTGTAAGCGCGAGCACCGTTGATCGTCAGGACCTGCTGCCAATGGTCGGGATGTTCGAAACCGATCACCGGTGCCTCGTTCACGACAGTGCGGCGGACAACGTTCGACATCAGGCTGTCGCTCCGTCTGATGAGCCGCCTCGGCCTCGCAGCCACCGGTAGATGACGTACACGACGCCCACGATCACGACCGGCGTAGATCAGCAGCTCGAACGGACGAACCGCGTCGTACAGGTGGCGGTAGTTCTCCCCGAGCAGGTAGCCGGCCAGCAGCAGCGCGGCGTTCCACGGCAACGAACCCAGCGCACTGAAGAACAGGAAGCGGCCGATCGGCATGCGCGCCACGCCGGCGGGGTAGTTGATCAGCGCCCGCAGCAGCGGCACGAGCCGGGCGAAGAAGACGGCCCGGTCGCCGTAGCGGGCGAACCAGGCATCGGCGCGGTCGAGGTCATCGGGCTTGATGTGGACGTAGCGGCCCCATCGGTCCAGCAGCGGGCGGCCGCCCCAGGCACCGATCAGGTAGCCGGCCAGCGACCCTGCCACCGCCCCCACGGTGGCAATCACCAGCACGATCAGCCAGCTCCAGCCCGCCTGTGTGAGCGGCTCGAGCACGGAGGGATCGGCCGCGGACTGGCTCACCTTCCAGCCGGCCATCGGCACGATCACCTCCGACGGGATGATCGGCACGAAGGTCTCCAGGCCGATGGCGATGGCGACGCCCAGGTAGCCGACCGCGTCGTACAGGCCCAGGAAGAACGGGATGACGGTCCGATCGATGAAGTCGAGCATCGGTCAGGCGCGAGCGCGCTGATCGACCGCCAGGAGGTAGACCGCGACGATCACCGACAGCAGCGCCCCGCCCGCCATCCAGCCGCCGAGCAGGTCCATCGGGTAGTGGGCCTCCAGGTAGAGGCGGATCAGGCTGATGGCGCCGATCAGGACGATCGCCACCGCGTAGGCGGTCATGCCCTGGCGGCGGTTCGTGCTGACCGCGCCACGCAGAAGGCGAGCAGCCCGTAGAAGACGGTGGCGCGCAGCGCATGCCCGGCCGGGAAGTCGGCGATGTCGTCGAGGCCGATGCCGTTGATGTTGAAGAGCGCGTTCCACAGCTCCGCGGGGCTGATCCCCTGGATCGAGGTGAAGTACTTGAGCACCCACTCGATCGGGAAGGCGAGGGTGCCGGCAGCGAGGAGCAGCGCCAGGTCAGTGCGTCGGCGCGAGAGCGCGATCAGGCCGGCGACCGCGAAGCCGAGCGCCACGAACCAGCCCGAGCCGAGCCCGCTGATCCCGATCAGCAGCGCGTCGAGCGGCGGGACGTGCTGCGCCACCCAGGCGTGGAAGGGCGGCACGACATTGCCCATCAGCCACTCCTCGGGGACCGTGTAGTTCGTCGTGCGCTTGAAGGTGACCAGCCAGAAGAGGCTGGGCAGGACGATCAGGGTGAGCAGGAACGCGAAGGCGGGGCTGGGGACCGCGCTGCCACCCCGGCCCGGGGCATCCGTGCCGTCGCTCGGACGGCTCGTGGGGTCCGGGACTCGTCGCACGCTGCGTAGTATAGGGACGCCCTCCGGCCCTCCCGGGGGTTCGAACAGAGTCGAAAGGGGCCGCACCACGCTCCCAGCGCCGACCACTCCGCTGCTCCTGACCGGCCGCGACCTGACCGTCGCGGACGTTGCGGCGGTCGCCCGCGAGGGCCGGCAGGTGGCCCTCGACCCCGACGCCGCGGACCGGATGCGAGCCTCGCGCGCGGTGGTCGAGCGGTACCTGGCGGAGGGCGCCACGGTGTACGGCGTGACCACCGGCGTCGGTGACCTCGCCAACGTGCGGATCGACGCCGACCAGGTCGCGGAGATGCAGCGCAACCTCGTCCGCTCCCATACCGCGGGGGTCGGCGACCCACTCCCGGTCGAGGTGGTGCGCGCGATGCTCCTGCTGCGCGCCAACGCCCTGGCGCTCGGCTACTCCGGCGTCCGGACGGACCTGGCCGAGCTGCTGTGCGGGATGCTGAACGAGGGCGTGCACCCGGTCATCCCGTCGCGCGGCAGCGTGGGGGCGAGCGGCGACCTGGCTCCCCTCGCGCACCTGGCCGCGGTGATGATCGGCGAGGGCGAGGCCGACACTCCCTCAGGACCGATGTCCGGGGCCGATGCCCTCTCCGCCGCCGGCCTGGTCCCCGTGGAGCTCGGCGCGAAGGAGGGGATCGCCCTCCTCAACGGGACGCAGCTGATGACGGCCATCGCCGCGCTCGTCCTGCACGACGGTCGGCGACTGGCGGCCTCGGCCGACGTGATCGGTGCCATGAGCCTGGAGGCGATGGAGGGGACCGCGGTCGCCTTCGACGAGGAGCTGATCGGCGCCCGGCCGCACCCCGGCCAGGTGGCTGCCGCCGCCCATCTGCGAACGCTGCTGGCCGACAGCGAGATCGGGGCGGCGCACGCCGGCAGCGCCCATCGGCTCCAGGATGCCTACTCGCTGCGCTGCATGCCGCAGGTCCACGGCGCGGTGCGCGACGCGCTCGACCAGCTGGACCGCGTGCTGGCGGTGGAGATGAATGCCGCCACCGACAACCCGCTCGTCCTCGCCGACGGCAGGGTCGTCTCCGGCGGCAACTTCCACGGTGAGCCGATCGCGCTGGCGATCGACTACGCCAAGATCGCGCTGACCGAGCTGGCGTCCATCTCCGAGCGTCGGACCGCACGCCTGGTGGACACGCATCTGTCCGGCCTGCCGCCGTTCCTGTCGGACCAGCCCGGCCTGAGCAGCGGCCTGATGATCGTGCAGTACACCGCCGCCGCCCTCGTCAACGAGCTCCAGACGCTGGCCCACCCGGCATCGGTCGATTCGATCCCGACATCGGCCAACCAGGAGGACCACGTCAGCATGGGCGCCACCGGCGCCGTCCACCTGTGGGAGGTGGCGGACCGGGCGGAGACGGTCCTTGCCATCGAGGCGCTGTGCGCCGCGCAGGGACTGGATTTCCGTGCACCGATGCATCCGGGGCTTGGCCTGGCCCGCGCCCACGCGGCCATCCGTTCGCGCGTACCCCACCTGGCGGAGGACCGATCTCCCGCGCCCGACATGGCCGCCATCCGCGAGCTGCTGCATTCCGGCGCCCTGCTCGCGGCCGCCGACGAAGGCTGACCGATGGCCGACGCCGGCCTCTCCTTCTCCCTCGTCGACGCGGAGTCGTTTGCGCTGATCCCGGCGCCCGCCGAGCCGGGCGCGCGCTGCCAGACGTGCGACTACTGGGAGCGGCTCGACGGCCACCGCGAGGCGTCGGAGTCGGAGGCCGCGGCCGAGCTGAAGCTGTCGCGGCTCCTGGCCGGGACGCGGCTTGCTGGCGCGTACGGCATGCTCGCCTGGAACGTGGACGCGGTTGGTGACCGGGTTGCCGTCGGCTGGGCCCAGTTCGGACCGATCTCCGCCTACCCGCGCGCCCAGATCATCCGCGAGCGGTATCCCTCGCTCCCCGACTCCCCGGCGCCGTGGGTGGTGACCTGCCTCCAGGTCGTTCCCGAAACCGCTGACCGCGAGGGCGTGGCCGGCTCGCTGCTGGGCGCCGTCTGCGACGAGCTCGATCGGCGCGGGATCATCGCGGTGGAGGGCTATCCCGAGGGCGTCGCCGACCCCTGGTCGCTGCCGGCCGGGCCCGCCTCGGCCTACGTCGCGGCCGGCTTCGCGCGTGCCGCCGGCGAGGACCGCTTCCCGGTCTACCGCCGCGAGCTGGATGCGTCCGCGGACGTGGGCTGGGGCGACCTGCTGTCCCACACCCGGCCGCCCGACGAGGGCGAGGAGTGGCCGCTGCCGCTCCCCAAGGGCCCCAGCGAGGAGGACCTCTTCCGCCTCCCGCCGAAACCGTCACGCCCCAACCCGTTCGGCGACGACTGACCGATGCTCGAAGCGGGCCTCTGGGGATTCGCGGCGGCCTCGACGCTGATTCTCGGTGCGATCATCGGGCTGGCCGGGAACGTCCCGCGACGATTCGTGGCGCTCGCCATGGCCTTCGGCGCGGGAGCGCTGATCAGTGCGCTGGCCTTCGACCTGACCGAGGAGGCGTTCGCGGCAGGCGGCACCCTGCCGGTGGCGGCAGGGCTGGCCGCCGGGGCTCTCGCCTTCTTCGCCGCCAACCAGTTGCTGCACCGGTTCGGAGCTGCCCGCCGCGGCAAGCGAGTACGCAAGGCCGACGGCAACGGGCTGGCGATCGTGCTCGGGGCGCTGCTGGACGGGATCCCGGAGTCGGTGGTGCTGGGCTCGACCCTCATCGGCGGGGGCGGCATCGGCCTCTCATTCCTGGCCGCAGTGGCGATCTCGAATGTGCCAGAGGCGCTGTCGGCCTCCGCCGATCTGCGGCGGGAGGGGCACCGGCCGTCGTGGATCATCGGCCTGTGGATGGGGGTCGCCCTCGTTTCGGGGCTCGCCGCCGCCATGGGCTACGCGTTGCTGGGCGGCATGGGCGGGGCAGCCGCGATCCCGCTGATCCAGGCCTTCGCCGCCGGCGCGATCCTGGTCATGCTGGTCGACACCATGATCCCCGAAGCCTTCGCCGATGGCGGCGACCTGACGGCCTGGCCACGGTCTTCGGCTTCGCGACCGCGTTCCTGCTCTCGACGGTTGGCTAGCAGGCCTTTACAGGTACCAGAGGTCGCCTTCGAACTCGAAGCCGAGCGTCTCCTGGCCCCACTCGTCGCGCTTGTCGATGAGCCAGGCGAGGAACTCCTTGCGCTTCCGCTCGTAGTCGTCGGCATCGCCGAAGCCGGTCAGCACCGCAACCTCCTCCGCCACCATCGTGCCGTCCTTGGCCCGATACCGCCCTGTAGCGAGTGACTCTCGGCACCCGCCGAACAGCGACGAGAGGATGTCTGCGGCCTCGTCGCGCCGGACCGCGAATTCCTCCGCGCTGATCACCCGGTCGCCCTGGGTCGATGGCACGTAGACGACGCATTCGAGGGGCAGGTGGAGGATCCCCTTCGGCAGTCGCTCGAACGGCAGGGCCGATGTCCATTCGTCGTCCACGACGAATGGAGCCGCATCTCCCGGGCGAACCAACCTGCGACCCATCGCTGCTGCCTCCTGCCAGTGACTCAACCGAATGCGCCGATGCAATACTGAGCCATGCCTGTTCGGACGGTCATCGAACACGGAACCAAGGACAAGCGCTCGGTGGCCTTCAGCCTCGATTGGCCGGGGTGGAGCCGCGGCGCGAAGACCCCGGAGCTCGCCCTGGAGACGCTCGAGTCCTATCGGGACCGATATCGGCCGATCGCGGCCCTCGCCGGGATGGCACGCGAGTTCGACGCCGCCGGCCCGCTCGAGATCGTCGAGGACCGGGTCGGGACCGGATCGACCGACTTCTGGGGCATCTCGTTCTCCCCGTCCTCGACCGAGCAGGGACCGATGAGCGAGGCCGAGTTCGACCGCAAGATCACGCTGCTGCGGGCCGCCTGGGCGTACTTCGACGGCGTCGCGGCGCGGGTCTCGCCCGAGATGCGCAAGGGCCCGCGCGGAGGGGGACGCGACCGCGACCGGATCATCAGCCACGTCGTGCGTTGGGAGAGCGAGAACCTTGCGAGTGGGGTCGGGTTGAAGATCCCGGAGGAAGGGGCGATGACCCCAGATGGGCTGCGGGAGTATCGGGAGGCCTACGTCGAGGCAATGCGCACGTACAACAGCGGGGAGGGGAAGCGGATGCGGTCGTCGACGCTGCCATATCTCATCCGGCACTGCGCCTTCCACAATCTCGACCACGCGTGGGAGATGGAGGACAAGGACCTATCCGCTGAGGGCAGGACCATGACGGGGACTGCCAAACCGACCTCCGGGCCGCGTCCGGTTCACGCGCCGCACGGAACCGAGCTCTCCTGCAAGGGCTGGGGCCAGGAGGCGGCGCTGCGGATGCTCATGAACAACCTCGACCCCGACGTGGCCGAGGACCCCGACCACCTCATCGTCTATGGCGGCACGGGGCGGGCGGCGCGCAGCTGGGAGGCGTTCGACGCGATCGTCCGGGAGCTGCGAAACCTCGAGAACGACGAGACGCTGCTGGTCCAGTCCGGCAAGCCGGTCGGCGTCTTCCGCACCACGACCGAGGCGCCGCGGGTCCTGATCGTCAACGCCATGCTCGTCCCCCACTGGGCGACCTGGGAGCAGTTCCGCGAGCTGGAGCGCGCCGGGCTGACGATGTACGGCCAGATGACCGCCGGGTCGTGGATCTACATCGCGACGCAGGGGATCATCCAGGGCACCTACGAGACCTTCGCCGAGTGCGCGCGTCAGCACTTCAAGGGGCTCGCTGAAGGGCACGGCCACGCTGACCGCCGGCCTGGGTGGGATGGGCGGCGCGCAGCCGCTGGCGGTGACCATGAACGGGGGCGCGGTGCTGGCCATCGAGGTCGATCCCGCGCGGGCGGAGCGCAGGCATGCGGCCGGCTACGTCGACGAGGTGACCACTGACCTGGACGAGGCCATCGCAAAGGTCGACGCCTGGCGCGCCGCCGGAGAGGGCCGGTCCATCGCGCTGATCGCCAACGCGGCCGACGTCGAGCCCGAGCTGGTGCGACGTGGCTGGCACCCCGACATCGTCACCGACCAGACCAGCGCCCACGACCCGCTGGGTGGCTACGTGCCGGGAGGGATCGGCCTCGCAGAGGCCCTCGCACTGCGCGAAGCAGACCCCGCGGCGTACACCAGCAAATCCCTGGCATCCATGGCGGAGCACGTGCGGGCGATGCTCGCCTTCCAGGCATCGGGCTCGGTCGTCTTCGACTACGGCAACAACATCCGCAACTTCGCGCGCGACGCCGGCGTGGAGAACGCCTTCGACTTCCCCGGCTTCGTGCCGGCCTTCATCCGGCCGCTCTTCTGCGAGGGGAAGGGGCCCTTCCGCTGGGCGGCACTGTCGGGCGACCCGAACGACATCCTCAAGACCGATGCGGCCCTGGCCGCCCTCTTCCCCGAGGACGAGTCACTGCACCGATGGCTGCGCCTGGCCGAGGAGAAGGTGCCGTTCCAGGGGCTGCCGGCGCGAATCTGCTGGCTCGGCTACGGCGAACGGGCCAAGGCTGGGCTGAAGATCAACGAGATGGTGCGGTCGGGCGAGCTGGCTGCGCCGATCGTGATCGGGCGCGACCACCTGGACGCGGGCTCGGTCGCTTCGCCCTACCGCGAGACCGAGGGGATGCGCGATGGCTCGGACGCGATCGCCGACTGGCCGATCCTGAACGCCCTCGTCAACACGGCCGCCGGCGCGACCTGGGTCAGCGTCCACCACGGCGGCGGCGTGGGCATCGGGTACTCGCTCCATGCCGGGATGGTGGTCGTGGCTGATGGGACCGATGCGGCCGCCGCTCGCCTGGAGCGCGTGCTGACCACCGACCCGGGGATGGGCGTCATCCGCCACGCCGACGCCGGCTACGAGCGTGCCCTCGAGGTGGCCCGCGAACGAGGCGTCCGTGTCCCGATGGCCGACGGCGATGCCGGAGGAGCGTGAGGTCGGTCTCCGGGCCTGGACCGATGACGACCTGCCGCTGCTCCGAGGGCTGCTGGGCGACCCGGCGATGATGACCCACCTCGGCGGTCCGGAATCCGAGGAGAAGCTGCTGGCGCGGCACGCCAGGTACCTCGCCATTGCCAGGGACACCGGTCGGGTCTTCGTGATCACCGCCGGCCCGGAGCGCGAGGCCGCCGGCTGGGTCGGCTACTGGCCAACCGAGTGGCATGGTGAGCCGGCCTGGGAGACCGGCTGGAGCGTGCTTCCCGCCTTCCAGGGCCGCGGCCTCGCGACGCGCGGCGCGGCGCTGGCGATGGAGGCGGCCGCCGCAGAGGGGAAGTATCGGTTCGTGTACGCCTTCCCCGCGGTCGACAACGGACCGTCGAATGGGGTCTGCGCAAAGCTGGGGATGGAGATGGTGGGCACAGAGTCGCTCGAATACCCGCCGGGGACCTGGATGGAGTGCGCAATCTGGCGGCGCGAGCTGCCGGTGGAGCGCGACGCGGGGCAATCGATGGCGGAGGAGGTGTAGTCGTGGACTGGCCGGCGCTGCTGTTGAAGCTGCTGCACATCGGGATCGCGATCGCCTTTGTCGGCGGCTCGGTGGGGCGAACCCTGATCCTGTCGCGCGCCGCGCGCTCGAACGAGGTCGAGACGGCCTACCAGCTGAGCGAGGCGGCGGCGCCGTTCGAGCGGATGGCCGTGTGGGGCTCCAGCCTCATCCTGCCGGCCGGGATGGCAACCGCCTGGGCGCAGGGCTACGAGTGGCTCGGCCTCACCACCGGCTGGATGCTGCTCTCGACGGTGCTGCTGCTGACCCTCGTGCCCCTCGTCCCGCTGGTCTTCCTCCCGCGCGGGAAGGTATTCGAGGCCGAGATGGCTGCGGCGCGTGCCGCGGGGACGATCACGCCCGGCCTGCAGGCCGCCTTCGCCGACCCGATGGTTGCGCTCGCCCGCCGCTACGAGCTCGCGGTGATCGCCGCCATCGTGGCGCTGATGGTGATCAAGCCCTTCTAGGCGAGCAGCTCCGGGGTGAGGTCGGCGATCGACGCGGCGCCGGAGAGCGCCATGGCGTTCACCAGCTCGCTGGTGAGCAGGTCGAGCACGTTGCCGACGCCCGCCTCGCCGTCCACGGCGAGCCCCCAGATGATCGGCCGGCCGATGCCCACCGCGGTCGCGCCCAGGGCCAGCGAGATGAGCACGTCCGTGCCGCGTCGCACGCCGCCGTCGAGAAGGATGGGTACCCGCCCGGCCACCGTGTCGACCACCGCCGGCAGCGCGTCCAGGCTGGCGATGGCCGCGTCCAGCTGCCGCCCGCCGTGGTTGCTGACCCCGATCCCCGCGGCCCCGTGCTCGATCGCCAGCCGTGCGTCGTCAGGATGCAGGATCCCCTTGACGATCACCGGGAGGCCGAAGGCGGCCAGCCACTCGAGATCGGTCCAGGTGAGGCGGTCGGTGAAGGCGACCGATGCCACTTCTTCCGGTGACACGCCCGCGGCGAGCGCCACGTTCGGGATCTCGACCCCCTCCGGGATCCGGAAGCCGATGCGCAGGTCCCGCTCGCGCCGCCCGATCCGCGCCAGGTCCACGGTGAGCACCAGCGCCTCGTAGCCATGCGCCACTGCCCGCTCGACGAGCGCCCGGCGCGCGCCGGGATCGGCGAGCAGGTAGACCTGGAACCAGCGCGGCCCGCCGACCGTGGCGATCTCCGCGATATCGGTGCTGGCCGAGGTCGAGACCGCCATCGTGACGCCGCGCGCCGCGGCGGCGCGGGCGGTGGCCAGCTCGCCGTCGGGATGGGCCATGCGCTGGAGGGCGGTCGGCGCGATCCAGATGGGGGTTGACCAGCGGCGGCCGAAGAGCTCCACCCCGGTATCGATGCTGGAGACGTCCCGCATGACGCGCGGGACGATCGCCTGTCGCGCGAAGGCCGCCCGGTTGTCGCGCAGGGTGACCTCGTCGCCCGCGCCGCCCGTGAAGTAGGCCAGCGGTCCCGGCGCAAGCCGCTCCGCGGCCACCCGCTCGTAGTCGTGCAGGTTGATCAGGTTCGGGTCCGCCGGGAGGGTGGGCTCGAAGCTGGCTCGTGGCGGGATCGGCAGTCCGGAGGGATCTGGCATCGGTGGGCAGCGTAGCATCGGGGCATGCCCACCTTCGACGCCCAGGCTCCCCTCCCCGGCGCGCCTGATCCGTGGGCCGGCTCCGAGATGCCCGCCTGGCGCGATGGCCCTCCGTACGCCATGACCGAGATGATCGCCGCCGAGCCGGCGCTGGCCGAGCGGCTGGTGCATCGGCTCCAGGCGGACCCGTCGCTCGCTCGTTTGGTCGCGGCGATTCGGACGGCTGCGGCCGAGCAGCAGACCGATCCTGACGACCGGCTGCGGCACCAGCGAGCATGCGGCGATGGTCGCCGCGGCGTTGCTGTCCGACGCCCTCGACAACGCAACCGTTTGGCCGATGCAGGCGCTCGAGCTCGCCCGCCGCCCACCGGTCGGAGGGTTGGTGATTGCCGTTTCGCACGAGGGCGGGACCTGGGCGACGAACCTCGCCATCGAGGCGGCGCGCGGCGCCGGCTCCACGACCGCGCTGATCACGGTCAGCGACCGCTCCCCGGGCGCGGCGCTGGCCGACATCGTGGTCACCACCGGCGAGCAGGACCAGAGCTGGTGCCACACGGTCGGATACCTCTCGCCGGTGATCGCCGCGGCCGCGCTGGCCGGGGAGCTGCGCGGCTCCCCGCTCGACCCGGTGGTCGTCCGCGCTCTCCTCCAGATTGCCGACCACGAGCGCGGAGCCGAGGCGACCGCCGCCGCGCTGGCCGGCTGCGCCCGGCTGCTCATCGTCGGGTCGGGGTTGGACTACCCCGCGGCGCGCGAGCTTGCCCTCAAGATCGAGGAGGGGGCGCACCTCCCGTCGACCGCGCTCCAACTCGAGACGCTGCGCCACGGCCACCTCGCCGCCGCCGACGAGCGGACGGGGCTGATCCTCGTCCTCACCGATGCCGAATCCTGGGGCGAGACGCTGGTCGAGCGATCGCGCGCCGTCCTCCGTTCGGCGGCGGCGCTCGGCATGCCGGCGGCGGCCATCCTGGGGGCGGACCTGGGCGATCACGTACCACTGGCCCTCACCCCGGCAGGACGCCTGATCGTGCCCCTGGCCGGCGGGCTGCTGCGAACCGTGGGCGTGGCGCTTGCCACGGCGATCCCGCTCCAGCTGCTCGCCGAGCGCCTCGCCCGCGCCCGCGGCACGAACCCGGATACGATCGGGCGAGACGACCCGCGCCAGGCAACCGCCGCCGACGCCTGAGAGGTTCGCGGCTACTGCCCAGGGCAGTACAACGGCGCCTCTGAGGCCTTGGGAGTGTCAGATGATTTCCAGGGCCATTCAGATGGCGCGCGAGGATCGACGCTGGCGCCCGTGTACTGCCACAGCCAATACGGGCTGAACGGAAGGGGTTGAGGGGCCTGCGGCTATCATCGGTCCAACCCAAGCCACGCCCAGCGAGGACCGCGTGCCCAGCCTGATCGAGTGCGTCCCCAACTTCTCCGAGGGGCGCCGCCCCGAGGTGGTGGAGGAGATCGTCCGCGCGGTCCGCTCGATCGACGGCGTGACGCTGCTCGACTACTCCCGGGACGAGACGCACAACCGTTCCGTGGTCACCTTCGCCGGCTCGGCCGAGCCGGTGGTGCGCGCCGCGACGGCCGCGGTGGGCCGCGCCCTGGAGCTGATCGACATGGAGCAGCAGACGGGGGCGCATCCCCGCATCGGCGCCGTGGACGTCATCCCGTTCGTCCCGCTTGGCAACACCCGTATGGAGGAGTGCGTGGATCTCGCGCGACGCTTCGGCGAGCAGATCGCGCGGACCTTCGAGCTGCCGGTCTACCTCTACGGCGAGGCCGCGCTGAGGCCTGAGAGAAGGCGCCTCGCGGACGTGCGGCGCGGCCAGTACGAGGGGCTCAAGGCGGACGTCGGGACCGACCCGGAGCGCGATCCGGACTACGGCCCGAAGCGGCTCCACCCCCGTGGTGGTGCCGTGGCGGTCGGCGCTCGCAAGCCGCTCATCGCCTTCAACGTGAACCTCGCCAGCGACGACATCGGCATCGCCCGGCAGATCGCCGAGACGATCCGGGAGTCATCGGGTGGGCTGCCGGCGGTGCAGGCCATGGCGGTCCTGCTCGAGAACCCCGGCGAGCCGCGCTACGCCCAGGTGAGCATGAACCTGGTGGACTGGGAGCAGACCGGGATCGGGCGGGTGGTCGACGAGATCCGGCACCTGGCGCGCAAGTCGGGGGTCGACATCGACCACTGCGAGCTGATCGGCCTGGCACCGGCGGGGGCGCTGCTCGAGGTGGCAGCCAACGACCTGGGGCTGCGCAACTTCAGCCCGGACCAGGCCCTGGAGCTGCGACTGGCGCGAGACCGATGAGCTCCATCCGCGACACGCTGCGCGTTGCCGTGGAGAGCGCCCGCGACCGCGCCGAGGCGGCGGGCGACCTGCGCCGGCCCGATGGCGCCGCCTGGCCCGCGATCAGCCTCGAGCGCCCGGGGCGTCCCGAGCACGGCGACTACGCCACCAACGCGGCGATGCAGCTGGCCCCGGTGGTGCGCGACGCGCCGATGCGCATCGCGGAGACGCTGAAGCGGCACCTCGGCCTGCCCGAGGGCGTCGCGGAGGTGAGCATCGCGGCGCCGGGCTTCCTGAACATGCGCCTCGACCCCGCGTGGGTGGCGGGACAGGTGGCGGCAATCCTGCGAGGCTGGCGCCGAGTTCGGCCGGGTGCGCGCCGAGCGGCCGGAGAAGATCAACGTCGAGTTCGTATCGGCCAACCCGACCGGCCCGCTGACGGTCGGCAACGCGCGCGGGGCCTTCGTGGGCGACCTGCTGTGCCGCGTGCTGGAGGGGATCGGCCACACCGTCACGCGGGAGTACTACTTCAACGACTTCGGGTCGCAGGTCGACAACCTGGGCCGCTCGGTGATGGCCCGCCGCACCGGCGACCCGATCCCCGAGGACGGCTACTACGGGGACTACGTCACCGAGCTGGCGGGCCGCATCCCGGATGAGGTCTGGGCGGCGGCCACCGCTGCCGAAGCGAACGGCGGCGCCGTCCTGGGCCGATGGGCGTCGGAGCAGATCCGCGCGGGGATCGAGGAGAGCCTGGCCGGGCTCGGCGTGCGCTTCGACGTGTGGACCGGCGAGGGGTCGCTTCATGACGAGGGCTGGGTGGCGCGCGCGGTCGAGCAGCTGCGCGCCGCGGGCCATGTCTTCGAGGACGAGGGCGCCACCTGGTTCCGCTCCACGACCTTTGGCGACGACAAGGATCGGGTCATCTTCCGCAGCAACGGCCAGCCGACCTACTTCGCGTCGGACATCGGCTACCTGGCGCAGAAGTTCAGCCGTGGCTTCGACGAGCTGGTCTACCTGTGGGGCCAGGACCATCACGGCACGGTGGCCCGGGTCCGCAACGCCGCGCAGGCGATGGGCCACGACCGCGAGGCGGTGCAGATGCTCCTGATCGCCTGGGTCCGCTTCATCCGCGACGGCGAGGTCGACTCGATGAGCAAGCGCTCCGGCGAGTTCATCAGCCTCGACGAGCTGCTGGCCGAGATCGGCGCCGATGCCGCCCGCTGGTATTTCGGCTCGCGCGCGACCTCATCGGGGATCGACTTCGACATCGAGCTGGCCAAGAAGCAGAGCGCCGAGAACCCGGTCTACTACGTCCAGTACGCCCATGCCCGCTGCAGCTCCATCCTGCGCAGAGCGGCCGAGGAGGGCTTGCTGCCCGATGCGAGTGACAGTTCCACGCTGCTCGTCCATCCCGCCGAGCAGACGCTGATCCGGCGGCTGCTGGCCCTGCCCGAGGTGGTGGCCGATGCCGCCGAGCGGCGCGAGACGCACGAGCTGACCCACTACCTGCTCGAGACGGCGCAGCTCTTCAGCGCCTTCTACCGCGACTGCCGGGTCCTGCCCGATGAAGAGGTCGGCGTGCCGCTCTCCCGGGCACGCCTGGCCCTGACCGATGCCACCCGCCAGGTGCTCGCCAACGCGCTCGGCCTGCTCGGCATCTCCGCCCCGGAGTCGATGTAGGGCTAGCTCGGCACCAGTGCCGAGATCGTGGTGAGCAGGTCGGCCTGCGACGCCTGGAAGACCACGGTCTCCCGATCCGATACGTGGATGACGAGGCTGGAAAACGGGAACTGGTCCTGCATCCGCGCGTAGGCATCCTCGAACTCGGTCGCCTCGACCGGGGCGTCCCAGGCGATCCGCCAGCCGAGCGCCCAGCTGCCGTCCGGCCCGCTCGCCACCGTCAGCCAGTCGCCGCCCCAGCCGGCGGCGGCCGCCGCTGCCTCGTCCGCCTCGGCGCCGATCCCCTCCAGCCAGGTGACGATCCAGGCCTCCCCCATCGTCGTCTCCGAGGCATGCGCCCAGTCGTCCCCGACCACGCTCCACAGATTGAGCGGCGCGACCTCGATCGGCGCCTCATCGTCGAGGTACTTGTCAGGGTGCAGCACCTGCTCGCTGGACGAGGGCGGGTCGCCGTACACGGCGTCCACGGCGTCCCAGCCGCCGGAGGCGTAGAGCTGGCCAACGAACCGGGCGCCCGACAGGTAGGGATACTCGAGCAGCCTGACCATCCACGCCGGGATGCCGCTCATGTCGGGGAGCGGCGTGTCGGAGATCCGCGTCATCTCGTCGGCTGACAGGTGGCCCAGCGCCCAGAGGACCATGGCCACGCTGGCGTCGCCCTCCTCCAGCCCGAGCAGCGCCAGCTCGCGGTCACGCTGGCCAGCGACCGCGTCGAACGCGGCGCTCGAGTCGAAGGCGGCGTCCTGCAGCGCGTGCGTGTACTCGTGCGCGTAGGTGACCCGCGCCTCCACCGTCAGCCCCGAATCGCTGACGAGGACCATCCGCTTTGCGTCGAAGTCGTAGTAGCCGAGGACCTGGGCGCTGTAGAGCTGGTTGGTCAACGCCACGATGTCCTGGTCGGTCGCCAGCAGGCCCAGCGCCTGCAGCGTGGCGTTGTCGAGCGGCGGCTCGATCAGGCCGGGCAGGGTATCGGCGAGCTGGGCGCGCGTGATGATCTCGGGCGCGCCGACATCGGCGGCGGGCAGGTTGCGGAGGAGCCGCACCTGGTCCTCGATCTGGGCGTAGACGGTGAGCGGGTCCTGCGAGGCGATCGGCCCCGACGGCTGGGGGGTGGCGGTCGCGGCGGTCGGCGTCGCGTCGTCGAGCAGCCCGATCCGGAATCCCATCCCGCGCAGCCCCAGCGCGGCGATGATGGCGACGCTGAGCAGGAGGACGGCGATCGCCACGAGGCGCCGGGCGAGGGATGGCATCGGTCGCATTGTCGCACCCGTCGCGGGAGGGCCTTTGGTTCAGGTTTCTTAAGCCAAGCCCCCCTTTGGGATTCACCCTTGGCCCGTAGGGTTCACCGTGCGAGCTGGAAACCAACGGGTTTCTGCCTCCACCCTCCCTCCTTCGAGCCCCGGTGTCATTGGGCGGGCACCGGGGCTCGTGCTATCTCCTACCATGACCCGACCGATGGAGATCACCTGGTACGGGCGCGCCTGCTTCCGCCTCAAGGGCCGCGAGGCGACGGTCATCACCGACCCCTGCCCGCCCTCGACCGGCTTCGTGGCGGGCAAGCACGAGGTCGAGCTGCTCACCATCTCCCACGCGCATCCCGACCACGCCTACACCCGCTCGATCACCGCCGACCTGACCCTCACCCGGCCCGGCGAGTACGAGCACCGCAACCTGCTGGTCACCGGGGTGCGGTCGTTCCACGACGGCGCGCGGGGGGCGGAGCGGGGCGAGAACGTGATCTTCGCGGTCGAGATCGACGGCGTGCACGTCTGCCACCTGGGTGACCTGGGGCACCTGCTCACCGAGGAGGAGCTGGCCGAGCTGGGGCCGATCGACGTCCTGCTGGTGCCGGCCGGCGGCAACTTCACCATCACCCCCGCCGAGGCAGCCGAGGTCGTCGCGCAGATCAGCCCCAAGATCGTGATCCCGATGCACTTCGCCACCGACGGCGCGTCGGCGGACCTCCTGGGGCCTGATCGGTTCCTGCACGAGATGGCGGTGACCGAGCCGATCCGCCAGCCGAAGGCGGTGGTCCACGCCACCTCGCTGCCCGAGGAGACGCAGGTGGTCCTGCTCGAGGCGCGCGGCCGAACCGGGTGACGGCGGGCTAGATCAGGGCGAGCTCGCGGCCGACCTTTTCGAAGGCGGCCAGGCACGTCTCCAGCTCCTCGTGGGAGTGCTCCGCGGTGACGATCGTCCGCACCCGCGAGCGGTCGTCGGGCACGGTCGGGAAGCCGATCGCCTGGGCGAAGACGCCCTCCTCGAAGAGCCGATCCGACAGCTTCATGGCCATCGCGCCACTGCCGGCGATGACGGGCGTGATGGGCGTCTCGGATGCGCCGATGTCGAAGCCGAGCTTCGCCAGGCCAGCCTTGAAGAACCTCGTGTTCTGCCATAGCCGCTCGATGAGCTCCGGCTCCGATTCGAGCACGTCGATCGCGGCCAGGCAGGCAGCGGCGACCGCCGGCGGGGCGGAGGTCGAGAAGAGGAACGGCCGCGCCCGCTGGATGAGCATCTCGCGCAGCGAGCGGCTGCCCGCCACGTAGCCGCCCAGCACGCCGATCGCCTTGGAGAGCGTCCCGACCTGGACGTGCACCCGGCCGTGCAGGTCGAAGTGATCGACGCTGCCGCGCCCGTTGCGCCCCAGCACCCCGGAGGCGTGGGCGTCGTCGACGTACACGATCGCCTCGGCCGCCTCGGCGGCCTCGACGATCTCGGGCAGCTTCGCGATGTCGCCGTCCATGCTGAAGACGCCATCGGTGATCACCAGCACTCGTCGCTCCGCACCGCCCGGCGCGGCGCGCACCTCGGCCAGGACGGTGCGCAGCCCGTCCATGTCGGCGTGCGGGAAGACCTTGCGCTCCGCCTTGGTGAGCCGGATGCCGTCGATGATGCTGGCGTGGTTGAGGGCGTCCGACACGATCACGGCACCCTCGCCGGCGATGACCGGGATGACGCCGGTGTTGGCGGTGAATCCCGACTGGAAGGTGAGCACCGCCTCGACATTCTTGAACTCGGCCAGCCGGCGCTCGAGCTCCTCGTGGAGGCTCATCGTGCCGGCGATGGTGCGCACCGCGCCCGATCCGGCCCCGTAGCGGCGCACCGCCTCGATGGCGGCGTCCCGCAGCTTGGGGTGCGTGTTGAGCCCCAGGTAGTTGTTGCTCGAGAGGGTGATCACCTCGTGCCCGTCGATGATGCAGCGGCTGCGCTGCTCGCTCTGCACCACGCGGAGGCGCCGCAGGAGGCCCTTCGCCTTGAGCTCCTCGACCTCCGCGTCGAGGAAGGCGAGCGGGTTGCGGGAGCGGGCCGCGACGGCTATCGGTCATGGCAGGAGGACCACCTTTCCGGCGTGACGGGAGGCGAGCAGCTCGAAGCCGCGCTCCCAGTCGGCGAGGTCGAAGCGATGGGTGATGATCGGCGTCACGTCGAGGGCCCCGGAGCGCAGCAGCGCCTGCGTCCGCTCCCAGGTGTCGTAGATGCGCCGCCCGTAGATGCCGTAGATGCGCAGCCCCTTCTGGATGACGAAGTCCGACAGGTCCACGCGCACCGGCTCCCCGAAGATGCCCAGCAGGCTGATCCGCCCACCCTTGGTGATGGCGGCGAGGGCCTGGTCAAGGGCCGCCTGCGCGCCGCTCATCTCGAGCACCACCTCGACCCCGTCGCCGCCGGTCGCCTCGAGGATCGCTGGCACGGTGGCGGGGTCGCGCGCGTCGAGCGCCAGGCCAGCGCCCATGTTGCGGGCCAGCTCGAGGCGGTACTCCTCGGTGTCGGTGGCGATCACCAGCGAGGCGCCAGCGGCCTTCGCGATCCCCACCGAGCAGAGGCCGATCGGTCCGCAGCCGGTGACGAGCACGGTGCGCCCCTCGATCGGCTCGACGAATGCGGCGTGGACGGCGTTGCCCATCGGCTCCTGGAGGGCGACCACCGCCGGCTCCAGCCCGTTGCTCTCGATGGCGTTCTCCTGGGGGATGACCACGTACTCCGCGAAGCCGCCGTCCACGTGCGCGCCGATCACCTTGAGGTTGCGGCACAGGTGCCGATCGCCGCGGCGGCACTGGGCGCAGGTGCCGTCGACGATGTGGCTCTCGACGCCGACCAGGTCCCCCTCCCTGACGCGGGTCACCCCGGCCCCGGTGCCCACCACCCGCCCGGCCAGCTCGTGGCCCAGGATGGTCGGCGGCTTGACGATCTCGCTCGCCCACGGGTCCCAGCGGAACAGGTGGAGGTCCGTGCCGCAGATCGAGGCGGCCTCCATGCGCAGCAGCACCTCGCCGGGCCCGGGCACCGGCACGGGGCGCTGGACCAGCTCCAGGCCGGGCTCGGGGCGCGTCTTGGCGAGCGCCCGCATCGTGCGCGGCGGGGCGGCGGTGGTCGTCATCGGGCCAGCTCCAGCAGCTCGGCCACGCCGGCGGCAGCGGCGTGATCGAGGGCCCGCGGCAGCTCGTCCACCACCGAGTTCTCGAGGACGCCGATCCCCTCGATCTCGCAGCGGAGCCGGTCGCCGTCCAGGAGATAGCGCGGCGGCTGCTGGAAGTGCCCGACCCCCGCCGGCGTGCCGGTGGCGATGATGTCGCCGGGCTCCAGGGTGATCGTCCGCGAGGCGAAGGCGATGATGGTCGCGACGTCGAAGACCATCTCCGCGGTGCTCGAGTCCTGCCACGTCTCGCCGTTGACCGCCGAGCGCAGGCGCAGGGCCGATGGGTCGCCCAGCTCATCGCGGGTGACGACGACCGGACCGATCGGCGCGAAGCCATCCGATCCCTTGGCGCGCAGCCAGCGGCGGTCCTCGCGCTGGAGGTCGCGCATGGTGATGTCGTTGAGGATCGTGAAGCCGAAGACGTGGTCGAGCGCCTCTTCGCGGCCGATCCGACTCGCGCGGCGACCGATCACGACCGCCAGCTCGCACTCCAGGTCGAGCTGCTCGGTGGCGCGCGGCCGAACGATCGTCTGACCCGGGTCGGCGATGGCGTTGGCGAACTTGGCGAAGAGGGGCGGGTAGGCCGGCGGCTCGACCCCCTGCTCGCGGCAGTGGTCGTGGTAGTTCAGGCCGACGCAGATGATCTTGCCGGGGCGCCTGATCGGCGCGCGGACCGCGACCGTTGAGGGGTCGATCAGCTCCCCGCCATCGGCCTCCTCGGCGGACCTGCCAGAGGCCAGCAGCTCGCCGAGGTCATGGGCCCCGGTGGCGGCCGTCAGGTCCCGGATCCCCTCGTCGGTGAGAAGGCCGAGCCGCGTCCCGAGCGGAGTCGGGGCGGCGTCGTGCGGCGCGTAGGCCAGCAGCTTCACGCCGGTCAGTATAGGGAGGGCGGGCAGCGCCTCAGTCTTCGGAGAAGTACGCGCGCGAGGCGGGGCGGAGCAGCGCGACCACGAGCACGAGGGTGATCGCCAGGCCGACCGGGATGAAGAGCGACAGCCAGCCGGCCACCGCGTCGCGCGGGAAGTCGAGGAGGAGCGGGGGCAGGCCGGCCAGGATGGGCGCCGCCAGGACCGCGATCCCGATCGCGAAGCGGTGGCCGATCCGCTTGCGCTGCATCGCCACCGTGATCCCGAACAGCACGGCCGCCAGCTCGAACATCATGAAGATGCCGAGCAGGCTGAAGGGAGCCTTCTCACTGAAGTCGACGAACTCGATGATCCGGGGCAACAGGATCCCGGTCACCGCCAGCAGTGCGAAGGCCCAGCCGAACCAGATGCGCACGCCCCACGGCATGGGGACGTGCGGCACCTCGGCGGGCGGCGGGCTGGCTGGCGGCATCGGCGCGATCGTAGCAGCCACCCGATTCGC
Organism: uncultured Chloroflexia bacterium; assembly: GCA_963782015.1. Taxonomy (GTDB): domain Bacteria; phylum Chloroflexota; class Limnocylindria; order QHBO01; family QHBO01; genus CF-167. The sequence goes on from CAWAHY010000004.1 coordinate 560,175, forward strand.
TATCCTGCCGGCGCCCGGTCGCGTCCGGGCGTCCCGCCAGCGGACCCCCCAAGGAGAACCGAATGTCCGAGTCCGCACCTCCGGGGTGGGTCCGGGATGCCGTCTTCTACCAGGTCTTCCCGGACCGATTCGCCCGCTCGGGGCGGGTGCCGGCGCCGGGGCCGATGGAGCCCTGGGACTCCCCGCCGACGGTGCACGGCTTCAAGGGCGGCGACCTGTACGGGGTCATCGAGCGGCTCGACCACATCGCCTCACTCGGAGCAACCGCGCTCTACCTGAACCCGGTCTTCGCATCGGCCTCGAACCATCGCTTCCACACGTACGACTACCTCGCGGTGGATCCGCTGCTCGGCGGGGAGGACGCGCTGCGCCAGCTGCTCGACGAGGCGCATCGGCGCGGGATGCGGGTGATCCTGGATGGCGTCTTCAACCACGCCAGCCGTGGCTTCTGGCCCTTCCACCACGTCCTCGAGACGGGGCGCCATTCGCCATACCGCGACTGGTTCTACCTCAGCCCGGCCGTCCTCAGCGGGGGAGCGCGAGCTGAATCCATACCCCGACCGCTCGTCGCCGGGGACGAGCCGGCGATCGCTGACGCTCGACACGCTCGGCTACCAGGCGTGGTGGAACCTGCCGGCGCTGCCCAAGCTCAACGTCACCAATCCTCAGTTGCGCGAGTACCTGCTGGGGGTGGCCGAGCACTGGATCCGGTTCGGGGCCGACGGCTGGCGCCTGGACGTGGCGGCCGAGATCAAGGACCTGACCTTCTGGGCCGAGTTCCGCGACCGGGTTCGGGCGGTGAACCCCGAGGCGTACCTCGTCGCCGAGATCTGGAGCGTGGCGCCCGAGTGGCTCGGCCCGCGCCTCTTCGACGCGACCATGAACTACCCGCTCGCCTTCGCCATCCTCGGGTTCGCGGCGGGCGCGCACCTCGACCTGGGCGTCGCGGCCGGGCACACCGCGGTGAGCGCCGGCCTCCACCCGCTCGACGGGAGCGGCTTCGCCGAGCGCGTGGAAGAGCTGCTCACGGCCTACCCGAGCCACCACGCCGCGGCCCAGCTCAACCTGATCGGCTCGCACGACACGCCGCGGGTGCTGGCCCTGTGCGGCGAGGATGAAGCGTCGCTACGAATCGCGACGCTGCTGCAGATGGCGATGCCCGGCGCGCCGAGCATCTACTACGGCGACGAGATCGGGATGACAGGTCGCGCCGACCCCGACTGCCGGCGTACCTTCCCGGTCGACGAGGCAGCGTGGAACGGCGACCTGCTGCGCTTCGTGCGGGCGGCGATTGCCGCACGCGCCTCGGACCCCGCGCTCCGCGGCGACGGGTTCCGGACCTTGGCGCAGGCCGGCTCGGCGGTCGTGTTCGAGCGGAGCGACGGCTCGCACCGGAGCGTGGTGGCGGCCAATGCCGGCGAGGCCCCCGCCGAGGTGACGCTCGCCGGACCGCTGGCGGCGGCGAGCCTGACCGAGTCGCTGACGAGCGACGGACGCTCCGCGGAGCTGCGACCAGCCACCGAAGGAGGAATCGCCGCCACCCTGCCGGCCCGCTGGGGCGGCATCTGGCGGGTCGATCACCTAAGGTAGGCCGATGTCCCGCAAGCGTGGCCCTTCCCTCCTGATCGCGCTCGTGCTGATCCTCGCCGGGTGCGGCCTCTTCCCGTCGCCCAGCCCCTCGAGGGAACCATCCCTGGAACCGACCCCTACCGAAGAGCCGAGCCCCACCCCAGAGCCGACGCCGACCGAGGAACCCGGGCTGCGGCTGCCCAACCCGACGGCCAGCGACTCGACGAACATCACCTACTCGGTGACCGTCGAGCTGGAGGCCGGTGCCTCGGGGCGGCTGGTGGTGGTCGTCACCAACCTGACCACGGAGATGATTCCCGAGCTGGTCCTCCGCTGGCCGACGGAGGTCCGCGACACGGTCTTCCTGGCCCCGTTCGAGCCGTCGCAGCAGCGGATCCGCGAGAGCGGCGACCCGCTGCGGCAGGACTGGACCAAGTGGGTGGACGGCCCAGGCGAGCACGGCGAGCCGGCCGGCACCACCTCGCTCGGCTGGGGCCCGCTCCTGCCCGGCGGCACGCTGACCATCCCCGTGCTTGCCACGCGGGTCGCGCCCGGCCCCCTCACCTTCGACTTCCAGCTCCTCAACGGGCAGTCGATCCTGGTCACCGAGGGGGTGCCGGCCTGGACCGAGGTGACGGTCCCGTGATCCACGCCATCCTGCCGGCCTGGACCGACGCGGACCCGGCGCTGCACGCCCGCCTCGGCGAGGTGATCGACCCCGAGCGCAAGGTGCTGGCCGCCCTGGAGCGGATCGTGCCGCTCGCCGGCAAGCGGATCGCCGACGTGGGGACGGGGATCGGGCACTACCCGATGCTGCTGGCCAGGCACACGGGGCGAACCTATGGCATCGAGTCGGACCCGGCCCTGCTCGACGCGGCGCGGCAGCGGGCCTCCGCCGCGCACCAGCCCAACCTGCGGATCGTGGAGGGCGGCCTCGAGTCGCTGCCGCTGCGGGACGGGGCGGTCGACGTGGTGCTGTGCGGGCTGATCGAGCCGGACGACGCCTCGCTGCCGGCGATCGGCGAGCTGCTGCGGGTGCTGCGGCCGGGCGGCCGGCTGGTCGTCATCGGCTACTACGGCCGGGACCAGGTCGGGAGCCTGCTCGAGCCGGAGGTGGTGGCGCATGCGTACGCGGCCACCCAGCGCCGCACCGGCTGGTGGCTGCGCCACGGCTTCAAGATCAAGGTCGTCCACTCCCGGCTCGACCTCTCCGACGGGGCGACCGCCATGGAGCTGCTGCCGCGCCTGTACGGTGACCGCGGACGGGCCTTCCTGATGGCCCCGCACCCCTCGTCGCTGACCCTGAAGCTGGGGCTCTACCACCTCGCCAAGCGCTGACAGAATCGCCTTGCGGGCGCCGAATCTGGCCTCTATGCTTCGCCCCGTCGAAGGCCAGGCTCTTCTCCCCCCGGAGCCTGGCCTTTGGCATGCCCGCCGGTCCGAGCCGGTGCCATAATGGGGCTCAGGACCCCCCGCCGCGCGCGGCCTTCGGCCGGGCGCGACCCCAACCTTGCGGAGGCCGATGAGGCGAGATGGCCACCACGACACCCCGCATGAAGATCACCTACGCGACCCTCTCGGCGGATAACGAGGAGCTGCAGTCGGCCTTCGATGCCGCCGTCGAGCGGGTGCGCGGCGAGCTCGGCCGCTCATACCCAATGCTGATCGGGGCTGAGGAGCGGCGCGGCGCGACCGAGTTCGAGGACCGCTCGCCGATCGACTCGCAGATCGTCGTGTCGCGCTTCCCGGTGGGGACGCGGCAGGACGTGCAGGATGCCATCGCGGCCGCCCGTGCGGCATTCCCCGCCTGGCGTGACGTCGGCTGGCGGAAGCGCCTGGAGCTGATCCGGCGCGCCGCCGACCTGATCAGCGAACGGCAGTTCGACTACGCCGCGCTGATGTCCTTCGAGGTCGGCAAGAACCGGCTCGAGGCGCTCGGCGACGTGGAGGAGACGGCCGACCTGCTGCGCTACTACAGCGACGGGATGGAGCTTGCCGATGGCTTCGTGAAGCCGATGGGCTCGCTCTCCCCGGCCGAGCACACCCGCAGCATCCTCAAGCCGCACGGCGTATGGGGTGTGATCAGCCCCTTCAACTTCCCGATGGCGCTCGCCGGCGGACCGGCGGCCGGGGCACTGATCGCCGGCAACACCGTGGTCATCAAGCCCAGCTCCGACGCACCGCTGATGGCGTACAAGTTCTGCGAGGCGCTGCGCGATGCCGGCATCGCACCGGGGGTCTTCAACCTGGTGACCGGGCCGGGCGAGACGGTCGGCGCCGAGCTGGAGGAGAACCCCGGCCTGGACGGCATGGTCTTCACCGGCAGCTACGAGGTCGGGATGCGCCTCTACACCGGCTTCACGCGCGACTACCCGCGCCCGATCATCACCGAGATGGGCGGCAAGAACCCGTCCATCGTCACCGCCAGCGCCGACCTCGACGAGGCGGCGGAGGGCGTGATGCGCTCCGCCTTCGGCTACGACGGGCAGAAGTGCAGCGCCAACAGCCGGGTCTACGTCGAGCGCTCCGTGGCGCGCCCCTTCCTCGACCTCCTGGTCGAAAAGGCGAAGCGGATCCGCGTCGGCGACCCCACCCGCCGCGAGACATGGATGGGGCCGGTCATCAACGAGCGCTCCCTCCGCAAGTTCACCGATGCGGTGGCCGAGGCGCGCCGCGACGGCGGCAACGTCGAGGCCGGCGGCGAGGTGCTCCGCGACGCCGACACCGAGCGGGGCTTCTTCCCGACCCCGACGGTGGTGAGCGGCCTCCCCACCAGCCACCGCCTCTTCCGCGACGAGCTGTTCGTGCCGTTCATCGTGGTCGGTGAGGTCGACTCGCTCGACGAGGCGCTGCGCCTCGCCAACGACACGGCGTACGGCCTGACGGCGGGCATCTTCAGCCACGACGACCAGCAGATTCGCAGCTTCCTCGACACCATCCAGGCCGGGGTGGTGTACGTCAACCGCCGCTCCGGCGCCACCACCGGCGCCTGGCCGGGGATCCAGAGCTTCGGCGGCTGGAAGGGCTCCGGCTCGTCCGGCAAGAGTGGCCTGGGCCCCTACTACGTGATGCAGTTCCTGCGCGAGCAGTCGCAGACGGTGATGGGGCAGGAGCCGCCGCCCGCATGACGGTCGAGGAGCTCACCCTGGAGCCGGTCGTGGACCCGAGCGGCTGGTTCAGCGTCCAGCTGCGCTACGCCTACCTCGTCAACGGCGCGCCGATCATGGTCGAGGACCGGGTGGTGCTGGTCGACGGCGAGGACGAGGAGACCGCGCTCGGCCACGCCATCGAGGTCGCCGAGGAGTACGAGGACGACTTCGAGACCGACCTGGGCGAGAGCGGCGTGATCCGCTTCGAGGGGATCGTGGCGCTCAAGGAGCTCGACGACCCGCCGGCCTCCGGGGCCGAGGTGTGGCACGAGTTCATGGCCGCCCCCGGCATCGAGACCGGTGCCGACGGCGAGCCGCTGCCGGTCCTGCGCCCGACCGAGATGGCCTTCCCCCGCGCCCACGACGACTGATGCCCTGGCGCCTCGCCGCCTATCGCGCCGTCCGTCCCCTCCTCTTCCGAATTGACTCCGAGCGGATCCATCGGGTCAGCCTGCGCGCGCTGCGCGTCGCCGGCGGCAACCCGGTGGGACGTGGCGTGGCCGCGCTGGCCGGCGGCGCTTCGCTCGCCGAGGGCGCGGTCGAGGTGGCCGGGCTCCGCTTCCGCAGCCGGGTGGGGGTCGGCGCGGGCTTCGACAAGGACGCCGTCGCGCTCCGTGGCTGGGCGGCCCTGGGCCTGGGCTTCGCCGAGATCGGCACGGTCACGCCGCTGCCCCAGCCGGGGAGCCCGCAGCCACGCCTCTTCCGCCTGCCGCGGGACGCGGCGCTCATCAACCGCATGGGCTTCAACAACGCCGGCGCCGAGGCGGTCGCCCGCAGCCTCGCCGCGACGCGGCCGCACCTCCCGGAGGGCTTCGTGGTCGGCGTCAACATCGGGCGGAACGCCGCCACCGCGGCCGACGACGCGGTGCGCGACTACCTCACCGCGCAGCGCGTCCTCGCGCCACTCGCCGACTACCTGGCGGTCAACGTCTCGTCGCCCAACACGCCGGGCCTCCGCGACCTCCAGGCGCCCGCGCGCCTGCGCGAGCTGCTGACGGCGCTGGCCGAGGCCGGCGAGCGGCTCGGCTCCCCGCGGCCGATCTTCGTCAAGCTGGCCCCGGACCTGGGGGCCGGCGACCTGGAGGCGGTCCTGGCGGCGGTGCTCGAGATTCCCGCCCAGGGGCTGATCCTGTCCAACACCACCGTGGCGCGCGACCGCCTTCGCTCGCCGGCGTCCCTCACGGGTGAGGCGGGTGGCCTCTCCGGGGCACCGCTGCTGGTCCGCACGCGGGGCGCGGTGCGCCGGCTGCGGGCGCTCGTCGGCGAGCGTATGGCGATCGTCGCCTCGGGCGGGATCGGCTCCGGGGAGGACGCGGCCGCACTCATCGGCGCCGGGGCGGACCTGGTCCAGCTGTGGACCGGGCTGGTCTACGCGGGGCCGGGCCTGATCGGTACCGCGACGAAAGCGGTCAGGGGCCTATCGAGGGGCTGATACGATAGGTGGACATCTAGCCAGGGGCGCGGGCAGGACGCGCCGCTCCGCTCGGAGTTCTTGGTACCGATGACCCTCGAGACCAGCACCCCGTCCGATGCTGCCCGCATGGCGGCCCCGCACATCATCACCGAGCTGCCGGGACCACGTGCCCGCGCGCTCATCGCCCGGGACGACGCGGTCGTCAGCCCCAGCCTGACGCGCGCCTACCCGCTCGTGGCCGAGACGGGCAGCGGCTACGTGATCACCGATGTCGACGGCAACCGCTTCCTCGACTTCGCGGCCGGGATCGCGGTCTGCTCGACCGGCCACGGCCATCCCAAGGTGGTCGAGGCGATCAAGGCCCAGGCGGATCGGCTCATCCACATCGCCGCCACCGACTTCTACGAGCCCCGCTACCTGGAGCTGACCGAGCACCTGGCGCGCATCGCGCCGTTCAAGGAGCGGGCGCGCGTCTTCCTCACCAACTCGGGGACCGAGGCGGTCGAGGGGGCCATCAAGCTGGCGCGCTACCACACCCATCGGCCCGGCCTCATCGCGTTCGAGGGCGCCTTCCACGGGCGCACCATGGGCGCGCTCTCGCTCACCAACAGCAAGATCAGGCAGCGCGCCGGCTTCGGGCCGCTGCTGCCGATGGTCTACCACGCCCCGTTCCCACGGCAGCGGACCTGGCGCGAGGGGAGCGGCGGCGACGGCAGCGCGGAGCTGGAGGTCCTGAAGCGCAGCATCCTCGGGCGTCTGATCGCGCCCGACGACGTGGCGGCCATCGTGATCGAGCCGATCCAGGGCGAGGGTGGCTACTTCCCGGCGCCCGCCTCCTTCCTGCGCGGCCTGCGGGAGCTGTGCGACGAGCACGGCATCCTCCTGGTCGCCGACGAGGTCCAGTCGGGGATGGGACGCACCGGCCGCTGGTGGGCGATCCAGCACGCCGGGGTCGAGCCCGACATCATCACCACCGCCAAGGGGATCGCCTCGGGGATGCCGATCGGGGCGTTCGTCGCCCGCGACTCGGTGATGACCTGGCCGGCCGGCGCGCATGGCTCGACCTTCGCCGGCAACCCGATCTGCGCCGCGGCGGGCAAGGCCACCATGGACCTGATCGAGGGCGGGCTGATGGAGAACGCGGCCCGCATGGGCGCGCGGCTGCGCGCCGGCATCGAGCAGGTCGCCGCCGAGCACGCCGGCGTGCGCGACATTCGCGGGGTGGGGCTCATGCTCGGCGTCGAGTTCGCCAGCCACCAGGCCGCCAACGCGGTCGAGCAGGAGGCGTTCGAGCGCGGCCTGCTCGTGCTCGAGTGCGGCGAGGCGACGATCCGGCTCTGCCCGCCGCTGATCGTGGACGAGGCGGCCGTCGACACCGCCATCCGCCTCTTCGCCGAGGCGATCGCCGCGGCGGCGCGCCCGACCGAGGGGATGGAAGAGACCGGCGGCTAGCCTCCCCGGCATGTCGTCCAAGGTCACCACCCTGCGCGAGGCGGTCGCCACCCACCTCCACGACGGCGACACGCTGGCGATCGAGGGCTTCACCCACCTCATCAGCTTCGCCGCGGCGCACGAGGTGATCCGGCAGGGACGTCGAGGCCTGACCCTCGCGCGCCTCACCCCGGACCTGGTCTACGACCAGCTCGTGGCGGCCGGCTGCGCGTCGAAGCTCGTCTTCTCCTGGCTCGGCAACCCCGGCGTCGGCTCGCTGCATGCGATTCGCCGCGGGATCGAGGCGGGCGCGCTGGAGATCGAGGAGTACAGCCACCACGGGATGGTGGCGCGCTACGCCGCGGGCGCCAGCCGCCTCCCCTTCTTCCCGCTGCGCTCATACGACGGCAGCGACCTGGCTGAGGTCAACCCGCGTATCCGCCGCGTCGCCTCGCCGTACGACGGCGAGGAGGTGGCCGTCGTGCCGCCGCTCAACCCCGACGTCACGATCATCCACGCCCAGCGCGCCGACTGCGGACGGCAACGTCCAGGCCTGGGGCATCGTGGGCGTGCAGCGCGAGGCGGCCCTCGCCGCGCGACGCGTGATCGCGGTGGTCGAGGAGCTGGTCGACGGCGCGGTCGTGCGCGACGACCCCGACCGCACGCTCCTGCCGGGCACCGTGGTGGACGCCGTCTGCGTCGAGCCGTTCGGCGCGCACCCCTCGTTCGCGCAGGGCTACTACGACCGCGACAACGCCTTCTACCGCGACTGGGACGCCGTCGCGCGGGACCCAGCCCGGCTCGAGGCGTGGCTCGACGAGTGGGTCCGCGGCCTCGACGGGCGCGCCGCCTACACCGAGCGGCTGGGCGCCGAGCCGGGTCGCGGCGCTGCGTCCCGAGCCGCGCCCCTCGGGGAGCGTCGACTACGGGAGCTATCGATGAGCGACGCCACCCCCGACGAGCTGATGATCGCCGCCGCCGCGGCCGAGCTGGCCGGGGTGCGGACCGTCTTCGTCGGGATCGGGCTGCCGAACGCCGCCGCCAACCTGGCGCGCACCTCGGTCGCGCCGGACCTGGAGCTGATCTACGAGTCCGGCGTGGTCGGGGCGCGTCCGACGCGGCTGCCCGACAGCATCGGCGACCCCGCCCTCGTCTCCGGATCCGCCGCCACGATGAGCATGCGCGACCTGTTCGGCGGCTTCCTGCAGGGCGGCAGGATCGAGGTCGGCATGCTCGGCGCGGCGCAGATCGACCGCTGGGGCAACCTGAACACCACCGTCATCGGGCCATACGACCATCCGTCCGTGCGCCTGCCGGGCTCCGGCGGGGCGTGCGAGATCGCCCTCAACGCGCGGCGCGTGGTGGTGGTCATGAACCAGTCGCTCCGCTCGTTCGTGGAGCGGGTCGACTTCGTCACGTCACCGGGCCATCACCGGCCCGATGGGAGCGGCGGGCGCCCGGCCTGGGCCGGGGCCGGACCGACCGCGGTGGTCACCCAGCTGGGCGTCTACCACTTCGGCGCGGACGGGGAGATGGAGCTGGCCGGGCTGCACCCCGGCGTGGACGAGGCGACGATCGACGCCGGGAGCGGCTGGCCGATGCGCCGCGCGGCCACGGTGTCGCGCCTGCCGGAGCCATCGGCGTCGAGCCTGGCTGCCATCCGGCAGATGCTGGCCTAGATCGCGCGGTTCGCCACCCCGAGCGCCAGGCGCGTCCACGCCACGAGGTTGTGCAGCTGGCGCGGCGTGAGGCGATCGCAGGCCCAGCTCCAGTGGATGGCGACCATCTCGCCCGGCTCGATGTCGTCCACGAAGCCCGACCCGTCGAGCCAGCGGCTGACCATCTCCAGCTGAGGCGTTGCGAGCTGCAGCTTGCCGTCGACCTGTTCGAGCGAGACCGCCGAGACGACCAGCTGATCGCCGATCACCGCCTCGACCCGTCCCCAGCGGATCCGGCACGAGTCGATGGTGGCCAGCACGTTGCTGACCGCCTCGCCGCGCAGCAGGCCGACGCGCGGGAACACGTCGAGCACGTGGAACGCGTGCACCGGTCGCGCCCCGATCGCCACCGCCGCCTCCAGCCAGCGCCAGTCGGACGCCGCCAGCCGCGGTCGGAAGCGCTCCTCGACCGATTGATGCAGCTGGCGCCTGCGGACCGCGGCGGTCAGCGGGTTGCCCAGCCAGTACGCCTCGACGACCTCGCGGTCGAGCGGATCGGCGATCTCGTTGGCCGCCGCGATCAGCTCGAGGTAGGGGTAGGCGCCCTCGAAGCCGCGCGCCAGGTTGCGCAGGCCACGATCGTCCCTGCCGGCTGCGGCGAGGGCGAGCAGCGCCTGCGCCTCGTCGGGGCCGCAGTAGCCGAGCCGGTTCGGACCGAACGCGTACCGCCCGAAGAGCACGGGCCCCGGCGGAGGCGCGATGGCGGCTGGCGCGGGCGGGGCGAGCATCAGGCCGTGACCGGCACCGGCTGCGGCCGGCGGCGCAGGGACACGATCGCCATGCCACCGGCGGCGAGCAGGATGAGCAGGTAGCCGCCCAGCGGACCGGCGGCCGGAACGCCCCCGTTCACGACCGCCGACAGGCCCGCTGTGATCGGTGCCCCGAGGGTCAATACCGCCGCGACGGTGGCCGCCGGTGCGCGCTGCAGCGCGCCGTACCAGGTCGCCACGTAGCCGGCCAGCAGGACGCCGGTGCCGAGCACCCAGGCCCACTGGATCGGGCCGAGCTGGGCAACCAGGCCGAGTCGCCCGGTGAAGGCCAGGTAGCCGACCAGGATGACGAGGCCGAAGCCCATCCGACCGGCGCCGGCCACGAGCGGCGGGACCGAGGCCAGCAGCCGGCGGGCCACGATCGTCTCGACCGCCCAGAAGCCGGTCGCCAGCGCGATCAGCGATTCGCCGCCGCCCCAGCTGACGCCGCTCGGCGGCTGGATGAGGAGCGTTGCGACCAGGAGCACGCCCAGGGCGCCGATCTGCCAGGCGCCGAGGCGCTCGCGGAGCAGCACCACCGCCAGCAGGGCAACCCAGATGAAGAGGGTCTTGTGGATCACCGCCGCAGCCGGCGCCGTGGCCTGCGCCAGGCCGGTGAAGAAGAGGAGGAACGGCACGCTGCCGCCGATCAGGCCCAGCACTGCCAGCCCCAGCCAGCGGCGCCCGCCGAGCGAGCGGGGCAGGCCGCCAACCGCCAGGAACGCGCCAGCCAGGATCATGGCCGCGACCGCGTTCTTGAGCGTCGTGTAGGTGGCGGGGTCGGGGAACTGGCGCACCGCGAATCCATTCAGGAAGACGGAGACGCCGCTGATCAGCGCGGTGGCAACCGCCAGGTAGATGCCGGTTCGTGGTGCGTTCATGGTCAGGATTCCTCTCGGTAGGCTTCGTTGACGGCGGCTGTCAGCTGCGCCGCCTGCAGCGGATCAATGCGTTCCAGGATCGTGCCCGCGGCCACGATCACCCAGTCCCCCACCCGGACGTCGGGGACGACCAGGGTCGATGCGCGGCGTTCGCGGCCACCCAGCAGGACGGTCGCTCCATCGGGATCGATGGCGGTGACGCGCGCCGGTGCAGTCAGGCACATGGCTGCGCCTCGGCGATGTGGGCGGTCAAGCGCTCGACCAGGATGGCGAGCTGCGCAGTGACTGCCGGTGACAGGTCGTCGCCCATCTCGAAGCGCTCGCCGCCGATGCCGAGGAACCGATCCGCCGGATGGACGGCGCCGAGCAGGGCGGCCAGGGCGACCGCGGCTCCCGGCGCCAGGGCGTGGGTCGATGTCGTGCGCATGCGCGCCTCGAGCGCGGGCAGCTCGGCGAGCGGCAGGTCGATGATCTCCCCTCCCGGCAGGCCCTTGACGCAGTCGAGCACCAGGCGCGGGAGCCCCGTCGCGTCGCCCATCAGCAGCTCCGGGGAGAGGTAGCCGACCTCCTCGATCTGTGCCCCGTGTCGTGCCTCGGCGGGCACGGAACGCACCGCGCGGAGCGCCACGCCGTCGTCGCCGCGATCGATCGCGCCGCAGGCGAGCACCCGGATCAGGGGCGTCATCGGTCCCGCTCGATTCGCACGTCGAGGAAGTGGGTCGCGCACGAGATGCAGGGGTCGTAGCTGCGGATCAGCTGCTCGAGGCGACGGGTCGCCTCGTCGTGCGGCAGGTCGAGCACCGCGGGGGCGAAGAGCGCCAGGTCGTGCTCGATGGCGGCCTGGTTCTGGCTGGTGGGCGGCACGATCTGCGCCCCGCGCACCTTGCCGGCGGCATCCACGCGGTACCGATGGAAGAGCAGCCCGCGCGGCGCCTCGGTCGCCCAGGCCGCGATCCCGGCGCGCGCCTGCCAGGGGGTGAAGGGCCTGGCCGGCGGCTCGTAGCCGGCCACGATGTCGGCGGCCTCGGCCAGCGCGTGGAGCAGCTCGACCGAGCGCGCCACGATGCTGCGGAAGACGTTGCGCCGCAGGTCCTCGGCGGAGATGCCGGTGGCATCCAGCGCGGCGCGGGCAACCGGGTGCAGCTGTTCGCGCGCCAGTGCCACGCGGGCGGTGGGGCCGAGCAGGTACGGGACGCCGTCGGCGGCATGTGCCTGGAGCGCATGGGACCAGGGAACCTGCTCCTCGTGGAAGGCCTTGCCCCAGTCGGTCGGGGCGAGGTCGATCCCGTCGCTCGAGACGATCCGGCCATCGCTCATCGGGTACTCGGAGGGGTGGCGCAGCGAGACGAGGCGCGGCTCGCGGTCGGACGGCGGCGTGTCGAGGGTCGCGACCAGCGCGACGGTCTCCCTGGCCTCGGCGATCGCGGCCTTCAGGGGCGCCGCCAGCTCGTCAAGCTCGTGCGCGCGCGGCGCGCGGTAGAACCCGCCGACCCGCACGTTGACCGGGTGGATGGGCCTCCCGCCGACGATCGAGACGATCCGGTTGCCGAGCTTCTTGATGCCGAGCCCGCGGCCGACCAGCTCCAGGTGGTCCTTCGCCATGTCGAGCGCGCTGGGGTAGCCGAGGAAGTCGGGGGCGTGGAGCAGGAAGATGTGGAGCGCGTGGCTCTCGATCCACTCGCCGCAGTAGAGGAGGCGGCGCAGGGTGCGGACGGCCGGATCGATCGGCACCGCGAAGAGGTCCTCGAAGGCGTGCACCGCGGACATCTGGTAGGCGACCGGGCAGATCCCGCAGATGCGGGCCACGATGTCGAGCACCTCGTCCGGCGTGCGGCCGATCACCAGCCGCTCGAAGTAGCGCGGGGCCTCGAAGATGCGCAGCTGGGCGGCGACCGTGCCGTCGGCCGCCACGCGCAGGTCAAGCGAGCCCTCGCCCTCGACGCGGGTCAGCTGGCCGACCTCGAAGTGCCGATCGCCCTTGGCGGCATTCGTGTACATCAGCTCGCCTCGCCCTTTCCCCGCCGCTTGCGCGGAGGCGGCTGCATGACGCCCACGGCGCGCTGACTCGCCTCGCGGAAGGCCGGGGAGTAGCCGTTGAACATGGCGAAGAGGCGATCGACCTCGGGCGCCGATCGGGTGGCGCCCATCCAGCGCGCGAGGCTGGCGGTGTTGGGCTGGTCCTTCGGCCCGAAGCAGGCGTAGCAGGCGCGGTCGTAGCCCGGGCAGAGCGCGCCGCAGCCGGTCGCGGTCACCGGGCCGAGGCACGGCAGGTCGGAGGCGACCAGCACGCAGACTCGCCCCTTCCGCTTGCACTCGTTGCAGACCGCCTCGTCGGGAAGCTGCGGCCGCCGACCGAGACGCAGGGCGGTGAGCAGCTCGAACAGCTGCCGCCCGTCGATCGGGCAGCCGCGCAGCTCGGCGTCGACGGTCACGTGCTCCGCCACCGGGGTGGCGGTGGCGAGCGACTCGAGATACTCGGGATGCGGATAGACCGATGCGCGCCAGGCGGGCTCGTCGGACCAGTTGCGCATGGCCTGGATGCCGCCGGCGGTGGCGCAGGCGCCGATGGTCACCAGCAGCTTGGTGCGGGCGCGCAGCTCGACGATCTGCTCCAGCTGCTCCGGGGTGCTGATCGATCCCTCGACCAGCAGGATGTCGTACGGGCCGCTCGAGCGGCTGGAGGTCGCCTCCGGGAACTCGACCAGGTCGAAGCGCTGCCCGATCGCAACCAGCTCGTCCTCGAGATCGAGGAGCGTCAGCTGGCAGCCGTCGCAGGAGGCCATCTTGACGACGCCGACGCGCGGCAGCTGCGTGGCGGCCATCAGATCCCCTCCCGGCTGAAGAGGTCGCCGAGCTCGCTGAGCGAGAAGACCGGGCCGTCCTTGCAGATGAAGAACGGGCCCATCTGGCAATGTCCGCAGAGGCCGATGCCGCACTCCATGTGCCGCTCCAGCGAGACGAAGATCCGCTCGGCGGGGATGCCGCCGTCACGCAGGACGCGCGTGGTGGCCTGCATCATCCGCTCGGGTCCGACCACGAAGGCGACCGATGCCCGCCGCGCGAAGTCGCGCTGGTCGAGCAGGTTGGTGACGACGCCGACGCGCCCGGTCCAGCCGGGGCCGGAACGGTCGACGATCTGGACCACCTCGATGTCGTGCCCTGCCCACGAGACGAGCTCGTCGCGGAAGAGCTGGTCGGCGGGCGTCCGAGCCCCGTAGGCGAGCAGGATGGAGCCGAACCGGTCGCGGTCCGCGATGAGCGCATCGATCAGGGGCCGCAGCGGGGCGAGCCCGATCCCGCCGGCCACGACCACCACGTCGCGGCCCAGCGCCCGGTCGATCGGCCAGGGACGCCCGAGCGGCCCGCGCAGCCCGACCTCGCCGCCGATCGGCGTGGCGAGCAGGGCCGCGGTGGCGGGGCCGGCGCCCCGCACCGTCAGGAAGAGATCCTCGGCGCCGTAGCGCGAGCACGAGATCGGGAAGGCGGGGAAGCCCGGCTGCTCGACCATCACGAACTGGCCCGGCTGCCCACCGAGCAGGGCTGGGTCCCCGGGGGTGAGGCGCAGCGTCTTCGTGTCGTCGGTCTCGGCATGCACGTCGCGCAGGGTGGCCACGTCGAAGCGGCCCGTCGTGGCGGCGGCGGGACGCGGCGGGATGCGGCCCACCGGGATCGCCGGCGGCGCGATGGCGGCCAGCTCCTCGCGGACATCGATGCCGACCGGGCACCAGGTGACGCATCGGCCACAGCCGACGCAGCCCGATGAGCCGAACTGGTCGTGCCAGGTCGCGAACTTGTGGGTGAGCCACTGGCGGTATCGGTCCGACCGGTTCGGCCGGAAGTTGCCGCCGGCGACCTTGGCGAAGCCGATGTTGAAGCAGGAGTCCCACTCGCGCTCCGCCACGTTGACGGTGCCGTCCAGGTCGGAGTGCACGTCGGTCGAGGTGCAGAAGCAGGTGGGGCAGACCATGGTGCAGTTCGCACAGGCCAGGCAGCGGTCCGCGACCTCGGCCCAGCGCGGGCTGTCGAGCTTGTCCATGAGCCGATCGCGGAGGCCCTCGGCCGCGACGGCGTCGTCGCCCATCGCCGCGCGGGTGGCTGCCACGGCGCCGGATGCGGCGGCGACCTGCGCCGCGGTGGCGCGCGGCCCGGGGAGCCGAGCGAGCAGCCGATCGCCGGCCGGCGAGCCGGAGGCGACCACGAAACCGTCGTCGACCTCGGTCAGGACCAGGTCGTGTCCGGAGCGCACCTCTGGCCCGGTCCCCATCGAGGCGCAGAAGCAGGTGGCGCCGGCGCGGGTGCACTCGACCGCCACCACGATCGCCGACTCGCGGCGGGCGCGGTAGTCCTCGTCCACGTACGTGCCACCGGCGAGGACCTGGTCCTGGATGCCGAGGGCCGCCAGCTCGCAGGCCCGCACCCCGAGGAATGCCAGGCGCGGCGGATCCGGAGCCACGGGAGCGAAGGTCGACGCGCCCCCTTCCCGGCGAGCGGTGGCCACCGGGATGCGGGGCGGGAAGGTGAACTGCTTCCAGCTCTGCGGGCCGTTCACCACGTCGAAGAGGCGCGGGCCGTTGCCGTCGGAGAGGCGGTACTTGCCGGGTGCCTGCACGTCCCGCCAGCCGGCGGGCAGGTCGGCGGCGCTGCCGATCTCGCCGAGCATGACCGCGCCGTCGCGCAGCGTCGGCCCGATGACGGTGCGACCGCCCTCCCGGAGCAGGTCCAGGAGGGCGTCGAATCGCTCTCGCGGCAGGAAGGTCGCCCCGGGGGGCGCGGCGGTCACCATGGGACGTAGTCGCGCTCCCGCGCATACAGGTCGAGCAGCTGGAAGCGGGTGGCGGTGAGGCGCCGGCCGAGCGACTGGAGGACTCGCGGGTAGAGGGTGGCGGCCAGGGCGTCGTCGTCGCGGAGCAGGTCGCGGAGCTCGGCGGCGTCGAAGACGAGCGCCTCTCCCGGCTCGATGCCGAGCACCGTCGAGGTGGACCGATGCGGTGGCACCAGCGCCGACCAGCCGTAGACGTCGCCCGGCTCGACGGTCATGAGGGTCACGGTTCCGCGCCCCGGCACCAGGGTCTGCATCCCGAGCAGCCCGGAGATCAGGACGCCGAACGTCTCGCAGGCGGCTCCCTCGCGCAGCAGGACCTCGCCGACACCGAAGGTGCGGAGCGTTGACCCCGCCACCAGCCGGTCGCGGTCGCGTGCATTCAGGCCCGCGCCGAACCAGGTGCCGCCCAGCTTGCTCGCCGGATTCCTCTGGTCTGCCATGTCTGCAGGGTCCCACCCGGGTGACCCCGGAGCACCTGCCATTGGGGGGCAGGCGAGGGTGACGTTCGGCCCGCCACGGGCGAGCCGGCCGGCGGCTAGCCCAGGAGGTCCGAGATGGTGGTCAGCAGGAAGCCGCGCTCGCGCAGGGCGGGGACCATGATCGTGAGCGCGTCGAGCGTCTCGTAGCCCCCCAGGTGCATCAGCACGATCGAGCCGCTCGACGGCCCGGCTCACCACCTTGGTGGCGATCTGCTCGGCCGTCGGCCCACCGTCGGCGATCGGCCTCCAGTCGATGGTGTCGACGTCCCACATGATCGTCTTGGTGTACCCCACCGATGCCGCCGCGTCCCGGACCGCCTGGTTCGTGACGCCGAACGGCGGGCGCCAATAGGGGACCGGCTGCTGACCGGAGAACTGCTCGAGGATCGCGGCCGCATCGGTCAGCTCGGTCCGGACGAAATCGGCGTCGGGGATGATGCCGGCGCACGGGGCGGTGCTCGGCGAGCCCCCGCCGCCCACCACCAGGTTGCAGTGGTGCATGGTGTGGTTGCCGATCTCGAACAGCTCCGGGTGCGCCGCGATGACGGCCATCACCCGTTGGCCCTCCGGGCTCTGCGTCATGGCGCCGGTCGGGAAGATGGTGGCGCACACGCCGTTGGCGATCAGGAAGTTGAGGATGTCGATCCCCGGGTCGAGGCGGCCGCCCATGTCGAGGGTGAGCGCGACGCCCTGATCCGCGTTCGGCACCGTCGTGAAGGTCTCCTGCTCCCCGGCTGCGACGCGGTTGCCCGTCCGGCAGCCGCTCGCCGGTTGCGTCGCGGTGGGTTGCGGCGAGGTCGACGGGGGCTCGCTGGGCAGCGTGGTGCCGAACGGGTGGCGGTGGGTGTCGGCTGTGCGCCGCTGGCGCTCGGGCGTGGGCGTGCCACTGCACGCGCTCAGCAGGACCGTGGCCGCGACCACCGCGGCGAGGAGGCGACCGCGCATCGGCTCAGTTGGGGTTGTAGCGAAGGTCGTCGCGGCTCACCGAGGGCATGGCGCCGTCCGCCAGGAGACGCGCC
Source organism: uncultured Chloroflexia bacterium (assembly GCA_963782015.1). GTDB lineage: Bacteria > Chloroflexota > Limnocylindria > QHBO01 > QHBO01 > CF-167. The sequence goes on from CAWAHY010000004.1 coordinate 577,406, forward strand.
TCGCGGCGCAGCAGGCTGAGCTCGGCCTGGAGGCGGCTGGCACCGTCGGGCTGCTCGAGGAGCTGCTGCTTGCGGTGCAGCTCGATCTGGAGCACGCCGGCGACCGCGTAGCTCGCCGCGAGTGGGTCGTCCGGCAGGTGGATCGGCTTGAGGACCTCGTCCAGGGAGGCGGCCACGTCGGTGATCTCGTGCGACTCTCCCCCAACCGACGCGTTGGAGGCCACGAAGCGTTTCACCGTGTCGAGGTAGGCGTCGAGCGCGGCCTGCACCTGCGGGAGCAGGCGACCCGCCGCCGCCGCGTCACCGAGCGACTCCGGGAGCGGCTCCACGTCGACCAGCGCGTACGGCCCGGACCGATCGACCGCGCCCAGCTTCACGCGCTCGGCGCCGACCACCACCAGCGCCCAGCGCCCGTCGGCGAAGCGCTCGGCGCGCCGAACCTCCGCCACCGTGCCGATCTGGCTGGTGATCGGAGCGTTCGCGCCCTCGCCCACCTCGGCGCCTGAGGTGATGGTCCCGATCACGAAGCGGCCCCGGTACGGGGAGCCATCGGCCAGGAGGTCGCGCGTCATGGCCCGATAGCGCTCCTCGAAGATGTGGAGCGGCAGCGGCAGGTGCGGGAAGAGGACGAGGTGGAGCGGGAAGTAGGGCAGCCGCATGGCCGCCCGATGGTGGCACGCGCGAAGGCTTGACGCAAAAGGCCCAGGGGTTGACGCCGGTGCCAGCGTCCGTATGCTCCGCGGGAATGCGAAGACCGAGCCGCCTCCTCCTCGCCCTGGCCTGCGCCGCGCTGCTGGCCGGCCCCGCTTCGCTCGTCTCGGCCAAGGGGCCGCTCAGCGCGAAGACCGTCGAGGAGATCCGCAGCTTCGTGGCGGGTGCCCTTGACGAGCTGGGCGTCCCGGGCGCGGCGGTGGTCGTGGTCGATGCCGACGGCATCGTCTACGAGGAGGGCTTCGGCACCACGGACGACGCCGGCACCCGGGTCACGCCCACGACCCCGTTCCACCTCGCGTCGCTGAGCAAGCAGCTGACCGCGATCGCCGTCATGCAGCAGATCGAGGCCGGCAACCTCGCCCTCAACTCCCCGGTCCACCGGTACCTGGACTGGTTCGGCACGCAGGGTGCCGAGGCGGCCCGCGTCACGGTCAAGGACCTGCTCGCCCACACCAGCGGCTTCTCGGAGGCCGACGGGCTGGTCAATCGGACCGATGAAGGGACCGATGACGGCGCCCTGGAGCGCAACATCCGCCGCCTGGCGCGGACGCCGCTGAGCCACCCCATCGGTCAGTTCGAGTACTCGAACGCGAACTACGACGCGCTCGGGTACCTGGTCGCGTACGTATCGGGCATGTCGTTCGAGGAGTACATGGCGCAGAACGTCTTCGCGCCGCTTGGCATGGTCGACTCCTTCACGAGCGAAGCCGATGCCAGCGCCGATGGCGTGGCCCAGGGCCACTATCCCTTCTTCGGGTTCTCGATCAAGGCACCGGTCGGCTTCGTGCGAGGGGCCGTGCCGTCGGCATTCATGGCGTCGAGCGCGGAGGACCTTGGCCGCGTGCTCCGTGCTCACTTGAACGACGGAGAGGTGGACGGCTCGCGCGTCCTCTCGGCGGCCGGGATGCAGGAACTGCGGCAGCCCCTCGTGCACCCCGATCCGTGGAGCGGCTACGGCTGGGGTTGGAACACCTACCCGTTCTGGGACGCCGGGCAGCTGACCGACGCGCCGAACATCTCGCAGTACGACGTGCCGGTCATGCCTGGAGCACACCGGCTCGCACTCGACCTACGCCACCGCGATGCTCCTCCTCCCCGACGCCGGCTACGGCGTGGTGGTCCTGATGAACCGGAACGACGAGGCGGCCCCGTCGCGCTTCTACCAGGTCCACACCGGGATCGCCGGGATCCTGCTGGGCCGCCAGGCGCCTGCGCTGGTCAACTACGACGACGTGCTGAGCCAGTACGGCCGCCAGCTGCTGGGGATCGCCGCGCTGCTGATGGCGCTGGGGGTGCTCTGGGGGCTCCGCAACCTTCGCCGCTGGCGGCGCCACCCGGACTCCGTCCCGCACGGGCGGCGTGAGCTGACGCGCCACCTGCTCCTGCCGCTGGCGTTGGACGTGGCGCTGACCGCGCTCGCCTGGTTGCTTGTCCTGGACCGCAGCGCGTTCGGGATCGGCGACTTTCCGGCGATCTTCCACGCGGTGCCGGACATCGGCCTGGCACTGATCCTGATCGCCGTCTTCGGGGTCGGCTGGGGGCTCGTACGGACCGTCCTCACGGTACGTGTGCTGCGAGCATCGGCCGCCTGAGATCGCGACATGGCTGAGGATCGCTCCTACATCGAGGCGAACACCCGCGAACGGGCACGCCTGCGCGCGCTCGTCGAGCGGCTTGACGACGACGCGCTGACCGCTCCCGTGAACGAGTACTGGACCGTCGCCGGCGTCCTCGGTCACATCGCGTACTGGGACATCCGCGTCCTGGTCCTGGCCGAGAAGATCAAGAGTGGCGCGCCGTGGGTGGCAGGGGACGCCGAGCCCGATGGCGACTGGCTCAACGACACGACCCGTCCGCTGATCCACGAGATCGAGCCGCGGAAGGCGGCTCAGTTCGCCGTCCGGATCGCCGAGCAGTGCGACGCGCTCGTGGCGGAGCTGCCGCTGGAACGAATGTGGCCCGGCGACCCCGACAGCCCGCTCTACGCAGGCCGTTGGGAACACCGCGCCGAGCACCTCGACGAGATCGAGGCCGCCCTCCGGGCGCGAGGCTGACGCTGGCCTAGACCTGCTCCTGGTCGACGAACTCCATGTCGATCTGCGCGCGCTGCAGCTTCCCGGAGTAGTCGATGTAGACGCTCTTCCACTCGCTGAAGAAGTCGAGCGCGGCCTGGCCGACCTCGCGGTGGCCGTTGCCGGTCGCCTTGGTGCCGCCGAACGGCAGGTGCGCCTCGGCGCCGATGGTGCCGTGGTTCACGTACCCCAGCCCCGAGTCGAAGTCGCGGATGCTCCGGAAGGCGAGGTTGATGTCCCGGGTGAAGAGCGAGGTCGAGAGGCCGTACTTGACGGAGTTCACGATCCGCACGGTCTCCTCCCACGTCTCCACCGGAATGACCGATGTCACCGGGCCGAAGATCTCCTCCAGGGCGATGCGCGCATCGGGCTTCACCTCGGTGAAGATGGTCGGCTGGAAGAAGCTCCCCTTGCCGAGCGCGCCGTCGCGCGCCGGCTCGCCGCCGATCACCAGGTCGGCCTCGTTGCGACCGATGGCGGCGTACGCCGCAATCCGTTCGACCGCCTTGTCGTTGATGACCGGCCCGACATCGGTCTCGTCGTCCAGGCCGTCGCCGAGCACCAGCCCCGCGACGCGCTTGCGCAGCGCCTCGACGAAGGTGTCGTGCACGGACCGATGCACGATCAGCCGGATGGCCGCGGTGCAGCGCTGGCCGCTCGTGCCGAAGGCCGACCAGACCGCGCTGTCCAGCGCGAGGCCCAGGTCGGCGTCCTCCCAGACGACGATCGGGTTCTTGCCGCCCAGCTCCAGGCTGACGCGCTTCAGGGTCTTGGCGGCACGGGTGGAGATCTCGACGCCGGTATCGGTGTGGCCGGTGAAGCTGATGACCCGCACGTCGGGATGCTCGACGATGGCGTTGCCGACCTCGCCGCCGGAGCCGGTCACGATGTTGACCACGCCGTCGGGGATGCCACCCTCCATCAGCAGCTCGACGAAGCGGATCGCGCAGGCCGGCGTGTCGCTGGCCGGCTTGATGACCGCGGTGTTGCCGCAGATGAGCGCCGGGAAGAGCTTCCAGCCGGGGATCGCGACGGGGAAGTTCCAGGGGGTGATGATGCCGACCACCCCGATCGGCCGCCGGATGGCCATCGCGAACTTGTCGGGCATCTCGGACGGCACGGTCTGGCCGAAGAGGCGCCGCCCCTCGCCGGCCATGTAGTAGGCGACGTCGATCGCCTCCTGCACGTCGCCGCGTGACTCGGTCAGCACCTTGCCCATCTCGCGGGTCATGAGCCGCGACAGCTCTTCCTTGTGCTCGGCCAGGACGCGCGCCACCTTGAACAGGATCTCGCCGCGCTTCGGCGCCGGCATGAGGCTCCAGGCCGGGAAGGCGGCCTTGGCCGCTGCCACGGCCGCGTCGACGTCGGCCGGCCCGCTCGCCGGGAATGAGCCGATGACTTCCTCGTGGTTCGCCGGGCTGACGCTGTCGAAGGTCTTGCCCGATGCCGCGGCGACCCAGCGGCCGCCGATCAGGTTCTTGTAGCTCGTGGTGGCGATGGTCACGGTGCTGGACTCCTCACATGCGCACCGGACGGTGCGGCGGTGGCGACCCTGGCTGGATGCTGATTCTACGCCGCGACCAGGATCAGCCGGTCAGGCCACCCGGTCCTACCGGTCTCGGCCGCGACGTCGGCGCGGGAACATCTCGTCGATGGAGAACAGGCGCCCGAGGTCAGCCGCGAGCGACGAGAGGTGGGCTGCCTCGCCACCCTCGTCAACCGCGGTGCCGGCTGAGCGCCTGACCAGCGCCTGGAGATCGACCGCGTGGGCAGACCCAGCGCTCTCCTGGTCGCCGCAGCTCCCCGGCAAGGGCGGTGACGAGGTCCGAGCCTGCCTGAAGGACGAATCCTCGACGGCGTACATGTCGCGGCTACTGTCTACGCCTTCGGCTTCGTCATCCGCATCACGTCGAGCAGGCGGTCGAGGTCCTCGAGGCTGACCTTGCCCGACTCGACGTGGCCGCGCTCGATCACGACCTGGCGGATCGTCTTGCGCTCGGCCAACGCCTGCTTGGCGATGCTCGCCACCTCCTCGTAGCCGAGGATCGGGTTGAGGGCGGTCGCGATGGACGGCGACCCCTCCGCGTACTCGCGGGCGCGTGCCTCGTCGGCGGCGATGCCGCTGACGCATCGGTCTGCAAACAGGACCGATGCGGATGACAGCAGCCGGATCGACTCGAGCAGGTTGCGCGCCAGCATCGGCAGCATGATGTTCAGCTCGAAGTTGCCGGCCGCACCGCCGAAGGCGATCGACGCGTCGTTGCCGATCACCTGGGCGCAGACCATGGAGAGCGCCTCGGGGATGACCGGGTTCACCTTGCCGGGCATGATCGACGAGCCCGGCTGGAGGTCGGGCAGGTGGATCTCCGCCAGCCCGGCGCGCGGCCCGGAGCCCATCCAGCGGATGTCCGTCGCGATCTTGTAGAGGCCGATGGCGATGACCCGCAGCTGCCCGATCAGCTCCACCAGCGCGTCGCGGGCGCCCTGCGCCTCGAAGTGGTTGCGCGCCTCGGTGAGCGGCAGGCCGGTGGCATCGCCGCAGCTCCGCGATGACCGCCGCCGCGAAGCCGGCCGGGGCGTTGATGCCGGTGCCGACCGCGGTGCCGCCCAGGGCCAGCTCCGCCACCCGGGGGAGCGTCGACTCGAGCCGCTCGATCCCGTAGCGGACCTGCGCGGCATACCCGCCGAACTCCTGGCCCAGCGTCACCGGCGTGGCGTCCATGAGGTGCGTGCGACCCGACTTCACGACCGACGGCGAACTCGCCGCGCCTTGCCCTCGAGCGCAACGGCCAGGCGTCGCAGCGCGGGGATGAGGGCATTGACCACGCCATCGGTCGCCGCCAGGTGGATGGCCGATGGGAAGACGTCGTTGCTCGACTGGCTGGCGTTGACGTGGTCGTTGGGATGCACCGGCCGGCCCAGCCGCTCGGCGGCGACGCTGGCGATCACCTCGTTGGCGTTCATGTTGGACGAGGTGCCGGACCCGGTCTGGTACACGTCGATCGGGAAATGGTCGTCCCAGCCGCCGTCCGCCACCTCGAGCGCAGCGGTCCGGATGGCCGCGGCAGTCTCGGCGTCCAACCCGCCCAGCGTCGCGTTCGCGCGTGGCCGCCGCCGCCTTGATCCGCCCCAGCGCGTGAATCAGCTCGGGATCGATGCGCTGCCCGCTGATCGGGAAGTTCTCGACCGCGCGCTGGGTGGTGGCTCCCCACCGCGCGCCGGCGGGGACATGGACGTCGCCCATCGAGTCGTGCTCGACCCGGTCGTCGGTCATCGGTCGAAGTCCTGCGCGCGGTCCATCTCGACGAAGCGGATCACCGGCGGGATCAGGTACGGGACGAGGCCGGCGTTGAGATCGACCAGGATCAGCTTGCCCTTGGCCACCAGCTCGTTCACCACCACGCCCCGATGCGCCGGCTCGTACCTGGCCAGCTTCTCGAGCCCTTCGCTCAGCTTGTTGCGCGCGCCGCGCACGTTGCGGCGCTGGAGGTGCAGCAGCCCGGCGGCGACCTGGATCAGCCCCTGGTAGAAGTCGCGGTCCTCGTCGTCGGCCGCGCGCCAGAGCGTCTCCCAGGCCTCGTGGGCATGCCAGTAGCGCATCCCGTTGAAGAGGGCGACGCCCTTGTGCAGCAGCTCGTGCTGCTCGGCAGAGCCGAGGGCGGGCGTGCGTCCACGGGGCAGCTGCGGCTCAGGCTCGAGGACGGCAGGCGGCGCAACCGCCGCGGCCGCGGGACGGGTCCGTTTGCGGCGGACGGGCGCGGGCTTCGTGGTCTGCTCAGCCATCGGCTCCGATGATAGCCGCCATTCCTGTACGGTTGGCCCCATGCCACTCATCGGTGAGTACGAACCCGGGACCTCCGCCTGGTCGCGCAAGAACGTCGAGGAGTACGAGGCGACCAATGGCGAGCAGGGCGGCGCCCTGCGCGGTCGCCCGGTGATCGTGCTCACCTCGCTCGGCGCGAAGAGCGGCAAGCTCCGCAAGACCGCCCTGATGCGCGTCGAGCACGAGGGCATCTACGCGGTGGTCGCCTCGCTCGGCGGCGCCCCGATGAACCCCGCCTGGTACCACAACCTCGCGACGCACCCGCACGTCGAGCTGCAGGACCTCGCCGTCAAGCACGACTACCTCGCCCGCGAGGTCTTTGGCGACGAGAAGGCCCTCTGGTGGGAGCGCGCCGTCGAAACGTGGCCCGACTATGCGAGCTACCAGGAGAAGACCACCCGCCAGATCCCCGTCTTCGTCCTCGACCCCATGGTGTGAGCGGCTCAGGCCACCGCATCGTCACCCGGTGACCACAACGGCCGAGAACAGCCATCCGCATCCGCCTGGTCGGCCGATTGAGCACCCCATGACCGCAACGGCCGGCGAGGACCGAGATCTCGGCCGTTAGCGTCACGCGGTGACCACGCGCGCACCGCTGCCCACCGCGGCAAGGCGATTCCTCCACCCCAGGTTCACAATTCGCGCACATCGGCCCACGACTCTTCTCCTCATCGGATCCAGACGAGGATCCACAACGAGGAGAGTCATTCCAATGGGGTTCTTCAGATTCTTCGCCTTCCTGCTCCTGGTGGGGCTGCTGGCGGTGGCCGGGGTCAACATCTACAACGCGGGCGTGACGGCCGGCATCAACTCGGACATTGGCCAGGCGATTGCCTCCGGTGCCGCCATCCCTGCCGGATATGTCCCCAGCGCGTACCTCGGACAGCCGGGCGGCTTCGGCTTCGGCGGGTTCCTGATCGGGCTGTTCGTCCTGTTCCTCTTCTTCGGATTCCTGCGCGCAGCATTCGGCATGGGCCGATGGGGCGGGCACCATGGCGGCTACTCGAAGTGGGGCGGCCGGCACGAGTATCTGGACTCGTGGCACCGCGAGCGCCACGGCGAGTCGGCGGAGAACCCGGCTCCCGACAAGGCCTGACCTTCCCCAGGACCGATACGGACGGGCGGCCGGCGCCGCCCGTCCGACTACCATGCCGAACGTGGCACGCATCCTCGTCGTCGACGACGAGCCAAAGATCGTCCAGCTCGTCCGCGACTACCTGGAGCGGGCGGGCTTCGCCGTCTCCACGGCACGAGACGGCAATGAGGCGCTGATGCGGGCCCACTCCGAGCGACCCGACCTGATCGTGCTGGACCTGGGCCTGCCGGGGCTCGACGGACTCGACGTCACCCGCCGGCTTCGTCGGGACTCCGGCGTGCCGATCATCATGCTCACCGCCCGTCACGAGGAGACCGACAAGGTGGTCGGCCTCGAGCTGGGAGCCGATGACTACGTCACCAAGCCCTTCAGCCCGCGCGAGCTGGCGGCCCGGGTGCGCGCGGTGCTCCGCCGTCACACCCAGGTCGCAGACGCCGAACTGCTCCGGGCCGGGGACCTGACGCTGGACGTCCCGCGCCTCCGCGTGGAGGTCTCCGGGAGCCCCGTCTCCCTGACGGCCACGGAGTTCCAGCTGCTCGCCGCCCTCGCGCGTCAGCCGGGCCGGATCTTCACCCGCTCCCAGCTCCTCGACGCGATCCACGGCGTCGCCTTCGAGTCGTACGAGCGGGCGATCGATGCCCACGTCAAGAACATCCGCCGCAAGATCGAACCGGATCCGCGCACACCCCGCTACCTGCTCACCGTCTACGGCGTCGGCTACCGGCTGACCGATGTCTGAGCATCGCTGGCAGCGCCGCGGCCGGGGCCAGCGGCCGCCGTGGTGGCCGCAGGATGAGGCATGGCCGCCGCAGGGTCCGGAGGCCTGGAGCCGGATGCGGGGCCACTTCATGTGGCGCATCGGCTGCTTCTTCATCTTCATGCTGGCCCTGGTGGCGGGGGTGCTCTGGTTGCTGGGCTGGGTGGTCGGCAGCGTCTTCGGCGCCGCGGGCGGAATTGCCCCAACGCTCCTGATCGGCCTGCTGGTGGTGATCGTGCTGGCGCTGATCGGGCGGGCCATCAGCCGGGCGGCGGCCCCGGTCGGCGACCTGATCGAGGCGTCCGGGCGAGTCGAGGCCGGCGACTTCAGCACGCGTGTCCCCGAGCGCGGACCACGCGAGGTGCGCACCCTGGCCCGCGCCTTCAACGCCATGAGCGCACGGCTGGAAGAGGTCGAACAGCAGCGCCGGTCAGCCCTGGCCGATGTCTCCCACGAGCTGCGCACCCCGCTCACCGTGATCCAGGGCAACCTCGAGGCCCTGCTCGACGGCGTCTATCCGGCCGATGCCGCCCATCTCCAGCCGCTCCTCGAGGAGACCCGGGTCCTGGAACGGCTGATCGAGGACCTGCGGACCCTCACGCTGGCCGAGGCGGGCAGCCTCGTCCTCCACCGCGAGCCGACCGATCTCGGCGCCCTGCTCACCGATGTCGCCGCCAGCTACCGCACCCAGGCCGAGCAGGCCGGCATCGCCTTCGCCGTCAGGCCGCGCCCGCATCCTGCCGACCCTCGACATCGACCCGGCCCGGATCCGCGAGGTCGTCTCGAACCTGCTGACCAACGCGCTGCGCCACACGCCGCGCGACGGCAGGGTCGAGCTGGCAGCCGCCGTCGCCGGCGATCAAGTGGAGGTCACCGTCCACGACACCGGCGGCGGCATCCCTCCGGACCAGCTCGAGAAGATCTTCGACCGCTTCTACCGCTCCCCCGACTCACCGGGGAGCGGCCTCGGCCTGCCGATTGCCCGCAGCCTGGTGGAGGCCCACGGCGGGGCGATCACGGCGACCTCCCGGACCGGCGCGGGTACAACGATCTCCTTCAGCCTGCCCCGTCGGGAAGAGGTTCGCTAGAGCTCCCCGGACTCCATCATTCGCTTCAGGTTCGCCATCCCCTGATTCCAGTTCTTCCCGTACCAGCGGCCGAACATCGGGGCGAACAGCTTCGCTGGGCCGCGCACGAACATCTCGAGTGTTGCGTTGACCTGCGTTCCACCCCCGACCGACTCGAAGGTGAGCATCACCTCGAACGGGGCGTTCCTGGAGGTCCCCTTCATCCCGGCACGATGCGGTGGCTCGAAGACGGTCGTCACGGCATCGTTCTCGGTGGTCATGAAGCCCATCTTCACCCGGGCGCGTCGGGTAGATCCCACGCCATGCGGTGGCGGCGAGGTCCACCACTCCTGCACGTTCCCCGGGAACCACTTCCCGGCGTTCTCGACGTTGGTCAGGACGGCGAAGACGTCCTCGATCGGCCGATTGATGACGATCGAGCTGTGAATCGATGACGCCACCGCGGCCTCCTGAACGGCCATGAATACCGACAAGCGTGCTGAAGTCCAGGGGGTGGCTGGCGCCTGCCGAAGGCTGTTGCGCTAGCCAGCCGAGGCGGGCGTCAGACGCCCATCAACTCAGCCGATGCGGATCATCTTCTTGTTCACGAACTCGTCGGCGCCGAAGCGGCCAAGCTCGCGGCCCGAGCCCGAGCGCTTGATGCCCCCGAACGGCAGCTCGGCGCCATCGGCGAGCACGACGTTCACGAACACCATGCCGGCCTCGATGCCGTCGGCGACGCGGAGCGCCTGCTCCTTGTCGGTGCTGTAGACGTACGAGCCCAGGCCGAACGGGGTGTCGTTCGCGATGCGCACGGCATCGGCCTCGTCCTTGGCGCGGTACACCTGCGCGACCGGGCCGAAGAACTCCTCCTTGGAGGCGGGGTTCTCGGGAGTGACATTGGTCAGCACGGTCGTCTGGAAGAACGCGCCGTTGCGGGTGCCGCCGTGCACGAGCGTCGCGCCGTGCTCGATCGCGCGCTTGACCTGCGTCGTCGACGCCCTCAGCGGCCTTGAGCGAGGAGAGCGGGCCGAGCGCCGAGTCGGCCGACGTCGGGTCGGTCGCCTCGATCTCGGCGATCTTCGCGGTGAACTTCGCGAGGAAGGGCTCGTACAGCTCGTCGGCGACGATGAAGCGCTTGGCCGCGTTGCAGGACTGGCCGCTGTTGTCGAGGCGGGCATCGACCGCGTTCTGCACCGTGGCGTCGAGGTCGTCGGTCGAGAGCAGGATGAAGGGGTCCGAGCCGCCGAGCTCGAGCACGACCTTCTTCAGGTGACGGCCGGCGGCCTCAGCGACCGCAGCGCCCGCGCGCTCGGATCCGGTGAGCGAGACGCCCTGCACGCGCGGGTCGGCGATGACCCGCTCGAGCTGGTCGTGCGAGGCGTAGATGTTCACGTAGGCGCCGGCCGGGAAGCCCGCGTCGAGGAAGATCTGCTGCATCGCGGCGGCGGACTCGGGGCACTGCGCGGCGTGCTTGAGCAGGATCGTGTTGCCGATGATGAGGTTCGGGCCGGCGAAGCGGGCGACCTGGTAGTACGGGAAGTTCCACGGCATGACGCCGAGCAGCACCCCGAGCGACGAGCGGCGGATGACCGCCGAGCCATTGCCCGCGAGGAGCTGGATCGGCTCGTCCTTCAGGAAGTCCGGCGAGTGGTCGGCGTAGTACTCGTAGATCGCCGCCGCGAAGTCGACCTCGCCGAGCGCCTGCGCGATCGGCTTGCCCATCTCGCGCACGATGAGCTCAGCCAGCTCCTGGCGGCGCTCGGTGTGCAGTTCGCTGACGCGGCGGATGAGGGCCGCGCGCTCCGCGACCGTGGTTGACTTCGACCAGGTGCGGCGCGCCTCGTCGGCTGCGGCGATCGCGGCCTCGAGCTCGGCGTCGGTGATGGTGTCGTAGGTCTTGACCGTCTCGCCCGTGGCGGGGTTGGTCACGGCATAGCTCATCGTGTGGGTCTCCTTGTCGGTGCGCCACGCCAGGGCCGGTCTGCCGCGGTGCACCCCACCGCAGGCAGGTTGGTGGGCTGGGCCGATTCTACTCGCGGCTCCGGACGGGGCGGAAGCCCCCATCGGCCGCGCGGGCGACCACGAAGAGGAGGTCGGCGAGGCGGTTGAGGTAGGGCACGACCTGGGAGTCGGGGAGGCCGCCGGTCGCGGCCAGTGCCACGACCCGACGCTCCGCCCGACGCACGCGTCGTCCGCGCCAGGTCGATCGCGGCGCCGGCAAGCGTCTCCCCTGGGATCACGAACTCGGCCGGCATCGGGTGCTTTGCCTCGAGCGCGTCGATCTCGTGCTCCAGGGCGGTCATCATCTCGGCTGTCACGCGGCTGACGCCATCGGTCAGCCTGGCGCGCTTGTCCACGTGCGTCGCCAGCTCGGCCCCGACCACGAACAGCTCGCGCTGCAGCCGCAGGATCAGATCGGCCAGGGGGGAGCCGGCCAGGGCTGCGCGGGCGAGGCCCAGGGCCGAGACGGCTTCATCGGTCGTGCCGTAGGCGTCCGTGCGCAGGTCCGCCTTGCTGACGCGGGCGCCGCCAAAGAGGAGGCCGGTTGTGCCGGTGTCGCCCTTGCGGGTGTAGATGCGCATCGGGGAGATGCTAGCGCCGGGTGCCCAGACCTGATCGTCCATGGCAGTACATCAGCGCCGATGAGACTCGCGCGTCGCTGCATCGGTATGAGTAGTCAAGCGACGCGTCGGATGGGGCACTGGCGCGTTGTACCGCCCGGGTCAATGCGGCGCCTCCGACGCAGGTGAGCTTCTGCTCGACGGAATCCCGTCAGCCCGTCGCCGAGGTCAGGCCTGTTCGAAGATCTCCCGGACCTCAAACTCCCCGCCTTCGAAGGGGGCGCGCTTGAGCCACTCGATCGCCTCGTCGAAGGAACCGACCTGCCAGATCCAATAGCCACCGACGAGTTCCTTGGCCTCGAGGAAGGGGCCGTCGGTGACGTGCCGCGATGCTCCCGTGAAGCGGACCCGCACACCCTTCGAGCTTGGGTGCAGCCTCCCGGCGGCGACCAGGACGCCGGCGGCCGCCAGCTCCTCGTGGAAACGGGTGATGGCCGCCATGCCGTCGGGGTTGGGCGCGCTCGGCTGCGACTCCCAGTCGAACAGGCGACCGCGGTATCGCGGCACGAATCGAAGCAGTGGGGCCTAGAAGAGGCCGGGCGGTGGCTCCCAGCGATCGGCCAGCAGGGTGACCTTGACGGGCGGCCCGACGACCTCCTCGGTCTTCTGCTTGACCGTCTGGATCAGCTCACCGGCCCACGGGCAGAAGGGGGTGGTGAGGATCATCTTGATCTCGGTGGGTGCGCCGTCCACGCCGATCTCGACGTGCTTGATCAGGTCGAGGTCCACGATGCTCATCCCGATCTCTGGGTCGTGGATGTCGTAGAGCGCGGTCATCACCTCGTCCACCTTGGCGAGGTTCGAGTCAATCGTCATTGCCGACCAGTCTAGCAAGGATTCGCAGGACAGCGACCGGGGGCCACCCGTCCACTGCCGCGCGCCACGCTCGCAACCCCGAGCGTCAAGCGCGGGAAGGACGGTAGCGTGCAAAGGACTTGTCCTGTGGGGCCACGCGGCTACGATCACGCCGCATGGACGTTTTCGAACTCGGCCTCGTGGTCATGCTCGTTCTTATGGTCCTGGTGGTGTACACGAATTGGCGCTTCCAGGAGGCACACCTGCAGCGCTACGGCGGGCCGACAATCGAGGAACGCTGGGAGCAGTTCAAGCAGCACCCGCTGCGCGTCTGGGCGAGCCAAGCCATGCACCCTAAGTCCGCCCAAGCATCGCCGTTCCGCAGCGTGGATGACGCTGAGGTGGAACGGCGACGACGGCATTTTCTGGTGGTTTCGGGCCTTGGGGTCTCAGTCGGGATCGCGGAAGTCCTGGCCCTGCTCATGAGCGGCAACTGAACAGGCGGGCCAACCTCCGCCTCGATCAGACCAAGCGGGAGAAGAAAGTCGGGCGGGCGGCGGGGACGGTGGGGCGGACGCGGGTGTAGCCCTCGTACACGATCCCGTCGCGGTCGAGCGCGGCGCGCAGCTCGGCGATCACCTCCGCGGTGTCTTCCTGCGACGCGTGGCAGGCGAGGGCGGCGAGCTTGCGCCCGGCGACCTCGGTGATGTCGATCCGATGGCTGGCGGCCCCCTCCTCCGGGGAGAGGTCGTACCGGCGCTGGCCGGGGTTGAAGACGGGAGCTACCACGTAGACCGCGTGCGGCGCGATCCCCGACTCGGCCAGCCGCTCCACGGCCCAACGGGTCGCAGCTCCCACCACCACGTGGTCCGCGTCGTTGGTCACGCCGTGCGCGCCGAAGGTGATCACCGCGTCGGGTCGCCGGTCGCCCAGCCACGCGGCGATCTCGTCGACCAGGGTCGAGAAGGGGACCTCCGACAGGCGCCCGTCAGGGTGGTCGGCCACGGTGACCTCGTCCATCCCGATCTTGGCGGCGGCGCAGCGCATCTCTTCCTCGCGGGTATCGGCCAGGTCGAGGTCCGGCGACCGCTCGGCGTTCCCGGCCTCGCCACGGGTGAGGAGCAGCAGCCGCACCGTGCGGCCGGCATCGTGCGCGAGGGCAAGCGCCCCTGCGGCCGTGAAGCTCTCGTCATCGGGGTGCGCGAAGACCGCGGCCAGGCCGCCGATCGGATCACGCCGACGATCGCTCACTCGGGCTCGTCCTCTTCGCTCAACCTTCTCCAGCCGCGCTGGGCAACGGCGGTTCGCATGGTACGCAGGACCGCCAGCTTGGCGCTGGCCAGCTCCGCGATGAATCGGGCCGTGCCGGCCTCGTCCAGGTCGGATCCTGACGGCGCCGAGTCCCGGCCGACGTTCAGCCAGGCCAGGTGGTATCGGTCCATCCGACCCCAGACCCGTTCGAGCAGCTCGTCTGAGTTGAGCAGCCAGGCGCGGAAGAGGTCCCAGTGCGGGGTCGCGACCAGCCCCTCACCGTCGGTGATGAGCCGATCGGTCTGCTCCAGGAAGGCGCGTCGCGACATGACCGCGCGGCTCGGCGAGGGGGTCTCCACGGCCCGAGGATACGCGTTCGTACTATTGCCGCTGGCCGCGGTCGAACCGGACACTCGGCGGTGCACGGCCGCACCGCGGAACGACCCTTGGACCGATCCCTCGCCGCGACCATTTCGCGCACCGGAGGCCGCCTCGTGGCGGTGCTCCTGCCGCTGGCTGCCTTCGCCGTGCTTCGCGTCACGGGGGTCCCCTCCGCTGCGTCCCTCCCCGGCTGGATCGTGCCGGTCGTCGCGGCCCTCGGCGCGGCGGCGGCCGCGGTCGCGCTGCTTCTCACCGTCGCGGCGCACGCAGAGCGCGGTCGGACGCGCGACCTGGGCGACGCCGCGGGACTGGGCCTGCTCGCTGCGACGCTCGCCGGCCTGGCCGTGGACGCCGTCGAACCACTGGGACTCGGGATCGGCCTGCTGGCTGCCGCGGCCGCGTTCGGCGTTGGCTCCGCGGTGGGCGGCCGCCGCCTGAGGAGCCGGCGCGCCCGCTGGATCGGCATCTTCCTCGTGACCGTCGTCATCGAGGCCGGCCTGGCGGTCGCGCTCTTCGGCGGCGCGGCTCCGGGCACCCAGGCGATGGCGCCGTTCCTCCTCGCCGCCGGGGCCATCGTGGCGGCCATTTCCGCGGCGCTCACCTGGCAGGAAGGCGCGCGCCCAACCGCGCTGGGCGTCGCAGCGGCCTCGTTCGCCGCGCTGGCCCTGGCCGGAACCTCCGAGGCGGGGCGCCTCCCCGGCCTTGCGGGCCTGATTGCTGCCACCGCAACCCTCGGCTGGATCATGGCGCTGCGTCGGCTGCGGCGGTCCACTGCCCGCCAGCTGGTCACCTCCGCCGGCTCCACCCTGCCAGAGGTGCGAGCGCGCCTTCAGGCGCCCCTCGATTCGGTGGCGGAGCCTGAGTACGACGAGAGCGCCCGCCTGACGAGAGAGCTGCGCGCAACGCTCGACGACCTCGTGGCCGCGCGTCGCACGATCGGTCTGCAGCGCGCCGAGATCGAGCGGGCGTCAAGCCTCGACCCACTGACGGGACTGCCGAGCCGTGGCCCGACGCTCGACCGCCTGCGGACCGAGGCCGCGGAGGCGCGCCGCTACGCGCACCCGGTGTCCGTGATCCTGCTCGACATCGACGGCTTCGCGGCGCTCAACCACGACTATGGACTGGGCGTCGGCGACGCGATCCTGCGCGAGGTGGCGCTCCGCCTGCGACTGCGCGTCCGCGAGGCCGATGCCCTCGGCCGCGTCGGCGGCGACGCCTTCCTGGCCATCCTGCCGCACACCGACGAGGGCGGCGCTGCGACCTTCGCCCAGGCCGTGCTGGATCGCGCCGTGGAGCGTCCCTTCACCACCGACCGCGGCGAGCTGACGGTCAACGTCTCACTCGGGAATCGCGCTGATGCGCCCGGGAATGACCCTCAGCGGCGAGGAGCTGCTGGCCGCGGCCGAAGAGGCGCTCGCATCGGCCAAGGCGGCCGGTGGCAATCGGATCGCGTTCGATCGGCTCCACGGCCTGGCGCGGCTGGACGAGCGGCGGCGCGAGCCATCGAAGGGCGATGCAGCCGACGCAACGGGATAGGGCTCGGGCCACAAGATAGCGGCCTGAGACTTATCAACACCACCACAGGTTGTGGATAAGCCCGCCCCGACGACCACCTCCGGTGCTAGAGTTGCGGACCCATGTCGAGCCCCTCCGCCGTCTCCGCCAAGCTGATCTTCCCGACCAAGGAGATCGTCGAGGAGTACTACCTCCCGATCATCTACACGGCCTGCCGGACCTGCTATTCGGAGCAGCTCCCCGACCAGATCTGGGACAAGGCGGTCTCGCGCGGCGTGGCCGACGAGAAGCAGCAGGCGCTCGTCCGGAAGGTGATGGAGTCAGGCCACGGCTCGACCATCGAGCACGTCAACTTCACGTTTGCCATCTCCGGCGTGACCCGGACGCTCTCCCACCAGCTGGTGCGCCATCGGGCCGGGACCGCCTTCGACCAGCAGTCGCAGCGCTACGTCTCGCTTCAAGAAGCGGGACAACTACACGATCCCCGACTCGATCGCCAACGGCAACCTGCCCGATGACCTGGCGGACCGCTTCCAGGCCGCGGTCGACGGCAACATGGACCTCTACGGGCAGCTGCTCCAGGCCGAGGTGCCGGCCGAGGACGCGCGCTTCATCTTCCCGAACGCGGTCCAGACCAACCTGATCATGACCGTCAACCTTCGGCAGCTGATCCACATGTCCGGGCTGCGCCTGTGCACCATGGCCCAGTGGGAGATCCGCCAGCTCTTCAAGCAGATCCGCCACGAGATCTTCCGGGTGTCGCCCTTCTTCGGGTCGTTCCTGGCCCCCAAGTGCGTCCCGCTCGGCTACTGCGACGAGATGGGCAACCGCGACGAGCACTGCCGCATTCGCCCGCACCGCGACACGGTCATGGCCGTGTGGGAGGCCTACCGGGGCGGCACGCTGGCCGAGACCGATGGACCGATCGTGCCCGAGACCTCTCCCTTCAGGCCGCGCCCGCGCCGGGTGCCTGTCCCCGGCGGCGAGCCGGAGACGATGCCGATCCCGATCGAGGCGCCCGAGGCTGCGGTCGGCCAGGCAGCCGAGGCCGATCGCTTCTAGCCCTGAACCCGGCTCGCTCAGTGGCCGGGGCACCTGCCGTCGGGCTCGATCTCGAAACTGATGATCGGGTCGGCCACGCCTACCATCTCGGCGTAGAGGCCGAACTGATGCACGCGCGGTTCGGGGTCGACGATGGTGTGGGTGAACTCGACGGTGTCGTCGATTTCCATCGGCAGCGGCGCGGTGAGCACCTCGTCGATCTGCCCCCCTCCGCCCCAGGTGGACCACAGCCCGTAGGCCTCGATGCCCGTCTCGCTCTTGATCTCGAAATGGATGCTCACGGTCTGCCCGGCCAAGCATTCGACAGCGAGGATCCGCACGACGGTGCCAGACGACGGGGCCGCGCTCTCAGGGATCGCCGTCTCGGACTCTGATTCCGTCTCGGTCGGTACCGCCGTGTCGGTCGCGGCCGCGCTCGCCGAAGCCGTGGTGCTGGGAGGTGGCTCCGACCCCGCCTGGCTGGCCGCTGGTGACGAGGGCGCGCATGCGGCGAGCAGGATCAGGCTGACGACCAGGAGCGAGCTTCGGCCTCTCATCGGTCCCTCCATCGGACTCAATTGTCGGTGGTGACCCCGTCGCCCAGCGCGAAGCGGCGCAGCTCCTCGTCGCACGCCTCGCGCAGACGAGCGGCCTGGGTGACCAGGAACGGCGTCATCTTGGTCGAGTCGACGATCAGCAGGGTGTGGCCCCGCTCGTTGCGGTCGAGCACGATGCGGTCCTCGCCGTGGTACGAGATCGACCAGTTGGCCTGCAGCTGCACCAGGGCCGCGAGCACGACCTTCTCGGGGAAATACCAGTCCAGGTAGGCGGCGTTCAGGGCCGCCACCACGTCGCGCAGCTGGTGCGTCTGGTTCCGTCGAATGCGCGCCACGAAGTCCACCAGGCGCAGGCCAGCAAAGGGATCGCCGATCCGCGCGATCTGTGGGGGCGAAGGCTCCCCATCCGGCAGCTCGGGCAAGGCGGGGTCGAGCAGCGAGCCGACGTCGGTCACGCGGAGCGGCGGTGTGACATGGGCGCGATTGTAGGCAACTGTTCAGATCACTTGATCTCTCGAGCGCGGTGACGTGGGTACTGGGGTCCGGGGTCGGTGATCGACCGCAACGGGCCTGTCTAGTACTGTCGTGTCCCTTCCGCCCCATGCGACCGGACAGCCAACATGCCCGCATGACCTTCTGGAACTGGCGGCGCACATCGGCCGGAGGGGCGTCAAGTGGCGCGTCCACGGCTGCCGCTGTGCAGACCGGGCACGACCTGGCGCCGATCGAGCTGTACACCGCCGATGCGCGGATCGTGGGCTGGATCTCGGCCGGCGGCCAGCGCGTCACCGACCTGCTCAACGACAACGACGAGCTGCACCTGTGGCACCCGAGTCCCGGTCCGATCGCCGCGCCGGAGGACCATACCGGCGAGGAGCCGATCACGGTCGCCGACGACCCCGGTGAGTGGCAGTCGGTGGTGACCGAGCAGCTGATCCTGGCCATGCCGCCGGAGTGGCGCGCCGCCCGCCAGCTGCGCCTGCACCGCAAGCTGCGCCGCGTGGCCCTCAGCGCCGGGCCGTTCAGCGTCACCGGCAACCTGCACCTGGCCCCGGGCGTGGAGGCGACCGACTACAGCGTGATCCGCGGCCGTCGCTTCCTGCCGCTGACCGATGTCTACCTCCTGCACAACGGCGAGCCGCCGTTCGAGCACGTGGTCAGCGTGGTGATCGTCAATACCGCGCACATCACCCAGCTCGTGCCGCTGGTGACCCTGGCCTAACCCCTTCCCGGCCGGGCCGCGGCGGCGATAATCGCCGCACTCATGGCCGTCCTGCGCTCCGCCCTGGATCCCGCCTCGCCCGGCTTCGCCGCCAATGCGGCCGCCATGCGCGGCCTGGTGGATGAGCTGCGCTCCCGGACGCGCGCGGTGAGCGAGCGCGGGGCGGGCGGCGACGAGCGGTCCATCGCGCGCCACCGCGAGCGCGGGAAGCTGCCGGTCCGCGAGCGGATCGATCGGCTCATCGATCCGGGCAGCGCCTTCCTGGAGCTCTCCGCCCTGGCGGCCGATGGCCTGTACGACGGCGAGGCCCCGTCGGCGGGGATGGTGACGGGGATCGGGCTGGTGGAGGGAGTGGAGTGCGTCATCGTCGCCAACGACGCGACGGTGAAGGGCGGCACCTACTTCCCGATCACCGTCAAGAAGCACCTCCGCGCCCAGGAGATCGCCCTCGAGAACCGGCTGCCGTGCCTCTACCTGGTGGACTCGGGCGGCGCGTACCTGCCCCTCCAGGACGAGGTCTTCCCCGATCGCGAGCACTTCGGGCGGATCTTCTTCAACCAGGCGCAGCTCTCAGCGCGCGGCATCCCCCAGATCGCGCTGGTGATGGGTTCCTCGACGGCCGGTGGGGCCTACGTCCCGGCCATGTCCGACGAGACGGTGATCGTCAAGGGCACCGGCACCATCTTCCTGGGCGGCCCGCCGCTGGTGAAGGCGGCGACCGGCGAGGAGGTGAGCGCCGAGGAGCTGGGCGGGGCCGAGGTGCACACCACGGTGAGTGGCGTGGCCGACCACTTCGCCCTCGACGACGAGCACGCCCTGGCGATCGGGCGCGAGATCGTGCGCAGCCTCGCCTGGCGCAAGCCGGATGCGCCGTGGGAGCGGAGCGCGCCGGCGGCGCCATCGGTCAATCCGGAGGAGCTGTACGGCGTCGTCCCGGCCGATTCGCGCGTGACCTATGACGTGCGCGAGGTGATCGCGCGGCTGGTCGACGGCAGCGAGTTCCACGAGTTCAAGGAGCGCTACGGCGAGACGCTGGTGACCGGCTTCGCGCGGATCGACGGCTACCCGGTGGGGATCCTGGCCAACAACGGGATCCTGTTCAGCGAGTCGGCGCTGAAGGGCGCGCACTTCGTCGAGCTGGCCAGCCAGCGCCGCATCCCGCTCGTCTTCCTGCAGAACATCACCGGCTTCATGGTCGGCCGCGAGTACGAGGCGGGTGGGATCGCCAAGGACGGCGCCAAGCTGGTGAGCGCGGTGGCCACGACGGCGGTGCCCAAGTTCACGGTGATCATCGGCGGCTCGTTCGGCGCCGGGAACTACGGCATGGCGGGGCGCGCCTACTCGCCGCGGCAGCTGTGGATGTGGCCCAACGCGCGGATCAGCGTGATGGGCGGGGCGCAGGCGGCCCGCGTCCTCTCCACGGTGAGTGGCGACTTCGCCTCCGACGAGGAGCGCGACGCGTTCGAGGCGCGGATCCTGGCCGAGTACGAGCGCCAGGGATCGCCCTGGTACTCGACCGCGCGCCTGTGGGACGACGGGGTGATCGACCCGCTGGATACCCGGCGCGTGCTGGCGATGGGGATCAGCGCGGCGCTGAACGCGGAGATCGGCGAGACGCGGTTCGGCGTCTTCCGGATGTAGGGTGAGCCGATGAGCCCGGCGCCGGCCCGCGGACGAGCTCGCCCGCCCCGGTGGTAGGCTCCCCGGCATGGTCCTGGATCGCCCCGCGCCCGGCTCGCATGACCGCTCGACGCCGAGCGGCACCCTGGAAGAGAGCTCGATGGCCATCTTCGAGGCGATGCTCGCAGCGCGTGACGCGGAGGTCGGCGACCAGCCCGGCCGGGCGGCGCTCGACAACTTCTATCGGGTCCTGATGGACGGGACCCTCCTGCTGCCGGTCCCTCCCGACCACGGCGACGAGGCGAAGTCGGCGCTCGAGGCGGCGGTCAACGACGACGAGGAGGTCGAGGTCAGCGTGCTGCTCGCCGCCGACGCCGACGGGAAGCCGACCAGCGTCTGCTTCGCCTCGGTGGCGGCGCTCTCCGCCTGGTCGCCGCGCGGCACCGCCAGCCTGCCGCTCCCGGCGCGCATCGCGATCGGCAACATGGCGGCCGCGGGCGTGCCGGCGATCATGGATCCGGCCGGGCCGATCCCCTACCGCTTCGAGCCCGATGAGCTCGCCACCCTGGCGGCGGGTCGCCTGCCCGGCACCGATGAGCCGCTTGCCCCGCCATCGGTGAGCCATTCGATTCGGCTGCGCCTGGCGGGGCGCGAGGCGATGGTGCTCGAGCCGCCGCTGCGCGAAGCCCTGCGCCGGACCGATGTCGACGCCGCCTGGCTGGTCGAATCGGAGAGCAACGGGGCCAGCCGGCTGATGCTGGGGCTCCTCGGCGGGGAGGGGGCGTCCGCGACCGTGGACGTGCCGGACGGCACCGACGTGGTCTGGCTCGAGGAGCCGCTGCTCGCATCGGTCCGGGCCGTCAGCGAGCCGTTCTATCGGAGGGGCCAGGGGTGAACGAGATGCTGCGCGTCGAGCGGACCGGAACGGTGGCGCGCGTGACGCTCACGCGGCCCGAGGTGCGCAACACCTTCAACGCCGAGCTGATCGAGTCGCTGCGGGCCGCCTTCGAGCAGCTGCGCGAGGAGCCCGCGGAGGCGCTGCGCGCGGTCGTGCTGAGCGGAGAGGGAAAGGCGTTCTGCGCCGGGGCTGACATCGAGTGGCAGCTCTCCTCGAGGGAGCTGCCGATGGACGAGAACGAGGCCGACGTGCGCCGGCTGCAGGAGATGCTGGCCACCATCGACAACTGCCCGGTGCCGGTGGTGGCGGCGGTCCACGGGGCGGCGCTGGGGGGTGGCATGGCCCTCTGCTGCGTGGCGGACATCACGCTCGCCACCGCGGACGCGATCTTCGGCTTCACCGAGGTCAAGCTGGGCCTGATCCCGGCGGCGATCAGCCCGTTCGTCCTGCCGCGGATCGGCGAGGGGCCGGCGCGTGCGCTCTTCCTGACCGGCGAGCGATTCGGCTCGGAGCGGGCGCTCGCGATCGGGGTCGTCGTCGGAGGTCCTGCCCGACCAGGCGGCGCTCGACGCACGAGTCACCGCGATCCTCGAGGAGATCCGCACTGCCGGCCCCGGAGTCGGTTCGCAACGCCAAGGCCATGATCCGCGGGCAGCGGAACATGTCGCGCGGCGACGCGCTGGAGCGGACCATGCGCTGGGCCGCGCGGCAGCGCGTCTCGCCCGAGGGACAGGAGGGGCTCGGCGCCTTCCTCGAGAAGCGCCCACCGTCCTGGCGGGAGTAGCCGCACCGGCCTCTGCGACAATCGCGACATGCCCGATGAGACGCTCACCCCGCGCCAGGTGGCCGAGGAGCTGGGCGTCACGGTGCGGACCGTCCAGCGCTGGGTGGCTGAGGGTCGGCTGCCAGCCGACCGAGTCGGCGGCCGGGTGCGCGTGTCGCGCTCGTCGCTGGGAAACGTCACCGAGGCGCGCACAACGCCGCTTGCTCGCCCGATCCAGGCGCTGCTCATCGCCAACCGCGGCGAGATCGCGGTCCGGGTGGCGGCGACGGCCCGGCAGCTCGGGATGCGCACCATCGGTGTCCACGCGCCGGATGACCGCCCACCCGATGGCCTCGACCTGGCGCTGCCGATCCCCGGCTACCTCGATGGCGATGCCATCATCGACGCCGCCCGTCGCTCGGGCGCCGACGCCATCCACCCCGGCTACGGATTCCTGGCCGAGAACGCCGACTTCGCCGCCGCCGTCGAGCGAGCCGGGCTGACCTGGGTCGGGCCACCGGCCGCGGCCATCGCCGCGATGGGCGACAAGGCGGCGGCGCGGCGCACCGCAGCCGCCCACGGGGTTCCGGTCACGCCCGGGTACGACGGCGAGGCGCAGGACGACACGACCCTGGCCGGGGAGGCGGTCCGCATCGGTCTGCCCATCCTGGTCAAGCCCTCGGCCGGCGGTGGCGGCAAGGGGATGCGCGTCGTCCACGAGGCATTCCGCCTGCCTGACGAGCTGGCCGCTGCACGCCGGGAGGCGCAGCGCGCCTTCGGCGACGATCGGCTCATCCTCGAGCGCCTCCTCGTCGGGGCGCGGCACGTCGAGGTGCAGGTCCTCTTCGACCGACACGGCCACGGGGTCCATCTCGGCGAGCGCGACTGCTCGACCCAGCGTCGCAACCAGAAGATCGTCGAGGAGTCGCCCGCGCCGTCGGTCTCGGCGGAGCTTCGCGCCCGGATGGGAGATGCGGCCCTGGCGGTGGCGCGCGCGGTCGGCTACGCCAACGCCGGGACGGTCGAGTTCCTGCTCACCGATGCGGGCGACTTCTTCTTCGTCGAGATGAACACCCGACTCCAGGTCGAGCACCCCGTGACCGAGGCGGTGACGGGCCGCGACCTGGTCGCCGACCAGCTGCGGATCGCCGCCGGGGAGCCGCTCGGCTTCGGGCAGTCGGCGGTGCGCTGGAGCGGCCACGCCATCGAGGCGCGCCTCTACGCCGAGGATCCCGACGCCGGCTTCCTGCCGGCCGCCGGCCGCGTCCTGCGCCTGCGCTGGCCCGACGGCGTTCGGGTGGACACCGGCATCCGGGAAGGCGACACCGTCTCGGACCGATACGACCCGCTCCTCGCCAAGCTGATCGCCCGCGGGCGAACGCGGGACGAGGCCCTCGCCGCGCCTGCGGGCGGCGCTCGACGAGACGCTGGTGCTCGGCGTGCGCACCAACCTGCGCTTCCTGCGCTGGCTGCTCGACCAGCCGGTCGTGCGCGACGGCCAGGTCCGGACCGATACCCTCGCGGGGCTCGCGCTGCCTCCGGCGCCACTTCCCGACGACGCGGCGTGGGGCTGCCGCGGCCGGCGCGCTCCTCGGGACGGAGCCCGAGGACGCCTGGGGTGGCGGCTGGCGCGGAGCGGCTCCCGCGGTGGTGCGGATGCGATTCGGAGATGAGGAACGCCGCGTCGAGGTGCGCGCGGCCGGCGTGGCGGTCGCGGTCGACGGGCGGCACGGCCCACGTGGACGTCGAGGGCCAATCGCTCGAGCTCTCCCTGGCTCCGCCGCCGAGCATCGAGGAGGCGGTGCGGCACGCGGCCGCCCATGCCGGCGGCACGGCCGCCCTGACCGCACCAATGCCCGGGCGCGTGATCGCCGTGCGCGCCGCGGAGGGCGCAGCGGTCGTGGCCCACCAGGCGATCGTGGTGATCGAGGCGATGAAGATGGAGCACGCCGTGGTCACGCCGCTGGCCGGGACGGTGACCCGCGTCGCCGTGACGGTCGGGCAGCAGGTCCAGCGCGGGGACCTGCTGGCGGAGGTATCGGCCTAACATGACCGCCCGATGACCCGCCCAGAGGTCCGTGTCTACGAGGTCGGCCCGCGCGACGGCCTGCAGTCCGAGGCGGCCGTGGTGCCGACCGAGGGAAAGCTGCGGTTCCTCTCGATGCTCGCCGATGCCGGCCTGCGCGAGATCGAGGCCACCTCGTTGGTGCGCCCGGACGCGATCCCCCAGCTGGCCGACGCCGACGAGCTGCTGGCAGGCCTCGAGCGGCGCGCCGGGCGTTCGCTACCCGGTGCTGGTCCCGAACGGCCGAGGCATGGAGCGGGCCATCGCCGCGCGGTGTCGACGCGATCTGCCTGATCACCGCCGCCACCGATGGGTACGTGCGCCACAACATCGGGATGAGCGTCGACGAGTCGCTGGCCGCCTTCGCGCCGATCGCCGCCGAGGCCCGCAGCCGAGGCTGGTGGATCCGCGCCTACGTCAGCACCGCGTTTGGCTGCCCGTACGACGGAGAGGTCGACGAGGGCGCCGTGGTGCGCGTGGCCGAGCGGCTGCTGCGGCTGGGCGTGGACGAGCTGTCGATCTCCGACACCCTCGGCGTGGCCGCCCCCACCGACGTGCGCCGCGTGCTCGGGGCGCTCAAGGCGGCCGGGATCGCTCCGGAGGTGGTGGCGCTCCACCTGCACGACACGCGGGGAACGGCGCTGGCCAACGTGATGGCCGCGCTCGAGCTGGGGATCCGCGCGTTCGACGCCTCGACCGGCGGGACCGGCGGCTCGCCGTACGCGCCCGGCTCGGCCGGCAACCTCGCGACGGAGGACCTGGTCTATCTCCTCGACCGGGAGGGGGTGCGGACCGGGGTGAACCTCGATGGCGTCCTGGCGGCGGCGGCCTTCATCGCCGCTCAGCTCGGCCGGGAGGTGGCCAGCAAGGTGGGGCGCGCCGGTGGCTGGCCGCGCGGCGCGGGGCAGGGCACGGGGTAGGATGACGCCGATGCAGGCGCGACCGCCCGACGCCGATCCCCGCCCGATCCTCCTCGACGTCGACACCGGGATCGACGACATGGTCGCCCTGCTCATCGCCGCGACCGCCCCCGAGCTGAACCTGCGCGGGGTGACCTGCGTCGCCGGCAACGTGGAGATCCACCACGTGGCGCGCAACACCGGCAAGATCCTGCGCATGGTCGGGCGGGGCGACGTGCCGGTCAGCATCGGGGCCGCGCGGCCGCTGCATCGGCGCCTGCGCACCGCCCAGGACACGCACGGCCCCACCGGCACCGGCTACGTCGAGCTGACCGGCGAGGACCCCGAGCTCGGCTCGACCGATTACACGGCGGTCCCCGCGCCGCGCTACATCGCGGCGCACATCGAGAAGCACCCCGGCGAGCTGACCATCGTGGCGCTGGGGCCGCTCACCAATCTGGCCTCCGCGGTGCTCTCGGGGATCGACCTGGCCGGCGGCCTGCGCGAGGCGATCTGGATGGGCGGCGCCATCGAGGAGCGCGGCAACACCACCGAGACCGGGGAGTGGAACGCATGCGTCGATCCCGAGGCGGCGGAGGCGTGCCTCGCCGCTGGCGTCATCTCGCGCATCTTCCCGCTCGACGCGACGCAGGACGTCCTCTTCACCCTCGACGATCTCGACGCCCTGCCCGATACCGCGCTGGCCGCGATGGTGCGCGACGCCATCCGCTTCTACGTGGCCTTCCACCGCAGCGCCGATGGCGTCGACGGCTGCTATCTCCACGATCCGGTGACCCTGATCGGGTCGCTGCTGCGGCCCGACCTCGTCACCGAGTGGGTGAGCCAGGCGCTCGCCTGCGACACGAGCAGCGACCCGCACCTGGCCGGCAGCCTGTATCGGCTCGAGGACGGCACCCGCGGGCCGGTCGAGGTCGCCATGGCCATCGATCCGAATCCGATGAAGACCGAGGTGCTGGCGCGACTGGCGCGCGCGG
Organism: uncultured Chloroflexia bacterium; assembly: GCA_963782015.1. Lineage (GTDB taxonomy): Bacteria > Chloroflexota > Limnocylindria > QHBO01 > QHBO01 > CF-167. The sequence goes on from CAWAHY010000004.1 coordinate 603,561, forward strand.
TCGCCAACCCGACCCAATAGGCCCAGGCCAAGGAGGTTCACCGTGGACGCAGCACGCTGGATGAGAGCGGGGATCGGCCTCGGGGCCGGAGCCGTCCTCGGGGTGGTCCTGTACGCAACCGGCCAGACCTGGCCGCTGGCGGCCGCCATCGGTGTCGTCGTGGGCGACCTGGTGTACGCCGTGCTGGTCCGGATGCAAACTGGCGAGAACGGGCCGCTCCGCGTCGCCGCCGGCCTGGTCGCGTTCGCGGTCGTCACCTACGTCGGGATCATCGGCTTCGGTGACTTCGGGGACGCGGGCGCGGTCGATCCGAACACCTTCGCCAACACCAAGGCCGCCAACTCGTGGGCGCTGATCCTGACCGTGGCGATGGTGATCGGCGCGATCGTGACCTACGGCCTCGAGCTGCTGCAGACCGGCCGCCTGGCCTCGCTCTCGCGCCAGTTCACCACCCGGACCATCCTGCTCATGACGGTCGGGATCGGGGTCAACGTGATCCTGGGCCAGACCGTGGCATCGGCGCTCAAGATCCCGATCTACCTCGACTCGATCGGCACCATCCTGGTCGGGGTGCTGTGCGGCCCGGTCGCCGGCGCGGTGACCGGTGGGCTCGGCAACATCCTGTGGTCGTACGTGATCCCGCCGCCGTTCCAGTACCAGCCGGCGGCCGCCTTCGCCATCACCGCGGTGGCAATCGGCGTCATCGCCGGCCTGGCCGGACGCGCCGGGTTCCTGCGCCCCCGCCCCAACCGCTCCACCGCCGAGCTCCTCGCCGGGGGCGCCGTCACGGTGGTCCTGGTCGGCGCGCTGACGTGGGCAGCCTCCCAGGCCTACACCAAGATCTTCGACACCACCATCAGCCTCTTCCCCGATCCCTCCAAGGTGGACACGATCTTCGTCCTGCTCGGCTACCTGGCCCTCGCGCTCGTGGTATTGGCGGTGCTCGGCCTCTTCGCGCTGCTGCTCGTGCGGCGCGACCTGACCGCTGCGTACGTGGTCGTCGCGGGCGTCTTCACCGGCATCGTCGCCGCCCTGATCAGCGCCCCGATCGCCGCCGGCGTCTTCGGCGGCGTGACCGCCTCGGGCACCGACTTCCTGGTGGCCGCCTTCCGCCAGGCCGGGCTCGACGTCCAGGCGGCGACGACCGGGCAGGGCCTGATCAGCGACCCGATCGACAAGGTGACCACCTTCTTCACCGTCTACCTGATCCTCCAGGCGCTCGCCAACCGCTTCAAGGCGCGCTTCCCGCAGGGCGAGCAGGTGCTCGAGCAGGTGCTCGAGGAGGCGCCCGCCTGACCGATCGCCTCCCCACCTTCCTGGGGGTGCCGGGGCCGAGCGCCTTCCATCGCCTGAACCCGCTCACCAAGGCCGTCGCTCGCCGCGGCGAGCACCGCCCTGGCCGTGCTGCTCGGCGGCCTGCTCGGGCCGGTCCTGCTGCTGGTCGTGGCCGTCGTGGTGCCGGCCGTGGTCGCGGGCATCCTGGCCCGCCTGCTGCGCACGGCGCTGCTCCTCTCCCTGCCGATCGCGGTCAGCGTGCTGGTCGTCAACCTTCTCTTCTACCCTGAGGGCCAGCAGGTCCTGTTCGAGCTCGGGCCGATCCGCGCCACCGCGGAGGGGCTCGGGTTCGCGCTCGAGACGCTCGCCCGCATCGGCGCGATCAGCGGCGCGATCACGCTCTTCTATCTCACCACGCCCCCCGGGGCGCTGGTGCTCGACCTCGAGCGCCGCGGCGTGTCGCCACGGATCGCCTTCGTCGCGCTGGCCTCGGTGCAGACCGTGCCGGCCATGGTCGAGCGAGCCGTGACCATCACTGCCGCGCAGCGGGCGCGCGGCCTCGACACCGAGGGCTCTCTCTGGCGGCGGGTGCGGGGCGTGCTGCCCCTGGCCGGGCCGGTGCTGCTCGGCTCGATCGGGGAGGTCGAGGAGCGCTCGATGGCGCTCGAGGCACGAGGCTTCACGCGGCCGGGACGCCGCACGCTGCTGTGGTGGCCGCCGGACACCGAGCGCCAGCGGCTGGCTCGCTGGCTGCTCCTGCTCAGCGTGCCGCTGATCGTGGCGGCGCGGGTGTTCGGCTGGCTGGAGTGGCTGCGCTGATGCTGACGCTCGAATCGGTCGGCTACCGGTACGCCGGGGCCCTGCAGCCCTCGCTCCACGACGTGAGCCTGGAGCTGCGCGACGGCGAGGTGCTCGGGCTGGTCGGGGCGTCGGAGTCGGGCAAGACGACCCTCTGCCTCGTCGCGTGCGGGCTGGCGCCGCGGAGCGTGGGCGGGAGGCTCTACGGACGCGTGCTGCTCGACGGGGCCGACATGGAGCCGCTCGCCATGGACCAGCTCGCCGCGCGCGTGGGCATCGCGTTCGCGAGCCCCGCGACGCAGCTCTCCGGGGTGGCGGACACGGTCTACGAGGAGGTCGCCTTTGGACCGATGAACCTGGGCCTGCCACTCCCCGAGGTGATCGAGCGGACCGATGGGGCGCTCGCCTCCCTGCGCATCGAGGCGCTCGCCGACCGCGACCCCGCCCGTCTCTCCGGCGGACAGCAGCAGCTGGTCGCGATCGCCGGGCTGCTCGCCCTGCGGCCGGCCCACCTGATCCTCGACGAGCCGACCGCCCAGCTCGATCCGGCCGGGACGGCGATGGTCGCCGACGCGCTCGCCGGCCTCGCGCGCGACGGGGCCTCGATCCTGGTCGCGGAGCACAAGACCGATCTGCTGGCGCGGATCTGCGCGCGCGTCGTGGTCCTGGCCTCCGGACGTGTCGCCCTGGACGGGGCGGCAGGTGAGGTCCTCGCCGATCCACGGCTGGTCGACCTGGGCGTTGCCCCGCCGGGAGCCGTGCGCCTGGCCCGCGCGGCCCGTGACAAGGGCGTGCCTCGCACGTCCCAGGCGCGCCTCGCGGAGGCGCTCGCCCGATGACCGAGCTGGCCCTCGAGGCCGTCAGCTACCGCTATTCGCAGGGCGGCGCCATGGCCCTCGACGGCGTCGAGCTGCGCATCGCCGCGGGCGAGCGGGTCGCGCTCGTCGGCCAGAACGGGAGCGGCAAGACGACCCTGGTCCGCCACCTCAACGGCCTCCTGCGCCCAACCTCGGGCCGCGTCCTGCACGACGGCCGGGATGTCCGTGGCCACACCGTCGCCGAGCTTGCGCGATCGGTGGGGCTCGTCTTCCAGGACCCCGATCGGCAGATCTTCGCCGGCAGCGTCCGAGCCGAGGTCGAGTTCGGCCCGCGCAACCTGGGCATGCGGGGTGACCAGCTGCGGGAGGCGGTCGACGAGGCGCTGGCGGCCGTCGGCCTCGAGGCGGATGCGAAGACCAACCCGTACGACCTGGGCGCCTCGCGGCGCAAGCTGCTGGCCCTTGCATCGGTGCAGGCCATGCGCACCCCCGTGCTCGTGCTCGACGAGCCGACCACCGGTCAGGACCTGCGGGGCGTGGCGACCGTGCGGCGCCTCATCGACGAGGCGCACGCGGCGGGGCGCACGGTGATCGCGATCAGTCACGACATGGGCTTCGTGGCCGATGCCTTCGATCGGGTCGTCGTCCTGCGCGCGGGATCGGTGATCCTCGACGGAGCACCCGCATCGGTCTTTGGCGAGGCGTCCTGGGAGGCGCTCCGTTCGACCTACCTGGAACCGCCGCTGCCCGCGCTGGTCGGTGCGCGCCTCGGCCTGGGCGCCACGCCGACCGACGCGACCCTGCTCTCCGCCCTCGGCTAGCCGATCGGCGGCCCTCCCGCTAGTAGAAGCCGGGCGGCGGCGGGAGCGGGTTCCCCTCGGCATCGAGCCGCTCCTCGGCGGGGAGCTCGTCGCGATGCCTGCGCCCCCCGATCGGCCCCGGAATCGGCTCCGCCATCACCGACCCGGTGACCTCGTCGAGCCGCTGCCCGATCCCGCGCAGGCCGAGGTGGCGGAGCGCGGCACCGAAGCGATCCACGAAGGCCGCGTCGCGCAGCAGCGCGAACGCCAGCGAGGAATGCGCCCGGACCAGCAGCTCGATCCCGCGGGCCGCCTCGGGCACGTTGACCTGGTTCAGCCCCAGCTGGAGGTCGAGCAGGTCGAGCGCCCGATTTGCCTCGCGGCGGGCTCGCGTGGTGAAGTGCGGCGTGCGATTGGCCAGCACCCGCGTCCGATAGAGGGCTGCGCGGGCCAGGGAGTCGCGATCACCGGGAGCCGGGAGAGCCATGGACCGAATCTTACGCGGCGAGGAGGGCTGGCAGGAAGCGATCGCCCGTGCCCTGGCCGAGGCGACCCGACCGATCGCCCCCGACCCGCGCTTCATGCCGCGCGAAGTGCCCGGTGGCCCAACACTGCGCCGGTACGACCGCTCGACCTTTCCGCCGGCGCGCCGAGCAGCGACGCTGCTGCTGGTCTATCCCGGCCTCGGCGGGGAGCTGACGGTGCCGCTCACCGTGCGCCACGCCGACCTGCGCGAGCACGCGGGCGAGATCTCGCTCCCCGGCGGCACCGTGGACGCGACCGACGCCTCTCCGCAGGCGGCGGCGCTGCGCGAGGCATGGGAGGAGATCGGCGTCGACCAGGCTTTGGTGTCGATTTCCGGGCTGCTCGACGAGGTCTGGATCCCGGTCAGCAACTTCGAGCTGCTGCCATTCGTCGGGACGGCGGCGGCCCGCCCGGCCCTCGTCCCGCACACCGACGAGGTGGCCGAGATCGTGGAGCTGCCCCTGCGCAACCTCCTGACCGATGACGCAGTCAGCGAGGAGCTGATCGAGGGACCCGGCTGGGCGCTGCGCGCGGCCGTCTACCGTCACGCCGGCCACCGGATCTGGGGCGCCACCGCGCGCACGCTGGCGATGTTCGTGTCGGTGCTGCGAGAGGCGCAGGGCCTCGACCTAGCGGCGGGTCTGGACCGTCGCGCGCGCGGAGCGGAGAAGGGTGAGCAGCGTTCCGTGGTGCCGCGGCGGCGCCGCCACGATGCTCAGCCTCGGGCCGCGCTTGGCGACGTTCCACCACGGCCCGCCGTACAGGTCGGTCACCGTCGCGCCAGCCCGCTCTGCGATCAGGCCCGCGGCGGCGATGTCCCACAGCGACAGCCCGCCGTTCTGGACGTAGGCGTCGAACCTGCTCGAGCCCACGTACGCCAGCGCCAGCGCCGCGCTGCCCATCCGCCGCCCGATCCGGATCTCGTGCGCGACGCGCCGCTCCCGCGCGATCCCGCCCCGCCCGATGATCGCCAGGCTCACGACGAAGTCGGCCAACTCCTCCTTGTCGCTCGCGTGCACCGGCTCGCCGTTCAGCGTCGCCGGGCCGTCCTCGGTGGCCGCGTAGCAGTCGCCCCGCAGCGGGTCGAGGATCACGCCGACCACCGGCGTCCCCGCCTCGACCAGGCCGATCGAGACGCAGAAGAACGGGATCCCGTTGGCGTAGTTGACCGTCCCGTCGAGCGGGTCGATCACCCAGGTGCGCCCGCTCCACCGGACCCGCGACGTAGGGGATGCTCCCCGGCCCGACTCCTCGGCGAGGATCGCGTCCCCCGGGAATCGCGCGCGGATCGCGTCGATGATGAGGCGCTCGCTGTCGTAGTCGGTGGCGGTCACCACGTCCCGGCGGCTCTTGCGCCGCACCCCTGGCGGGGCCGCGTAGCCGGCCGCGATCAGGTCGCCTGCCCGCCGCGCCAGCTCGGTCGCGAAGGCAAGGTCGGCGGCGCGCGCGCTCGTCATCGGGCCGATCCTAGCGCTACCCTATCGCCGATGCCGCAGATCCACCTCCACGCCGAGCCCGGCGACTACGCCCCGCTGGTCCTCCTCCCCGGAGACCCGGCCCGGGCCACCCTGATCGCCTCGCGCTTCGACGGCGGGCTCGACGCGACTCGACAGGTCAACGCCAACCGCGGGCTTCTCGGCTACACCGGAACCGTGAACGATCGGCCGGTCAGCGTGCAGACGACCGGCATGGGTGCCCCGTCGATCGCCCTCGTCGTCGAGGAGCTGCTCAGGCTCGGGGCGCGCCAGCTGGTCAGGGTCGGCACCACCGGCGCCCTGCGGGCCGACGTCGCGCTCGGCACGATCGTGATCGCCACTTCGTCGAGCCCGACCGACGGCGCGACCCAGACCTTCATGGGCGGCAAGCCGTACGCCCCGGCGGCAGACTTCGCGCTGACCCACGCCCTGGTCCACTCCGCCGAGCGACTGGGGGTCCCGTTCCGCGTGGGACCGATCGCCACCATCGACGTCTTCAGCCACTACCACCCCGACCCGAACTTCGTGGCTCCATGGCGAAACGCCGGTGCGCTCGCCGTCGAGATGGAGGCGAGCGTGCTCTTCTACCTGGCCGCCAGCCGCGGCGCGCAGGCCGCATGCATGGGCGTCGTGGTCGACATCGACAGCGGCGAGGCGAACCAGGAGCACACCTACCTGAGTGCTGAGCAGCTCAACGCGGCGGTGGATCGCATGATCGAGGTCGCGCTCACCGCCGACTTCGGCTGAGCACTTGACCGCCGGGTAGCATGCATCCATGACCGATACCCTCCCCCGCCCCGCCGCCGTTGACGCGGCCGCCGACTTCCTCCCCTTGAAGGGGATCGACCACGTCGAGTTCTGGGTCGGGAACGCCAAGCAGGCCGCTGCCTACTACCGTGCCCTGTGGGGCTTCACCCCTGTCGCCTACGCCGGCCTCGAGACGGGGGTCCGTGACCGCGCCAGTTACGTGATGCTGCAGAACGACATTCGCTTCGTGTTCACCGCTCCGCTGACCGACACGGGAGAGCTGGCCGAGCACGTCCGCCGCCACGGCGACGGGGTGCACGACATCGCCTTCGCCGTCGACGACGTCGCCTCTGCCTGGCGCGAGACGACCGCCCGCGGAGCGGTCTCGGCCCTCGAGCCGACCGAGCTGAAGGGCGAGAAGGGGGTCCTCCGGCGCTCCGCGATCCACACGTACGGCGAGGTGCTCCACTCGTTCATCGACCGCAGCGACTACCAGGGCACCTTCGCGCCCGGCTATCACAAGATTGCGCGGCCACCCGCTGCCGCGACCGGGCAGCAGCTGCTCGAGGTCGACCACTGCGTCGGCAACGTGGCGCTCGGAGACATGAACCGGTTCGTGGACTTCTATCGCGACGTGCTCGGGTTCTCGCAGCTGATCCACTACGACGACAAGGTGATCCACACCGAGTACAGCGCGCTCATGAGCAAGGTCATGCAGTCGGGCAACGGCCGCATCAAGTTCCCGATCAACGAGCCGGCGGCCGGGCAAGCGCAAGAGCCAGATCCAGGAGTTCCTCGACTACTACCTCGAGGCGGGGACCCAGCACATCGCCCTGCGCACCGAGGACATCGTCGGGACCGTGCGCGCCCTGCGCTCACGGGGAGTGGAGTTCCTGGGCCTGCCGCACGAGTACTACGCCTCACTCCCGGAGCGGGTCGGCGACGTGGGCATCCCGATGGAGCTGCTCGAGGAGCTGGGGATCGAGGCCGACCGCGACGAAGAGGGCTACCTGCTCCAGATCTTCACCAAGCCGGTCCAGGACCGCCCGACCTTCTTCTTCGAGATCATCGAGCGCCACGGCTCGCGCGGCTTCGGGGTCGGCAACTTCAAGGCGCTCTTCGAGGCGATCGAGCGCGAACAGGAGAAGCGGGGCAACCTCTGATGCGCGCCACTCGCGGCTGGTTCGTCATCGCCGCAATGCTCGCGGGCTGCAGCCTCGTGCCCGGCGCTGGCACCTATGCCCCGCCCGTGTCCGGCCGCGACTGCGGGGTCGAGGACCTCAGATTGAACGAGGCAGGGCGCCGATGCCTGTTGGCTGCTTTCCAGTCAGGCTCCGCTGCCACCTTCGTGATCCGGGCCACCACAGTGGAGGGTGCCCCGTTCACCCGCTCGTATATCGTCCGCGGCCCCGAGAATGTGGAGATCACCACAGATGCCCGGGCCGACGGCTACGGATCGGGGCAGATTGAAACCCAGCGATGCGACCAACTCGTCCCCGTGGACGAGTGGAACCGAACGGTGGAGGAGGGCAGCCAGATGGACGCTGCATACGTCTTTGTCGAAGACAGCTGCGTCGAGGTCGCTACCTAGGGAACGAGGGCGAAGACCTCCCGGTCTCCAGGAATCCCCTTCAGGGCATGTCGCCCCTTCGATTCGAAGACCAGCCCCGATCCTGACGCCAGCTCCATGGTCGTGCCCGAGACGAGCACCTGGTCGGCCTCGGCCAGCGCCATGATGCGAGCCGCGGTGTGGACCGCCACGCCGCGCACGTTACCCGGCACGTGCTCGACCTCGCCGGTGTGCACGCCGGCGCGGATCGACAGGCCGAGCTCCCGAACGCTGTGCGCCATCGCCTGGGCGCATTGCACCGCGCGCGCGGCCCCGTCAAAGAGCGCCAGGAAGCCGTCGCCGGTGGTCCCGACGTCGCGGCCGCGGAATCGGTCGAGCTCGATGCGCATCCGATCGTTGTGCTCGGCGAGCAGCTCGCGCCAGGCCGCGTCCCCCATCGCGTGCAGCTTGGCGGTCGAGTCGACGATATCGGTGAAGAGGATCGTCTCCAGGACCCGGTCCCCGGTCGAGGCCACCGGTCGGGCGTACGAGCGGGCTCCCCGAAAGTCGATCGCGACCCACGGACCGTCGCCGACCACCCAGGCATGATGCCCGGCCGGGATCTCGAAGGCCTCATCTGGCCCGATCTCGGAGGTGGTCCCATCCACCATCTCGACGTGCAGGACCCCCGACAGCGCCACGCCGAGGTGGTGGTACTGGCAGGCTTCGGTCTGGGCGAGCGGCTTGACGTCCCGATCCCACTCCCATCCCGGTTCCATCGTCATGCGACCGATCACCATCTCGTCGAGCTCGTAGATCTCGGTGCGGCCGCGCTCGTAGGGACGGACCTCGTCCGGCTCGGTGAGCGGCTTGCGCTGGAGCTTGGCCATTCGGTCGATTGTGGCACGGCGCAACTGATCAGATCACTGGAACAGTCGGCGACCTCGTAGACTCGCTGGACCATGAAGATCGCGCACGTTCGCGAACGAAACGCCCCGGCCGGGACCGCCTGGCAGCTCGCCGCAGCGCGGGATCCGGACGCCCGGCGCTGGCTGCTGCTCGACGAGGCGCGACGGGCGCTGGTGGCCGAGGATCCGCGACGTGCGCACAACTCGCCGCTCTTCCGGCAACCGATCACGACGCTCGACGAACACCTGGCCCGCGGCCTCCGCGTCGAGGCCCTCGCTGAGGTCGTGGAGGGCTACCCGAAGGCGACCGATGGCGACGAGGCGATCGCCATGGCCGGTGACCTTGCCTTCGGCCCACCCATCCTGCGGCCGCCGAGCCTGCGCGACTTCTACGCCTTCGAGGGCCACGTCCGGACGATGTGGGAGCGCCGCGGCGGGACGGTGCCGGAGGCGTGGTATCGGATCCCGATCTTCTACTTCAGCAACGTCTCCGAGATCCGCGGGCCGGACGAGCCGGTCTGGCGTCCCGCGGCCTCGCAGGAGCTCGACTACGAACTGGAGGTCGCCGCCCTGATCGACACGCCGGTCCATGACGTGGGCGCCGTGCATGGGGAGGAGGCGATCGGCGGCTACCTCGTCTTCAACGACTGGAGCGCACGCGACCTGCAGCGCGAGGAGACGACCGTGCGCCTGGGTCCTGCCAAGGGAAAGGATTTCGCCTCGTCGATCGGTCCCTGGCTGGTCACTCCCGACGAGCTGGCCGATGCCCGCGAGGGCAACGGCTACGATCTCGAGATGAGCGCTGCCATCAACGGGGCCGAGATCTCCCGCGGGACCTGGGCCGATGCCCAGTTCAGCTTCGGCGCCATGGTCGAGCGGGCCAGCGCCGACGTTCGGCTGCGGCCCGGCGACCTGATCGGCTCGGGGACCGTCGGCACGGGCTGCCTGCTCGAGGTCAAGGATGAGCGCTTCGGGCGCTGGCTCGAGCCGGGCGACGTCGTGGCGCTGACGGTCGAACGGCTTGGGCACCCTGACGACGCCGATCGTCGAACGACCGGTGGACCGATGAGCAACGAGACGGTGACCGCGGCACTCGCCCGCCTGGGCGCCGTGCAGCGGCGGCTGGTGGAGCACGCCGCGCGGCCGCTGCCATCGGGCCTGACCGATCCCGATCCGGGAGCGAGCGAGCGCTGGGAGGCGGGACAGGTCTGGGCGCACCTCGCCGAGTTCCCCGGCTACTGGCTCGACCAGATCCGGGGCATCCTGGTGGATCGCGCCGCGGGAGAGACGGGGCCGATTCCGTTCGGGCGCCTGAAGACCGACCCGGGCCGCATCGGCGCGATCGAGCGGGAGCGCCGAACGGCGCCCGCCGAGCTGCTCCGCCGCGTCACGGCCCAGATCGCGGACCTGTCGAGCACGCTGTCCGCGCTGCCGGACGATGCCTGGAGCTCGATCGGCGCTCACCCGACGCTGGGAGAGATGAGCCTGTCGGCGATCCTGGATCGCTTCGTCGCTGGGCCACCTGGAGGAGCACGCCGACCAGCTCGACGGGCTGGAGCTGGTGACGCTCGACGAGATCCGTGCGGCCGCCGTGCGAATCCGGGGAGTGGCACTGCACCCCCCGCTCCTGCGCTGGGACGACCGCACCTGGCTGAAGCCGGAGAGCCTCCAGCCGGTCGGCGCCTTCAAGATGCGCGGCGCGTACAACGCGGTCGCCTCGCTGACCGACGAGGAGCGGGCGCGGGGAGTGGTGACCTACTCCTCCGGCAACCACGCCCAGGCGGTGGCCCGCGCGGCGCGGCTGCTCGGCGCCCACGCCACGATCGTGATGCCGGAGGACGCGCCGCCGGTCAAGGTGGCGGGGGTGCGCCGCGACGGGGCCGAGGTGGTCTTCGCCGGGCTGACCGGGGAGGAGCGCCACGCCATCGCGCTGGAGCTGGTGGCGCGGGACGGGCGGGTCATGATCGAGCCGTACGACGACCGGCGCATCATCGCGGGGCAGGGCACCTGCGGCCTGGAGATCGCCGAGGATCTGCCCGGCGTCACGAGCGTTCTCATCCCGGTGAGTGGCGGCGGCCTGTCATCGGGCATCGCCGACCGCCATCAAGGCGCTCGCCCCGAATGCCCGGGTGATCGGGGTCGAGCCGGAGCTGGCCGCCGACGCGCGCGACTCGCTGGCGGCGGGCGAGATCGTGCGCTGGGACGGCGCGCTCACCACGCGGACCATGGCGGACGGCCTCCGCGTCGAGAAGCTCGGCTGGCTGCCGTTCCTCCACCTGCGCCGCTTCATGGACGAGATCGTGACCGTCAGCGAGGAGCAGATGGCCGACGCGATGCGCCAGCTGGCGGCACGCGGCCGGCTCGTGGTCGAGGCATCCGGCGCGGCCGGCATGGCAGCGCACCTCTCCGGCGCAGCGCCGCAGGGAGAAGGAGACGACCAGCGGGTGATCGTCATCAGCGGCGGCAACGTCGATCCCGCGGCGTTCGCGGAGATCCTCAGGGGCTGACCCGTCGCGCGCCACGCAGCATGACGGCCGCCACGACGGCCACCGCGGCGCCCATCGCCGCCACGCTGCCGTAGCCGATCCCGAAGCCACTCCCCTGTGCCACGGCCCCGGCGACGAACGGGCCGATCCCCAGGCCCGCCGAGAGCGCCGTCGAGTAGCCACCCAGCCCGGTGGCGCGCAGCTCGGCCGGCGCTCGCTCGCTGATCACCACCTGGATCATCATCAGCGTGAAGGCGAGCGCCAGGATGCCGGTCATGAAGACCGCCGCGATGCCCAGCGCACCGACCTGCAGCCCGAGCAGCGAGGTGATCCCGGCATAGGCTGCGCACCCGCCGGCCAGCGCCAGGGGCGGGACGGCGCGCCGGTCGATCAGCCGGCCAAGCGGCACGCGCGACAGCCCGTTGGTGATCGACTGGAGCGCCAGCAGCAGGCCGATGGATCCCGCCGCCAGCCCGATCGACGTCCCGAAGAGCGGGAAGAGGCCGCTCACCGCGCCCCACGGCAGCCCGATCCCGAACCCGGCCACCCAGCAGCCGACGACGACCCGGTCACGCGCCAGCGCCCCGACCATGCCGCGCAGGCCGCGGACGTCGATCCGGGCGCGGACCGCGCCACGCATCAGGATCGGTCCCACCAGGGCGGTCAGCGCGAGCATCGTCGCGACGAGATAGGTCGGCACGATGCCCACGTGCTGCCACACGAGGCCACCGACCGCCGGACCCGATGCGATCCCGGTGTGGGTGCCCAGGGTCAACCACCCGAAGGCCGATCCACGTCGCGCCTCGTGGGCGCTGCCCGCGACGTACGCCCCGATCGCCGGCAGGAAGAGGGACGAGGTCAGTCCGGAGAGGATCGCCCAGGCGTAGAGCGGGAGGGTGCTGCCGGTCGCCTGCGCGCCGATCGGGACGAGATTGACCGCTGCGCTGCCGAGCACCGCCACGGTCAGCGTCCGGCGCGTCCCCCACGCGTCGGCCACGGCGCCAAATGGCAGGCTGAAGACCGCCCCGAGGCCGAAGCGGATGGCGGCGATCGTGCCGGCCTCGGTGAGCGAGCCGCCCAGCGACTCGACGTGGAGAGGAATCGCCACGCCCGACGCCCACTGGCCGAGCGTGAAGGTGAAGGTCGCGAGGTACGCCGGCCAGAGCGGCCGGCCGAGCCCGCGAGCGGTCACGCGCCGCGCAGGCCGGTCAGCAGCGCGAGCGCGTTGGCGCCCAGCGCCTCGACCGCGTAGCCACCCTCCTGGAGCACGATCATCTTCATGCCAAGGGCGGCGACCATCCGGCCGATCTCCCCGTAGTCGGGGGTGCGCAGCGCCAGGTCGCCGATCGGGTCGCCGTCGAAGGTGTCGAAGCCGGCGGAGATGACGAGCGGCGCATCGGGGGCGAACGCCACCACCATCCGCAGTGCCTCGGCGAGGGCCGTCGCGTAGCCGTCCAGCGCGGTGCGCGCGGCGAGTGGCCAGTTGCGCGTCAGCCCGGCGCCGTCCCCCGACGCCGGTCTCCGCGGCGTAGCCGGACCAGTACGGATAGGCCCGGGCCGGGTCGGCGTGGAGTGAGAGGTAGAGGACGTCGCCCCGCTCCCAGAAGATCTGCTGCGTCCCGTTGCCGTGGTGGTAGTCGATGTCGAGGATCGCGACCCGCCGCGCCCCGCCCTCCCGTCGCAGCCACTCGGCCACGATCGCCGCGTTGTTGAAGTAGCAGTAGCCGCCCAGCATGCCGCGCGCGGCGTGGTGGCCCGGCGGCCGGCACAGGCCGTAGGCCAGCGGCGCCCCGCCGACCACCCGCTCGGCGGCGGTGAGCGCCACGTCGACGGCCGCGCGCGCCGCGCTCCACGTCCCGGACACGATCGGCGTGGCGGTGTCGAACAGGTAGGCGCCCAGTCGATGGTGAGCGCCGGACGGCAGGCCCCCGAGCGTCATCGGTCCGGCGTAGGCGGCCAGCAGGTAGGTGTCGGGGATCCAGGGCCGCGAGCCGTCGGTGGCGCCGGCGGCGAGCGCATCGGTCCAGGCGTGCTCGAAGGTCTCAACCATGGCTGCGTCATGCACCGCCAGGATCGGCCCGCGGCCGTGCTCGGTCGGCGCCTCGAACGAGCAGTCGCCGCGCGCCCGCAGCTCCGCCTCGATCGCGACCGCCCGTTCGGGCGACTCCCAGCAGGGGATCGGTCGCCCGCCGGCCAGCTCGATCAGGCCGGCATGGGCCAGGTGCGCATCGGAGAGGATGACCGGGATCGGGTCGAGCACGGGCGCTCGCGAGTGTAGCGAGGGGACCCTACTGGACGCTGCCCTGGGTCCCCCAGCGGGCCAGCTCGGCCTCGAGGTCGAGCGCCTGCACGACCCCGGAGTCGGCGTACTCGCCCCACGCCTCGCGAGGGACCTGCCACATCACCTCGAACTCGTTGCCGTCGGGGTCGCGCCCGTAGAGCGACTTGGAGACACCGTGGTCGCTCGCACCGCCCAGCGCGCCGGCCTCGGAGAGCGCCTTCGCCGCCGCGGCCAGGTCCTCGATGGTGGCCACCTCCCACGCCAGGTGGTAGAGACCCACCGAGCCACGCGGGGGACGCGGCGCCGCCGCGCCCACCTCGAACAGGCCCAGGTCGTGGTGGTTGCCGCCGGTCGGCGAGCGCATGAAGGCGGCGCGCATCCCGGCCGGCCGCTCCAGCTCCTCGAACCCAAAGACGTCGTGGTAGAAGGCGGCCGCCTTGTCCGCGTCGCGGACCCAGAGAACGGCGTGGTTGAGGCGGGTGACGTTGAACATCGATGGGTCTCCTGGGCGGCGGGTGGCCGCATGATGGTTGCAGGCGCAACTAAGTCTAGCACCACGGATGCATCGGTTCGGCTGCCGCGGGGTCCTAGAATGCCCCCACCGTGTTCTACCTGCAGCGCGGCCAGGTGCCGCACAAGCGCCACACCCAGTTCCGCAAGCCCGACGGAGGCCTGTACGCCGAGGAGCTGTTCGGCGTCGAGGGCTTCTCCGGCAAGGCGAGCCTCCTGTACCACCACACGCCGCCGACCCAGACTCACCGCATCGAGAAGGTACGCGACGTCGCGCTGGAGCCCTGGACCGATGACGAGGCCGGCCCCCACCGCCACCACCTCATCAACTCCGCGGCGGTCCCGGTCGCCGGTGACGCGGTGAGCGGACGCCTCCCGCTCTTCTACAACGCCGACGTGACCTTCGGCGTGGTCCGCCCCGCCTCCGCAATGGACCACTTCTACCGCAACGGCGAGATGGACGAGATGTACTACGTCCACGAAGGACACGGGACGCTGGAGACGGTCTTCGGGCCGATCGAGTACGGCCCCGGCGACTACCTGGTGATCCCCATCGGGACGACCTACCGCGTCGTCCCGGGCGCCGACGAGCAGCGGATGCTCTGGCTGGAGTGCCCGTCGCACATCGAGCCGCCGAAGCGCTACCGCAACGAGTACGGCCAGATGCTCGAGCACGCGCCGTACTGCGAGCGCGACATCCGGCCGCCGGCCGAGATGGCGGCGCACACCGAGACGGGCGACTTCGTGGTCGAGGTCAAGAAGGGCGGGAAGCTGACCGCCTACCACTACGCCTTCCACCCGTTCGACCTGGTCGGCTGGGACGGCTACCTGTACCCGTTCGCCTTCAACATCGCCGACTTCGAGCCGATCACCGGGCGCGTCCACCAGCCGCCGCCGGTGCACCTCACCTTCCAGCCGCGCAACTTCGTCGTCTGCTCGTTCGTGCCGCGCAAGTTCGACTACCACCCGCTCGCCATCCCGGCGCCGTACAACCACTCGCAACATCAATCAGCGACGAGGTCATCTACTACGTGGCCGGCAACTTCATGAGCCGTCGCGGGGTGGAGATCAGCTCGTTCACCGTCCACCCCGCCGGGATCCCGCACGGCCCGCATCCCGGGACGGTCGAGGCGAGCATCGGCAAGGAGGCGACCGAGGAGCTGGCGGTCATGATCGACACGTTCCATCCGCTGCGGCTCACCCGTCAGGCGGGCGAGCTCGACGACCCTCGCTATCCGTTCTCCTGGCTCCCCCCGACCGATGCCGATGCCGCCGCCCACGCCGCCGAGCTTGCCGACCGCGGCCCGGAAGCCTTCCCCGATTGACTCGACCACAGGTGGACCGATGGACCCTTGGGCTGCTGATCCTTCTCACCGGCTGCGCCTCCCCGGCGGCCAGCGTCATCCCGTCCCAGGCTGCCTCACACGAATCGTCGCCGTCACCCGGAGCGTCCACCGCGCTGCCGGCGCTGGATGCCTTCCCCGATGGATTCGCCACCGAGTACGTCACCATCGGCCATCCCCCACACCAGGATGGGGAGCTGCTGACCGAGACGGTGGATTTCTGGAAGGGCGGCGGCTCGCTCCCCATCGGATCGGGCGAGCTCTCGTTCACCGAGAACCGCGTGGCGGGTGCGGTGGTGACGTGTGGCGGCGAGGAGGTCCAGGACCCGAACCTCGACACCTCGGACCAGTCCGATCCCAAGGGTCAGCTGCTGGGAACCATCGGTGACGCTGCGATCCTGCTCCAGCCGGATCATCAGGTGGGCGTATTTCCCCAGACCGGCGACACCGAACCGACCTGCTGGGAGCAGACCGGGACCTACACGGTGACCTTCACCACTGGCCCAACGCCCGGCATCAAGTCGGGCAGGTATCTCCTCACCCTGAGCAATCTCACCCTCGAATGAGGTTGTCAGAGCGGGCCGCGACCGCGTGATCCTCTACTTCATGCGCCACGGCGAGGCGGACCACGCCGATGCGGGAGGCAGCGACGAGGGGCGCGCCCTCACCGAGGAGGGGACCACCGCGCTGCGGGTTGCGGCCCCCCTCTGGCGGCGCCTGTCGCTCCGCCCCGACGCGGTCATCACCTCGCCACTGGTGCGCGCCCGTCAGTCCGCGGAGCTGCTGGTCCTGGCCCTGGAGCTGCCACGGCCTCCAGTCGTCGACGAGCGACTCCGGCCGGGCGCCGCGTGGGCGGACCTGGCCCAGGCGATGGCCAAGCACCCCGACGCCCGGCGCGTGATGTTCGTCGGCCACGAGCCCGACCTCTCGAACGCCGCACGGTTGCTGACCGGGGCCGCCGCCATCCGGCTGCGCAAGGGGGGCATCGCCTGCGTCGAGTTCCCCGGCGTCCCCGAGCCGGGGAGCGGCGAGCTGGCCTGGCTGCTCGACCCCGACCTGTACACCGCGTGAGCGGTTCGGACCCGGCGCGTAGCGTCACCCGCGTTGCCGCCTACGCGCTGTGCGTTGAGGACGGCCGCCTGCTGCTCTGCCGCCTTGCTCCGGGGGAGCTGGCGGTTGGTCACTGGACGCTCCCGGGCGGCGGCCTCGACTTCGGAGAGGCGCCGGCCGACGGGGCGCTCCGTGAACTGGGGGAGGAGACCGGCCTGACCGGAGTGATCATCGGCCTGGCCGACGTGCTCTCCTGGTCGAAGCGCTGGGTGCATGCCGCCGACGGAGTCGATGAGGCGTTCCACGCCATCCAGATCGTGTACCGGGTCCGCATCACGGGAGGCCGGCTCCGCGACGAGGTGGACGGCTCGACCGATGCCGTGCGCTGGTTCTCCCCCGACGAGCTCCCGGCTCTCCCGCTCGTCGACCTGGCGCGGGAGGGGGCTCGGCTGGCCTTCGGCTGAGCGGTCCTATACTCGGGCCGTGGCCGATCCGCGCCTCGAGTTGCACAGCCTGGTCATCTGCGACCACGCCATCACCGCGCAGGACGGGAAGATCAGCGCCATCGGCATCTTCGGCCAGATCACGGTGAGCCGGCTGCCATCGGTCCATGGCCGGTTCTTCATCGTCGCCGTCCTGGAGGCCGATCCGGGGACCTATCAGCTGACCCTCCACGTGGTCGCGCCCTCCGGCCAGCCGATGCTCGCCCGTCCCCCGACGATGCGGCTGGATGTGCCCCCCAACACCACCACCGCGAACATCGTGGCGGACCTGAAGGGGCTCCAGGTGCGAGAGCTGGGACGGCATCGGATCGAGCTGCGGTCCGGCGACCGCGTCCTCGGCACGACCCCGTTCAACGTCAACCTGGCCTGGAACCAGCCGCAGCCCGGAAACGCGTAGCGACCCAGGAGGTCATCCATGCTCACCGATCGCCGAGTCCACGCCACCATCCCCGCCAGCGACCTCGGCCGCGCGCGCAAGTGGTACGCCGACAAGCTCGGCTTCGAGCCGGTTCGTCAGCTGCCGGGCGGGCTGATGTACGACGCAGCCGATACGACCCGTTTCGTCATCTACCCGTCACCCAACGCGGGGAAGTCACCCAACACCTGTATGGGCTTTGCCACCGATGACATCGACGCGGAGGTCCGCGAGCTGAAGGCACGCGGCGTCGTCTTCGAGGAGTACGACTACCCGACCCTCAAGACCGTGGACGGGATCGCCACGGTCGGCCCGACCCGCAGCGCCTGGTTCCGGGATTCAGAGGGCAACATCATCGGCGTGGTGCAGCTGCCAGCGCCGTAGTCGCGGCGAGCCTCACGTTACGGGCCCCCCTGCGTTTCACCTCCCAGAACACGTACCGAGACACGCCGCATGGCTCTCCCACCTCCCGCGCCCGATGACGTCCCCGGTCATCGCGGTCCACACCACCGGCATCTTCTGCCGCAGCGGCTGCCCCGCTCCAGCCCCGCTCCCGCAGAACCGGGAGATCCTGGCCTCGGCCGGTGTCGCCCTCTTCTCGGGCTATCGCCCATGCCTGCGCTGCACGCCACTCACCGGCCTCGCGCTGACCGACACCACCCTTCGCAGGGCGGCGCTCCTGCGACCCGTGCTCGCCGCCGCGCGCCGCACGCGGCGGCGACGCTCCGGTGCCCGCGCCATCGTCACGACCCTGCATCAGCACGCCGCTGGGACCGATGCTGGCCGGCGCAACGGACGACGGCATCTGCCTCGCCGAGTTCGCCGACCGCCGGATGCTGCCCACCCAGCTGGCGACCCTGCAGCACCGCCTGGGACTCCCCATCGTCGCCGGCCGGCATCCCCACCTGGATCGGCTCGAGGCGCAGCTCGACGAGTACTTCGCCGGCACGCGCCGATCGTTCGACGTCCAGCTGGTCGCGCCGGGCAGCCCGTTCCAGGAGCGCACCTGGGCCGAGCTGCGGCGCCTCGCGCCCGGCAGCACGGTGAGCTACGAGGAGCTGGCGCTGCGCGTCGGCCGGCCGCAAGCCCAGCGCGCGGTCGGCACCGCCAACGGGGCCAATCGGATCGCGGTCGTGATCCCGTGCCACCGGGTCGTGCGCAAGAGCGGGGAGACGGGCAACTACGGCGGCGGGCGCTGGCGCAAGGAATGGCTGCTGGCGCATGAGGCGGCAGCCGCCGCACCGGCCTAGCGGCTGAGGTCGGTCCCCATGGCGTGGTAGCCGCCGTCGACGTGGATCAGCTCGCCCGATGTCATCGTCGACCAGTCGGAGAGCAGGAAGCAGCACATCTGCCCGACCGCGGTCGCATCGGTCATGGTCCAGCCCAGCGGTGCTCGCCTGGTCCAGGTGTCGGAGATCTTGTCGAAGCCGGGGATGCTCTTGCCGGCCATCGTCCGGATCGGGCCGGCCGAGACGGCGTTGACGCGGATGCCGTGCTCGCCCAGGTCCCGCGCCAGGTAGCGGGTGACCGCCTCGAGGCCGGCCTTGGCGACGCCCATCCAGTCATAGATCGGCCAGGCGAAGCGCCCGTCGAACGTGAGCGTCACGAGTGAGGCGTGCCCCGCCGCCTTCATCGGCTCCAGCAGGCCCACGGCCAGCGCTTTGAGCGAGAAGGCCGATGTCTGGAAGCCGAAGGCGACGCTCTCCCAGGGGGTGTTCAGGAAGTTGCCGCCGAGGGCATCGTCCGGCATGTAGCCGATGGCGTGGAGGACTCCGTCGACCTTCCCCCAGCGGCGCATCACCTCGGCGCTCACCGCCTCGAGGTGCTCCGGGTTGTTGATGTCCAGCTCGAGCACGTCCGGGGTGGTCGGCAGCCTCCTGGCGACCCGCTCGGTGAGGCGCAGCCCGCGCCCCACACCGGTCAGCAGGATCTCGGCGCCCGCCTCCTGCGCAACCTTGGCCACGCTGAAGGCAATGCTGTCGTCGGTGAGGACGCCGGTGATGAGCAGCTTCTTGCCGTCGAGCAACATGGGGGCGATTGTACCGGGCGGCCCGACTCACGCGATACTTCGCCTCATGACCACCACCATTGGCGAGCTCTTTCGGCACAACCGATGGGCGAACGAACGACTCCTGGAGGCCTGCCGCGACCTGACCAACGAGCAGCGGGCAACCTCGGTCGAGGGGACGTACGGCGAGCTGGGCTACACGCTGATCCACATCGTGCGCGGGGAGAGCTTCTACGTGGCTCTGCTCACCGGCTGGGAGCCCCCGGTCCGCTGGGAGATCCCTGGTCCGTGGCCGGGGATCGACGTTCTGCTCGAGCGGTCGCGATTTACGGGAGACCGGCTGACCGAGGTCGCCGAGCAGGCGAATCCGGACGCCCTGGTCGACCGGGGGGATGAGCAGGTTCCGACATCGGTTGTCCTGGTGCAGGCGATCAACCACGCGACCGAGCACCGAGCCCACGCCGCGACCATCCTGACCCACCTCGGCATCGCGCCGCCGCCACTGGACGGCTGGACCTTTGGCGGGTTCGATTGATGATCCGATGATGGTCCATCTCTACGATTACGAGGTCCCGATCGCCGAGGCCGAGGCCGGCATCCCGAACCTCCGTGACGTCCTCGCAGAGCTGAGCGACGACGACCGCAAAGCGCTGCTCGGCGGCCTCTTCAAGCAGGAGCGCATGCCCGGCACCATGGAACGGCTCTCGACGCTGGTCACCGACCTCGACGCCAGCTTCGCCGACCTGCTGACCGTGATCGACAACGTCGGCGCGACCACGGCGCTTCGTGGCGATCGACGAGGCGAAGGCGGTCCTGGACCGATACCTCCCGCCCACCGCCATCGCCGGCACCCACGACTGGGACGTGGCCCGCCTCCACGAGCCGTACGGCGACGGCACCTACCACGGCAAGCTCCTGAAGCGGGTGCGCAAGCAGCTGCGCTCGGTCGGCAGCCGGGAGGCGCTCACGACGCCCTTCCTACTCCGCCGCGAGTGGGGTCGCTGAGCCGATGAGCCGTCGCTCGCCGCGCCGCGGCCGCCCCTACCAGCCCCTGCCCGAGCGCCACGTCAACTGGGGTGCGCGGCTGACGGTGATCTTCGTGGCGTTCATCCTGGTCGCCGGCTTCGCGATCCTCACCTTCGCCCGCTAGAGGCTCTGCAGCCGCGTACGCTCAGCGTGCGCAGCCGCGAACATGCGGCCCTGGGACGCGCGCGGCGCTGCTGACTTGAGCGTGAGCGGAGCATGAATGTGCCGTCACGCACCCTGGATCGGGCGGAAGTTGCCGGCTACGTACGCTGAGCGTACGTCATTCCGGGCCACCGGTCAGTCCAGGACGAGCGGCTTGACGGTCATCACCTCGTCGACGCGCCCCTCCCACTCGGAGCGCGGCGCGTCGCAGTACAGCTCGATCTCGTTGCCATCTGGGTCCGCGGTATAGAGCGATCGGCTCACCCCATGGTCCACGGCGCCCTTCAGCAGCCCACGCTCGGTGAGGAGCGCATGCGCGTGACGCACCGCGTCCCAGTCGGCGAGCTGGACCGCCACGTGGTAGAGCCCCACGGCGGCGGGGACCGGCGACGGAGCCTGCTGACCGACTCGCAACAGCGCCAGGTCGTGATGGTTCTCGCCCCCGGTCGAGAGGAAGATCATCACGTTGCTCAGCTCGCTGACGACCTGGAATCCGAGCAGGTCGCGGTAGAAGGCGAGCGATCGGTCAAGGTCGCGGACCTTGAGCACGACATGACCGATACGGAGCGGCTGCAGCACCGCGGGATGCTACCAGCCGGGCGCGTCCGGCCAGTGGGGTCGGTCAGTGGGGTTGGTCAGCCTCCGAAGTGAACGGTGACGCTCACCACGCCGCGTGAGAGGGCGGAGTCGGTGATCGCCGCCCATGCCTCGGGCGAGAGGTCCGCCACGCGCTGGCGTGACGTCCCCCAGTAGCAGCCGCAGTAGTCGACCACCGGCAGCACCACGCAGCGGTCGGCGCAGACCGTCACGGACCAGGCGGCGGGAGGTGAGTCGTAGTGACCGCCGAGCGCACCGGGGAGCGCGACCACGGCCTGGCCGCGCCAGCCCTTGGAGCAGCAGTACCAGGTCGCCTTGCCGCTCACCACCGTGCCCGCGAGCGGTTGCGGACCGACCTTGGCGCTGCGGTGGCGGGCGTACATCGAGACCTGCATCGGCGCGGTCGGCGGGTCCGCGAGGGCAGGGTTCTGGCCGAGGGTCTCCGGCCCGATCGGCGCGGCGACCAGGGCGAGGGAGAGTGCCGCGGATCGTTCGCGTCCGGCCGCGACGGTGCGATCGGCCGCGTTGATCGGCTGGTCGGCGGCCGCGAGCAGGCGCTGCGACTCCACCGAGACGGGTGTGGCTGATCGGGTGGCGAATGGGGCCAGCAGGCCGACGGCGACGGCGCTGACCAGGGTCAGCACTGCGACACGGCGCAGGAGGTCCGGCAATAGAATCCTCGTACTAGCGGTCTTGGGGCACACGTCCGACCGCTGGAGGCCGCCACGGCGAACCGTCACGGTCGCCTCGGAACGATGGCTCACCCTACCATATTCGAGCCCGCAGCACGTCATCGGAGGTGGCCGAAATGGCCAGCAGGAAGAACCATGGACACCGCAGCGGCGCGGTGGTCATGCGCGGCGCCGAGAAGCGGCCGACCGAGGACCAGCAGCTTCTCCAACAGGCCGCCGACGCCTCCTTTGTCAAGACCGACACCTGGCGCGCGCTGAGGATCATGGGGGAGTTCGTCGAGGGGTTTGACGCGCTGGCGGGGATCGGTCCCGCGGTGAGCGTCTTCGGCTCGGCACGCATCGGCCCGAGCGATCCCTACTACCGGGTCGCCCGCTCGCTGGCGCGCAGGCTGGCCAAGCTTGGCTACGCGATCATCACCGGCGGCGGCCCGGGGATCATGGAGGCGGCCAACCGCGGGGCGCGCGAGGGGGGCGGCGTGTCGGTCGGTTGCAACATCGAGCTGCCCTTCGAGCAGGGGCTGAACGAGTACGTGACGCTGGGGATGGAGTTCCGCTACTTCTTCGTGCGCAAGACGATGTTCGTGAAGTACGCGGAGGCCTTCTGCATCTTTCCCGGCGGCTTCGGCACCCTCGACGAGCTGTTCGAGGCGCTGACCCTGATCCAGACCGGCAAGGTGCAGCACTTCCCGGTGGTCCTCTTCGGGACCGCCTACTGGGCGGGACTCTTCGACTGGTTGCGCTCCACCGCCCTGACCGACGGCAAGGTCAGCCCCGAGGACCTCGCCCTCTTCACCGTGACCGATGACGTCGACGAGGCAGTTGAGGTCATCCTCTCTCACCACCAGATGCACCAGGAGGCACGAGCCGCCGGCGCTGAGCACATGTAGCGGTGGTAGCTGTAGCGCTGCTGGTTCGCGTTGGACCTGAGCCGGCAGGGACTTCCGGCGCGGTCAATAGCGCAAGCGAGCGCGAGCGCGATGGCGGGCCCGACCGGATTCGAACCGGCGATCTCCAGCGTGACAGGCTGGCATGTTGGGCCGCTACACCACGGGCCCGCGGGAGCGACGGTGGCGGAGTATAGCAGGGGTGCCCGACGGCCCTAGATCGGCCCCTTTCGGGCACCGATGATGGCGGCGGTGGTGGCTCCGTAGGCGATCGTCGCGGCCCCAAGGCCGATGGCGGCCGGCAGCATCACCACGATCGGGGCGGTCCCCGAGGCGATGCTCACCAGGGCCGCGACGGCAAACCCGAAGGAGAGCGTGGCCATCGTGGCCGCCAGCACGACCGCCGCCGTCGGGGCGACGCCGACCCCACGGCGCAGCGCGGCCGCGATCAGCAGGTGGACCACGCCGAGAAGGACGATGGCGGTGCCGAGCGCGACGGCTGCCCCGCCGACGGCCGGCGCGTCGATGATCGCCTCGGGCGGCAGCTGGTCGCTGATCAGGTGTGGATTCAGCCAGCCGACAGCCGAGGCTGCAGCCCCGAGCAGGCAGAGGACGACGCCGGCGGCGACCAGGATCGCGATCGACAGCCCCGGCGGGCGCGCCATTCGCGCGCGGAGGCGGGCTAGCGCCGCAGGCGCGCGAGGACGACGGTCGCGCCGCCGAAAGCCACGAAGGCCACGCCCAGCGAGACGAGGAGGACCATGTCCCGACGCGCGGGGCCCATCACCAGCACGAAGCCCGCCGCGGCAAGCACTGCCGCGATCGCGCACGCGGCTGCGGCGAGCGGGCGGCTACGGGGCAGATCGGCGAGGAGTGCCCCCGCGGTGGCGACGATGACGAGCCCGAGCACCAGCAGCGCGATGCCGCTCAGGACCTGACTCATGCCGAGCTCGCTGACGTTGGGCGGTGGCGTCGTCCCGGCGTAGCTGGTGGGAAGCGTCAGTCCGCCGACCGTCATGGCCACGGCGGCGATGAAGATGGCCATCCCGCCGATCGCTGCCACGACCGTCGCCGCCGCTCCGCGCTCGCCCAGGTGATCTGGCGCGAGCGAATGAGAGCGGTGCCTGGGCGCAACGCTGCGGGGCGCGGGCTTCGTGACCTTTGGACTAACCACGGGCCCGGATTGTAGGGGACCGGTCCGCGGGGCACCACCGTATACTCCGGCCCGTGCCGTTCGAACCACCCGCTGATCCTCGCCATGCCCGCCGCAATGCGATCTGGCGATGGGTCTCATTCACGATGGCACTGGCGCTCGTCCTGCTCGTGGTCTACCTCGGCTGGGTCGGCTACCAGGGCTCGCAGCTCTTCGCCGCCCACGCCCGCCCCGGCGACTGCCGAACGCCGACCTCCGCCTTTGGCTGGACCTACGAGGCGATCAACTACCGGATCGGATCAGACCGCGAGCTGGCGTCGTTCTCCGATCGCCTGAACTGCCCGAACCAGGGTCAGGCCGCGGGCGCGGAGCTGGTGGCGGACGACGGGACGCGGATCGCCGGCTGGTACATCCCGGCGGCGAACGGGGGTGGTCCGACGGCGCCGACCGTCGTGCTGGCGCATGCCGATGGCGCCAACAAGAGCGAGATGCTCGAATGGGCCGATCCGCTGCACGCCGCCTACAACCTCGTCCTCTTCGACTTCCGCAACCACGGTCAGAGCTCTGGTGACACCACGACCATGGGCGTTCGCGAATCGGGCGACCTGCGACTGGTGATCGACTGGCTCGAGGAGACGAAGGGGCCGACCTCGATCGCGGTGCTGGGCGTCTCCATGGGCGGCGCCGCGGCGATCAACGAGGCTGCGGCGGACCCCCGCGTGAACGCGGTCATCCTCGACTCCACCCACGCGACCCTGGCCAACGCCCTCCAGGCGCGGCTCGACCGCGACGGTTACCCGCTCTCGATGCCGGGCGCATGGTCGATCCTGCTGGGTGGCCTGCTGCGGACCGGCGAGGACATGAGCTCGGCGGACCCGGTCCAGGCGATCGGCCGCCTCGCGGGGCGGCCGGTGCTGATCATCGCGGCGGGGAGCGACCGGGCCATCGGCCCCAGCGACTCGACCGCCCTCCTCGAGGCCGCCCGGGAGGGCGGGCGGACGCGCCGAGCTGGACACCTGCACGGCCGCCGCGCATGCGACGTCGCTCGCCACGTGCGCAGACGAGTACACCGGCTGGCTGCTCACCTTCCTCGGGCACTCGATGTCTCCTGCCCCCTGATGCGGCGCCTCCCGCACGCCGCCGCCTTCGGCCTCGCCCTCGTCCTCGTCGCCTGCAGCACGACCCCGAGCCCGAGCCCCACGCTCAGCGGCTGTCCGACGGCGGCACCGACCGCCGGCGAGGCGACCGAGATCCTCGCCGACGCGCAGCGTGCCACCCTGGCCACGACCCTCGGATCCTTCACGATCGAGCTGGACCCGAGCAGCGCGCCGATCGCGACCGCCAACTTCGTCGCCCTGGCCCGTTGCGGCTACTACGACCAGATCAGCTTTCACCGCGTGATCTCGGGCTTCGTGATCCAGGCCGGCGACCCGGGGACCAGGTCGAATCACGGTGACTTCACCGGCGTCGGCAAGGGCGGCCCCGGCTACCAGTTCGAGGTGGAGCTGCCGGCAGCCGGCCAGGTCTACGACCGGTACACGGTGGCGATGGCGAACTCGATGCAGTACGACGCCGTCTCCGGCGAGATCACCGGCGGGACCGATACGAACGGCAGCCAGTTCTTCATCGACCTGGCGAACCTCTCCGGACGCCTGCGGCCGTACTACAGCGTCATCGGCAGGGTGGTGGAGGGGACCGAGGTGGTGGACTCCATCGGTGCCGTGGGCGTCAACAACGCGAGCCAGGGACTGCCGCTGGAGCCGGTGATCATCGAGTCGGTGACGCTCGAATCCGATGCCTGATCGGCCGCCATCGGCCTCAAAAGCGCTTCGGAATGTAAACGATTCTTAGTCCTCAACCGTTGACCGAAAGCCGACCTCTCGGGTATCCTTTGGGTGCTGTTCGCACAGCGATTCACCACTGATCGCAAGGCCATGGGTAGGTTTGGGTAAGGGTAGAGCGGGAAACCGCTCGTGAAAGATGCCCTTGCGGTTAGCGAATCCGGCAGCAACGGAAGGCCCCTCTTCGGAGGGGCCTTCTCCTTGTCAGCGGTTCCGGTCGCCCGCAGCTGACAGGAGCCCGCGCCGAGCCGCTTTGGGCTGTCCGGGTATGATCGGCGGAGGCGCGCCACGCGCCGGTAGCTCAGTGGATAGAGCGTCGGCCTCCGGAGCCGAAGGTCGCAGGTTCGAATCCTGTTCGGCGCGCCAATCCCTCGTCAGCTCAGGGTCGCGGGCCGCCCAGCGTGATGCCGGGCCCCTCCTTGATCCAGTAGGTGTCCCAGATCCCCAGCGTGATGTAGTACCAGTTCCCGGTCTGGCCGGGGAGGGTGCTGTAGCGGCTGGTGGGCGCCGACGAGGCCTGCGTGATGGTCGCCGTGTAGCTGCCAGCCGGAACGCCGTACTGGCTGAAGCGCCTGCCCACATATGTCCCGGGCGCGAGGTACAGGGTGCGCTGCGGGTTGTAGACGGCGATCGGCGTGGGGATCGGTGGAGGCGGACCTCCCAGGCTCATGCCCGGCATGTCGAGGATCCAGTAGCCCTTCCAGGCACCGACGGTGATGAAGTACCAGTTCCCGCTCTGGTTCGGGATCGAGCTCTTCTTGACGGCCCACACCACGGTCGGGGCGGTGAACGTCAGCGGCTTGGATGCGGTCACCGTGCCATAGGTGTCGAACTTGCGACCCGTCTTCGTGCCGGCCGGGATCGTGAGCGGACGCGCCGTCTCATAGGACTCCAGCAGCTGTGTCGGTGGCGCCGCACTCACCGTGATCTCGAGACGAACCCTGGATCCAGTAGCCGGCCCACACGCCGTTGGTCACGTAGTACCAATTGCCGCCGGTGCCGGGGACGGTGGCCCACTGGTTGGTCTGGGCCGATGACGCCTTGGTCAGGGTGTATGGCTTGGTGGCGGTGATGGCGCCGGTCGAGCTGAACTTGCGGCCGATGTAGGTGCCGGCGGCGAACAGGAGCTGGCGAGGTGGGTTGAAGATCTGACCTGGCCAGGTGTTCACCTGTGCCGCGACCTCGTTGCGGATCGCCGGCAGGAGCCCATAGAGCACCGCACCGGGGCAGCCGGTGGCCTGGTAGTCGCGGTGGCCGCCGATGTTGTTGGTCGTGATGCTCACGCCGGTGTTCGGGTTCACGTAGGTGCTGGCGCCGCGCGGATCGATGTGGTACTTCGCCGCGGCCCAGGCCAGCAGCTTCACGAGGGACGCGCGCGCCGCGGCCGTGGGTGCCTGCGAGGTGAGGTTGCCCAGCAGCGAGATCCCCATCGAGCCCTGGTTGTAGTACCTGGCATGGCCGCCAGCGACCCCGAGCCCGCTGGCGTTGTCCGAGCTCGGGAGCTCCCCGTTCCAGAAGTCGCGCGCGTAGCGGCCCTCGTAGATCCGGCCCTGCTCGTCGATCAGGTAGTTGTAGCCGATGTCGAACCAACGCCTGGTGACCGCGTGGTAGTAGTAGATGGCACGGACGGTGGCCGCCGGGTCGGGGTCGTTGTTGCGCCCGGCCGTGTGATGGACCACCAGCTTCTGGACCGGGGAGTACTCCCGCGGCCAGAACTCATCACCGGCCGGGTCGAAGCGGATCGACTCGTCGGCGCCCCATTGGCTCCGCGAGATGATGGGCGGCAGCGTGGTCCCGCCATCCGCCACCGCGCCCATCCCGAGCGGCAGG
Source organism: uncultured Chloroflexia bacterium (assembly GCA_963782015.1). Lineage (GTDB taxonomy): Bacteria > Chloroflexota > Limnocylindria > QHBO01 > QHBO01 > CF-167. The sequence continues at coordinate 631,237 of CAWAHY010000004.1, forward strand.
GGCTGCGGGCCGGAGGCATCCAGCGCCAGCACCGTGAGCCTGGCGATCGGCCGGTCGGTGTGGACTCGAACCATGCGCACGCCGTCGACGCCCATGAGGTCGCCGTACGTTTCGTCACTTGCCGGTCCGTCCCGCCCGTCGTCGGAATCATCGGTGTCGACCGCGGTCGGATCGGAGAAGACGTTGCCGTCCGTGCTGAAGGAGGCGGTGACGACCGCGTCGGGATGGCCGGCCCAGTGGATGGCGACGTGGGTGGAGTCCGGCGAGACGTCGAAGTCCCGCGTGCCGTCGACTGCCTGGGTCGTCTCGGCAGCTCGCACCTTGACCGGCCCCGGCTCGGGGCGTGGAGCCACCGGTGCCACGACGGTCAGCAGGAGCGCCACGGCCATGGCGGCGGCGATCGGACGGAGGGCGACGGAGTGGATGTGCATCCCCTGGAAAGGCTCGTACGGGTTCGCGGCGACTCGCCCCACCGTACCGCCATCCTCGCAGAAATGCGCTGGCCCGGTCTGCCCAGAGCGACCCGGGACTATCGGGCTGACCCGGACATGGGGCATCAGTCATGATCGGGCCATGGGCGAGCTGATCCGCCGGGATCGCCTGGCGCGCGAACGGGAAGAGGAGCGCTCCTCGCCGATCGCCACGCGGTCGACACAGAGCCGGGGCCGATCCCGACCCGAGCAACCGGACACCTTCCGGACCGCGTTCGAGCGCGACCGCGATCGGATCATTCACTCCAAGGCCTTCCGGCGCCTCAAGCACAAGACGCAGGTCTTCCTCAACCCGGAGGGCGACCACTTCGTCACGCGCCTGACCCACACCCTGCAGGTGGCGCAGATCGCCCGCGGCCTGGCCGCTGGCCTCTCGCTGAACGAGCCTCTGGCCGAGGCGATCGCCCTCGGCCACGATGTCGGGCACACTCCCTTCGGGCATACCGGCGAGGAGGCGCTCTCCCCCTATTTCCCGCCCGACGGCTGGCACCACGCCGCGCAGAGCGTTCGCGTCTACGAAGTGCTCGAGAACCTGAACCTGACCTGGGAGGTTCGCGACGGGATCCGCGCCCATTCGTGGAAGATCCAGCCGCCGCCATCCACGCCGGAGGCCTTTTGCGTCCGCTATGCGGATCGGATCGCCTACCTGACGCACGACGCGCTCGACGCCATCCGCGCCGGCGTCCTCGCTGCTGACTCGTTCCCGCGCGGCGTCCTGGCGAGACTCGGTGAACCGGGTCGTGCCTGGGTCGGGGAGATGATCGAGGCGGTCCTCGAGCACTCGGTGCGGGTGGGCGAGGTGCGGATGGACGACGAGACGCTGGCCGTGATGCATGACCTGCGCGACTTCATGTTCGAGCGGGTCTACCTTGCCCCGTCGCTGCTGCGCGAGCAGCGGGCGGCCATCGATACGCTGCGCGACCTCGTCGATCATCACCTCGCGCACCCCGACGAGATCCCGGCCAGCTACCGGGAGGACGACGCGCCACTGGTCACGCAGGTCGCCGACTATGTGGCCGGCATGACCGACCGGTTCGCTCTGGCCGCGCACGCGCGGCTGGCCGGGGCCGGCTAGGGAGCCCTGCTCTCCGCGGCGTACGCCTGCGCGCTCCCGTCGTCACAGTCGAGGAAGATCCGGTCTGGACGGTCGGCCGCATCTGCGGACGGAGAGCTGCCCGGCGGTCCCCAGACCCGGCGGGTGGTAAGGCCGATGAAGGTGGAGCCGATCTCCACCGGCGACCCCTCCGCGAAGCTCGGCCCGGTCGCCGGCGTCCCGTCGGGCAGGTAGGCTCGGTCGCCCCACTGCAGCCGATCGGGGCAGCCCTCGAGACGGCTGAACGCCAACGACATGCCGTAGAGCCCAATCGCGAGGAAGACGACGATGGCGAGCCCGCCGCAGCCGATCGCCCGCCAGTTCATGGGCGCGTGATCTGGAAGCGGCCGTAGCCGCCCGAGGCGGGTGACCTGGCCGTCTCGACCCGATCCACGACCGATCCCGGCGGTCCCGCACGGAGCAGGCCTTCGAGCTCGTCGAGCTCCGCGATCGGTCCCTCCGCCACCAGCTCGACCGAGCGCTCGTCAGGCGCGTTCATGACCCAGCCGGTGAGGCCAAGCCGGTCGGCAGCGCTGCGCACCCACCACCGAAAGCCGACCCCCTGCACGCGCCCGATGACGGTCGCCGACAGGCGCTCGACCTGGGCGCCCCGCTCGACGCTCACCGCCCGGCCGCCGTTGGCCAGGCGAGCATCGCCACCTCCAGGGCGAGGCGGGGAGCCCCATTCAGCCGCAGGGCGTCACGGATCCGCTCGAGCTCGCCGATGAATGACCGGATGGCGGACTGGCCGACCACACGTGCCACGGCCTCGAGGTCGGGGAGAAGCATCGCGGCGGCGGCGATCTGCGGGCGGCCGGCCGCTGCCAGCATCAGGTCGCGCGCCAGGCCGAGCCAGGCATCGACGATCAGCAGCGCCGCCTCCCGCTGCGCGGCGCTGGTCGGCCGCGGCACCTCGCCGTCGATGGGCGTCTCCTCGGCGCCCTCGACGAGCGGCTGTCTGCCGAGGCGCGCGGCGTCGTCGAGCAGGTCGCGGACGGAGCCGAAGCGGTCGGCACGGCCGCGCTCGAGGAGGCTGAGCAGCTCGCGCTGGGTTCTCCGTCGCCAGTCGACGGCGTCGGGGCTGCGGGCGTAGCCGATGGCGGTGCCCGGCATGCCGCCCGCGATGCGGGCGAGATCCTCGGCCTGGTCGGCCGGCAGCCGCTCGCGGTCGATCAGCCAGGCGACCAGCTCCGCGCGGGGCACCGCGCCGACCCGGAGCTGCTGGCTCCGCGAGCGGATCGTCGGCAGGACCCGGGTCGGCTCGTCGGCGACGAGCACGAACATGTGGCGGCCGGTCGGCTCCTCGAGCGCCTTGAGCAGGGCGTTCTGGGTCTGCTCGTTGGCCCGATCGATCCCCTCGACCAGGACCACGCGCCGCTCGCCGGCGATCGGCGCGCCGGATGTCTCCGCGAGCCAGGTTCGTGCCGACGCGACGATGCTCTCCCCGGTCGAACGGCTCTCGCGCCAGCGCTCCGGCGAGCCGATCACCAGGTCCGGATGGGTCCGGGCGCGGGCGTCGCGGCATCCGCGGCAGGCGTTGCAGGGCCGCCCCTCGGCCGGCGCCTCACAGAAGAGGAGCGCCAGCAGGTCGTCGACGAAGGCACCCTTCCCGCTCCCCGCCGGGCCGTGAACGAGCAGCGTGCGCTGGAGCCGGCCGCGGGACGAAGAGCGCTGCGCGATCGCCCGCGAGACGGGCTGCCCGAGGCTGAGAAAGCCCGGCTCGACGTGCGTCTGGCTCACCGCCGGAGTATAGGCAGGCGCGCTCGTAAGCCGGCGGTAACGGTCTGATCAGGCCCGATCGGCACCATCTGTCCAGCCCCGCCGGGCTGCCCGGGCACGCGCGCTGGCGGCCGGCCGGCAACCGGATCCGCCGCATCGGTGAGGCACCGGCGGGGCGCCACGCAGCGAGGAGTGCCATACTTTCCGCACGCCCCCACCTGAGAAGCGAGGAGATGCCAGCCATGGCCGATCAGGTACCGACGAAAGCCCGATCGATGGTCGAGCGCATGCTCGACCCGGAAATCACCGAACAGCTCACGAAGCGCGGCCGTGCCTTTGCCGAGGCGATCAACGCGGCCGCAGAGACCGCCTCCGGACGTGCCGCCACGACCTGGCAGGATGCCGAACCGGTCCGCCGCCAGGCCGCACAGGTCGGGCGCGAAGCCCTTCGTTGGGGGAGCCGGACGTGGAGCAGAGAGATGCAGCCGAGCCTTCGCCGGCTGTGGAGCAGCCGAACCGCCGCGCTCGGCAGCGCAGGGGCGGCCGTCCCGATGGCTCGCGAGCTGATCGACGACGCCGCCGTCCGGCTCGGCATCCGCAAGCGACGCGAGGAGCGCCACTGGGGAGCCTTCTTCGCCGGCCTGGTGATCGGCGCGGTGGCCGGCGCGATCGCAGCGATCCTGACCGCCCCGAAGGCCGGGAGCGAGATCCGCGGCGAGCTGGCCGGGACGGCGCGAGGCGCCGCCACTCGTGCCAGGGAGGTCGCCGGGCGAGCTCGCGAAGCGGCCGCATCCGCCGGTGAATGGGTCCCCATCTTCCAGCGGGACGGGGTCGGCCAGACGAACGGCGAGGCCACGGCCGAGACGGTCGAGGCGCCGGAGGTCAAACCGGCGGCCCAGGGCCGCAAGCGAGCCGCGAGCAGCGCTCCGATCGAGGAGGGCGAGCAGCCCGGCTGAGCACCGAAGCGACCGAATGCAGGAGGCCGGCCCAGGGGCCGGCCTCGTTGCGTTCGCCGCGATGCTCAGGTCACGGGGCCTTGGTCCGCCCCGATCGGAATCGCTGCCAGATCCCCTCTTCCCCGCCCGGGGCGGCCTCGGTGGTCGCCTCCGCCTTCGGTCGGGCTCGGCTGCGGGGCTTCGACGGGGCCGCCTCCGGCACCGCATCGCTCGCCTTCGGGGACCGGCGCCGCGGCTTGGCCGCGTCGGCGGCCGGGGCCTCCGCGCCGGCATCGGCGGCTTGGGCCTGGGCTCGGCTGCGGCGCGGCCGAGGCGCCGGGGACGCTGCCTCAGCGACCGGCGTCTCCCCGGACTCGGGGGCTTGCGGCGCGCGGGCTCGGCTGCGGCGCGGGCGGGCAGGCTCGGCCACGGCCGGCGCGGGCTCTCCAGCAGCAGGCAGCAGGCCCAGCTCGGCGAGCGTCGCCTCATCGGCCTCCTCGAAGGTGTACTCCCGGGCCTCGTCCGCGTCCGCCGCTCCCGCCTGCGAGACGTCATCGAGCTCGGTCCAGCCGATCTCCCCGTTCTCGCTCGCGGCCGGCGCCACCTCGGTGGTGGCCTCATCGGTGCGACCGCGGCCACGACCGCGACCGCGACCGCCGCGGCGTCGGCGACGACGACGGGCCTCGCCGGTGGCCGCGTCGGTGCTCGGCTCGCCCGCCGGGGCCGCCTCGGGCGGCTCTTCGGTGCCGGGCGCCATCGCCTCGACGATCGCCGGCTCGGGGCGCGGGCGTCCACGGCCTCGACCGCGCGCGGCTGGCTTGGCGCCGCCCTCCCGGATGGCCGCCAGGGCGGCGGCGGCGACCGCCGCCGGAGCCTCACGGAAGCCGAACTCCGGGACGACCTCCTTTGCCGGCATCGGCGGCGCGCTCATCACCTTGCTCGCCTTGTCGGCGTCCTTGCCGCGGCCGATGCCGATGATCTTCATGATGTCGATGAACTCGTCGGCCACCGCGATCAGGTCGGAGCTGGTGTTCGGCCGGAAGCTGATCACCTCGCAACGGACACCCTTGTCCTGGAGCGCGCGAATGGCGGGGGCGAAGTCTCCGTCGCCCGACACGATGACGGCGATGTCCATCCGGTCGGCGAGGCGGAAGAGGTCCACCACCAGCTCGATGTCCAGGTTGGCCTTGACGCGGCCATCGCCGAACTTGCGGATGTCCTTGTGAACGACCTTGTAGTCGTTCTTGCCCAGGAAGTCGATGAACTTGCGCTGGTTTTCGTTCTCGGGGTCGAGCCCCGAATAGGCGTAGGCGCGAATCAGGTCACGCCCCTTGGTGGCCGCTTTGAGGAGCGCGACGTAATCGACGTCGACCTCCAGGCCACGGGCGGAGTAGTACAGGTTGGCAACGTCAACGAAGACGGCCACGTTCTTGCTCAAGTGAGCTTCTCCCAGGTTGATTCCGATGTGGTTGTCGCGGCGGCGTCCCGGCCCGGCGCGCCAAGGTCTGAACGTTCAGTCGATGGCGCGGCTCAGCAGCGCCCCTCGCCTCGCGAACCGGCGGCACTCGTGAGCGCCGGCCAATCGGTGGCGAGAGGATCGGTGACAGCCACCCGTGCAACCGTTATTGCGCGCTGAGACGACCGAAGTCGCTCCGCGGCGCGGCGTCCGTGCCCCGCGCGGCGCTCCCTGCGTCCCGGCATCCGCTTCGAGCTCATCGGTAACGCCGATGAACGGACCCAAGCGAGGGCGGGACGGAACGGGAGGACCCAAGGCTGAAGGTTGGGCGCCAGGGGCGTCGGCACCTGCCAGGAAGAGAGCCTCCCGGGAGCGAAACGCAGCGCGTGGGCTGCAGACGTACCCGCGCCAAGGATAGCACGGCGCCCGGGATGAACTCGCGAAGGCCCGCCGGACTACGTTGCAATGAGAGAGGCAGCCCTTGCGCTTGCAGCGAAGGCGCCCTTATGATGCGGCCCACTCTCATGAGAAAGGCGTGCTCGCGCCCATACGAGCAATTGGAGGATCACTGGATGATGAAGTTCATGCGATGGAGCGCCGTTGCCACGGCAATGCTCCTCGTGCTCGCGGCGTGTTCGACCGCCAGCCCATCGCCGAGCCAGGCAGAGGAGAGCGTCGCGGTCAGCACAGGCCCCGACGCGGCAGCTGTCTGCGCCGCTGACGAGTTCGACTGTGTCGAAGTCGCCGCGGGCGACCCGATCGTGCTTGGGACGGCCCTGGTCATCACCGGGCCGAACAGCTCCCTCGGACTCGACAGCCAGTATGGCGCCCAGGTCGCGGTGAACCTCCGCGGTCAGGTCCTCGGCCACGACGTCGAGCTCGACACCCAGGATGACGGATGCAGCGCCGACGGCGGAACCGCATCGGCCAACCTGCTGAAGAGCAAGCCGGAGATCGTCGCGGTCATCGGCACCAGCTGCTCCAGCGCCGGCATCCCGGCCGCCCAGATCCTGAGCGAGGCCGGCATCCTGCTCGTCTCCCCCTCGAACACCGCTCCGTCCCTGACGGATCCGGCCAGCCACTCTCCGTTCTACGCCCGCACCGCGCACAACGACAAGGTCCAGGGCGCGGCCATGGCGCAGTACGCCTGCGAGGAGCTGGGAGTCACCAGTGCGGCAACCATCCACGATGGCAGCCCGTACGCACAGCAGCTCCAGCAGGTCTTCGCGGACAACTTCGCGTCGCAGTGCGACGGGACCGTGAGCGTGCAGGAGTCCATCACCGTCGGTCAGACCGACTTCGCGAGCCTCCTGGCCAGCATCGCCACCAGCAATGATGGCGCTGCCCCGGAGCTCCTCTACTTCCCGGTCTTCATCGCCGAGGGCGCCCTGATCGCACAGCAGGCTCGCCAGAACTCCGGCCTTGACGACACGCTGCTGGCCGGTGCCGACGGCGTCTTCAGCCCTGACTTCGTGGCTGCGGCCGGTGCTGCAGCGGAGAACATGTACTTCTCCGGACCGGACCTTGCCTTCGCAGGGACGTTCTACGAGGACACCTTCCTGCCTGAGTACCGGACCGTGTCCGGCGAGGACGCGCCGACCGCGCCCTTCCACGCCCACGCGTACGACGCCACGAACATGCTCCTCGATGCGATCGAGGCCGTGGCGATCAACGAGGGCGGGACCCTCTTCATCCCGCGCACCGCTCTGAGGGACGCGTTCTTCGCAACCTCTGGCTTCGCCGGGATCACTGGCTCGCTCACCTGCAACGCGGACGGCGACTGCGCCGACGCGAAGATCTCCGTTTCCCAGCTGCAGAACGGCGAGTACGTCAGGCTCTGGCCCTAAAGGCTAACCGGACCAAACCAGGAACCTTCTGATGCGGGTGGGCCGAACGGCCCACCCGCATCACTTGTACTGACCGCGCATCAAGCAGGACCGCAGGCGAGGACCGAGCATGGGGCCCTTCCGGTTGCCGCAGCGCATCAAGGCCAGCACCGTCCTCCTGACGCTGCTCGCCCTGACGGTGATCCTCGTGGTGGGCATCGGCTCGGTGCTCACGATCTCCAAGGGTCGCTATTCGCTCGAGGTCTGGGAGTCGTTCATCGTCTCGGGCGTCGCGCTCGGGGCGGTCTACGCACTCATCGCGATCGGCTACACCCTCGTCTACGGCATCCTCTTCATGATCAACTTCGCCCACGGCGAGGTGTTCATGGCCGGCGCCTTCACCGCCGTCTTCGCCGCCCAGGCGCTGGCTGACGAAGGGTTCGTCCAGAGCAACCCCGTGCTGGCCTTCAGCATCGTCCTGATCATCTCGATGCTCACCTCGATGATCGTGGCGATCCTGCTTGAACGGGTCGCGTACCGTCGCCTGCGCGGGGCACCGCGGCTGGTCCCGCTGATCACCGCCATCGGCGCATCGCTCTTCCTGCAGTACACCTTCCGCGGCTTCTACGGCGCGGGCGTGCAGGCCTACCCGGTCTTCCCGATCTTCGAGGGGAACCTCGACCTCTTCGGGATCCAGGTCTCCGTCGCGCGCGCCGTCGTCACCGTGGCGGCGGTCGCGCTGATGATCGGCCTCTACCTCTTCGTGGAGAAGACGAGGACCGGTCGCGCGATGCGCGCCGTCAGCGAGAACAAGGACGTCGCGTCGATGATGGGGATCAACGTCGACCGCGTGATCGTCGTCACCTTCGCCATCGGCGGCCTGCTGGCGGGCGCAGCCGGGATCCTCTACACGCTGATCTTCAACCAGGTCAGCTACTCGATGGGCTTCTTCCCCGGCATCAAGGCCTTCACCGCGGCCGTGCTGGGTGGAATCGGCAACATCGTCGGCGCGATGCTCGGTGGGCTGGCGCTCGGCCTGCTTGAGGCGGTCGCGCCGTTCCTCATCCTGGAGGGCTATGGCATCCCCAGCGCCAACCAGCTCAAGGACGTGATCGCGTTCAGTGTGCTGGTCCTGGTCCTCATCTTCCGCCCCACCGGGTTCCTCGGCCGCAAGGACAGCACCTGAGATGAGACCGTTCATCCGTCGCGCAGTGATCACCGGCCTGGTGACCAGCCTGGCCGTCCTCCATCTCTCGCTGGTCGGTCTGGTCGTCAAGCTCGACGAGCGCAATCTCGTCTCGGAGCTGGTGACGATCGGGGCGGTCATCCCCATCCTCGCGGCCTTCGCCGCGGGCTACCGCTCGGCGACCCCCATGCGCATCGGCGACATGGTCCGCCCCAGTCGCGGGACGGCGCTCATCTCCGGTGCCGCCAGCGGGCTGGTCGGGGGCGTGATGCTCGCCGCATTCGCCTGGATCGTCGACAGCTTCGACGTCCACGGCGTGCTGATCAACGCGTCGCCGAAGCTGACCACGCTGCTGCACTGGGGCCTGGGCGCCACGACGGGCACGTTGGTGGTGGTCGTCGGCGCGGCAGCCATCGGCCTCCTCGGTGCCGCCGTTGCCCTCCTGCCGTCGAGCACGCGGCGCGGGGTCCTGACCGGCATCTTCGCCGTCCTGGGACTGGCACTGATGCAGACCTTCGTGGGCCAGATCCTGACCGGGCTGCCGTTCGAAGGGGTAGACAAGTTCCTGTACGCGCGCGACGGGATGACCGAGGCCGGTGCCGCAGCCGTGCTGATCGGTTTCACCGCGGCCGGCTGGGCGTGGGCATCCCGGGGCAACGACGTGCGAAAGGGCTTCGCCGGCCTGGGTGCCGGCCAGCAGCGCACCGCGCGATTCGGCGGGCTCGGCCTCGTGCTCGTCATCCTCGTGACGCTGCCGCTCTTCGTCGGCCCATTCCTGTCGCAGGCGATGGACCTGATCGGGCTGTACATCCTCCTCGGCCTGGGGCTGAACATCGTCGTCGGCTTCGCCGGCCTGCTCGACCTGGGGTACGTGGCCTTCTACGCGGTGGGGGCCTATGCCACCGCGGTGCTCACCTCCCCGGTGTCTCCCTTCTTCGCGCCCCACATCGATTTCTGGGTCGCAGTGCCCCTGGTGATGCTCATCGCCGCGTTCATCGGCCTGACCATCGGCGCGCCGGTCCTGCGGCTGCGCGGGGACTACCTCGCGATCGTGACGCTGGGCTTCGGCGAGATCGCCCGCATCGTCTTCCTGTCCGACTGGATGACCCCATACCTGGGCGGCGCGCAGGGAATCCTGCAGGTCCCCGCGCCCCAGTTCCTCGGGTTCGACCTGCGGCAGCCGGAGCGCCTCTACTACCCGATCCTGGTGGCCTGCATCATCGCCGCCATCGCGGCCGTGTCCCTCGCCAGCTCAAGGGTGGGCCGTGCCTGGACGGCGATGCGCGAGGACGAGTCGGTGGCCGAGGCGACCGGCATCAACACCACGAAGTACAAGCTGCTCGCCTTCTCGCTGGGCGCCACCTTCGGCGGCCTCGCCGGCGCGCTCTACGCGGTCCGCATCGGGAGCGTCTTCCCCCAGGAGCTCAACATCATCGTCTCGATCAACGCCCTGGCCCTGATCATCCTGGGCGGCATCGGCTCGATCCGCGGGGTGGTCGTGGGCGCGATCGTGCTGGTCGGGCTGCCGGAGCTCCTGCGCGAGTTCAGCGAGTACCGGCTGCTCATCTACGGCATCGTGCTGGTGGCCATGATGCTGCTGCGACCGGAGGGTCTGCTGCCGAACCGCAGCCGCCGAGCGGAGCTCCACGAGGGGGATGACGAGATGTCACATGACGAGGAGCAATGGGAACGGGAGGCCGGGGTTGAAACGCCGGAGCCGATGATCAGGTGAGCGAGATGAACACGACTACCAGCGCCGGCCCCACCGCCCCCGCCCCGGCGGAGGACGCGGTGCTCCGTGCCGAGAAGGTGACGATGCGGTTCGGCGGGCTGGTCGCCAACCGCGACGTCGACTTCGTCATCCCGCGGCGAGCCATCGTCTCGCTGATCGGGCCGAACGGGGCCGGCAAGACGACCTTCTTCAACCAGCTCACCGGCATGCTGACCCCGACCTCGGGGCGGATCCTGCTCGACGGCACCCCGACCATCGGCCTCTCGCCGCACGAGATCGTGGACCTCGGCATCGGGCGCACCTTCCAGAACATCCGCCTCTTCAACGAGATGTCGGTGCTCGGCAACGTGATGGTCGGCCGCCACGTGCGGATGCGTGCCTCGTGGATCGGCTCGCTGCTGCGCTTCCCGGCGGTGCGCCGCGAGGAGGAGCTCACCACGGCGCGCGCCCGGGAGCTGCTCGACCTGGTCGGGCTCGACCGCGCGTACGAAGGCGAGTGGGCGCGCAACCTGCCATACGGCGACCAGCGCCGGCTGGAGATCGCCCGCGCCCTGGCCAGCGACCCGAAGCTGCTCCTGCTGGATGAGCCGACCGCCGGCATGAACCCCGGCGAGACCGCGCAGATGACGAAGCTGATCGCCAGGCTGCGCGACACACTCAACCTGTCGGTCCTCCTGATCGAGCACGACATGAAGGTCGTGATGGGCGTCAGCGAGCGGATCACGGTGCTCGACTACGGAGAGAAGATCGCCGAGGGGACGCCAGCGGAGATCCGCGCCAACCCGCGGGTGATCGAGGCCTACCTCGGCAAGCAGGCGACCGCCTCGTGACCACCGAACCGATCGGCCCCGCCGCAACCGCGTCGCCGGTATCGGCATCCGCTGCCGCCGAGGATCGGCTCCTCGAGCTGGACGAGCTGCGGGTCTTCTACGGCAACATCGAGGCGCTCAAGGGCGTCACGATGCACGTCAACCGGGGCGAGATCGTGACGCTCATCGGCTCCAACGGCGCCGGCAAGAGCACCACCCTCAAGACCATCTCCGGCGTCCTGCGACCGCGGACCGGCACGGTGCGGATGGGCGGTCGCGAGATCCAGCAGGTTCCGCCGCACGAGATCGTGAAGCTGGGCATCGCACAGTCGCCCGAGGGCCGTCGGGTCTTCTCGCGAATGAGCGTCTACGAGAACCTGCAGATGGGCGCCTTCGCGCGGGTCGGCGAGAAGATCGACGATGACGTGGCGCGCGTCTACGACCTCTTCCCGCGACTCCTGGAGCGCCGCTCGCAGAAGGCGGGCACCATGTCGGGCGGCGAGCAGCAGATGCTGGCCATGGGCCGCGCGCTCATGGCCCGCCCGACCGTGTTGCTGCTCGACGAGCCGTCGATGGGCCTGTCGCCGATCCTGACCGAGCAGATCTTCGCGATCATCTCCGAGATCAACGGCCAGGGCACCACCGTGCTGCTGGTGGAGCAGAACGCGCTGATGGCCCTGAACATCGCGCACCGCGGATACGTGCTGCAGACCGGCAAGATCCTCCTGCACGACACCGCCGCCAACCTGGCGGCGAACCCGCAGGTCCGCCAGGCCTACCTCGGCGAGATCTAGTCAGCGGCACGCCACGGCGCCGCTCCACACCGGACCGTCGGCGTAGCGGGAGATGTAGTAGGCGACGCTGCAGTCGCCGAAGCCCAGCAGCGAGCGGTCGATGCTCAGTCGTCGCAGGTCCTCGCGCTCGAAGGTGTGGGGCGCCGGGTCGGCCGCGAGGATCGCGTCGCCCCACGCCTGGCAGGCGGTCGGCGAGGCTCCGGTCGCGCCGCTGCACTCGATCGTGATCAGGGGATTTCGCGCTGACGTGACGAGGATCGCCGGGCGGATCGCGAGCCACCCGATGCCCGCCAGCCCAACGAGGAGCAGGAGCAGCGGGATCGCGATCGCTCGCCTGGAGACTGAGTTCATGCCGAGGGCGGCCGTGCGTCCCGCTGCCGGCCAGGATGCGAAGGCCCCTGGTGCTCGCTCGTCGTAACGTACACGTCCATCTCCCACATCTAACGCTACAGGGTTCCGACACGTGCAGAAGGATCACGCCCGGCCGAGATGGCCACTGGCGGTCGCCGGCCTGGGGTTGGCCGTGCTGGCCCTCTCGTTCGCTCCTGGCTGGCTCACGCACCACCGCGAGGTGGGGGGCGAGGGCTACCGCACGCTGACGCTGTCGCTCAACGCGTGGCAGCTGCGCTCGTGGCCGGTGTTGAGCGTCGGCGTGGTCGCGGGGCTGGTCGCCGGCCTCGTCGCGATAGCCATCCCGCGAGTCCGCGGCGTCCTCACGGTCGTCGTCGCCGTGCCGTTCGGGCTGCTGCTGGCCGCGGCGGTGCCGCTCTCCCACGTCGCCCACGTCAGCTGGGTCTCGATCACTCCGGGCTGGACGCTGCTGGCCGGCGTCGCGGCGATGGCGGGGATGGCCGTCCTGGCGTTCCGGGGAACAGATCCGACGCGGCGCGTCGTCCTCGCCGCGGGCGTCGCCTTCCTCGTCTCCGGGGCCGGCGGCCTCGGCGCCAGGGTCGTCCAGCTCGAGCTGGCCGAGCGTGTCAGGGTGCACTGGTCCGAGGGAACGTACGGCCGGGTGGATGGCGGGTCTCAGCGGCTCACCCTGCGGGACGCTACCTACGCGGTCGGTGCCTGGTCCGGCTCCATGGAGCCAGCCGGGATCAGTGTCATCATCACCGGCGACCAGGCTTGCCCCGAGGCGCGGGGGTTCTACCACGTGCGCAGCGCGGGAGATGACAGCATCCTGTGGGAGAAGGTGGTGGACGTGTGCGGTGACGGTGCCAGGGCCAAGGCGCTCGAGGGCGTGTGGCGACCGCTGGCGGACGGCGGCGAATGACGGACGACCCTCCCCCGCCGCGCCGCGCCCCGCGCGACTACCGCCCGGACCTGCGGCCGATGCTGATCCTGGCCGGCCTGCTGGTGCTGGTGATCCTCGGCTGGATCCTGATCAGCCCCCTCGTCCTGCCAGCGCCGGCGCGCTAGGCACGGCGCGTCGCCAGGCCCCGCCCCGCCCCATACAGCACGAGCCCGATCCCGAGCGCCGCGGCCGCGAGCCCGGGGGAGTGCTGCGGGAGCGGCACGAACCCGACCGACCACAGCTCCCAGACGCGATACGCGAGCGCGGCGGCCGCGACCAGGCCGAGTGCCAGGTAGACCCACGGGGCGTCGAGCACGAACCCCCACCGCCCGCGCATGTAGCCGATATCGAGCAGCACCAGGGCGGCCAGCGCGGCGCCGTAGACGACGATCCCCGGCCCCTCGAGCCCGATCCCCGCGCTGGCTGGGATCGACACGCCGTTGACCTCCTCGCCCCCCGCCTGCCACCAGGTCAGGAACCCGGCGGCCACCATCAGCAGGCTGCCGAGCAGGATCGGGAAGCGATAGCGGCCGCCCGGCGCCCCGTCGGCCATGCGGCTACTCCGGGGTGGCCGGGCCGTACACCGAGGGCCGCAGGACGCCGATGTAGGGGAGGTTCCGGTACCGCTCGCCGTAGTCCAGGCCGTAGCCGATCACGAATCGATCCGGGATCGTGAAGCCGCGGTAGTCGATCTCGATCTCGGCCAGGCGGCGCGCCGGCTTGTCGAGCAGGCAGCAGATCCGGATCGAGGCCGGGCCCTTGTCGTGCAGGTAGCGAAGCAGGTAGTTGAGGGTCAGGCCGGTGTCGATGATGTCCTCGACCACGAGCACCTCCCGCCCGGCAATCGAGGTGGAGAGGTCCTTGAGGATCCGCACCTGCCCGCTCGACTCGGTGGAGGCGCCGTAGCTGCTCACCTCCATCAGGTCGATCGAGAGGGGGATCGGCATGGCGCGGACCAGGTCGGCCAGGAAGATGATCGAGCCCTTCAGCACGCTGACCAGGACCGGCTCGCGCCCCGCGTACTCGTCCGCCAGCTGCGCGCCGAGCTCTGCGACGCGGGCCTGGACCTGCTCGCTGCTGAGGAGGATCTCCTCGACGTCGGGGTCCATCACGACGCGTCGAGCGGCCCGTTGCCGTTCATGGCGGCGACATCGGCCAGGAAGTCGAGCCGTCCGTACTTGACCATCAGCGCCTTGAAGTCACGCGCGTAGAAGAGCTTGATGCGCAGCTCGGGATAGAGCTGCCGGAGCCAGCGAAGCTTGCGGTTCTTCTTGCGCACCAGCGCCTGCTTGAGGGTCGTCAGCTCCAGGTAGAGCTCGATCTCCGGCAGGTAGAAGTCCGGCGCGAACGACTCGACCACCTCGCCGTCGACGTTCCAGGAGATCGGGAAGAGGTCTGGTTCGTACTGCCATGCGACACCGTAGAAGTCGAGGATTCTCGCCAGCTCCGCCTCGCTCTGGTGAGCGAAGCGCGGCGAGCCATTCGTCAGCGTCGCCGCCACTGGTCCCCGATCGTACCGGCCCGCCGGGCCCCTGGCGTCATCGGGGCCGAGTATATCCCGGGGACTTATCCACACATCGCCCGAGATCGGCGCGATTGGTGGATAACTTGCCTTGCGACCTCTCGCCGCCGGCTGGTAGGGTGGCCGTCCTGCTTCCCCGGCGGCCGAGTACGGTAACCGGGCACGTGCGGGGCCGATGCGAAAGCCGGCCGTCAGCCGCTCGTGACCGGGAAGACCGAAACGCCACCGGAGAGGCATTTTTCGTTGTCCACCACCGATGCCGACGCCGCCGCGACCGGCGCGGCCCTCGACCGCCTGCTGGCCGATGCGCCCGGTATCGCAACGCGCCTCCCGACCGGATTCAGCGCCGCGGCCCAGCGGTACGTGGCGCTCCTGCTCGAGGCCAACCGCCGCACGAACCTGACGCGGGTGACCGAGCCCGAGGCCGTCGCGCGGCTGCACCTGCTCGACGCGCTGGCCGCCCTGCCGCTGCTGGACGGGTGGGCGCCGGACACCATCCTCGACCTCGGCTCCGGCGGCGGCATCCCGGCCATCCCGCTGGCTCTGGCCAGGCCGGAGGTGCGCTGGACGCTGGTCGACTCGGTCGCGAAGAAGGCAGTCTTCCTCCGCGACTTTGCCGCGGCGCTGGGCCTGCACAACGTCAGCGTCATCGCCGACCGAGCCGAGACGCTGGGCCAGGACCCACGCCACCGCGAGTCGTATGGGGTCGTCACGGCGCGCGCCTGCGCCGCGCTCCCCGTCCTGGCCGAGCTGGCCATGCCGCTGCTCGCCGTGCGCGGCTCGCTGCTCGCCTGGAAGGGACCGCTCGACGAGCGGGACGACGAGATGCGGGCCGGCCGCGCGGCACTCGGACAGCTGGGAGGGGGCCGCCCCGAGATCCTCGAGACCGGGTTGCCGGCGCTGGGCGGACATCGCTTCGTGGTGGTCCGCAAGACGCACTCCACCCCGGCGCGCTTCCCCCGCCGTCCGGGAGAGCCCGGGCGCCGGCCGCTCGGCTGACCCTCGGTATACTCCGAGCCCCAATGCGCCTCGCTGTCCTGTCGGACATTCACGCCAATCTCGCCGCGCTCGAAGCCGTCTGCGACGACCTGCCGCCGGTCGACGAGGTGTGGGCGCTCGGCGACATCGTCGGCTACGGGCCGCAGCCGAACGAGGTGATCCGCCGCCTCCAGGAGCTCGGCGTGCGGGCGGTGACCGGAAATCACGACGGGGCGGCGATCGGCTCGGTCGACGCATCGTGGTTCAACCCCGACGCGAACGCCGCGATCCAATGGACCGCCACCGTCCTCGACGAGAACTCGCGCGCCTACCTGGCCGCGCTGCCCGAGGTGCGTCGCGACGGCGAGCTGACCGCGGTTCACGGCTCGCCCCGCGAGCCGATCTGGGAGTACATCACCGATGCCGCCATCGCGGCGGCCAACCTGTCGGCGTTCGAGACCCGGCACTGCCTCTACGGCCACACCCACCTCCCGGTCATCTACCGCGCTGACGGGATTCACATGACGGTCATCCCCGCCACGCCCGCCACGCCGATCGCGCTCGACGCGCGGCGTGCGCTGATCAACCCGGGCAGCGTCGGCCAGCCGCGCGATGGCAACCCCGACTCTTCGTACCTGGTGCTCGACACGGAGGCGGGCGTCGCCGAGTTCCGGCGCGTCCCGTACGAGATCGCGCTGACGCAGCGCCTCATGCGCGAGGTGGGCCTGCCGCGCTGGCTCGTCGAGCGGCTCTCGATCGGGCGCTGAGCGGTGACGCGGGGCCGTAGGATATCGGTCGCATGATCTTCGGCCGCCGAGAGAAGCGCCCACCCCTCCTCAGCTACGACCGCATCCTGGTGCCGCTCGCCGGCACCGAGGCCGATGACGCCGCGCTGCGGTTGACCGCGATCCTCCTCGCGGGGACCGCCGGCCAGGCCTTCCTCCTGCACGTCATCGAGATTCCATTCGAGCGGCAGCTCGACGCGCAGGACCCCGCCGCCGTCGCGTTCGCCGACGAGGCGCTGAGCCACGGCGAGGCGTTCCTCGCCCAGCACGAGGTGCAGGTCGAGACCGGGATCGCCCAGGCCCGCGCTGCCGGCGCCGCGATCGTGGATGACGCCGTGGAGCGGCGTGCCGACCTGATCGTGATGGGTCTACGCTATAAGAAGCGCTTCGGGGGCGGCTGGGACGCGGGGCGCACGGTCCCGTACGTCATGCGCAACTCGACGGCACCGGTCTGGTGCCTGCGGGCCGAGACAGAGGAGCTGGCACACACGCCATGAGGGTGATCATCATCGGCTGCGGCCGAGTCGGCGCGCGCACGGCGGCCGAGCTTGACCAGCGCGGCGAGCACGTCACCGTGATCGACGTCGACCAGCGTGCCTTCAACCGCCTGCCGAGCACCTTCGCCGGGGTCACCGTGCGCGGCAGCGGCAGCGATGAGGACATCCTGCGGGGAGCGGGCGCGGACCTCGCCGACGTGCTGATGGCGCTCACCGAGGGCGACAACCGCAACGCGCTGGCCGCCCAGCTGGGCAAGCACATCTTCGGCGTCCCGCGCGTGATCGCCAAGATCAACGACCCGCTGCGGGCGGAGGCCTACCGGACCCTCGGACTCGAGACGATCTGCCGCACCGTCCTGCTGGCCGACGCCCTCGTGCTGGCGGCCGTCGAAGGCGCCGAGGCGACCGGCGGTGCCGTCGAGCCTCCCACCGCCGAGCCGCGCCAGGGGGTTCCACCGGCCGGATCGCGCGCGGCCGCCGCGGCGGCTGCCGGCGCTCGAGGCTTCCGGTCCGACCGGCGAGGCCGGCTGATGTACGTGGTCGTCATCGGCGGCGGGAACGTCGGCTACTACCTGACCAAGGAGCTGCTCGCCGCCGGCCACGAGGTCGTCATGATCGAGAAGGATCCCGGGCCGGGCCCGAACGATCGCCGACGAGCTGGGCAGCATCGTGATCCCCAACGACGGCTGTGAGGGGCGTTACCAGGCGGAGGCCGGGATGGCCCGCGCCGACGTGGTGGCGGCGGTGACCGGCGACGACGAGGACAACCTGGTCGCGTGCCAGGTCGCCAAGATGCGCTTCAACGTGCCGCGAGCGATCGCCCGCGTCAACAACCCCAAGAACGAGGCCCTCTTCCGGCGCCTCGCGATCGACGAGACGGTCAGCCCCACGCGGAGCATCCTGGGCGTCATCGAGCACGAGATCCCGATCCACGACCTCCTCCACCTGGCGGATCTCGAGGGTGGCGAGGTACAGATCGTGGAGGCGCAGCTGGATGCCAGCTCCCCGGTGCTGGGCAAGGTGCTGCGCGACCTGGAGCTGCCGGAGGGGAGCACCGTGGCAGTCATCATCCGGGACCAGCGGGCGATCGCGGTCCGCCCCGACACGACCCTGCGCGCCGGCGACAAGCTGCTGGCGATCACCTCGGCCGAGCAAGAGGCGGAGCTGCGCAGCCTGCTGATCGGGGAATGACCGGCGCGGCTCCCAATCTCGGCGGAGCGCGCTTCCTGGCGGACCTGGAGACGAGCGTCGGCAGCGCCGTGGTGGGAGCCGGGCTCCCGCTGCGGCAGATGGCGGCAGCCCTGCTGGCCGAGGGGCATGCGCTGGTCGAGGACGTTCCCGGCGTCGGGAAGACGCTCCTGGCGCGAGCGTTCAGCAAGGCCCTGGGTCTGACCTTCGCCCGGGTGCAGGGAACGCCCGACCTGCTGCCCACCGACGTCACCGGCAGCAGCATCCTGGACCACGGCGAGTTCCGCTTCGTGCCGGGGCCGGTCTTCGCCAACGTGCTGCTGGTCGACGAGATCAACCGCGCCACACCGCGCACCCAGTCGGCCCTGCTCGAGGCGATGCAGGAACGTCAGGTCTCGGCCGAGGGCCAGACGCGGCCGCTGCCGGATCCATTCCTGGTGCTCGCGACCCAGAACCCGATCGAGCTGGAGGGCACCTTTGCCCTGCCGGAGGCGCAGCTCGACCGCTTCCTGCTCCGCATCGCGATGGGCTATCCCGATACGGACGGCGAGCGCCGCATCGCGCGGCGCTACCAGGCCTCGGCGGAGCCGCTCGACGGCGTGCAGGTGGTGGCCGATGCCGCCGCCCTGCTCGCCATGCGCGAGGCGACCCGCGGCATCCTGGTCAGCCCGGACGTGGAGGCGTACCTCGTGGCGCTCGTGCGCGGCACCCGGGGGCACGCCGACCTGCGCCTCGGCGCTTCGCCGCGCAGCAGCGTTGCGCTCTACCGCGCCGCGCAGGCATGGGCCCTGCTCGACGGCCGGGGCTTCGTCCTCCCCGACGACGTGCGGGCGATGGCGCACGCCGTGCTCGACCATCGGCTCCTGCTGGATATCGACCGCGAGCTGCGCGGCGCAACCGTGGAGGGCGTCATCGACGCCGTGCTCGAGGCCGTCCCCGTCCCGCTCGCCGGCGACGCCGACCAGGCCAGCTGAACCGGTGAGCGGCTGGCTCGCCCTGGCGGCGGTGATGGTCGCGGTTGGGGCCGCCGCGCAGGCACCGGGACTCTTCATCGTCGCGGTGGCCACCCTCGGCTACGGCTCGCTGACGCGCGTGTGGACCCGGTACGGGATGGGCCGGGTCGAGTACGAGCGGCACCTTGGCACGAGTCGTGCCGTCGCCGGGGACATCGTGCCGCTCGACGTCACGATCTGGAACCGCAAGCCGCTGCCGCTCCCCTGGATCGCGGCCGCCGACCTGATGACCGACGGGATCGAGGTGCGAGAGCAGCCGATGATGGACCACGACGACGAGCGCCTCGGTCGGCGCGTCCTGGCCAACGCCTGGGCGCTGGCGTGGTACGAGCGCGTGGTTCGGCACTTTCACCTCGAGGCGAATCGGCGCGGCCTGTATGAATTCGGACCGGTGCGGCTGCGCGTCCGCGACATCCTTGGCCGCGATGCCGCGAGCAGCCTCATCGCCGCCGATGAGATGCTGCTGGTCGGGCCGCGCAACGTCCCGGTCCGGCTCCGTGGGCGCGACGCCGCGCCGATCGGGGAGCGCCGCGCACGACGATCGCTGCATGCGGACCCCGCGCTCTACGGCGGGGTGCGGCCGTTCCAGCCCGGCGATCCGCTGCGCCGCATCCACTGGCGCGCCACGGCCCGCCTGGGTACCACCGTCAGCCGCCGCTACGAGCCGGCGCGCGGGCGGCAGGTGGTGATCGCGATCGACGTGCAGACGATCCCCGGGCCGCACTGGGAGATGACCTACCACGATGCCGCCTTCGAGGGGCTCTGCGTCGCGGCCGCCTCGCTGGCCCGCCAGCTGCTGGCCGAGGGGGCGTCCTGCGGGCTCGCGGCCGCCAGCTTCACCGGGACGATCCAGCGCATCGCCTACCTCCCGCCGCAGGCGTCCTACGGGCAGCTGGCTCGGGTCTCCGAGCTGCTGGCACGGATCGGGCCGATCAGCTCCGGGCCATATCCCGGACTCCTCACCTGGCTGACCCGCCGGGTGCCTCCGGGGAGCGTCATCCTCACCCTCTCGGCGCGTGATCCGCGCAGCTACCTGCCCGCCGTCCAGCGCCTCGCCCGAAGCGGCTACCGCGTCGAGCACGTGGCCTTTGGCGACGACGCGGAGCAGCATGCGGGGAGCGTGCGCCGCGCCGGGCTGCCGGTCAGCACCGCGACCCTCGACCCCGACTGGGAGCACGCCGATGCGCTCGTCCTGGCCAGTTAGGGTCCTCCTCCCGACCGTCCAGGTGCTTGCCGAGGCGGGCTGGCTGGCGGTCGTCTACGCCGCCCTGCAGGCATTCTCGGGCGGCATCCCGCGCATCGGGCCGCTCGAGCTGGGCCTGCTCGCCTGGATCGGACTGGCCTGGGGCCGTCGGTCACGCTGGACCAGCGCCGCCGCGGAGGCGGTCGGGCTGCCCGCCCTGATGCTGCTCGGCGGACTGGTCGGGTGGCTCCTCTCCCCCGAGGTGCGCGCCCTGCTGATCAACGGCGACCCGGTCGGCGCGCTGGGAACGCACGTGGCGGGCTGGATCGGCGCCGTGGCGGTCTGGCGCGGCGAGGCGCATCGGGCCAGCGAGGACGACGACCTGCTGGCGGGCCAGCTGCTGCGCTGGGTCGTCCCCGGCCTGGCGGTGCCGTGGCTGATCGGGCACCAGCTGACGAGCGGGGCGACCGAGGTCGCATTCACCTCGGCCGCCTTCATGGGGACCGTCGTCTTCGTGGGCTCGGCATTCACCGCCATGGGGCTTGCCCGGCTCGAGGCGGTCCGGGCCGCGACCGGCAGCGATTGGCGCACGAATCGGTCGTGGCTCCTGCTGGTGGTGGGCGTCGCCCTTGCCATCACCGCCATCGGCATCCCGGCGGGGGCGCTGCTCGGCGTCCCGGCGAGCGCCCTGTTGACGGTCCTGATCGGGCCGCTCCGCGTGATCCTGCTCACCCTGCTGCTGGTCTCGACCCCGCTCATCGTGGTCATCGCCGCGCTGACCGAGCTGATCGGCCCGCTCCTGCCCGGTCAGTTCTCGCTGCCGCAGCTCAATCTGCCGAACCTGGCGGTGGATCCCGCCGACGTCCTGAGCGACACACCGACGGTCGTCTTCTTCGCCGTCGTGATCCTGCTGGCGATCGTCGAGCTCGCATTCCTGGCCCTGATCCTCTACCTGCGCTGGCAGGAGCGGCGCCGATACCGCTTCACCGCGACCGACCCGTTCGAGGAGCGGGAGATCGTCGTGCCTCCTCCCGAGCCGGCACCGGTGCTGGCACCCATCCGACGCGAGCGGGCGCGCCCCGACCCCGGCGATCCGACCGGCGCGTACCTGACCGCGCTGGAGCTCCTGGAGCGCGATGGGCGCTGGGCGCGCCGCCCCACGGAGTCGCCCGCCGCGCACGCCGAGCGGGTGGCGCGCGAAGGGCTGGCGGCACCGTCCCTCGCCCGCCTCGCGGTCGCGTACCAGCTCGTCCGGTACGGCGAGCGGCGCCTCAGCGCGACGGAGGCCCAACGCGGTCGTGGGCGACTCGGCCGTCTGAGGGATGCACTCCGGGGATCGCCGTAATCGCGGACGAGCCCTGTCAGCATCATTGACAACGGCATTGACAGGGTTTATGGTTCCGGCCCGTGAGCTCAGTCCGCGACCCACAGCGCCCGCGCTACTTCATCAGCATCGCCGCTGAGCTCGCCCAGGTCCACCCGCGCACGCTGCGGATCTACGAGGAGGAGGGGCTCCTCTGCCCGCATCGGCGCAACAACCTCCGGCTCTATTCGGAGGCCGATCTCACGCGGGTGCGTATCATCCGCTTTCTCACCCGACGCCAGGGGGTCAACCTGGCGGGCGTCAAGGTCATCCTGCAGCTCGAGGCGCTCGGCAAGATCCGCGTCTACGACCTGTTCGATGCCGATGATGTCGAGCGTTACGTCGAGGAGGACGAACCGATGCCGGTGAGCGCCTCGACTGAAGGGACACGAAGCTAAACCATGGATGACAAGAACGCCGAGCCCACCGTAGAGCCCATCGTCGAGCCCGAGGTCGAGCAGATCCAGGTGCTCCCGCTGGTCGCCCTGCGCGACACGGTGATCTTCCCCGAGATGATCGTCCCGCTGCAGGTCGGTCGCGACCGCAGCGTCAAGGCGCTCGACCGCGCGGTGCGCACCTCGCAGCCGGTGGCGCTCATCACGCAGCGCAGCAACGAGACCGAGGAGGTCAACTCGGTCGACGAGCTGTACTCGATCGGGACGCTGGCCAAGATCGCCCAGGTGATCCGGCTGCAGGACGGCACCATCCGCGCCATCGTCCAGGGGCAGCGGCGCATCCGCCTGCTCGACCTGGTGCAGACCGAGCCGCACCTCGAGGCGCGCGATCGAGCTGATCGACGAGAGCCACGAGAAGAGCCTCGAGATCGAGGCCCTGATGGCATCCATCCAGGGGCAGATCGAGCAGTACGTCAGCTCGGGCGCATCGGTCCCGCCGGAGGTCGCCGTCGCCGCCCGCAACATCACCGATGGCGGACTGCTGGCCGACATGGCGGCCTACAGCCCCGACATGAGCACGGAGCTGCGCCAGCAGCTGCTCGAGACGATCGACGTCGCCGAGCGGCTGCGCATCGTCGGCCAGTTCCTGGCCAAGCAGATCGAGGTCCTCGAGCTGAAGGGCAGGATCCAGAGCGAGGTCAAGTCCGAGATGGACAAGACCCAGCGCGAGTACATCCTGCGCGAGCAGCTCAAGGCGATCCAGAAGGAGCTTGGCGAGGACGACCCCGCCGTCGCCGAGGCCGGTGAGCTGAAGCGCAAGGTCGAGGAGTCGGCCATGCCCGACGAGGTCAAGGAGAAGGCGCTCAAGGAGGTCGACCGCCTCAGCCGGATCCCCAGCGCCTCGCCCGAGCAGGGCGTCATCCGCACCTACGTCGACTGGCTGGTGAGCCTGCCGTGGGGCGTCCAGACCGATGACAACCTCGACCTCGACGAGTCGGAGAAGGTCCTCAACGAGGACCACTACGGCCTGGAGAAGCCCAAGGAGCGGATCCTGGAGTACATGGCGGTGCGCAAGCTCGCCGAGAAGATCCGCTCGCCGATCCTGCTCTTCGTCGGCCCGCCCGGCGTCGGCAAGACGAGCCTGGGCAAGAGCATCGCCCGGGCGATGGGCCGCAAGTTCGTGCGGATGAGCCTCGGCGGCATCCACGACGAGGCGGAGATCCGCGGGCACCGGCGCACCTACATCGGGGCGCTGCCGGGGCGGATCATCCAGAGCATCAAGACGGCCGGATCGGCCAACCCGGTCTTCATGCTCGACGAGATCGACAAGGTCGGCATGGACTTCCGTGGCGACCCGTCATCGGCGCTGCTGGAGGTGCTCGACCCCGAGCAGAACAACTCCTTCCAGGACAACTACCTGGAGGTGCCGTTCGACCTGTCGCGCGTCCTCTTCATCGCCACCGCCAACATGGTCGACACCATCCCGCCCGCCCTGCGCGACCGGATGGAGATGATCCAGCTGCCCGGCTACACGCAGCTCGAGCGGCTGCGCATCGCGCAGCGGTTCCTGATGCCGAAGCAGCTCGAGAACCACGGCCTCACTGCCGAGCAGCTCGAGATCAGCGAGCCGGCCCTCGTGCGACTGATCCAGGCCTTCACCCACGAGGCGGGCGTCCGCAACCTCGAGCGGGAGATCGCCAACGTGGCGCGCAAGGTCGCCCGCAAGGTCGCGGCCGACGCATCGGTCAAGATCGTGGTCAAGCCCGAGGCGCTGGAGGATTACCTGGGCCCGGCCCGCTTCGACTACGGGGAGCTGGACGCGGAGGACCAGGTCGGGATGGCGACCGGGCTGGTGGTCAGCGACGCGGGCGGCGACATCGTCCAGGTCGAGGCCACCAAGATGGACGGCAAGGACGAGTTCATCCTGACCGGCCAGCTGGGCGACGTGATGAAGGAGTCGGCGCGCGCCGGCATGTCCTACATCCGGGCCCGGACCAAGGAGCTCGGGATCGACCCGTCCGTCTTCGAGAAGCAGACCCTGCACATCCACGTGCCGGCCGGGGCGACGCCCAAGGACGGCCCGTCGGCGGGGGTCACGATGGCCACCGCCATGGCCTCGCTGCTCACCGGGCGACCGGTGCGCCGCGACCTGGCGATGACCGGAGAGATCACGCTGCGCGGCCGCGTGCTGCCGATCGGCGGGCTGAAGAGCAAGCTGCTGGCGGCCCACCTGGCCGGCGTCAAGACGGTGCTCATCCCGAAGCGAAACGAGAAGGACCTGATCGACGTGCCGGAGGAGGTCCGCAGCCAGCTGCGGCTGATCCCGGTCGAGACGATGGACCAGGTGCTGGCCGAGGCGCTGATCGATGCGCCCCGGCCCGCCGCCCGGATCAAGGCGGAGCGCGCTGCCCGACAGCAGCGGGTCACGCCGCGGGCAGCGCGTCCACCGCGACGGAAAGGTCCGGCGACGGAGGTACCCGTCCCGGCCAAGCCGGAGATCCCCGTCGAGCAGCCGCCGGCGGGGGGCGTCTGACCGGGCGACCCTGAAGGGGGCGGTCCATGGAGTACAAGGACTACTACGCGGTCCTTGGCGTGCCCAGGACGGCGAGCCCGGCCGAGATCAAGAAGGCCTATCGCCGCCTGGCGCGGGAGCTGCACCCGGACAAGAACCCCGGTGACGCCAAGGCCGAGCGGCGCTTCAAGGAGGCCAACGAGGCCAACGCCGTCCTCTCCGACCCGGGAAAGCGGCGCCAGTACGACGAGCTCGGGGCGAACTGGCAGGCGCATGACGGCGCCGGCTTCCCCGGCGGAGCCGCCGACTGGGCGGGCACTCGGAGGCAGCTCCCGGCGGCATGCGCTGGGAGACGCGGCAGGTCAATGCCGAGGACCTGGGCGGCTTCAGCGATTTCTTCCGCGCCTTCTTCAGTGGCGGTGGCTCGCCCGCAGGAGGTCGTGGCAATCCGGGCCAGTTCGAGCAGATATTCGATTTCGACAGCCTCGGCGCGGGCACGTCTCGCGCTGCCAGCCGGCCGGCAGAGGCGCATGCCACCGCCGAGGTGACGCTGGCCGAGGTGGCCCGCGGGGCCGAGCGGATGGTGGGGGTGGACGGCCGGCGGCTCCAGGTCGCGATCCCGGCGGGCGTGGCCGACGGGGCCAGGATCCGCCTCCGCGGTGCCCTGAAGGGAGCGGACGGCACGGGCGACGTCGTGATCACGGTCCGTGTCCTGCCGGATCCCCACTTCGAGCGCCATGGCGCCGACCTGCTCACGGAGGTGCCGCTCAGCCTGGCGGAGGCGCTCCTCGGCGCCGAGGTGCCGGTGCCCACCCCGACCGGCAGCGTGAAGCTGCGGGTCCGTCCGAACACCCAGAACGGACAGGAGATCCACATGGCGGGCCGCGGCCTGCCGAAGCGAGGTGCAGCGGGGCGCGGCGCTCTCGTGGTTCGCATCAGGGTGGTGCTGCCGACACTCGACGAGCAGGCTCGAGACGAGCTGGCCGCGGTGCTCGGGAAGCACCCGCAGGCCGATCCCCGCGGCAGCGGGAAGGTGCAGTAGGCGCCGACCGCGTTCAGGTCGCCGGAGCATATATTGACAACGGTCGATATAATGGGCAGGTGAAGAACACCGATCCGGACGTCGAGCTCCTCCAGGCGATCGCCGACCCTGTTCGGCTCTCGATCCTGCGCCAGCTCGCCACATCCCCCGGGTCCGTCTGCGCCTGCGACTTCACCGAGTGCTGCACCGTCAGCCAGCCGACCGTCAGCCACCATCTGCGGGTGCTGCGCGAGGCCGGCGTCGTCACCACCGAGCGACGCGGCACCTACATCTACTACGACCTCGCCCCCGATTTCGCCCGTCGCTGGGCCGGCATCGGCGCCAGCCTGGCCGGACTCGTCCCGCTCGCATCGAGCCAAGCGACCCAAGGAGACCTGAGATGACCGAACAGATTCACGAAACGGTGCGTGAGCACTACGCCCAGTCGGCGCTCCAGGTGCTGGAGCGCGGCCAGGCCGCGGAGTGCTGCGACGACGCCTGCTGCACCGACGGCAGCGTTGGGCCGGACCTCTACTCCGCCCTCGAGCGCGACGAGCTGCCGAGCGCGGCGGTGATGGCGTCGCTCGGCTGCGGCAACCCGATCGCCGTGGCCGACCTGCATCCCGGCGAGCGCGTGCTCGACCTGGGGTCGGGCGGCGGGATCGACGTCCTCCTCTCCGCTCGGCGGGTCGGGCCCACCGGCCGCGCCTTCGGACTGGACATGACCGACGAGATGCTGACCCTCGCCCAGCGCAACGCCGCGGAGGCCGGAGCGACCAACGTCGAGTTCCTCAAGGGCCAGATCGAGGCCATCCCGCTGCCGGCGCAGAGCGTCGACGTGGTGATCAGCAACTGCGTCGTGAACCTGGCCGCCGACAAGCCATCGGTCTTTCGCGAGATCGCCCGGGTCCTGCGCCCGGGCGGGCGGATCGGGATCACCGACATCGTGGCAGAGGACACGCTGACCGCCGAGCAGCGGGCCGAGCGGGGCAACTACGTGGGCTGCATCGCCGGGGCGCTGTCGTTCTCCGAGTTCGAGACGGGGCTGCGCGACGTCGGCCTGACCGATGTCTCGGTCACCTCGACCCACCTGGTCGCCGACGGAATGCACTCGGCCATCATCCGCGCCAGCAAGGCGGCCGGCTGAGGAGGCTACCGGTGTCGGCGGCGGCGACCGGCGGGGGTGGGCTTGGGGCGCTGCCGCACCTCGCGGCGCGGTGGCGGGACGAAGCGGCGGCGCCGGATCTCGACGTTGGCGGCCTCGATGATCGGCGGGAACTTCACGAAGGCGGCATAGGCCGCGACCGCCATCCCCGGGACCACGATCAGGAGCAGCAGGGCCAGCGGGACGTGGATCACGACCAGCAGCGGAACCAGCGCCCAGGGCACCAGGATCGACCAGAAGATCCACTCGTGGAGTGACAGGATGGCGGGGTAGCGGGCGTACGTGCGCTGCGCCGCGTTGTAGACGACCACCGCCCCGATGACGATCACGAACGCCCCGATCCACATCAGGGTGAACAGGTCGCCGAAGGTGAGCGGGGTGAAGGGGTCGAAGAGCCTGCCCATCGGTCGCGGAGTCTAGCAGGCACCAGACCGATGCAGAATCAGCCTCAGGGGTGGACGCCGATCAGCTCCGCCAGCCACAGCTCGGACCCGCCGGTGCTGCCGACCAGCGACTCGACCAGCAGCCGCAGGCCGTCACGCCCCGCGGCGAGGGCGATGGTGTGGATCCCCTCGCTCCCCGGAACGTCCGGTCGGTCGAGGAGGGGCGTCGGGGCGGCACACGTCCACGTCACGCCGTCGGCGCTGGTCGAGAGGCCGATCGCCGCGTCGTTGCGCTCGAGCCCGTTGCCCGAGTAGAGGAGCAGGAATCCACCCGGGTCGGAGTAGAAGAGCCGCGGCTGGGTCACCGAGCGGTTGTCGTAGTCGCCGCAGTGCCCCGGGTCGATGATCGGGTCCGGCCGCTTGGTCCAGGTGATGCCGTCTTCCGAGGTGGCGAGGCCGATGTGCGCCGTGTTCCGATCCGCCAGGTTCGCGCCGACGAAGGCCATCAGGTAGCCGTCCTCGGTCCGCGTCACGCTCGGGAAGTCGACGCCCAGGCTGTCCCACCCGTCCGCGTCGCCGCGCAGGACGGGCTCCGGATCGGCGACCCACGGGCCGGCCGGGTTGGTGGCGGTGGCGCGCCAGATGCTCGAGCGGAAGCCGCTTGGGTCGGTCACGCCCCACAGGTACATGGTCCAGGTGCCGTCGAGCTGGTCAAACACACTGGTCGGGATCGGCCCCGGCGGAAAGAGGTCGAGGCCGAGCTCCGCCAGCGGGTCCGCCTCCGCGATCGTCCACACCACTCCATCGGGCGAGCTGGCGTAGTACGGCCGCTGGTCGCCGCGCTGCGCGCCGAAGCCAACCAGGAAGGCGTGGTAGGTCGTGTTGTCCATGACGAAGGCAGCGGGCAGGATCGCGTCCTTGCCGTCGAAGCGGCCGGCGTCGAGCACCGGACCGCTCCCGATCAGCCGGACCGCGCGCCGGGACTGGTCGACGCCGGAGCCGATGGCGAGGCGGACGCGCTCGGTGAGTCGGAGGGGATGTCGGTCGGCGCCGTGGAGCAGCCGGCCAGCACCAGTATCGCAACCACCCAGCCTCGAGCTCGCACCCGGTCTCCTCACGCTGCAGAGGCGGTCACCTCGTCAATCAGTAGCCCGGGGGCGAGGCGATGGTTCAGGCGCCGCCGCTATACTGACGCCTCGAGGCAGGAGGGCCGCCCACAGCGCCTCGACCATCTCGCAACGTCCAGTTCGAGGTCGCCCGTTGCGCGCAATCCTCTCCGTCTCGGATCGCGAAGGGATCGTCGAGCTGGCGAAGGGCCTGACCGAGGCCGGTGTCGAGTGCTACGCCACCGACGGCACCCGAGCCCACCTCGCGGAGGCCGGCGTCGCCGTCAAGGCGGTCTCAGACCTGACCGATGCGCCCGAGATCCTGGGCGGTCGCGTCAAGACGCTTCACCCCAAGATCTTCGCCGGGCTGCTGGCTCGCCGCGACCAGCCGGACCACCTTGCGCAGCTCGCCGAGCACGGCATCGAGCAGCTCGACATGGTGGTGGTCAACCTCTATCCGTTCGGCCAGACGGTGATGGAGCCGGGCACCACCCTGGACCAGGCGCTCGAGAAGATCGACATCGGCGGGGTCGCGCTGCTGCGAGCCGCCGCCAAGAACTTCCCCGGCGTCGCCGCGGTCTCCGACCCGACCCAGTACGCATCGGTCCTGCGCGACATTCGGACGCACGGGACGGTCAGCCCCGAGACGCGCCAGAAGCTCGCCGCGGAGGCGTTCGCGCTGACCGCCGCGTACGACGCCCAGATCGCGTCCTACCTCAACAGCCAGGCCGGCACCCTCTTCCCCAGCCGCCTGACCCTCGTCGTCGAGAAGAAGGCCGACCTGCGCTACGGCGAGAACCCCCACCAGCTGGGCGCCTTCTACGCCGATCCCTCCCAGCACCGCACCTCGATCAGCCGGGCGCGGCAGATCGCCGGCAAGGACCTCTCGTTCAACAACCTGCTCGACCTCGACGCCGCCTGGCAGATCGCCAGCGACTTCAAGACGCCCACGGTCTGCATCGTCAAGCACGGCAACCCGTGCGGGCTCGCCTCGGTGGTCGACCTGGCGGAAGCGTTCCGCCTGGCCCTCGAGGGAGACAGCGTGTCGGCGTACGGCGGGATCATCGGCTGCAACCGCGTGGTGGACGACGCGACCGCGCGGGCGATCCGCCCCGGCTTCTTCGAGGCGATCGTGGCCCCCGGCTATACGCCGGAGGCGCTCGAGATCCTGCGCACCAAGAAGGGCTTCGAGATCATCGAGGTGCCCCAGACCGATGCCGATGGCGCCGAGCTGGGGATCGGCAACTTCGACTTCAAGCGGATCGGCGGCGGGCTGCTGGTGCAGACCTTCGACAACCTGGAGGAGGACCGCAACAAGCTCCAGGTCGTCACGCAGCGACGGCCGACCCTCGACGAGCTGACCGACCTGCTCTTCGCCTGGCGCGCGGTGCGGCACGTCAAGAGCAATGCCATCGTGCTGGCCAAGCGGCACGCGCTGATCGGGATGGGTGCGGGGCAGCCCTCACGCGTGGTGAGCGTCGAGGTGGCGCTGCGGAAGGCCGGCGAGCGCGCGCCGTTGTCCGTGATGGCCTCGGACGCCTACTTCCCCTTCCCCGATGGAATCCAGATCGCGGCCCAGGCCGGGGTGACGGCGATCATCCAGCCGGGCGGCAGCATCCGCGACGAGATGGCGATCGAGGTGGCCGATCGGCACCACATGGCGATGGTCTTCACCGGGCGCCGCCACTTCAAGCACTAGCCCGATGGACAAGCTGATCACCGTCGAGGCGGTTGCGGCCACTGAGGCCGCCGCCATCGCGGCTGCCCGCCTGATGGGCCGTGGCGACCGGATGGGCGCCGATCACGCCGCGGTCGAGGCGATGCGCCTCGCCATGGAAGAGGCGGAGATCAGCGGCACCATCGTCATCGGCGAGGGAGAGCGCGACAAGGCGCCGATGCTCTACATCGGTGAGCAGGTCGGCAACCCGGACGCGGCGATCTTCGTGGACATCGCGGTGGACCCCCTGGAGGGGACCAACCTGGTCGCCACGGGCTCGCCGAACGCCACCGTCGTCCTGGCCGCCGCCGAGCCGGGCGGGCTGATGCACGCCCCCGACACCTACCTGCGCAAGCTCGTGGTGGGGCCCCAGGTCGCGGGGCACGTCTCGATCAACGATCCGGCAGCCGTCACGATCAACACCATCGCCGAGCGGCTGGGGCGCGCCCCATTCGACATCACCGTGGTGATCCTCGATCGTCCGCGCCATGCCGAGCTGATCGAGGAGGTGCGGGCCTCCGGAGCCCGGATCAAGCTGATCTCCGACGGCGACCTGACGGCGGGCATCTCGGTCGCCGTCTCCGGCACCGGCGTGCACGCGGTGATGGGCACGGGCGGTGCCCCGGAGGGCGTCCTCACCGCCGCCGCCCTCAAGTGCCTGGGCGGCGAGATCCAGGCGCAGTTCCGCTGGCGCTCCGACGATGAGAAGGAGCGCGCGCGGGCGATGGGCGTGGCTGTGGACGATACGGACCGCATCTACCTGACCGATGACCTGGCCCCCGGCGAGAACGTCGTCTTCGCGGCCACCGGCGTGACCGACGGCGAGCTGCTGCGCGGCGTCCGCTTCTTCGGCGGCGGGGCGAGGACGCACTCCCTGCTGATGAGCCATACCCGGGGTCTGGTACGGTTCATCGACACGGTCCACATGTGGGACGCCAAGCAGCCACCGAGGGTGCGCCTGTGACCACCGAGCCCGGGACCACGCCGAACCCGAGCACCGAGCCGGAGCCCGGCCGCCCGCCCCGCCCGCGGCGCCGCCACCTCCCAAGCCGTGGTATCGCCGTACGCTGACCGGCATCATCGCGGCGGTCGGGGCGGTTCTGGCCTACACCGGGGTCAAGTTCGCCATCGGCTTCCTGGCGGTCAGCGTCATCGGCAGCGCGACGACCGCGGCATTCGGCACCCCATGGCAGCGCCTCCCCTCCGACGTCCGAAACCCGCTGGAGGATCGCCTGGAAGCCGCCTACGGAAGCGACCTCGACGACCTGTCGGACGAGGCGCTCGCGACGCGGGTCGAGACCGACGTCACGAACGGGATCGTGCGCCTCGACAACGACACGCTGATCACGCGCCTGGCCCTCTTCACGAATGCGCTCAACGAGGTCGCGGTGGCAGATTGCGCCACCTTCTTCCGCTCCGCCATGGGTGGTGAGCTGATCAGCGACGAGGTGAGCAGTCATCTCGAGGCGGCCCTGGACGCCGACGACTACGCGGCCTGGGCCGAGATCGCGGTGCAGGCGATCGAGGCGGAACGCCGCGGGAGCCCGGCCGCGCGGACCAATCCGGACGAGACCGTGAACGCCGCCTACGAGGCGGTCCTGGCCGAGGTGTCGGACGGGACGATCGCGGTCCTCAGCGTGAGCGACGTCGATCCGCTCCCGGACGCCGACCTCTGCGCTGCGGGGCGCGACCTGTATACCACCATCGGCAGCATGGACCGCACGACCATGGCGGTCATCGCGCTGGACGACATCACGCCCGTTCGCTAGTCAGCCCACTCCGGGCCGGCGACGCGCGTCACCTCCTGCTCTGCCACCGACGGCAGCAGGTCTGCCACGGTGACGTCCACCCGCAGGTCGTCGCAGCCGCGCCACGGGCGCAGCCCGGGGTCCAGCTCCGCCAGCGGCTCGAGCGCGAAGCGGCGCTCCACCAGGCGCGGGTGCGGCACGACCAGGTCCAGCTCCGCGTCGGCCATGCACCGGCCGTCGAAGGCGAGGATGTCCAGGTCGATGAGCCGCGGCCCAAAGCGCATCCCCTGCGGGTCCCGGCCCAGCGTCGCCTCGAGCCGCTTGAGGGCGAAGAGGATGTCGACCGGCTCCAGATCGGTCTCCAGCTCGAGGACCGCGTTGGTGAAGTCGGGCTGATCGAGCAGGTCGCGCGGCGCCGACCGGTACAGGCTCGACGCGCGGACCACCTGGCCGATGGTGCCCAGCTCCGACGCCGCACTGTCGAAGGCCGCCACGCTGCCGGGCAGGTTTCCCCCGAGACCGATGAAGGCGCGCATGGTTCGATTCCGACTCTAGACCATCGGCCAGTAATGCGCTGATAATCGGTCGAGGGGTACCCTCGCCGGAACCGGCCGGGGTCGCGGGGGGCGCGTCCGCGGGGTTCGAGGTCCAACGCCCAGAACGGAGCGCCCGACCCCATGTCGGACATCCAGTACGTCTACCCGCTGATTCATAACAAGGTCACGCCGCCGCACTACGTGACCCCGACCCTGCGGCGGCCGCGCCTGCTCGAGTGGCTGAGCGCCAACGCCAACTGCCGCGCCGTGGTGATCGCCGCCGACGCCGGCTACGGGAAGACGACGCTCCTCTGGCAGTGGGAGCGCGAGGTGGACTTCCCGTGCTACTGGTACAAGCTCGATCGCAACGACCGCGACTGGTCGCTGCACATCAGCTACCTGATCGAGGCGATCAGCCAGCGCCATTCGGGCTTCGGGCGTCGTGCCCACTCGATGCTCCAGCAGCTTGGCGGACCGGGCTCATCGCGCCCCGGCGTGGCGGCGTACCTGCTGGCGGAAATGTACGAGCAGCTGACCGAGCCGTGCACCTTCATCATCGACGACTGGCAGGCGGTGGCATCGGTGACTGAGGTCCGCGGGCTCTGGAACCAGATCCTGCGCGACGCGCCACCGACCTGCCGATTCGTCTTCCTGTCGCGGGCCAAGCCGCACCTGCAATTCGCGCGCTTCAAGACGCATGCCGGCTACGCCGAGATCAGGACCGATGCTCTGCGCTTCACCGACCGCGAGATCGATGAGCTATTCCGCGACATCTACAACGACCCGCTCGACCCAACCGAGCTGATGGAGCTCGAACGCCGGACCGAGGGCTGGGCGGCCAGCCTGCAGCTGGTGGAGGTCTCGCTCCGCGAGCGGAAGACCCCCGAGGAACGGCGGGCCTTCATCCATTCGATCACCGCGACGACCGACAGCGACCTGTTCGCCTTCCTCGCGGAGGAGGTGCTGGACCAGCAGACGGAGCAGGTGCGCAACTTCCTCCTCTCGACCTCGATCCTGCAGCAGATCAATGCCGAGCTGGCGGAGCGGCTTGCCGGCGTCCACGACGGCGCGGGGATCCTCTCCGACCTCGAGCAGCGCGGCTTGTTCACCAACCGCCTGGACGCCGCCGAGGCTCGGTATCGGTACCACGGGCTCTTCCGGGACTTCCTGGAGCGTCGCCTGATCGCGGAGCGCACCGACGGTGAGGTGACCGGCCTGCACATCCACGCTGCGTCCTACTTCGAGACGCATGAGCAGTGGCCGCAGGCGATCCACCACTACCTCAAGGCCGGGCTGACGCCGCAGGCGGCCCGATTGATCGCCCGATACGGCGAGGATGTCGTCGCCGAGGGACGCCTCGGGCTGGTCGACGAGTGGCTCCAGCAGCTACCCGCCAAGGCGATCCACGATAACGCCCGCCTCTCGCTTCTTTACGGCGAGGCGTGCGGGATCCGGGGCGATTGGGATAACGCGCTCGCCGCCCTCAGCCGCGCCCGCGCCTTCTTTGCCCGTAAGGGCGATCCCCGAATGGAAGCCCTCGCGTGCCTGAAGACCAGCTCGATTCATCAGGCGCTCGGATCGGTGTCCGCAGCTGAAATCGCCGCCGGGGAGGGGATGGCATTGGTGCCTGAATCGGACGGCGGCCTTCGGCTTCGCCTTGAGGGCAATTTGGCCGTGACCAAGACGTATCGCACAGAGTCCCTTGGCGCGGTCGTAACCGAGTTGCGCCGCCTTGCGGTGCGCGCGGCAGCACTCGGGTTGGAGCACTACGAGGCTATCGCCCACCACAACCTCGGGGTGATGTACCGCAGCCTAGGGCGGCTTGATGAAAGTCTTGCGAGCCTTGAACGCGCCACTCGCTTCTGGCAACTCGAATCCAGCAGCCCATATGCCGACAACATGGACCTGGTTGAGACCCTTCTGGCGCTTGGAAACCCCGAACGGGCTGACCGCGCAGCCGGTAGAGGGATCGCCAACACACTGCCCTGGCGTCGCGCCAACGCTGAGGCTCAGCTTGGTCAGGCGTCGGTGCGTCTCCGCCAGGGTCGGCTGGATGAGGCTCGTGGGATCGTCGAAGGAGTCGCAGCTGCTCTTCCAGAACTGGGTTCGAATCACACCGCCGTCTATGTCGCTCTCGCTGATTGCTTCATTGTCAGCCCCCAGAGTCGTGCGGCTACGCTCGACGTGATTTCACATCTTGCCAACGAAGCAAATGATCCTCGCTACGAAGCAGAGGTAGCAGTCGGCCTCGTGGCACTACGGCATAGGGTTAACGCTTGTAATGGATCATGTAGAGACGCCTTCTCCATTGTTGAAAAGTGGGATGAGCAGGGGCAGCACTTCGAAGCATCAAAGCGGAGGGTGATCCTCGCCCTTGCTGCCCACGACCACGACCCTCACGCGAGCATCGACCTTTGCAGGGAGGCGCTGCGCGGAGTTGTCGCAGCCGGTCAATCGTGGTACCTGCGGTTCTTCCTGCGGCCTCTGACTGTCCTTGCAGGTGAACTCGTTCATCACCCATCCGACTCCGAGGCGCTTTGCGAACTCCTAGAGGTCGACCCGGAAGCATGGCGCCACCCGGTAATCTCGGCGTTGCAGGGGGCCAAGAAGGATGTTCGATTGAAGTTGCTCGAGGCCCTCGCTAGGGCCCCGTCTTCGGAGACGATCGAGGAACTGCGTTCGATCAAGGGGCACGATGTCGACGAGATCAGAGCGCGACTCATCAGAGTTGCGGCGGCACGGATCCAGGTGAAGGCATTTGGCAGCATCCGAATCCGCCGCGGCGGCGTAGACGAACCCGAGGTCACCATCCACCGGCCCCGGCAACGAGCTCTTCTTGGCTACCTCCTGGCTCGAGTCGACAACCCGCCGTCTAGAGATCAGGTAATCGAGACCCTGTGGCCAAATGCGGAACCCGAAGACGGCGTAAACAGCCTCAACCAGAGTGTCTACCAATTGCGTCGAGTCATCGATCCGGCGTATCGGGACGGGGACTCCCCGCAGTACCTGATTTCAACAACTGACACCGTAGCGCTTGACAGTGGGCTGGTAGCAACCGACCTTCAAGCGTTTCGAACACTTTCCCGGGCATTCGATAAGGGGACCGCGATCGATGTCCGTGCCATCGGGAATGACCTAGTCGACCTTGTGGGGGGTGAGTTTCTGGCGGAACTGGTCTACGAAGACTGGGCTTCGTCGTTTCGGATGGCAGTCCATGCCGAGGCACGTCAGGTCCTAATGCGGCTCGCCGAAGAACCGTGGCTATCAAGCTACCCCGACCTCGGTCTTCGTGCGGCAGCCAGGCTCGCGGACTTGGACCCCTATGACGAGCAGGCACATCTCGCGATGGCGCGCTGCCTGCAGGTAATGGGTAGGCGGGAGGCGGCCAGGCGCGTCATCCGGCGCTTCCTCGCCCGCCTCAGAGATGACCTTGGGGAGGCTCCTGAGGCGGACTTTTCACCTTTCGTGCCAGTTGGTCTGCAGTTGACCGACGCGGAGGCGGGTCAAATAGGTATGGATAGCGCTTGACATGGGTTTGGTGCGAGGCTAGAGTCCTACCGTCTAGTGGTACTTTCGTACCACCCGACAACCGAATCCAAGGGAGCCGTGATCCGTCGCCTGAACGTGGGCACTTAGGGCGATGGGGAGCTTGTAGTGCAACCGACCGTCCCATCGGGATAGTCGGTTGTGTTCGTTTCGTTGCAGAAGAGGGCACCTTCTGATGGCTCGACAATCGGTTAAGGGCTGGTAGCCGGACAGGAGCTGCAGCATGCACAGAGTCGCTAAGTTTCTGTCTGCTGTTCTGCCGGCGCTAACGGCCCTGCTCCTGTTCGCAATTGCGGGAGGAGCGTCCGTCAAGGGTTGGTAGGGGGGCGCATGCTAGACTCCGGACCCGTCCTCGCGAGAGGGTGATGGCATCCGGTGTCAAACAGCGTCCGCCTACTGATCATCGTTACCGTAGCCGCTGCGAGCGTAAGTTTCGCAGCGGCTACGGTGCTATTCCCGCCACGGAATGCGATCGACGGTCCTGTGGGAATGGGTTACTGGATCGTGTTGACGCTGGTCGCGAGCGCCCTCCCAGTCCGCCTCCCACAGGGCACCTTCGCGTCGGTTAGCTTTGCACCGATCATCGCGAGCGTGGTCCTCGGAGGACCTGCAGCCGCAGGCATCGTGGCGGTATTCGGAACGACGGAGGGGCGTGAACTCCGCGGCCAGGTACCCTGGTACGGGACACTATTCAACCACGCGGCGCTGCTCATCTCTGCCGTCGCCGCCGGCGTCTTCTTCGAGGTAACCCTTCGCGCAACCGGGGATTCCCGTGATGCCATCGGAGCTGTCGTTGCATTCGTTGGCCTCTTGGGAGCTGGAGCCGTTTACTACCTGCTGAGCGGGGCATTGGCCGTAATGGCCATCAGTCTGCGGACCGGGGTCCCAGCACGCACCGTATGGGCGAAGGACATTGGAGCCATCGCGCCAAACCTCATCGGGCTGGTCCCCCTTGGATGGCTCATGGCCCAGATCTTCACCCTCCCCAATGGGGTCGGGTGGTGGGCAACCGCCCTGTTTGTCGTTCCGCTCTTCACTACGCGGCTGGCGTACCACCGGTACGTGGAGACCCGGGAGCTGTTCGAGCAGACGATTGGGGCGCTGGCCAACGCCGTGGACGCCAGGGATCGGTACACCGCGGCCATTCCAACCGGGTGAGCCGCATCGCGGAGGCGATGTGCCGCGTGATGGACCTGCCGGAGACGGAGATCGAGATCATCAAGTGGGCGGGGCTGCTGCATGACGTCGGCAAGATCGGCATCCGGGACGACATCCTGCTCAAGGAGGGGCCGCTCGACCGCGAGGAGCGGATCCTCATGAACCAGCATCCGACCATTGGGGCGGAGATCGTGGCACCGGCGCGGCAGCTCACCAACGAGGCGCCGCTGATCAAGACCCACCACGAATGGTTCAACGGCTCGGGCTACCCCGATGGCGTCGAGGCGCTCGACATCCCGCTCGGCGCCCGCATCCTGGGCATCGCCGATGCGTACGAGGCGATGACCTCGGCGCGTCCCTATCGCAAGAAGGCGCTCAGCCACGAGATCGCCATCGGCGAGCTGACGAAGTATTCCGGCATCCAGTTCGACCCCGAGATCGTGCCGATCCTGATCGGCCTGGACCGCGAGATCCTCGACCGCAGGCCGGAGCGACCGGACGAGCTGCCGACGATGCTGCACGCGGGCCGGCCGCAGGAGCCGGACAGCGCCGAGGGAGGGACCCCACCGTCGAGGCCGCTGCTCGCCTCCGACGATGTTTCTTAGCGTCATCGCGCTCGCCCTGATCGCCGGCGCGCTGGCCGGCGGAGGGCTCCCCCGCCTCGCCGACCTTCGCCTCCGCTGGATCTGGATCCTGGGACTGGCGCTGGCCCTGCGCTTCGGCGCAGGGATCGTGCGGCAGGTCGCCCCGGAGGTGGAGCTCCCGCTGGGGGCGGCGTACCTCTCCGCCTACGGGCTCATCTTCGTCTGGCTGTGGGGCAACTGGCGCGTGCCGGGGCTCCAGGTGGCCGCGGTCGGCATCGGCCTGAACACCCTGGCGGTCGCGCTCAACGATGGCCACATGCCGATCTGGTCGGCGGCCTTCACGGCCGCCGGCTTCTCACCGGCCGCGCTGGCCAACGACCCGTTCCACTTCCTCCTCAGCGCGGGCAGCGTCGCCGACTTCGTCAAGAGCGGCGGCATCTTCGGTGACGTGATCCCCCTTCCCCTTCCCGTCATCCGGGACGTGGTCAGCATCGGCGACGCGCTGGTGGCGGTGGGGATCTTCTGGGCGATCGTCTATTCCATGACGCGTTCGGAGGCGCCGACGCGGGCCGCCTTCACCCTGGGGCTGCGGCCGGGCGACCCGTTCGCGAACGCCTCGGCCTTCCCGGGTGGGCAGGCGCAGTCGATCGGCAGCACCCCGGCGCTCGCCGCCGCGGCCGCCGGGGCCGGCGCGATCGCGATCCCCGGTGAGCGTCCCCAGTCCCCCTACCTGGCCCTGGTGCGGAACCGCAACTTCAGCCTGCTGTGGGTCGGCCAGCTGGTCAGCTTCTTCGGCGACCGGGTCCACCAGGTGGCGATCGGCGTCCTGGTGCTGCAGCGCGGCACGCCGCTCGACGTGGGAATCGTCTTCGCCGCCACCGCGGTGCCGAACGTCTTCCTGGGCCCGCTCGCCGGCGCCCTCGTCGATCGCTGGGACCGCCGCCGCACCATGATCGCCTGCGATCTGGCCAGGGCGGGCCTGGTCCTGCTGGTGCCGCTGGCCATCAACGTGCACATCGGCCTGGTCTATGCGATTGCCCTGGCCGTGGCCACCGTGGGCCTCCTCTTCCGGCCGGCCAAGACCGCGGTGGTGCCGCTCATCGTGGACGAGGAGCGGCTCGTCACCGCCAACTCCGCCTCGAGCGTCAACGAGACGCTCGCCGATCTCCTCGGCTATCCGGCGGCGGCGGCCCTGGTCGCCGCACTGGCCGGGCTCATCGGCGCCGCCTTCGTGATCGACTCGGCGACCTACGTGGTGAGCGCGTTCCTGATCTGGGGCATGGCGGTGCCCAGCGCAGGAGCTGAACGCCGGAGCGCTTCAGCGTGCGAGCCATCTGGCGCGAGATGGCGGAGGGGTGGCGCTTCCTCACCCACCAGGCCGAGCTGCTCGCCAACACGGTGGTCAGCACCGTGGCGCAGCTCGCCTTCGGCGCGGAGATCGTGTGCAGCCTGATCTACGCCAAGAGCGTGCTGCAGCAGGGCATCCTCCCCTTCCCGGAGAACTACGGCTGGCTGATGGCCTCGCTGGGGCTGGGCAGCGTCGTCGGCGGGGTGGCCATCGGCTGGCTGGCTCCGAACGCCCCCAAGGGACCGATGACGATCGTGGGCTTCATCGGCCTGGGAGTCTCCATGGTGGCCGTCGGGCTGACGACGCACCCGTACGTCGCGATCGCGCTCTTCTTTGCCATCGGCGTCGCGAACATGCTCTACCTGGTGCCGACCATCACCCTCTTCCAGGAGCGGACCCCGCAGCGGCTCTTCGGGCGGGTGGTGTCGAGCCGGCAGGCGCTCACCTTCGGCGCCATGGCCATCTCGATGGGAGCCGCCGGCTACCTTGCCGGTGTGCTGGGAGCTGCCGAGGTGCTGATGCTCGGCGGCGGGCTCATCGCGCTTGCCGGGCTGGGCGGGCTGCTGGTGCCGGCCATGCGCGGGGCCCGATAGAAGTTGCTACCCTTCGCCCGGCCGCCGGACCGGCGGCTTTCGTGATGGGAGAGGGATGACCGACCAGCCCACGCCCGGGTATCGCGGTTCGCTGCCGCCGCGCACCGACAGCCTGGCGAGGATCTGGGTGGCGATCGTGATCGTCCTCTTCGTGCTGATCTTCGCGCTCTCCTTCGTCAAGATCCCGAGCTCGCTCTTCCCCACGCCGAGCCCGATCCCGACGCCCACCGCGACGCCGGTGCCGAGCGGGTCGGCGTCGGCCTCCGGTTCACCGTCCGCCTCGCCGACCGCGTCCCCGACCACGACCGCCACTGCCAGCGGATCCGCCGCGGCATCTGCCACAGCAGCGGGAACCGCGAGCCCGACACCGGCGCCCTAGCGCCGCCATCACCGGGCACCCCTGGGGGACGCGTTCCGCATCGGTGATATCCTTTCCACCTCGATAGCCCGAACTTCACGAGGCAAACCCGTATGTTCAGCCGCGTTCGCATCGCGATCCGCTTCTTCTTCATGGGGCTGGCGGTCGGCGTGCTGCTCGCGCCTCGCTCCGGTCGTCAGACGCGCCGGCTGGTCCGCGCGCGGGCCGATCGGCTCCTCAACGACCTCCTGGATGCCGCCACGCTCGGTGCCTTCGACTCCGGTCCGGCGCCCGAGGATGAGCCGGAGGCTCCAGCGGAGAAGGCCGGCAACGGGCGGACCCGCAAGCCGGCAGCCGCTTCCGCACAGGCCTAGCCCGGGCTCCGCGTCGACGAGGCGCGGATGGACTGGCTCCGCTCGCGTCGTCGTCCCCGCGTCGAGCCTGAGCCGATGGACCAGGCGCGTGCGCGCATGGTCCGCGAGCAGATTGCCTCCCGCGGCCTGACCGATCCGGAGCTGCTGCGCGCCTTCACCGCCGTTCCACGGCACCTGTTCGTGGACTCCGAGCACGCCTACGCCGATGAGGCCCTGCCGCTGCCCGTCGGGCAGACGATCTCCCAGCCGTACATCGTCGCCCTGATGACCGATGCAGCCCGTCCGGCGGCGGGGTGGGCCGGAGCGCGGGTCCTGGAGGTCGGGACCGGAAGCGGGTACCAGGCCGCGATCCTCGCCGAGCTGCGGGCCGACGTGGTGAGCGTCGAGCGCCACGGGGAGCTGTCTGCGCGGGCTGGCCAGCGCCTCGCGGACGCAGGGTACGAGGACGTCAAGCTGGTCGTGGGCGACGGGACGCGCGGCTGGCCGGCGGGGGCGCCGTACGACGCGGTGATCGTGACGGCGGCCGGTCCGTCGGTCCCGCAGCCGCTCCTGGAGCAGCTGGCGCCCGACGGCGGGAGGCTGGTCATGCCGGTCGGGTCGCGGGTCCACCAGGAGCTCACCGTGGTGGAGCGGCGGGGCTCCGAGCTGGTCAGCTCGCGCCGGGATCCAGTGGTGTTCGTGCCGCTGATCGGGGAGTACGGCTTCGGGGAGTAGCGGCTAGAGCGGCGGGACCTCGAGCGTGGCGCGGCCGGTCGGCTGGCCAGGGGGCACGGCATTGCCCGAGCCGCGAGCCAACGGAAGCGCGCCGGCGCGGACCAGCTCCTCGTCGTAGACCCCCTCGATCCGACGGACCATGGCGTCCAGGCTGAATCGAGCCTCGACGGTTCGGCGCCCGGCCTCGCCGAGCTCGCGGCGCAACACGGGCGAGCAGGCCAGCCGGATGCATGCCTCGGCCAGGGCGGTGGGATCGGCGGGCGGGACGAGGAGTCCGTCGAGGCGATCGGTCAGGACCTCCGGGATGCCGCCGACTGCGGAGGCGACCACGGGGCGACGGCGCGCCATCGCCTCCAGGATCGAGATGCCCTGGGCCTCGCGCAGGGAGGGAAGGACGGCCACGTCGATCTCGCCGGTGATGGCTGCGACGTCCTCGCGGCGCCCGGTGAAGACGATCCGCCCCCGCGCCGGCCCAGGCAGCGACGCGGCCTGGGCGCGGAGCTCGGCTTCGAGCGAGCCCTCCCCGACGATCACCAGCCAGGTCTCCGGCGCGCCGCGCAGGATGGCCGGCATCGCGGCGACCAGGTAGCGGTGCCCCTTCTCCGGCTCGAGGCGCGCGACAACGCCGAGCAGCGGGGCCCCGCCCGGGATGCCGAACTCGCGCCGGAGCGCACAGGCGGTCGCCGGCAGGTCGAATCGGGCGAGGTCGACGCCGTTGGGGATGATGCTGAACTGCGCTCCGCCGCGCCCTTCGCCGCGCACCTTGGCGGCGATCGAGGCAGACGGCACGATGAGCCGATCCATGACCGGCGTCAGCGCCGCCAGGGTGGCCACGTCCATGGCCGAGCGGACGCGGGACGAGTGCACGGTCGCCATCACCACCGGGGTCCCCGCGGCCAGCGCCGCCCGTGCCCCGATCACCTCCGCCCGATACATGTGGGCGTGCAGCAGGTCGATCTCCTCGCGACGCAGGAAGGCGGTCAGCCCACGGACGGCCGCCTCGTCATCGGGCTCGTCGATGACCTCCACCTCGAGCCCCAGCCGTCGGAGCCGCTGCACGGCGGACCCGCTCGAGAGCGACAGCGCGCGGACCTCGTACCGAGATCGGTCCAGGCGCAGGAGCAGGCCCGAGTAGCTCTCCTGGGCCCCGCCGTTGCCGCCGGTGGCGAGCAGCTGGAGGACGCGCGGGCGCGGATGGCTTCGAGACCGATGGATGCGGCGGCTGCGCCGGTAGGGCGCGGAGGCGATGGCGCCCTCGTGGTCCGGGGCCGCCGTCGGGACGGAGACTCTCACCCGCCGATGCTAGGTGCGGGCGCTCTGTTCGTCAAAGCGAATCAGTGGCAGGCGGCTGAGCCGGTGTCGACCAGCGAGCTGCCGGCCGCGGGGACGAAGCGCCAGTCGAAGCCGGTGTCGCGGAGGGTGAGCATCAGCAAGCCGTAGGAGTCGTTGACGCGCAGCTCGGTTCGAGGCCCAGTCGGTCGCGCGAACTCGTACAGGCTGCGCCCGCCGGTGCCCACCACGAACGAGCGGATGCCGTCGATAGGGGCGACCCGCTCGTAGTCGTGGTCGTGGCCGACGAGCACCAGGTCGGCATCGGCTCCCGCCAGCGCCTGCCAGAGCGGCTCGGTTCGCGAATCGTCACCGTGCCGCCCGGACGAGTAGCGCGGGTGGTGCCAGTAGGCGAGCGTGCAGGCGGCAGGATGCGCTTCGAGGTCAGCCTCCAGCCAGGCCAGCTGCGGTGAGCCCGTGTCGCAGCCGCCGACGAAGTCGCAGTTCGAGTTGAGGACGACGACGTGCCATGCGCCGAGCTCGTACGAATACCACCCTTCCCCGGCCGTGCCTGCCGCGATGCCGAACTCGGCGAAGTAGCCGGCGGCATCGGTCGTCTGGTACTCGTGGTTGCCCGGGGCGGGCTGGATCCGAGCCAGCATCGGCCGCCAGGCCGGGTCGAAGCAGTTCGCGTAGTCGGCAGGCGAACCGTCCGGGTAGGCGATGTCGCCGAGCAGGGCGATGGTCCCGGGCAGCCGGGCAGCCAGCGAGGCCACGTCCTCGTCATGGGTGTCGGCGCACGAGGCGACATCACCCAACGCGAGGAGCACGATGGCCCCCGGCTCGACGCTGGGAAGGGGAATGGGAGCGAGCGGCCCGGTGGTAACGCGGGCCGAGACGAGCAGCGCGGCGCCCACGGCCAGCGGAATGGCGAGCGCGAGGCGAGCGAGTCGGTTCCGGGGCGGCATCGGGGTCTACCCTAGCGCCGATGAGCCCGCAGCCGCCGATGGACCCGCCGCCATCGGGCCCGCGCTGGATCCTGCACCCAACGTTGATCGCCGCCGCCTGGGTGCTGGAGGTGGCGCTCGCCAACAAGATCGAGCCGGCCGGCTTCGCCCGATCGCTGGTGGTGGCCGTCGTCGTCGCGCTGGCACTGTCCCTGATCTGCTGGGCCCTCACCCGGGACCGATGGCTCGGCGGCCTGCTGGCAACGGCACTCGTGGTGGCCAGCATCAGCCTCCTGCCCATCTACTTCGCGTGGGAGGCCCTCCAGGGGGCAATCGGCCCGGGCGCGACGGTGGTGGTGCTGGCCCTCACCCTGGCCGCGCTGGTCGCCCTGCCTGCCGTCCAGCGGATCCGCGTTCGGCGCGGCGCGCGCCAGCTGCGAAGGCCGGCCACCGGGGTCCTCAACCGGCTGTCGGCCGTGCTCGTGGTGGTGGTGATCGTCTTCTACGCCGGGCCGGACCT
The DNA here is from genome assembly GCA_963782015.1 of uncultured Chloroflexia bacterium. Classification (GTDB taxonomy): domain Bacteria; phylum Chloroflexota; class Limnocylindria; order QHBO01; family QHBO01; genus CF-167. The sequence goes on from CAWAHY010000004.1 coordinate 675,095, forward strand.
GCCGCGGACGATATCGAACGCCCTTCGCTCACCGGAGCCGGTGGCCGTGGCGCCGACTGTCGCCGAGCTGCCGGACATCTACGTCGTCCTCGTGGACGGCTACCCCCGCGCCGACGTGCTGTCGCGCCTCTTTGGCATCGACAACGCCCCGTTCATCGCGGACCTTGGCGCGCTGGGCTTCGAGGTCAACCAGCACAGCCATTCGAACTACGTCTTCACGCAGCTGACCCTGGCCTCCATGTTCGAGATGCGCCACCTGGACCAGATCCCGGCGCTCGAGCCCTACATCGGACACACCGGCGGCCAGATCAACCCGCTGCGCGACGCGCTCATCCAGGGGAGATCCTTCACCGCCCTCCACGCGGCCGGCTACCAGGTCGTGGCCACCCTGCCGGGATACGACACCGTGGGGCTGCGCGGTGTGGCGGATCGGGTCCTCGAGCACGGCGAGATGAACGACGTCGAGCGTGACATCCTGAAGCGCACCTGGCTGCTCGACCCGCTGGCGCTGCTCCTGCCGGGGATCTACACCTCGCCGCAGCACGACCGGATCCTGAACGAGTTCGACGATCTCGAGGCGCTGGCGACGGAGGATCGCGATGCGCCGATCTTCGCCTGGATTCACATCCCGGCGCCGCACCTGCCGCTGGTCCTCGACGCGGAGGGGAATGCGCTGGTGCTCGAGCCCCGCCGCTTCGACCCGGCGACCGTGGCGGGCTTCGGCTACACCGATGCGCAGTTCCGCGCCCTGTACGCCGACGAGCTGTCGTACCTGAACGCGCGGCTGCTCCGGGCGATCGAGCTGATCGAGTCGTCGAATGCTCGGCCGGACCCGGTGATCATCGTGATGTCGGACCACGGCTACTACTACGACCCGACCGATCTGCAGGCCCGATTCGGCAACTTCTTCGCCGCCGTCACCCCCCAGCTGCCGGGCCTGTTCGGCGACGGACCGACCCCCGTCAACGTGATGCCGATCCTGCTCAACGGCTACCTGGGGACCGAGTTCGCGACATCGCCGGACCGCTACTTCACCTCGCCCGGCGTGCGGCGCCTGCTGGAGCTGGTCGAGGTGCCCGACCCTGAGATCACGGAAGCGCCCTAGCGCAAAGCCTCAGGGAGCTTTGAGCTGGTACACCGGCCACCCCTCGACGATGCCCACCAGCTCGTAGCGCTCCCGCACGAAGTCGCGCAGCGACTCGAGCACGTCGTAGTCGCGGCCGTTCGCGCTGATGGGCCGCGGGATGAGCAGTGCTGGGAGCCCGGGCGCTCCAGGCTCGGGCGAGCCCGCGTCCACGATGAAGACGGGCGGCCCCTGCTGCCACGAGGCGAGGACGGCGGCAATCTGCGCCGGCGACGAATAGCCCGGGGTCGTCAACGGCGCCAGATAGGGGTATCGCGACGCCGGAGCGCGGTCAGCCAGGAAGAAGACCTGCGGCCGGTTGCCCCACACGAAGATGGCCTCGTCGGCTGAGCTGTTGGATGCGATCACCGTCGCGACTGACCGGGCGCTCCGATTCTCGGTTGCGAGCTGGTTCCAGACGACGCTCGAAGCCCCGACGACCACGACGACCGAGAGTGCTCCGAGCGCCGCCAGCGGCACGCCGAAGAAGAGCATCGCGCGCGAACGGCCGGGCACGGCATCGGTCAGCCGTCGCACGCCCATGGCGAAGAGGATCCCAGCCGGCACGACGACGGGCGCCACGTAATGGCCCTCGAGGCGGCCCTGGAAGGCGATCCAGGCCGATCCGGCCACGAGCCATGTCAGGCAACCGAGCGCGACCCGTCGCGCGGGGTCGCCCGCTCGAAGTGACCCGATCATCCCGAGGCCAATCGGGATGAGCGCCGCCGCGCTGACCAGGATTCCGGCGCCGAGTGCGCTCGCGAAGAGGGGGCCCTGGAATGCCAGGTTCATGGAGCGATATGCCGCCGAGTAGCGCGCGACCGCATCCCACGCATCGGGCATCAGACCGGCCCCGACAAGCCACAGCCCGGTCGCCAGCAGCGGGATGGCCATCCCAGTGGCGACGGCTGCCACGCCACGGCCGCGGGGCTTCCGCATCCCGGCCAGGCCGATCACCGCGATGACCGCCGGCGCGAGCTGGAGGGAGGTGACCAGCGCGAGGCCCAACAGGACACCGGCCACCATCAGGGCTCGTGCCCGCGTCGCGAAGGCCGCCACCGCGAATGCCGCCGCAGCCGGGACGAGCGCGAAGTGCTCGGTGTGCCCGCCGCCCTGCGCGATGGGCGGCAGCGCCAGCGCGGTCGCGACAAAGACGGTCCCGGCCAATGCGACGGTCCGGCTCCCGGCGACGCGCATGAGCACGGCGTACACGACGAGCGCGCAGGCCACAACGGCAGCGCACGACACGATCCAGATCGGTACCCATGGTCCGAGCCAGGGGAGTGCCGACTGCGCGACGGCGTCGATCAGGTACGCGCCCGGTGGCTTGTGGTCCCACACCTCGGTGTAAAGCGCGGCACCCGCGCGCAGTCGAACCGCGACCGCGGCGTACACGGCGGCGTCCTGCGAGGGACCGTACAGGAGGCCAGGTATGAGGAGGCCGGCCGCGACGACCGACGCCACCATGCCCGCCGCGGCGGAGCGCAGCCCGCCCGGAGGTCCAGTGTGAGCGTTCGCCATCGGGCTGACGCTAGCAGACCCGATGGCCGCTCCCTCCCGTATTCAGCTGCCGACCTGGCTTGACTCGCCCCGTACGATGCAGCGAGCTGGGCACGTGCGGCACAGGACGGGAACGCAGGATTGGCTGAAACGATGCGTGTCCGGCGCGACGACAACGCGCCCGGCCGAGCCCTCAATCGCTATACGGCGGGGCTGCTCGTCGCGTACCTGGCATTCATCGTCGGGATGATGGTGATTCGCAGGGCCACGGTGACGCCGGAGTGGTTCGCCATCTTCGCGCTGGCGATCGCCTGCATCGTCGGCCGTGGCCGCACGTTCGTCCGCGACTGGCTGCCGTTCATCGCCATCCTCCTGGCGTGGCAGGCGATGCGTGGGCTTGTCTGGCAGCCGGGCTTCCCGGTCCACTCGGACGGCGTCATCGCGGTCGAGCGGCTGATCTTTTTCGGGATCGTGCCGAGCGAGGCACTGCAGGCGCTCTTTCACCAACCCGGACGGGTGAACGCCATCGACATCTCGTTGGCGTTCGTCTACCTGATGCACTTCACCGGCACGCTGACGATCGCCTTTCTCCTGTGGTTGAAGGATCGCCGCCTCTTCTACGTGTTTGCTGTCACGCTGCTCGTTCTGTCGTATGCGCAATTCATCACGGCGTTGCTCGTTCCGGTGGCACCGCCACGCTTCGCCTCCCAGTACGGGGAGGGACTGGCGGTGGCGGACATCGCCGCGCTGGTGAGCGACGCGGTTGGGTTCGACACCCTGACCTGGGCGTACAACCACATGAACGCGAACCCCGTCGCCGCGTTCCCGTCTCTCCACGCCGCGTACCCCATCGTGGCCGCGCTCGTCCTGCGCGAGCGGTGGCCGCGACTCGGCATGCTGATGGCGGCCTATGCGGCGGTGGTGTGGGTTGCGATCGTCTATCTCGGACACCACTACGTGGTGGACGCAATCGGTGGCGCCGTCTATGCAGCGGCGTCGTATGGCTTGGTGATCGTCGTGGCGAAGCGGGGCCTGCCCAACCCGATCCCGCTCGTACGCCGCCTCATCCCAGCCAGGATCAGGGACTAGGGACGCACAAGATCGAGCGGGACTGCCGCTCGCCGGTCGTACTGTTGACCGGACGCATCGGCCTCCCTAAGGTCCCGCTTCGTGAGCGAGAACGCCCTGGCCACCACGCAGAGCAATACCCCCGCCCAAGACGAGGCGCATCACGGCCGGTCGCTGAACCGGTTCACGACCGTGCTCCTGATCGGCTACCTGGCCTTCGTGGTCGCCTTCATGGTGCTGAAGCGCGCCGCCATCACGGCCGACGTCTTCGTCGTCTTCGTGAGCGTGATCGCCGTCATGCTGGGCCGCGGGCGCACCTTCGTCCGCGACTGGGCGCCGTTCCTGCTGATCTTCCTCGCCTGGGAGGCCATGCGTGGCGTCGCCAACCAGTTCGGCGCGGAGGTCCAGTCGGACGGGGTGATCGCGGTCGAGCGGTTCATCAGCTTCGGCATCGTCCCGCCGGTCGAGCTGCAGCGCCTCTTCCACAGGCCCGGCGTGATCGGTCCGTTGGAGATCGCCACCGCCTCGATCTACGCGGCGCACTTCCTCCTGCCGCTCGCCGTCGCCTTCGTCCTGTGGCTGAAGCGCCGGGTGGCGTACTACCACTACGTGATCGCGCTGATGCTCATGTCCTTCGCGCAGTTCTTCACCGCCATCGTGCTGCCGGTCGCCCCGCCGCGGTACGCAGCCCTCTACGGCGAGGCGCTGAACGTGGTCGACCTGGGGTCCGAGGTTGCGCAGAAGACCGGGATCGGCGTGCTGAGCTGGGCCTACCACAACATGATCGGCAACCCGGTGGCCGCGTTCCCGTCGCTGCATGCGGCCTACCCGATCCTCGCCTACCTCTTCCTCCGGGACCACTGGCCGCGTGCCGCGTGGCTGATGCTGGCCTACACCGCGGCGGTCTGGTTCTCGATCATGTTCCTGGGCCATCACTATCTCGTCGACGCCGTCGGCGGGCTGGTCTACGCGGTGGTGGCCTACGTCGTGGTGCGATCGGCCGTCTCCGGCCGACTCGGGCGCTGGTGGCGAGCGCGGCGCGGAGGGGCGGGCCAGCCCGGACCCGTCTAGCATCGGCGCGTGGACCTCTCCGGCTCGGCTCGGTCCCTGGGACTGCTGCGCATCCTGGCCCTCGCCATCTGCATCGGTTTCGGAATCGCGTTCGTGATTGCCAACATCCGCAGCTGGGAGCTCGAGGACTCCGAGGCCTACTGGCACGCCGCGCTGCGCCTGCGAGCCGGCGGCCCGCTCTATGTGCCGGTCGATCCAGGGGCCGATGAGCTGATCGCGTATCGCTACGCACCGTGGTTCGCGTGGCTCTGGATCCCGCTCACCTACCTCCCCAAGGCGCTGGTGCAGGCCGGCTGGAGCGTCGTGCTGCTTGCGTCGGTTGGGGTCGCCCTGCTGCCGATCCTGCGGGTGAGAACGGTGGCCGCGGTCTGCCTCGCGGCGCTGCTGGGCGGGCTGCTGATCCGCACCGCCTCGACCGGAAACGTCCACGCGCTGCTGGTGGCCGCGCTGGTGGTCGGCGTGCCGCGCCGAAGCGGACCGATCTGGATCGGGATCGCTGCCTCGCTGAAATTCGTCCCGATCCTCTACGCGCTGGTCTATGTGGGTCGCCGCGAATGGCGGCGGGCCGGCATCGCGCTGTTGGTGGCCGGCATCCTGCTCGCGCCCGCGCTCCTCCAGGACCTGCGCGGGTACCCCGCCGATCCCGGTGACTCGCTCTCGCTGCTCTCCATCGCCGGACCGATCCCATGGGCGGTGGTCGCCCTCGTCGGTGCCGGAGTGGCGGTCAGCCTGGCTCGAGGGCGGCATGCCTGGGCAGCCGCCTCGGTCGCGGTCCTGGCCGCAGTCCCGCGACTTCAGCTCTACGACGCCACCTACCTCCTGGTCGGGCTTGGCCGGCGGCGCGACGATGCCTGACGCGCGGCGGATGGCACGGCTCGTGGCGCTGGCCGTGATCCTGGGGATCGGGATCGTCAACCTGTACTGGGCGGTCACCGCCTGGACCCTCTCCGACGCCGCGGCCTACTGGCAGGCCGCGCTTCGACTCCGCGAGGGCGGAGACCTGTATCCGGCGCTCACCAACGTCGATGCATCAGAGGTGTACCGATACGCCCCCTGGTTCGCCTGGCTGGCGGTGCCGTTCACCCTCCTGCCGATTCAGGTCGCGGGAGCTCTGTGGTCGGCGGTGCTGCTCGCCGCCAGCGCCGCGGCGCTGATCCCGCTGGCCCGCCGGCGCGCATGGCTGGCGATCGCCTTCTTCGCCCCGATCCTGGTCGGCATCAGCGCCGTGGGCAACGTCCAGGCGCTCCTGGTGGCCCCACTGGCTTGGGGCCTCGAGCGGCGCTCCGGGCCGGTCTGGGTGGCACTCGCCGCATCCCTCAAGATCTTCCCGATCCTGCTCACGGTGGTCTACCTCGGACGTCGCCAGTGGCTCCGGGCGGGCGCGGCGGTGGCGCTGGCTGGAGCCCTCTGGGCCCCGGCGCTGCTGTACGACCTGCGCGGCTACGCGACCGACCCCGGCCAGGCCGGCTCGCTCGTCTCGGTGCCGCTCCTCTGGATCGGGGTGGTGGGCGCCGGGCTGCTGCTGACCGCCTGGTTGGCCCGAGGCCGCTACGGCTGGCTGGCGGCGGCCACGACGGTCGTCGTGGCGCTGCCCCGCCTCTTCGTCTACGACGTCACCTACCTGATGGTCGGAGTGCCGGAGGGCTCCCGCCGCGCCAGCTCCCAGGCCACGACCAGGAACGCCAGGTAGGAGAGGACGACCCGCGGCGGCCCCAGGAACATGAGCAGCGCGGCCGCCACCCAGGCGTAGCGCGAGCCCTGGGCGGCGAGCCAGAGCGTGGCGACCAGGGAGACCAGCGCCGCAGCGGCCCACAGCACGGGGGAGACCGAATAGAGGCTCAGGAGCCCAGTGCCCGGGTCGGTGACGTAGTGGCTGAGGTCGAAGAGGAGCATCGGCGCGAAGAGAAGGGCCGTGGTGGCCGTCGCGATAAAGGCCTTCCCCCAATCCCGGCGCGCCGCCCACACCAGGGCGAGCGCGAGCGGCACGAGCTTGACCGAGGCGGCCACGCCGACCCACACCGGGAATGCGCGCCTGCCGACGGTCCAGACCAGCAGGGCGACCACGAGCGGGTGGGCGTTGCCGAACATGGCGGTCTCGGCCAGCGTCTGTCCGACCAGCACCGCCAGCGCCACGCGCGCCCAGCTGGGCCGACGCAGCAGCGGCCACACGGCGGCACCGGCGCAGCCGAGCATGGCCAGCGACCAGGCGTGGAGCGCCACCTCTCGCGGGAGCGCGGTGAGCGGGATCCAGGCCGCGGCAAACCACGGGGCGTATCGGTACACCTCGTGCGCCTCCGGGCTTACGGCCGGATAGAGGTCACCGCCATGGGTCAGCCGGGTGGCGGCGTCGTAGTAGGCGCCGGCGTCGGCGGGGTTCCAGGCGAGGAACCACGACGCGAGCGTGTAGCCGAGGTAGCCCAGCAGGATCGCCATCGCCAGCGTGCGAGGCAGGCTGCGGAGAAGGTGAGCGGTCATCGGGAGCAATTGTGGCCGCGCGCCGCGGCGGGGGTGCTACTTCAGCAACGCGACCGCGGCGTCATTGCGAAGGTAGACCGGCCAGCCATCGACCGTCGCCGCGAGCTGGTAGTTCGCGGCCACGAAGGCGCGGAGGGGGTCGAGCAGGTCCAGGTTGCGTCCGTCGGTCAGGACCGGGCGCGGGATCAGGAGCGGCAGGAATCCGGGGGCGCCCTGGGGAATCCGAGCCGGCGTCAACCACGACTGCCGGGGGGTTGGCGGCGAGGCTCCGCGCCACGCCCGCGACCATCGCCACGGTGGTGTAGCCGGGGGTGGTGAGCGGGTAGAGGTAGACATAGCCGGTGGCAGGGGCGCGGCCCGCGAGGTCGTACAGCTGCGGCTCCTTGCCCCAGACGAGGAGCGTGCCGGCCGGCATCTCCTGGAGCTGCGCGGAGACCGCCTGCGCTCGCGCGGATCGATCTGCCGCGGGACCGAGCTGCATGGTGGTCGAGTAGACGCTGGCGAGCACCGATACCGACAGCGCTGCGGTCAGCGGGACGACGATCAGGACTCGCTGCCCGAAGCGGCGCACGTCGCGCATCCATTCGCCGATCCGCTCGAGGCCGATCCCTGCCAGGATCCCCGCCGGGACCGCCAGCGGGATGGCGTAGTGCGCGTAGAAGCGGCCCTGGACCGCGAAGAGGGCGAGCGAGCCGGCGATCCACAGCAGCGAGACGAGAATCACGGTGCGCCGGACGTTGGACGCCGTCGTCAGGGTCAGGACGCCGACGATGGCCGGGATGAGCAGATACAGCGACAGCAGGACGGTTCCGACCGCGGCCGGCGTCCCGAGGTGCGCTCCGTAGCCGGCGCTGGCGGCAACGTAGGCGGCGGAATAGGCGAACACCGCGTCGACGGCGGCAGGCAGTGCGCCGAGTGCCCCCAGCCAGGCCGCGGCGGCGGCGATCGGGAGGCCGGCGGACGCGACCAGGAAGGCAGCACCGATGGGGCGGACGCGGGCCGGCTGCATCATCACGGCGAGGACCATCACGAGCACGGCGCCGGGAAGGAGCTGCGCCGAGACGAGGAGCGAGAACCCGAGCAGGCCGCCCACTGCGGCGAGGCCGGCCGGGCCTGGGCGGCGCATGGCCAGCGCCATCGAGGTCACGACCAGGGCGGTGGCGACCGGCTCGGTGAGCCCGCCGCCGAGCGCCAGGAGGTAGTGGCCGGCCAGCACCACCACGCCGGCGGCGCCGATCGCCCTCGGCCAGCCGGTGACACCGACTCGGGCGAGCACTGCTGCGACGGCGATCCCGAGGCCAGCCGTTGCACCGAGCGAGAGGAGCCAGTCGGCGGTCCACGGCCCGAGCCAGCCGAGCATGGACTGGACCGCGGCGGAGATCAGGTAGATGCCCGGCGGCTTGTGGTCCCAGGCGCCGATGTACGGTGCGACGCCATTGAGGATGTTCCCGCCAACCTGGTTGAAGACGGCCGCATCGAGCGATGGGCCGACGACCAGGCCGGGAGCGAGCATCGCCGCGGCGATCAACAGGAGGACGAGGCTGAGCATCTGCCCCCAGTCTTCGACCGCGCCGGCGGACTGTCTATGGAACTATCAGGTCACCCGCATTCAGGGGCGCTCGCTCACGCCGCGCTCGACCCCAGGTCCTTGCAGCGCATCGGGATCGGCCGTACTCGCGTACTACCGGACGTCGCCCTCAGCGCTCGGCTGAGCCGGTGTGCCCGAGCGCCGGGCGAGGCCCACCAGCAGGAAGCCGATCTCGTAGCTGAGCAGCCGCGGCAGGGCGGCGAGCATGGCGAGCGAGGCGGCGGCCCATGCGAACCGCGTCCGCGCCGCGGCCCATGCGAGACCGACCAGCCCGATCGCCACGACCAGGTAGAGCGGCACCGCCACCGAGGAGAGGCTCATCTGCCCGGGTCCGGCATCGGTCGAGTAGTCGCCCACGTTGAAGAGGAGCGCCGGCAGCACGAGCGCAGCGGAGATGACGAGCGACCAGCCGGCGCGCGTCCACTCGCCGCGACCGGCATACACCAGGGCGAGCAGCAGCGGGACCCCCTTGAGCGACGCGCCCAGCGCGATCCAGATGGGCCCGCTCCTCCGCTCGACGCCCCACAGGAGCATCAGGACGAGGGCCGGCTGGACGTTGCCGAAGACCGCGGCCTGCAGCTGGAGCGGCGCGAAGACGGAGAAGGCGGCCCACCCGGCGGGGCCTCTGCGCAGCAGTGGGACGGTCGAGAGGAGCGCGGCGGCGAGCATCAACCCCACCCAGGCACCGGTCACGGCGTCCCGCGGCAGGAACGAGATGGGCACCCAGGCAACGGCGAACCACGGGGCGTATCGGTACAGCTCAGAGGCGTTCGCGGCCGATCCACCGTAGAGCGGCTCGCCCGCACGAATCCGCTCCGCCGCTCCGAAGTAGGCGGCCACGTCGACGCCAACCGGACGATTGAGGGCGTACGTGCTGAGGGCGTAGGCGACCAGGGCGAAGAGCACCGCTCCGGCGCCGAGCGCGATCCACGACATGGGCGTTTGCGGAGTCCATGACGATCGGCGCATACCGCGCCAGACGATACTCTGGAATGGTGGCGCCCATGACCGATGCCCCGGCCTCCCCCGCGTCGAGCCAGGCCCGTTGGGCCGGGCGGCTGGCGATCGGCCTCCTCTTCGCGTTCGCCCTCGCGAACCTCTGGCTGCAGGCGGGCGCGTGGCGCTTCGAGGATGTCGGGGCGTATTGGGAGGCGGCGCATCGGCTGCGGGATGGGTTGCCGCTCTACGGTGGCCCGTCGGACCCCGACAGCTACCGGGTCTTCCGCTACGCACCCTGGTTCGCCTACCTGTGGGTTCCGCTCACCTACCTGCCGCGCCAGGCCGCCGAGCTGATCTGGGCGGCCGGCCTGGGCGCCGCGTCGCTGGCCGTCCTCTGGGCGCTCGTGCGACTGCGGACCGCGGCCGCCGTGGCGCTGGCGCTCGCCCTGGCGCCCATGTTCCTGAGCCTGGTGGCGGTCGGCAACGTCCAGCCGCTGGTGGTCGCGATGCTGGCGTTCGGCATCTCGCGGCGCGGCGGTCCCCTGTGGATCGCGCTCGCCGCCTCCATCAAGGCGGTGCCGATCCTCTACGTGCTCATCTACGCGGCCCGGCGGCAGTGGGGGCGGATGGTCGTGGCGACCGGGGTGACGGTGCTCCTGGTCCTGCCGGTCCTGCTCACCGGCGTCGCTGGCTACACCACCGACCCGGGGCGATCGTTCAGCCTCTACTACTACGTTTCGCCGCTCGCCTGGGCCGTGGCCGGCGGCGCGGCGACCGTCCTCGCCGCCTGGCTCGCGTGGAGGCAGTCCCCGTTCGTGTGGGTCGCGACCTCGGTGGCGGTGATGCTGGTGGCGCCCCGCGCACACCCGACCTACGCCACCTTCCTGGTGGTGGGGCTGCTGTCCGGCGCGCGCGATCGGATCGAGCGTCGTACCATTGGCGGCACCTCCGGCGCGGCCGCGCCGCAGGGCTGACTCGTCGAGGAGCTCTCATGCATCTGGTCTTCGGTTACATCGACCCCGGCGCCGGGAGCCTGGTGATCCAGGCCATCATCGCCGGCATCGTCTCGATCCCCTTCTTCTTCAGGAACGCGATCCGCAAGACCTTCGGTCGCTTCCGGCGCGGGACCCCCGACGCCGAGGAGAAGGCCGCCACGACGACCACCACCGACCCAGAGTGATCGCGCGCCCGGCCGCGCAGCGCGAGCCAGGCTCTTACCGCGACCCCAGCGGCTTCGTCTTCCGCCGCGACGGGGTCCTGTACCGCCAGATCAACGCCTCCTTCGCCGACGACTGGCGCGCCTTCGAGTCATCCGGCCTCGCCGCCGACCTCGTCGAGCGGCGCCTCCTCGTCCCCCATCAGGCCGCCGCGCTCGAGCTCGCCCCGGAGGACGGCGCCGTCGCCGTGATCCAGCCGGAGGAGATCGGCTTCATCTCGTATCCGTACGAGTGGTCCTTCTCCCAGCTCAAGGACGCGGCCCTGCTGACGCTCGAGGCGCAGGCGCGGGCAGCGAAGCACGGCATGACCCTCCGCGACGCGAGCGCGTACAACGTCCAGTTCCGTGCCGGCCGGCCGATCCTGATCGACACCCTCTCCTTCGAGCGGGCGGACCCGGATGCGCCCTGGAAGCCGTACCGCCAGTTCTGCGAGCACTTCCTGGCGCCGCTGGCGCTGATGGCCCACCGCGACGGACGGCTGGGGCTGATGCTGCGCAACTACATCGACGGCATCCCGCTCGACCTGGCCGCCGAGCTCCTGCCGCGCGGCACCCGCTGGTCGGCCGGGCTGGCCGCGCACATCCACCTCCACGCGCGGGCGCAGCGGCAGCACGCGGACGACTCCAAGGCGGCGCCACGGGCGGTGACCATGAAGGAGGGCCGTCGGCTGGCCCTGCTCGATCACCTCCGCAGGACGGTGGAGGGGCTGCAGGTCTCGGCCGGCGGCACGCAGTGGGCCGACTACGCTGATCGAACGAGCTACTCCGACGCGGGCACCGCCTCCAAGGAGGCGATCGTGGGGCGCATGCTCGCCGAGATCGGGGCGAAGCGGGCGTGGGACGTCGGTGCCAACACGGGCCGCTACAGCGCCATCGCGGCCGAGGCCGGGTACGAGGTCCTGGCGCTCGACATCGACTGGGCAGCGGTGGAGCGTCACTACCTGGCGCTGCGAGCGTCCGGCGAGGCGCGGATCATGCCGCTGCTGGCCGACATCGCCGAGCCTTCGCCGGCGATCGGCTGGGAGAACGAGGAGCGCGCCTCGCTGATCGGGCGCGCCAACGCCGACGTCGTGGTGGGGCTGGCGCTGGTCCATCACCTCGCGATCGGGCGCAATGTGCCGCTGCCCATGATCAGCCGCCTGATGGCACGCCTGGCGCCGAACCTGGTGCTGGAGTGGGTGCCCAAGGAGGACCCGATGGCGAAGCGCCTGCTGGCCGCCCGCGAGGACATCTTCGCCGACTACAGCGCCGAAGGCCTGCGCAATGCCTTCGACCACGACTTCGAGATCGTCGAGGAGGCACCGGTCGACGACTCGCTGCGGGTCCTCTTCCGGATGCGGGTCAGGTCCTGACCACAGGACCCTAGTCCGGGCAGCTGCGCAGGTAGAGCACCTGCACGGCGTCGCGATAGGCCTCACACCAGCCGGCGGCCAGGGCCGGGCCCCGTGTCAGGGTCGTCTCCGGCGGGAGCAGGATCGCCTCGACACCGTACTCGGCGGCGAGCGCCTGCCAGCCGGGGTCAGCGGCCCGGATGGCCGAGTAGTCCTCGAGCACCTGCTGGCCGTACATGTCGTTGCGGCCGTCGACGAAGACGCGCCCGCCGTGGGGATAGATTTCTGAGATCGCGTAGCCGCCCCAGCCGTACTCGGCCAGCAGGTTGGCGTCGGGGGCCAGCTCCAGCAGCCGGCCGATGCCGGCCACCGGGAAGCGTTTGGCGAGGTTCTGATCGACCGACGCGTTCAGGTCGCGCGGGATGAGGACGGCAGCCGAGCCCACCACGATGACGAGCGCGGTCGCCAGCTCCATCACCCTGCGACCCTGCGCCCGCGCGGGAGCCATCGGTTTCCTCGGCCTGCGAGCGTCCCGGTCGCGCAGTCGCGCCTCGATGCCCATGACGAGCGCCGGCATGCACAGGACGACCGCGATCGGCGCGTTGCGCAGGGCGAGCAGGCCGAGCGCGATCCCGATCCAGGAGAGCGCGGCCAGCCAGCCCGGCGTGCCGCGACCGCCGTTCAGGCCGACCGCCACGATCAGGAGCAGGAAGCCGAGGTGCGCCGGCTCGTGGAAGTTGGGCGACTGCCACTCCTGGATGTTGGCGAGGCCCCAGTCGCCGGAGTCGACGTAGCGCAGCGGATAGAGGATCCCGATCGGTCCCGCGGGGGTGACCATGGAGGCGCCGATGGCTCCCGCCATGGCGGCGAGGACCCAGCCCCTGACCGGAGACATCGGGGTGCGCCCGGCCAGCGTGAAGAGGAGATAGACGCCGACCACGCCCAGCCCGATGACGTAGAGGCCGTGCAGGTTGGCCCACAGCACGAAGAACGGGACGAGGAGCAGCATGCGGCGCGGGTGGTCGGGGCGTGCCGCCATCAGGAACCAGAGGAGCGCGGCGAGGAGCAGCCAGCTGACGGCCTGCGGCCGCAGCGTGACGTAGCCGATCAGCACGAAGGCCCCGATCGCGAACGGGACGCCGATCGACAGGGCGCGCGCGCCCTGCCGGGCCAGGGCGGCCGCGAGCGTCCCGAAGATGGCCACCGGGAAGAGGCCGAAGACGAGGAGCGCCCCGATGCGCCCGACGGCGGAGAAGAGCCAGTAGATGAGCAGCTCGCTCAGCCACTCGTGCGGGGTCCAGGGCTGACCGAACCAGGTGAAGCTGAACGGGTCCGTGGCGGGGACCCTCCCGGTCTCGGCGATCAGCTGGCCGGCGGTCAGGTGCCAGAAGAAGTCCGGGTCCTGGACCCCCTTGGTGACCGCCACCGCGAACATCACGCCGCCGAGCGCGAGCGTGAGGATGGCAACCGGAGAGGGCAGCCGGCGTAGGAGCGTCGCGGGCTTCGTGGAGGCGGCCGGATCTGCAGCGGCGGACATCGGCCGGAGTCTAGACGGTGCCTTCAGGCACCGGAACCAGACGGAAGTACTCGCCTTCCCTCGCGCCACGAGAGCCCACCGATGAGGCAGAGCCAGGCGAGCAGGAAGGCGAAGAGCAGCCAGGCTGCCGCCTGGGGATCGAGCGCCGGGCCGATCCACAGGACGGCCTGCGAGCCGATCGCCGCGGCTGCGAGCCGACCGCGCACCTCCGGCAGGGCGGCGACCAGGATGAGCACGCCGAGCGTCGCCAGGATCACCTCGTGCTGGTTGGCGTGCGGGATGACGAGCGGCGTCGCCACGAACGCGGCCGCGGCCGCCAACGGCGTCGCGCGGTCGGAGCGCCGCGCCCACCACCAGGCGGCGACGAGCAGGAGGAGGGTCAGCCCGACGCCGACCGCTGCGAGCGGTGAGCCTCCGAGCCCCAGCCGCGTCGCCGCTCCGCGCCAGTTGACCATCTGCTCGACGTGGATCCCGAGCGCGTTCGGGTCGCCCGCCGTGCCGAGCAGGTAGGCCGGGTAGTCCAGCACCGCCTGCGGGGAGACGACCACGGCCGCGGTGGCCACCAGGGCCGCGCCCACGACGACGGCGATGAGCAGCGCCGCCCATCGCCCATCGAGCGCCATCCGCGCCAGCCAGAGCGGGGCAAGGGTCGGCTTGAACGCGCTCAACCCCAGGAAGACCCCGGATCGGCGCTGCCATCTGCCCTGAGACCGCGACGACCGAGAGCGCCAGCAGGCCGCCGACCGCCAGGGTCGACTGGCCGCGGATGGCGCCCATCACCGTCGGCCACGCGCTCAGCACCAGGAGCACGGCGATGGTGCGCGTTCCAGCGCCGCCCCAGGCGAGGCGCCAGGCGGCGACGGCCAGCAGCAGCAGCGACAGGACCGTGAAGATGCCGAACGCGACGCCGAGGGGCAGCAGGGCGAGGGGTGCCGCCAGCGCGGCGAGCCAGGGCGGGGAGTTGAAGGGCAGCGCGCCCCGCTCGAACGACGGCTCGTCGCCGATCAGCTCGTGCTGCGCCTCCGCCTGGCAGGCAACGGTGTACAGGCAGGCCCCGTCGCCGTGCAGCACGATCAGCCCAGCGGTCTGGTAGGTGACGTAGTCGGAGCGTTCGACGGCCCGGTAGGAGCCGCCCAGGATGCCGACGGCGAGGGCGACCGCGGCGACCGACGCCAGCAGGGCGTACGCGCCGGCCCACAGCATCGGTCGCCTCATGGCACGCGACGGTAGCACGCGCGCCGGCCGCCGCCGTGGTACTTCGGGGTGGTGACGGCGCGCACCTGTCCCGCCGTAGACTCGCCGCCATGAGCGCTCCCGGGCTCACGCAGCGTCGCGGTGTCGCGGCCGCGACGGCAGCCGTCGTCGGCTTCTTCGCGGCGGCCGTCCTGCCGCGCGCCAGCTGGCCGCTCATCGACGGCGACGTGTGGTGGCACATCCGCGCCGGCGAGGCGGTGCTGCACAGCGGCGCCGTGCCGCAGGTCGACACGTGGAGCCTCGTGGGCGCCGGGCGGCCATGGGTCAGCCAGGACTGGCTCGCGAACGTCGTCCTGGCGGTCGGCAACGACGCCGGCGCGTGGGGCCAGACGGGCCTTTCGCTGCTCTTCGGGGCGATCTCGGTGTTTGCCTTCTGGATCCTGTGGCGTGCGATGGCGCTTCGCGTTCCCGGCATCGGCTGGGCCAGCCGGCTCGTCTGGCTCTCCGTCGGCCTCGCGCTGGCCGGGCCGGTGATGGGGGTGCGAGTACAGGTGTTCGACCTGCTGCTGGCCTCCATGGTCGTCTGGGTCCTGTGGCGCTACCAGGTCGATCCCCGCCGCCGCTGGCTCGTCGCCCTGCCGGCCATCGCCGCGGTGTGGGCCAACCTCCACGCCGGGTGGCTGCTCCTCTTCCTGATCGGCGGGGCGGTCCTGGCCGGCGAGCTCATCGACCGGGGACTGCGCCGCGAGCCCGGCGGACAGGCGCCCATCACCTTGGCGCAGGCGCGTGACCTGGCGGTGGCGCTGCTGGCGAGCGTCGGCGCCCTGGCGCTGAACCCCAACGGCGTCGCGCTCTACACCTACCCGTTCGACACCGTCGGGATCACCGCCCTGAACCGATACGTGATGGAGTGGTTCCCGGCGGACCTCGGCAGCATCTTCGGCTGGTTGCTGCTGGGATTCGTGGTCGTGGGCGTGCTGCCCGCGTTCCTCTTCGCGCGTCGCCGGCTGCGGACGTCGGACGCGCTGATCCTGGTCGGCCTGACCGTGATGGCCTGGCAGGCGATCCGCTTCCTGCTGATCGTGGGGCCGATCGGCGGGGCGATCGTCGCCGTCGTGCTGGCACCGGTCATCGCCGCCACGCCGCTCGGCCGCCGGGCTGCTCCGACCCTCGACCGTCTCTCGCAGCCGGCGACCGGCCGCCGCGGTGCGTTCCACGCGGCGATCGCGGCGCTCCTGCTCGTCACGGGGCTGACCGTGGCGCTGGCGCGGACGAGCCCGGCGCAGCAGACGGTGGAGATCGCGCGGGTGCTCCCTGCCGAGGCGGTGACCTGGCTGGACGAGCACGAGCCGGGAACGCGCATCTTCAACCGATACGAGTGGGGCGGCTACATCGGCCAGCATCGGCCGAGCCAGCCGATCTTCATGGACGGCCGGGCCGATGTCTACGGAGACGAGCTGCTCCAGATGTACGTGGCGCTGATCGGGGTCCGGGATGACCCCCAGGTCGAGCTGGACCGATACGCCATCGACTACGCCGTCTTCCCGCCCGACACGCCGCTGGCGGATTGGTTCGATGCCTCGCCCGCCTGGGAGCGCGTCCACACCGATGCGACCGCCGCGATCTGGGTGCGTCGCTGATGCGCCGGGACCTAGCGATCCTCTTCGGGTTGGCGCTCCTGGCGCGCGTCGTCGCGGCGCTGCTGGTCGACTACCCGCCCTACGGCGACCCGGCCTACTACCAGCTGGTGGGTGAGCAGCTGGCCGCCGGTCACGGCTTCAGCGTCCCGGTCCTGTGGAGCTTCCTCGAGGTGGGCGGGCGGCTGCCGCCCGACGCGGTGCTTCCGGTCCCGAGCAACGGCCACTGGATGCCGCTCACCTCGATCGTGGCGGCCGGCTCGATCGCCATCTTCGGCGACCTGATCGGCCCGTGGCGTGCCGCCGAGCTGCCGATGATCCTGATCGGTGCCGCGCTGGTGCCATTCACCTACCTGGTCGCGATGCAGCTGTGGAGCTCGCGCTTCAACGCGTGGGTCGCCGCGCTGCTCGTCCTCACCGCCGGGCCGCTGCTGGTGATGGCGCCGCTGGTGGACGCCTTCGCCGTCTTCGGAGCGGCCGGCGCCGGGGCGCTCTGGTGCTCGACGCGGGCCGTCGGGGCCGCTCGTCCGGGGCCATGGCTGGTGGCGGCCGGCGCCCTGGTCGGCGTCGCCACGCTCGCCCGCATCGACGGGCTCCTCCTCGCTCGCCGCCCCGGCCGTCGCCTGGCTCGGGCGACGGGACTGGAGGTCCCCGGCGAGTCGCCTGGGCTGGGGAGCGGGCAGCCTGGCTGCAGCGCTGCTGGTCCTCGCCCCGTGGCTGGCCCGCGACCTGGCCACGTTCGGAAGCGCCTTCCCGTCGGCAGGCGGGCACACGCTCTGGATCACCAGCTACAACCAGCAGTTCTCGATCGCCCGGGATCCCTCGCTGGCTGACTACCTGGCCTGGGGTCCGGCCAACATCATCGGCTCCAAGCTGGCGACCTGGGGCGAGCTGCTGGGACGGAGCGCCGTCCTGCTCGGCGGGCTCTTCGTCCTGCCGTTCGCCTACGGCCTGTGGCACGAGCGCAGGCGGCCCGAGCTCCACCCGTTCCTGGCCTACTTCGCCGTCATGTTCCTGGCGATGGGTGCGGTCTTCACCTTCCATGCGCCGAAGGGCGCCTTCTACCACTCGTCGCTGGCGTGGCTCCCGTTCGCTGCGCCGCTCGCCGTCGCCAGCCTCGCCCCGGCGGCCACCGCGGCCGGCCGGGCGTGGCCGTTCCTGCGCCGGGCCGCGACCCACCGCTTCCTGGCGGTCGCCGGCTTCGCCGGGGCGGTCGCGCTCTCCCTGGTCGGCTCTGCGGTGCTGATCGGGCAATGGTCGGACGCGCACGCCCGGCTGCGGCAGGCCGGCGACTACCTCATCGAGCAGGGCCAGGCATCCGCCGTGGTGATGGCGTATGACCCGGCCGCCCTGTACGCGCTGAGCGGCAATCCCGGGGTCGCGCCGCCGTTCGACGGCTACGCGGTGATCGCCGACGTGGTTGCTGCGTACCGCGTCGAGTGGGTGGTGGTGACGCTCGCGCCCCGGCGAGACCCGCGATCCACTCGGCCTGTGGGATGGCGCCGCCGCGACCGACGCGGCCGGCGATCACCCGGACTTCCTGCCTGCCGAGCCCGACTTCGCCGCCCCCCGGGTCCGCGTCTTCCACGTGCTCCGCGATCAGGCGAGGGCGGCGGACTAGTACTTCCGGCGCTCGAAGTACTGTTGACCGTTGGCACAGCGGGCGCGGAGCATGGCGATCGGGTCAGGTCCTGCCACCGGACCCGTACCAACGAGGACCAGCCGCTTGCCCAGGACCGCACCCACCCTCGTCCCCGACAGCTTCGATCAGCTGCGCGCACATGCCGCCGACAGCGTCCGGCGGGATGCCCGCCGCCTGCGCGAGGTCGCGGAGCGCTACCGCGAGCAGTACCGCGGGCGCCTCGACGAGTGGGTCCAGCTCCGGGCTCGGGTCGATCACCGCCTGGCGGCCGCTCGTGGCACCGCCCCCTCGCCGGAGGTTCTGCGCGGCAAGCAGGATGCCCTGGCCAAGGAGCTGGCCGGCCTGCAGGGGAGCCTCAAGCGCATCGACGTGGCCGCTCGCCAGCTCGAGCTGGTGATCACCTACCTCGCCGCCGACGATGAGACCGCCCTGGAGCCGACGCTCAGCGACGCAGATCTCTCGCCGGCATCCATCTCGCTGAAGATCATCCAGGCCCAGGAGGGGGAGCGCCAGCGGCTGGCCGAGGAGGTCCACGACGGCCCTGCCCAGGTGCTGACCAACGCCATCTTCCAGGTCGAGTACCTCGACCGGGTGATCGACGACTCACCGGACACGGCCCGCGCCGAGCTCGCCTTCCTGCGCACCATGCTGCGCGAGGGGCTCGACGAGGTCCGCTCCTTCATCGCCGCGCTGCGGCCGCCGTCGGTTGATGTCGGCCTGGGGCAGGCGATCACCGCCGTCGGCACCGAGTTCGCCTCGAAGCACGGCATCGCCGTCGAGGTCTCGGTGGCCGGCATCGACGGGCGGGTGCCGAACGAAGCCAAGGCACCCATCCTGCGCGTCGTGCAGGAGGCGCTCCAGAACGTTCGCAAGCACGCGGCCGCGACCGCCGTGCGGATCGGCCTTGAAGCCGACCACCTGGTCATCGCAGACAACGGCCGCGGGTTCGACGTCATGCGTCTCGCCTCGGCCACTCGCAACTTCGGCCTGCAGTTCATGCGCGAGCGCGCTGAGCTGATGGGTTCGTCGCTTCAGATCGAGTCCCGCCAGGGGGAGGGGACTCGCATCCTTCTTCGCATTCCGGAGGTTCGCTAATGGTTACCATGGCCGCCAAGGAGACAACCGTGGAGACAGCCGCAGAACGCCGCCAGGGGGCTGACCGGCGGAACAACGGGACAAAGTCGCGCATCGTGATCGTCGATGGGCACACGCTCTTCCGCCGCGGCGTGCGCAACATCCTCGAGCTCGAGGGCGACATGGAGGTGGTCGGCGAGGCCGGCAGCGGCCGAGAGGCGATCACCACCATCAGTGAGCTGACCCCCGACGTGGTGCTGATGGACCTGACCCTTCCCGCCCCCAACGGGATCGAGACGACCCAGCGGGTGAAGCGGGAGCTGCCGCACACGGCGATCATCGTGCTCGCCCCCAACGACGACGAGGACCAGCTGTTCGAGGCGATCAAGGCGGGCGCCGCGGCCTACGTGCTGAAGGACATCGACCCGACCGACCTGATCGCGATCATCCGTCGCGTGCGGTCCGGCGAGTACCTGATCAACGACAAGGTCTTCAGCAAGCCGGCGGTCGCCAGCCGGGTGCTGAAAGAGTTCCGCGAGCTGGCCGTGTACGGCTCGGATGCGCAGCCGATCTTCGCCCCCCTCTCACCGCGGGAGGTCGAGATCCTGGACAACATCGCCCAGGGGATGACCAACAAACAGGTTGCATATGCCCTCGGCATCAGCGAGCAGACCGTGAAGAACCACATGTCCAGCATCCTGCGCAAGCTGTCGGTGAATGACCGGACCCAGGCGGTGGTGTACGCCATGCGCCAGGGCTGGATCAAGATCCCCGAGGACTGAGCGCCGGAAGTCACCTTCCACCCCGTACTCCTGCGCCATGGGCCTTCGTCGCGTCGACGGTTAGCCTGCGGGCAGTCGTCGACGGGTATCCGCGACGATCTTCATCTCCTCCTCCGGCACAAGAGCCGCGCTGTCAACAGCGCGGCTCTTGCGCATCCCCGCGCTGCACCACCGCGCCGGTTTGGCGTCGCGGCTCGCACAGCGACACTCTGCCGCGGTGGCAGGCGGGTTTGGTGGCTCGGGGCTGTGCACAACCCGGGGGTCAGGCCGGGCGAAGTGGCGCGGCGTGATACCGCATCAGGGGGCCCGGTCCGATAAGGTGCCGGCGCGCGAGCCGAGGGGTCCCGACCCGGGGATCGGGACGCACTGAACCTGACAGAACGGCGCTCGGACCACATCGCGACCTGGCCGATTCGGGCGCACCGGCGCTTGACAAGGCAGAGGGGGTGCGCCAAGGTACGCCCCGACTGCAGCCGAGTGGGACCATCGGGTCATGTTCAGACCCCGGTGGCGCTCATAGGCTGACGTCGCCCATCCCTAAGGAAAGGAGGTATCGCGAAGGTATGCTTCAGTTCATCAGCACTCTTCTTGCCCGATTCCACCGCGAGGATGAGGAAGGTCAGACGCTCGTCGAGTACGGTCTGCTTCTGGCCCTCATTGCGATCATCGTGATCGTCGCTCTCATCTTCCTCGGCCCGATCGTGAGCCAGATCTTCCAGAACGTCGGCGAGAACCTGCAGGGCAGCTAAGCCCCCCTCACCGACTGACGTAGCGAGGAGCCCCCGGGATCGTCCCGGGGGCTCTTCACGTGTGGCGCCGGCGTCCGTCCCGGAGGTACCAGCGCCGACATAGCCGATAAGTCCGGTCGATGCCCCTTGTCGCGTGCTCGTAGACTGTTGACCGCAGTCACAATGCTGCGACGGACCGCTTCGGTCGTTTTGTCATCATCCATGCTCGAAGGGAAACATCAGTGAAGCGATCAAATCGCCTGGTCATCCTGGTCGGGGTGCTGCTCGCCGTCCTGGCGTTTGTGGGCATCGTCGTGCTGCTTGGCAATCAGAACGGCCCCGATACGGCCAAGACGACGACCGTCAACGTGCTGGTCGCCAAGGCCGACATTGCCATCGGCGACGCGGTGACGCCCTCGATGGTCGAGGTCAAGGCGCTCGCCCCCGAGGCCGTCTCAGGGACGCGCTTCTCCGACCCGTCGCAGATGCTCGGCAAGCCGGCGCTCTATCCCGTGGCCAAGGGCCAGCAGGTGAGCGAAGAGGTGTTCGGCACCATCGGCACCATCTGCATCGCCTGTCAGCTCCAGGAGGGGGAGAAGGCGATCGCCTTCCAGGTCGACCCGGTGACGGGCCTCGACTTCCTGATCCAGCCCGGCGACCACATCGACATCGTCTACCGGGCCCAGATCACCGTCCTGCAGCCAACGGCCGATTCGGCCGGGTCGGCCAATCCTCGCTTCGAGCCACTGACCGGCCTCGAGGCGGCGCCCACCGTCAAGACGCTGCTGCAGAACCGGCGCGTCCTGTACGTCAGCGCCACCAAGATCAAGCAGGTCACCCCGGCCAACGAGACGCCGGCGCCCGGTGCCACGACGAGTGACACGCCGATCGAGTCGGTCGTGATCGTCTTCGCCGGCAGCGACGCCGACGCCGAGGTGATCAAGTTCGCGCAGGCGGACAACACCGTGGTCGGCCCGCTCACCGCCATCCTGCGCAACGCGGATGACGAGGCGGAGGAGACCACCGGCGGCGTCACGCTGAGGATCCTGGTCGAGACCTTCGGGGTCCCGATCCCGGACATCATCCAGGTCGCCGTCCCGCCGGCTCAGTAGCCGACGGCTCCACCAGCACAGCAAGCGAAGGACACGCGCACGTGATCAAGGTCCTCATCGTCGACGACATCCCGGAGACCCGGGATCACCTCTCGAGGCTCCTGGGCCTCGAGCGGGATCTCGAGGTGGCCGGGACCGCCGGCTCGGGCGAGGAGGCGATCAAGGTCGCGATGGACCTGCGCCCAGACGTCATCGTCATGGACATCAACATGCCGGGCATGGATGGCGTGGCGGCCGCCGAGATCATCTCTCAGCGGCTGCCCACCAGCCCGATCATCATGATGAGCGTCCACGGCGAGGCTGATCAGCTGAAGCGGGCGATCACCGCGGGGGCCCGCGAATTCCTCGTCAAGCCGTTCAGCGGCGACGAGTTCTCAACGAGCATTCGGCGCGTTTACGAGAAAGAGCTCGCCCGGCGCACCCAGTTCCAGGCGTCGCTGCCAACGGCGCCCATCGCAGCGCCCGTCACCGACGAGGGCGACCACCTCGTGGTGGCCGTCTTCTCGCCCAAGGGCGGGGCCGGACGAACGACCATCGCCACCAACCTCGCGGTTGCCCTTCACCGCGAGACGGGGGCGAGGGTCTGCCTGATGGACGCCAACCTCCAGTTCGGAGACGTGGGCGTGCTGCTCAACCTCAACCCGAAGAACAGCTCGATCGCCGACGCGGTCGAGACTGGCGAACCGGACGGGGACATCATCGACTCCGTCACGATCGAGCACTCGACCGGCATTCGCGTGCTCCTGGCTCCGCCGACGCCAGAGGGCGCCGACCTCGTCACGCCCGCCTACCTGCGCAAGATCATCGAGCACCTGCGGGTCGGCAATGACTTCGTGGTGATTGATCTGCCGTCCGGGCTGAGTGATCATTCCCTGGCGGTGATGGACGCGGCCGACACCATCCTGGTGCTGACCGCGCTCGAGATCACCACCATCAAGAACGTTCGCCTCTTCCTGGAGGTGGCCGAGCAGCTCGACTACGCTCGATCGAAGATTCGCCTGGTGATCAACCGCGCCGACGCGGCGCAGGGGATCAGGATTGCCGACGTCGAGGCGTCGGTTCGTCGCACGATCGACGGGACGATCGTGTCTGACGGCCGGCTCTCGGTGCTGGCGGTCAATCGTGGTGTTCCGTTCGTCGTTTCCCATCCCGACAGCGTGCTCTCGCGCGATGTCACCAAGCTCGCGCGAACACTCGCCGGTGAGGTCAGTGGTTCGCATGACCAGCCCAACAAGCGCGGATTGTTTGCCCGCCGATAACGGGGAAGGACTTTCGAGATGTCATTGCTGAAGAGGATCGAGCGGGCGCGTCCCGCGGGTGAGGGGGAGCCGCAGGTTCCGAGCGCGCCGCAGACGCCGGTTCCGGCGCCTGGGGGCGGAAAGCCGGCCACACCGCCGAGCGGTGGTGGGACGGGGGCTGCGCCGAATCGCCCGTTCCTGGGCGCCATGCCGGCCCGTGAGTCGTTCCGGGAGGCGAAGTACCGCGTCCAGAACCGGCTCATCAACGAGCTCGACCCAAAGCTCGACCTGAGCAACCAGGTCGAGGTGCGCCGCCAGATCGAGGAGCTCTTCGGCAAGGTCGCCGACGAGGAGGGCCTGGCCCTCACCCGCGCCGAGCGCGTGCGCATGCTCGAGCAGATCACCGACGAGATCCTGGGCCTGGGGCCGCTGGAGCCGCTGCTCCGCGACGAGACCATCACCGAGGTGATGGTGAACGGGCCGCAGCAGGTCTACATCGAGCGCGAGGGTCGCCTGGAGATGACCAACGTCACCTTCCAGAACGACGAGCACGTGATGAAGATCATCCAGCGCATCATCGCGCCGATCGGACGACGCATCGACGAGTCGAGCCCCATGGTCGACGCCCGTCTCGCCGATGGCTCCCGCGTGAACGCCATCATCCCGCCGCTCTCGCTGGTGGGCCCCGTGCTCACGATTAGAAAGTTCGCGGCGACGCCGTTCACCGTCGAGGACCTGATCCGCTTCGGCACGGCCACCACCGAGATGTTCGAATTCCTGGAGGCCTGCGTGAAGGCCCGCCTCAACGTCTTCGTCTCCGGCGGAACCGGCTCCGGCAAGACCACGATGCTGAACATCCTCTCGTCGTTCATCCCCGACGACGAGCGGATCGTCACCATCGAGGACGCCGCCGAGCTGCAGCTCCGCCAGGAGCACGTGGTGACCCTTGAGGCACGCCCCTCGAACATCGAGGGCAAGGGCGCCATCCCGATCCGCGAGCTGGTGCGCAATGCGCTGCGCATGCGCCCTGACCGCATCGTGGTCGGGGAGTGCCGCAGCTCCGAGGCGCTCGACATGCTGCAGGCGATGAACACGGGCCATGACGGGTCGATGTCGACCGGTCACGCCAACTCGCCGCGCGACATGCTGGCCCGCCTCGAGACGATGGTCCTGATGGCGGGCATGGACCTGCCGCTGCGTGCCATCCGGGAGCAGATCGCATCGGCCGTCGACCTCATCGTCCACCAGAACCGCCTCAAGGATGGCTCGCGCAAGATCGTGGCCATCACCGAGGTCCAGGGCATGGAGGGCGATGTCATCGTCATGCAGGACATCTTCGTCTTCGAGCAGAGCGGCGTGGTCGAGGGCAAGATCGAGGGCAAGCTTCGGCCGACCGGCATCCGTCCCAAGTTCGTCGAGAAGTTCGAAGCGGCCGGGATTCACCTGCCGCCGAACGTCTTCGGCTCCCCGTTCTAAGAGGAGTTCAGCCTTCATGGGCATGTTGCCGTTCCTGATCGCCGGCCTCGCCGCAGGCGCTGTCTTCCTCGTTGCGGTCGGCATCGCCATGAGCGGAGGCTCGGGCGGCGTCGCGTCCCGCCTGGAGCGCTACGCGCGTTCCCAGGGAATCGACACGACCGCCACGGGGGCGGGCGGAGAGCGCGAGTCGGCGGTGATCGCCGGCCTCTCCCGCGTGATCGAGGGCCAGGACCTCAGCACGAGACTCTCGACGGAGATCGCGCGCGCGGACCTGAAGCTGCGGCCGGCAGAGTTCCTCTTCGCCTGGATCGCCTCGCCGTTCGCCTTCGCGTTCGTGGGCTACGTGCTCGGCTTCATCCTGCCGGGCTTCCAGAACCCGGTCAGCCTGGCGGTCATCTTCGCGATCGGTGCGTACTTCCCGCGCTGGTACGTCGGATACCGTCAGCGCAAGCGGCTGACCTCCTTTGCCCGCCAGCTGCCCGACACCATCACCCTGCTCGCCAACTCGCTGCGAGCCGGCTCGTCGTTCCTGCAGGGACTGGAGCTGGTCACTCGTGAGGCTCGGCCACCGATCTCCGAGGAGTTCGAGCGCGTCGTGCGCGAGATGAGCCTTGGCGTGGCCCTGCAGCCCGCGCTCGGCAACCTCGTCCGTCGCGTCGCCTCCGAGGACCTGGAGCTGATGGTCACCGCCATCAACATCCAGAGCCAGGTCGGTGGCAACCTCGCGACGGTGCTCGACTCGATTGCCTACACCATTCGTGAGCGCGTCCGGATCCAGGGTGAGATCAAGACCCTGACCGCCATGCAGCGCTACAGCGGCTACGTGATCACCCTGCTGCCGGTCGGCCTGGCCGGCCTGCTCTTCCTCATCAGCCCTTCGTACATCACCGCGATGCTCGAGAAGCCCCCTGAGACCTTCGGGCTCCCGACCGGCATCATCTTCTTCATCATCGGCGCGATCAGCATGGGCATCGGCTACGTGTTCATCCGCCGCATCGTCGATATCAAGGTGTAGCCCGATGCCTCCTGAGCTTCTCATCGCCGTCTTTGCCGCCATCGCCGTCCTGCTGATCACCTACGGACTGGCCTCGTCCCCGTCCAAGGACGCGGTCCAGCAGCGGCTCGAGCAGCTGATCGTGCAGCCCAAGACCCTCGAGGAGATGGAGCTGCAGCAGCCGCTCTTCGAGCGGACCCTGCGCCCGCTCGTGCAGCGCGTGTCGCGCTTCGCGAGCCGCGGCGACCAGGGTGGGCTCATCGCCCGCCAGGACCTGAAGCTCGAGCGAGCCGGCTATCCAGGAGGCCTGCGAGGCGCCGACTGGATGGGCGTCAAGCTCCTCTCGACGCTCCTCTTCGGCGGTGGCGTGGCCCTGCTGATGCTGGCCACCGGACGGGTGCAGCTCGCGCTCGTCTTCGGGCTCGGCGGCGCCGCGCTCGGCTACATGATCCCCGAATTCTGGCTGGGCAGCCGGGCACGCAAGCGATCCTGGGAGATGGTCCTCCAGCTGCCGGACGCCCTGGACCTGCTCACCATTTCGGTCGAGGCCGGTCTCGGCTTCGACGCGGCGCTCGCCAAGGTGGTCGAGAAGATGGAGGGGGCGCTGGTCATGGAGTTCCGCCAGGCGCTGGCGGAGATCCGGATGGGCCGCAGCCGCAAGGACGCCCTCCGCGATATCGTGGCGCGCGCGGATGCACAGCCGATCAGCAACTTCATCGGCGCCATCGTCCAGGCCGAGCAGCTCGGCGTGCCGATCGCCAAGGTGCTCCAGATCCAGTCCCAGCAGCTGCGCATCGAGCGCCGCCAGCGCGCCGAGGAGATGGCCGCCAAGGCGCCGGTGAAGATGCTCTTCCCGATGGTCGGCTGCATCTTTCCCACGATCTTCATCGTGATCCTTGGCCCCGCCATCGTGACCGTGATGAAGGGCACTGGGATCTGACGTGCTGCCGGCGATGCGGCCGGCTCTCCTGCTGGTAGACGACGACCCGACCCTCCTCTCCGTTCTCGCGCGCCGGATGGCGCGCGAGGGATACGAGGTCGTGACGGCAGACTCCGGGGCCCGCGCCCTGGCGCTCCTCGATCAGCGCTGGCCGTCACTGCTGATCGTCGACCTCATGATGCCGGGCATGGACGGCTTCGAGCTGTGCGCCCGGGTCAAGCGGATTGCCGACCTGCCGATCATCGTGCTGTCGGCGGTCGACGCCTCGGAGGCCAAGGTGCGCGCCCTCGAGGATTACGCCGAGGACTACGTCACCAAGCCGTTCGACCCCGACGAGCTGGTGGCGCGCGTGCAGCGCGTGCTGCAGCGGTCGGCGGCGGGTCGTTCCGGGGTCGTGCTCGACGGTGGCGAACTGGAGATCGACCTGGTTGGGCGGCGGGTGACCCGGTCCGGGGCCTCGACCGCACTGACCCCCACCGAGGTGCGCCTCCTGCACCAGCTGATGGGACAGATGGATCGCACCGTCACGACCGACAGCCTGCTCGACCGCGTCTGGTCCGAGTCCGACGGAGCCGATCCCTCCTACGTGTGGGTCACGGTCCGCCGGCTGCGCCGCAAGCTCGAGGCCGATCCCGATCGGCCCCGCTTCCTCGTCACCGAGCGTGGCGTCGGGTATCGGCTGGTCTCCACCCCGCAGGGAGCCTGACGCATGGCCTCGGGGCGCCCCTCGCTCCGGCTGCTGGCCGTGCTCCTGCTGGCCACGTTGCCGCCACTGGCGGTGCTCGCCGCGATCGCGCTGGCGATGCCGTCGTGGATCGAGGGGACGGGCGCCGGTCCGGTGCTGCTCGTCGCCCTGGTAGGCGGGCTCCTGTGGGCCGGCCTGGTGACGCTGGTCGCCGCGCGACCGCTGGCGGGCGAGGCGCGCTCGATGGCGACCATCGCCGAGCGAGGGGTGCCGCGGGATCGCGCCGCCGAGGCCGCGTCGGCGGAGGACGGGCTGACCGGCGTCCAGCGGCGGCTGGTGACGACCCTGGAGGACCGCAACCGGCAGATCTCCGAGCTGGCTGCCCTGGTGCGATCGGCGCCGATCTCAGATGACGCTCGCGCGGTCGCGTGCGCCATGGTGGCCGGTGCCCGCCGCGCGAGCGGCGACCCCACCTGGGTCCTGGCCGTACTCCGCGTGCAGGAGGGCGGCGACCTGCGCCCTGGCGTCTATGGACCGGACCCGGATGCACCCCGAGAGGCGTTGGCAGATGTCCACCTGTGGGCCTCGACCGCCGAGCTCGCCGAGGGCTCGGACCTCGGCGCGCGACTGGTCAAGGGACCCTGGGGCGCCTTCGTGGTCGTCGACGTGGCCGCCGGGGACGAGCTGCGCGCGACCCTGCTCGCCCCGTGGGAGGGGCGACCGGATCCCTCGCCGGCGGACCTGAATCTCTTCGGACTCATCGGCCAGCACGCCGCCACGGCCATCGAGCACGCCCTGCTGTACACCCGGGTCCGCCTGCAGACCGTCGAGCTGAACCGGATGGCGGCAGTGCAGACCGACTTCCTGCGCGGCATCACGCACGATCTCCAGACGCCGCTCACCAGCATCCGCGCCCTAGCGTCGGAGCTGCAGGGATCGGAGGTGGTGGACGCCGCCGCCCGGATCGACCTGGAGACGATTGCCCACCAGGCCGACCGGCTGCGCCGGATGGTCGGCCAGCTGCTCGCCGTCTCGCGGCTGGAGGTGGGTGAGCTGACCCCGCGCCAGGAGGTCTTCCGGGCCGCTCCCCTGGTTCGCCGGACCTGGGATGCGCTCCGAGATACCTCTCACGGCTTCGTCGCTCGAAGAGGCCGGGCCGCCGCACCTGGTGGTCGCCGATCCGGATCGGCTCGAGCAGGTGCTGTGGGCCCTGATGGACAACGCGGTGAAGTACAGCCCGGCTGGGTCGCAGGTAACCGTGCGGATCGAGAGCCGTACCACGCCGGGCGCGAAGGGGCTCGCCTCCGAGATCTCGATCAGCGACGCAGGCCCGGGCATGGACGCCACTACCGCGGAGCGTGCCTTCGAGCAGTTCTTCCGCGCCGACGAGGCGCGCCGCCTGGTGCCCGATGGGAGCGGGATCGGCCTGTATGCCGCCCGTGGGCTGGTCGAGGCGATGGGCGGCCAGATCCGCGTGGCGAGCGGGCCAAGCGGCGGTACCTCGATGGTCCTGACCCTGCCGGCGGAGCGCGCCGACGATGTGGCCGATGGCGACGGCCAGGCCGTCGCGGCGCAGCCCGATGGGGTGACCAAAGTACTCTCGTAGACAGGACCCTCCAACCCATACGCTGCAAGGAGCCCTGCAAGGTCTGCCGCGTAGGATGCCGGCAATACACCTAGGAGATCCACGACCCGTGACCGTGCCCTTCCGCCATCGCAGGATCAATCGCGACCAGGACGTTGCCGCTCCGCTGGCGACCCTCGAGCCCGCCCCATCGGCAGGCACGAAGTCCCACCGTGGTCAGGTGCTGGTCATCTTCTCGGGCACGTTCGTCATCCTGCTGCTGATGTCCGCCCTGGTCATCGACCTGGCCTGGCTGTGGAACAACAGCCTGCGGATCCAGCGCACAGCCGACGCGGCCGCCCTCGCCGGCGTTGTTTTCCTGCCGAACACCCCGGCCGCGGCCTGTGACGCGGCAGACAAGGAAGCCACCCGCAACGGCTACCCGGCGACGAATGTCTTCGCGGGTGGTGTCTGCGTCCCGGCGACCATCAACGGTGTGACGGTCACCCCAGTTCAGGACCTGCAGAACCCCCGCCGCCTCAACGTTCGGGTGACCGCCCCGGTGAAGACCTTCTTCCTGGGCCTGATCGGCATGAACACCATCACCGTCAGCCGCCAGGCGCACGCGGAGTACGTGCTGCCGGTGCCGATGGGCAGCCCGGAGAACTACTACGGCGTCTTCGGCGACGTTCGCAACGCCACCTTCACCACGACCGGAACGGTGAATCACCCTGGCGAGGAGACCCAGGAGTTCGACGGCGATACGAGCAACCCGTGGGACAGCCCCGCCAACAACACCAGCGGATGCAGCTCGGCGACGCCGTGGGTCAGCACGGGCAATGCCGGGTCCAACGACGGCAACTACACGGACAGCAACTCGGCGAGCGGCTCGTGCCACTACTGGCGCAACTACACCTTCGGCTTCACCACGCCGGTCGTCAGCATCGACGGGGTCCAGGTGCGGCTTCGCGCCCTGAGGCAGGGCTCGGGCGGCGGCTCCTCGGACTGCCGTCTTGAGGCCGCACTCAGCTGGAATAACGGCACCACCTGGTCGGCGATTCGCCAAACGGCCGCCCTGACCACCTCGGAGGCCACCTACAACCTCGGCGGCGTCGCCGACCTGTGGACCCCACCGGCCCACACCTGGACGACCACCGAACTGAACAACGCCACCAACTTCCTGGTGCGCCTCACCTGGGTCGACCGACCGGCACGGCCAACTGCGGCGCGACCCGTTCGGCGCGCGTCGACCAGATCGAGGTCAACGTCATCTACACGTACTCAACGGTCGGCACCACGACCACGACCGCGACCTACGCCCTGCGCGGTCCCGGGTCCACCTGCGCCAACGGCGTTGCGACGTGCAAGGTCGGGCACGCCGGCCGGCGGCGGGCAGGTCCTCAACCCGCGCGGCTTCTGGGGGACCATGAACACCCAGGGCGCCGAGAACGTGGACGGCGACGCCTTCCAGCCGTACTACGACACCCGCACGTCGGGGGTGGCACTCACCTGCCCGACCGCCACGCCAAAGGCATGCCATGGCCCGGACGACTTCTACAACTACGCCATCGAAATGCAGCCGCTGACGACGGTGGGCGGGTCTACATCTTCGACCCGGTCTTCTGCGAGACGGCGGTGGGCAGCGGCACCGGCGACCGGCACTTCAGCAACGGCTCTTCCCTGCCGGTCAGCACCTTCTACGAGCTGTACGCCGACCCGAACAACACGCCGTTCGTCCGCAGCGATGACACCCTCGTCGCCAGCTCCGGCAATACCTTCCAGTTCATGAATTTCTATGACTCGACGATGGGCGGGAGCAACGGATCCGACTGCAGGCAGCAGACCGCTTCGTACACGGACGAGCGTGACTACCACAACTCCTGGTATCTGCTCAACCCGGGCGCGGGCAAGCACTGAGCGGCGGCGCGAATGGCACCACCTACCGGATCCACACCACCGGCACGGATCCCGGGGCCGTCACGCAGCAGCGCACCGTCGATGGCGAGCAGAGCTTCGCGATCTACGCCACGTCGGCTGACGCGGTGGCCGGCGGCGCGCCTGCCTCGTCGCAGTGCCGCCATCCAGCTGCGGCTACCCGCGCGTCTACGGCCTCGGCGCGATGCAGGCCTTCACCCCGCTGAGCGCCTCAGGCTCCGCGGTGTCGTCGAGCTTCTACCTGGCCCAGATCGACCCGATCCACAAGACCAAGACCCTCGAGGTCCGGCTCTGGGATCCGGGCGACACCTCGCCGCTCACCGCCTCGCTGCAGATCCTGTATCCCGACAGCACGTGCACCTCCGTGTCAGCGACGTGCGTGGAGCTTGGCTACCGCGTCGCCCCGGTCACCTTCTTCAGCGATCGCGGCACCACCAACGGCAACGCCAACTCCGGCTGCGTCCTGATCGCCCCGGTGGGCAACTGGAAGCGGACCACCGCCAGCACGACTGGCATCACGACGTCAACCGGGGCGAGCCTCGGGATCTTCAACGGCTGCTGGCTCACGATCGACGCGGTGATCCCGTCGTCCTACGACGGGAACAGCATCCCGTCGCAGCCAGGGACTACTCGTGGTGGAAGATCCGCTACACGATGAACGGGACAGGCACGTCCAACGACGTCACCACCTGGACGGCTGACATCCGCGGCAACCCGGTCCACCTGGTGGAGCCGTAAGGTGCCGCGACCCGCACGCTGGATGAGGCCTCGGCGCAAGGGCGACGAGCGTGGCCAGTCGCTGGTCGAGTTCGCGCTGATCTTCCCGATCTTCATCCTGCTCTTCATCGGCCTGATCGAGTTCTCGGTCACGCTCAGCGTCATGCTGAACGTGAACTACGCCAGCCGCGACTCGGCGCTGCTGTCGGCCGAGGTCGGCGATGCGGCCGGCGCCGACTGCCTCATCCTGCAGCGTCTGGACCGGGCGCTCGGCGGTGGCGCGGCGCACCACTCCGGCATCCAGGAGGTCCGCATCTTCTGGGCCGATGCGAATGGCGTGGAGATCGCAGCCAACGCGTACAACGAGGGCGGGCTCGGCACGACCTGCACCCTCGCGGACGGATCAACCGCGACCGTCCCGTACATCGCCGGTGCCGGGTGGCCTGAACTACCTCAACACCGATCGCTGCACGGTCCTCGCGGGCTGCGGCGTGGACTCGGTCGGCCGCTCGCATCCGGGCCTGGATACGGTCGGCGTCACCGATCATCTTCCACCACGACTGGCTGACGCCGCTGCCCAATCTGGTCCAGGTGCCGCCCAACGGCGTCACCTTCGACCGCAGCAACTACGATGCGCATGGAGCCGGTCCTGTGATCCGCCTCATTCGCCGCCGCCAGCGCGGGCATCGACGTGGTCAGGCGCTGGTCGAGATGGCGATGGTCCTTCCCATCTTTCTGCTGCTGATCCTCGGCACGCTGGAGTTCGGCATCGCCTTCGACCACAACCTCACGCTCGAGTACGCCACCCGCGAGGGTGCGCGCACCGGTTCGGCCCTGGCCAATGGCGGCGGACCGCTCGGTTGCCCCCCGGGGTGCCGGGTGGAAGTCCGAACTGGGCGACCGTGGACAACAACATCGTGGCTGCGGTCGAGCGGGTGCTGACCAGCGAGGGATCCCCGATCAAGCTCGGCAACGTCACCGAGATCCGGATCTACTACGTCGACAACAACCCGTCCGGGGGGATCAACACCAACGGGGCCGAGGTGGCCGGATCGGTGAATCGCTGGACTCTCACCCCGGGGCTCGGGCCGGTCGTGGACGGCAACGGCGCTCGACTTCAGCGCCTGACCTGTCGATGCAGGGCTGGCCGGCCTGCAGCCGGATCAACGGCGCCAACGCGGACTCGATCGGCGTGAGCGTCCGCTACAACTACAACCTGCAGACCTCGCTCGGCGCCCTGCTGAGCGTCGTCAACTTCCAGATGCGCGACCACACGGTGATGGCCCTCAACCCGACCGGGAAGTAGGGCGGTCTCCGACCGGTCGAGCCGGGCTCCCTCGTCGGCTAGCATCGCTTGAACGCATGAGCCGATACGTCCGCATCCAGAACCTGACCCGTGGCACGCTCGTCGCCGAGCGCTGCCGCGTCGCCACCTCGCTGCGCGAGCGGACGGTCGGCCTGCTCGCGCACTCCTGAACCGGCTCCCGGCGACGGCCTCCTGATCGAGCGGACGCAGTCGATCCACATGTTCTTCATGCGCTACGCGATCGACGTCGTCTTCGTCGACCGTGGCGCCCGGGTCACACGCTGCGTCGCGGGCTCGCGTCCGTGGCGCGTGGTGTGGTGGGCTCGCGGCGCGCGCGACTGCATCGAGCTCGGGGTGGGGACGCTGGAGGCGTCTGGCACGCAGGTCGGCGACCAGCTGACACTCGACGCAGCCTGAGTGAATCTGCCCTGACGTCGCACAGGGCGCCATAAGCGGGCGGTAAGCGCCCAATAAGCCGTTCCGGGGCATCGTCAGCTGGCTGTGGGCCTCATGGACCTTCTGTTGCCGGGCGCGTGCGCCGGCTGCGGGCGCTACGGGGACTTGCTGTGCTCCGGATGCCAGCAGCGGCTGCAACGCGCCGAAGCGGAGGCTGACCGCTTCGCGGCGGCCGACCCGGGCGTCGTGGTGGGTGACGCATTGGACCTGGCGATCGCCGCCTTCATCCACGAGGGAACGACGCGTCGCGTCCTGCAGCGGCTCAAGTACGGGGGCGCGGGCCGTCTTGCCGTCCCGCTGGCCCGCGCGGCGACGCCAGCGCTGCGGACATTGCTGATCCACTCCGGCACTGCTCCCCTCGTCCCCGTGCCGGTGCACGCCGCGCGGCGTCGGCAGCGCGGCTACAACCAGGCAGAGCTGCTCGCGGTGGAGATGGGGCGGGCTGCCGGGCTGCCGGTGCTTGACCTGCTGCAGCGGTACCGACCGACCACCCGCCAGCACGGCCTCGGCAGAGCGGCCCGACTCCACAACCTCCGGGGTGCGCTGGCCGTCCGGAGCGGCATGCGGGTGCCCGCGGTGGCGATCGTCGTCGACGACATCCTGACCACGTCCGCCACCCTCGAGGCGTGCGCCGAGACGCTGCGACGGCACGGTGCCACCCGCGTCTTCGGCTTCGCGGTGGCCCGGGAGGTGTAGGCGCGGGGCCGCGATCCGCGCGGTGCTACCGTAGGTGTCGGCATCGGAGGATGAGCCATGAAGACAACCGTCAATGCTCGAAATGTCGACCTCAGCGACCGGCTCCGGAGCCAGATCGATCGCAAGCTGCGTCGGCTCGACCGCCTCGCCGATGACGACGCGGAGGCGAGCCTGGAGCTGACCACCGGGGCCTCACGGGCCGCCGAGACAGCCAACGTGGCCGAAGTGACTCTGCTCAGCCACGGCAGCGTGCTGCGCTCGGCGTCGTCCGGGCCGACCCTGATCGCCGCGGTCGATCGGCTCCTCGACAAGCTGGAGCGGCAGCTCATCCGCGCGCGGGAACGGCCACGATCCGTGCGCGGCCGCCACGCCGATGCGGCACAGGCTCTGCTTGACCAGGCCGGCGGCGTCTCGGCAGCGCCTGTGGAGGCCAGGCCGAAGGCGGCACCGCGCGGTGAGCCATCGGTCCTCAAGGTCAAGCGGTTCGACATGGTCCCCATGTTCGAGGAGGACGCCATCGCCCGGATGGAGGAGCTCGGACACGCCTTCTTCCTCTTCCTCAATGCGGAGGGTGGGAGCGTGTGCGTCGTCTACCGCCGGTCCGGCGGCGGGTACGGCATGATCGAGCCGATCATCGCCCAGGAGCGGCGGCGCTGAGCCCCGCCGGCGCCGCTAGCGGAGGACCTGCGGCAGCACCAGCAGGGCGGCGACGACCAGGATCAGCGCCACGAAGAAGACGTAGAGGGCGACGCGCAGCGGTTCGACGCCGCGCGGCTCGGGTTCCATGCCCGGCAACGTAGCACGCCGCCAGCCACGCCGTGAGCCGCGCCGCCGGCTGACCTGGCCGGACGGGCGCACCGCGGGTCGGCATCCACCTGCCGGTTGCGGACGGCCTGATGCGCACCGCACGACGCGCCCGACAGATCGGCGCGACCGCGCTCCAGATCTTCAGCGACAACCCGACCGCCTGGCGCCGCCGCCCGGAGCCACCAGCGGATGCCGCGCAATTCGTCGCCTTCTGCGGGCAGCACGGGATCGCGCCGGTGGCGATCCACGCCAGCTACCTGATCAACCTGGCCGGCACCTCGGAGCCGTTCGCCAGCCAGTCGCTGGATGGGCTGCGCCACGAGGTCCAGCGCGCCCCGAGCTACGGGGCAAGCCTCGTGAACACGCACATCGGCTCACATCGCGGGATCGGGCGCGAGGCGGGCCTCGCTCGCATCGCCACCGTGGTGCGCCACGTCCTGGACGACACTCCGCCGGGGGTCCGCCTGGTGCTGGAGAACTCGGCCGGGGGCGGTGACACGCTCGGCTCGCGGATCGAGGAGCTGGCGGCGATCCTCGACGCGGTCGGCGGCTCGGCCGACCGGCTGGCCTTCTGCCTCGATACGGCGCACCTGTGGGGCGCCGGCTACGACATCTCCACGCCGGAAGGCGCCGCGTGACCGTGCTGGACCGATTCGAGGCGCTGCTCGGCCTGGATCGGCTGGCGCTGATGCACCTGAACGACTCCAAGTCGGCACTCGGCTCGCGCAGCGACCGTCACGAGCATCTCGGCGCAGGGAGGATCGGCGCGGCGGGACTGGCGGCATTCCTGCGCGACCCGCGCCTGCCGGGGCGCACGACGCTGGTGATGGAGACACCCGGGGTCGACGAGGGCTACGACGCGGTCAACCTGCGGAGGAGCTGGCTCCTGCACGGTGGAGCGGAAACGCTGCCGACACTGCCGGCAGGTGCGTTTGGCCTGACGCGGCGCGCGACGCGCGGGGGGATGTCAGGGACGAGGAGAGGGGCCGCTGGCGCCCTCAGGCGCCGCGACTGAGCCGGTCGGTTGCCTCTGGCGGGGCGTGGCCGTTCCCGTTCGCCTCGCGAATGCGCTGGGTGCGGAGCGCGACGTAGGTCTGCATCAGCTCGCGGACATCGGCTTCGTTGAGGACGTCGTCGCCGCGGAGCGCATATTCGACGCGGGCGGTGGGGAGCTGCTGCCTGCCCGACAGACTGGCGAAGTAGCTGGGGCCGTCGCTCTGCTCACGGATCTCGCGCAGGCCACGCGCGAGCTTGGTGGCTGTCCCCAGGGAGGGCATGCGGTCGCCCTTGATCAAACGAGAGATGGTCGAGTGATCGACACCCGACTGGAGGGCCAGCTGGCGCTGGCTCATCTTCTTTTCCTTGAGCTGGCCACGAAGCCAGCTGTTGAACGACCGCGGCGGCTGGAGCGTCATGCGCCTTGTCCGTGCGCTGCTGCCCACCGACCAGATGGTTCGGCCGGTGGTGCGTGCAAGCAACCGCAGGATCGCAGCGCGGCGGATGGGCCTCAATGGGAGAAAGGTACCGATCCGGTCAGGCGTCCAGCCGTGCTCAGCTGATCTCGGCGGCTGACCCCTTCGGGTGATCGGCGCCGGATGCGCGTGCGCTGGCACTGTGGGCGCGCCGAACCATCGGCGAGAAGGCGTACAGGACGCCCCCGATGATGATCACCGAGAGCGTGGCGAGCACGAAGTCGGTGAGCGCAACCGCCGTCCCGGCCTCCGGCGCGACGCCGTAGATACCAAGGGCCAGGACGATGCCACCCTGCACGAAGCCGATGCCGGCAGGAGTGAGCGGGATGGCGGTCAGGAGCGATGCGGCGAGCGCGACGAAGACCGATGAGCTGATCCCCAGCTGCATGCCGGTCAGGTTGAGCGCCTGGATCACGAAGAAGACGCGAGCCCCCTCCAGCAGCCAGACGGTCAACGTGATTGCGCCCACCGGCAGCAGCACGCGGGGCGTGAGCGCGCCGGTGCTCCCCTCGTGGAAGCGCTCGTACAGCTCCTGTGCCCGCTCCGGCAGGAACCGCGTCAGCCGGCGTCCCTGGTAGCGGAGCCCGACGACGAGCACGACCAGCACCGCGGCGACGATGAAGCCGGCCAGGAACAGCGCGTCGACCTCGGGCCGATTCCGCCCCCGGAAGCTCCAGAACCCCGCCGCCAGGGCGAGCGTGAAGATGACGAGGATGTCGGTCACGCGCTCGATGAAGATCGTCCCGACCGTGCGAGAGATGGATGCCCCGTAGTTGCCGCGCAGCAGGTAGGCGCGGTAGAGGTCCCCGAGCTTGGCCGGGACGATGCAGTTCACGAACCAGGAGAGGAAGAGGATCTCCATCGCGGCCCGATACGGCACCGGCGTGCCGACGCGGCGCAGGATCAGCGTCCAGCGCAGGCTGCGCAGCGGGAAGGTGAGGTAGTACGCGAAGAGGCCGACGAGCAGCAGGCCGAGGTTGGCGCGCCCCATCAGCTCGAAGGTGCGCCCGAAGTCGACGTTGAGGATGACCCGGAACAGGAAGAAGACCAGGATCAGCCCGAAGGCGATCGAGCCGATGGTGCGCACGTTCAGCAGACGACGCGCCAGGCTCACCTCGCGTTCGGGGATCGACTCCTCGGGCGGGGCATCGAGGAACTCGCCCGGCTCATAGACGGAGTAGCCGTGCTCGTGCGGCCCGGCGGGGTGCTCGGCGCGGCGGTCGCCCCCCTCGGTCACGACTTCCCGCCGCCAAGGCGTCGGCGCGCCGCCTTCGACCAGACCGCCCAGCGGGTCGTGAGGTGGATCAGCTTGGTCGATCGGCTCCCGTGCCACTCGTTCTCGCGCAGCGCCGCTCGCAGCTCGTCGGCGGTCTCGAAGGCCGGCAGGGCGTTGAAGCTCATCGCCACCTCGAGCCCGGAGTGGGCATCGGAGCAGGCGATGCCCGGAATGCCGTAGCGGGAGGCAAGCAGCGCGGCCGCCTCGTTGTGCCTGGAAAAGGTGACGCGGCTGTTGAAGACCTCGATCGCGTCGATCTTGCCCGCCTCGGCGAGCGCCAGCAGGGGCGCTTCGCGGATGTGGGAGCGCCGGAACGGGTCGTACGGATGCGGGATCGAGACCAGCCCACCCTGCGCATGGATCGCATCCGCGGTCTCGTCGGCCGAGAGGCCGGGCGGGATCGTCTCGGTCAGGAAGATCCCCACGATCTCACCGTCCGCGCTCGACACCTCCTCGCCCAGGATGATGTGGAGGCGATCCTCCAGCCCCTGCGCCGCGACTCGGGCCTGCACCGCCAGGGCTCCCTCCACGTTGTTGTGGTTGGTGATGGCGACGTGGGTCAGGCCGCGCTCGAGGGCGAGGCGGATGAAGCGGTCCTCGCCCAGCAGGGAGTCCCGGCTGAAGCGGGTGTGGACGTGGAAATCGGCGAAGGCCAGCGCCCGCCGACCCGCACCGGCCTCGCGCTCGGCCACCGCCTCCCCGCGGACCGCGGACACCGGCGGCGCAACCGCCGTCACGAGTTCCTCACGAAGCTCTTGCGGAACTGGTCGAAGTGCTCGAGCGCCATGCCGGTGCCGACCGCGACCGAGTTCAGGGCGTTGTCAGCCACGTGACACGGGATCCCGGTCACCTGGGTGAGCAGCGCGTCCACGTTGCGCAGGAGCGAGCCGCCGCCGGTCATCACCATCCCCTTGTCGATGATGTCGCTCGACAGCTCCGGAGGGGTCTGCTCCAGCACGTTGCGGACGGCGGTGATGATCTGGGCCAGCGGCGCCTCGATCGCCTCGGTCACCTCGCCCGAGGTGATCGGGATGGTCCGGGGCAGTCCGGCGATCATGTCGCGCCCCTTCACCTCCATCTGGAGCGGCTCATCGAGCGGCAGCGCGGAGCCGATCGCGATCTTCAGCTCCTCCGCGGTCCGCTCGCCGATCATCAGGTTGTACTTGCGGCGGATGTAGTTGGCGATCGCCTCGTCGAACTTGGTGCCGCCCACGCGCACCGAGTCGGCGACCACGATCCCGCCCAGCGCGATCACGGCGATCTCGGTCGTCCCGCCGCCGATGTCCACGATCATGTTCCCCGACGGCCCGGAGATCGGCACCCCGGCGCCGATCGCGGCAGCCAGCGGCTCGTCGATCAGGAACGCCTCCCGCGCTCCCGCCTTCAGCGCGGCGTCCCGCACCGCGCGCTTCTCGACGCTGGTCACGCCGGACGGCACGCTGATCATCACGTCCGGCTTGAAGATCCGGACCCGCGCCACCTTGTTGATGACGTAGCGCAGCATCGCCTCGGTGATCAGGTAGTCGGCGATCACGCCGTCGCGCATCGGCCGGATGGCCCGCACGTTGCCGGGGGTGCGCCCGATCATCTCGCGCGCCTCCTCCCCGACCGCCACGAGGCGGTTGTCGTCGTCGTTGATGGCAACCACGCTGGGCTCGTTCAGGACCACGCCCTTGCCCTGAACGTAGACCAGGATGTTGGCGGTGCCGAGGTCGATGCCGATCTTCATGCGGGCGATCTGCGTCCGTGCGGGCTGCTGGAGGGGGCGCCCGAAGTATACCGATGGAGGGCCGCGGCCCGGTCCCTAGGCGTCGATGCGGGTGATCTGCGCGCCGAGCCCGACCAGCTTCGACTCGATCGCCTCGTAACCGCGGTCAACGTGCTCGACGCCGGAGATGATGCTCGTGTCCTCCGCGGCAAGCGCGGCCAGGATGAGGGTGGCGCCCGCGCGCAGGTCGGCGATCTCCACCTCCCGGCCGTGGAGCGTGGTCGGGCCGGCGATCCTGGCGTGCCGCTCGTCGAGCACCTCGATCACCGCGCCCATCTTGACCAGCTCCATGGTGTAGTCGAGGCGGTCCTCGTAGATCGTCTCGTGGATGCTGGAGACGCCATCGGCCTGGGTCATCAGCACGGCCAGCGGAGCCTGGAGGTCGGTCGCGAAGCCGGGATACGGCTGCGTCTCGACGTCGGCGGGACGGATCCCGTCGCCGCCGCGGACCCGGAGCCCACCGCCATCGGCCTCGAAGGTGTCGAACGAGACACCCATGCCGGCCAGCAGCTCGGTGAATGCGCCAAGGTGCGCCGGGTTGACGCCGCGGATCGTGACGTCGCCACCCGTCACGGCAGCCGCCATGGCGAAGGTGCCCGCCTCCAGCCGGTCCCCGAGCACGCGGTGGTCAACGCCATGCAGGCGATCGACCCCCTCGATCTCGAGCCGATGCGGCGCCGTTCGCTCGATCTGCGCCCCCATCGCCCGCAGCATGGTGACCAGGTCGTCGACCTCCGGCTCGCGGGCGGCGTTCTCGATCACGGTCGTGCCGCGCGCCAGGGTCGCAGCCAGCATGGCGTTCTCGGTGCCCATCACCGTCACGTAGGGGAACGCGATCCGGGCGCCGCGCAGCCCGCCGGGTGCCTGGGCGAAGTAGTAGCCGTTCTTGTATTCGATCTCCGCGCCGAGGGCCCGCATCGCCTCGACATGCAGGTCCACCGGCCGTCGCCCGATCCGGTCCCCGCCGGGGTTGCTGATGATCACCCGCCCGAAGCGGGTGAGGAGCGGGCCGAGCAGGATGAACGACGAGCGCATCTTCATCGCCGCCTCGAGCGGCACGAAGAGCCAGTCGGCCGCCGAGGCCGTGATCTCCAGGCCGCTCCCCTCCAGCGGGACCACGTTGAAGCCGATATCGGTCATGGTGCCGCGCAGGATCTGCACGTCGCTGATGCGCGGGACGTTGCGGAGGGTCGTCGGCTCGTCGGAGAGCGCGGCGGCGGCCATCATCTTGAGGACCGCGTTCTTGGCGCCGGCGATTCGCACCTCTCCATGGAGCGGGGTGCCTCCGGTCACGATGAACTTCTGCACGAAGGTGAGTCTACCGGCGGTGATGGGTCATGTGTCCAACGGGACAGGAGGTCTGCCTCAGGCCGGCCAGGCTTCCTTCCACTCGTGCGCGCCGCGGTGGTGGCCGTCACACAGCCCCACCCGGCCGCCCATGTGGCGAGACGGCAGGTACGGCTGCATCCCGGCCTCGAATGGCGTCGGCCCTGCGTTGCAGAGCATGTAGCGACGCTCACGGGCCCAGGCATAGGCGTGGTCGCTGGAGCAGAAGGCGTAGCCCTTGCTGAAGTTGGCCAGCGCCGCGCCGCTCTCGCCGGGCAGCCCGATCGGCCCGGACTCCCGCACGATCTCGATCCGCACCGGCAGCTGCGGCAGCCGCGCGCCGCAGTGGTCGCAGGCCTGCATCAGCCGCTATCCGCGGCTGCGGCGACGCGTCGCGATCCGCTCTCGCATCAGCGCGGTCTGGAGCGCGGCACGAACTCGCGCCACGTCCACCGCATCGTGGACCTCGCCCAGCTCGGCCTCGGCCCGCTTGCGGGCCTCCACAGCCTTCGTCTCGTCGATCTCGTCGGAGTGCTCCGCCAGGTCCGCCATGACGATGACCCGGTCGGCCCGCACCTCCACAAAGCCTCCCGAGATGAGCAGGATCTGCTCGGTCCCTGCCTTCTTGATCCGCAGCTCACCGGTGCCCAGGGCGCTGATCAGGCGCGTGTGGTGCGGCAGGATCCCCATCTCCCCGTCGATGCCGGGCACGGTCACCATGTCGACCTCGTCCGAGTAGGCGCGCCGCTCCGGGCTCACGATCTCCAGCTTGAGCGGCACTCAACTCACCTCGGAAGTGGCCGGCACGGGTGCCGAATGGAACCGGTGAGGGACCGGCGCCGCGGCGCCGCAGGCTGTTGCGCCAGCCAGCCAAGGCGTCGCGGGGCCGGGCCATACCCGACTCACTTCATCGCCTCGGCGTTCGCGATGACGTCCTCGATCGGTCCTGCCATGAAGAACGCCTGCTCGGGGATGGCGTCGTGCTTGCCTTCAAGGATCTCGCGGAAGCCCCGCACCGTCTCCGCCCGCTCCACGTACTTGCCATCGCGACCGGTGAACTGCGCCGCCACGAACATCGGCTGGCTCATGAAGCGCTGGAGGCGCCGCGCCCGCGAGACGGTGACCTTGTCCTCCTCCGACAGCTCGTCCATGCCCAGGATGGCGATGATGTCCTGGAGGTCCTTGTAGCGCTGCAGCGTGCGCTGCACCTCGCGCGCGACGTTGAAATGATCCTCGCCCACGACTCGAGGGTCGAGGACGGTCGAGGTCGAGTTGAGCGGGTCGACGGCAGGGTAGATGCCCAGCTCCACGATCGAGCGGTCCAGTCGCACGCTGCTGTCGAGGTGGCCGAAGGTGGTCGCCGGCGCCGGATCGGTGTAGTCGTCGGCGGGCACGAAGACCGCCTGCAGGCTCGTGATCGAGCCGTCTTTGGTCGACGTGATCCGCTCCTGCAGGTCGCCCATCTCGGTGGCGAGGGTCGGCTGGTAGCCGACCGCCGAGGGCATCCGACCGAGCAGGGCCGATACCTCCGCGCCCGCCTGCGTGAAGCGGAAGACGTTGTCGATGAAGAGGAGCACGTCGCGGTGTTCGACGTCGCGGAAGAATTCCGCCATCGTCAGGGCCGTCAGCCCAACCCGCTGGCGCGCTCCCGGCGGCTCGTTCATCTGGCCGAAGACGAGCACCGTCTTGTCGAGCACGCCCGACTCGGTCATCTCGCCGAT
This sequence comes from uncultured Chloroflexia bacterium, assembly GCA_963782015.1. Taxonomy (GTDB): domain Bacteria; phylum Chloroflexota; class Limnocylindria; order QHBO01; family QHBO01; genus CF-167. The sequence goes on from CAWAHY010000004.1 coordinate 717,489, forward strand.
CAGGTCGTTCCCCTCGCGTGAGCGCTCGCCGACGCCGGCGAAGACGGAGTAGCCGCCGTGCTCAGCCGCGATGTTGCGGATCAGCTCCTGGATGATGACCGTCTTGCCGACGCCGGCGCCGCCGAAGACGCTCGCCTTGCCGCCCCGCCTGAAGGGGGAGATCAGGTCGATCACCTTGATGCCGGTCTCGAAGACCTGCGCCTCGGTCTCCATCTGATCGAAGCCCGGCGCCCGGCGGTGGATTGGCAGCGTCTCGGACTTGCCGACCGGGCCTTTGCCGTCGATCGGGTGGCCCAGCACGTCGAAGACCCGCCCCAGCGTGACCGATCCGACGGGGACCGTGATGGCCGCGCCGGTGTCGACCGCGTCGAGGCCCCGCGACAGGCCGTCGGTGGTGGACATCGCCACCGCCCGCACCCAGTTGTTGCCGAGGTGCTGCTGGACCTCGACCACCAGCGTCTCGTCGGCGCCGGCCGCCGCGGACGACCGCCTGATCTCGAGGGCGTTGTAGATCTCGGGCAGCTCGCCCGCCGGGAACTCGACATCGACCACGGGGCCCGTGATCTGGATCACCTTTCCGGTCGCCATCGGTGCTTCTGTTTCTCCTTGCCTGTCGGGGCCTAGCCCAGGGCTTCCGCCCCGGAGGCGATCTCGGTCATCTCGCGGGTGATGTTGGCCTGGCGGGTCTTGTTGTAGACGAGCGTCAGCTCGTCGATCAGCTCGTGCGCGTTGTCGGTGGCGCTGCGCATGGCCACCATCTGGGCCGACTGCTCCGAGGCGCGATTCTCGAGCACGGCCCGATAGATGTCGACCGCCACGAAGTGCGGCAGCAGCCGGCTCAGGACCGCCTCCGCCGACGGCTCGAAGAGGTACTCGTCGTTCGTCTCCGTCTCCTGCTCGCCCATCTGCGGTCGCTCCACCGGCAGGACGGTGCGGATCACCGGCCGCTGGGAGAGGGTGTTGATGAACGCCGAGAAGGCGATCTCGATGCGGTCGTAGGTCCCCGCCAGGAAGTCCTCGGTGACGAGGCGGGCGATGGGGGTCACGTCGGCGAACGAGGGGCGGTCGCCCAGCTGCGCGAAGTGCGCGGCGATCGGCACCCCGGCGCGGCGCAGCGAATCGCGTCCCTTGCGCCCCACGGTGATCGCCGCCACCTCGGCGTGCTCGCCGGCGATGCTCGCCTCCTCGGCGACGTGGCGCAGGACGGCGCGCACCGCGTTGGCGTTGAGCGATCCGACCAGGCCGCGGTCGGTGGTGATCACGACCAAACCCACGCGGCGAACGGGGCGGCGGGCCAGCAGCGGATCGACGTCTGCCTCGACCGCGCCTGCCACGCGGGCCAGCGCGTCCCGCAGCTCATCGGAGTAGGGGCGGGCGGCGATGATCGCGTCCTGGGCGCGCTTCATGCGCGAGGCGGCGACCATCTGCATCGCCCGGGTGATCTGGGCGATGTTGCGGACCGAGCTGATCCGGCGCCGAACTTCGCGGAGGGTTGCCATGGGGCGCTACTCGGCCGTCTGCCCGAATCCGGTCTGGTCGCGATACTCCCCGACCGCCGCCTTCAGCTGTTCGGCCGAGACGTCGGAGATCAGCTTCTCGGCGGCGATCCGCGGCAGGAGCTCCGCGTGGCCGGACTCCAGGTGCCGGAAGAAGCCGGTCTCGAACTCGCGGACCTTCGCCGTCTCCACGTCGTCGAGGTAGCCGTTGGTGGCGGCCCACAGGATCGCCACCTGCTTCTCGACCGAGAGCGGCGCGAACTGCGGCTGCTTGAGCACCTCGGAGAGCTTCTCGCCGCGCGTCAGCTGGTCGCGGGTCGCCTTGTCCAGGTCGGACGCGAACTGGGCGAACGCCGCCAGCTCGCGGAACTGGGCCAGGTCCAGCCGAAGCTTGCCGGCCACCTGGCGCATCGCCTTGATCTGGGCGTTGCCACCCACCCGGCTGACGGACAGGCCGGCGCTCACCGCGGGGCGCTGCCCCTGGTTGAAGAGGTCGGTCTGCATGAAGATCTGGCCGTCGGTGATGCTGATCACGTTGGTGGTGATGTAGCCCGATACGTCGCCGGCCTGCGTCTCGACGATCGGCAGCGCCGTCAGCGAGCCACCGCCGTGGTCGGTGCTGAGGCGCGCGGCGCGCTCGAGGAGGCGGGAGTGGGCATAGAAGATGTCCCCCGGATACGCCTCGCGTCCGGGCGGGCGCCGCATCAGCAGCGAGACCTGCCGGTAGGCCCAGGCGTGCTTGCTCAGGTCGTCGTAGATGCACAGCGCGTCGCGCCCGGTCTCGAGGAACTCCTCGCCCATCGCGACCCCGGCGTACGGCGCCAGGAACTGGATCGGCGCAGGATCCGAGGCCGAGGCGACCACCACGATGGTGTGCTCCATCGCCCCGTGCTCCTCCAGGACGGCGACGACCTGTGCCACGGTCGACATCTTCTGGCCGATGGCGACGTAGATGCAGACCAGGTTCTGCCCCTTCTGGTTGATGATCGTGTCGACCGCGATCGCCGTCTTGCCGGTCTGCCGGTCGCCGATGATCAGCTCCCGCTGGCCGCGGCCGATCGGGATCATGCTGTCGATCACCTTGATCCCGGTCTGGACCGGCGTGTCGACCGGCTGGCGCACGATGACGCCGGGCGCGATCCGTTCGATGGGACGCGTGCCGGTGGCGGCGATCGGGCCCTTGCCGTCGAGCGGCTCGCCGAGCGGGCTCACCACGCGGCCGATCAGCGCGTCGCCGACCGGCACCTCGACCACGCGGCCGGTCGTCTTGACCTGGTCCCCCTCCTTGAGGCGGGTGTAGTCGCCCAGGACGAGGGCGCCGACCGTCTCCTCCTCGAGGTTGAAGGCCATCCCCATCACGCCGCCGGGGAACTCGAGCAGCTCGGATGCCAGCGCGCCGGAGAGCCCGTAGATCTGCGCGATCCCGTCGCCGACCTCCACGATGGTGCCGACGCCCGAGACATCGGCTCCCTCGTCGAAGCCGCTGATCTCGTTGCGGATGATCGACGTGATCTCGTCGGATCGGATCGTCATGGTCTCCCTCGTCCTGTGCCTAAACCGCGGTCAGCCGCGCGCGGAGCCGCTCCAGGCGGCTGCGCACGCTCGCGTCGTAGAGCCGATCCCCGATCCGCACGGCAACGCCGCCGATCAGATCCGGATCGACCGTCTCATCCATCTCCACCTGCTCGCCGGTGAGCGCCCGCAGGCGCTCGGCGATCGCGACCCGCTGCCCGTCGTCGAGCGGGAGCGCGGTGCGGACCTCCGCCAGGACGATCCCACGCTCGCGCCGGAGCAGCTCCGCGAAGCGCGCGATCATGCGATCGATGGCGCCCGGACGCCCGCGTCGGACCATGAGCAGGACCAGGTTGACCGCCGCCGGGGCAACGCCGCGTCCCAGCACGCGTCGCAGGACCCGCTCCTTCTCGGGGAACGGGACCGCGGGATGCTGGAGCAGGCTTCGAAGCTCAGGGTGGCGCAGCGTGGCGCCCAGGAGGGCCATGTCCCGCTCCCAGGCGTCGAGCGTCCCGTCGGCGCGGCCGGTCTGGAAGGCCGCCTCCGCGTAGCGCCGGGCAGACGTGTCCCGTCGCGCCACGGCTAGCTGCGTTCCTTGTCGCTGGGCGTGACCTCGGCCAGGAACTCGTCGACCAGCCGTCGCTGCGTCGCCGCGTTCATGTCGGCCTTCACCAGCTTCCCGGCCGCCTGCAGCGCCAGGTCGGCGACCTGCGAGCGGAGCTCGGCGATGGCGCGCTCCTTCTCCGCGGTGATATCGGCGCTGGCGCGTGCCGCGACCTTCTCGGCCTCGGTTCTCGCCGCGGCCACGATCTCGGCCCGCGAGTCCTCGGCGATCTTGGTGGCGCGCGCGATCATCGCCCCCGCCTCCTTGCGCGCCTCGTCGAGGGCGGCCTCCCGCTCGGCGCGGGCCAGCTCCCGGTCACGGGCGGCCGCCTCCGCGTCCTCGAGCCCCTTCGCGATCCGCGCCTGCCGCTCGTCGATCAGGGAGAGCACCCGCTTGAACAGGAATCGGTTCAGCAGGTACAGGATCAGCAGGAAGTTGATGATCTGGAAGGCGAGCTTGGGCAGGTCGACCCCGAACGCGTCGAAGAATGCCATTGCGGGTCGCGGTCCTAGGTGAAGAGGATGATGAGCGAGACGACGAGGGCGTAGATCCCGATCGCCTCGGTCAGGGCGAGGCCCAGGATGTACGGCACGAAGATCGTGCCCGACGCCTCGGGGTTGCGACCGATCGCCTCCATCGCCTTGGAGAAGCCGATGCCCAGGCCGATCCCCGGGCCGATGCCGCCCAGGCCCATGGCCAGTCCGGCTGCGAGTGGTGTTAGGTCCACGTGTGGTCTTCCTCCTTGTGCTCCGCGGATGGGGCGGAGCCTCCCGTTCCTTACGCCGCCCCGTGCGCCGAGGCGGTGCCTTGCTCGGGCTCCTCGCCCGCATGATGGTCGTCGCCGTGCTGCCGATGCTCCGCGATCGCCAGCGTGATGTAGGTCATGGACAGCAGTGCGAAGACGAGCGCCTGCACCGCGCCGAAGAGCAGCTCCAGGCCGATGAAGATGGTGGGGACCACGAACGCCAGCGGCAGCAGGAACACGGTGGCCGTCGTGAGCGCCAGCATCGTGGCCAGCAGCACCTCGCCTGCGAAGACGTTCCCGAAGAGCCGCATCGAGAGGCTGATCACGCGGGACAGCTCGCTGATGAGGTGGATCGGCGTCAGCAGTGGGGTCATGTAGGCCGGCTCAGCGATCAGCAGCTCCTTCAGGTAGCCGCGCGCGCCATTGGCCCGCAGCCCGAAGGCGATGAAGGAGACGAACGAGATGAGCGCCAGGCCCAGGGTGAAGTTCAGGTCCGCCGCGCCGGCCCGCACGAAGGGAACGATGATCTCCTTGCCCTCGACCTCTTCGACGAGACCGATGGTCCCGACCCCCGGCAGCAGGCTCATCCAGTTGGCGGTCAGCACGAACAGGAAGATCGCGAAGATGAGCGGCGCGAACTGGCGCCAGCGCTTCCCGCCGGTGCCCCTCACGATGCCCGCCAGGAACTCGATCGGCAGCTCCACCAGGCTCTGGCCGCGGGTCGGCACGATGTCAGAGCCGCGTGCGAACCGCAGCGCGACCACGAGCAGCACGATCGACGCCAGCAGGGCGCCGATCATCGAGTTGGTGACGATCAGCGGCCCGAGCCGGAACAGCTCCTCGGCCGCGATCTCGACGTGTACCACTCCGGCCTATCTCCCCATGCTCTGCCGCGCGACGTCCCAGATCGTGTACATCGCGGCTCCGATCCCGACCACCATCCCGATCAGCGTGAACGCCGGGCTGGTCCGCAGCCAGCTGTCGAGCAGCAGGCCGCCTCCCACGCCCAGGGCAACCGAGATCCCCAGCCGCAGCCCCAGGTCGAGGACGAGTCCCCAGCTGGCCGTTGGCGGCCGATCATGGCCGTCGTCAGGCACCGTCACGGGGCCCGCCACCGTAGCCCCGGCGCGCACCGGCGCGGATCAGGAGCCAGATACCGATGGCTGCGATCAGGCTTCCGACCACCAGACCGATCAGCACCAGCAGCGGCGAGGTGCCGAACAGCCCGTCGAGCACCAGGCCGGCGACCGAGGCGCCCACGATCGGGATCACCATGATCAGGGATACCAGACCCATGATCTTGACGAGCCCGGCGGGCGTCAGCTGTGCCATTTCGGTTCGACTCAGAGCGGTCGGACGGCGCGAGTATAGCGGAGGCCGATCGACGCGGCGACGCCGACGCTAGGCGCCAACGCGGCCGGCGACGAGTGTCTCGGGCAGGCCGGGAACCGGGAAGCGGTCGGTGATGGCGGTCACGCGATCGCGGATCGCGGCCTGGGCGGCGGCGTCCCCGCGCGCAGCGACGCCGTCCACGATCAGCTGGGCGATCAGGCGCATCTCCGCCTCGCGCATCCCCCGCCCGGTGACCGCCGGCGTCCCGACCCGGATCCCGCTGGCGACCATCGGCGGATTGGGGTCGTAGGGGATGGTGTTGCGGTTGACGGTGATCTGCACCTCCCCGAGCGCCAGGTCGGCCTCCTTGCCGGTGACGCCGAGCGGCCGGACATCGACGAGCATCAGGTGGTTGTCGGTCCCGCCGGTGATGACGGCCGCGCCCGCCTCGACGAGTCCCGCGGCCAGCGCCTTTGCGTTCGCCACGGTCTGCGCCGCGTCCCGCTTGAACTCCGCGCTCATCGCCTGCCTGAAGGCGACCGCCTTGGCCGCGATGACGTGCTCCAGCGGCCCGCCCTGCAGCGCCGGGAAGACGGCCTTGTCGATCGCCTTGGCCAGGTCGGCGTGGCACAGGATCATCCCGCCGCGCGGCCCGCGCAGCGTCTTGTGGGTGGTCGTGCTCACGACGTGCGCGTGGGGAACGGGGCTCGGGTGCACCCCGGCTGCGACGAGGCCAGCGAAGTGGGCCATATCGGTCATCAGGTAGGCGCCGATCTCGTCGGCGATCGTCCGGAAGGCGGCGAAGTCCCAGAAGCGCGGGTAGGCGGTGGCGCCGGTGACGATCATCTTCGGCCGATGCTCCCGGGCCAGCGACCGAACCTCGTCCATGTCGATCAGGTGCGTCTCGCGGTCGACGTGGTACGGGACGAAGTTGTAGTACTGGCCGCTGAAGTTGACCGGCGAGCCGTGGGTCAGGTGGCCGCCCTGGTCGAGCGCCAGGCCCAGCACCGTGTCGCCCCGCTCCAGCAGGGCGTGGTAGACGGCCATGTTGGCCTGCGCCCCGGCGTGCGGCTGGACGTTGGCATGCTCGGCGCCGAACAGCTCCAGGGCGCGGTGCCGGGCAATCTCCTCGCCCTGGTCCACCACCTCGCAGCCGCCGTAGTAGCGGCGCCCCGGGTACCCCTCCGCGTACTTCCCGGTGAGGATCGAGCCGGTCGCCTGCAGCACGGCGAGCGATGGATAGCTCTCCGACGCGATCAGCTCCAGGTTGGATCGGGTGCGCTTCTCCTCGGCGCGGACGACGCGGAAGATCTCGGGATCCTCGGTTTCGAGCGGTGCCCAGGGGTCCATCGGTCAGCCTCGTCCTGGCGGTGGTGGGGTTCGAGGTGAGTCTAGCCCGCCGGCGCGAGCCCCATCCGCAAGAGGAGTCGGCTCCCGGCCTCCCAGCTCCCCGGCTCCTCGCCGGACAGTCGCTGGGCCTCCGCCGCGAAGGCCGCGCCGGTCGCCGGCTGCTCCCGCCGCAGCGTGGTGTGCGCGGCGTACCGTCCGTCCTCGAAGGCGACGAAGGCCGCGTACCGTTCCAGGGGCGAGGCCGCCGAGATGGCCTGCTCCACGCCCGGCTCGAAGTCGATCGGGACCATCATCCTGCCGAAGAAGGCGCCCAGCTCGAGCGCGGCCCGGTCGACGTCCTGCGAGTGGCCGCCGAGCCGCAGGATCGGGCCGGGCGAGGTGAACGCGGCGATGGCGAGCCCCGCCCGCACCCGGTCCATCCGCAGGTCCCCGCCCAGCGTGGCGAAGTCGTTCTCGACGCCGAGCCGATCGATCACCTGGAGCCTTCCCCACGAGAACTCGGCCTGCACCGGCGTCCGCGTCTCCAGGGTCAGCTCGGCGGCATGCCCTCGGCGATCGGCCCCCGGTCCGCCAGTAGGTCACGACCTCGGGGTCGAAGTGCTCGAGCGTCGGTCGGTCGCGGAGGGCGACGAGCAGCCGGGCCGCTCCAGGGCGGCTCGGCGATGGGGCTCTCCAGCAGGAAGCCGAGGTGCGCCATCCGCCCGATGAGCTCGCCGATCTCCGGCTCCACGTGAGCGAGGATACGTCAGCGCAGGGAGACCTCTCCGTCCGCCACGCTGACGAGCGCCCCATCCGCGATGGCGGAGAGGTCCCCTGGTGCGAGCTGGACGACCGGGACGCGGCGCCCGTACAGCTCCTCGGCGACGGCCGCCCCAACCGCGAGGATCAGGTCGGCTTCGCCGAGCAGGATGGCGGCCGGCGCGCAGCCGGCTCGGACGGTCTCGGCCAGGATCGATGACGAGGACGACGAGCCGCGCACCGCCCGCATCACCAGCACGCGGCCCGCCGTGGAGGCGCCCCGCTGCGGATGCCGGGCGTCGATGACGACGCCTGTTGCCGGGTCCACCCCGCCCCACAGCGAGAGCGGCTCGGTCAGCACCAGCGCGCGCCCGTCGGCTGAGCCCGGTGCCAGCAGGCGGCCCCTCACGCTGACCCCCACAGGTCCGCATCCCGCCAGACCCGCCCCTCGACCGCGGAGCGCACGCATTCGCGCAGGCTGCCGAAGACGACCTCCCGGCCGATGTTGCCCGGGGCGTAGAAGGCCCACTTGCCCGAGTCGGTCATGGCGGGCAGCGGGCTCGGGCGCAGGACCGGAGCGATGTAGCTGCAGGTGTCGACCAGCAGCTCGACCCCGAGCGACTCGCAGGCGGCGCGCCAGTCCCTCCTCCTCGGCGTCGGCGAGCAGGTGGCGGCCGGTCGAGACGAGCAGCTCCACGCCGGGGGCGGGCCGCGCTCCCCCCAGCTCGCGCTCGACGGCGCGCAGCTCGACCAGCGACGCGTGCGGGGTTCCGACCGAGACGGAGCCGATCGGGGTCCCGGGCGGTGCGCCGCCGGTCGCGGTCGTGAGCTCGTCGCGCGCGGCCCGCAGCTCGGCGAGGGTGACCTCGATGGTCTCCTCCGGCTCGCCGCCCTGCAGCGCCACCTCGAGCGTGGGCGCCTCCGGCGTCGAGCCGATGGCGTGGAACATCGCCACCGCCCCGGACGAGGCGGCGGCCGCGCCGATCGCCTTGAGCCGGTCCTCCGAGACCCGCGGCGGCAGTCCATCGATGGCCGCGACCCGGCTCCCGGCCCGCCGGCCGAGCACGATGCCGAGGACGGGGTAGAACGCGTCGTCGTCGCGCAGCGCCGCCGGCACATCGGCGGCGAGCCGAAGCAGGAGGACGGCGCGTCGGGCGTCAGTGCGATGCAGCCCGGCGTCCGGGGCTCGCCCGGTGACCGCGCAGGCGATATCGGTGAAGTCCCCGTAGCGCTCGGTCCGCGCGCCCAGGACGCTGTTGCAGAAGACGATGGCGTTCGACTCGGCCCACGCCACCTGCTCGCCGAGGGCGGGGCGAGCGAAGGGGAGCTGGTACGGGGCGCAGGTGTAGGTCGGCTGGCATCCGAGCGTGCGGTAGTGGCCCATCAGCAGGCGGCCGCGCTCGGCCGTCACCGCGTCGCCGCGCCACAGCTCCGGATGCAGCAGGTCGAGAGCGCCGACGTTCAGCGTGGTGGGGACCGAGACCTGGGCTCCCCCGCTGACGAGGCGCTCGACGAAGTCGATGGTCGCCTCGCCGTGGTAGAGGCACGAGTCGACGTGCGCACGGGTGATCGGGATCAGCTTCTCGGCGCCAAGGGCCTCGGCGGCTCGGACGACCAATCGCATGGCCAGGGCGGCGCCATCCCCCGCCGCGCCCGAGAGAAGCCCCTGATCCCGCTCGTCGAGGACGAGGCTCAGTGCCCGGCCTCCTCGGCCTCGATGCGCGCCAGCTTCTCCAGCCGTGCCACGTGGCGCCCCCCGGCGAACTGGCTGGAGAGGAACTCGCGCAGGCACGCCTTGGCGACCTCGGTGCCGATGATCCGCGCCCCGAACGCGATCACGTTGGCGTCGTTGTGCTCGCGCGCGAGCCGTGCCACGACCGGGTTGGTGGCCTGCACGCAGCGGATGCCGCGCACCTTGTTCGCCACGATCGCCTCACCGGTGCCGCTCCCGCCGAGCACGATGCCGAGCTCGTAGTCGCCGCGGGAGACGGCCCGCGCGACCGGCGCCACGAAGTCGGGATAGTCGACCGAATCGGTCGAGTAGGTGCCGAAGTCGCGGTATTCGACCCGCAGCTCGTCGAGGAGCGAGCAGAGCTCCCCCTTGAGGGCGAAGCCCGCATGGTCGGAGCCGATGGCGACGCGCATGGCGTCGCTAGTCTATCGGCCCGATCACCCGTTCGATCTCCGCGCGGGGCAGGGCGCCCTCGCGGACGAGCAGCGTTCGTGGTCCCGTCAGGTCGACCACCGAGGAGGCCGTCCCACCGGGAACTCGGCCCCCGTCGACGGTCGCCCGGGCTCGTCCGCTCCGGCGAACGCGATCTCGACGTCGTCCGCGTCGAGCGTCTCGGGCTCGCCCGAGCGGTTCGCGCTCGAGACCGCCAGCGGCCCGGCCGCCGCGATCAGCGCTCGGCGTGACCTCGTGGTCGGGCACGCGGAAGGCCTGCGCGGTGGCGCCGTCGGCCGAGGGGATCACGAGCGTCAGGGCCCCTGGCCAGAACCGCTCGGCCAGGCGCGCGGCGCGCTCATCCGCCGCGAAGCCGAGTCGCGCCACGCTCGTCGAACGACGCGACGAGCCAGGGGACCGCCTTCTCCGGTGGCCTCCGCTTGGCGGCGAAGAGTCGGGCCAGCGCCTCGGGATCCCCGGTCCGACAGCCGATGCCGTACACCGTGTCGGTGGGGAAGGCGACCAGCTGGCCGTCGCGCAGCAGGCTGGCGGCGCGTGCCAGCCCGGACTCGTCGGGGAGGAGACGATCGGCCATCGGTCCGGGGAGTCGCGCTCAGACCAGCGCGAGGCGGACGATCCGCTCGATCCCGGCGAGGTCCGACAGGGTCGTCACCGCGGCCCGCACCCCGGTGGCGTCGATCGCATCGCGAACCATCGCAGCCTGCCCGCGGCCGATCTCGAGCAGCGCCACGCCGCCAGCGGCCAGGTGGGTCGGCAGGTCGGCGATCAGCCGGCGCACGAGGTCCAGCCCATCGGCACCACCGTCGAGCGCGCGCCGCGGCTCCCAGGCGAGTGAGCCGGTCCCGGTCGCAACCTCGTCGGTGGTGAGGTACGGGAGGTTCGCGATCACCAGGTCGGCGCGGCCAGTGGGCACGGCGCCCGGCTCGAGCAGGTCGCCGCAGGCGATCGTCACCAGCCCCCCGACCCCGTGGGCGGCGAGATTCTCGGCGGCGAGCTCGAGAGCCTCGGCGGACAGGTCGCTGGCCGCCAGCCGCAGCCGGCCCAGGGTCAGCGCCGTGCGGAATCGAAGCGCGACGGCCAGCGCCACGGCCCCGCTGCCGGTCGCCACCTCCCAGGCCTGGACGGTGGCGTCGTCACGGACCAGCCGGGCGGCGATCTCGCTGATGGCGGCCTCGGCCAGGAGCTCCGTCTCCGGGCGGGGGATGAGCGCCCGCCGATCGGTCGCGATCCGGAGCGAGAGCCACTCCTTGAAGCCACGGATGTAGGCGATCGGCTCGCCCGACGCCCGGCGCGCCACCCAGCCGTCGAGCACCCCGGCGACGGCCGGATCCAGCGCCGCCTCCGGGTGCGCGTGCAGCCAGGCGCGGTCCCGCCCGAAGGGCGTGCGCGACGAGCAGCTCCGCATCGAGCCGCGGCGAGGCGACGCCCGCGCGGCGAAGGATGCCGGTGGCGCCCGACACCATCTCGCCGGCGGTCGGGCCCGGCGCGAGCGCGGCGGCCGGGTCGGCCCGGGTCACGGCGTGCCCATCCGGGCCAGTCGCTCTGCCTGGTCGGCCTCGGCGAGCGGCTCGACGACCCGGTCGAGCTCACCCTCGAGCAGGCCGGGCAGGTTGTGCACGGTGAGGCCGATGCGATGGTCCGTGACACGGTCGTCCGGAAAGTTGTAGGTCCGGATCTTCTCGGCGCGCTCGCCGCTCCCGATCTGCGATCGGCGCTGGTCGCCGCGCTCCTCGGCCTGGTGCGCCTGCTCCAGCTCCAGCAGCCGGGCTCGCAGCACGGCCAGCGCCTTGGCCTTGTTCTTGTGCTGGCTCTTCTCGTCCTGGATGGCGACCATCATCCCGGTCGGCAGGTGCGTGATGCGCACGGCACTGTCGGTCGTGTTCACGCTCTGGCCGCCGGGACCGCTCGACCGATACACGTCGATCCGGAGGTCCTTGTCGGGGATCTGGATCTCGACCTCGTCGGCCTCGGGCAGGATGCTGACGGTGGCGGTCGAGGTGTGGATCCGTCCCCGCCGCCTCGGTGCTCGGCACGCGCTGGACGCGATGCACGCCGCTCTCGTACTTCAGCCGGGAATACGCCCCCTGCCCCGCGATCTCGGCGATCGCCTCCTTGACCCCACCGCCGGCGCCCTCGCTGACGGAGATCAGGTCCAGCTTCCAGCGCCGACGCTCGGCGTAGCGGGCGTACATCCGGAAGAGGTCGCCGGCGAAGAGGGCCGCCTCGTCACCGCCGGTGCCGGCGCGAACCTCGAGGATCACATCGCGGTCGTCGTTCGGGTCGCGTGGGACCAGCAGGCGCCGCAGCTCGGCGTCGAGCTCCTGCTCGCGGGCTTCGAGCAGCACCAGCTCGTCGCGGGCCATGCCGCGCACCTCCTCGTCGGGGTCGTGGGACATCGTGCGCGTCGCCTCGAGCTCGTCCCGCAGCGCCGACCAGGCGCGGATGGCGGTCACGACCGGCTCCAGCCGCGAAAGCTCACGGCCGAGCGCCTGGAGGCGTGCGGGATCCTGGGCGACGGCCGGCGTCGACATCTCGGCCACCACGGAGTCGTAGCTCGCCTCGATCTGCCGAAGCCGATCGATCATCGGTCAGCCGGCTGCAATGCCTCGCGATCCGACGCCAGGCACGACTCGAGCGAGGCGATGCTGACTTCGAGCATGCCGTGATCCGGCGGCCGGGTGGTCAGCGCCTGGAGCCACAGCCCCGGGGCGTAGATGGCTCGCACCAGCCGGTTGCCGTAGTGGCTGGCGCCGAAGCGCACGAGCTCGTAGGCAAAGGCCGCGATGAACGGGACCAGCGCGATTCGGGACAGGAAGAGGAGCGGGAGCGGCACGCCCGCCCGGGGGATGAGGCCGAAGAAGAGGATGCTGACGACGACCACGATCAGCAGGAAGGTCGTCCCGCAGCGGGTGTGGGCCGTGCTGAAGCGATCGACCTCCTCGGGCGTGAGAGGCCGCTGCGCCTCGTGCGCGCTGATCGCCTTGTGCTCTGCCCCGTGGTACGCGAAGACGCGCCGGACATCGGCCATCCGCCCGATCAGCCAGATGTAGGCCACGAAGATGACGAGGCGGATCCCACCCTCCGCCAGGTTGGCGAGGAGGTCGCTGGTGGTGGCGCGCTCGGCGAAGGTGGAGAGGAAGAGCGGGAGGACGAAGAAGAGCCCGATCGCAAAGCCAAGCGAGATGATCATGGTGACGGCCATGGTGCCCTTGCCGATCTGGATGTCCTCGCCCTCGGCAGCGATCGCCGCCGAGCGCATCAGCATCCGCGTCCCGATCACCAGCGCCTCGTACAGCACCAGCACGCCCCTGGCGAAGGGGACCTTCGCCCACCGGCCCCGCGCCAGCGCGCGGGGGAGCGGCTCGCTGTAGGTGCGGATCTCGCCATCGGGGGGACGGACGCTCATGGCCACGGTCGTGCGGCCGCGCATCATGACCCCCTCGATCAGGGCCTGCCCGCCGTAGAAGAAGTCGGGCATCCGGAAGCGCGGTCGCTCGCCCGCGCGAGCGACCGAGGAGATCACGAACGGGCCGGCAGCGACCAGCAGCTCGGGAACCAGGAAGATCAGATGGGGGGCGAGCCGCGCCGGCCAGCCGTTCAGGTGGCGGCGCATGGCACGACTAGCGCTGCGAACGCTCCATGCGTCGCTGGAACCGCTCGACCTGGCCGGCGGTGTCGACGATGTTCTGGGTGCCGGTGTAGAACGGGTGACAATTCGCGCAGACCTCGACGCGGATCGACTCGACCGTCGAACCGACGGTGAAGGTGGTCCCGCAGACGCAGTGCACCTGCGCCTGATGGTACTGCGGATGAATCTCGGCCTTCATGGGGTGGCTCCTGGAGTCGCTGGGGTGATGACGCTGACGCGCTTCTTGTGGCGCGTCTCGTGGCTGAACTGGACGGTGCCGTCGCTCGTGGCGAAGAGGGTGTAGTCGCGCCCCATCCCGACGTTCTCGCCGGGGTTGAAGGTGCTGCCGCGCTGGCGGACGATGATCGTGCCGGAGCGGACCTGCTGCCCGTCGCCGCGCTTCACGCCGAGCCGCTGCCCGGCCGAGTCGCGGCCGTTCCGGCTGGAGCTGCCCGCCTTCTTGTGTGCCATCCCGCTACTCCTTCGCCGGGGCCTTCGCCGCGCGGCGCGGCTTCGGCTTCACGGCCTCCGCCTCGGCTTCCGCCGGTGCCGCCTTCGCGGCCCGCGGCTTCGTCGGCCCGGGGGGCGGCCTTGGCCTTGGCCATCGGCTTCTCGTCGGCCTTCTCGGCCTTGTCGACCTTCTCCACCGGCGCCGCCTTGCGAGCCGCGGTCGGGTGGATGGCGTCGATCCGCACGCGCGGTCAGGTGCTGCCGATGCCCGGTGCGACGACGGTACTTGACCTTCTGCTTGAACTTGAAGATGACCAGCTTGGGGCCCAGCTCCTCGCCGAGCACGGTCGCGCTGACCGACGCTCCGGCGACGACGGGCGTGCCGACCGTCACCTCCTCGCCATCCCCGATGAGGAGGACACGATCGAAGGTGAAGGACGCACCGGGCTCGCCGTCGAGACGCTCAAGCGGTGAGCGTGCTGCCGGCCTCGACCCGGTACTGCTTTCCGCCGCTGCTGACGACGGCGTACATGGTCATCTCCGTGGGAATTGCTGCTGGGTTGCCGTCCGTTTGCGCCCCGATGGCTCCACGCACGGCGAAGCGGGACGGGGTGCCCGCGGGACGGCGAAGTCTACCGGGCGATGGGGGGAGTGTCAACGAAGAGGAGGCGGGTCCGGACCGCCGGCCCGGCACGCAGCCGCAGGTCCAGGGCGCCCACCACGTCCTCTGGCCGACCCGCCCCGCTGGCATCCAGGCGCAGCACCATCCGCAGCCGCCCGCGGTGCGCCTCCTCGTCGACCTCGAGCACCTCGGCGTCCTCCAGCAGCGGCCGGAGGTCGCGCGGTCCCGCGTCCGAGCGGCGTTCGCTCTCGCCGCGCCGCCGCTTCCCGGGCAGCTGCCGCGCGGCGAGGAGCCGCACCACCGCGCCGCGCAGGGCATCGCTGGTCAGGTCCGCGCCCGCCGCGCACCTCGATCTCGTACTCGGCGGCGCGCAGCTGGGATGCGGCGGACGGGAAGCCGTGCCACACCTCGCGCGCGTCGACCACCTCGATCCCCTCCGGCAGCAGCGCCGCCGCGGCCTGGATCCGCCCGATCGGCACGAGGTCGTCGAAGTAGGCCTCGAGCACCTCGCCGCGCAGCTCGATGCCGACCGGCAGGTTGGCGGCGAACTTCAGGCGCGGACGCGGACGCTGCGCGTTCGACTGTGCCAGCGGCAGCCCGGCCTCTCGAAATGCGCGCTCGAACTCGGCCATCAGCTCCGCCTGTCGAATCCGGAGCGCAGGATGGCGGCGCGCGAAGAGGAGCTGCCAGCGCTGCCGCGGCTGGTCGCCTGGTCTGGTCGTCATCGGTGAACCGATGGTAGCGCTCGCACCCTCACCGCGTGAGCGCCTAGAAGGTCGGCTTCCAGGCGTGCATCCGCACCGATTGCAGGATGCCGAGGCCGAAGAGGAGCGAGATCATCGAGGATCCGCCGTAGGTGATGAACGGAAGCGGGATGCCCGTCACCGGCATGATCCCGGTCACCATCCCGATGTTCACCGTGATCTGGAAGATCAGCATGCTGGCCATGCCCGCGGCGATGGCCATGCCGAGCGAGTCGCGCGCGCCCCAGCCGATGCGGAGCACACGCCAGATCAGCAGCCCGAAGAGCGCCAGGAGCAGCATCCCGCCGACGAAGCCGAGCTCCTCGGCGAGGACCGTGAAGATGAAGTCCGTGGACTGCACCGGCAGGAAGCCGAGCTGGTTCTGGCGCCCGGCGGTCAGCCCGTGTCCCAGCAGCCCCCCGGAACCGACCGCGTTGAGGGCCTGGACCAGCTGGTAGCAGGCGCCCTGCGGGTCGGTCGCTGGATTCATGAAGCAGAACAGTCGCTGACGCTGGTACTCCGCCAGCGCGCCCACGGCGACCGGCGCCAGCGCCACCGCGCCTCCGGCAAGGAGCGCCAGCCACCCGACGCTCGCCCCGCTCATGAAGAGCATCCCGATCAGGATCGCCACGAAGACGAGCGCCGTCCCGAGGTCCGGCTGCCGGAAGACGAGGAAGGTGGGCAGCACCATCAGCAGCCCGGCGCCGACGATGGTGCTCAGCCGCCCGATCCGCTCTCCGCGCGACGCCAGGAAGGTCGCCAGCACCACGATCATCAGGACCTTGCTGATCTCGCTGAACTGGAAGTCAAGCCCGGCGACGGTGATCGACATCTGGGCGCCGAACAGGTTCGTCCCGATCAGCCCCGTGGCAGCCAGCAGGCCCAGCACCACGATGTAGACGGGCGTCGCGAACGTCTGGAGCCAGTGATAGTCGATGCTGGCCGCGACGAAGAAGATGACCAGGCCGATTGCGGCCCAGATCAGCGTCTTGACGGTCTGGTTGAGCTCAGCTCGCCCCACCGATCGCCTCGTAGTTGGCCGAGAACCCCATCACCAGCCCGAGCCCGATCAGCAGGACCACGTAGAGCAGCAGCTGTGAGTCGAAGGCCCGCCAGCGACGCGATCGCTGTACATCAACAAAGGTTGCAGTAACGGTGCTCATCGGTCAGTTCGCCGTCACGTCGAACTCGCGTCGCAGGTCCTGGTCGAGCTCGAAGTACTGCTGCAGGAAGTACTTGACGACCTCGAGCGACACGTTGCCGCGCGCCACGGCGGAATAGGTGAAGGTCATGATCGCCAGGTCGGCGTCGGTGGCTCCGGCCTTGGAGGGGAGGTAGGCGATGAACCACGAGTGCACCGGCAGCACTCCCTCAGCATTTCGCGTGCCGTACTCCGCCGTCCCGGTCTTGCCGGAGAGCGCGCCCGGCACGCGCAGGTCGCGGATGTTCGAGGCGTGGCCGGTGGTGATCACCTCGCGCGCCCCGATCCGCATCGTCTGCATGTTCGCGGCACTCGCCGGCAGCGTGCGGATCACCTCGGGCGCGTACTCCCGGATCAGGTTGCCGTCCGCGTCGGTCTCGCCGCGGACGATCATCGGTCGCATCAGCTTTCCGCCGTTGGCGAGCGCGGAGTAGGCGTTCAAGCAGCTGCAGCGGGGTCACCGCGATGGCGTTCTGCCCGATCCCGGCCTGCGCCAGCTCGCCGGTGAAGACATCGGGGCGCCCCTGCGCCTGGGCCCACGCCTTGCTGATGATGGTCCCGGCCGACTCCCCGGGGAGCTGCACTCCGCTCCGCTCCCCGAAGCCGAGCAGGTTTGCCCACCGGCCGAGCCCCTCGACCCCCAATCCGACCGCCATCTGGTAGAAGAAGGTGTCCGAGCTCTTGGCGAACGCGTCCACGATGGACAGGTCCCCGAAGCCGCGGTGATTCCAGTCGAAGAGGCACTGACCCGCGGGCGCGTCGGGGATCTGGTAGCAGCGGTACGTGTGCCACCGCTGCGAGACCGTCGTGACGCCCTCCTCGAGCGCCGCCAGGCCGGTGACCAGCTTGAATGTCGAGCCGGGCGGATAGATGTCCGCGATGGCGTGGTTGCGCAGCGGCTTGGTCGGATCGGCCAGGTAGGCCGCGTAGTCATCGGCCGAGATGCCCACGGCGAACTTGTTGTTGTCGTAGGTCGGCAGCGAGACCATCGCCAGGATCTCGCCGGTCTGCGGGTTCATCACGATCGTGACGCCGTGGGTGCCGTGCGCCGCCTCGAGGCCCCACTTCAGGCTCTCGGTCGCGATCCGCTGCAGCCGGGCGTCGATGGTCAGCATCAGGTTCGTGCCGGGGACGGGGTCCATCAGCCGCTCGAGGACCTTGACCGGACGCCCGTCGGCATCCCGCTCGAGCAGGTCGCTCCCGTACGTGCCCCGGAGCTGCTCTTCCCAGCTCGCCTCGACGCCGTCACGGCCGATGATGTCATCACGCAGGTACCCCCGCGGCGCCAGGTCGGGCAGCTCGCCGCGAGAGACCGGGCCGGTGTAGCCGACCAGGTGCGCCAGCAGGTCCCCGTTCAATGCCCCGGTCTCGTCAAGGTACTCGCGCCTCGGCTCGGCACCCACGGCGATGCCGGGCAGGCGCTCGTGCTCCTCACCGATCAGGAGCGCCGCCTCGCGACTGATCCCGTCGGCGAGGGGCACGAGGTCGAACGGCGAGCCGCTGAAGGCGGCGAGGCGCTGCCGCATCGCGGCGACGTCGACCCCGGTCAGTCGCGCCGCACGCGTGAGCACGCCGGTACGGTCGTCCTCGCCCTTCGGGAGGTCCGCGGGGCGGGCGTAGAGCGTCCACGAGGGGGTGTTGACGGCCATCGGCCGGCCCTCGCGATCGAAGATCAGGCCGCGCGGGGCGCGAATCGGCACCACGACCGTGCGAGCCGCCACCGCGCGCGCCGCATACTTGGCCCCGTCGATCACCTGGAGCTGGAAGAGGCGGCCGCCCAGGACGCCGAAGAGCAGCACCGCAACCACCGACGGCCGCCACGAAACGCGCGCGAGATCGTTCGGGCGGAGGCCCGCTCTCCAGGTCGATCACCGCCCGATCACCACGCCGGCTTCTCGTCGGCGCCGGCGCGCTCGACCAGCGCTCGGGAGGGCAGGATGACGATCGCGGCGATCACCCCGTTGAGCAGGGCCGCGGCTCCCATGCGCTGGATCGGGAGGCCGCCCGAGACGGGTGGGTCGACCAGCAGCAGTGCGGCCAGGCTGATGGCATCGACCAGGAGCGAGCCGACCGCGACCGCGGCGACCGGGTAGCCCCATGACAGCCGGCTGAAGAGCCGTGCGCCGCCGGCCGTGGCGGCCGCCACCACGAGCAGGCCGAGCGGGATGCTCCCGAGCGGCTCGCGGGTGAGGAGGTTCGCGGTCAGGCCTGCCACGAAAGCCCAGGCCACACCGGCCGGAAAGCCCTTCATGACTGTCACCGCCACGACCGCCACCAGCACGAGGTTCGGATGCACATCGCCGATCGCGATGACGGGAGCGACTGCGGCGTGCAGGATCCCGGTCAGAACCGCCAGAAGAAGGGCGATGTAGCTGATCTGCGTTCCTCGACCGACTCGATGGACGGTTTCGCGATGTGGACGGGCGGCCTGCCGAGTATACGAGGCGGCCCCCGTGGCTGAGCGGCTGAGATGGCTGTTTCACGTGAAACATGGAGGCCTCCGTAACGCCGCGATAAGCCGTCAGTACGGGGCTCGGCTGGTAGAATGAGCATGCCCATTCGAACTCGCAGCGGAGTGCCCGTGATCAGGGTCACGGCCTGTACCAACCAGAAGGGCGGCGTTGGGAAGACGACCACGGTCGTGAACCTGGCGGCCTATCTGGCCCTCTCCGGAACCTCGACCCTGGTCATCGATCTCGATCCGCAGGGGAACGCGACGAGCGGCCTGGGCGTGGACCGGAGGTCGCTTGATCGGTCGGTCTACGACGCACTCATCAACCGCGTCCCCATCGGTGAGCTCGTGGTCGGCACGGCGATCCCCGGGCTGGACCTGGTACCGGCGGCTCCGGCGCTCTCCGGGGCGGAAGTGGAGCTGGTCGGCCTGCCGGCCCGTGAGCGACGGCTCTCGGCCAGCCTGGCGGACCTTGGTGAACGATATGAACGGGTGTTCATCGACTGCCCGCCCTCGCTCGGGCTGCTGACGGTGAACGCCCTCACGGCGGCGGACGGGGTGCTGATCCCGATCCAGACCGAGTACTACGCGCTTGAGGGTCTCAGCCAGTTGGTGAACACGATCCGCATGATTCGCGAGGGGCTCAACCCTCGGTTGGAGATCGATGGCGTCCTGCTGACGATGTATGACGGCCGTACCAGGCTCTCGGTCCAGGTCGCGGCCGAGGTGCGCCGCCACCTCGAGGGTGCGGTGTATGACACGGTCGTTCCGCGCAGCATCCGGATCGCCGAGGCGCCGAGCCATGGGGTGCCGATCGCCCTCTACGACCCCTCGTCGCGCGGCGGCGAGGCCTACGGGCGCCTCGCGGCGGAGGTGACCGCGCGTGGCTAAGACCTTCGGCCTCGGGCGCGGCCTCGATGCGCTGATCCCACGGGCCACCCCCTCGACCGATACCCCGGAGATCGCCATCGATCGGATCGCGCGCAATCCGCACCAGCCGCGCAGCCGCTTCGACGATGACCAGACCGCCGAGCTGGCGGCCTCAATCGCACTCCACGGAGTGCTCCAGCCGATCGTCGTCCGCGCGGCGGCGGACGGCGGCTACGAGCTGATCGCCGGCGAGCGCAGGCTGCGCGCCGCGCGCATCGCGGGCCTGAGCCACATCCCCGCCGTCGTGCGGGAGACGGCCATCGGTGAGTCGCTCGAGCTCGCCCTGGTCGAGAACGTGCAGCGTGCCGACCTCAACGCCATCGAGGAGGCGGGCGCCTATCGCGAGCTGATCGATCGCTTCGGCCTCTCGCACGAGGAGGTGGCGCGCAAGGTCGGGAAGAGCCGCGTCGCCGTGAGCAACGCCCTCCGGTTGCTTGACCTGGCGCCCGAAACGCGGGAGGCGATCGCCGACGGCCGCATCAGCGAGGGGCATGGCCGCGCGCTGGCCGCGCTGACCGTGCTCGAGTTGCAGCGCGCCGCGCTCCAGGTCGTGATCGACCGGCACCTCTCGGTGCGACAGACGGAGGAGCTGGTGCGTCGCAAGCGCGACGCGGGCGGCCCCCGCCAGGGAAGGCAGATCTCCGGTGACCTCGCCGACCTCGAGGCGCAGCTGCGCGGCCTGCTCGCCACCCGGGTCGGGATCGTGCGCACGCGGCGCGGCGGCCGCCTCGTCATCGACTTCTACTCGGACGAGGAGCTCGATCGGATCTACGCCATCATCACCCGGGGCGTGAACGGTGGAGGGCCGTCATGACCGCGCAGCCGGAGCGCCGGCCGCGGCGCACCAAGGTCGGATCGGACTACACCGCCGAGAACATCCAGGTGCTCGAGGGCCTGAGCGCGGTGCGCAAGCGTCCGAGCATGTACATCGGCTCCACCGACTCGCGCGGCCTTCACCAGCTCGTCTGGGAGATCGTCGACAACAGCATCGACGAGGCGATGGCGAACGTCGCCACGCGGATTGACGTCACGTTGCACAAAGACGGCCAGGTGGAGGTCGTGGACGACGGTCGCGGCATCCCGGTCGGGAAGCACCGTTCGGGGAAGGACGCGCTCGAAGTCGTCCACACCGTGCTCCACGCCGGTGGCAAGTTCGGCGGCGGCGGTTACAAGGTCTCCGGCGGCCTCCACGGCGTGGGGGTGAGCGTCGTGAACGCGCTCTCGGTCGCGATGCGGGTCGAGGTCCTGCGCGACGGCAAGCGCTACGTGCAGGAATACAGCCGCGGCGCGCCGAAGGGTGCCGTCAAGCAGCAGGGCGGGGCGGCCGAGGCCAACCGTGGCCTCGCGACCGCCAAGGTGCGCCAGAACGGCACGCGAACGTTCTTCCAGGCCGATCCGGAGATCTTCGAGGACCTCGATTACAGCTGGGACCTGATCGCCACCCGGCTGCGGGAATCGGCCTACCTCAACAAGGGGCTCTGGATCTGCCTGCGCGACGAGCGAACCGATCGCGAGAAGAACTTCTACTTCGAGGGTGGCGTCACGAGCTTCGTGCGCCACCTCAACCGGCGTCGCGACGTGCTCAACCAGCGGCCGATCCACGTCGAGCGGATGGTGGGCACCACCAGCGTGGAGGTCGCGCTCCAGTACAACGACGGCTTCGCCGAGAACGTGCTCGCCTTCGCGAACAACATCCATACCGTCGATGGCGGGACGCACGTCACGGGCTTCCGGGCCGCGCTCACCTCCTCGCTCAACGATTGGGCGCACAAGGCGGGCGTGCTCTCGGAGAAGGATGCCAACCTGAGCGGCGAGGACGTCCGGGAGGGCCTCACCGCGGTGATCAGCGTGAAGCTGACCGATCCGCAGTTCGAGGGCCAGACGAAGGCCAAGCTCGGCAACGCCGACGTGAAGGGCGCGGTCCAGGCCGCCGTGACCGACGGGATCATCCAGCACCTCGAGGAGAACCCCGCCGACGGGCGCCGGATCATCGAGAAGTCGGTCACCGCGGCGCGCGCTCGCGAGGCGGCGCGCAAGGCGCGCGACCTGGTCATCCGCAAGGGGGCGCTCGACGGGATGGCGCTGCCCGGCAAGCTGGCCGACTGCCAGGAACGCGATCCGGCCCGCAGCGAGCTCTACATCGTCGAGGGCGACTCGGCAGGCGGATCGGCGAAGCAGGGGCGAGATCGGCGCACCCAGGCGGTGCTTCCGCTCCGCGGCAAGCTGCTGAACGTGGAGAAGGCGCGCCTCGACCGGGTCCTCTCGAGCGAGAACATCAGGCCGCTGATCATCGCGCTGGGTGCCGGCATCGGCGACCAGTTCGACATCAGCAAGCTCCGCTACCACCGCATCTGCCTCCTCTCCGACGCCGATGTCGACGGGGCCCACATCAGCACGCTGCTGCTCACCTTCTTCTTCCGGCACATGCCCGAGGTGATCGAGCAGGGCTACCTGTACCTGTGCCAGCCGCCGCTCTACCGGGTCAGCACCGGCAAGGTGACCCGCTACGCGAAGGACGAGAAGTCGCGCGACGAGGCGATGAAGGCCCTGTCGCGCGAGGGAAAGACCAAGAACGTGAGCGTGCAGCGCTTCAAGGGGCTCGGCGAGATGAACCCGGAGCAACTGTGGGAGACGACGATGAACCCCGACACCCGGACGCTGCTGCAGATCTCCGTGCGGGAGGCATCGGAGGCGGACGAGGTCTTCAGCACGCTGATGGGCGAGCGGGTCGAGCCTCGCCGTGACTTCATCCGAGGCGAGGCCCGCAAGGTCCGCAACCTGGACTTCTGATCGGAGCCGATGAGACACACCATGCCCAGCAGACACGTGGCCGATATCCGACAGGTCGAGCCCAAGACCGGCCGGAAGGTCGAGGAGTGGTGCGCCCTGCTCGAGGCGAACGGGGTTGGCGAGCGGCGCGACGCGGTCAACTTCCTGCGCGACGGGTACGCGATCAGCCACGCCTTCGCGCTGGCGATCGCCGATCACTGCCTGCGGCCCAATCGCACCGACGAGTTCGGCCCGAATGGCTTCTGGGACGAGGAGGACGACCGCTGGTGAGCTCCGCCAGGCGTGACGCGGGCACCATCGGCTCAAGCCGGCTGATCAAGGCGGCGGACGGCCGCCGCTACGCCTTCGCCGATCACAACTGCTTCGCCTGCGGCGGGTCGAACCCGATCGGCATGCACCTCGCGATCGAGCTCGGCGAGGGGACCGCCAGCACCACCTGGCTGCCCGGCGAGAACTTCGAGGGCTGGGAGGAGAAGGTCCACGGCGGCCTGCTCGCGACGCTCCTCGACGAGGTGATGGCCTGGGCGCCGTCGAGCTTCGACTCCTGGGCGGTGACCGCGGAGATCTCGATCCGCTACCGCTCCCCGGCCGACCCCGGCCAGCCGCTCACCGCGCGGGGATGGGTCACCGAGCGCCGGCGACGCATCTACCAGGTGCGCGGTGAGATCCGCGGCCCGGACGGCCGCCTGGTCGCGGAGGCGCATGGCCGCTTCCTGGGTGCCAGCCCGTCGGTCAAGGCACAGCTCAAGGCCCGATACGGCCTGCCGGCCGACGTGACCGACGCCGCCCCGCGGCCCAGCGCGACAAACGCGACACGATACCGAGGTAGCGAGCCAGCCTGATGACCATCGACCGCACCGACGCCGTTCGCCGCGTCTCGATCGAGGACGAGATGCGCTCGGCCTACATCGACTACGCGATGAGCGTGATCGTGGCCCGCGCCCTTCCGGACGTGCGGGACGGCCTGAAGCCGGTCCACCGCCGAATCCTGTACACGATGCACGAGATGGGGCTCCGCTCCACCGCCGCGTACCGCAAGTGCGCCGGCGTCGTCGGTGACGCGCTGGCGAAGTACCACCCCCACGGCGACGTGGCGCTGTACGACGCGCTGGTGCGCATGGCCCAGGACTTCAGCCTGCGCTACCCGCTGGTCGACGGGCAGGGCAACTTCGGCTCGATCGACGGTGACCCGGCCGCGGCCTACCGCTACACGGAGGCGCGCCTCACGGCCATCAGCGACGAGATGCTGGCCGACATCGAGAAGGAGACCGTCGATTTCGTCGACAACTACGACGGCCGCCTGCGCGAGCCGACCGTGCTGCCGGCGCGCCTGCCGAACCTGCTCATCAACGGCAGCTCCGGGATCGCGGTCGGCATGGCGACCAACATCCCGCCGCATAACCTGACCGAGATCTGCAACGCGGTGATCGCGCTGATCGACAACCCGCAGATGACGGTCGACGAGCTGTGCGAGATCGTCCACGGCCCCGACTTCCCGACCGGCGGCACGATCTTCCGCTTCGAGGACCAGCGCAATTCGCTCACCGGCGAGAAGGAGCGGATCGACGTGATTCGCCACATGTACGCCACCGGACGCGGCCGGGTCGTCATCCGCGGCCAGGTCGCCTTCGAAGAGGACGCCCGCGGCCGAATCTCGGTGGTGATCACCGAGCTGCCCTACCAGGTCAACAAGACCACGCTCATCGAGAAGATGGCCGAGCTGGTGAGCGGCAAGCGGATCACGGATGTGAGCGACATTCGCGACGAAAGCGACAGAACCGGGATGCGAATCGTCATCGAGATCAAGCGGGATGGTTCGCCGCACACCGTGATGCAGCAGCTCTTCAAGCACACCGCGCTGCAGACCAGCTTCAGCGCCAACATGCTGGCGCTCGTCGACGGGCAGCCCCAGACGCTCGGCATCAAGCGGATGCTGGAGCACTACATCACCTACCGACGCGAGATCGTGCGGCGGCGGACGCAGTTCGACCTTGCGCGTGCCCAGGAGCGAGCCCACATCCTCGAGGGCCTCAAGATCGCCCTCGACAACCTCGACGAGGTGATCAAGACCATCCGCGCCTCCGCCGACAGCGACGCGGCGCGCGAGGCCCTCGTCAAGCGCTTCAAGCTCAGCGAGGCGCAGGCCAACGCCATCCTGGAGATGCAGCTTCGCCGCCTGGCCGCGCTCGAGCGGAAGAAGATCGAGGACGAGTACGAGCAGGTGATCCGCCTCATCGCCGAGCTCGAGGACCTGCTCGCGAACCCCCGCAAGATCCTGATGGCGATCCGCGACGAGCTCGACGAGCTGGTGCGCAAGTACGGGAATGACCGCAAGACGCGCATCCAGTCCGACGCCAACCGCGAGCTGACCGCCGAGGACCTGGTGGCGGCCGAGGACGTCGTGGTCACGCTCTCGCAGCGCGGCTACATCAAGCGCCAGCAGATCGGCACCTTCCGGTCGCAGCGCCGCGGCGGCAAGGGCAAGCTGGCCATGATCACCCGCGAGGAGGACGCGGTGCGCCACCTGCTGGTGGCCAACACGCACGACAACATCCTCTTCTTCACCAACCGCGGCCGCGTCTTCATCACGAAGGTCCACACCCTGCCGGAGGCGAGCAGGCAGGCGAAGGGACTGCCGATCATCAACCTGCCGGGCGTGATGGTCGACCAGGGCGAGTACGTGAGCGCGATCATCACGCTGCCCCAGTTCGAGCCCGACCACTACATGGCGATGGCCACGCGCAAGGGGATGATCAAGAAGACCTCGCTGGCCGAGTACGCCAAGATCCGCAGCAACGGCCTGATCGCAATCAGCCTGGTCGAGGGCGACGAGCTCCGCTGGGTCGGCCTCACCGATGGCCACGACGACATCATCCTTGCCACCCGCGACGGTCAGGCGGCGCGCTTCCACGAGACCGAGGTGCGGCCGATGGGGCGTGACACCCGCGGCGTGACCGGGATCCGCCTCCGAAAGGAGGACGAGGTGATCGGCATGGAGGTGGTGCTGCCGACCGCCGAGCTGCTGGTCGTGACCGAGCAGGGCTACGGCAAGCGCACCGTGCTCGAGGACTTCCCGGTGAAGCACCGGGCCACCGGCGGCGTGATCGCCAACTCGCTCAACGCCGAGACGGGCAAGGTCGCCGCGGTGCGGGTGGTGGGGCGTGAGGACGAGGAGCTGATGCTGATCACCGAGGAGGGCACAATCCTCCGCACCGAGGTGAGCAGCGTGAACCGCTACCGGCGCGCGTCGCGCGGCGTGACGGTGATGAAGCCCGGCGAGGGCGATCGGATCGTCTCGATCACGGTCTTCGTCGACGACCGCCCACCGACCGTGGAGGAAGACGCCGAAACGGAAGGCTGAGCGGCGGTGCCGAGCGACTAGAATCGAGGCCGCGAGCCACCCGCTGGGAGACCCGAGTGTACGCCGACGAGTTCAGCATCTACGCCGGCAACGCCAACAAGCCGTTGGCGAACCTGATCACCCGCTACCTGCGCACGGAGCTCGGCAGGGCCGAGGTCTTCAAGTTCGCCAACGACAACATCTTCGTGCGGGTCATGGAGAACGTCCGCGAGCAGGACGTCTTCCTCGTGCAGCCGACCTCGCGCCCCGTCAACGACTCGGTCATGGAGCTGCTGATCATGATCGACGCCTTCAAGCGGGCGAGCGCCGGGCGGATCACGGCGGTGATGCCGTACTACGCCTACGGCCGCTCCGACAAGAAGGACCAGCCCCGCGTGCCGATCACCGCGCGCCTGATCGCCGACATGCTGACGGTGGCCGGCGCGGACCGCGTCCTCACCATGGACCTGCACCAGGGGCAGATCCAGGGCTTCTTCAGCATCCCCGTCGACGAGCTGACCGCGGTCAACATCCTCTCGCGCTACATCCGCGAGAAGAACCTGCCCGATATCGTGGTCGTGAGCGAGCTCGGCTTCGCCAAGAAGGCCCGCAACTTCGCCGAGATCCTGCAGGCGCCGCTCGCGATCGTCGAGAAGCGCCGCGTGGGCAACGAGGACAAGACCGAGCTGATGAACATCATCGGCGAGGTGGCGGGCAAGACCGCCGTGATCATCGACGACGAGATCGACACCGCCGGGTCGCTCCTCGAGGCGGTCTCGGCGCTCGTGGCCGAGGGCGCGGTGGCGATCTACTCGTGCGCGACGCACGGCGTCTTCTCGAACGGGGCGCTGGACCGGATCGACGCGAGCCCGATCACCGAGGTGATCGTGACCGACACCATCCCGCTCCCCGCGAACGCCAGCCGCGACCGAATCACCGTCCTCTCGATCGCGCCGCTCTTCGGCGAGGCGATCAAGCGGATCCACCGCGGCGAGAGCGTCGGCGCGCTCTTCTCCTCCGAGGTCCAGCTGGTCGAGGAGATGACCTTCTGGGGGCCACGAGGGACGAGCCCGAGGCACGACCAGCGGGCGGCCAGCCGCGGCCGCCGAGGGCCTGACGCCCGCTCGGGCCGATCGGTCCATCCGGGCTATACTCGGGCCTCCGCCATGCTGAAGTTCCTCTCCCGGCTGACGGACTCGAATGACCGCGAGGTCCGTCGCTTCGAACCGACCGTGGCCCGCATCAACGAGCTCGAGCCGGAGTTCACCGCCCTCTCCGATGCCGAGCTGCGCGCCAAGACCGAGCAGTTCCGCGCCCGTCTGCGCGAATCGCTGGGCGACCTGCTGATCCCCATCGAGCAGCGCCCCCTCACGCCGGAGGAGGCCGCCGAGTCCGAGCTGGTGGCGGCCGACCCGACCCGGATCAGCGAGGAGCGCAAGGAGCAGCACAAGCGCGAGCGGGGCGAGATCGACGCCGCGCTCGACGAGATCCTGCCCGAGGCGTTCGCCGCGGTGCGCGAGGCGATGCGGCGAGCGCTCGCCAAGCGGCACTACGACGTGCAGCTGATCGGCGGCATGGTGCTCCACTCGGGGGCGATCTCCGAGATGAAGACCGGCGAGGGGAAGACCTTCGTCGCGCCCCTGGCCGCCTACCTCAACGGGCTGACCGGCCGCGGTGTCCACGTGGTGACGGTCAACGACTACCTGGCCAAGCGCGACGCGCAGTGGATCGGGCAGGTCTTCTGGCAGCTCGGCATGAGCGTCGGCTCGATCCAGCACGAGGCCGCCTTCGTCGTCGACCCCGACTTCCCGCAGACCGATGAGCGCCTGCGCAGCCTGCGCCCGGTCGCGCGCGGCGAGGCGTACGCGGCGGACGTCACGTACGGCACCAACAACGAGTTTGGCTTCGACTACCTGCGCGACAACCTGGTGATCGACCTCGGGGCGCGGGTGCAGCGCGGCCACTTCTTCGCCATCGTCGACGAGGTCGACAACATCCTGATCGACGAGGCTCGCACGCCGCTGATCATCTCCGGGGCGGCCGAGGAATCGGCCGACAAGTACGTCCAGTTCGCCCGCCTCGTGCCGCGCCTCAAGGCCGAGGAGGACTACATCGTCGACGAGAAGTTCCGCCAGGTGGCGATCACCGAGGCCGGGACGGACAAGATGGAGCGCTGGCTGG
The DNA here is from genome assembly GCA_963782015.1 of uncultured Chloroflexia bacterium. Classification (GTDB taxonomy): domain Bacteria; phylum Chloroflexota; class Limnocylindria; order QHBO01; family QHBO01; genus CF-167. Next base: position 745,788 of record CAWAHY010000004.1, read on the forward strand.
GCGTCGACAACCTGTTCGACAACGACTTCTCGATGGCGCGCCACCTCGAGCAGGCGCTGAAGGCCGAGGCGCTCTACCGGCGCGACAAGGAGTACGTGGTCAAGGACGGCGAGGTGATCATCGTCGACGAGTTCACCGGGCGCCTCATGCCGGGCCGCCGCTGGAGCGAGGGCCTGCACCAGGCGGTCGAGGCCAAGGAGGGGGTGAAGATCCAGAACGAGTCGCGCACGCTGGCCACCATCACCTTCCAGAACTACTTCCGGATGTACGACAAGCTGGCCGGCATGACCGGCACCGCTGAGACCGAGGCGGAGGAGTTCCACAAGATCTACGACCTCGAGGTGGTCGCCGTCCCGACCAATCGGCCGATGATCCGGGACGACTTCGCGGACCTCGTCTTCTCCAGCCAGAAGGGCAAGTGGCAGGCGGTCGTCGACGAGATCGTCGAGGAGCACGATCGGGGCCGGCCGGTGCTGGTCGGCACGATCAGCGTCGAGGTGAGCGAGATGCTCGGCGAGATGCTGAAGCGACGAGGCGTCAAGCACAGCGTCCTGAACGCCAAGTTCCACGAGCGCGAGGCGGAGATCGTCGCACAGGCGGGCCGGAGCGACAGCGTCACGATCGCGACCAACATGGCCGGCCGCGGCACCGACATCATCCTCGGCGGGAACCCGGAGATGCTCGCCGCGGAGCTGCTCCACAAGAAGGGGCTGACGGTCATCGAGGCGTCTCCCGACGAGTACGCCGCGGCGCTGGCCGAGGCCGATCGGCTGTGCGCCGAGGACCGCGAACGGGTGGTCGCGGCCGGGGGCCTGCACATCGTCGGCACCGAGCGCCACGAGGCGCGCCGCATTGACAACCAGCTGCGCGGCCGCTCCGGCCGCCAGGGCGACCCGGGCAGCACCCGCTTCTACCTGTCGCTCGAGGACGACCTGATGCGGCGCTTTGCCAGCGACCGCGTGCAGTCGATCATGCGCACCCTGGGCTTCAAGGACGACACGGCGCTCGAGTCGCGGATGGTGAGCCGCACAATCGAGGGCGCGCAGACCAGGGTCGAGGGATTCAACTTCGACACGCGCAAGCACGTCGTCCAGTACGACGACGTGATCAATCGCCAGCGCGAGACGATCTACCACGAGCGGGAGCGGATCCTGCGCTCCGATGACCTGGCACCGACGGTGCTGGCGATGCTCGACGAGGAGGTCCGCGCGATCGTCGCCGAGCACACCGCGGGCGAGTTCGCGGCCGAGTGGAACATCGACGGCCTGAAGGCCCGCCTCCTCGCGATGGTGCCCACCCTCGACCAGCGGGAGCTGGCGGCGATCGACGAGTTCGTGGACGCCGAGCGGACGGTCGACCTGCTCGCCACGCTGGTCGAGGAGGCCTACCAGCGCAAGCGGAGCGAGGTCGGCGACGAGGGGATGCTGGTGCTCGAGCGCCTCGTCCTCCTGCGCGTGATCGACTCCCTGTGGGTCGAGCACCTCACCGCGATCGACGACATGCGGCGCGGCATCGGGCTGCGGGCCTACAGCCAGCGCGACCCGCTCAACGAGTTCAAGGTCGAGGCCTACAAGATGTTCGACGAGCTCAAGTCGACCATCCGCCACGACATCACCCACACCGTCTTCCGCGTGACGCTGACCCGCGAACCGGTGCAGCGCCGGCAGGGACCGATGATCGAGAGCCGGCCCGATGTCACCGGCGCGGCGCCGGCGGCCGCGGCGGCGGCCGCCCTGCCGTCGGGCGGCAACGGCTCCACTCCCGGTGCAGGAACGAGGAAGGCCGGTCCCAAGGTCGGGCGCAACGACCCGTGCTGGTGCGGATCGGGGAAGAAGTTCAAGCGCTGCCACGGGGCCTGAGGCGACCCCAATCCTCGGGGTTGGCGAAGGGACGATTACCGGCTAGGATACGGGCTCAGGATCGCGAGGCCTCATGACCTCGCGTTCCGCACAAGTGGAGGGCTACGTGAAGCAGCTGACCACCCCTCGACGAGGTTCGGAGACCCTCACCTCGACCCCTCCGACAACCCCGCTCCCGCTGGTCACCCGCTTCCGAGACCCCTCCCTCCCGTACGAAGACCTGATCGTCTGCGAGCGCGACTGCATGCGCTGCAGCTACGCCATGACCCTCGACTGCGACGGCAACTGCGGCTCCTGCCCGCGGAAGGGCTACTGCCCCTGCGTGAACCCGGCCAAGATCCGGAGCAAGAGCGTGCGGTTGACCGAGATGGAGCTCCCCATGGTGGCGGCTGTTGGACGCAATTAAGGACGAGGCGCTTCGGCTCGCGCGCCTCGTGGCCGATACGGCGGTGCGCCTTTGACTTGCCCGCCAAGGAACTCGAGCTCGCGGAGCTGACCTCGCGCTCCTCCGATCCCGGCCTCTGGAACGATCAGGCTGCCGCGCAGGCGGTGCTGCGTCGCGCCGACGAGCTGCGCGAGGAGATCTCCGCGTGGCGTGAGCTCGAGGCGCGCGCCCGCGCCCTCTCCGAGATGGCCGAGCTGGCCGCCGCCGAGCCGAATGCCGACCAGGCGCTCACCAGCGACCTCGAGCGCGAGCTTGCCGCCATCACCGCCGACTGGAATCGGATGGAGGGCAGCCTCCTCCTCTCCGAGCCGTACGACGAGCGGCCGGCGATCGTATCGGTCCATGCCGGGGCGGGCGGCACGGAGAGCCAGGACTGGGCTGAGATGCTGCTGCGCATGTACCTGCGCTGGGCGGAGCGCAACCGCTACCGCACCGAGATCCTGGACCAGACCGAGGGCGAGGAGGCGGGTCTGAAGAGCGTCACCGCATCGATCGACGGCCGCTGGGCCTATGGCCGCCTGAAGAGCGAGCGGGGGGTCCACCGCCTCGTCCGCATCAGCCCGTTCGACTCCCAGAACCGGCGCCACACCAGCTTCGCGCTGGTGGAGGTGATGCCCGAGGTGCCCGAGGACGCGGCGATCGAGATCGACGAGCGCGACCTGCGGGTCGACACCTACCGGGCCAGTGGCGCCGGCGGCCAGCACGTCAACAAGACGGACTCGGCGGTCCGCCTCACCCACCTGCCGACCGGGATCGTGGTGACCTGCCAGAACGAGCGGAGCCAGACCCAGAACCGCGAGCGGGCGATGGCCGTGCTGCGCGCCAAGCTCGCCGAGCGGGCCGAGGAGGAGCGCGAGGCGGAGATGGCCCGGCTGCGCGGCCAGCACGTGGAGGCGGGCTGGGGCAACCAGATCCGCAGCTACGTCCTGCAGCCGTACACCATGGTCAAGGACCTGCGCACCGGGGTCGAGACGTCCAACCCGACCGCGGTCCTCGACGGCGACCTGGACGCCTTCATCGAGGGGTACCTGCGATCCCGGATCGGCGAGGCGGCCACCCCATGACCGACACGCTCCAGCGCCCGTTCGTCGCGCGCCCATCCGAGCGCGAGCCGGTGATCAGCATGGTCGACGTGGGGATGACCTACCCCAACGGCAAAGTGGCGCTGGTCGACGTCAACGTCAGCATCCCAGCCGGTGACTTCGTCTTCCTGGTCGGCCCGTCGGGCGCGGGAAAGAGCACCTTCATCCGCCTCGTGATCCGCGAGCAGCTGCCGACGGCCGGGCGCGTGGTCGTCGCGGGCCGCGACCTGACGGTCATGCGCCGCAGCCAGGTCCCCGCCCTGCGACGGCGGATCGGGATCGTCTTCCAGGACTTCCGCCTGCTCCCGGCCAAGACCGTCTTCGAGAACGTGGCCTTCGCCCTCGAGGTGACCGGCGCAACCAGCGCTGAGATCCGGCAGCGGGTGCCACGGCTGCTCAACCTGGTGGGGCTGCACGAGCACGACGAGCACCTGCCCGCGCAGCTCTCCGGTGGCGAGCAGCAGCGAACCGCCATCGCGCGCGCCCTTGTCCACGACCCGGCGATGCTGATCGCCGACGAGCCGACCGGCAACCTCGACCCGGTCACCAGCTGGGACCTGATCCAGCTCCTGATCCAGATCAACTCGATGGGCACCACCGTGCTGATGGCGACCCACAACCAGGAGATCGTCAACGCCATGCGCCGGCGGGTGCTGGCGCTCGAGCACGGGACGCTGGTGCGCGACGAGTCCGGCGCGGCGTACGAGCGCGAGTACTAGCCGATGCGACTGCTGCGCTTCGTCGCCTTCTCCGTGGTCCGGGCCTGGCAGGGGTTCTGGCGCAACGCGATGATGAGCCTGGCCGCCACCGCGACGGTGGTGCTGATGCTGGTCCTCCTCTCCGGCCTGCTGATCGTGCTCGGCGGGCTGCAGAGCGGCCTCCAGTACATCGAGAGCAAGGTGGGTGTCACGGCGCGGCTGGTCGACGACCTGCCTCAGGCCCAGATCGACGCCCTGGTGGCCGATATCCGCGGCCTGCCCGGGGTCGCGGAGGTGGACTACGTCAGCCCCGAGGAGGCCCTCAAGCGCCTGACCGAGGCGTACCGGGAGCAGGGGCTGACGCTCGACCTGGGAGGCGCGCAGATCACTCTCTACGCCAGCGTCGAGATCAAGCTGACCGATCCGAACGCGGCCGACGGCGTGATCGCGGCCCTCAATGGACGCGACGAGGTCGAGCGGATCACCACCCGCCAGGTCGATTACGACAAGCTGCTCGGCATCATCGGCTACATCCGCACCGGGGGGATCATCGCCCTGGCGCTGGTCGGTCTCACCGTCCTGTTCATGATCGTGAACATGATCCGGATCGCGGTCTACAGCCGATCGGGCGAGATCGAGATCATGCGGCTGGTGGGTGCCAGCGACTCGTTCATTCGCTGGCCGTTCATCCTGGAGGGGATCCTCTGTGGCGTCATGGGAGCCGTCATCACCATCATCCTGGTGGCGACCGCCTGGGAGCCGATCCAGCCGATCATGGTCCGGGTCTTCCAGATGCCGACCGCGGTCAGCACCCAGTTCCTGGCCGTCGCTGTCGGCGATCATCCTGGCCGTCGGCCTCGGGGTCGGCGCGGTCGGAAGCTGGATCAGCGTCCGGGCCAACCTCTCCTCCGCCACCTGACGCGCCTCATCGCGGTAAGCGAAACGTAATGGAGCCGTAACCGGGCCGCCGCCGACCCGGTGCTACACTCCGGCGCCGATGACCGAACCGACCCTCGATCCGCCGCCGGACGGCACGCCGCCCGCGCTCTCCGAGCCAGTCCCGGAACCGACCCCGGCGCTGCTGCCGACCACGCCACCCGAGCACCCGACCGCCCGCGGCCCGTCTCCGGTCTCGTGGGTTGTCTCGCTGGTGCTCGCCAGCATGGTCGGCGCGCTCCTCTTCGGGGCCGGCTATCTCGCGGCCGGAGGGGCCAGCGCCAGCGGGTCGTGCTCCGCGCCGAGCGAGGCCTTCGCGGCGCTGTGCGAGGCCTACGACAAGCTCAAGGACCAGTTCGTCGACCAGCTCGACGACGAGCAGCTGGTCGAGGGGGCCATCAAGGGGCTCTTCGAATACGGGGTCAAGGATCCGTTCAGCGGCTACATGCCGCCCGACGAGTACCAGCGCGCACTCGGCTCGCTCTCGGGCGAGTTCAGCGGCATCGGCGCGGAGATGTCGGTCAAGAACCTCGACAACCCCGACGACCTGGCGTCGTGCACGCAGCTCTCCGCGACCTGCGTCCTGGTGGTGGTCGCACCGCTCGCCGACTCGCCGGCCGAGGCGGCCGGGCTGCAGCCGGGTGACATCATCACGGCGATCGACGGGGAGAGCGTCGACGGCGCGACGCTGCAGGACGAGGTCGGCAGGGTGCGCGGCGAGGCCGGCACCAAGGTGACCCTGACCCTGAAGCGCGGCGAGCGGACCTTCGACCTGGAGATCACCCGCGCCAAGATCGTCACGCGCGAGGTGACGAGCCGGATGCTCGACGGGAAGATCGGCTACATCGCGCTGCACGGCTTCAGCCCGGCCAGCTCGGACCAGTTCCACGAGGAGCTCCAGGGCCTGCTCGACGACGGCGCGGTCGCGATCATCTTCGATCTGCGCGGCAATCCCGGCGGGTACATCGACGCGGCTCAGAAGATCGCGTCGGAGTTCATCGGCTCCGGACTGATCTTCACCCAGGAGTCGTCAGGAGGCGACAAGAAGCGCTGGGAGTCGACCGGCGACGGGCTCGCCACCGACCCCAGCCTCCCGGTCGTGGCCCTCGTCAACAAGGGGAGCGCCTCGGCCTCTGAGATCGTCGCCGGCGCCCTGAAGGACACCGGCCGGGCGACGATCATCGGCCAGCCGACCTATGGCAAGAACACCGTCCAGGTCTGGGCCCCATTGGCCAACGACGGGGGCGTGCGGATCACGATCTCGCGCTGGTTCACCCCCGACCACCACTCCGTCGCCCCCGATGGCGTGCAGCCGGACATCACGGTCGAGGTCCCGGATGACACGCCCGATGACGAGGATCCGATTCTCGACCGAGCGGTCCAGGAGCTCACCGCCCCGGCCGCCTCGATCACCTGGCTCCGGGAAGCCGCCTGATCCCGGGATTGCGCACCACCCGGGCGGCTGCTAGCATCCGGCCCAACGAAAGGAGGTGGTGTGCAGTGAGTAGTTCCTGTCACGCCACCACCGAGGCGGTGCGCTAGCACCCCTTCGCGTGGTAGCGACGAGAGAGCCGGCCGATACGGTCGGCTCTTTCCTTTCTCTGCCGCAACCCGCCGCATGAGGATCTGACCCGGACCAGGCCGATGCCCGACAAGACCGTCGCCGTCAACCGCCGCGCCCGCCACGAGTACGAGGTCGATGAGACCCTCGAGGCCGGCCTCGTGCTGAGCGGGACCGAGATCAAGTCGATCCGCGCCGGGCGGGTCAACCTGGCCGAGGCCTACGCGCGCATCGAGCGCGGGGAGGCGTGGCTGATCGGCGCGCACATCGCCCCGTACGAGCAGGGCAATCGCAACAACCACGAGCCGACGCGCACGCGCAAGCTGCTCATGCATCGCGACCAGATCGCCGAGCTGGTAGGACGGACCCAGGCCAAGGGCTACACGCTCGTCCCGCTGAAGCTCTACATCCGCAACGGGATGGCCAAGCTGGAGCTCGGGGTGGCGCGCGGCAAGAAGGCGCACGACAAGCGTCGCGCCATCGCGGAGCGCGACATGCGACGCGAGCTGGAGCGGTCGACCAAGGAGCGGATCAAGCTCTAGATCCGGGCTCCTGGAAGGCCCGTGGTACCATTTCTGCGGTATCGGTCCGTGGGGATGTCAGGTTTCGACAGGGCTCAGGGACCGGGAACTGCAGGTCGAGGTCGCCCGCAGGCCTCGTAAAACCGCGGGCAACGCCAGTAACTGGCAACAGAAGTTACGCTCTCGCCGCCTAAGTAGCGACGAGCGCCGACACGGCCTCCTCTTGCCGGGCCGTGAAGGCGTCATCAGGTGAGATGCGGCATCGCCGACTCCGGTGAGCGGTGTCAAAGGGCCGAGAGGTCAGCCGGATAGCGAGCGGAGCACCCCGCCGGTCGGGGGCCCGCAGGCGAAGCTCGAAAGTAGGCCGGAAACACCTGTAGCACGTTTCCGGCGACTCGGTTCTGGACGGGGAGTTCGATTCTCCCCCATCTCCACCATTCCTCATCGACGGCGGCCGCCAGGGCCGCCGTTCTGTTTCGGTGGTCTGGACCCGTGTGCTACCTTGCCCGGCACGCGGCGCGCCCAACTCCAACCTTGGCCGCGTGGTGATGGAGGCGAGGATTCATGTTCTCAAAGCTCAGCGCATCCGAGGATGGCGGCGTTCGCGGTCGCCTGGTCGTCGGTGGCGTGATCGCGGCCTCGACCACCGGGCCACGGGCCTGGCTGGCTCGGCGTCGTCCTCGGCGTCGGGATGCTGCCGTCCTGCCGCGCATGCCGAACACGAAGCTCCCGGCTCAAGGGGAGCCTGATGGTGGCCACCGGCGGCGTGGCGGCGGTGCTATGGCGTTCCCCTGCTGACCACCATCGGCTTCACTTCACCGGCTTCGACGGCCTCGCATGTTCCTGGTCGCCGTCGCGGCGGCGATGGGCTGGTTCGGCTGGCAGGCGTTCCAGGCGGAGGGCGGCAAGTTCCAGGTCGGCGGGCCCAAGACCTGACCCGAGCGGCGCTGCAGAAATGGCGCCGCTGGAATGCTCTGACACCTATGAAGGAACGGCCGCCTGTGCTACGGTACCGGCCAAGCGGCACGCCCATGGCGCTCCACGCATCGTCGCCGCGCTGACATTGGGAGGCGTTTGATTCACATGGACTTCTCCAAGCTCAGCTCGAACGACAAGCTGGCAGTCATCGGCGCGGCTCTGGCCATCGTCGGATCAGTGGTCAGCTTCGGCGCCGGGCCATACGGCGTGCTCACCGGCATCCTCATGCTGGTGATCGTCTTCCTGCCGCAGTTCTCGCCGAGCACCAAGCTTCCTGGCACCAAGGGGAGCCTGATGCTCGTCGTCGGCGGCGTGGCCGGCATCGGCGCCGTGCTGACGCTGATCGCGTGGCTGCCCTACCTGGGGAGCATGGGGACCTACTTCATCGGCGGCCTGCTCGGGATCGCCGGTGGCCTCCTGATGGGCTGGGCCGCCTGGCAGACGTTCCAGGCCGAGGGCGGCAAGTTCAACATGGGCATGTCCAGCGGGCCAAGCGCGCCTCCGGCCCCGCCGGCCTCGACCTACACCCCGCCGGCTCCTCCGAGCCCGCCGGCCAGCGACTCCGAGGACCGTCCGCAGGGCTAACGCCCCTCGGTCAGCTCCCGAGCCGCAGCCAGCACTCGCTCAACCGGATCACCCCGGTCGCTGCCGGGTGACCTGGCCGCGGCCAGGCGCCCGGCGACGGCGTCGCCGGCAAGCCCGTCGTCGATCGCGTCCAGCGCCTCGGTGAGGAGCGCCCGGCGACCGGGATCGGGCTGGCTCCCGATCAGGTGCCGCACCAGGGCGGAGAGGTCGGACTGGGTCGCCTCGATATCGGGCGGCGCCTCCTCGAAGGCCTCCGCGAAGTGGGCGATCGCCAGGGCCAGGAGCAGGTCCTCGTCGGCCGGCGCATCTCGCACCTGGTCCGCGGCCCCCACCACGAAGCGCCAGGCGTCCGCCCTCAGGCCGAATCCGACCCACATCGCGCCCGGCTCAACCCGGCCGATGGCGCGGGCTGCCTCGAGCGGCGGGGCGGGGCGCTCCACCGTCAAGCGCTCGGCTATTCGACCTTCGTGGCGGGGAGGATGACGATCCGCCGGTTCGGCTCGACGCCGACGCTCTGGGTGCGGACCTTGGGGTTCTCGACGAGCGCCATGTGGACGATCCGGCGCTCGATGGCCGGCATCGGCTCGAGCTGGATGATCTTGCCGGTCTGGAGGACGCGCTTCGCCGCACGGTCGGCCACGTCGCGCAGCTGCTCCTCGCGGCGTCCGCGGTAGTTCTCGACGTCGACCGCGATGCGGTGGTACTCGCCTTCCTTCTTGGCCACGATCAGGTTCACGATGTGCTGCAGGCTGGCGAGCTTCTCGCCGCGACGCCCGATCAGGACGCCCAGGTCCGAGCCGCGCACGTTGAGGCGCGCCGTCTCGCCGCCGGTCGCGATCTCGACCGTGCCGGGGACCTCCATCAGCCGCAGCAGCTCCTCGAGCACGCCCTTCGCCTCCTCGAGGGTCCCCCGCTCTTTCTCGGTGAGCTCCTCGAGTGGCTTCCCCGGGATGAAGGGAGCCGGCTCGCGCGGGGGCCGATCCTCGCGCGGCGCCCGCGGTGGGCGGTCGGGTCGGTCGCGCAGCGGGCGATCGCCGCGGCCGCGCGGGCCACGCTCCGACCGTCCACGGCCGCCGCGGTCCCGTCCCGCGTACTCGCGGCGGGGGCCGCCATCGGCGCGCGCGAGGTCGGCGACCTGCTCGCTGACCGGCTCCTCGTCGACCGCTGGGGGAGGCGGCGCGGCGCGGCGAGCGGCCGGCGACGGGCGTGCGGGCGTCGGCTCGGCGGGCTCGGCAGAGGTGTCGCGCACGGTCTCGGCCGCGGCCACGGCCGATTTCGGAGCGGCCAGGATCCGCGCCTCTTCGCCGCCGACCCCCAGGATCCCGCGGCTCCCCTGGGAGAGGATCTCGATGTCGAGGTCGGACAGCTCCGCGGTGAACTCCTTCATCGCGGTGCGGATCGCCTCCTCGACGTTCTTGCCGGTGAACTCTCGAAATGTCATCGCTTTCGCCCTCGGCGCTTCTTCTTGGTTGGGCGGGACGCGAGGCGGTTGGCACCGCCCGGCGAGCCACTGGGACGTTGGGGTGTGGGTGCCGCGGAGCCCTTCGCGGTCGTGGTCGGCTCCGGCGCCGCGCGGCGCGGTGGCCCGCTGACGAGGCCTGTCTCGGGCACCGGCGCGAAGCCGGGCTGCCAGCCGAAGAGCGGGAAGAGATTGCCCCAGCCCATGATCCGGAACTGCTGCGCGATGAGGTAGGCGGTGTAGACCACCCAGTACAGGATCAGGCCGCTCGGGAAGAGGCCGCCCCACCAGATCGTCAGCAGCGGGAAGAGGTAGGTCATGGTGTTGGTGGTCGACGAGGTGGGATCGTCGGGGTTCGGCTTGGGGCTCGTCATGCGGACCTGCACGAACTGCAGCAGCGCGGCCAGCACCGCCAGCGCGGAGATCGTGAAGCCGATGCCCGGGATGATGAACCCGAACTTGTCGTCGATCTGGGCCAGGTCCAGGTTCAGGAGCCAGGAGACATGGGTGTTGATCGGCTCGGTCAGCTTGAGGGGATCGATCAGCTGGCAGTTGAGCGGCAGGAAGTGCGTGAAGTTGGCGACCTCGAGCTGCGGCAGGCTGCAGGTGGCGCCCGACCCGACCACCGGGGCGGCGTACTGCACCTGGGTGACGACGCCCGCCGAGTCCTTGATGTCGGCGAGCTTGGTGATCCCCGGCAGCGCCGCCTGGAGCTGGGTGAAGGTGGTGGAGGCCGCGTCCTTGACCGAGAGGGTCACCACGTTCGAGGCGCGGATCAGCGCCTGGTAGAGGGCGAAGAGGAGCGGCAGCTGCATCAGCACCGGCAGGCACCCGGCCGCCGGGTTGACGCCGTGCTCGCGGTAGAGCGCCTGCGTCTCCTCCGCGATCTTGGTGCGGTTGCCCTTGTGCTTGCGGCTCACCTCGCGGATGAGCGGCGCCATCCGCTGCATCTCCTTCTGCGACGGATCTGTCGCACGAAGAGCGGCGCGAGCAGGGTCCGGATGACGATCGTGAAGACGATGATCGCCAGCGCGAAGTCGCTGAAGATGATCTGGTAGGACGCGATCAGCAGGTTGAAGAGGGGCAGGAAGAAGACGTCCCAGGGCGGCGTGAAGTGCTCGATCCCCAGGAAGCCGGCGCCGATCACGGGTGTCAAGGTCTGGTGCTCTCTCTAGCGGACGGGGTCATAGCCACCGGGATGCATGGGGTGGCAGCGGCCGATGCGCCGCATCCCCATCCACGCCCCACGGAAGAGCCCGTAGCGTTCGATGGCCGTGTAGGTGTACTGGGAGCAGCTCGGGGTATAGCGGCAGCTGGGCGGCATCCAGGCGAAGAGCCGCTGATACGCGATGATCAGTCCGAGCCCGATCTTCCTCATCCACCGATTCCCGATCGCTCCAGGAGCGATCGCAACGCTTCTCGCAGCTCCGCGTGGGTGGCCGAGCCGGCCTCCGGCCGCGCGATCAACAGCAGGTCCCAGCCTGCACTCACGGTGCCGAGCTGCCCTCGCAGGAGGTCGCGCAGCCGGCGCCTGACCCGATTGCGCTGGACGGCGCCCCCGAGCGTTCGCGGAGTGCTCAGCCCGATCCTCGTCCCCGGCCGCTCCGTCCGCGCCGATCGCAGGACCAGGAGCCGGCTGGACCGAACGGTCCCGTGGCGACCGATCGCGTCGAAGTCCGCCTTGTGTCGGAGCATCTCCAGGGGCGGCACCTCGCGTCCTCGACGCCGTCAGGCGCTGAGCTTCTCGCGCCCCTTCGCCCGGCGACGGGCAAGCACGCGGCGACCACCCTTCGAAGCCATGCGAGCGCGGAAGCCGTGTTCCCGCTTCCGGGCGCGCTTCTTGGGCTGGTAGGTCCTCTTCATGAGTGCGTGCCTGTCCTCGTTCAGCGGCGGCGAATCGGGTCCGAAAACACACGAAGGGCTGGCGTCTTCGCCAGCCTCACGCGATGGCCCCTGTGCTGCGGCCCGTCTCGCTCTGCCCGGCGATTCTAGCGACGCGCCGAGGGGGGTGTCAAACCTCGGGACCTCCGGCGAGGGCAACTTGAGCGAATCCATTGCCGGTCCCGAAAGGGTGCTGCTACACTACCGCGACCCCCGAGGCCCGACGCCCACTAGACCGGGTCCCGTGCGCCCCGAGGGAGTCCTCACAGGTGCCGGAACGCCACGGCTGAATCGGTTGGGAGTGGGCTATCGATGGATGCGAAGCAGGTCTGGCGTGCCGTCCTGGGTGAGCTGCAGGTCTCTCTCTCACCCGCCAACTTCGAGACCTGGCTGAAGGACACGTCACTCGTCGACCTCGACGAGAACCGCTATCGCATCGCTGCGCCGAACGGCTTCGCGCGCGACTGGCTCGACAACCGATACCGCACCCTGATCAGCCAGACGCTGGCCCGCGTCGTCGGCGGATCGGTCCAGGTCGAGTTCGTGGTGGCCGATGCCCCCGGCCCGGTCCCGGCCCAGGCCGACGAGGAGGCGCTCTCGCTGCCGCCGGCCTCGGCGGGCGGCAACACGGTCAACCTGAACGGGCGCTACACCTTCAGCAACTTCATCGTCGGCAGCGCCAACCGGCTGGCCCACGCCGCGGCGCTCTCGGTCGCGGAGCGGCCCGGGCACGCCTACAACCCGCTCTTCCTGTACGGCGGGGTGGGGCTCGGCAAGACGCACCTGATGCACGCCATCGGCAACGCGGTCGCGGTCAAGTTCCCGCGCAAGCGGATCCTGTACGCAACCAGCGAGAAGTTCACCAACGACTTCATCAACTCGATCCGCGAGCAGCGGATGGAGGACTTCCGCAACCGATACCGCCGCATCGACGTGCTGCTGATCGACGACATCCAGTTCATCGCCGAGCGCGAGCGGACCCAGGAGGAGTTCTTCCACACCTTCAACACGATCCACGAGGCGGGCAAGCAGATCGTCCTCTCGTCCGACCGGCCGCCCAAGGCGATCACCACCCTCGAGGAGCGCCTCCGCTCGCGGTTCGAGTGGGGCCTGATCGCCGACCTGACGCCGCCGGACCTGGAGACCCGCATCGCGATCCTGCGCAGCAAGGCTGAGGACCAGCTGAACCTGATCCCGGCCGAGGTGATCGAGTTCATCGCGCGCAAGGTGGTGAGCAACGTGCGCGAGCTGGAGGGGGCGCTCAACCGGGTGGTCGCCTACGCGTCGATGTCCGGCATGCCGATCAACAACGAGCTGGCCAGCGCCGTCCTCTCGAACGTCATGTACAACCCCAAGAAGCGGTCGATCACGCCGCAGCGGATCGTGCGCGCGGTGGCCGACTACTACGGCGTCAACCTGGATCAGCTGCGCTCGAGCAAGCGCGACAAGGCGATCGTGGTGCCGCGGCAGATCGCGATGTACCTGATCCGCGAGGAGACCGATATCTCCCTGCTGCGGATCGGCGCCGAGCTCGGCGGGCGCGACCACTCCACGGTCCTGCATGCCTACGACAAGATCGCCCGTGAGCTGGCCGAGAACGACGAGATGCGCCGCGAGGTGAGCGCGGTGCGGGAGATGATCTACTCCGAGTGACGACGCCGCGGTCGGTGGACAAGCTGGCCGCGCCGGTGGAGAACCGGGGCGTGCGGCGGGCGGTTGCGCCCGCGTGCGGGTCATGAGCGGGGGCGGTTCTCAACCGGGCGGCAGGATCGGTCCACAGCGAGGGCCCGTTTCGAGGGCGGATTCCCACCGCCGGAGGCGGGTTATCGGCAGGGCCGGCGAGCACGGGTGAGCGCGGTGATCCACACCGTCCACACCCCTACGAGAGACGGCGACTGACACAGTATTCTTCGGGTAGTTACGTAGAGTCGAGCACAGGCCCGTGGAGAACTCGCGGGCGGTAGGTGAGGTCGGAATGAACGTATCGGTCATGCAGGAGAACCTGGCGCGCGGGCTGGGCGTGGTCGGGCGGGCCGTCAGCAGCCGGGCCACCCTGCCGGTGCTGGCCAACGTCCTGCTCAAGACCGAGAACGCCGGGCTGAAGCTGACCGCCACCAACCTGGAGATCGGGATCAACTGCTGGGTCCCCGGCAAGGTCACCGACGAGGGCGAGATCACGGTGCCGGCCAAGCTCCTCACCGAGCTGGTCAGCTCGCTCCCGAACCAGCGGATCGACCTCGTCTTCTCGGCCAAGGAGCGGACCCTGAAGGTCACCTGCGGCGGGAGCCGCTCCTCGATCAAGGGGATCGAGGCGGACGAGTTCCCGGTGGTGGCGGCGATCGGCGACACCCCCATCACCAGCGCCGACTCACACGCCCTGCGCGAGGCCCTCGGCGAGGTCGTCTTCGCGGCCGCCAGCGACGAGAGCCGCCCGATCCTGACCGGGGTGCTGACCCGCCTCGCCGGCGACCGGATGACGCTCGCCGCCGCCGACAACTACCGGATCGCGGTGCGACACCTGGCCCTGGCGAAGCCGGTGAGCGCCGGAGATCACGATCGTGGTGCCGGCGCGCTCGTACGCCGAGCTGATGCGGATCATGCCCGACGCCGAGGAGGCGGTCGAGATCACGGTCACGCCCAACAAGAGCCAGGTCCTCTTCCACGCGAACGGGATCGACCTGGTCAGCCGCCTGATCGAGGGCCAGTTCCCGAACTACGAGCCGGTCATCCCGACCTCGCACACCAGCCGCGCGGTCGTCGACCGCGAGCTGTTCCTGGCGGGGGCTCGCCGCGCGAGCATCTTCGCGCGCGACAGCGCCAACATCGTGAAGATCGAGATCGGCGGGGAGGCGGCAGAGGGAGTCTCGATCACCGCGCACGCCGCCGACGTGGGCGACAACGCCGACGCGCTCGAGGCCGCCGTCGAGGGGCAGCCGACCAGCATCGCCTTCAACGCGCGCTACCTGATCGACGTCCTGAGCAACCTCGGCGCCGAGCAGGCGGCGCTGGAGCTCTCCGGCCCGCTGGCGCCCGGGGTCATCCGCGGGGTCGGCAAGGACGACTACGTCCACGTCATCATGCCGGTCCGGACCGCCTCGTAGGAGCGACGGACCGATGACGGCGCGCCGGCTCGCCGTCGCGCCCGCCGGGAGAGCGGCCCCATGCGGCTGACCCGACTCCAGCTCGAGGACTTCCGCAGCTACGCGGCCGCCGAGCTGCATCCCGAGCCCGGGCTGACGATCGTCGCCGGGCCGAACGGAGCCGGCAAGACGAACCTGCTCGAGGCGGTCTTCGTGGCGGTCACCGGCCGCTCGCACCGGGCGGGATCCGACGCCGAGCTGGTCCGCCACGGCCAGCCGTTCGCCAGGGTGCGGCTCGACCTGGCGGACGAGCGGGACGCCACCACGGCTCGGGTCGAGCTGCTGGTGCCGGCGGACGACGCCCCCGCGGAGTACCGCAAGCGGGTCACCGTCAACGGGGTGGCGCGGCGCGCCACGACCCTCGGGGAGACGGTGCGAGCGGTCCTCTTCCGCCCCGAGGAGATGCTGCTCCTCGTCGGCGCCCCGTCCGAGCGACGCCGGTTCCTCGACGCGATCCTCGCGCAGCGCCAGCGGGGGGCGGCGCGGGACCTGGCCGAGCTGGGTCGGGTCCTCGCCCAGCGCAACGCGCTGCTGCGCGCCATCCGCCGCGAGGAGGCCGAGGCGGAGAGCCTCGCCTTCTGGGACGAGCAGCTGGCAGAGGTGGGCGCGCGAGTGATGGCCGCCCGGCTGAGGCTGGTGGCCGACCTGGCGGAGCGGATTCCCGCGCTGCATGACGCGGTCGCGCCCGACGTCGAGCGCGGGGAGCAGGTCGCCCTGGGCTACGCCGACACCCTCAAGGACGCCTGGCCGGAGCGCGCGCTGGCGGCGGATGCCACGCCGTCGCACGAGCAGCTGGCCGAGGCCTATCGGCGCCGGATCCGGCAGGTGCGCGAGAAGGAGCTGTGGAATGGCGTCTCGCTGGTGGGGCCGCACCGCGACGACCTGCGCGTGGAGCTGGGCGGGCGCGCGGTGGCGGCGCACGCCAGCCGCGGCCAGCAGCGCACCATCATCCTGGCCCTCAAGCTGGCCGAGACGGACCTGCTCGGGGCCGATGACGCCCCGACCCCCATCGTGCTGCTCGACGACGTCTTCTCCGAGCTCGACGCCGAGCGCTCGGAGCGGTCGCTGGGGCTGCTCCTCGAGCGCGGGCAGGTGCTCGTCACGATGGCGGACCTCGCCTCGCTGCCCGCCGGCCGCCGGGGCGTCACGATCTGGCAGGTGGGGGAGGGGCGCCTCTCGCAGGCGCCGCGCGTCGCATGAGCCGCACCGAGGAGGCCGCCAGCGCGGTCCAGCGCGCCCTGCTGGCGTGCATGGGCCCCGGCGCTGCCGAGCAGATCGCCCTGGCCCAGGTTCGCCTCGCCTGGCAGGAGGTCGTCGAGGCGGCGGGCCTCGAGCGCGGCGGGATGTCGTCGCGGCTCACCGCCGTGGTCGGTGGCACGGCCCAGGTGGAGGCCTCGGAGCCGATCCTGGCCCAGGAGCTGAACCTGCGCGGCGAGGCACTGGTCTTCGCCGTCAACCAGCGCATGGCGGGGCGGCCGGGGGCGACGATGGTCATCGGTCGAGTCGCCGTTTCGGTGGCTCGTGCCGGGGGTGGCCGCTCCCTATAATCGGCCTCGTCGCCGTCCCTCGCTCGAGCCCCGCCGGATCCCGATGAGCAGTCGCCTGGCCACCCGCATCGGTCTGTTGGCCCGCGAGGAGCGCGCCGCCGACGCGCACGACCTGGTCCGCTTCCGGCAGCCGACGATGGGCGCCGAGGTGCGCACCAAGGGGAGCCTCTTCCTGCTCGCCCAGGTGACCGGCGGGGACGCCGCGCTGGGACGGGCCGCCGCCGAGGCGCTGGAGGGGATCGAGCGCGACTACTACTACGACCTCTCGGCCGGCGCGACCGGCTCGATCGCCAAGGCGCTGGCCGCGGCCAACCGCCTCATCTATCACCAGCGGGCCCGTCTCGGGCTGGCGAAGCGCGGCGCGATCAGCGTGGTGGCGCTCGTGGTGCGCGGGCGCGAGGGCCACGTGGCCAAGCTCGGCCCCGCCGCCGCGGTGATCGTCCGCGACGGCCGCATGTTCGAGCTGCCGCCGCCGCCCTCGGTCGAGGAGGAGGACCCCGGAGCCCGGGTTCGCCGCGTGGCCGACTCGCTCGGCGAGGCGCTGGAGATCCAGCCCTACACCTGGGAGGGGGAGCTGTCGCCCGACGACCGGCTGGCGCTGCTGTCGCGCAACGTGGCGCAGGTGGTCGGCACCGAGGAGGTGCAGAACGCCCTCTCCACCCTTCGCCCCTCCGCCGCGGTCGAGCATCTCCACCAGCTCTTCGGGATCCGCGGCGGGGTCGGCTCGGACGGGATGCTGGCGATCGAGCTGGTGGAGGTGGCCGCCACCACGGCCACGCACCACCTCGAGCCGGTCCGCCCCCACGAGGAGCTGGCCGGCCTGCCGGACCGCAGCCCGGTGCCGCTGGCCGACGCGATCGGGCGCTTCCTGCATCGCTGTGGCGACGCCATCGACGCGGCCGCAGGCCGCCGCCGGGCGGGCGCTGCTGGTCGGCGTGAACATGCTGCTCGCCTTCGTGCCGCGCCGCCGCGCCCACTACCCGACCAGCATCCCGCGCACCGCCCTGCGCGAGGAGGGCCGTCGCCGGCGTCGCGGGCTGCTCGGGATGGGCGCCGTGGCCGCCATGCTGGCGGTGGGGGCCAGCGTCGCGAGCCTCCCGAACGCCGCGCCCCACCGATGCGATCCTGCGCGCCTCGGTGGCGCGCGCCGGCGATCAGCGACGCCCAGGAGCTGCTCGACACGGTGGAGGAGCGGGTCGGCGGGCGCGACCTTGTCGACCGCGACCCCGCGCGGGCCGAGCGCCTCCTTGAACGGTCGCTGGAGGCCGTGGGCCGCGCCGCCGAGGCCGGGGTGCCCCGCTGCCGCGCTGGATCCGCTGCGGAGCCGCGTCGAGCGGGGGCTCGACACCGTGTTCGCGGTTGCGCGCCTGCACGAGGCGACGACCGTGGCCGACCTCGCGGCCGACTTCACCGGCGCCGACCCGGTCGACATGGTGCTCGCCAGCGACGGATCCCTGTGGGTCGCCGAGCTGGGCCGCGGACGCGTCATCCGGATCGACCCCGTCACGAACGAGGCGACCGTCCCGTATCGGTCCGGCCAGGAGCTCGACGGCGCGACGGCCGGCGCTCCGTGGATGATCGCCACCGCGGCCACCGACGTGGTGCTGATCGACCGGGCAGCGGCAGGCGTGGCGCTTCGACCTCGTGCGAGCAGACGCCGCGTCGCCTGGGCCTCAGCGGCCTCGACGGCGTCGCGGCCGAGAGCCGGCTGCTCGCGGCCCTTCAGCACCGGCCACCGCTGGAGATCTTCAACCTGTACCTGGTCGAGCTGGGGAGCGACGACGTCATCAAGTGGTCGCCGGGAGACGTCATCCCGATCCGCTACCCCGATCCCCCCGAGCCGTTCCTGGTCGAGCGCCCCGACCTGCCGCCGGCGTCGGCCCGCGACCTCTTCGTTGACGCCAACCTGTGGCTGCTCCAGGCCCGCACCGTCACGCGCGTCAACTTCGGCGACGCCGCTCAACCAGGCGAACTACTCGCTCGACCCGCCGCCGGACGCCAGCCTGCGGCCGACCCTCGACTACCGGCTGCTCGACGGCGCCACCGTCGGGGAGCGGGAGATGTTCTACGTGTACGACGCGGCCAACGCGCGGATCGTCGCCTTCCAGCGCGCCGACGGCGCCTTCGTGCGCCAGTGGCTCGCGCCGCGCAGCGGCTCGACCGCCGGGCTGCTCGACGAGGTCCTGGCGCTCAGCGTCGCCTCGGTCGCAGACGGGCCGCCGGTCGCGTACCTCCTCACCCCGACCAGGGTCGTCCGCGTCGTGCTCGAGTAGCCTCGTCTAGAATCGGGCCGTGAATCCAGGGGTCCGGCTGATCGAGATGGTCGTGGAGAGCGTCCGCGTCCACATGCTCTCGAGCCAGCACGTGGTGATCCTCAAGGAGTCGGATCGCGAGCGGTATCTGCCGATCTGGATCGGCCCGTCGGAGGCGAACGCCATCGCCATGCGGTTGCAGGGGCTGAGCGCCGAGCGGCCGCTCACCCACGACCTGCTGGTCAGCATCGTGGCCGCCCTGAATTCGAGCATCAGCCGCGTGGTCGTCACCCACGTCACCGACGGCACCTTCCACGCCCGCCTCTACCTCGAGACGGCCGATGGCGGCGAGACGGAGATCGACTCCCGCACGAGCGACGCGATCGCCGTGGCGGTGCGAACCGGCTCGACCATCTACGTCGACGAGCGGGTCCTTGACGAGGCCGGCGTGGAGCCCGACAAGGCGGGGCCCGGCGACGACCCGGACGAGCAGCTGGCGGTCTTCCGCGAGTTCGTCAACTCCCTCGACGTCGACCTGGGGGGTGGCGAGAAGGGTCCGCCCAGCGAAGAGCTCGGCGCCTGAACGGCTCAGTCCCGGCGGCTGAGCACCTCGTCCCGGCGCGTCCAGAGGTCCCAGCGCAGGCGCGCCAGGTCCCGGAAGGTGCGCAGGATCTTGCCGAAGCTCGCCCCGGTGTTCGTGCCGGCCGCGCGCGGGTAGTGGTTCACCCCCACCTGCGCCATCCGCACGCCGCGCGCCCGCAGCTTGATCAGCGTCTCGGCCGACAGGAACGGGCCGTCGGCATCCAGCCGCAGGCCGTCGAAGACCTCGCGCCGGAAGAGCTTCATGGCGCAGTCGATGTCGCGCACTCGCAGGCCAAAGGCGACCGATACGATCGCGTTGTAGGTCTTGGCGATGAAGATCCGATGAAACGGGTCGCGCCGCTTGATCCGGTAGCCGATCACGGCGTCGACCGGCTTGCGCTCGTCGGCGAGGCGATCCAGCAGGCGGCTCATCTCGCGCAGGTCGAACTGCAGGTCGCCGTCGGAGAAGCAGATCAGCTCGCCCCGCGCATGCTCGAACCCCGCCTTGAGCGCGCCGCCGTAGCCACGGTTCGGCTGGTGGTGGACGCGCACGCGGGGATCGGCCGCGGCCAGGACGTCGGCAAGCTGCGGCGTGCGGTCGGTGGAGCCGTCGTCGACGGCCAGGACCTCGATGGAGGGCACCAGTGGGCCGATCTCGGCCAGCGCCCGCTCGACGGTCTGCTCGATGTTCTCCTGCTCGTTGTAGGCCGGGAAGAAGAAGGTCAGCCGCGGTCGGCTCGGGGCCTCGGGATCGGTCACGGGCCGTACCCTAGCGCAACCGACCCGCCGTCGGGACCGTCCGGGAGCCGGATGTATACTCTCGGCCACCTTGCCGCACGACCCACGCCGGCGCGAATGACGAGGTGCCGCCACCGATGACCCGCGACTCCGTCAGGGAGCGGGGCGCGAGGCCAGTCGAACGCGGCCTGCCCTTCGACCCCGCGACCCTGGTCGTCATCCTGATCTTCCTCGGCGTGCTCCTGCGCGCCTTCATCGGCGGCATCTACATGCCGGCCAGCGGCTTCCGGATCGACGTCGGCGACTTCAACGCGTGGGCCCAGCGCCTCGCCAGCGGCGGCCCCGGCAGCTTCTACGCGCCGGACTACTTCGGGGACTACCCGCCCGGCTACATGTACGTCCTGTGGCTGCTCGGCGCCATCGGCGAGTGGCTCAGGCCGGTGGTGGGCGTCCTGGTCACCGGCGGGCTGGTGAAGGTGCCCGGGATCCTGGCCGATGCCGGCGTCGCCTGGCTCCTCTTCGCCTATGCGCGGCGCTTCGGCAACGGCTGGCTCGGGATCGTGGAGCGGCGAGCGGATCGGCCTGGTGGCGGCCACCATCTACATCTTCAACCCCGGCACCATCTTCAACTCGTCGGTCTGGGGCCAGGTCGATTCGGTCGGGGCGCTGGCGGCGATGGGGACCATCTACCTCCTCGCCCGCGGCTGGACGGAGGCGGCCGCGGTCGGGGCGGTGATCGCGCTGCTGGTGAAGTTCCAGTTCGGCTTCCTGACGCCGATCGTGGCGATCGTCGGCATCAAGCGCCACCTCCTCGGGCGCTCGTCGGACCCGACGCATGACGGGCGGCGGGACCCCGTCCGCGTCATCAGCTCCCTGGCCGCCGGCCTCGGGTCGCTGGTGCTCCTGATCCTGCCGTTCGGCTTCAGCGTCTGGAACCCGGGCAACCCGGCGCGCAGCCTGGTCGGCAAGTTCCTGGAGGCGGCGGACACCTACACGGGCCTGAGCATCAACGGCTTCAACCTGTGGCGCAACCCGTTCTCCGGGCTCGGCAACACGCTCCAGTGGGGCTGCGACGTCGCCCCGCCCAAGTGCGACGGCGGGGTTGCGGCCATGCTCGGGGCCACCCCGATCACCTGGCAGCTGATCGGGACGATGCTCTTCGCCGCGGCCGCCCTGGTCGCCTTCTGGCAGGTCGCCCGGCGCGATGATCCCCGGGGGCTGCTGGTCGGGGCGCTGGTGCTGGCGGTGGCCTTCTTCACCCTCCCGACCCGCGTCCACGAGCGCTACCTGTTCCCGGCGCTGGCGATCGGCGCCCTCCTCGTCGCACGCTCGTGGCGCTGGGCGACGCTCTACGCGGTCCTGACCGTCTCGTTCTTCGCCAACGTGTACTGGGTCTACACCGCCGACTGGTCGTTCGCCGGCGGGGCGGTGATGAATCCCGGGCTGCTCGGCAGGCCGATGCCGCGCGACCCGCTGCTCTCCACGCTCCTCTTCAACGACACCGGGATCTACCTCCTCTCACTCCTGGTCGTGCTCGCCCTGGCGTGGCTGCTGACGCAGGCGCTGGTCATGGCGGTCGTCGATGAGCCGGTGCCGGCACCCGCGGCCTTGGCGCATGAGCCGATGCCCACCGCCGTGGCGCCGCTCCCCGACGAGGGGCCCGCGGTGCCCACCCGAATCGCCTCCTCCCGCCCCGCCGCTCCTGGGCCGACCGCCTGCCAGCCTGGCTGCGGCGTGACCCGGACGACCCCTACGCCAAGGAGCCCCCGCGGCGGCTCGACCGGCTCGACCTGGCGCTGCTGGTCGGCCTGGTGCTGGTCGCCTTCTTCTTCCGCCTGTGGCGCCTGGAACAGCCACGGCACACCCACTTCGACGAGGTCTACCACGCCCGCTCCGCCACCGAGTGGCTGGCCGACTGGCAGGAGGGCTGGACGCGCGACACCTACGAGTGGACCCACCCGCCGCTGGCCAAGTACCTGATCGCCGCCGGCATCGTCGTCGCCGATCCCAACAAGGTGGTGGGCGGGACCGATCTCGACGCCCCGGCCACCGTCCTCGCCGTCGCGCCCCAACGCACGGCGTTCACTCGCCTCTCCTCGATCGCCTTCACCTCGTCGGGCGACGCGCGGATCGAGGCGCGCGAGGTGCTCAGCGGCACGCTCGTGTCGGCGTGGGACGCGCCGGGCAACGTCGCCAGCATGGCCTACGACGAGGAAGGCGACCGGCTGCTGGTGGGCCTCGCTTCGAGCGGGGCGGTCTCCGCCTACGACCTCAACGCCTTCCTCGGGCAGCTCGGCGAGCGCGGGCCGCCACCGGGCGTGCTCCAGATCGAGACCGGCCTGGCGGGCGTGGACCAGATCCTCGTGCCCGACGCCTCGGTGATCCTCTTCCGCGGCCCCGACGGCATCGTCGAGGTGGAGCGCCAGACCGGCGCGCCGCTGGCGACCTCCACGCAGGTGGCGAGCGGGATCGGCTTCGTCCCCGCGACCGGCAGCGGCGACACGGCCGCCGGCCCGTACGTGGTGGCCGATCGACCCGGTGCGCGGCAGCCTGGTCGTGCTCGACAGCGCCTCGCTCCTCCCCGCCACCAAGCTGGTCGGCAGCGACGGCCAGATCCCGCTCGCCGCGACCCCGGTCGGGCCGGTCATGGTGCAGGGGAGCGGCAAGAACCTCCAGGTCTGGGTCCCGCTCGGCCCGCTGCCCGCGGACGAGGAGCACGGGGCGGTGGAGGGCGGCCTCTCCGTCTTCGACGAGAACGTGTCGCTGATCGACACCGTCCCGCTTCCCGGCCGGCCGGTCGCGATCGGCTGGCAGCAGGTCGCCAACATCGTCTACGTGGTCGGCAACGAGCACGGCAGCGGGGCGCCGGTGGCGTGGGCCGTCCAGCCGCTCGGCAACGGCGGGACGCAGAGCGCCGGCTTCGCGGCCTTCGACACGCACCGCCCTGCCCGGCGACCCGCTGGCGATCGGCTTCGACATCTCCGACGAGTCGCAGAGCGACGACCACGCGCTCCTCCTCGTCTCGACCGAGGCTGGCAACGGCACCGCGGGACGGCTGGTCTCGATCGACGCGGGCAGCAACGCCTTTGCGTGGCGCCTGGCCGGCATCATCTTCGGCTCGCTCCTGGTCGGGATCATCTACCTGTTCGCCGCCACGCTCTTCTCGCGGCGCCGGATCGCCGTGCTGGCGGCGGCGTTCGTGACCTTCGACGGGATGAGCTACGCGATGAGCCGGATCGCCATGAACGACATCTTCGTGGCGACCTTCATCCTGGCCGCCTACGCGGTCTTCTGGCAGATCTGGTCGGGCCGATGGGGGCGCAGCGCGTGGTGGGCCCTGCCGCTGGTCGGCGTCCTGATCGGGCTCGCCGCCGCCAGCAAGTGGGTCGGCTGGTACGCGCTCATCGGCCTCTGGGTGCTGGTCCTGGCCCGATCGCACTTCGGCCGCTTCGCGCTGGTGGCCGGCATCGGCTTCATCGCGATCGTCTTCGGTATCGGCGCCCCGTGGCCGTTCCTGGTGATGTGCCTGCTCGCGCTGATCCTCGCGCTGGCGCTGGTCTGGTACAAGCCGATCCGCCTGGCGGTCGACGACCTGTGGGCGATGCCCGCCATCGCGGTGGTGGGCGTGGCCATCGGCCTGCCCTTCACCATGGCCTTCTTCAGCGTCGAGGGGCGCACCCCGCGCAGCGCGGTCGAGTACCTCTTCGCCTTCCTGGCGCGTGGCGCGCAGGCCGCCTGGCCGGCCTGGATCATGCTCGGGGTGGCCGGGCTCCTGATCGGGTTACGCGCCTGGCGCTCGTGGCGCGCCCCGACGAGCGACCGTCGCTGGTTCGCGCCGGGGGAGATGGCCGGCTTCGCCTGGCCGTGGGTCGCCGCCTGCCTGCTCGTGATCCCGCTGCTCATGTACTTCGTGGCCTACATCCCGTACCTGCAGCTCGGGCACGCCATCGCCACCGTCAACCAGGGGCCCGGCTACGGCTGGTCGCTGGACGAGCTCCAGTCGCAGATGTTCGGCTACCACTTCGGCCTGCAGGCGGGGCACCCCGCCTCGTCGCCGTGGTGGAGCTGGCCGCTCGACCTCAAGCCGGTCTGGTTCTACAGCCACTCGTACGACAACCGGCTGCTGGCGGTCATCTACAACGGCGGCAACCCGATCCTCTTCTGGGCCGGCGTGCCCGCCGTCATCTGGTGCGGGATCCTGGCCTGGCGTCGCCGCTCGCTGGCGCTGGTGCTGCTGGTCGCCGCCTTCGCCTTCCAGTACCTGCCCTGGACCCGGATCGAGCGGGCCACCTTCCACTACCACTACTTCACCGCGGTGCTCTTCGCCATGATCGCGGTCGCGTACGTGGTCGACGAGGGGCTGCGGTCGTGGGTCTATCGGTCCCTGGCGATCGCCTTCCTCTTCGCCGCCGTGGTCGCGGGGCTGCTCATCTTCCCCTTGGGGTCGGCGCTGGCGATGCCGGACTGGTACATCAACGCCGCGCGCGCCCTGGCGCCCTGGAACTACGCGTTCCAGTTCCCCAACCCGCCGACCGGCGAGCGCGACCCGCTGATCAGCGCCAACGCGCTGAAGCTGGCGGCCGGCACCATGGTCTCGCTGGGCGCCGCCGCCTTTGGCCTCTTCGGTCGCGAGCTGCTCGGCGCTCGAGCGGCGGCAGCCCCGTCAGGCGGGGCGACGCCGCATGGCGACCAGGAGGAGCAGCACGCCGAGCGCGACGAGCCCGATTGGCCAGAGCCGGTCGAGATTGATGTCGGGGAAGTAGTCGCGGACGAGGAAGTAGGCTCCCAGGCCGATCAGGATCAGCCCGAAGACCCACGACCCGCCACCTGAGCCGCGCCGGTGCCGGCGCGGCGGCTGCGCTGACCAGGTGGACGGGGAGGCGTCACCGGGCTGCCCGGTGACCGGATCCGTCCCCTCGCCCGCGGCGTCGGCCGTCCAGGCTCCCTCCGGGACCACGATCCACATGACGATGTAGAGGACGAGGAAGACCCCGCCGGTGATGAGCGCCAGCAGCGCCCAGATCACCCGCACGATCGCCGGATCGGCGTCGAGGTACTCGGCAACGCCGCCGGCGACCCCGGCGATCACCCGCTCGGTGGGCGACTTGTACAGGCGGCGGTTCATGAGCAGCCTCCTTCAGGGTTCAGCTCGAAGCTGCCGGCGTTGCCGCTCAGCTGGATGCGAACCTGGTCGCTCGCTCCCGTGTAGCCGGCGGTCGACCAGGTGTCGCCGCTCTTCACCAGGTCGCTCTCGTCAAGGTTCGTGGAGAAGGTGATGTTCGGCTCAGCCGTGATCCGAAGCGCCACGTCGCCGGTCGTGCACAGCTCGATGGAGCCGGCGTTCACGCTCAGTTCCCCGGCCATGTACATGCCCGGGCCGATGACGATCGAGGCCGAGCCGGCGTTGAGCGACAGGTCCAGCCGTTCGATCTGCGCATCGGTCAGGTCAAGGGTGATCGACCCGGCGTTGGGATGGATCGACACGTCCGTGAACGTGCCGCCGCCCAGGTCCACCGTGGTGTCCGCGGCGTTGGCGCTGATGTCGAGCTCGTAGCGCGTCGAGAGTGGGAGCGTCAGGTTCCAGCGCTGGCGCCCCTGGTCGAACCAGCTGCTGTCGCTCGAGGACCGGACCTCGAGGGTGTTCGAGTAGGCCGTGATCTTCGCGGGCTCTCCGCCCCGCTGGCCGCTGGCCACGGTCCAACCATCGGCGTTGTCCATGCCGACGTTGAGCGTGCCGCAGTTGAAGTCGAGCTGGACGCTGGCCTCGTCGCCGAACGTGCCCTGTCGCGTCGTCAGGCTGGTCGGATCGGCGCCGGCGCAGTTGAACGCGCCCGGCCCGACGGCGATCAGCGCGCCACCAGCGGAACCCACGACCAGGGCCGCGACGATGGTGCCGACGATCGCGGCCGGCGTCCGCGCCAGCAGGATCGACAGGCCGATGGCGACCAGGATCAGGGGCCACAGCTTCCACGCCTGGTTGAGCAGGTCGCGGTCGATGTAATTCTGCTGGGCGGCGAGCGCCACCGCCCCGCCGGTGATCAGCGCGAGGCCCCAGAAGAGGAGCCCTCGGTGGTAGTTCATCTCATTCCCTCACGTGCGCGAGCAGCCGGACTCTAGCACCCGTCCGGCGCCGCACGACTGATGGTGCCGGGTTGCGCAACCGCAGGTCAGAGCCGAACCGCCCGCCCGCCCGGGACCGATGGCACCACGTCGACTTCGGGGACCGGCTCTCGCCAGCTGACGGGAGGCGACCGATCGTCGACATCGAATGCATAATTCCCGTTCGCGGGGTGGCATCCACCACCGCAGCCGCTTCGCACGCTTATTGGTCGGCATGCTCGTCGCGCAAGACCAGCGGAACCTATTGGAAGGACTCTGGTACGAACGTCACCTTCTCGACCGGCGTTAACATCATCGCGATAGGCGTCTCCGCGCAAGCAGGTTGGACCACGTACACGAGGGAAGCCTGGGTGGTAACGAGCGGAACCGTAATCTGCGGTTCAACGGGCGTGGGATGGCCTACGGCACCGCAGGCGGAAGCGCACGCGGGCTGAGCGAACCGCCCGGACCGACGTTAGTGTCTAGCCCCCGCAAACGATCGGTTGCGAGCAGGATTCTGCTCCTGCTCGCAGCCGGAGCATTGTTGGGCTGCACGGCGCCAGGACCCCAGCTGCGCTCCCCGGGTGACCTGCATCCCGCCGGAGAGATGCAGTTCAGCGTGCCGGCGGGCCAGTCCTGGTCGATCCTCATCCCAATCCCACTGTGCATCACCCAGCGCGGGAGTGTCCGTATCGATGGCGTCGCGCTGGACAAGCCGACTGGCGGCCTCCGGGTTGAGGCCTTCGCGACAGGGCCAAACGTGTTTGCGAGTGGCGTGTCAGCACCCGGATCCGAAGCCGTCCCGCTTACCGACCTCCACACCGACTACGTCATTGGCGGTGAGCCCATCACCGCCGTATGCCCAGATCCCGATGAGCTGGACACCTGGGTGGGTGGCTCAATGATCGCTGTCCAGGTGTCGAAGAGCTCCGCTGGGCTGGCATTCAGCCAAGCACTCAATGTCACCTATCAAACGGACAGCTCGAAGGGCAAGCTCTGGATCCCGTACGGGATCGCTCTCTGCGACCAGCCGCAGGAGTCGCCCTGCCCGCTCCCCGAGTCACCACAGGTTCCCGGCACGCATTAGCTTCCGAACGCCACCTAGTCCTGTCTGACGTTTCCGGGGGAGCGGATGAAACGCCTGGCCTCCCTCATCGACTGCACGCGTCGCCACGCCGACTATTCGCCGGCTTCATCGAGTGGTGCGCGCACCCGAGGTGTCCCCGACTCCTCCCGCGGCAACAAGCGATCTGTGTGCGGGCCTTCGCCGCTTGCGGCAACTTTCGAGTCGCCCAACTACTACCCCGGAATCGGCTTGACGGGGTAGTAGTTAGAGCCCGTCAAAGTTGCCGTTCGGGCAAGGAGGGCGGGGGCAGACGGGGCGGCATGGGAGACCGCCGGTTAGTACCGCAATCCGTGTAGGCATTCGACTCGCAGTACCGGCAACCGAGTGCTATACTCGAGGCTGGATACGTCTCCCGCCGGGAGCACCTCATCCGCAGCCGCTAGATCCGGTTGGGAATGACCATAGGCCCGATGAGCTAGATACCCATCAGGTAGGTCGAGGAAGCTCCGCAACGGGGGCGCCGTCCGTATAGGTCCGCAGTGGCGGACGAATCGGAACGGGACCTCGAGGCCCTCCTGGGCAACGCGGACCCGTCTAGACCTACGCCTACGCCGGCGACGGGGTGCGCCTGTCGGCCTCCACCGGTGCGGCGGCCAACCAGACCACGAAGTACCTGTGGGACCGCAACTTCGGCCTGCCGCAGCTGGCCATCGAGCGCGACGGCAACAACGCCCTGCTGCGCTCCTACCGCTACGGACTCGACCTGCTGCGCGAGACGGCCGGTTCGACGACGTACTACTACCACCCCGACGGGCTGGGCTCAGCGGCCGATGTCACCAGCAGCACCGGGACGTCCCTGACCTGGAGCGAGTTCTACCCGTACGGACTGGTGCGCCAGGCCGGCGTGGCCGGTAGCGGGGCTCCGGCGGTGCAGCCCTTCGGCTTCACCGGGGAGCAGCGCGACGGCCTGACCGGGCTCTATTACCTGCGGGCGAGGCAGTACGATCCGGGCACCGGTCGGTTCCTCACGACGGATCCCGTGGGGGCTGCGGTTGGCGAGCCGCTAGTGGGGACGTACGTGTATGTTCGGAACAACCCGGGGCGGTGGACGGATCCAAATGGTGCGTGCCTGCCGTTCTGCGCCATCGGCGCGGCCATCGGTGCTGTTGTCAGCACGACCGCATATGTCGTAACGACCGTGGCCACCGGCGGCGACGTTGATCTAGGCCAGGCTGCTGTGGCCTTTGGGACTGGCGCGATTGCTGGTGCTGTGTGCACCGCCACGGCGGGTACTACCTGCCTCGTTGGCAGTGTGCTCGCATCAGAGGCCCAATACCAACTGAGTCCGGGAGACAAGGATCCGGTTGGCTATGTCCTGTCGGGTGTGGCAGGCGTCCTGGGAGCCCGGTTCAGCTACACGCCAGCCGCTGCCTTCCGGCGTGCGGGCGCACCTGCTGTGCGCTTGCCGTTGAACATCAACGATCTGTTCGACTTTGCGCGTGTCTTTGCCGGCGGAGCCGTCCGCTCAAGCGGCGTAACCATCGCGTCCGATCTAGTACAGATCGCCCGAGGGGCGACGGGTAAGTAGCTATGGGGATCGGCGGCGGGCTCTTGGTCTTTGGGCTGCTGACGTGGGCAGCGGCTTGGATTGCGCACGAGCCCTTTTGGCATCCCGGCGATGCCTTCGGCGTGGTTAGGGACCCACCCCGCTGGATATCCCTTCTGACTGGTGCGAAGGCACGCTTGTTTGTTACCAGTCTTGTTGTCGAACTGTGGGGCCTGGCCATTAGCGTTGTGGGCCTACTGATTATCTTCGGAGTAGTCCAGCGACCTCAGACGGTCACGAGCGCCTTTATCGTGCTCGTCGGGGGCGGCGCGATCGTGCTGGCGGCGGCATCCTGGATCGCCATCGTCGGCTGGCTGCGTACCAGAAGGCGAACCCGGCGAAAGGAATACCCGTAACCACACTAGCGCTCCGAATCGGAAGTGGAGTTTCTGGCTGCCTCGCCTTGGTGAGAGGCTCGGCGACCTGGGCGCCGTTCCGTCTCGTCCGTTTCCCGCCCGTCGCCGGCCGCGGCAACTTTCGCCCGGTCTAACTACTACCCCGGAATCGGCTTGACACGGCAGGAAGGCGGGTCGTAGACTCCCGCGGCGGCCCCGACCTTGCCCCACCGATGTGTGGTGCCGCCCGGCGAAACCTCTCAACGAGGACTTGTGATACAGCCATGAGACTCCTGTGCAGCGCCCGAATCGAGCGCCCCGCGACGCCTATCAACGGCGCCGACGGCGGGAGATCTGCGTCCCCCTCGAGCTGAAGCCAGGCGGCAGGGCCGCCAAGCACAAGCCACGAGCCGTGGGCCAGATCGGGTCCACGGTTTTTTGATGCTCGCGACGAGCGAGGAGCAAGAGCCGCGGACCGCGCAGGACCCGCGGCTCTGCGCATGAAATGGAGAGAGACGAGCCGAGCAGGGCAATGCCAGACGATGACAGGGAACCCGACATGACCAGCCTCCTTGAACAACCGAAGACGGAGCCGATGCGCCCCGTGGCCACGGCCGCGGCGCCCTCCCGGACGCACCGCGTGCTGTCGGACGAGGGCGTGCCGGCGCTGCTGGTCGAGCACGTAACCAAGCGGTTCCTGGTCGGGCGCAAGCGCAAGCCGGTGACCGCCGTGAACGACATCTCGATCCGCATCCGGCGGGGCGAGATCTACGGCGTGCTGGGTGCCAACGGCAGCGGCAAGTCGACCCTCATCCGGCTGGTGAGCACGCTGCTCACCCTCGACACCGGGAAGGTCGAGGTGTTCGGCCACGACATCGAGCGCGACGAGATGGCGGTCAAGCGCGTCATCAACCGGGTGAGCGTGGACGCGGCCTTCTTCAAGAAGCTGAGCCCATTCGAGAACCTGGCCTACGCGGCGCGCCTGTACGGCATGGAGCCGAAGCCGGCACGCAGCGAGGCGATCGCCATCCTGGCCAGGCTGGGGATCGGTGAGAAGCGGCTCAGCCGGCCGCTGGAGCAGATGAGCCGGGGGATGCAGCAGAAGGTCGCGATCGCGCGGGCACTGCTGACCAGCCCGACCCTGCTGCTCCTCGACGAGCCGACGACCGGCCTCGATCCGCGATCGAAGCTGGACGTGCAGACCTTCATCGAGGAGCTGCGGGACACGCATGACGCCACGATCGTGCTGACCACGCACGACCTGGCGGAGGCGGATCGGCTCTGCGATCGGATCGCGATCATCAACGACGGACGGATCGTGGTCGAGGACACGCCCGAGGCGCTCAAGGCGAAGGTCGCCGCGGAGCACGGGCAGGCCCCGACCATGGAGAGCGTCTTCATGACCTACACCGGTCGCTCGCTCGACGACGACCTGGAAAGCGACGAGACCAACGATGACGAATAGACGCGAATCAAGAGAGAAGGGAGGTGAGTGACCATGTGGAGCTATCCCAACCCGGCGGACCTGTCCGCCTACCACGAGGCTCGCGTGGCGCAGCTGCTGCGCGAGATCGATGGCCGGAGGGCGAAGGCCGCCCGGATCCACCCGGTTCGGCGGTGGATCGGCCGCCAGCTGGTGCGCGTCGGCGCCCAGATCGCGGCTGATCCGTCCCTGCGGCCGGCCCGGTCCCTGTAGTGGGGATCGGGTCGGCCCTCACCTCATCCACGGGAGTCGTCCGATGGCACTCATGACCCGCGAGCTGAAGGCGTCGTTCGCCTTCGTCGAGCGGAACTTCAATCTCACCAAGCGCTACTGGGGCTGGGAGGTCGCCTTCCTGGTCTATGCCGTGGCGGGCGCCCTGGCCGTGTCGCTCATCGGTGCCGGACAGGGGGACGAGCGGCTGCTGCTGACCCTGGTCATCGGCGCCGTCTTCTGGAACTACCTCTCGGTCGTCTTCAGCTTCATCGCCGAGACGGTGAGCTGGGAGCGCTGGGAGGGGACGCTCGAGTACACCTTCATGGCGCCGGTGCGGCGCTACGCCCAGATGCTCGGCTCGACCGTGTACGCCATCGCCTTCGGCTTCGTCCACACCGTGGTGGTGCTGGTGGTGCTGGCGCTCTTCTTCGAGCTGGACCTCTCGCACGCCAACTTCGCTCACCGCGGCGGTCGTTCATGGTGCTCGGCTCCTTCTCCTTCATCGGGATCGGGATCATGACCGCCATCCTGCCGCTGATGTACGTGGAGCGCGGCGCGCAGATGACCTTCGTGCTGCAGTCGGTGCTGCTGCTGATCAGCGGCGTCTACTACAGCATCAGCGTGCTGCCCGGCTGGATGCAGTTCCTCTCGAACTTCAGCCCGGCCACCTACGTGCTCGACGGGGTGCGGGCGGGGCTGATCGACGGCGTGAGCGTGACGGAGCTGTTCGCGCGACGTCTGGCCGCTGCTGCTGATGGGGATCGTCTTCATCCCGCTCGGCCTGTGGGCCTTCGGGCGCGCCGAGCGCTATGCCAAGCGGACCGGCAAGCTGAAGCGGGTGGGCTAGGCCGATGAGCGCGACGCTGCCCGGACTCGTCCTGCGACCCTACGCGGACCTCTCCGACGTGCCGAGGATGCTCCGCGTCTTCACCGCGGGCAACGAGGTGGACGGGGTGGACGAGCGCACCTCCGCGGCGGGCCTGACCAACTGGCTGACGCACCCCTCGAAGGGCTTCAACCCGGCCGATGACCTCGTCTTTGCCGAGGTCGATGGCGAGGTGGTGGGCTACGGCTGGACCTTCTGGGTCGACACCACCGACGGGCTGCGCGCCTACGTGACCCGCGGCCACGTCCATCCGGCCTGGCGGCGCCGCGGCGTGGGCACGGCGATCCTGGAGCGGAACGAGGCGCGGCTGCGGGAGCTGTCGGCGTCCGCACGACGCGGAGCGGCCCCGGGAGCTCGGCTCCTTCGCCGACGAACGGCGGCCGGGTGCGGTGGCCCTCGTCACGAGCCACGGCTACGAGCCGGTGCGCTACTTCTTCGAGATGCTGCGGCCCACGCTCGATGAGATCGAGGTGCCGCCGCTGCCCGACGGCCTGGAGCTGCGAGGGGTCAGCGACCCGGTCGGCTACCGTCGGCTCTTCGATGCCGATGCCGAGGCCTTCCTCGACCACTGGGGTGGCTTCGACGCCTCCGACGAGACCTTTGCCGAGTGGATCGACGACCCCAACTTCGACCCGAACCTGTTCGTCATCGCCTGGGACGGCGACGAGATCGCCGGGGCGGTCATCAACTCGATCGACGCGAACGAGAACGAGCTGCTCCAGCGCCGGCGCGGCCTGCTCGACAGCGTCTTCGTCCGCCGGGCATGGCGCCGTCGCGGGCTTGCCGCCGCACTCGTGGCCCGCAGCCTGGTCCTGCTTCGCGAGCGCGGCATGGACAGTGCGTGGCTCGGCGTGGACGCCGACAATCCCACCGGGGCGCTGGGCGTCTACGAGCGCGCCGGCTTTGCCGTCCACTCCCGTGCCACCGCCTATCGCAAGCCGATGGAGTCGAACCGATGAGCCCCGCCAGCGCCGAAGCGATCCGGCCCGCGATCCCCGACCTCGCCCTGCGCACCTACCGACCCGGTGACGGCGCGGCACTCGCCGCGCTGCAGAACGCGGAGAACGAGGCCGACCGGATCCCATGGCGCACGACCGGCGAGGAGATGGAGAACTGGTCCGCCGTCCGACGCCGGCCTTCGACGCGTCACGCGACGTCCTCTTCGTCGAGGCCGATGGCCGCCCGGTGGCCACCGCCGACGTGAGCTGGGTCGACACCACCGACGGGTTCCGCGAGTTCCGCATCGGGTGCACGGTCCATCCCGACCACCGCCGCGGGGGGATCGGCCGCTGGCTGCTGCGCACCTGCGAGGAGCGGGCCGCCGCGCGCCTTCGGGAGCAGCCCACCGAGCGGCCGGTCGTGCTCGGCACCTGGTGCCCGGAGCCGCGCACCGGCGCCCTCGCGCTGATGGCGGCGGAGGGATACCTGCCGGCCCGCTACTTCTTCGACATGGAGTGCCCCTCGCTGGAGGGGATCGTGCTGCCGCCGATGCCCGCGGGGCTGGAGACGCGCCCGGTGGTCGCCGACCAGCTCCGGCAGCTGTGGGCCGCTGACGTCGAGGCCTTCGCGGATCATTGGGGCGGCTTCGACGCCTCCGACGCGCGCTTCGAGTCCTGGCGCAACGACCCCAAGTTCGACATGAGCCTCCACGTGGTGGCCTGGGAGGGGAACGAGATCGCGGGCGGGGTGATCAACGAGATCAACGAGGCCGAGAACGCTGGCGCTCGGCCGGCAGCAGGGATGGCTGGCGAGCGTCTTCGTGCGGCGGGCGTGGCGCCGCCGCGGGTTGGCTCGCGCGCTGGTGATGCGCTCGCTCGCCGTGCTGCGCGACCGCGGCATGACCAGCGCCGGGCTCGGCGTCGACGCGGACAACGCGAACGAGGCGCTGCGGCTCTACACCGAGTGCGGCTTCGAGCGTGGCGATGAAGTCGACCGCCTTCCGCAAGCCGCTGGCGCCCGACGCATGACCGTCGAGCTGCCCTACGCTCCGGCGATCCCCGGGCTCCGCTTCCGGCGCCTGAGCCGCCCCGCCGACGACGCGGTGATCAGCGACCTCGTCAACGCCGCCGCCGTCGCGGACGGGACGCGGCATCGGCTCACGCCGGAGCAGGTCGCGTCGCTGGCTCGACCATCCGTCGCGGATGGACGTCAACGAGGACCTGCTGATCGCCGAGGTCGACGGGAAGGCGATCGGCTACGCCGAGGGCGGCTGGGAGCAGGACAACGACGGCGGCCGCAACTACTCGCTGCTGGGGGCAGGTGCACCCCGACTGGCGGCGCCAGGGACTCGGGACGGCGCTGCTGCGCTGGGTCGAGCGCCGCCAGGCGCAGGTGGCGGCCACGCAGCCGGCCGGCGTGGAGCGCCGCCTGGAGAGCTGGACGAGCGAATCGGAGGCCGGGCCGCATCGCCCTGCTGGAGGGGAACGGCTACCGGGTCGTTCGCTACGCCTACGAGATGGAGCGGCCGCACCTCGACAACATCCCGGACCTCCCGCTCCCCGACGGGATCGAGCTGCGGCCGGCGCGCGAGGAGGACCTGCGGCGCATCTGGGAGACCGAGGTGGAGGTCTTCCGCGACCACTGGGGCGCGATCGACGACAGCGAGGCGAGCTTCGAGCGCAAGCGGGCCGACCCGCGCCGCGACATGAGCCTGTGGGTGGTGGCCTGGCAGGGCGACGAGATCGTGGGCCAGGTCCTGAACCGGATCGACCGCGAGTCGAACGCGGAGCTGGGGCTGAAGGTCGGCTGGGTCAACTCGGTCGGCGTGCGACGCGCCTGGCGCCGTCGGGGCATCGCCCGCGCGCTGGTGGCCGAGAGCCTCCGCGTCCTGCGCGACGCCGGCATGACCTCCGCCGGGCTGGGGGTCGACGCCGAGAACGAGCTGGGGGCCATCCGGGTCTACACCTCGCTCGACTTCGCCGTGGTGCGAACCGAGCGGGTCTACCGCAAGCCGCTCTAGCGGGCGATCGACCCGCTCTTCAGCGACCCGCTCACGGACCTCGCGGTAGAAGTCCACGATCCGCTCGGTGACCTTGTCCCACGAGTACTCCGGCGCCTTGGCGCGCCCCGCCTCGCCCATCCGGTGGCGCAGCTCCTCGTCATTCGCCAGGCGGTAGAGCGCCGCCGCCAGGGCGCGGTGGTTGCGCGGCTCGACCAGCAGCCCCTGGACGCCGCGCTGCACCACGTTCTTGTAGCCGTGGATGTCGGAGGCCACGATCGGGACGCCGGCGGCCATCGCCTCGAGTAGCACGATCCCGAAGCTCTCCTGGCCGGTGGCGGGGGCGCAGAAGATGTCGGCGCTGGCGAAGTAGCGCGCCTTGGCGTCGTCGGAGACGCGGCCCAGGAACTCGACGTCGCGGATCTGGCGCAGCCCGACGTAGCGGCGGTACTCGCGCGCCTTTGGCCCGCTGCCGATCACCAGCAGCCGCGCGTCGACGTGTCGCTTGCGCAGGCGGTGGTAGGCGCGCAGCAGGTGGATCAGCCCCTTGCGCTCCTCGAAGCGGCCCACGAACAGGATGTTGATGGTGCCGTCGCGCAGCTCTTCGAACGGCTCGGCATCGGCGAATCGGTCCAGGTCAACCCCGTTGGGGATGATCTGGTAGTCGCCGGGGAAGTAGCGGCCGATGAAGTGGCGCGCGGCCCCGCTGACGGCGATCCGGCCGTGAAGCTTCGCGGAGAGCTGGCCCGCGAATCGGCTCCCGACCCAGTACGACGGCGAGAAGCCGCCGAACGCGTGAAAGGTGCCGATGTTCACCGTCTCGGACTGGTCGAGGACGGTCGGCGACAGGAACGGCACGAACGGCTCGTGGAAGTGGAGGATGTCGAACCGATGCTCGGCCAGCAGCTCGCGCGCCCGCTCCTTGAAGCGCCAGCTGAGCGTCACGCGACCCATGCTGCCGTTGGCCGGGAAGGCGAAGCCGGTTCCCAGCCGGATCACGTGCCCCTCGGTGGTCCGCTCCTTGCCGTACTTGCTGGTGATGATCCAGACGTCGTGCCCCATCCGGCGCATCGCCTCGTAGGCGTGGCGGACGTGCTCATTCACGCCGCCGGGGTGCGGGTAGCCGTACGGGCTCACGATGCCGATCTTCAGGGGTGGACGGGCCGGGGTCGCGCCCGAGGCCGGGGCCGATGGGGCCAGCGTCTCAGTCATCGCCACTCTCCTGTGGGACGGAGAGTATGCCGCAGGTGCCGCGCCTTGGCGACGAGCTGCCGGCCGTAGACGCTCACGTTGTGCCAGTGGGTCCAGTACTCCCCCTCGGCCTCGCGTGCTGCGCTCCACCACCGCGGCGCGGTACTGCTCGGCGCTCGAGCCGGGGAACCAGGTCCAGCCGGTCCCGACGTGCTCGAGCACGTGCGCGTCGGAGTTGCCGACCGCCGCGAGGCCCATCAGCTCGTTGAGGGCGGCGCGGTGCGGCCGGCGGGCGCGGCCGGCGACGCTGGGGTTGAGCATCTCGATCGCGTCCAGCCGATGGCGCGCGTCGGGGTCGTGGTGCAGGCGCAGCAGGCTGCGGTGGCCGAGGCTCGGGGTGAGCGGCGCCAACGGGTGCGCCGCGATCGCGATCCCGCCCTGGTCGTGGATCCGCTCGATCGTCTCCTCCAGGGGACGCAGGGGCGGGATCCGCTCCTCCAGGAAGAGGGCCAGCACGTGGCCGCGCCGGGTCGTGATCTCCTCCCCGATGACGAGGCCGAAGTGGTAGTCGCCCGCCTCGTGCAGCTCGCGGGCGCGCAGCGCGCCGTCGATCCGCTCGTGGTCGGTGATGGCGACCAGGTCCAGGTCGGTCCGCTGCTCCACGTGGTCGAGCAGCGCCTGCACCTCCATCGTCCCGTCGGAGTAGAGGGTGTGCAGGTGCATGTCGGCGCGGCCACGCTCGCCGCCGCCCCGCGGTCGCCGCCCGCGCGCGTCAGCCATCGACCGGCGCTCGATCCGCGGGCCAGATCGGCTGGAATGCGCCGAACCACTGTTCCGGATTCGCCCCGATCGCCTCCTCGAAGCGCCTGCCGAGCGCCTCGGTCAGCGCGGCGGCGTCCGCGCGGCGGTCGCCGGTCAGCTCCACCTCGACCAGCCAGCCCCGCGCGTTGAAGCGCTCCGGCCCGATGCGCCAGCAGGCCGCCGCCATCAGCGGGCGACCGGTCAATAGCGCCAGGCTGGCTGGGCCGGTGGGGAGCGTGGTCGGCGCGCCGAAGAGGGTCACCGGGTGGCCGTCACCGGCGAAGTCGCGGTCCGCCGCGATGGCGACCACGCCGCCGGAGCGCAGCGCATCGACCATCGGCCGTCGCGCCCGGGAGACAGGGACCATCTCGACCCCGCGCCCGGTGCGCCCGGCGCTTGACGAGGTAGTCGAAGAGCGCCTTGGGCCGGATCTCCTCGATCGGGACCACCGCGTGCAGGCCGTGCGCCGCGAGGAACGAGCCGTAGGGCTCCGGGTTGCCGAAGTGGAGGGTGGCCACCACCGCGCCCTGGCCCAGGACTGCCTTCCAGCGCTCCCACTCGTCGGCGCTGACCATGGCGCTCACCTGCTCGAGCGAGTCGTGGGGGATGCGAAGCACCTCGAGGTAATAGCGGGCGTGCTCCTGGAAGGCGCGCCGCACGAGCCGGCGAAAGGCGCGTCCCTGTGTCGGGCGCCCGGTGGCCGCGCAGACCCGCGCCAGGTTCGCGGCGACCACCGCGCGGCGCCCCGGAGCGAGCCGGTGCCAGGCGCGCCCGGCCAGGTCGGCCAGGGCATAGGCCGCGCCCCGCGGCAGCAGGTGGGCGACCAGGTCCGCGGCGCGCAGGCCCGCCCCCAGCAGCAGGCCTCCCATCACGCGGATCGCTTGGTCCAATCCTCGCCGCGGCGCGCCGCCTCGAGGGCCGCCCGCGCCCGGGCCCGATCCTCATCGGTCCCGGGCCAGACGCGGCGGAACATGTACCACTGGCCGGGGTCCTCGGCGATCACGCTGCCGAGGGCATCGGCGAGCGCCTGGGTGGCCCGGTAGATCTCCGCCGGCTCGTCGCTGGCCGCGGTGATGAGCGGCAGGCCGCGGGTCCGGAAGCGGTCGTCAGGGAGCCGCGTGCAGGCGACGGGGAGCATCGGCGCACCCGAGCGCGCGGAGAGCGCGGCGGGGCCGGCCGGGAAGGTGGTCGGCTCACCCAGGAACTCGACCGGCACGTCCCCCTCCTTGTAGCCGCCGTCGCAGAAGAGGACCATGTTGGACCCCTCCTTCAGCGCCTTGAAGAGGCCGCGCAGGCTGCGCCAGCCGATCAGGATGAGCCCGTGCCGGAGGCGGATCGCACGCAGGTGCTCGTACAGCCGCCCGTAGGTCGTGTCGTCGGCGATGACGTGCATCACGTGCCCGTGGCGGTGCAGGGCGGGGGCGATCAGGTCCATGCCGCCCACGTGGACGGTGCAGAGCAGCACGCCGCGCTCCCGCGCGCGGGCCTCGTCGAGCAGCTCCAGGTTGTCGATCTCGACGAGCCGGGCGACGGCCTCCGAGTCGAGCGTCTCGAGGCGCATCACGTCGACGAGGTACTTGGCGTAGTTGCGGAACGCACGGCGCGCGGCACGACGCACGCGGGGGTGATCCACCGGCAGGTGCAGGACGTGCGCCACGTTCTCGCGCACCAGCCCGCGCTTGTCGGCGGTGAGGTCGTGCGCCCCGTTGCCGGCCGCCGCCGCCAGCGGCAGCACCAGCCAGCGCGGCAGCAGGTTGATCACGCGCTCGCCGAGGCGGTAGGCCCAGTAGGTGAGCTGCTCCCGGCGACGCTCCTCCGATGAGGCTTCGCGTGGCCGCTCGACGTCCGAGGCGCTGGCCGTGGTGGACACCGCGTCAGTCGGCGGTGACGGCGGCCCTGGCCCTGGCCGGCGCGAGCCGGCGCTGGGTGCTCTTGGGCGGCGTCTCGGTGCCGACCAGCGTCTCGTTGTCGTCGCCGCGGATGAAGGCCTCCACCCGCTCCCGGGCCACGTCGTCGTGGATCTGGCGCGGAGGGCTCTTCATGAAGTAGGACGACGGCGCGACGAGCGTGCCGACCAGGCCGCGATCCAGGCCCAGCTTCAGGCAGCGGATCGCATCGGTGATGACGCCGGCGCTGTTCGGCGAGTCCCAGACCTCGAGCTTGAGCTCCAGGTTGAGCGGCACGTCGCCGTAGGTGGTGCCCTCCATCCGGATGTGGCACCACTTGCGGTCCTTCAGCCAGGGCACGTAGTCGGACGGGCCGACGTGCACGTTGTCCTCGTCGATCTCGTAGTCGAGCATCGAGGTCATGGCGTTCGTCTTGCTGATCTTCTTGGACTCGAGCCGCTCGCGCTCCAGCATGTTGAGGAAGTCGGTGTTGCCACCGAAGTTGAGCTGGTAGGTGCGGTCGATCCGCACGCCGCGGTCCATGAAGAGGCGGGTCAGGACCCGATGCGTGATGGTCGCGCCGACCTGGCTCTTGATGTCGTCACCGATGATCGGCAGGCCGCGCTCGGCGAAGCGCCGCTGCCAGTACGGCTCGCGGCCGATGAAGACCGGGATGGCGTTGATGAAGCCGACGCCCGCCTGCAGCGCCTGCTCGACGTACCACTTGGTCGCCTCCTCGCTGCCGACCGGCAGGTAGGAGACCATGACGTCGACCTTGCGCTCCTTGAGGATGCCGACCACGTCGGCGGTGGGGCCGGGCGCCTTCTCGATCACCTCGGACAGGTACTTGCCGAGCCCGTCGTGGGTCATGCCGCGGTCCACCGTCACGCCGGTGTGCGGCACGTCGGAGAACTTGAAGGTGTTGTTCTGCCCGGCGAAGACCGCCTCGGAGAGATCCTTGCCGACCTTGGTCTTGTCGATGTCGAAGGCGGCCACGAACTCGATGTCGCGGATCCGGTAGCCGCCCAGGTTGACGTGCATCAGGCCGGGGACGTGGTCGGAGTCCTTCGTCTTCTCGTAGTAGTAGCGGCCCTGCACCAGGCTCGACGCGCAGTTGCCGACCCCCACGATCGCCACCCGGATCTTGCCATCGGCGGGCCGATGCCCGTTCTTGCCGTTGCTGCTCGCCACGATTGCTATCTCTCCTGTGTCGCTTCGACCTGCTGGCGGACGTGCCAGATGCGTTGGACGGTGGTGGCCGCCGACAGGGCGGCGATGATCCCGATGGCGCCCAGGAGGCCGATCTCGAGGCCCATCCCGGCCAGGCCGATGCCGGCCACGATGAGGACGAGACGTTCCGTCCGGGGCGCGAGCCCGACCGAGGCGGTGAGGCCGATCGCCTCCGCCTTGGCGCGCGTGTAGCTGACCATGAATGAGCCCGACAGGGCGGCCAGGGCGAGGAGCACCGGCCAGACCGGATCGACGGTGGCGCCGAGCAGGTAGGCGACGATGCCGAGGTAGAGGATCGCCTCCGCGGCGCGGTCCAGGGTCGAGTCGAGGAAGCCGCCGAAGGTCGTGCTGCCCCCGGTCGCGCGGGCCAGGGCGCCGTCCACGGCGTCCAGGAGCGAGCCGAAGACGAGCACCGCCGCGCCGACCAGGAGCTGCCCGATCGCAATCAGGCCGGCCGCCACGACCACGATGCAGAAGCCCGCCACGGTCACGCGGTTGGCGGTGATCCCAAGCCGCTGTGCGAGGCGCACGAGCGGCGCGAGGAAGGCGCGGCCCGCCTCCTTGAGCCGGTTCGAGAGGAGGGAGCTGCCGCGTGGCAGCTCGCCGGCGCTCGGATGGCTAGCCGACATCGGCCACCTCGGACGCGCCGCTGGGGCGCGCCATGCCGATCCCGGAGGTCCCGCCGATGAGACGCGCCTCGGCCTCGTGCAGCTCCTCGAACGCGGCGGTGCGCAGGCGACAGATCACCTCGCGGCCCTGGCGCTGCGTCTCGACCAGGTTGGCCAGGCGCAGGATGCGGAGGTGCCAGCTGATGAGCGGCTGCGACAGGACGACGCGCGCCGACAGCTCGTTGACGGGCATCGGGCCGAATTCGGCCAGCAGGCTGATGACGCGGAGGCGCGTCTCGTCGCCCAGTGCGCGATAGAAGGTCCTGAGGCGGCGCAGGTCCCGCTCGGCGCGGGTCTCGGGAGCAAGGGTCATTGCGTAGCGCTTCTTTATCAAATGCGGGTTGATATAAGCGGGGGCTTATGATATTGGGCGGTCGATGGGGCGTCAAGGGGTACATTTGGGCCGGTGCTAGACTGCCGCGCAGCGGGGCCCGCCGCGATCGAGGAGGTGTGACCCTGACGAGTTCGACGCCCGACGCGCTGTGGGCCTCCCAGTCGCTGCGCCTGCTCAGGCCGGCATCCGTCGTGTGCGAGGGCCTGACCCGCGGCTTCCGCGGCCATCGCCTGCTCGACGACCTCGCCCTGGTCGTCGGCGTCGGGGCGCGGCTGCTGGTCGTCTCGCGACCCGAGGAGTCGGCGCCGATGCTGCTCCGCATCCTGGCCGGCCTCGCCCACGCCCGCGCCGGAACGGTGCGGCTGGCCGGCGTCACGCTCGCCGACGACTCACCCGCGGGCTGGGCACGCCGCGTCGGGTACGTCGGCCCTGAGGCCGGCATCTACCCGTGGATGACGCCGCGCGAGGTGCTCGACCTGGCCGGGCGCCTGGCCGAGTACGACACGGCCGAGCGCCACCACCGGATCGACATCATGGCCGAGCACTATCGGTTCGGCGTCCAGCTTGACGAGCCGGTGCGGCGTGGCGGCGTGCCGCTGGCCGAGAAGGTGGCCCTGGCGGCCGCGATGCTGACCGACCCCGAGGTGCTGCTCCTCAACGAACCGCTGCGCTCGGTCGATCCCGAGGAGCGGTCGCGCCTGCTGGCGATCCCCGGTCGGCGCCGCACGGTGCTCATCACCAGCCGCTTCCCGGCCAGCGAGGCGGGGCTGGTCAACCAGGTCGCCTTCCTGCGCGACGGGCGGCTGCTGGTGCATGCCCCCGTCCGCGAGCTCGACGAGCGCGGCCTGACCCTCTCGCAGCGGGGGATCGAGGCGCTCGCCGGCGTGATCACGATCAACCCCCAGAAGGCGGCGGCGCTGAGCCGATGAACCGGCTGCGCACGCTCACCTGGATGGCGCTTCACGAGATGTGGATCAGCTTCCGGCTGATCGGCGTGATCGGGCTGCCGCTGCTCGGCGGGCTGCTGGCGATCGTGGTGCCGCCCGACCTGGTGGGCGTCACGGCGGTGGGCAGCGCCGGGTTCTGGTACGGGGTGGGCGCGAGCGTCGCGATCGCCGTCTCGGCTGGCCTCGCGGCCGGCACCATGGCCCACGAGCGCGACCGCGGCACGGTGGCCTGGATGGCGGTCCGTGCCGTCCCGCGCTCCGCGATCCTCCTCTCCTGGTTCGTCGCGTTCGGCCTCCTGCTGGCCGTCGGCATCGTGCTCGGCTCGATGGGGGCATGGCTCGCGGCGCTTGGACGCGCCGAGACGGTGCCGGACGCGATGCCATACGCCGCCGCGGTGGGGGCCACCATCGGCGCGGCGCTGGCGGCGGTGGCGACGGGGCTCCTGCTCGGTGCCTTCCTGCCGACCCTCCCCGCCACCCTGCTGGCCGTCGGGGTGGGCGGGGTGCTGCTCGCGGCGGCCCTGGCGACCGCGCCGGGAGGATTGCCGAGCCCGACCGGCGGGATCGGGTTGCTGGCACACCTCGATGGGACGGCCCGGCCGGTCGGCGACGCGCTCCGCTCGGGGGGAGCCGCGCTGGCGGCCACCGCGGTCCTGCTGGTCCTGGCGGTGGTGGGCCTTCAGCGCAGCGACCTGTGACGGTGGCCGGCCTGGGGCGCTCCCCGGCGAGCGCCTGGGGGATCCTGGTGGTCGCCTCGCTCGGCGTCTTCCTCGGCGGCGCGGAGCTGATGGTGGTCGCCATCGCGCTGCCGTCGATCGTGGCCGACTTCGGCGGCTGGGGCGACCTCGCCCACGCCAGCTGGATCGTCAACGCCTACCTGCTCGCCTATGTCGTGGCCATGCCCCTCGCCGGACGGGCCGCCGACCTGTGGGGCGCACGGCGCCTCTACCTCGTCGCGCTGGCGCTCTTCTGCCTGGGCAGCCTGGGAGCGGGCCTCTCGCCGATCGCCGGCCCCGAGGCCGGGCTCGACTGGCTGATCGCCGCTCGCGTGGTCCAGGGCTTCGGCGGCGGGGCGCTCGTCCCCCTCTCGATGGCGCTCGCCAGCCACCTCTTCGCCGGTCGAGCGCGCGCCACGGCGCTCGGGATCGAGGGGGCGGCCACGTTCGTGGGGATGGCCGTCGGACCGGCCTACGGGGCCTGGGTGCTCCTGAACGTGTCGCTCCCGATCCCCGGGCTCGACCTGAGCGGCTGGCAGTGGATCTTCTTCCTCAACGTGCCGGCCGGGATCCTCACCCTGCTGCTGCTGTACGTGGTGGCGGGCGGGGTCGAGACGCCGCGCGCGCGGGGCGGCATCGACCTGGTCGGCGGGCTGCTGGTCGCGCTGACCCTGGTGGTCGGGGTCGGAGCGCTCTCGCTGGCCGGACAGCGTGGCTGGGGCGACCCGGCGATCCTGCTGGGGCTCGCCGCAGCGGTCCTGCTCGGGGTCGGCTTCGTCCTGCGCGAGCTGCGGCAGGCGACGCCGCTCATCAACCCGCGCCTCTTCCTCGACGCCCGCTTCGCGGCCTCGAACGGGGTGAGCCTGCTCACCGGCTACACCCTGGCGACCGCGATCATCGGCGGCCCGGTCTTCGTCAACCGGGTGCTGAACGCCGGCGCGGACCGATCGGCGGAGGCGCTCACCGCGCTGACCCTGGCGATCGCCGTGGGAGCCGTGGTGGGTGGCGTGGCGTCCGGCTGGATCGGCCAGCGGCTGACGGCGGTGGCCGGCGTGGGGCTGACGGTGATCGGCCTGGCGCTGGCGTCCGGCTGGGGGGTCGACAGCGGCCTGTCGCGGCTCCAGCGCGACCTGGCCGTCTTCGGCGTGGGGTTCGGGCTCACCGTCTCGCCGCGCGCGACGGCGGCGGTGGAGGCGGCGGGGGCATCGGCCTATGGGGTGGCCAGCGCCATGCTGCAGGTGACCCGCACGGTGGGAATGAGCGTGGGCCTGGCGCTCCTGACGAGCATCGGCCAGAACCGGATCGACGAGCTGAACGCGCTGGTCAACGACCCGGTGCGGCGGGATGCGCTGGTGACCACCCTGGGACACCCCGAGTTCGTGGGGGTCGATCCACGGGGCAGCCTGGCGCTGGTCGACCTGCTCGAGGCCTGGTCACGCGGCGAGGCGGCGGGGGTCCTGCGCCTGGTCCTCCAGATCGCGCTGGCGGTGGCGGCGCTCACGATCGTCCCCGCGCTCCTCGTCG
The DNA here is from genome assembly GCA_963782015.1 of uncultured Chloroflexia bacterium. GTDB lineage: Bacteria > Chloroflexota > Limnocylindria > QHBO01 > QHBO01 > CF-167. Next base: position 789,975 of record CAWAHY010000004.1, read on the forward strand.
AGGGAAGGCGGCGGACGCGGGCTAGCTGACCGGCTCGGCGACGATCACCAGCTCGCCCCAGTTGCGGTTGTAGCCCTGGCTGGTCTGGAGCGTGAGCCGCTCGTGGTCGGTGGCGTTGAGCCAGGCCGCGCCGGGGCAGCCGGCGCGCGCGTACTGGAGGGCCAGCGGCGGATTGGGCATCGGGTCGCTGCGCGAGTCTGGGCAGCTCACGTTGGGATGGACCTCGGTCACGACGTAGCGGAGCACGACCCCGTCCGACATCAGGATCCTGACCTCGGCGCCGAGCATCACGTTCCAGAGGCGCTTGAAGACGTGCTGCAACGCGTGCCCGGCGATGTACGAGTTGGAGCTGCGCCCCGGCTGCGTCGAGCCGCAGACCACGTACACCGCGTCGTCGTCCAGGTGGCCGCAGCCGATCTCCTCCTGGTGCCTGACCGCCACGTTGAGATCGACCGAGGGGATCTCGATCTGGACCGCCGCCCAGTCGTCGGGGATGGGGGTGGGCGAGGGCGTCGGCACCGCGGTCGCCCCCTGCGAGGGGGGAGCGCTGGGAGAGGCGACCGCCACCTGCGACGCGTCGATCGGCGGCAGGGACTCCCGCGGCCCGTCGACCTGGAGCTGCCCCACCACGATCAGCGCGACGCCCGCCACGGCGAGGAGCAGCGGCAGGAAGAGGCCGGGGGCGAAGAGGCGCTTCATCGGCGGGAGTCTAGCAAGGGTGGCCGGTCAGGGCCCATCCCCCAACCGGCGCGCGGATCGGTCAGAAGAGGCTGGCGGCCGAGCTCCGCAGGAACTCGATGATCGGGTCGGGGAAGAGGCCGAGCGCCAGCACGCCGGCCACGGACAGGCCCAGGGCCAGCACGGTGAGCGGTGAGCGCTCGATCGGGGCGGGGTCGGCCTCCGGCTCGCGCATGTACATGTAGACGATCACGCGCAGGTAGTAGAACGCGGCGAGGGCCGCGTTGAGGGCGATCGCCACCGCGAGCCAGGCGACCCCGGCGTCGACCGTGGCGACCAGCACGTACAGCTTGGCGAAGAAGCCGACCGTGGGCGGGATGCCGGTCAGCGAGAGGAGCAGGATCGCCATCGCCGCGGCCAGCGCCGGGGCCCGCCCCGCCAGCCCGGCGAACGCGTTCAGCCCGCCGAAGCGGCGCGGGTCGCGCTGCAGCATGCCCACCACGCTGAAGGCGGCGATGTTCATCACCCCGTAGCCGAGGACGTAGAAGAGGATCGACTGGATCGTCTGCCCACGCGCGGCGAGGTCCGTGGTGTGCGCGAAGGCGGCCAGCGCGGCCAGGATGTAGCCGGTGTGGGCGATGCTCGAGTAGGCGAGCATCCGCTTCACGTTGGTCTGGGCCAGCGCCACGAGGTTGCCGCCGGTCATGGTGATCAGGGCCAGGACCGCCATCACGCCGTACCAGTCGGCGCCGCTCGCCCCCAGCCCGTCGGCGAAGAGGCGCACCAGCAGGGCGAAGGCGCCGAGCTTGGGACCGACCGACAGGAAGCCGGTGATCGGGAGTCGGGCGCGCCCTGGTAGGCGTCGGGGGTCCAGAAGTGGAACGGCACCGCCGCCGCCTTGAAGGTGGAGCCGACGGTGAGCATCGCGATCGCGATCAGCCCGGCCGGGCCGGCGCCGCTCACCAGCCCGCCGATCTCCGAGATGCGGGTCGAGCCGGTCAGGCCGTAGGTCCAGCTGATGCCGAAGAGGAGGATGGCGCTGGCGAAGCTGCCGAGCAGGAAGTACTTGAGCCCGCCCTCGTTGCTGTAGCGATCGGTCTTGGCGAAGCCGGCGAGCAGGTAGGCCGGCATCACCATCAGCTCGAGGCCGATGAAGAGCGTGATCAGGTCGCTCGCCGAGGCGAGCACGAACATGCCGATCAGGCTGAAGAGCAGGATCACGTTGAACTCGCCCAGCGGCAGGCGGCGCCCGACCAGGTAGCCCGGCGCGAAGAGCGCGGCCAGGATGCCGATCACCACGCTCGCCGCCTTGAAGGCGACCGACAGGTCGTCCACGCGGTAGAAGCCGGAGAAGACGGTCTCGTTCACGCCCCACGCGCCGACGCAGCGTGACGCCGACCACGCCCAGGCCGATCACCGTCAGCGGCGTCAGCAGCCACTTCTGCCCGCGGCGCAGGAAGAGGTCGACGGTCAGCACGAGCAGCACCAGCACCGTCAGCGCCAGCTCCGGGAGGAGGGCGTTCAGGTCGTCGCCGGTCATCGCCCTACCACGGCAGGAAGCCGGTCAGCCCAGGCGAGGCGTTGACGGCGTCGAGGATGCGCGCCACCGGCCCGGCGATCGCGTCGAGGACAGGCCCGGGGAAGACGCCCAGCCCCACCACCAGCAGGATCAGCGGGGCGAGCGAGAGCCACTCGTTGCGGCTCATGTCGGTCAGCTTCGGCCAGGCCTGTCGCATCCAGTCCGACGGGACCGCGAAGAAGACGCGCTGGAACATCCACAGCATGTAGACCGCGCTGATGATCACGACCAGCATCGTGGCGGCGGCGACCCAGGCGGAGTACTGGAACGAGCCGAGGACGACCAGGAACTCACCGATGAAGCCGCTCAAGCCGGGCAGCCCGATGCTGGCGAAGGTGAACAGCCCAAAGATCGCCGCGTAGCGCGGCAGGCGCCCGTTGAGGCCGCCCATGTGCGCGATCTGGCGGTCGTGGGTGCGCTCGTAGATCACGCCGACGAGCAGGAAGAGCGCCCCCGTGGTGACCCCGTGGCTGATCATCTGGAAGACGGCGCCCTGCAGCCCCTGGGTGTTGAAGACGAAGACGCCGAGCATCACGAAGCCCATGTGGCTGACCGAGGAGTAGGCGATCAGCTTCTTGAGGTCCGGCTGCACCATGCTGACCATGGCGCCGTACAGGATGGCGACCACCGCCAGGCCGATGACGATGGGGGCGAACTCCTTGCTGGCGTCGGGCAGGAGCGGCAGCGAGTAGCGCAGGAAGCCGTAGCCGCCCAGCTTGAGGAGCACCCCGGCCAGGATGATGCTGCCCGCCGTCGGCGCCTCGACGTGGGCGTCGGGGAGCCAGGTGTGGAACGGCCACATCGGCACCTTGATGGCGAAGGCCAGGAAGAAGGCGACGAAGGCGAGGGCCTGGAGGCCATCGGCGTAGCCAAAGCCACGCAGCGTCTCGTAGCTGAAGGTGAACGGGTTGCCGGCCGAGGCATGCGCGATCGCCACGGCCAGGATGGCGACCAGCATCAGCAGCGAGCCGACCAGGGTGTAGACCACGAACTTGACCGTGGCGTAGATCCGCCGCGGCCCGCCCCAGATCCCGATGATCAGGTACATCGGGATCAGGCTCAGCTCCCAGAACACGTAGAAGAGGAACAGGTCGAGGCTGACGAAGACGCCCAGCATGCCGACCATCAGCAGCAGCATCGTGGCGTAGTACTCCTTGACCCGCGTCTGGATCGGGTCCCAGGAGTAGAAGATGCTGACCACGCTGAGCACGGTGGTGAGCAGCACCAGCACGACCGACAGCCCGTCGACGCCCATCGTGTAGCGCATCCCGAAGGCGGCGATCCAGGAGACATCCTCGCGGTACTGGAACTCGGCGCCGGTCGTCTGGTAGCCGAGCAGCGTCACGCTGAAGGCGAGGCTGGCGAGCGAGGCGATCAGGGCGAGCCAGCGGATCAGGCGCGCCTTGTCGCGCGGCACGAAGAGTATCGCCAGGGCCCCGATCAGCGGCGTGAAGACGACCAGGCTGAGCACCGGCAGGCCGCTCATGAACGGAAGACCAGGTAGGCGACCAGCACGACCACCAGGCCGGCGGCCATGCCGAGGCCGTAGTTCTGGACGCGCCCTGTCTGCGAGCGGCGCAGCACCGCGCCCAGGCGCTGGGCGATCCAGCCGGCGCCGTTCACGGCACCGTCGATCACCTTGGCGTCGAACCACCACAGGGCGTTCGCGACCAGCACGCCGCCGCGGGCCCAGACGAGGCCGTAGAGGTCGTCCACGTAGTACTTGTTGAGGCTGGCGGCGTACATCCCGGGGCCGAGCCCGAACGGGATGCCGGCCACGAAGCGCGCCGGCGCCTCGGGGTCACGCACGTACCAGCGGTAGGCGAGCCAGATGCCCGCCGTGCCTGCCGCCGCACCGAGCAGGAGCAGCAGCCCGCCGATCCCGAAGAGGGTGAAGCCCTCATGCCCCCCTGCCAGGATCGAGCCGGGCAGGATCCCCGCCCCGGCCTCCTCGGCGCCGTGGAAGACCTCCTCCAGCCAGCCGTGGATCAGGCCGCCCTCGGGCGGCAGCCCGAGCAGGAGGCCGACCAGGATGGTCGGGACGGCGAGGATGATGAGCGGCACGACCATGGTCGGCGCCGACTCGTGGACGTGCGCCCAGGCGTCGCGCGGCCCGCGCCACGTGTCATGGAAGGTGAGGTACACCATCCGGAACGTGTAGAAGGCGGTCATGAAGGCGACCACCAGCCCCACCGCCCAGAAGAGGTAGTAGCCGCGCCCGAAGGCCTCCCCCAGGATCTCGTCCTTGCTGAAGAAGCCGGCGAAGATGGGGATCCCCGCCAGGGCCAGCGAGCCGACGACCATGGTCCGATAGGTCCACTTCATGCGTGACCGCAGGCCGCCCATGAAGCGCATGTCCTGCTCGCCCGACGCCCCGTGGATGACGGAGCCGGAGCCCATGAAGAGGAGCCCCTTGAAGAAGCCGTGGCTGACCAGGTGGAAGATGGCGGCCACCCAGGCCCCGATCCCCAGCGCGAAGAACATGTAGGCCAGCTGGCTCACCGTCGAGTAGGCGAGCACCTTCTTGATGTCGTTCTGGGTCAGCGCGATCGCCGCGGCGAAGATGGCGGTGAAGACGCCGATGCTGGCCACCACCCACATGGCGGTGGGGCTCTCCGCGAAGATCGGGTTGGAGCGGGCGACCAGGTAGACCCCGGCGTTGACCATGGTCGCGGCGTGGATCAGCGCGCTGACCGGGGTGGGGCCCTCCATCGCGTCGGGGAGCCAGACGTGGAGCGGGAACTGGGCGCTCTTGCCGACCGCGCCGGCGAAGAGGAGCAGCGCGATGAGGGTGATCAGCCCAGGATCCAGCGTCCCGATCGTCTCGAAGACCTGGTCGAACTGGAGCGTCCCGAGCGCCGTCCAGATCGCCATGATGCCGAGCCCGAAGCCGAAGTCGCCGACCCGGTTGACGATGAACGCCTTCTTGGCGGCTCCCGCCGCCGAGGGCTTCTTGTACCAGAAGCCGATGAGCGCGTAGCTGCACAGGCCGACCGCCTCCCAGCCGACGTACAGCATCAGGAAGTTGTCGCCCAGGATGAGGAGCAGCATGCTGAACATGAAGAGGTTCAGGTAGGCGAAGAAGCGCCACAGGCCCCGATCGCCGTTCATGTAGCCGATCGAATAGACGTGGACCAGCAGGCCCACCGTGCTGACGACGAGCAGCAGCATCGCGGTCAGGCCGTCCACCAGGAACGCGATCTGGATGTGGAAGCTGCCTGAGCCGATCCACTCGTAGAGCGAGACGTGGTACGTGTTGCCGCCGAAGACGACGTTGGCGAAGACCACCATGGAGAAGGCCCAGCCGATGGCCACCAGCGCGGTCGGCACCCACCACGACCGGTAGCGCGGCTGCGCCCCGCCCTCGACCACGTGGCCGACCTGCCCGAGCCCGTCGTTCAGGTCGTCGGGAATGACCCCATCGGCGCCGTTGCTGTTGGCCAGGTCGTCGGCGTGGCCGGCGTGCGGCGAGGTGGCCCGCTGCTCCTCTTCCGACGGGATGGGACGGAACGACGACTCGTCGACCTCGGCATGGGCATCGTGGGACTCGCCACCGTGCCCGGAGTGCCCCGCGTGGTCGTCGGCGTGATCGGCCCCGTGCGCGTCATGGCCGTGCGCCGGCATGCGGTCGATCCGCGGGCCGACCAGCACGGCGAACAGGAAGCCGGCCAGCGGCAGCGCCGGGATGAGCACGATCAGGGTCTCGATCGTCATCGGCTCATTCCCGCAGGTCCGAGTACTCGTCCACCTCGGGGGTCTGGCGGGTGCGGATGATGGCGATCACCAGCGCCAGCCCCACCGTCGCCTCGGCCGCGGCCACGGCCATCACCAGCAGCGCGAAGATCGCGCCGGTGTCGTCGGGGGCGTAGTAGGCGTACGCGTTGAAGGCGACCAGGGAGAGGTTCACGGCGTTGAGCATCAGCTCGATGCTGATCAGCATCAGGATCGCGTTGCGCCGCGCCAGGAAGCCGAACATCCCGATCGCGAAGAGGAGCGCGGAGACGAGCAGGAAGCCCTGGAGGCCCATCAGTCGTTCGCCTTCTCGTCGTCTTCGGGGCGCCGCGCCAGGTAGATGGCCCCGATGATCGCGGCCAGCAGGAGCAGGCTCAGGATCTCGAACGGCAGCGCGTAATCGGTGAAGAGCGACTTCGAGAGGGCGTCGAGCGCGATGGCGAGGATCACGGTGGCGTTGCCCCAATCGGTCTGGACGACCGCCCAGCCGATCAGCCCCACCACCACGAAGGCGGCCACCGCGGCCAGGATCGCCTGGCGGTGGAACGGCGAGGGCAGGTTCGCGTCGCCGGCCTGGGTCAGCATGATCGCGAACAGGATCAGGACGCTGATCGCGCCGAGGTAGATGAGCACCTGCGCCGCCGCCACGATCGGGGCCCCCAGGAGCGCGTACATCCCCGCCAGCGAGCCGAAGCAGACCATCATCGCGATCGCGCTGTGGATGATGTTGCGCAGCGTGACGACCAGCAGTCCGCCGCCGATGACGCCGACGGCGAGCAGGATGAAGAGGACGCCTGAGAGGTCCAGGGCTACGGCTCCTGACGGAGTGTTCGGGCGCTCAAACGGCCTCGCCGATCTGCAGATCCGAGGCCGCGTCCGATTCTAGCGCAGCCGCTCCGGACGATCGGTCAATGGCAGGAATCGCGGCGCCCTGTCAATGTGCGCCCGATGCGCGCGATTGCCGGCCTCCTCCTGGGCCTCTGGCTGGTCGGCGGCCTGTGGCTCACCCTCCAGCCGGCGCACCCGCTCCCCAGCCAGGTGGTCGACGACAACCTCGTCCCCTTCCACACCCTCGCCATCTACTGGCGCAACCTCGACTCGGACTTCTGGCTGCGCAACCTCTTCGGCAATCTCTTCCTGCTCCTCCCCCTCGGCCTGCTCGGCCCCATCGCCCTGCCCGTCCTGCGCCGATGGTGGCTGGTCCTCCCGCTGGCGCTGCTGATCTCCGCCTCGATCGAGCTCGCCCAGTTCCGGATCCCCGACCGTTCCGCCGACATCGACGACGTGATCGTCAACGTCACCGGCGCCCTGCTGGGCTATCTCACCCTCAGCACCCTGCGCCTCTTCCGGAGACCCACCCAGGCGGCGTAGCATCCGACTGTGCGCCGATGGTGGGGAGGTCGCGGCTATGCGGTCCTTGCCGCCGCCTCGCTCCTGACAGCCGGCTGCACCACGCCAGCTCCGAGCATCGAGCCCGCCTCCGTGCCTCCAACGGCATCGGTCGAGGCGTCTCCCGCGGTCGGAAGCAGCTGGGTCGAGCTGCCGTTGCAGCCGCGGGGAGGTCCCGGTGACCTATGGGTGCAGGGAGCTTACCGAGGTCCACAGGGCATCGCGGTTACCGGTCAGCTCGCCGGACCACTTGCGGAGGAGTCGTACGGCGTTCGACCAGTGGCCTGGTACTCGCCGGATGGGTCGTCGTGGCAGCCCGGGGTCGTCACGGTATTCAGTGACGGCTCGCAATTCGGGGCCGACAGGTTTGGGTCAATCTTTGAAAGCGATGGCCAGCTTTTGGCATTCCTGACCGGGAGCCGGAACGGCGTGGACGATGCAACGACCGTGATGCTATCCGAGGATGGCGGGCAGAGTTGGCAGCCGGCCAACGTTGACGCATCGCTCGACGCCGTAGTCACGGACGTAGCCCGTGGTGGGCCGGGCTTTGTCGCCGTCGGATATACAACGGACCCGATTCGCCGCCGTGCAACAGTTCTGGTTTCCGAGAACGGCGTCGACTGGGCGTCCGAAGGGGAGGGACTCAGGACTACGCGAGGCCGTCCATTTGGCGCACTGAATGCGATCGCCTCCAATGGCGAAATCCTGGTCGCCGTGGGGTCCACTCGAGACACGCTGGACGAGCCTGGTCATGGTCGGGTATGGATATCGTTGGATGGCCTGGAGTGGACCCAACAACTCGAGCCAGACGACATGGGCGCGGAGATGAGCGATGTCACCGCGTATGCCGACGGCTTTGTCGCGGTCGGGAGTGTCCTCGGTGCGCCCGCCGCATGGTGGAGCCCCGACGGTGCGGCATGGACTCGAGCCGACCTTCCGGCGATCGGCGGTGCAAGATACGTCGCATCGCTGGCAATGATCGGGGACGGTCTTGTTGCGGTTGGCGATGCAACCGATCACGCTGTGGCGTGGCGCTCGTCCGATGGGCAGCACTGGGAGGCGGCGGGGCGGCTGACAAGCGAGGCAGCGTCGGCGCGGTTCGTTCTGTCTGTCGACTCAGGCGTCTTGGTTCTGGGCAACTCGCCGAAGCCTGCAGAGCCCCTGGCATGGCTCTCGCCTCCATCAATCGCCCGTCCACCCGAGCCCACAGCGTCGCTGCCGCTCGAGTCCTCGCCCGCACCGATCGCCGGGGAGACGCCCGGTCCGGACGCGACCCCTTGGCCGGGTGGAGCCTCACTTCCCGGCATCACCTTGACCGATCTAGCACGGCTTGCAGGGACGCTGGGCATGACCTGCCAATCTGGCGAAGGCACGATCCCAGACTCCTCGCAGACCCATTGGGTGCTGTTCTGCGAAGGCAGCCAGCACAACACCGATCTGCGCCTCGAAGTGCAGTACTTCAACCCGCTCTCGATCTGGGAGATTTCCCTCAGCACGTCTCCCATCGACACTCAGCCCGGCGACGCAGCCTGGATCGAAGCCGTCGCCAGCGCCGTGGTGAACCTACCCTACGCGGGCAACCACTATCCCGCTGACCCGGTCGGGTGGATCCGGGCGAATCTCCACCGCGCCGAATGCTTCGGGACCTTCTCGTGCTCGCTTGACGACGGCACCGTGCAGATCGTGCTCCAACTCGGCTACCCGGGATGGGTGACGGTCCGCCTCGACCCGAGCCCCCAGCAGTATCGGTAGTGAGCCTCTTGAGGAGAGTTCCCTCCGAGGCGCAGCATCGGCGCATGCGTCGGAGGGGAGTCGGAGCGTCGCGAATCACGGTTTGGGCCGCGGCCCTGGTGGTGATCCTCGCGTTGTCAGCCTGCGGGCAGGGAGGGAGCCCGAGTGACGCAAACCAGGCCGCAGACGCGTTTTTCAATGCCCTGGTCCGCCGCGACGCCGACGAGGCCTGGTCTCACCTCCACCCTGACAGCCAGCACGACGTCTACGGCGATGACAAGGCGGCGTTTGCTCGGGACGTGAACGAGGCCGACTGGGGTCAGTTGTCTTGGGAGGTTGGCCCCGTCGTCAATTTCGACTATGCCTGGGAGGTCCATCTGACCTTGGACGAGGCGACCGTTCCAGACTTTCTGTTCGAGCGTCGCCTTGCCGGATATTCCACGTACCTTGTCATGCAGGTCCAGTTCCCCGGCAAGCTCGACGACTACCTGATTATTGCCTGGGCTAGGTGACGCTCAAAGGATTCCACGCGGCCTGCCTCACTCCGACCTGCACGTGGAAGCTGCGCGAGCCGCCATCGGAACGAAGAAGAAGGGGTGGGCAGCCGGCTCCGAAGGCTGTTGCGATAGCCAGCCGAGGAGTTGGCTGGCCGCCCCATCAACTCCTACCTGGTGGGCCGCTCCCGGTCGCTCATCTCCAGGATGTCGAGCATCGGCAGATCGCGCTGGTACTCGCTGAACTCGAACTCCGGCCCGCAGCGCAGGGCGTCGTACGGGCAGGCATCGGCGCAGATGCCGCAGAAGATGCATCGGCTCATGTCGAGCTGGTAGGTCTCCAGGGTGCGTGGTCGCGGCATGAGCGCGCCGACCGGGCAGGTCTCCGCGCAGCGGCCGCATGACACGCACGGCGTCTCATTGAGGGACACGAAGTCGGCCGTGGTGACGAGCGAGTCGAAGCCCTTGCCGATGAAGTCGTAGCAGCCGGCGCCCACGATCTCCTTGCAGACCTGTGCGCAGCGGCCGCAGTCGATGCAACGGGAGTAGTCGCGCAGGATGAAGGAGTGCGTCTCGTCGCGGCCGTAGCCGTGGTTGACGCCCACGTACGGGTTGTCCTGGATCGAGCGCTCGTCGATCGCCATGTTGAGCGTCGTCTCGTACTCGATCGCCGCCTCCCGCAGGTCGCAGTGGCCGATCGCCTCGCAGGTGCACTGCAGGCAGCGCCCCGCCTCGGCCATGGCCTGGTCGCCGGTGTAGCCGTGCTCGTACTCGCCGAAGCTGCGGTTTCGCTCCTCGGCGCCGAGCTTGCCCATCACCGCCTTTGGTTCCTTCACGTCGTCGGTGAAGGGCACGATCGTGAGGAACGAGGGCTGTGGCTCGCTCACGATGCGGCGCACCTGTGGGTCGTCGAGATCGTGGCCGCGCAGCCAGTAGTCGATCGCGTAGGAGGCGCGCCGCCCCTCGCCGATCGCCTCGACCACGGTGGTGGCGCCGGCGCGCACGTCACCCGAGGCGAAGACCTTCGGCAGGCCGGTGCGGAAGATGTCGTCCTCGCTGACCAGCGTGCCGCGGCGGCTCGTCTCGAGCTGCGAGCGGATCTCCTCGGGCTCGCTCTCGATCCAGGAGAGCTCGGGTCCCTGGCCGATGGCGCCCAGCACGGTGTCGCAACTCACGATGAACTCGGTGCCGGGCATCGGCTCCGGACGGCGGCGGCCCTTCTCATCGGGCTCGCCCAGGTGCATGCGCTGGAACTCGACCCCCGTTACCTTGTTGCGCTTGTCGGTCACGATGCGGACCGGCGCCGCCTGGAAGATGACCCGCGCCCCTTCCTCGATCGCCTCGTGCACCTCGTCCTGCGCCGGCATGTCTTTCAGGTCGCGCCGGTAGACGAGGGTCACCTCGGCAGCGGACTGGCGGATGCTGGTCCGCGTGCAGTCGATGGCGGTGAACCCGCCGCCGATCACGACGACCCTCGCCCCCTTCAGCGCCGGGATGGGGACGCCACGCGAGCTGTTGTAGAGGTTCTCGAGGGCGTTGACCACGCCGTCGGCGTCCTCGCCGGGGATCCCCATCTCGTTGGAGCGGTAGCAGCCGGTGCCGATGTAGACCGCGTCGTAGCCCTGCTCCAGCAGGTCGGCGATGTGGAAGTCGCGGCCGAGCCGCATGTTCGGGCGGAAGGTGGCGCCCAGCTCCCAGACGTGGTTCAGCTCGCGGTCCATCCACTCCTTCGGAAGCCGATAGGCGGGGATCCCGTAGCGGAGCATGCCGCCCTGCTCCGGATCGGCCTCGTAGACGTCGCAGTGATGGCCCCGCAGCTGGAGGTAGTAGGCGGCTGACATGCCGGCCGGGCCCGAGCCGATGACCGCCACGCGGCGCCCGGAGTCAGGCTCCTTGGGCCATGGGGTGGGGGCCGGGGCATCGACCTCGAGGACGCGGTCGGCGCAGTAGCGGTGCGAGTCGCGGATGGCGATGGCGGTGTCGACCTCCTCGCGCCGGCAGTGCGTCTCGCACGGCGCGGGGCAGACGCGGCCGAGGATGGCCGGGAACGGCAGCGAGCGCTTGAGGATGCGCGTCGCCTCCTCCCAGTTGCCCAGCGTGTTCTGCTTGAGGTAGCCGGGGATGTCGACCCGCGTCGGGCACTTGAACTGGCAGGGCGGCAGGCAGTAGGCATCGTGGTCGCTGAAGATCAGCTCCAGCACCATCCGGCGGTTCTCGACCAGCCGATCGGAGTGGGTGGTGATGACCATCCCCTCTTCGATCTGCGTCCCGCAGCGAGATGGGGGTGTTCGCCTGCCCCTCGACCTCGACCACGCAGATCCGGCAGGCACCATAGGGCGCCAGCTTCGGCTCGTAGCAGAGCGTCGGGACATCGATGCCGAGCACGCGGCAGGCCTGGAGGATGGTCTGCCCCTCCTCGGCCTCGACCAGCGCGCCGTTGATGGTGACGGCGAGCTTGCGGGTGCCCGGCACCATCGGCCAGATGGGGGTGTAGTCCTCCGGGCGCAGCGGCGCCCCCTTGCCGTTCCCGTTGCCGTTGGTGACGAAGCTCATGGCCGGTGCATCTTAGAGGTGTGCCAGCGGGGCGATGAGGGGAGCGACCGGCGTCGTGCGGCACGCGCCGGCGAGGCACTCGCCCCGCTCGGCGTGGGCCCGGTACTCGTCGGCGAAGCGGTCGAGGGTGGTGAGCATCGGCCCCGGGGCGCGGGACTCGAGGTGGCAGAGCGCCGTGTCGTGCATCTTGCGGGCCAGGTCGCGCATCAGCTGCGGGTCGCTCGGGCGGGGGCTGGCGGCCAGGACCCGGTCGAGCGCCTCGACCAGCCGCTTGGTGCCGATCCGGCAGGGGACCGCCTTGCCGCACGCCTCGCGGGCGGAGTAGTCGAGGAAGAAGCGGGCCGTGTCGACCATGCAGGTGTCGGTGTCGGTGACGAGCACCTGTCCGAGGCCGATGCCGGCTCCGGCCGCATGGAGCGCGTCGAAGTCATAGGGCGTGTCCAGCTCCTTCGCGGCGATGGCCCCACCCCCCGGCCCGCCGACGAAGACCGCCTTGGTGGTCCCGGTCCCGCCGCCGGCGAGCGCGACGATCTTCGAGACCGGGGTCCCCAGCGCCACCTCGGCCAGGCCCGGCTGCGCCACGCGGCCGTAGATGCTCACCAGCTTCGTGCCGGGAGCCTCCTTGCTGCCGACCGCGGCGAACTTCTTCGCGCCGTGCCGCGCGATCCACGCGACGTGCGCCAGCGTCTCGCCGTTCTGGACGACGGTCGGCGCGCCGCGCAGCCCGCGCTCGGTCGGGTACGGCGGCCGGATGACCGGCATGCCGCGATCGCCGGCCAGCGCGGCCAGCAGGGCGGTCTCCTCCCCGGCGACGAGCGCCGGCGCTCCCTCCCAGACCGAGACCACGCACGAGAAGTCGGTGCCCATCACCAGGTAGCCGGCGAGGTGCGCCGCATCGGCCTCGGCGACGGCGGCCCGCAGCCGCTCGATCGCCACGCTCCAGTCGCGGCGGACGGCGATGACCGCCTCCGACGCGCCGATCGCGAAGGCGGCGACCAGCAGCCCCTCGAGGACCAGGTGCGGATTCCCCTCGGCCAGCGCCCGGTCTCCGAGGGCGGTGGGATCGGCCCCGATCAGGTTGGCGACGACCTTGCGCTCGCCCTCGACCGCACGGGCGGCGCGCCACTTGTCGGCGGTGGGATAGCCACCGCCCCCGCGGCCGCGCAGGCCGGCGGCGGCGATCTCGTCGACGGTCCCCTCCGCGCCGAGCTTCGCGACGGCGCGCTTCAGGCCGTCGTAGCCGCCCGCCTTGCGGTAGCTGGCCAGGCTGGTCGGGTCGACGGAGCCGATCTCGGCCAGCAGGCGCTGCTCGCCGCCGGGCAGGATGCGGATCTGCGGGGAGAGGCCGGTGGAGCGGTCGGTCACGAGATGGACGCCCCCGCCGGCTTGCGGGCCGGGCCCTTGCGCCGCTCGGCCACGACATGGCGGCCATCCGCCACGGAGAGCGGGCCGTAGACCAGGGTGTCGACGCGCAGCGCCGGGGAGAGCGCACCGGCCGCAATGTCGTCCCGCGTCTCGAGGCTGACCGAGCCGTCCGCCGTCGTCTCGCCGGGCGAGATGCCCAGGTCGGCGCAGATGGCGGCCAGCAGGGCGTCGCCGCCGGCGAAGCGGCAGGCGGCGCAGGTGCAGACGCTGACCAGGTGCCCGTCGGTGGGGAGGAGACGGAAGCCGCCCAGCCCGGCGGCGCCGAAGACCTGGGCCCAGTGGATCGACATCGTGTCGCTCACCTGGCGCAGGGCCAGCTCGGGCAGGTAGCCGTAGCGCGACTCCACCGCGGAGAAGATGGCGACCAGCGCCTCGGGGCGCCCGCCGAAGCCGTCGATCACGCCGCGCAGCCACGGGGCGTCGATCGCCTCGTCCCAGCGCGCCGCGTTGCGCATCGGCTCCGCCGGCAGGCCAGCTCGCCGGAAGGCGTTGGGGTCCTTGCGCTCGTCGTAGATCTCCGGCATGCCGTAGCGGATCCGGTTCCCCTGCGAGTCGAAGCCGCTCATGTCGATCGCCTCCACCGGGCAGACCTGCGCGCACTGGAAGCAGACCTCGCACTTGTGCTCGCCGAACGGGTCGTAGATCAGGTCGAGGCGACCACGCCAGCGGTCCGGCATGGTCGGGCGCGACTCGGGGTACTGGTTCGTGACCTTGGGCGCCCAGTAGTTGCGCCCCGTCTGGCGCAGCCCCTTGAGGATGCCGAAGCCGGGGATCCTCACAGCTTGAAGGCCACCACCGCCGCGGCGGTGACGAGCAGGTTGACCATGGCCAGCGGCAGCAGGACCTTCCAGGCGGCGCTCATCAGCTGGTCGATCCGGACGCGCACCAGCGTCACGCGCAGGAGGACCGCGAGCGCCACGAACAGGTACGTCTTGAGGAAGAACCAGAGGACGCCATACAGCGTGCCGGCGAAGCCGTCGAGCTGCGCGGGGAACGGCCAGGGAGCCAGCCAGCCGCCGAAGAAGAGGGCGGCCATGATCCCGCTCATGATGAAGAGGGCCACGTACTCGGCGAAGAAGAAGAAGCCAAAGCGCATGCCGGAGTACTCGGTGAAGGGCCCGGCCACCAGCTCGCTATCGGCCTCGACCATGTCGAACGGGGTGCGGTTGATCTCCGCCAGCGAGGCGATGTAGAAGATCCCCAGGCCGACCGGCTGCCAGATCAGCATCCAGCCGTGGGCCAGCTGCCATTCGATCAGCTCGCGGAAGTTGAGCGTCCCGGCCAGGACCACCGCCCCGACCACCGACAGGGTCAGCGGGATCTCGTAGCTGACCATCTGCGCGGCGCTGCGCAGCCCGCCCAGCAGCGAGTACTTGTTGTAGCTGGCCCAGCCGGCGACCAGCAGCCCGACCACGGAGAGGCCGATCACCGCGAAGAAGTAGACGATCCCGATGTTGAAGTCCGCGGCGATGGCGCCCGGCGCGAAGGGGATCACCAGCATGCTCATGGCCGCCGCCATGTAGACCATCCACGGCGCCAGGGTGAACGTGGCGCGATCGGCCTGGTCGGGGATGTGGTCCTCCTTGGCGAGGACCTTGAAGCCGTGGATCGTGCTCTGGAACATGCCCCACGGGCCGATCCGGTTCGGCCCGTAGCGGAGCTGCGCGCCGGCGATGATCTTGAGCTCCATCTGGATCACCACGAACGCGGTCGGCACCGTCAGCAGCAGGATCAGGGTGGTGGCCAGCAGGAAGCGCAGGACGCCGAGGACGACGCTCCAGTCCATCTACTTGTCCACCCCGCCCATCACCGGGTCGAAGCTGGCCATCACCGCCATGGTGTCGGCGATGAGGCGCCCCGGCATCAGCTTCGGGATCGCCTGGAGGCTGACGAAGCTCGGGTCGCGCATGCGGAACCGATACGGGTTGGGGCCGCCGTCGCTGATGGCGTAGACGCTGTACAGGCCGCGCGGCGACTCGACTGCGGCGTAGGCGCGCCCCGGCTTGGGGCGGATGATCCCCGGCACCTGCGCCTGCACGGGGCCGTGCGGCATCTTGTCGACGATCTGGTCGATCAGGTGGATGCTCTGCTTGATCTCGGCCACGCGCTGCAGGTAGCGGGCGTTCGAGTCGCCGCCGGGCTGGGTGATCACCTCGAACTCGAGCTCGGGGTAGATCGAGTAGGGATGCGCCTTCCGCACGTCGAACGGCACGCCCGAGGCGCGCAGGTTCGGACCGGAGACGCCCAGCGCGATCGCGTCCTTGCCCGACAGGACCCCCATCCCGATCGTCCGCGCCCGGAAGATCTCGTTGTCGGTGATCACCCGCTCGCTCATCTCGACGTTCTTCAGCACGTTGGCCCGCCAGCTGCCGAGGCGCGAGAGGAACTCGTCGTTGGTGTCGAAGTTGACGCCGCCGACCCGGAAGAAGTTGAAGAGCATCCGCTGGCCGCTGATCGCCGAGAGCATGTCGACGATCTCGTCGCGGTTGATGAAGCCGTACAGGATGGGGGTGATGCCGCCCATGTCGAGCGCCAGGAAGCCCATCATCAGGCTGTGGCTGAAGACCCGGTTCAGCTCCACCACCAGCGCCCGGATGTACTCCGCGCGCCTCGGGGCCGCGACCCCGAACAGCTTCTCGAAGGCGATCGCGGGGGCGTGCTCGTTGTGCATCCCCGACAGGTAGTCCATCGGGTCGACGTAGGTCATCACGGTGGTGTAGGTGGCGTTCTCGCACAGCTTCTCGATGCCGCGGTGCAGGTAGCCCAGCACCGGGTCGACATCGGTCACCACCTCGCCACGGACCTTGACCACGAGGCGCATGACGCCGTGGGTGGAGGGGTGCTGCGGGCCCATGTTGACCAGCATCTCGCCCTCTTCGAGGGAGTAGATCTCGCGCTCGCGCTCGGTCTGCGGCGGCCGATCCGGCAGCCCCACCGACTCGAAGCCCGCGTAGTCGCCAACGGGGCCTCGCGCGGGGGGCAGCCCGGCGACCGTGCGCAGGCGCGCCTCCTCGTCGCGCTCCAGGTCGACCGTCACGACTCGCCCTCCGCGTGGGCGATGACGCCCGGGGCCAGCTCCTCGGAGAGGCGTGAGAGGTCCCACGTCTCGGGGCGCTCGAGCGGCCGCACGCCGGCCGCAGGGGAGTCGGCCGCGTCGTCGGGGAGGAGGAAGTCGCGGCGCTGCGGGAAGCTGCGATAGTCGGGCGACATGTAGATCCGGCGCAGGTCGCGGTTCCCGTCGAAGACGATCCCCATCATGTCGTACATCTCGCGCTCGTGGAACATCGCCCCCTCCCACAGGCCGGTGATGGTGGGGATATGGGGATCGGCGCGGTTCACGTGGGCGCGGACGCGGAGCCAGGCGGGGTGACGATCGGAGTAGAGGTGGTAGACCACCTCGAAGTGCTCGGTGGGGCCGTAGTCGACCGCGGCGGCATCGGCGAGGTAGAAGAAGTTCAGCTCGGGCTCGTCGCGCAGCGGCCGCAGGACCTCCACCACGCGGCTGCCGTCGATCGAGACCTCGACGCTGTCCTCATCGGTCCACAGGCTGGCGGCCAGCTCCGGGAATCGGTCGAGCAGGAGCCGGACCAGGGCGCCCGCCTTGGCCGGGGCGCTCAGCGCACGTCTCCTTCCCAGTCCTGCCGCTGGACGCCGCGGTCGACGAACGTCGACCATTCGCCGCGCCGCTGCTTGACCAGCTCCTGGAGCCGCATCATCCCGTAGATCAGGCCCTCCGGTCGGGGCGGGCAGCCGGGCACGTAGACGTCGACCGGCATCACCCGGTCGACCCCCTGCACCACGCTGTAGGACCGCTTGAAGCGACCGCCCGAGGTGGTGCAGGTGCCCATCGCCACGCACCACTTGGGCTCGGGCATCTGCTCCCAGAGGCGGACCAGCGGGCCGGCCATCTTGGTCGTCAGGGTGCCGGCCACGATCAGCACGTCCGCCTGCCGAGGCGAGGCGCGGAACGGGAACATCCCGAAGCGGTCGATGTCGTTCTTGGAGGTGGCGGTGCTCATCATCTCGATGGCGCAGCAGCTGAGGCCGGAGAGGAGCGGCCAGAGCGAGTTGGCGCGGATCAGGTCGAGGACGATGTCGGCCCGGGTGGGGATCACCTCCAGCAGGCCGTGGAAGCCGCCCTGCGGATGCTCCTCCATGCCGAACTCGCGGAGCAGCTCGTCATCGGCCTGGTCGGCGACGACGATGCGCCCGTCCGCGGAGAGCGACGCGGTGACCTTGCCCTCGGCGCGGGGCGGGGTCTCTAGCGCCACTTGAGGTCACCCTTCTTCCAGGCGTACAGCTCGCCGAAGAGGAGGATCCCCAGGAAGACGCCGATCAGCACGATCCCCTGCACCGCGATCGCCCGCACCGCCACCGCCCACAGGTAGACGAAGACGATCTCGACGTCGAAGGCCACGAAGAGCAGCGCGTAGAGGTAGAAGGCGAGGCCGAAGCGCGACCAGGTGTCGCCGATGGTGTCGATCCCGCACTCGTACGGCAGGCCCTTCTGCGGGGTCCGCCGGCGGTGGGTGATCAGCCACGAGAAGAGGATCGTGCCGAACACGAAGATCGATGCGGCGATCCCGAATCCGATGACGTAGAGCAGTCCGGTCTGATCCATGCCAGCTCCGCGGTTGCTCGGGCGCAGGACCGATGGTTCCCGCGCGGTTGATGCTCGGTTGCCGCGGCCCAGCCCGATCGGCCGGCCGCCTCACGAACAGTCTAGCAGTCCGATGCGGACCGATCGGGTGGGGCTACCGACCCAGCCAGGCGGCGTCGACCAGGATCCGCAGGCCGTCGCTGACGAGCGCGTGGCCGCCGAGCAGGAACGGCACCTCGGACTCGGCGGCGGCGGCCGTGAGCTCCGCCAGCCACTCCGTGGCGACCGGCGTCGGGTCCAGGAAATCGGAGGCGAAGCGCTCCTCGGCCGGCGGCCAGGCGGCACCGTCCGACGACCCGGCGCGCGCCGCCATGACGACCCGCGAGTCGAGGATCACCGCGTCGCCGAGCGAGGCCAGCTCCTTCACCAGGTCGGCCGCGCCGAGCCGCTCGCTCCAGTCGGCGAGGAGCGAATGGGGCACGGCGTCGCGGGCGGAGCGCATCCCGCGCTCCTCGATGAAGCAGCGCACCCGGCAGGCGCTCTCCGTCTCGAGGTAGCTCCACGCGGCCGACGGGATCCTGCCGGCCACCACCAGCTGCGCCTCCGGGTCGCGCAGCACGGCGCCGACCCGTTCCAGGCGCGGCAGCTCGAGCGCTCGCCCACCGGGCAGGCTCGCCATCTCGAGGAAGGCGGACACCAGGCCGTCGGGGCGACGCGTGCCGGGCAGCCGGATCGCCAGGCGCAGCAGCGCCAGGTCGAGCGGGGTGTCCACGTCGAAGCGGGCCCACGACGAGCCGGCCAGGTCGCGGGACGTGAAGCCGGCCGCCTCGAGGCAGCGGATCGCGGCGTTGTCGGTCGAGCACGACTCGAGGGCGGCGAGGGCGCCCTCCATGCTCCGCGGCCCCGACGGCTCGGTGCCGACCAGGAAGGCGTCGGTCGAGAAGCGGTTGTTCCCCACCGCTTCGCCGGGGATCGCCGAGGCGAGCGCCTCGAGCAGCGGGTCGTCGGCGAGGGCCAGCGCCCCGGCGCCGGCATAGCCGATGGCGTCGAGCGGCCGCCCCTCGGATCGCACCCGGGCGAGCACCGCACGGGCCGCGGCGGTGAACCAGCGCCCCCAGTGGAATGCCTCGCCGGCCGGCGGCCGCGCGGGGTGCAGCGAGGCCACTCCGGCGCCGAGCGATCCGAGCCGTCGGGAGAGCTCGATCGCGAGCCGGCGGCGCCCCGCCTCGCCGACGGCGGCGTACGAGCCGGGAGGCAGGCCTGGGTCCGGCGACGCCCCCGGGTCGACCACCAGGAAGAGCGGCGCCGGCCGCTCAGGCATCTCGCGAGGCCGCCGCCAGCAGGCCATGCAGCTGGCGGAGGTGCATCAGGTCGTGGACGCCGGCGAAGAGGAGCCACTCCCCGCAGCGCAGGTGGCCCACCAGGGGGTGGTCGAGGGGACACGGCTCGGCCTCGTGCCCGGCGATCGCCTCGGCCGAGGCGGCGAGCGAGCGCCGGCTCTTGGCGAGCAGGGTGAGCAGCGTGTCGAGGGAAGCGTCTGCTGGGCCGGGCACGCCCGGGATCACGCGTGGGGCCTCCGCCGGCCACTCGCCGCGGGCGGCCAGGGCACCGGCGTGCGCCAGACCCCGCCGCGCCCCGGTGGTATGGGCAAAGGCCTGCGCCACATTCCAGTCGCCCTCGCCGCCGGGGGCGCGCAGGAGCGCCTCCGGCATCTCCGTCAGGACGGCTTCCAGCGCGTCGGCGATCGCTTCGTGCTGGGCGAGGATCGTGGCCGCGGACCCGGGGCCCGCGCGTCGCCGGATCTCGCGTCGAAAGGCGATGCCGCGGATCTTCGGCCCCTCGTCGTCGATCGCCTGCCACACCGCCACCACGTCCGGCGCGAGCGGCTCAAGGGCGGCAAGCCAGGCCGGCGCCGCCATCGGTATCGGTCCTAGAGGCGCTCGAAGCGCTCGACGGGCATCACGAAGACGGTGGCCCCGCCGACCTCCACCTCGACCGGGTAGGGCATGTAGAACTCGCCCGGCTCCATGATCGGGGGCATCGGGTTGACGAACTGTCTCCGCGAGTGGCAGTTGGCGCTCACGATCTCGAGCACCGCGTCGACCTGGTCGTCCTCGACCCCCACCAGGATGGTGGCGTTCCCCTGCTTGAGGAAGCCGCCCGACGACTGCAGGCGGGTCGCGCGGAACTCCTTCTCGAGGAGGGCGTCGACCAGGTTGCCGGCATCCTCGCTGTGGACGATCGCGGTCACGAGCTTCATGCGGGCTGATTATGGCAGGCGATCGGACCATTGCCACCCCCTGGAGGTGCCATCCGGCAGGTGCGCCGGGTGGGCGGTGGGATGATGCTGCTGGCAACGGGAGAAGCGGAGGGTTGCTCCATGTCGGCTCGCGGTGATTTCGGCGCGCGCTCCGGCGCGATCGTGGCGGCGGTCTGGCTGATCGGGCTCGGGATCGTCTTCCTCCTCCAGCAGACGCTCGACTGGAGCTGGGGCCAGGCGTGGCCCCTCTTCCTGATCCTGGCGGGGATCGGGAGCATCACCTCGGTCTTCGTCACCCTGCGGCCTCGCGGTCGGTGGATGGTCGCGCTGACCTGGCCGGTGGCGCTGGTCGTGGTCGGGGTCATCTTCCTGCTGAGCACGACCGGCGCGCTCGGAACGGACCTGGGCGACCTGGTGCGCTGGTGGCCGGTGGCGCTGATCGTGCTCGGCGGCTGGTACCTGGTGGTGGCCTTCATGCCACGGGCGCGGGCAGGGACCGATCGGATGACGATCCCGCTCGACGGCGCGACGTCCGCCTCGGTCCGTCTCCAGTTCGGTGGCGGCGAGGTGACGGTCGAGGCCGGCCCCCCCGACCAGCTGTTGGTCGGCGAGTTCGCGAACGGCGGCGCCGTGCAGCGCCTGCGCGGCCCCGGCAGCGTCGAGCTGTCGCCCGACGGCCCGGCGGTCTGGCCGTGGTTCGATCGACCGCTCAACTGGAAGATCGGGGTGACGACGGGCGTGCCGCTCGACCTCGACATCCAGAGCGGCGCCGCCAAGGTCCGGATGGACCTGACCGGCGTGGCGCTGCGCCGGCTCAAGATCCAGACCGGGGCGAGCGACACGCGCGTCCGGCTGCCGCGATCGGCGGGCTCCTCGACGGTGAAGGCGGAGGGCGGGGCCGCCTCGCTGAGCTTCGAGGTGCCTGTCGGCGTGGCGGCGCGGATTCACAGCCTGATGGTGATCGGCAGCACGAGCGTCGACGAGTCGCGCTTCCCGAAGACCGCCAGCGGCCGATGGGAGTCGCCTGACTACGCCACGGCTCCCAACAAGGTGGAGCTGGAGGTCTCCGGTGGCGTCGGCTCGGTGCGGGTGACCGGCGTCGCCTAGGCTCCGAAGATGACCGGCTCGACCACGGCTCGGATGGCGGCGTCAGTGGCGTCCACGCTGCCCGAGCCGTCAACCACCCGGTACCGCTCCGGCTCGGCGGCGGCGAAGCCCAGGTAGGCGTTGCGGACCGTCTCGAAGAAGCGAGCGCCCTCGGTGTCCTCGAAGCGATTCCAGGCGCCGTGCCGCTTGCGCGCCAGCCCGACCTCGACCGGTACGTCGACCAGGATGGTGAGGTCGGGGAGCAGGTCGAAGGTCGCGAAGCGCTGGAGGCGGCGAATCTCGTCGGCGTCGATCCCGTAGGCCGCGCCCTGGTAGGCGAGCGACGAGTCGAGGTAGCGGGCGCAGACCACGTTCTCGCCCTTCGCCAGGGCGGGGAGGATCAGGCGCGACGTGTGCTGGGCGCGGGCCGCGGCGAAGAGGAGGGCGTCGGCCCGCGGGTCGAGGTCGTCGGAGACATCGCGCAGGTGGAGCACGAGGCGGCGCACCTCCTCGCCCAGCGGCGTGCCGCCCGGCTCCCCGGTCAGCACCGTGGGCTCGCCCCGTGAGCGGAGCCACTCGGCGAGGTGCCGGGCGGCGGTCGTCTTGCCGCTCCCGTCGGGCCCCTCCAGGGTGATGAAGCGGCCGCGACGGGCGGCGCTCACCGGCTCACCGCCACGCGCGCCCCTCGTCGGGCAGCAGCTCGACGCGCCGGTTCGGCTCGCTTCCGCGCGAGCGGCTCATCAGGTTGTTGCGCTCCGCCATCTGGTGCTGGAGCCGTCGCACGTAGGCGTTCTGCGGGGCCAGCTCGACCGGGTTGCCGGCGGCCTGCACCAGGCCGATCGCCTCGACCGTCTCGCGCAGGGCGGCCTCCGATGGATCGGCCTCCAGGTCGAAGAGGCTCGCCAGCAGGTTCTCCATCTGGATGATGGTGTTCGACTTGAGGACATAGATGGGGATCCCGCCCGACTCCGCGTCGCGCAGCGAGGACGGCTTGCGGCGGTAGTAGTTGCGCAGGGTGACGACCGCATCGGCCTCGTCGAGCTCGCGGGCCACGTTGACCGGCACGCCCAGCTCGCGGACCGCCTGCTCCAGGTGCTTGCGGCTGACGCCGAAGCCGAACAGGCTCAGGGGCCGATGCGACCGGGTCGGCACGGCACCGGTCTCGCCGCTCGACGACTCGCGCAGCGCGACCTCGAGGTGGCGGCGCGGGTCGGAGGCGACCGACGGCTCGAACCGATCGCCGGCGAGGCGCTCGCCGGGCATCGCGCGGCCGCGGCCGGCGGCGCCACGCCCGGGGAGCGGGCGCAGTCCGGTCGCCCCACCCGCGGCGCGGCCGCGCCCGAACGCGCCGAAGCCGCCGAGCGGGTCGAGCGCGGCAAAGGCGGGGGTGCCGGTCGGCGACTCGGCGATCTTGTAGTCGTACTTCGTCGCGGCCCGCAGCTCGCCGCCCTCGCGCCAGCGCGACTCGGGCGGGACCATGTGGCCGCGCAGGATGGCGTCCACCGTCTCGGCCGTGTTGCGGTGGACGATCACGCTGTCGCGCTCGACGATCTCGACCACCACGTCGAAGGTGGGCGGGGCCTTGCGCTCGAGGACCGTCTTCTGCGTGCCGCGGCGGCGCGCCTCCTCGTCGCCGAGGGTGACCGTCTGGATGCCGCCGACCAGGTCCGAGAGGGTCGGGTTGAGCATCAGGTTGTCGAGCGTGTTGCCGTGGGCGGTGCCGACCAGCTGCACGCCGCGCTCGGCGATCGTGCGGGCGGCGGCGGCCTCCAGCTCGGTGCCGATCTCGTCGATGACGATCACCTCGGGCATGTGGTTCTCGACCGCCTCGATCATCACCGCGTGCTGCTCGGCGGGGATGCGCACCTGCATCCGCCGCGCGTCGCCGATGCCGGGGTGCGGGATGTCGCCGTCGCCGGCGATCTCGTTGCTGGTGTCGACCACGATCACGCGCTTGCCGAGGTCGTCGGCCAGCACGCGGGCCACCTCGCGCAGCATCGTCGTCTTGCCGACGCCGGGGCGCCCCAGCAGCAGGACGCTCTGCCCGCCCTCGACGATGTCGCGGATGATGTCGATGGTGCCGAAGACGGCCCGCCCGATGCGGCAGGTCAGCCCCACCACCTTGCCGGCTCGGTTGCGGATGGCGCAGATCCGATGCAGGGTGCGCTCGATGCCGGCGCGGTTGTCGCCGCCGAAGGCGCCGATGTGCTCGATGACGTGGGCGATATCGGCCTCGACGATCTCGCGGTCGAGCAGCGCCTCCTCGCCGTGCGTGAAGCGTGCCTCGGGCCGGCGCCCGAGGTCGAGCACCACCTCCAGCAGGTCGGCCCGGTTGGCGAAGGTGCGCAGGCGCGCCACGATCTCCGGCGGCAGGGCCGCCAGCAGCGCGTCGAGGTCGTCGGTGGTCGCCTGTCGGGTCATCGGGTCTCGCAGTCTGTGTCGGTTGGCTTAGACGGCCGGCACCATGGCCGGCTGGCGGAGCGTGGCACGCACCTCGCGCACGAGCATGCTCACCTGCCCGACCGGCTCGAAGCCGGTCGCCTCGGCCGCCTGGCGCCCCGTCGACTCATATGTTCGCACCGGAGCGACGATCCCTGCTGCCAGCGCCTCTGCGCCGGCCGCCGTCAGCACCCCGGCGAGGAAGGCCGCGCCGTCCGCGCCGTCGCGGACCAGGAAGCGCAGGTAGTGCGGCCCGGCCCGGCAGGCGCCGTGCTGCGCGAAGCCGGCGACCCGCTGCCCGTCGGGCAGGAGCCAGCCGCGCACGTCGCTGAAGTGGAGCAGCGGGTTGAGGCTGCTGCGCGGGACCACTCCCTCGTGGCCGACCGGCTCCCAGTCGGCGGCGCCATAGCCCTCGATGCGCGCGATCGCCGGGGGCGTGGCATGGGTCCACAGGTCGAACAGGTGCCAGGCATCGTGCGGCGTCGCCTGGACCATCGGCTCGCTGAGGGCGGCGTGGGCACCGGCGAGGCCGCCCGGCGCGCGATACCAGATCTCCTCGTGCGCGTAGGCCATGAACCTGAGCTGGCCGAAGAGCTCCATGTTCTCGGGCACGTCCGCGCAGGCCGCGTGGTACCGCGCCACGTTGCGCTGGGCGCCCTCCTCGATCACGCGCCTGGAGCAGCGCGTAGCGGACCTCGGCCGCCATCGGCGAGTCCGCCGCGTCGAGCTCGGTGATGACCCAGTCGTCGCGATGCGGCTCCTCGATCGCCCGGCAGCTGCCGACCAGGTGCCCCTCCCACTCGGCCACGAGGTGCACCGACGGGGAGCGGAGCGGGAGCCATGACGGCATCAGGGCGGCGAGGCTGATCCTGGGCGGGGCGGCCGAGCTGGCCGGGACGCCGAGCGAGCGGCGGAAGCCCTCCGCCCCCTCGTGCACCTGGCGCGAGAGCGTGACGAGCGCCTGGCGGTCGGTGAGGCGGGCCGCGCGGATCGAGCCGGCAGCGTCGGTCACGTCCCGATCAGGTCCAGCAGGAGCCGATGCAGGCGTCGATCCGGCGTCAGCTCGGGATGGAAGGCGGTGGCCAGCACGCGCCCCTGGCGCACGGCGATCGGCCGGCCGTCGGGATCGCGGGCCAGCACCTCCACATCGGGGCCGACCTCGCTGACGACCGGAGCCCGGATGAAGACCCCGTGCATCGGCGCCTCGCCCAGGGCTGGAATGGCGATCTCGGCCTCGAACGAGTCGAGCTGGCGCCCGTAGGCGTTGCGCTGGACGGTGACGTCGAGGAGGGAGAGGACCGGCTCGTCGCCATCGGCGATCCGGTTCGCGAGCAGGATCATGCCGGCGCAGGTGCCGTAGACCGGCGCGCCGCCGCTCACCAGCGCCACGATCGGGTCGCGCAGGCCGTAGCGGTCGATCAGCTTGCGCATGGCGGTCGACTCGCCGCCGGGCAGGATCAGCCCGTCGAGCCCGACCAGGTCCCGGGGCAGCCGCACCTCGACCGGCTCGGCGCCGATATCCGCCAGCGCCCGCGCGTGCTCGCGGACGTCACCCTGGACCGCCAGGATGCCGATCCGGCGTCGTCGGGGAGCTCCCGCCGCCGACGTGGTCGGGGCAGGCGCGGTCTGCGCCATCGGTCCTTGCCCTCCGCCTACCAGCCGCGGACGGCCAGGCGTTCCTCCGCCGGGATCTCGGAGAGCTCCAGCCCGTGCATCGGCTCGCCCAGCCCGGTGCTCACCTCGGCCAGGATCTCGGCGTTGTCCCAGTGGGTGGTGGCCATCACGATCGCTCGCGCCACGCGCTCGGGCTGCTCGGCCTTGAAGATGCCGCTCCCCACGAAGACCGCCTGCGCGCCGAGCTGGCGCATCAGGCTCGCGTCGGCGGGGGTGGCCACGCCACCGGCGCTGAAGTTCGGAACGGGGAGCTCGCCGAGGGTCGCGGTCTGGCGCACCACGTCGAGGGGCGCGCGCAGCTCCTTGGCGGCCGCGTACAGCTCGTCCTCGCGCATCCCGGCCAGCTCGCGGATCCCCTTCTGCACGGCGCGCATGTGGCGCACCGCCTCGACGATGTTGCCGGTCCCCGCCTCGCCCTTGGTGCGGATCATGGCCGCCCCCTCGCCGATCCGCCGCAGCGCCTCGCCGAGGTCGCGGCAGCCGCACACGAATGGCACCCGGAACTCGTGCTTGTCGATGTGGTGCTCCTCGTCGGCCGGGGTGAGCACCTCGGACTCGTCGATGAAGTCGACCTCGAGCTGCTGGAGGATCTGCGCCTCGGCGATGTGCCCGATCCGGCACTTGGCCATGACCGGGATGGTGACCGCGGCCTTGATCTCCTCGATCAGCCTGGGGTCGGACATGCGCGCCACGCCGCCGAACTTGCGGATGTCGGACGGGACGCGCTCGAGCGCCATCACCGCCACGGCGCCCGCCTCCTGCGCGATCCGGGCGTGATCGGCGGTGACGACGTCCATGATCACGCCGCCGGAGAGCATGCGGGCGAGCCCGACCTTCGTCGCCCAGGTGCTGGTTTCGATGGTTGTCATGCAACCCCTGTCGGTGCGATTTCGTGCGTGAACCGATGGCGCGGCCGCCTCGCCGCGCTCAGGGCTGCATTGTACTCGTGGGCGTGGGCGGCTCCCAGAGGGGTGCCCTGAAGGTCGATCGCCGCGCGGTTGCTATCATCCGCCCCACGGAGGCGCCGCTTTGCTCAACGCACCGGTCCTGGTCCTCAACCAGAATTACGAACCGCTCAACGTCTGCGACATCAGGCGGGCCTTCAACCTGCTCGGCGCCGAGAAGGCGGAGCTGCTGGAGCGGAACCACCAGGTGATCCACACGCCGACCCTGGCGATTCCCGCCCCGTCGGTGATCCGGCTCGTCTACCTCGTCCGCCGGCCGCGCCCGCGCGTCAAGCTGAGCCGCCGCGAGGTCTTCGCCCGCGACGCCCATGCCTGCCAGTACTGCGGGGCCGCGACCCGCGACCTGACGATCGACCACGTCATGCCCAAGCACCGCGGCGGCCGCCACGAGTGGGAGAACCTGGTCACCGCCTGTCGCGCCTGCAACCACCGCAAGGGGAGCAAGACGCTGGCCGAGGCGCGCATGGCGCTGCGCCGCGAGCCGCGCGCTCCGCGCGCCGACGTGCGCTACCTGTACGGCACCTACCTGGCCGATGAGCAGAACGACGCCTGGCGAACGTACCTCTTCCTGAGCGACGCCCCCGGCCAGCGCGCCTAGGCGCGCACTCCCCCGCAGGAGGACCGATGCGCGACGGAGACCCCCTTGCCATCGAGCTGCCCGCGGCGGTCGGCGACGTGCTCGCGGTGCTCCGCCGGGAGGGCCACGAAGCGGTCCTGGTCGGCGGCTGCGTGCGCGACGTCGTGCGGGGCGAGGTGCCGTTCGACTGGGATATCGCCACCTCCGCGCCGCCGGAGACGGTCGCCGGGCTCTTCCCACGCTCGACCTGGGAGAACGCCTTCGGCACGGTCACCGTGATCCATCCCGGCGGCGAGCCGGGGATCGAGGTGACCACCTACCGGGTCGAGGCCGGCTATCGGGACCGTCGCCGCCCCGACGCGGTGCGCTGGGGCAGCTCCCTGCACGAGGACCTGGCACGGCGTGACTTCACCATCAACGCCATGGCCTGGCTCCCCGATGACGCGGCCCCCGGCGGCGGCCGGCTGGTGGATCCGTTCGGCGGCGCCGCCGACCTCGAGGACGCCATGCTGCGGGCGGTGGGGGACGCCGACGCGCGCTTCAACGAGGATGCACTGCGGCTCGTCCGCGGGGTCCGCCTCGCCAGCCGCCTGGAGCTGCAGCTCGATCCGCCGACGGAGGAGGCGATGCGGCGCCACGCGCCCGACGCGGCCGCGCTCTCCGGTGAGCGGTTCCGAGATGAGCTGATGCGCATCCTGGGCGGGGCCGTCCCGCCCTCGCGCGCCTTCGCGCTGATGGAGCAGCTGGGGCTGCTGACTGTCCTGCTCCCCGAGCTGGCAGCCCTGCGCGGCGTTCCGCAGGCCAAGCCGCTGGCCGGGGACGCGCTCGACCACTCGCTGCGCGCCGCCGACGCCCTGCCGGCATCCGACCCGGTGCTGCGGCTGGCAGGGCTGCTGCACGACCTGGGCAAGGCCACGACCCTGGGCGAAGGGCACTTCCTGGGGCACGAGCAGTCAGGTGAGCGGCTGGCCGGCCAGGTGATGCTGCGCCTCCGCGCGCCGCGGGCCGAGATGACGCGCGTCGGCCGGCTGGTGCTGCACCACATGTTCACCTACTCCCCGGACTGGACCGATGCCGCCGTGCGCCGCTTCGTGCGCCGGGTCGGCGCCGATCTGCTGACGGACCTCTTCGCGCTGCGGGCGGCGGACGACGCCGCGTCGGGAGTGCGCGACCCCGCGGTCGGCGGCTGGGGGGAGCTGCGCCGTCGCGCGGCGGCCGCCGTCGCCGGCGATCCGCTCGAGGCGAAGCAGCTGGCGGTCAGCGGCGACGACCTCGTGGCGGAGCTGGGGATCGGCCCCGGGCCGCTCGTCGGGCAGCTCCTCGCCGCGCTGCTCGAGGAGGTCCTCGAGGACCCGACGCGCAACTCGCGGGATGAGCTGCTGGCCCTTGCCCGCTCGATGGCGAGCGGATAGGGCACTGCTACAATCGGCGATCCGGAGCGCGTGCCCACGCGCCCATGACCTGAGCGGAGGCCCGATCCCGCGATGACCGCCCCTCGCCGCACCGCGCGGCTTGAGCATCGGCTGACCCGGCCGAATGCCTCGCTGGCGGAGCTCGACGCAGCCATCGGGCTCGTCGGTGAGCACGGGTTGGCGTCCCTCTCGGTGAGCCCGTGGCTGGTCAGGACCGCGGCTCGGGGGCTCGCCCGGAGCCCCATCCGGGTCGCGACGGTGATCGGCTTCCCGCACGGCGGCCAGGTGCCGGCGGTGAAGGCCTTCGAGGCATCGCGGGCGCTCGAGGACGGCGCCACGCAGCTCGACTTCGTCCTCAACGCCGGTGCGCTCGTCTCCGGCGACGACGCCGCGGTCCTCGCCGACATGCTGGCGGTGGTCGAGATGGCGCACTCGGCGGTCGCCGTCGCCGGCGTGATCGTGCAGGCCGGCGCACTCGACGAGGAGCTGATCCGCCGCGCCTGCCGCCTGGCGGCCCGGGCGGGGGTGGACCACGTCGTCACCTCGACCGGTGACGAGTCGGCTGCCGCCACGGCGCTCTGGGCGAGCTTCCTGCGCCGCGTGGTCGGCGATCAGCTCGAGGTGAAGGCCGCCGGCGAGCTCGGCGACCTCGCCGCCATCGCGGCCGTCGTGGCGGCCGGCGCCGATCGCATCTCGACCTCGTTCAGCGCCGGAGCTTGCCGCGGCTGCGGCTGCCTGGCTGCGCGAGCCGGCCCCGGCGGATCAGCCCTCGCTCGCCGACGTCGGCGCCGCGGTCGGCTGAAGCGGATCGGGCGAGGAGGCAGGGAGCGGTGCGAATCCTGGTGGTTGGCGGCGCCGGCTACGTGGGCTCGACCAGCGTCGAGACCTTCGTCGACGCCGGCCACGAGGTGACCGTCTACGACGACCTGTCGACCGGCCACGCCTCGGCGGTGGTCAGGCCCGCGCGGCTGGTGCGTGGCCAGATCGAGGACCGGGCCCACCTCGAGCACGTCATGCGCGAGGGTCGGATCGAGGCGGTCCTGCACTGCGCCGCCAAGTCGCTGGTCGGCGAGAGCCTGGCGAACCCCGGCCTCTACTACCGCAACAACGTCGGCGGTGGGGTGACCCTGCTCGACGCCATGCACGCGGCCGGGGTCACTCGGCTCGTCTACTCGTCGACCGCCGCGGTCTACGGCGAGCCCCGGCGCGTGCCGATCGCCGAGGCCGACCGCACGGAGCCGATCAACCCGTACGGCGCCACCAAGCTCGCCTTCGAGGGGGCGATGCGCTGGTTCGCCGCCAGCCACGACTTCCAGGCGATCAGCCTGCGCTACTTCAACGTGGCGGGCGCCACCGAGCGCAACGGCGAGGACCACGAGCCGGAGACGCACCTGATGCCGCTCGTGCTGCGCGTGGCGGCCGGCGAGTCGACCCACGTCCAGATCTTCGGCCAGGACTACCCGACCCCCGACGGCACCTGCATCCGCGACTTCATCCACGTCCGCGACCTGGCGGCCGCGCACCTGCTCGCGCTCGAGGCGACCGGGGAAGGCGACTCGTCGTTCGAGGTCTACAACCTCGGCTCGGCCGCCGGGTTCAGCGTGCGCGAGGTGGTGGAGGCGGCCCGCAAGGTGACCGGCCGCGCCATCCCGGCCCGCGTCGTCAAGCGACGCAGCGGGGACCCGCCGGTGCTGGTCGCGTCGTCGCGCCGGGCGCGCCGCGAGCTCGGCTGGCAGCCGCAGCACTCCAAGCTGGAGCAGATGCTGGCCGATGCGTGGGCCTGGCGCCTGACCCACCCGGCCGGCTACCTGCCACCCGTGCGCGCCGATGGAGCCCCGCTGGACCGCTCGGCGTCGGACGGACGCGGGGAGCGGCAGCTCCCTCGGCCGGGGGCCACCGCCTCGGTCTAGGCGGCCGCGTGGTACGATCGCGACCCAGCCCACCTCCCTCGGAGCCCCCGTTTGCCTGAGACCGAATCCCCCGCCGCCCCCCGGCGCGCCCGCGCGCCGCGACGAGCGACCCCGCCGCCCACGCCAGCCGCCAACGGCAATCCCCCAGCCGACGATCCCGAAGCCTCACCCCTGATGGCCGCCGTCCTGGCGGCGCAGCGTTCCCATCGCTTCGGCGAGATCGAGCTCCCCGTCACCATCGCGCGGGCCATCGAGAAGATGGGCTTCACCCAGCCGACCGAGGTGCAGGCGCGCGCCATCGGCCCGCTGCGGGCGGGGAAGGACCTCATCGGCCAGGCGCAGACGGGGACCGGCAAGACCGCGGCGTTCGGGATCCCGATCATCGAGAAGGTCGACCCCAACGCCCACCACGTCCAGGCGCTCGTCCTCACCCCGACCCGCGAGCTGTGCGTGCAGGTGACCGAGGAGATCCGCCGGATCGGCGTCTTCCGCAACGTCACCGCGGTCGCCATCTACGGCGGCTCGAGCATGGATCGCCAGGTGACCGCCTTGAAGCGCGGTGCGCAGGTCGTGGTGGGGACGCCGGGGCGCGTGCTGGACCTGATCCGCCGCGGCGAGCTGCGGCTCGACCGGGTCAACACCGTCATCCTCGACGAGGCCGACCGGATGCTCGACATGGGATTCATCGTGGACGTCGAGACGATCCTGTCGCGCTGCCCGCGCAGCCGCCAGACGGCGCTCTTCTCCGCCACCATGCCGTACGCCATCCTGCGCATCTGCGATCGGTTCATGGACAAGGGGGCGGAGCACATCATCGTGCGGCCGGAGATGCGCACGGTCGAGACGGTCCGGCAGCTCGTCTACTTCGTCGCCGAGCAGGACAAGGTGGCCGCGCTCACCGAGCTGACGGATGAGTTCGGGTTCGATCGGCTCCTCGTCTTCCGGCACACCCAGATCGGGGTCGACCGCCTGACCGCCACCCTCTCCCGCAAGGGCAGGAACGTGGCCGCCCTCCACGGCGGCCTGTCGCAGCGCGAGCGGGACCGGACCCTGGCCGACTTCCGCTCCGGCAAGATCCAGTTCCTGATCGCCACCAACGTCGCCTCGCGCGGGCTCGACATCACCGACCTGCCGTTCGTCCTCAACTACGACATCCCCGAGGACGCCGACACGTACGTGCATCGCGTCGGCCGCACCGCCCGGGCGGGACGCGAGGGGACCGCCATCACCCTCGTCGGGGAGTGGGACCTGGCCGCCTGGGACCAGATCCGCAAGGAGGTCGGGGTCGAGGTCGAAGAGGGCGAGCTCAAGCTCTACCACCGGACCTGAGCTGAACCCGATCTCCGGCGGCGCGGTACCCTTGGCGCGCATGTCCAACCCCGAGCCGATCCTCCCCCAGCACGCGACCCCCGCCGAGGTGATCATCACCAGCGTGGACTGGCTCTTCGAGCCGTACTGGTTCGGCGACCGCCTGATGGCGCGGCTCCACGACGGCAGGGTGACCCTCACCGATATCGCCGGCGAGCCGGCCGACCCAGATTGCGCCGAGGCGGGCGACGAGCTGCTGGCCGCCATCGATGCCGATTCGGCGGTGATCGACGGGATCTGGACCGCGCAGCCGTTCGTGGGCAGCGGGAGCGGCGCTCGCAAGTGGGCCGAGACGCTCGCCGAGGAGGGCGTGGTCGATGAGCCGCCTGACCCGCTCTCGCTCGAGACCCGGCGCGCCTTCGTGGCAATCGACCTGGTCGAGCTCGAGGGCCAGTCGCTGACCGAGGTGCCGTACCAGGAGCGCCGCCGCCTGCTCGCCTCCGTGCTGGCCGAGAACGTGCGGGTCCGCATCTCGCCGGCCGTGAAGCAGCCGGTCCGCGCGTGGCTGCTGGCGTGGCGCGGCAACGGCTTCACCCATTACGTGGCCAAGCACATGAACTCGCGCTACCTCACCGGGGAGCAGACCGAGGAGTGGCTGATCGTCTCGTCCGAGCCGGAGAAGTTCCCGTCGATCGCCGGTCGCCTGGTGGGCCAGCGTCCCAAGAAGCTCCGCCGCATCGAGGACTGATGCCGTCTGCCGGGCTCGACGCCAAGGGGCTCGCCGAGGTCCGGCGCGTGGGCCAGGCCGACCTGATGGTCGGCATCCCCAGCTACGGCAACGCGGAGACGATCGGTTTCGTGGTGCGCGCCGCCACGGCCGGCATGGTCCAGTACTTCCCGGACCTCAAGCCGATCCTGGTCAACTCTGACGGGGGCTCGCCCGACAACACGCCGCGGGTCGCGATCAGCACCGAGAGCCCCGAGTACATCGAGAAGATCATCCTGGTCAGCCCGCGCCACCGGCTGCAGCGGATCAGCTTCACCTACCAGGGGCTGAGCGGGAAGGGGACCGCGGTGCGGGCCCTCTTCGAGGTCGCGCGCGAGCTCGAGGTGAAGGCGATGGTGATGGTCGACTCGGACCTGCGCAGCATCGCCCCGGAGTGGATCGAGCTGCTCGCCGGCCCCATCCTCAAGGGCGGCTACGATTTCGTGGCCCCCCTCTACGCCCGCCACAAGTACGACGGCACCATCACCAACGCGATCGCCTATCCGCTCACCCGCGCGCTCTACGGGGCGCGCATCCGGCAGCCGATCGGCGGGGAGTTCGCGATCAGCGGCGACCTGGTGCAGCGCTACCTGGAGCTCGACTCGTTCGACGACCTGACGGCGCGCTTCGGGATCGACGTGTGGATGACGCACTCCGCCATCAACGAGGGCTTCGCGGTCTGCCAGACGCGCCTGGGCGCCAAGATCCACGACGCCAAGGACCCCGCCTCGGACCTGGGACCCATGTTCCGGCAGGTGGTCGGCACGCTCTTTGGGCTGGCCGGCCGCTACCAGGACCGATGGCTCAAGGTGCGTGGCTCGCATCCCATCCCCGAGTACGGCTTCGAGCGGGTGATCGCGCCGGAGGTGGTGGAGGTCAGCCACGCCAAGCTGATCGATGGCTTCGAGACGGCCCGGCTCTCGCAGGGCGGCGCGTGGGCCGAGCTGCTCGCCCCCGAGCAGCTCGAACGGGTCCTGACGCTCGACGTCCCGACCGTGCCGCGCGCGTTCCACTTCCCGGCCGAGCTGTGGATCCGTTGCCTGTACGACGCCCTGGTCGCCTACCACCGGCCGGGGATCGACCGCGAGCGGCTGCTCGCCGCGCTGACCCCGCTCTACTTCGGCCGGACCGCGGGGTTCATCTCCGAGACCGAGGATATGAGCACCGAGCAGGCCGAGCGCGTGATCGAGGCGCAGGCGCGCGAATTCGAGACGCTCAAGCCATACCTGGTCGCGCGCTGGGGCGAGATGCGCGCCGCGGCGGAGGCGCGCTGATGCCGCCGCGCCGTCGCGCGCCGTACCGCATCCTGCTGCCGCTCGCCAACCCGCGCACGGCGCGCGACCTGGTCCGGATCGGCTCCGGGGTGAGCGGCGGCCGGTCGACCGAGATCACCGCGCTCGGCATCGTCGAGGTCCCCGATGGCGTCTCGCTGGCCGAAGGCGCGACGCACGCCCGCACCGCGCGGCGTCTGCTCCAGCGCGTCCTCGACTTCGGGGACGAGGAGGGCGTCGAGATCCGGACCATGGTCCGCATCGGCCGGCGCGCGGCCGACGGCGTGATCGAGGCGGTCGGCGAGGAGGGCAGCGACCTCGTCATCTTCGGCTGGGGCGGGCCTCCCTCCCCGGCCGCGGCGGCGCGGTCGGCGGCGGTGCGCGGCGGCCCCCGCGAGGCCGCGGTCTTCTCGCCGACGATCGACGCGGTCGTGCGCGAGTCGCCCTCCGACATCGCGGTGGTCAAGCAGCGCGGCCTGGACCAGGTCAGCTCGATCCTCGTCCCCGTGCGCGGCGGCCCGCACGCCGAGCTGGCGATGCGCCTGGCGCGCGACCTCGGCAAGCGGTTCGGGGCACAGGTCGTGGTCATGCACGTCGTCCCGCGCGGGATCGGGGAGCGGGCGCTGCAGCGGGAGCAGGGGGCGCTCGACGCGTTCGTGAAGGAGCACGGCGGCGGCCGGAAGGTGCGCGGCCTGCTGCGCGAGGCGCCATCGGTCCGGGCCGCCATCCTGCGCGAGGCGAGCAGCCACCAGCTGGTGGTGATGGGCGCATCGGCGCATCCGGCGACGGTGGCCCCCGACGGGCGCTACCTGTTCGGCGTGGTGGCGGAGACGGTCGCCTCGCGGGCGAAGCCGACGGTGATCGTGGTCAAGACGCGGCAGCAGCTCGCCGTCGCGACCTTCGACGAGCTGCGCGCCGACGAGGGGACGCTGGCCGCCGCGGACGCCTACGTGGAACGCAGCCGCTCCCTGCCGACGATCGTGGACCGCTGGTTCGCGGAGAACACCTTCCACGCCGGCGAGTTCCGCGAGGTCGCCAGGCTGGTCGACCTCAAGGAGAAGCGCGGGGTGACGATCAGCCTGGGGCTGCCGGCGCTCAACGAGGAGAAGACGATCGGCCTCGTCATCAGGCGCATCAAGGCGGCGCTGATGGACCGCGTCCCGCTGCTCGACCAGATCGTGGTGATCGACTCGGACAGCGACGACCGCACCCGCGAGATCGCCGCCGACCTGGGCGTCCCGGTGGTGCGCCACTCCCAGATCCTGCCCGAGGTCGGCACCTACCGCGGGAAGGGGGAGGCGCTCTGGAAGAGCCTGCACGTGCTCGACGGCGACATCGTGGCCTGGGTCGACACCGATATCCGCAACATCCAGCCGCGCTTCGTGCACGGCCTGATCGGGCCGCTGCTGCGCGAGCCCCGGATCAGCTATGTCAAGGCCTTCTACCGGCGGCCGATCCGCGAGGGCCGCGAGCTGCTGGCCGAGGGTGGCGGCCGGGTCACCGAGCTGATGGCGCGGCCGCTCATCAACCTCTTCTTCCCCGAGCTGTCGGGCATGATCCAGCCGCTCTCGGGCGAGTACGCCGGACGCCGGGCGCTCCTCGAATCGGTGCCCTTCTTCACCGGCTACGGGGTCGAGATCGGACTCCTGATCGACATCCTCGAGGCCGCGGGGCTGTCCGCCATCGGCCAGGTCGACCTGGAGCGGCGCATCCATCGCAACCAGCCGCTCGCCAACCTGTCGCAGATGAGCTTCACCATCCTGCAGGCCGCGATCAGCAAGCTCGAGGAGCGGCACCGGATCGAGCTGCTGACCGAGGTCGGTCGCGGCATGAAGGTGATCGGGCAGGAGAAGGACCGATTCAACCTGGAGGTTCGCGAGGTCGCCGATTCCGTGCGCCCGCCGATGAACACCATCGCCGCCTACCAGGAGCGGCGAAAGGCGCTGAAGCGCTGATGCGCGTGCTGGTCGCGCCCGATTCGTTCGGCGGCGCGCTCGACTCGGTCGCCGTGGCCGCGGCGATCGCCACTGGGTGGCGGCGCGCCCGGCCCGACGATGACGTGGTCGTGGCCCCCATGGCCGACGGTGGCGAAGGGACGCTGGCCGCCGTGGCGGCTGCGCTCGGGGACCGCGCGGTGCGGCGCTCGGCGCTGGTCCACGATCCGCTGGGGCGAGAGGTCACGGCGGATTGGCTGCTGCTCGATGAGGGCCGCACCGCGTTCATCGAGATGGCGGCGGCGTCCGGACTGGCACGGCTGACCTCCGACGAGCGGACGCCTGCCTCGGCCCGGGTCGCTTCGACGCGGGGCAGCGGGGAGCTCCTGCTCGCCGCGCTGGACGCGGGCGTGACCTCGATCGTGCTCGGGCTGGGCGGGAGCGCCACGACCGATGGCGGCACGGGGCTGCTCGCGGCGCTGGGCGGGCGGCTCCTCGACGCTGCCGGGGGCGAGCTGCCCCCGGGCGGAGCGGCGCTGACGCGCCTGGCGCGGATCGATGTCGCGGGCCTGGACCCGCGGCTGGCCGGCGTGGAGCTGGCGGTGGCGTGCGACGTCACGAATCCGCTCACCGGCCCTGCCGGTGCCGCCGCCGTCTACGGTCCGCAGAAGGGAGCCGACGAGGCGGCCGTGGCCGAGCTCGACGCCGCGCTCGGGGCTTTCGGGGCCGCGATCGAGGGTGCGACCGGTCGCGATGTGGCGCAGCTGCCCGGCGCCGGCGCCGCGGGAGGCATGGGCGCGGCGCTGCTCGCCTTCACGAGCGCGACGATGCGCCCCGGATTCGAGGTGGTGGCGGAGCTGATCGGGCTGGCAGACGCACTCGGCGAGGCCGGCCTCGTCATCACCGGCGAGGGGCGCGCCGACGAGCAGACGCTCGCCGGCAAGACGGCGATGGGGGTGGCCCAGCTGGCACGCGCGGCCGGGGTCCCGGTGGTGCTGCTGTGCGGTGCC
Source organism: uncultured Chloroflexia bacterium (assembly GCA_963782015.1). Taxonomy (GTDB): domain Bacteria; phylum Chloroflexota; class Limnocylindria; order QHBO01; family QHBO01; genus CF-167. The sequence continues at coordinate 826,768 of CAWAHY010000004.1, forward strand.
CTGGGGCCGGGCGCCGAGGTGCTCGAGACGGCCGGTCGCTTCGACCTGGTCCAGCCGATCCCGGATCGGCCGATGGCCCTCGCCGACGCCATCGCCGACACCGAGCGGCTGCTGGTCAACGCTGCCGAACGCCTGGCGCGCGTCATCGGCCTGGGTCAGCGGCTAGCCTAGGCGGGATGCCCGCGCGCCCTCGCAAACCGACACTCCGGAAGCTCGCCGCCGACCGTCGCGCGCGGCGCCGCCTGAGCGAGATCGTCCTGGAGCGGCTCGGCGAGCGGTATGACCACCCGACCTGGGCGGGCCCGCGCCTCGACCCGGTGAGCGAGCTGGTGCTCACCATCCTGTCGCAGAACACGGCCGACACGAATTCGTTCCGGGCCTTCACCGCCCTGCGCGCCAGGTACGCCAGCTGGGCGGAGGTGCTCGCCACGCCGACCGACGAGCTGGTCGAGGTGATCCGGCCCGGCGGCCTCGCGCCGACCAAGGCGCCGCGCATCCAGGCGGTCCTGGCCGAGGTCCACGACGCGACGCACGGCACCTGGGACCTCTCGTTCCTTGGTCAGTGGCCCCTCGAGCAGGCGCGGCAGTGGCTGGTCGACCTGCCGGGGATCGGGCGCAAGACCGCGGCCATCGTGCTGCTCTTCGGCTTCGGCCGTCCGGCGCTGCCGGTCGACACCCACGTGCATCGGGTCGCGCTGCGGCTGGGCCTCATCCCGCCCAGGACCGATGTCACGCGCGCCCACGACCTGCTCGAGGGCGCGCTCCAGCCTCACGAGATGTACCCGTTCCACGTGGAGCTGATCCGGCACGGGCGCGACACCTGCCGGGCGCCGCGTCCGATCTGTGGCCTCTGCCCGCTCACGGACCTGTGCCCGTACTTCGCTCTCGCCACGCGCGGCAAGGCCCCGATGGCGTCGGTGCCGCGGGCACTCCCGGTGCCGCCGGCAGGTGAGCCTCGCTATCACGACGAGCTGATCCACGGCTGGGCACCGCCCGAACGACGAGCCTGAGCGCCGGACGGCCATCCCAAAGCGGGGCTGCTAGACTCGGACCCTTCACATCGGGCCGAAGTAGCTCAGTGGTAGAGCAACGGTTTCGTAAACCGTCGGTCGAGGGTTCGAATCCCTCCTTCGGCTCCAGACCTAACCGACTTCAGGAGCGCGTCGTGGCTTCGACGACAGACGACCCGCGACAGGCGGCCGCCGAGGACCTTCATCGCCTGGCGATCGACTATGCCGCGCGGGCACACGCCTCTGCGGCGGCCATGGTCCGGTCCTTCCAGGCGGACGCGGCCTCACTCCTGGCGGAGATCGGCGGGCTCCTGATCGAGGATGCGGACGATGAGCAGCTGAGCCTCACGCCGCGGGGCCGGTTCGAGGGCAGGGTGCAGACCGATGAAGGCGGCGACTGGCAGTCGGTCTCCTCCCCGGACGACGTCGCGGAGCACTACGACCCGGTTGACCTGTTCAACGATGTCGCGAGCGCCATCGAGGACGAATTCCCCGGCCTGCTCGGTGAAGACGAGTCGGAACAGGAATCGGATGGGGAGATCACCGCCGCCGAGGAGTCGGCCGATGACCAGGCGGAGAGCGCCTCGGTCCAGTCGCTCAAGCGGCTGCACGCCGCCGGTGTGCTCAGCGATGCGCAGTTCGAGGCCAAGAAGGCGGAGCTGAACCGCTAGCTCGGGTCCTGAGGCGCCAGCAGGAGCGGCATCCGGGCGCCGGGGCACTCCGCGACGAGGTCGGAGAGCGCATCCCGCTCCCGCTGGTCCACGGACAGCTCCCAGCGCACCTTGACCGCGATCCAGGCCGAGATGAACGGGCAGAGGTCGTCGGCATCGGGTGGCAGCCAGTCCGCCGGGTCCTCGTCCGACTTGCTCCGGTTCGACGCCGCCGACACCCCGATCAGCGCCCACGGCACCTCCAGGTCGTTTGCGAAGGCCATGCGCCGATCCGGGCTCCAGGCCGATGCTCCGGAGTCCCACGCCTCGCCGAGCGCCACCACGTGGTCGATGTCGAGATCGCTTGCATCGGTGAAGACCAGCCCGTCGTAGGCGCTGAGCCACCCACCACCGACCAGCGAGCAGCCGCCCCCGACGGTGGGCGGCACCACCGCCTCGGCGATCAGCACCTCGCGCCGCGAGTTGCAGCCGTCGCCATCGGCGTCGATCCAATGGCGGAAGAGGGAGCGGTCGTAGCCGGTCCGATCCTCCGGCGCCGTCTCGAGCATGGCGAGGAGCTGGTCCAGTGGGAGCTCGGCTCCCGGCGCGATCGAGGCCGTCGCGCCGGCGGACGGGCCCGTGGTCTGGCCCTCGCTCGGCGTCGGGCTCAGCGCGGGCGTCGGGGATGCGCTGGCCGCCGGCCGGACCGATGCTGCGGACGGCGAGGAGGATGTCGCCGGGCCGGTCGCCTGCGCCGAGCAGCCGCCGGCAGCCAGGACGAGGACGAGGACGAGGGCGAGCGAGGATCGGCGCATGGCGGATACCGCGCGAGTTCCTTGGCAGAGTCTAGGCGCCGGGCTGAGCCTCCCAGGGCACCGGCGTCGTGGTCGGCGTGCCTGCCGCCTCGGGTGGCGGTGGTCGTACAGTAGGCGCGCGCCGCATTCGCGACCGCCTGCATCGTCCCCGCTATGAGGCCGCTCACCGAGATGATCGTCGCCACCACACCGTTCGTCGCCGGGCATCGGATCGTCGAGACCAAGGGCCAGGTCTACGGGCTCGTGGTCCGCAGCCGCGGGCTGGGCGGGAACATCGCCGCGGGTCTCCGCTCCCTCGCGGGCGGCGAGATCAAGGAGTACACCCAGCTGCTGGAGGACACCCGTCGCCAGGCGATCGACCGAATGGTCCAGAACGCCACCCTGATGGGAGCCGATGCCGTCATCTCGATGCGCTTCGACAGCTCGGAGATGGGCACCTCCATGACCGAGATCGTGGCCTACGGCACCGCCGTCACCGTGCGGGCCGATGCCGCGGCACCGCAGCCGACCACCGAGTAGCGCGGCGATGGTCAACTCGGTGCGCTTGGTGGTCGGGGTGCTGGGCTTCGCCCTGATGATCGGTGGCCTGGTCGGCCTGATCGCCGGCTACTGGGCTGAGGGCCTGTGGTCGATCGTGGCGGGCGGCGTGGTGGTCGTCGCGGTCGCGCTGGAGCGCTCTCGCTACCGGTCGGAAGCGGCCGAGCGGTCGGACGCCGCGCCGGGACCGGGTGGCGGGGAGCCAACGATGCCCGGGGCGCCCTTCCGGCCCACCGACGAGGTCTTCGTGGACCCGACCAGCGGGCATCGGCTGCGGGTCTATCTCAACCCCGCCACCGGCGAGCGCCGGTACCACGCGGAGACCGACCGCTAGCGCGCCTGGTGCGCGAAGCCCGTCCGCTCCGTTCGTGGCTCGAGCCGCCGCCACATCCGATAGCCGAAGAAGACCTGCACCGTGCCGAGCGCCAGGTAGATGACCTGGAGCCAGGCCTGGAACTGCGAGGCGTCGTATTCGACCAGGGTGAAGCCGACGACGCCGATCTCGACGATCTCGAAGCCGATGATCATCACGCCGGCGACGATCGTGGCCAACGCGCCCGCCCACGGGCGGATGAGCAGCAGGACGGCCGCCAGCGACGAGCTGCCGCCGACCAGGATGCCGAGCGTCAGCGCCGGAACGGTGTAGTCGGTGAACGGCCCGTGCTTGAGCCACTCCAGCGGGATGGTCGGCACGACGAAGATTGCGCCAAAGATCGCGGTGAACGCCACGAAGGCGTTCAGCACGACAAGGCCGATACGGGTCATGGGTTGTACCTCCACCGCAACGATGTCGCCGGCGGTGACGCACGTCATGGGCCACTCGTCCCGATCCGGCAGGACGGTGGTCAGGTGGCGAGGGTCAGGCGCAGTCGCCGTCCGCCTGGGCGGCCTGCCCGGCCGGCATCTCCCCCGCGACCCGCTGGCCGATCGTCACCAGGGCGATGCCCAGCGCCTGGCGAGCGCCGCCCTCGGCCATCCGGGCGTCGCGCATCGTCTCGACGGCAACCTCGCGGCGCCGCTGGCTGCCGACCGAGAGGGCCTGCTGGCTCATCAGTTCGAACATCGGTCAGTCCTCCACCTGGCGGCTCCGCCGCCGTGTCCTTCCAGTCAAAGAATCTTCATCTCAAGACTGTCAGCCGCAGTGTAGACCGCAGATAGCTTGATGTCAAGAGGCTTGACATCAAGAAGAGATCAAGCCGATACTGTGCGCGTGGGAGCCAAGCGCGGCCATGACGACCAGCCCGATCAGCCCGACCAGCTCGACCGGCAGCTTGCTGTCTGGGTGCGCGAGATCCCCGGGCTGGACCGCCTCACCGAGGGGATCGTCGAACGGATCGGGATGCTGGCCCGCTACCTGAACCACTCGATGGAGACCACGCTGGCCGAGTTCGGGATGGACCGGCGAACGCACCGCGTCCTCGGCTGGCTCCGCTACCAGGGACCCCCGTATCGCCTCTCGGCGGGCCACCTGGCCGAGGGGATGGGCCTCTCCAGCGGCGCCATGACCAACCGCCTCGACCGCCTCGAGAGCGCCGGCCTCGTGCGACGCCTCCCCGATCCCGAGGACCGGCGCGGCGTCCTCGTCGAGCCCACCGACGCCGGCCACGCCGCCTGGGACCGGGCCACGGATACGCAGGCGCAGCGCGAGACGCTCGTCGCCTCCGCCCTCAGCGAGGCGGAGAAGGAGCAGCTCTACGCGCTGCTGCGGCGCCTCATGCGCGCCTTCCCCGACGAGGTGCGCGAGGGTGCCAAGCACGGCAAGACGCGGGAGCACGCCGAGGAGTAGGCGACGCGCCGGCTAGGCCTTGATCCGCGCCCCATCCGGGTCGAAGAGGGGCTCGGCGGTCACGGTGCAGCCCACCCACTCCCCGAAGATCTCCACCTCGCCGCGCTGTCCGACCACCGCCTGGGAGGGCGGCAGGTAGGCGTAGGCGATCGAGCGTTCGACGGCGAAGCCGTATCCGCCCGAGGTGACCCGGCCCACGATCTGGCCGTCGACGCGCACCGGCTCGTTGCCAAGGGCCACCGAGCGCGGATCGTCGATCAGGAGGCAGGCGAGCCGCCTGCGAGGCCCCGCCTCCTTCGCGGCGACGAGCGCGTCACGACCGATGAAGTCGGCCGCCTTGTTGAGCCGCACGGCGAACCCGAGCCCCGCCTCATACGGCGTCTCCTCCGGCGTGATATCGCTCGACCAGACCCGGTAGCCCTTCTCCAGGCGCAGGCTGTCGATGGCCCGATAGCCCCCGGCCAGCAGCCCGTGCGGGCGACCCGCCTCCCAGAGGGTGTCCCACAGCTGGGCGCCGTACTCCATCGGGCAGTAGAGCTCCCAGCCCAGCTCGCCCACGTAGGTGACCCGCAGCGCGGTGACCGGCACGTGTCCCGACCGTGATCTCGCGGCAGGTCAGGTAGGGGAACGCCTCGTTGCCGAGGTCGTCGGTCGTGGTGGACTGGACGATCTGGCGGGCCAGCGGCCCCCAGATCCCGATGCAGGCGCGTGACGAGGTGACGTCGCTCACCGTCACGCTGCCGTCCTCGGGAGCGTGCTTGCGGATCCAGCCCAGGTCGTGGTTGCCGAAGGCGGTGCCGGTGACGATGAAGAAGCGCTCCTCCGCCAGCCGGGTCACGGTGAAGTCGCACTCGATCCCGCCACGCCGGTTGAGCATCTGGGTGTAGGTGATGCGGCCGATCGGGCGGTCCATCTCGTTGTCGCACAGGCGCTGGAGGAATGGGAGCGCGCCGGGCCCGCTGATCTCGACCTTGGCGAAGCTCGTCTCGTCGAAGAGCGCCGCGGCGTTGCGGGTCGCGAGCGACTCGGCGCCGATGGCTGGCGACCAGTGCTGCCCGGCCCAGCCACGCGGGCGGAGCGACTCATCGCCGGCCGCGGCGTTCGACTCGAACCAGTTTGGGCGCTCCCAGCCCGACTTCTCGCCGAAGGCGCAGCCCAGCTCGGCCAGCCGCCCGTAGGTCGGGGAGAGGCGCAGCGGCCGCGCCGACTGCCGCTCCTCGTTGGGGTAGTGGATGTCGTAGTAGGTGGCGTAGTTCTCGAACGAGCGGGCGAGGGTGTAGGCGCGGCGAGCGGTACTGCGCCCCGAAGCGGCGGATGTCCATCTTCCAGAGGTCGAGCTCCGGCTCGCCGTCGACGATCCAGTGCGCCAGCTGCCGCCCCATGCCGCCCGCGCCGGCGATGCCGTGGGCGCTGAATCCCGCCGCCACGAAGAAGCCGCGCACCGCCGACTCGCCCAGGATGAACTCGTTGTCGGGGGTGAACCCCTCGGGGCCGTTGATCAGCCGCGTGATGCCCGCGTCGCTGCATGGCCGGCACGCGGCGCACCGCCCCGGCGCTGATCTCCTCGAAGCGCGGCCAGTCGGGGGCCAGCAGCTTGCCGTTGAAGTCGGGCGGGATGCCGTCGAGCGACCAGGCGGCCGGGTTGCGCTCGTAGCCGCCCATCACCAGGCCGCGCACCTCGGGGCGGAAGTAGACCAGGTTGTCGGGATCGCGCAGCTGCGGCAGGTCCGGGGTGACGCCCTCGATCGGCTCGGTGACCAGGTACTGGTGCGCGAACGGGATGATCGGGACGGTGACACCCGCCATGCGCCCGATCTCCGGGGCGAACATGCCGCCTGCGTTGACGACCACCTCTGCCGCGATCTCGCCGCGATCAGTGGTCACGCCCGTGACGCGGCCGCCCTCGACGCCGATCCCCGTCACCCGCGTCCGCGGCAGGATGGTCGCTCCCCGGCTGCGTGCGCCGGCGGCCAGCGCCTGTGTCAGGCCACTCGGGTCGAGGTAGCCGTCGGTCGGCAGCCAGGCGGCGCCCAGCACGCCATCGGTGACCATCAGCGGGAAGCGGCGCTGCGCCTCGTCGGCGCTCACCAGCTCCATCGGCAGGCCGTACGACTTGGCCCAGCCCGCCTGCCGGCGCAGCTCCTCCATGCGCGCGGTGGTGGCGGCCAGGCGCAGCGAGCCGACCTCGCGCCAGCCGGGATCGACTCCGGTCTCCACGGCGAGCCCACGGTAGGTGGCGACGCTGTCGACCATCATCCGGGTCAGGGTCGGGCTCGAGCGCAGCTGCCCCACCAGGCCCGCCGAGTGGAAGGTCGAGCCGCTGGTCAGCTCGGACCGATCGAGGAGGACGACATCGGTCCAGCCCAGGTTGGTCAGGTGGTAGGCGATCGCCGTCCCGCCGACGCCGCCCCCGATGATCACGCAGCGGGCGCGCTCGGGCAGGTCAGCCACCGGCCGCCTCGTGGAGCTGCACCTCGAAGCCGAAGCCGGTGGCGTTGTGCATGAGCCGCTCGAAGTGCTCGTCGGCGTATTCCACGAAGTCGACGTCCAGCGTGCTGATCCCCTGCTGGAGCACCCCCCACATCGCCTCGCGGAAGTCGGAGACGATCCGCATCAGGGCGAGCCGCGCCAGGCGAGCCGGCCGCACCTCCCCCTCGTAGGCCTCCAGCAGGATGACGTCCTCGTCCGGGGTGAGGTCGTGGTTGACGCTGAAGTTGCCCAGGTCGAAGAAGGGGTCGCCCATCCCGGCGTACTCCCAGTCGACGATCCGGATCCGCTCGCCGTCGTCGATGAAGTTGGCGTTGAGCAGGTCGTTGTGGCAGGGGAGCAGCTCGATCGGCGCGTCCAGCAGGGCCCGTTCAATCCGGCGGCCGACCTCGTGGGCCTTGTCCCATGCCGCCGGCCGTGGCACGCCGCGCGAGGTTGCCAGCGCCAGGTAGGCCTCGACGATGCGCAGGGGTACGAAGAGCCCCGGGATGGCCGGGCCGCCATGGATGCGGCGGATCGAGTCCGCGACGCGCCGCAGGGTCGCCGGCTGGTGCACCTGCTCCAGGCTGACCGGCTCGCCCACGATGAAACGGGTGACGAGGTACCCCTCGGGGCGGATGAAGGCGGTCACCTCCGGCCCCACGCCGACCCCGGCCGCGGCCACAGTGGCGGCATGTTCGACCTCGCGGCTGATGCCGAGCAGATGGGTGTCGTTGCCGGCCAGGCGGATGACGTATCGGTCCGCCATCGCGGGCGAGCTGATGAGGTAGTTGCGGTTGGTGATCCCGCCCGACAGGGCCGTGAGGGTCAGCTCCCGGCCGGCCGTCTCGGGGACGCGCTGCAGCGCCGCGACCAGCTGGTCGCGCAGCTCGCCATGCAGCTCCTCGGCGGGTTCGTCGGCCACGGCGCTCTCCTGCGGATGCCGCACAAGATACGGGAGCGGCCCGGCGCCGGGGCGCCGAGCCGCTCGTGGTGCGTTGGGTGCGATACCGCTAGGCGATCACGGTCTCCCCGGTGGCAAGGTCAGCCGCCAGGGCAGCGGTGTCCTCCTTGCCGCGCTGGCCGCTCAGGACGTAGTAGAGGACCCCGAGCACGAGAACTGCTCCAACGAAGAACTCGAAGACCGGGATCGCCGGCAGGTCGCTGAGGGTCTCGCCGTTCCACTGGAGGAACGTGTTGATCGGCGGGTTGGACCACGTGCTTCGCAGGGCGTTGCCGAAGTCCCCGAAGATCGGGCTCTCCCAGAGGCCGATGTTGATGATCATCAGCCCGCCCCAGACCAGGGCCAGGAGATTGAGGGTGGTCCCCCAGCTCCCCAGCTTGAACCAGGCTCCCTGGTGAGGCCAGCCGGCGCGCCGGGCGCGCAGCACGCCCCAGTTGCACAGGAAGTAGCTGATGTAGATCGTGCCGGTCGCCGCGATGGCCAGGTAGAAGGCGGCCAGCGCGCCGGTCACCAGCAGCGGCAGGAAGGCCAGCACGCCCACGCCGATCGCCGCATTCGTCGGCGTCTTGAAGGACTTGTTCACGTGCGCCCAGGTGCCGCCGAACGGCAGGCGCCCATCGCGGCCCATCGAGAACATGAGGCGCGTCGTCGCGCCGTGGATCGCCAGGGTGCAGACCGAGACGGCGATCAGGATCACGAACAGGTAGACGTCGCCGAGCGTGATCCCGCCGAGGCCCATCGTCAGGTTTTCCTTGATCGTGTCGGCGAACGGGTAGCCGAACGCCTGGCCGGAGGCCACGGCCGCCCCGATGTCCTTGAACGAGAGGATGACGCCCAGAAGGAACAGGAATCCGGCGAGGCCGGAGAGCCAGATGGCGGCGAGGATCCCGCGCGGCGCCATCCGGCGCGCGTCCACCGTCTCCTCGCCAAAGGTCCCGGCCGTGTCGAAGCCGTAGACCACGAACAGGGCCAGGAACATGCCGACCAGGAAGACCGCGGGGAAGTTCCCGCCCGCGAGATCCTTGGTGTACGAGGTGTCGAAGATGACCGAGATCGGCTGATGGTTCGCGAAGATCAGCAGGACCAGGGCGAAGACGATCATGCCCAGGATCTCGGCCGCCACGCCGATGTTGTTGAGAAAGGTCAGCAGCCTGACCCCGACCGAGTTGATGAGGGTCGACACGGCCAGGGCGATGATCGAAAGGAACGACCACATGTTCAGGAAGCCGATCGGGCTGGCCGCGAAGAGGTCGATGTTCCAGAGCGAGGACATGACGTACGGAACGGTCGCCGCGACCGCGGTGACGGTCAGGACTCCTGCCCAGAAGTAGAACCACCCGGTGAACCAGCCGAGCGTCTTGTTCGAGAGCCGCTTCGACCATTGATAGATGGACCCGGCCATCGGGAAGTGGCTGGCCAGCTCGGCAAAGTTCAGCGCCACGAAGCTCTGGCCGATGATGACGACGAACCAGCCCCAGATGAACGGGGGGCCACCCACGCCAATTGCGACGGCCTGCTGGGTGAAGGAGCCGGTCGCGACGCTGATGTAGCTGAACGCAACCGCGAAGTTCGAGATGAAGCCGAGCGTTCGGTTCAGCTCCGGCTTGATGCCGAGCGATCGCAGGTGCGCATCGTCGCGCGCGATCTGTTCACCGTGGGTGGGCGCGGTCAAGAGATCTCCTCCTTCTCCGTCACACCGGTGGGGTGTGAGCCTCCGTCCGGGAGCGAGTCGCGTGGATTCCCCGGCTGGCGGCGCTTGGGCGGCCGCGGGCCAGGACGTCGGGCAGCATAGGAGCGCCCCGCGCGGCGCGTCAACGAGTTTTTTCGGGCCGCTCGGATGAGGTCGGGATCCGGTGCAGATACGCCGCCTCGGGCCGCTCGAGCAGGTCGCCGGCGATCCGCCGAATCGCCTCGCGCTGCGGCTCGTACGGGAGGAGCGCGAGCGCCGCGCTGACCGTGCCCCAACGCCACTCATCGTGCTCGTCGGAGAGGATCGGGTCCACGCCGTCGGCGACCCGCGCGGCGAACGGCACGACCGTCTCGACCGTTCCTCGCTGCCACTTGTAGAGGTCGAGGATGGCGTCGACGGTGAAGAGCGCCTGCGCCTCGAGGCCGGTCTCCTCGCGCAGCTCGCGCAGCGCCGTCTCGTGGGGCAGCTCATCGGGCTCGATCCAGCCCGATACCCCCTGCCAGAACGGCGGGTCTTCTCCTGCCACCCGATGCAGGAGCAGGAACTCCGCCTCGCCGTCGCGCATCCGGAACGGCCAGACGTCGACCCCCGTCACGCGATGGGCGGGCCAGCCGGTGACGCGCGTCTCGTTTTCGCTCACGCGGCCGATTGTAGGAGGCGGTTCCGTATCATCGGTCCATGAGCGACCGGCCGCGGATCGTGGTCACCCTGCACGGCCCCGAGCAGGCCGCGCTCGAGGAGCCGACCTGGGCCAGCTTCGAGGGGTACCTCGAGGCGGTGCGGCGGGCCGGAGGTGAGCCGGTCGCCCTGGACCCGACGGCCTCTCCCGAGGAGCGTGAGGAGGCGTTCGCGACGATGGACGGTCTCCTCCTGCCGGGAGGGGCCGACCTCGACCCGGCGCTGTACGGGGAGCAGCCGCATCCCGCCGTCGCGGTGGAGGGCGCGCGAGACGACCTGGAGCTGGAGGCCTGGGCGGCCGCGCGGCAACGTGGTGTGCCGGTCTTCGGGGTGTGCCGCGGCTTCCAGGCGATCAACGTCTTCTCGGGCGGGCGGCTGGTCCAGCACCTGGAGGGCCACGACAGCCCCACCCACGCGCCGGAGGCGCATCCCCTCCACCTGGACCCCGCCTCGCGCCTGGCGGGGATCCTGGGCGAGACCGACCCGCTCCTGCGCGCCGAGGTGAACAGCTACCACCACCAGGCGGTGCGCCCCGCCGACCTGGCCCCCGGGCTGGTCGCGTCGGGGACGGCGCCGCACCACGAGGGCGACCTGGTCGAGGCGCTCGAGGCCGCGGATCCCGACGACTGGCTGGTCGGCGTCCAGTTCCACCCGGAGCGCCCCGAGTTCATCGGCCCGGAGTTCGCACGCCTGTGGCGCGCCTTCGTCGACGCCGCGCGGGCTACGTCAGGTCGACGAAGACGTTCTTGACCTCGGTGTACAGCTCCATGGCGTGCATCCCCAGCTCGCGCCCGATGCCGCTCATCTTGTAGCCGCCGAAGGGCGCCTCGGTGTGGACGCTGCTGTTCGAATTGACCGATAGCACCCCGGCCTTGATCGCCTTCGCGACGCGCAGCGCCTTGCCGATGTCGCGGCTCCAGATCGAGCCGGACAGCCCGTACGGCGTGTCGTTGGCCAGGCGGATCGCCTCCGCCTCGTCGCGGAACGGGATGATCGCCACCACCGGGCCGAAGATCTCCTCGCGCACGATGCGCATGTCGGTCCGGCAGGCGTCGAAGATGGTCGGCATCAGGTAGGCGCCGATGTCGAACGGCTCGCCGGTCGGCGCCTCGCCGCCGTAGACCAGCTCGGCTCCCTCGTCGCGACCGATGGCGATGTAGTCGCTCACCCGCTCGCGCTGGCGCTGGCTGACCAGGCTGCCCATCTCGGTCGCGTCGAGCGCGGGGTCGCCGACGGCCACCTTGCGGGTCGCGGCGGTGAAGAGCTCGACGGCGCGGTCATGGACCGAGGCCTCGACGAAGATGCGGCTCCGGGCGCAGCAGTCCTGGCCGGCATTGTCGAAGACGGAGTACGGGGAGTCCGCCGCCCAGCGCTCGAGGTCGGCGTCGGCGAAGACGATGTTCGGGCTCTTGCCGCCCAGCTCGAGCGAGATCTTCTTCACGTTGTTGGCGGCCTGCCGCATGATCTCCTGCCCGGTCGTCGTCTCGCCGGTGAAGGCGATCTTGCCGACGCCGGGATGTCCGGCCAGCGCGGCGCCGGCGGAGCCGCCAGGCCCGGTGATGACGTTCACGACGCCGGGCGGGAAGCCGGCCTCGAGCGCCAGCTCGCCGAGGCGGATTGCCGTCAGCGGCGTGTAGCTGGCCGGCTTGAGGATCGCGGTGTTGCCGGCGGCGAGGGCCGGGCCGAGCTTCCAGCTGGCCATGTTCATCGGGAAGTTCCACGGCACGATCAGGCCCACCACCCCGATCGGCTCCCGGAGCGTGAAGTCGAGCCCGGGCCTGGAGACGGGGATCGTCTCGCCGAAGAGCTTGTTGGCGGCCCCCGCGTAGTACTCGAAGACGAGGCTCACCGCGAGCGCCTCGCCGCGCGCGCCGGCGATCGGCTTGCCGACGTTCTGGCTCTCCAGCCGGGCCAGCTCCTCGAGGTGCTGCTTCACCAGCCCGGAGAGCTTCTGCAGGGTCCGGCCGCGCTTGGACGCCGACCAGCTGGACCAGCCCTTCGGATCCTCGAAGGCCGCCTGTGCCGCGGCGACGGCGCGGTTCACGTCCTCCGGCCCGCCGAGCGGGGCGCGGGCGATCACCTGGCCGGTGGCGGGGTTCATCACGTCGAAGGTCTGCCCGTCGGCGGCGTCCACCTGCTGGCCGCCGATGATCATCTTCACGTCGCCGAGCGCCGGCGCGATGGCCGGGTGCGATTCAGTTGTCATGGCGCTGATTCTAGGCCGCTGCGCTCACGGTGCCGCCGAGCCGGTGACGTAGGTGGGGAGCAGGGTCCGCAGGAAGGTGGTCGGCGTCGGAGCATCGCCGAAGAGCCCCGGGTGGCCGGGGGTCCGGGCGGCCGTGAAGTTGCGGTACCACTCGCTCTCCTGCAGCGCCAGGCTGTAGCGGGAGCCGTGGTCGCCGAAGAGGACCACCACCGCGTCCGGGTCACGAGCCACGATCTCGTCGATCATCGCCAGCAGCTTGCGGTTCAGCGTCGCCAGCTCGGCCCGCATCGACGCGGCGTACTCCTCGACGCCGATCCCCATCACCTCGATCTGCCCGGTGAGCAGCTTGTGCAGGGGCCAGAAGAAGGGCACCGGCAGCGGCTTGCCGTCGGCGTCCCACAGGAAGGGCAGGTGCGGCTGGAAGAGGTGCGCCAGCACGAGCCGATGGGCCGATGGATCGACGAGATCCTCGAGGCTCCGCACGCTCGCCTCGAAGTGGTCGCGCAGCGAGTCGGTGGGCAGGTAGGGGAACCAGGCCTTCACCATCGGCCCGAAGACCGACTCGGCGAGCATGAAGTCCTCGAGCGTGGTGAAGCCGCCGTGCTGGATATGCCTGCCGGCCTCGAAGGTGACGTGGCCGACCGGCGAGTCGATCACGACGTACTCGTAGCCGGCCTCCTGGGCCTCGATCGGCAAGGGCGCCAGGGAGAGGTCCCGGCGCAGCTTCCATTGGCCGGAGAAGTTCAGGTCGCTGTCCGGGGGAGCCGCCGCGGCCGTGCCGTAGAGGAGGCCCATCAGCGTGAAGTCGGTATAGCGCCGATCGGTGTGCGAATCGTCGTACAGGTCGAAACCGCGGGCCGCCAGCGCCTCCTCGAAGGGCCCGTTGTCGATCCCCATGTCGTTCAGCAGCGTGTCGCGGCGCGGGTAGGCGTCGAGGAGGACGAGGTAGATGTTCGGGCCGGTTGCCGTGCCCGAGGCGACGACGGGGGGGATCGGCGCCTCGAAGGTGAGCGCCGCCCGCACCAGGCCTGACACGAAGAAGATCGCCACGAAGACGGTCGTCGCCGTCGAGAACGAGCGCGGCAGCGTCGGGATCCGGCGCCACCGCCACCAGGCAACACCGAAGAGCGCCAGCAGGACGGCGCCCGCCGCCGCGATCTCGGGCAGGTGGCGCATCCAGGTCGCCCAGAAGGTGGCCGCCCCCACCGCCACCGCGGCGGCGATGGGTGCATGGATGGGGAAGCGCCAGGACGCCAGCAGACCGATCACGATCGCCAGCGGCACGACCACGGCCAGCGGCCGATAGAGGTAGTAGGTGGGCATCGCGTCGTTCGCGAAGCGCCCCAGGATGTAGCCGGCGAGGGCGAGGTACGCGATCAGGACCGTCACCAGCGCGCGCCGAAGGGGCGCGCTCACGGGGGCGAGCTGCCGGTCACGTAGATGGGCAGCAGCGTGCGCAGGATGGCCGTCGGCTTCGGGTCATCGGCGAAGAGGAGCGGATGCCCCGGCGTGCGAGCCGCCAGGAACGAGTGGTACCACTCGGTCTCCTTCAGGTCGAGGCTGTAGCGCGAGCCGTGGTCGCTGAAGAGGACCACCACCGCGTCGGGGTCGCGGGCCACGATCTGGTCGACCATGGCCAGCAGCTTCGGGTTCAGGGTGGCGAGGTCGCCCTTCATGGCGGCGGAGTAGTCCGCCAGGGACATCCCCATCGTCTCGATCTGCGCGGCGAAGATGTTCACCCTCGGCCAGTGCGACGGCACCGGCACCGGGTCGCCGTTCGCGTCCCACAGGAAGGGCAGGTGCGGCTGGAAGAGGTGCGCCAGCACGAGCCGATGCTTGCTCCGGTCGGCCAGGGAGACGAGGCTCGCGACGCTCTCCTCGAAATGGCCACGCAGCGAATCGGTCAGGAGGTACGGGCAGCACCGCCTTGACGATCGGCCCGAAGACCGACTCGGCCAGCATGTTGTCCTCGAAGGTGTTCACCCCGCCGTGCTGGAAGTGCGTTCCGGCGGAGAAGGTCACGTGCCCCGCCGGCGAGTCGATGACGTCCCACTCGTATCCCGCCGCCTGTGCCTCCTTCGGCAGCGCCGCGTCCGAGAGCGCACGTCGCACCAGCCACTGCACTTCGCTGGCGGGCGCGGTGTCGTCGGGGACGCCGTCCGTCGTCCCGGTGAGGAGGTTCATGAGCGTCAGGTCGGTGTAGCGGCGATCCGTGTGGGCGTCGTCGTAGACGTCGAACCCACGCGCCGCGAGCTCCTCTTCGAACGGGCCCGTTGTCGATCCCCATGTCGGTCAGCAGCGTGTCGCGGCGGGGGTAGCCGTCGAGCAGGACGATGTAGATGTTCGGCCCGCTGGCGGCCTGGGTCGCAGTCACCGGGGCGACCGGCCCCTCGGCGCTCAGAACGGCGCGCACCACGCCCGAGACGAAGAAGACGAGCACGAAGGCGGTCGCCGCCGTGGACGCCGCGCGCGGCACGAGCGGCAGGGGGCGCCCCAGGCGGCGCACCACGAGCACCAGCACCACCCATCCCAGCGCGAGCGCGGCAAGCTCGCGCCAGTGACGGGCGGAGGTGGCCCAGAAGAAGATGAGGCCAGCGGAAAGGGCCGCGGCCAGGCGAGCGTGCGGCCTCGCCAGCCACCCGGCCAGCAGCCCGATCAGGAGCGCCAGCGGGATGACGACGAGCAGCGGACGGAACAGGTAGAAGGTCGGGAAGGCGGAGTTCGCGAATCGCCCCAGGATGTAGCCGGCGAAGGCGAGATAGGCGACCAGCGCGGCCAGCAGCGCTCGTCCGAGGCCCGCCGAGATCGTCACCGGGCGATCTTAGGGCTCTTCTCTAGAAGTAGTTGACGCTGATCCCGCCGTCGATCACGAACTGCGCGCCGTTGGTCCAGCGCGACTCATCCGACGCCAGGTAGAGCGCCACGTTGACGATCTCCTCCGGCTTGCCGAAGCGACCGGTCGGGTTGCGCGCCAGACGCAGCTGCTTGGCCGCCTCGTCCTTGAGCAGCCAGTCCATCAGCAGCGGCGTCTCGATCGGTCCCGGGCAGATGGCGTTCGAACGCACGCCGCGTCCCGCGAACTGGACTGCCATCGAGCGGGTCAGCGACAGGACGGCGCCCTTCGACGCGGTGTACGCATCCTGCGGGACGCTGCAGCCGAGGATCGCCACGAAGCTGCTGATGTTGATGATCGACCCGGATCCCTGCTCGAGCATGACCGGGATGGCGTGCTTGCAGCCGAGGAAGACGCCCGCGCAGGTTCACGGCCATCACCTGGTCCCAGACCGCGACATCGGTGTCGATCACGCTGTGGTCGGGCTCGGGCATGATCCCCGCGTTGTTGTAGAGGACGTCGAGCCGGCCGTAGGTCGCCACGGCGTGGTCGACCATGCGCCTTCGCATCGGCCTCCCGGCTGACGTCGGTGCGCACGAAGCTCGCCTCGCCGCCCGCCTCCGCCACCGACGCGACCGTCTCGTTGCCGGCCCGCTCGTCGAACTCGGCGACGACCACCTTCGCTCCCTCGGCGGCGAACATCTGGGCCGCCACGCGGCCCATCCCGCTGCCGGCCCCGGTGATGATCGCGACCTTGCCGTCCAGTCTCATCAGCCTCGCTCCAGATATCGCTCTCGGTCCCATGGATGGACGACCGCGTCGTAGGTCTCCTGCTCGACGCGCGCCGCGTTCAGGTAGTGGGCCACCACGTTGGCCCCGAAGATGTCCGCCGCCGCCTCGCTCGCCTCGAGCAGGCGGATCGCCTCGTGCAGGGCGCGCGGCATCCGGTCGCAGCCGGTCGCCACGTAGCCGTTGCCGATGTACTCGGCGGGTGGCTCGATCTCGCGTTCGATGCCCAGCAGACCGGCCCCCACCACCGCGGCATACGCCAGGTACGAGTTCATGTCGCCACCCGGGAAGCGATCCTCGATGTGGAGTCCTGACCCGTCGCCGACGATCCGGAAGCCGGTGGTCCGGTTGTCCCGGCCCCACACCACGTTGACCGGCGCCCACGAGGCCACGGCGTAGCGCTTGTACGAGTTCACGTTCCAGGCCCAGAAGATCGCCAGCTCGCGGGAGTACTTCATCATCCCGCCCAGGAAGTGGCGCATCGTCTTCGACATCCCGTAGGGCTCGCCCTTGGGGTCGAACATGAGCGCCTTCTTGGCGGTCTTGTCCCAGAGCGACATGTGCAGGTGGCCGCTCGATCCGGTCCAGGTGTGGTCCGGCTTGGCCATGAAGGAGAGCCCAAAGCCGTTCAGCCAGGCGATCTCCTTGGCGCCGTGCTTGAAGATCACCGACTGGTCCGACATGTCGAGGACGTCGGTGTAGTGGATGTTCACCTCGTGCTGGCCGGGCGCCGCCTCCCCCTTGCTGAACTCGACCGGGATGCCCGCCTCGGTCATCAGGTTGCGCAGCCTGCCGTGGATCGGCTCGCCCTTGGTTGCCTGGAGGAGGTGGTAGTCCTCGTTGTAGTAGCCGAAGCGCTCGAGCCCGATGTAGCCCTTCTTCCACGCCTGCTCGTAGGTATCGGTGAGCAGGTAGTACTCGAACTCGGAGCCGGCCATCACCCGGAAGCCCATCTTCGTGGCCTTCTCGACGACCCGCTTCAGCATGGTGCGGGGCGAGACCGCGATCTCGTGGCCGTGGTGGTCGACCGTGTCGGAGAGGACCAGCGCCGTCTTCTCCAGCCACGGGATGACCCGCACGGTGTCCCACAGCGGGTCGGCGATCCAGTCGCCGTAGCCAGTCTCCCAGTTCATCAGCTGGAAGCCGTCGGGCGTGTTCATCTCCATGTCGGTGCCGAGCAGGTAGGTGCAGAAGTGCGCCCCGTGATCGATGGCGCCGTTCAGGAAGGCCTGCCCCTGGACCCGCTTGCCCATCAGCCGGCCCTGCATGTCGGTGAGGGCCACGATCAGCGTGTCGATCTCCCCGGCGCGCACCTGCGTCTTCAGCGCGGCGAGCTTCGGGTGGTCGGGGTGATGCTCCTTGGCCATTGGTCGGTTGCCTTTCGCTTCAGATGGACCGATGGGCCGGCCGGATTGCCCGACCGGCCCATCGCGCTTCTCGGGGCGTGCCCTCGCGCGTCAGCCGCCGAACTTGGCAGCCTCCGACGAGAACTCGCGTTCGATCTCGGACAGCTCGGCCTCGCTGCCCTGAGCCCTCGGTCCGCCAAAGCGTGACCGCGCCCAGCCAAAGTAGTAGATCGCCAGCACGACGAGGAAGCCGGCGACGATGTGGAGCGACGCCGGGTTGAGCACGAAGGGGTAGAGGAAGATCGGGGTGATCAGGATCACCCAGATCACCGCGAGCCACGCGAGGGGCCGGCTCCATCCACCGAGGCTCCAGGTCTGCACCTTGCGCCAGCTCTGGTCGCCGAACATGCCGAGCGCGATGCACACGGCATAGGCCCAGTACAGGAGCACCGTGCTCACGCTGGTCACCCCAAAGATCAGGAAGAACGGATCGCCGCCGAAGGCCTTGACCAGCACGTACATCAGGGCGATCAGCAGCCATGAGAAGACGCTGATCGTGATGACCGAGTTGGCCGGGGTGCGATACCGGTGGCTCACCTTCTTGAGCCACCTGCTGCCGGGGACCCCGTCATCGCGGCTGAACGCGAAGAGCATGCGGCCGGCCGATGCGATCGAGGAGAAGCCACAGAAGGTCATCGCAAACGCAACGCCCAGGGCCAGGAGGCCGCCGAGGCTGCTCAGCGTAGAGCCAAGGTTGGTGCCGAGGATGTACGCAACCCCGTACCCGCCCGGGCTGTTGGCGAGAAGGTCTTCAGGCGTGGTCATCTTGAGGGTCAGTGCGATCAGGACGATGTAGCCTGCCACCGCCGAGACCGCCACCGACAGGAAGACACCCCAGGCGGAGGCTCTCCGTGCGCTGACCGTCTCTTCGGCGACGTGAGCCGAGGCGTCGTAGCCGGTGTACGTCCACTGTGCCTGAAGCAGGCTGAGCCCAAAGGCGCCGGCCACCCCAAACGGGAGGATCGTCGCGATCGGGTTGCCGTCCGCCGTCTTCCCGCCCCCGGCGATCGTGAAGAGGAACCCGATGTCGTGCGTCGGCTGGCTGCCGAACGCGAAGAGCGCAATCGCGATGGCGGCAACGAAGAAGATGTGCCACCACACGGAGAGGTCATTCATGAACGCGACGATTCGTGTGCCCGCCACGTTGAACCCGATCTCGATCAGGATCAGGGCTCCCGTGATCCAGATGGCATTCAGGACGCCGAGCGTCTCGAGGTTGGGATCGATCCCGAAGACCGGATTCAGCAGCGTGACACACAGGTAGTACGCCGCCGAGAAGTTGATCCCGGCCACGATCGAGATCTGTCCGCCCAGGTTCAGCCAGGCCGTCCACCAGCCCCATTCCTTGTTCTTCAGGCGGCTGGCCCAGTAGTAGAGGCCACCTGCCGTCGGGTAGGCCGATGCGATCTCGGCCATGGTCGCCGCGATCATCAGCGTGAACAGGGTGACGAGCGGCCAGCCGATGCCGACCGCCGCCGGCCCGGCGAGAAACTGGCCGGTGTTGAAGAGGATGACCGCGCCGGTCAGGATCGAGATGATGCTGAAGCTGATGGCGAAGTTCGAGAAGCCGCCCATGCTTCGCAGGAGCTCCTGGGCGTAGCCGAGGCCGTGCAGGTCGCGAACGTCCTGCTTGATCACATCCTCGCGGGATTGCGTCATGGGGAACCTCTCCTCCTGGGACCAAATCGCGCGCGTGCGGGGCACGTGCTGCGGGCAAGGGTCAGGTCATGCGCGTGGGCGATGGGACCGGCCGGGTGCGGGTTCGCCTCCTTCCTGATGCGAGCGCGACGGATGCGCCGAACCACCGAAGGGCTCGTCGCGTCGGGCGAGCCGGACGTGAGCGACTATAGCCACGCGGAGCGGCAACGGGAAGAGGGATTCGCTGCCTGCTAGCCGGCCTCGTCCTCGCTCGCTGCGGCGCCGGCCTCGGCCCCGCCCTCCGCGGCGGCCTCGCCCTCGGCACCCTCGCCCGCCTCGGCCGCGACGGGAGCGATCTCCTCCTCGGCGCGCGGCGGGGTGACCTTGGCGACCAGGTCGTCGGGGTCGTTGACGACGGTCACGTTGCCGACGACGGTGAGGTCACGGACGTGGATCGTCGCCTCCATGTCGATCAGCGCCGAGAGGTCGACGCTGATCTCGTGTGGCAGGTCGGCCGGGAGCGCCCGCACCTTGAGGTGGTCGAGCGAGGCGAACAGGATGCCGCCCTCCATCTCCACCGCCGGCGAGGTGCCGACGAAGACGAGCGGGATATCGGCCTGCATCTCCTGGGTCAGGTCGACCGCAAAGAGGTCGACGTGGAGCGCCTTGCCGGTGAGCGGGTTGCGCTGGATCCCCTTGATGATGGCGCTGGTGGGCCGCCCGCCGTCGACCGAGACGTTGACGACGCTCGTCCGTCCGGCGCGGTGGTAGAGCAGCTCGAGGGCCTTGGCATCGATCTGGACGGGGATCGAGCCGGTCTTCTTGCCGAACAGGACGCCGGGGACCACGCCGGTGGTGCGGAGGCGCTTGTTCTGCTTGCCGTAGACGTCGCGTCCGGCGACGGCGATCTCCAGGTCCATGGGTGCGGCTGATCCTCGAGTGAGCGCCCGGGCACGGCCGAACGGGGGATGCGACATTGCGGTGCGGGGCGGAATCGTACCAGCGGGCCGATGGAGCGGCAAGCGCGCCCGGGCTAGGCGTCCGCCAGGTCCACGATTCGGCCGCGGATCGTTCCGACGTCGGCGTACTCCTCGGCGTGCGCGATGCCGATCTCCGGCACACCGAGGGCGGTTGCCGCGGCATCGGTCACGAGCAGGTAGGGGCGATAGCCGATGCGAGCCTGGACCGTGTTCTTCAGGAGCCGATGCGCCACGTTGACGTCCGGGCCGAGCAGCTCGGTGCGAGAGCCCACCCCCTGCTGCACGGCCCGCCCGCGGTGGAGGACCATCTTGAGGTCCAGGTTGCTGACGAGCGGACATGCGTTGCACTCGTGGTCGGCGGCGGCTCGCGCCTCGAGCCGACGGGCGTGAAAGGCACGGTGCACGGCATGGAGCTGGGCCAGGACGCCGTCACCCCGCCCGTCCATCGCCGCCGCCGGAGCAACCCCAAAGACCGCGTCGCCCTCGAGCTTGGCGACCTCGAAGTCGGGTTCGACGCCCTCCACCACCGCGCCCAGCACCGCGCCGAGCAACCCGTAGCCGGCCGGGATCCCTTCGCTGAAGTCGACCCCGTGGGCCTCGCCGACCCCGGCGAGGAAGGAGGTGTAGCCCGAGATATCGGCCAGCAGAAGGTAGAGCTCGTCAGCGGCGGCGGTCGGTCGGCTCGGGATGGTCATGTGCAGTTGCGATGGTACTCGCAGCCATCGGGCTAGAATCAGCGGCCGAATGGCCGGCACGATCATGATCGTCGAGGATGAGCCCGCGGTGGCGCGCGGCGTCCAGGTGGCGCTGGAGCGCGAGGGGTACACCACGGCCATCGTCGGGACGGGCGAAGAGGCCGTGAAACGTTTCGCCGACATCGCCCCGGACCTGGTGCTCCTCGACGTGCGCCTGCCGGGGATCGACGGCTTCGAGGTCTGCCGCCAGCTGCGCCGCGAGACGCGCGCCCCGGTCCTCTTCCTGACGGCGCGCGCCGACGAGGTCGACAAGGTGGTCGGCCTGGAGATCGGCGCCGATGACTACCTCGTCAAGCCGTTCAGCGTCCGCGAGCTGGTGAGCCGTATCAAGGCGCTCCTGCGCCGCGCGTACGGAGAGCTGGCCGACACCCAGACCGGCCGGACGCTGCGCCGCGGCGACCTGGTGATCGACCTCGAGCGTCGCCGCGTGACGCGGGACGGCGAGCGGATCAGCCTGACCACCACCGAGTTCGACCTGCTGCGCCACATGGCGACCAAGCCGGGTCGCGTCTACACCCGAACCCAGCTGCTCGAGCTGGTGCGCGACTACGAGGCGCTCGAGGCCGACGAGCGGACCATCAACGTCCACATCAGCCACATTCGCGACAAGATCGAGCCGGATCCCGCCCAGCCGCGCTTCATCAAGACGGTGAGGGGCGTCGGGTATGCATTCAGCGAGGACTGACCCGCCGGCGGGGCCGATGGTGGTGCGCGTGCAGCGCCGCCTGGCGTGGTTCCAGCAGCTCAACGCGCGCCTGGTGCTGGCGCTCTCCAGCGTCGCGCTGGTGGCGCTTCTCGTCTCCGGCCTGGCGCTCAACCAGATCCTGCCGGGGTACTTCCTGGAGCAGGCGACCAGCCGCGCTCGGAGCGCGGCGCTGGCCACGGCGCTGCTGCTCCAGGAGCGAGGCCACCTCGGTGGCGGTCACCGACCCCGAGCTGCTCACGGTTCGGGAGCAGCGCGAGACGCGATTCCTGAAGGCCGTGGCGGTGACCGCCGCCGCGAAGCTGGCCCAGGGGACGGTCACCTTCTACAACCCCGGCGGCGGACTGGCCGCCCAGGCCGGCCCCGACGACCAGACGGCGGAGCGGATGCAGGCGGAGGGCCTCCGCCCCGACCCGGAGGTGCCGCCGCAGAGCGTCACGCAGACGATCGAGATCCCGGACGGCTCGGCCCCGATCAGGTTCACGATCACCGTCGCGGCGCCCTACACCTCGCGCGTCACGACGCTGGAGCGGGTGCGCAGCACGCTGCTCTTCACCGGGATCCTGGCGCTGCTCGCCTCGCTCGTCGTCGGCGTGCCGGCCGCCAGGCGCTTCACCGCCCCGCTGGCGAGGCTGCGACGCGCATCCTCCCGCCTGGCGCAGGGGCAGCTCGACGAGCGCGCGCCGCGCTCCGACATCGTGGAGATCGACGACCTGGCCCGGCAGTTCAACGTGATGGCCGATCGGCTCTCCGAGTCGCTGCGGCTGCTCGAGGCCGATCGGGATCGGCTGCGCGAGTTCGTGGCCGACGTGTCGCACGAGCTGCGCACCCCCATCGCCGCCCTCCGCGCCTTCACCGAGCTCCAGCGCGACGGGCAGGTCGACGAAGCGACCCGCCGCGAATTCCTCGATCGGTCGAGCGAGCAGATCAGCCGTCTCGAGTGGATGAGCACCAACCTGCTCGACCTGTCGCGCATCGACGCCGGCATCTTCCCGCTCGACATGCGACTCGGCGACCTGCGCGACCCGATCCGCTCGGTGGTCGAGGCGCACGCCGAGCTCGCCGAGCAGCGCGGCGTCTCGCTGGCCAGCGAGGTGCCATCCGCGCCGGTGATGCTCCGCTTCGATCGCGAGCGGATCGTCCAGCTGCTGACGAACCTGGTCGGCAACGGCCTGAAGTTCACCCCGCGCGGCGGGGAGGTGCGGGTCAGCCTGACTGACGTCGCGGAGGGCGCCACGCTCGTCGTCCAGGACTCCGGTCCGGGGATCCTGGCCGCCGAGCTGCCGCACGTCTTCGAGCGCTTCTTCCGCGGCACCAACGTCGGGGATGCCCGGGCGTCGGGGAGCGGGCTGGGGCTGGCCATCGCGCGCTCGATCGTGGAGATGCACGGTGGCCAGATCGAGGTGGCGAGCGCCATCGGCGAGGGATCGGCGTTCACCGTTCGGCTGCCACGGCTGGTGGCGACGCCGCAAGATCAATGAAACTTCACTCCTCGCCGCGCACGGCCGCAACGCGTGCGATGCAGGATCGAGCCTGACGCCCCCGACCCGCAAGCAGTGAGCACCGACCAGCAATGACCGATCGCGACGATCCCGCGCCCCCGCCTGAACAGCCCGAGGTCCTGCGCTACGGGCCTCCGCCGACCCAGCCGGCACGCCCCTCCTGGGAGGCGCCCGCCTGGCCCCAGCCGGCCCCACCCGCTCCCCCGCGCGAGCGCCGCGGCCTCGGCGTCGTGCCGGTGGTGACCATCGCGCTGGTGACCGCGGTCGTCTCCGGCTCGCTCTCCGCGGCGGCGGTCGCCAACCTGCTGCGCCCGGCCTCCGGCGGCTCGGTCAGCGATCCGACCGGCACGTCGGTCAGCGAGGTGCACCTCGACGAGTCGAGCGCGGTGATCACCGCGGTGGCGAGGGTGATGCCGGCGGTGGTCGTCATCTCGTCCAGCAGCAGCGGCGGGGTCCTGGGGGGCGCGAACGGCGTCGGATCCGGCTTCGTGTTCGACTCCGACGGCTGGATCCTGACCAACAAGCACGTGGTGGACGGCGCCGACCGGATCAGCGTGCAGCTCAGCGACAGCCGCGTCTTCACCGGCCGGGTGTATGGCATCGACACCTTGACGGACCTGGCGATCGTCAAGATCGACGCCACCGGCCTGACCGCCGCGCCGCTCGGCTCGAGCGACGACCTCCAGCTCGGGCAGCTGGCGATCGCCATCGGCAACCCGCTCGGCACCTTCGAGAACACGGTCACCACCGGCGTCGTCTCCGGGCTCGGCCGCCAGATCCGCGCCGGTGACGCGGTCGGCAGCTCGTCGGAGCAGCTGAACAACCTGATCCAGACCGATGCCGCCATCAACCCGGGCAACTCGGGCGGGCCGCTGATCAACAGCGCCGGCCAGGTGATCGGGATCAACACCGCCGTCAACCAGGACGCGCAGGGGATCGGGTTCGCCATCCCCATCAACGTCGCCCGCCCGATCCTGCTGCTGGCGCTCGACGGCAAGCCGATCGCTCGCCCGTGGATCGGCGTCTACTACACGCCGATCGATCGACAGCTGGCCGACGATCGGAACCTCTCGGTCGACCACGGGGTGCTGATCGGTCCCGCCGCCAACGGCGCGCCCGGCGTCTTCCCGGGGAGCCCTGCCGCGACGGCCGGCCTCCAGGACGGCGATATCGTGATCGCGGTCGACGGGCAGCCGGTCGACGAGGACCACGACCTGGCCAGTCGCATCCTGCCGCACGTTCCGGGGGACACCGTCTCGCTGTCGGTGGTGCGGGACTCTCGGACCAGCGAGATCATCGTCACGCTGGGGACGCTGCCGGAGAGCCCCTAGCCGATCGCGTCGCCGCGCCTTCGTCTGAGGCGCACCTCGACCGTCTCGAAGGCCCCGGGCAGCGGGGCCTTCGGCTTCCTGACGCGCGCCTCCACCTCGTCGACCGGGAAGGCGGCCAGGACCCCGTCGGCGATGGCCGCGGCGAGCGCCTCGAGCAGGTTGAACGAGCGACCCTCCACGATCCGCCGCGCGACGACGAAGGCGGCGCCGTAGTCGACCGTGTCGGCCAGGTCGTCGCTGGCGGCGGCACGCGACAGGTCAAGCCCGAGGACGAGGTCCACCTCGAACGGCTGGGGCTCCGCCCGCTCCTCCGGCGAGACGCCGTGCCGGCCCATGAAGCGCATCCCACGCAGCGTGATCCGGTCGCTCACGGCCGCCACCGGACGATCCCGTCCGCCACCCGCACGGTCCTGGCGAGGACGCCGACGTCATGCACCCGCACCATGTCAGCCCCGGCTGCGATGGCCAGCGCCACGCTGGCTGCCGTCCCCTCCAGCCGCTGGTCCGCGGGCGCGCCCCCGAGCAGCTCGCCGATCACCCGCTTGCGACTGGTGCCCACCAGCAGCGGCAGCCCACCGAGCGCCGCCTTGAGCTCGGTGAGCCGGTGCAGGATCTCGATCGAATGGGCCGGCGTCTTGCCGAAGCCGATCCCCGGATCCACGATCAGCCGATCCCGCCGATTGCCCGCCGCCACCGCGTCGTCGATGGCGCCGGAGAGCCAGCCGACCACCTCCGCGAAGAGCGCCGCCGGGGTATTCGGCCACCTCCTTGTTGTGCATCAGCACCAGGTGGGCGCCCGGCCTCGGCCGCGGCGGCCAGCGTGTCGGGATCGCGGCGCCCGGCCCACACGTCGTTGACGATGGTGGCGCCGGCGGCGAGCGCCTCGCGCGCCACCGATCCCTTGGAGGTGTCGATGCTGACCAGGGCGCTCCCCCCGAAGGCGCGGGCCAGGGCGGCCACCACCGGGACCGCCAGCGCCGCCTCGTCTTCAGCCGAGAGGGCGGGGTGCTCGCCGTAGAACTGCGCCGGACGCGAGGACTCGCCGCCGACGTCGAGGATCTGCGCGCCGGCGGCCACGAACTCGCGCGCCTGGTCGAGCGCGGCGGCCACGATCTCCGCCTCGCTGCGGCCGGCCGGCGCGATGCCGTCGCCGGAGAACGAGTCGGGGGTGACGTTGATGATGCCCATCACGCCACGTCCGCTCGCCCCAGGCCAGCTCGATCATCCAGCCTCCTCCTCGCCGCGGAGCATCCCACGAACCGCGCCGACCAGGTAGAGCGACCCGGCCACCACGATCGGCTGCTCGGCCACCGTCCGGCGGGAGGCTGCCAGGCGGAGCGCCGCCTCGGGCGTGGTGGCCTGGTCGGCCGGCCCCGCGCCGATCCGCCGCCACCGGCGCAGCAGGTCGGCTGGCGGCAGCGCGGTGGGGTCAGACACCGCGGTGAAGACGGGCCGAGGGTGGAGCGGGGCGAGGGCGCGGAGCACGGCGCTGACCCGCTTGCCACGGGTCGCGCCGAAGACGAGCGGGAAGTCGCGCATCCCCAGCTCGGCGAGCGAGCGCGGCCAGGGCGCGCGCGCCGGCCGGGTTGTGGGCGCCGTCCAGCAGCACGTCGTCCGAAGGGCGAGTCGTCGAGCAGCTCGAGGCGGCCCGGCCAGTGCGCGTCCGCAAAGCCGACGCCGGATCGCCGCCTCGTCGACCGCCGAGCGGCATTCCGCGGCGGCTCGCGTCCTCGACCAGGGCATCGAGCAGCGCCAGGGCGACCGCCGCGTTCGCCGCCTGGTGGCTGCCCAGCAGCCCGACGTGCAATCCGGGCAGCGGGCGGCCCGGAGTCACGGCGTCGACCACCAGACCCTCCCAGCCCGCGTGGCGCAGCGTCGCGGCGTACGGCTGCCCCGGACCGGCCCGCCGGAGCGGAGCGCCGACCGCCGCACATCGGTCCAGGATGGGCGCCAGGCCGCGCCCGCGCGCCCCGGTCACGGCCAGGTTGCCGGCCTTGATGATGGCCGCCTTCTCGCCGCCGATCGCCGCCAGCGTCGTCCCCAGGTGCCGCTCGTGGTCGTGCTGGACGTTGGTGATCGCCGCGACCCCGGTGTCGAGCACGTTCGTCGCGTCGAGGCGGCCTCCCAGCCCCACCTCGACGAGCACCAGATCCACGTTCGCGGCGGCGAGCTCCGTGAAGGCGGCGGCCGTCAGGGCCTCGAACTCGGTCGGGCGGGCCGAGCCGGGCGGTGACCCGCTCGATGGCGGGAGTGACCACCGCCAGCGCGGCGGCGAAGCGCTCGCGGCCGATCGGCCGGCCGTCGATCGCGATCCGCTCCCGGTAGCTGACCAGGTGTGGCTTCGGCATGCTGCCGACCCGCAGGCCGGCCTCGTTGAGCACCGAGCGGGCGAGCGCCACCACGCTGCCCTTGCCGTTCGTGCCACCCACCAGCGCCCCGCGCAGGCGTCGCTCGGGATTCCCCAGCTCGGCGAGCAGCGCCTCGATGCGGGCCAGGCCCAGGCTGATCCCGAATCGGCCGCGGCTGCGCAGCGCCGCGACGGCCTCGTCGTAGTCGAGGGCGTGCGGCGTCATCGCGGGCGGGAGCCGATCGGTCCCGACCGGATCAGGCTCCCTCGTCCTCGTAGAAGACGCAGTCGTGGTACTGGCCGGTCATGCACAGGTCGCTGACGTAGCCGGCGTCGAGGTGCACGCCGCCGCGCAGCTCGCATCGGTTCACGACCCCATCGCGCTTCATCAGCATGCGCAGCACGCCGGGCGAGTCGGTGCCGACGCGCCCCTTGGCGCCATGGGTCAGGTAGAAGTGCGGACAGGAGTGGCGGCGCGGCTTGGCGTAGCCGAGCGGCACGCCGCGACGCCCGACGTGCACGGTGAGCGGCTCGGCGCGAGCCGGCGAACCGCTTCTCGGCGATGGCGCAGCGGCCCGGCTCACAGTCGATCTCGTTGTGGCAGCAGGCTCGCGCCGGCCCGACGCCGTCGACCGCCCACAGCTCCCAGCAGGGCCGACGCAGGATGAAGGCCGGGCACCGGTAGCGGATCGTCAGCGAGCAGTTCTCGACCTCCCAGCACATCGTGCGGCGGTCGCCGGTCGGCCGCTCCGGGGCGAAGGGGTCGGCCACCTGGCGCCGGTCCGTGCTGGTCCGGCGCTCGGTCTTGATGATCACCGGGGGAGTGTAGCGAGTGATCGCGCGGCGCGGACGCGGCCCGGCTAGGCCAGGAACTCGCGCAGCCGATCCTCCATCGACGCCTGCGGCATGTAGCCGACGATCCGCGCCGCCTCGCGCCCGTCCCTGAAGACGACCATGGTCGGGATGCTGAAGATGCTGTAGCGGATCGCCAGCGCCTGGTTCTCGTCGGTGTTCACCTTGGCGGTCACGATCCGTTGGGCGTGTGCCTCGCCGATCGCCTCGATCACCGGCGAGACGAGGCGACAGGGGCCGCACCAGGGCGCCCAGAAGTCGACCAGGACCGGCTTGGCGGAGTTGAGGACCTCCGCCTCGAAGGTCGCGTCGTCGACCACGATCGGTGCGGGCATGCTACGGCGTGGGCGACGGGGTGGGGATCGGCGGTCGGCGTCGGCGTCGGGATCGGCGTCGGCGACGGCGTGGGGATCGGCGTCGGCGACGGGGTCGGGGAGGGCGTCGGCCCGCTCGAGAGGACGATGGCCACCTGGCTCCCCTTCCCGACCGGGATGCCGGTCCCCGGATCGGTGCGGATCACCTCGCCGGCCGGCTGGTCCGACGGCTCGCTGGTGACCGCCCCCAGGACCAGACCGGCAGCGGTGAGGGTGGCGTTCGCCTCCTCACGGGTCTGGCCGATCATGTTGGGCACCGGCACCTGCTCCTCACCCGAGCTGACATGGACCGTGATGGTGTCGCCGCGCTCGACGCTGGTGCCGGCCTCCGGCTCGGTCGAGATGACGCGATCGACGGGAACCGTCTCGCTCGGCTCGGGGTCCAGCACGTCGAGCTCGAGGCCAAGGCGAAGGGCGTCGGCCCGCACGCCGGCGATCGGGTCGCCGACCCAGTTCGGGACGGTGAGCCCGCCGGAGGGCGTGGGGGTGGGGTTGTTGGGCCCGAGCCCGCCGAGCACCGATGCCCCCAGGAAACCGATCGTGGCAAGCAGGACCACCGCGAGGACGGCCAGCAGCCAGATCCACCACGGCTGCCCGGTGCGCGGCGGCTCGGCGTAGGCGGCCACCGGGCGGCGGGGCGGCGGGTCGTTGAAGCCGTCGGACGGCATGCCGGAGATGGCGGCGCGGTCCGACGGCAGCGTCACCCGCGGCGGGACGTAGACGGTCGGCTCGCCCGCGGGCGGGATCGGTGCCGGAACCGCGACAACCGCGGCGGCACCGGCCGCATCGGGGTTGCGCTGCCAGACCCGCAGCGCCTCGGCGAAGGCACCGGCATCGGGGAATCGCCTGGCCGGGTCGCGCTCCATGGCGCGCATCACGATCGCCGACAGGGCCGGCGGCACCGGGCCGTGCGCGGTGGGCGGCAGCGGATCCTCGGTGAGCCGCTTGAGCGCCACGCCGGCGGCCGAGTCTCCCTCGAATGGGCGTCGGCCGGTCAGCATCTCGTAGAGCACGATGCCGAGGGCGTAGACGTCGGACTGGCCGGTCACCTCGTCGCCGCGCGCCTGCTCCGGGCTGAAGTAGTGGACCGATCCGAGCGTCGTGCCGGTGACCGTCATCGAGGCCTCGGCCACCGCCCGGGCGATGCCGAAGTCGGTCACCTTCACGTCATGGTCGATCAGGATGTTCCCCGGCTTCACGTCGCGGTGCACGATCCCGCGCCGATGCGCCGCCTCGAGCGCCGACGCCACGCCGATCGCGATGCGCACCGCGTCATCGACCTTGAGAGGACCGTTCTTCGCGAGGATCGCCGCCAGGTCCTCGCCGTCGATCAGCTGCATCACGATGAACTGGCCGCCGGTCTCGGCATCGGTCCCGTAGTCGTAGACCGAGACGATGTTCGGGTGGGAGAGCGACCCGGCGGATCGGGCCTCCTGCTTGAAGCGGGCCGCGAAGCCGGGGTCGTTGCCGAACTGCGGGCGGAGCAGCTTCACGGCGACCTCGCGGTCGAGCTGCTCGTCGTTGGCGCGCCACAGCGTCGCCATCCCGCCCTCGCCGAGCGGTGCGATGAGCCGATAGCGCCCGCCGATCAACCGGCCGATCATCTCCACCGCGGGCTAGTCTCGCAGGTCGAGGCCGCGCACGTGGGCGCGCACCTCGTCGGCCAGGTCGGAGTCGAGCGACATGGCGATGTTGGCCTTCAGCCAGCCGAGCCGGGTGCCGGCGTCGTGGCGCACCCCCTCGAACTGGTAGCCGAAGACGGGCTGCTCGGCCGAGAGGGCGCGGATCGCGTCGGTCAGCTGGATCTCGCCCCCGGCGCCGCGCTGGGTCGTCTCCAGCTTGTCGAAGACCTTGGGGCTCAGGATGTAGCGGCCCAGCACCGCCAGGTCCGAGGGCGCATCCTCGATCGACGGCTTCTCGACCAGGTCGCCGATCTCGACCAGCCGACCCTCCTCGCGCCGGGGCACCACGATCCCGTAGCGGCCGACGTCCTCCGGTGCGACGCGCTGCACGGCGATCACCGAGCCGCGGTGCGCGGCGTACTGCTCGATCAGCTGCTGGGTGACCGGCTTGCCCCCCGGGTTGAGCATCACGTCGTCGGAGAGGAGCACCGCGAACGGCTCGTCCCCGACCAGCTCCTTGGCCATCAGCACCGCGTGCCCCAGGCCGAGCTGCTCCTTCTGGTGGACGAAGGCGATGGTGCCGATCTCGGTGATGCGTCGCACGGCGCGCAGCATCTCGATGTCGCCGCGCTCCTCCAGCCAGCGCTCGAGGGCCGGGTGCGAGTCGAAGTGCTCCTCGATCGTGCTCCGCCCGCTGGCGATGACGATGATGATCTGCTCGATCCCCGAGGCGACCGCTTCCTCGACGGCGTACTGGATGATCGGCCGGTCGACCAGGGTGACCATCTCCTTGGGGATGGCCTTGGTCGCGGGCAGGAAGCGGGTTCCGAATCCGGCCGCCGGCAGGACGGCCTTTCTGACGCGCACGGTGATCGGGATGCTCCTGGAGCGGGTTTCGTCTCGCAGCGCGCTCGGCGGTCTCAGGCTGCGCCGATGGAGGGATGCCTCACGGGGGAAGGAGTATAGCAATGGCGGCCCGACACGCCCCCCACCGCCCTCAGACCCGGGCTGGCGGCCCACGACGCTACAATCGCGACCCGATGATCAAGTCGCTGGTCCGCACCCTGCGGGGGCCGAGCCGCAACCCGCTGATGGCCTACATCAGCCGCCCGCTGCCGCGCGAGCTGCGCGACGAGCAGGTCCTAGCGGCGCTGGAGATCGCGCTCGCCGCCGACCCGAATCCCGACGACCTGGTCGAGACGCTGCCGCCGGCCCTGCGCCAGGTGACCGGCCACGACTACGAGGTGCTGGACCGTTCCGGCTGGCGACGTGACCGGCACCTACCGGCGCTCCCAGGTGATGATCCGCGACGGTGCGGTCGGCCTCTGGCCGGGCTACGAGGCCCGGGCCTACCCGCTGCTGGCGCCCTCGAAGAAGGCCGAGCGGACCCGGGCCGCGATCATCGCCGCCGATGGTGGGTCGGCCGACGCACCGAGTGCCACCAGCCCGGTCGGCAAGGCCGGGTGGGCCCCACCGCCACCCAGGGACGAGCCGGGCGCGTAGTGGGCCGCCAGAACGTGCCACGCGACCAGTGGCTCGACATCGGGGCGGAGTGCCCGCACTGCGGCGAGCGCCTCACCGAGGAGCTGGTCTACTCCTGGCGCCCGGTGCCGGACGACCCGAAGCTGCTGCTCCTCTACTGCCCCGACTGCGGGGACCGGGTCGAGATCAACCACGTCTGACCGCGGCCTCGCCGGGTGGTGGTGCCCCCAACCGGATTCGAACCGGTGATCTCCACCTTGAAAGGGTGGCGTCCTAGGCCTCTAGACGATGGGGGCGCGTGACGGCCCCATCGTAGCAAGGCGCCCGGCCGGCCGCCGTCGGTCACTTCAGGTAGAAGAGGACGACCAGGATCACCGCCCCGGCCAGGGCGACCGCCGCGAGCACGATCATCAGGCCGCCTCCCACCGCGATCGCCACCGACATCCCGGCCGATCGGCTGCGATAGGCGCGCTGCGACCAGATCCAGCCCTGGATGAAGAGGAAGATGCCGATCGCGACGGCGATCAGCGACGAGGCCAGCATCGCCACCACCGACAGGCCCGTGTCGTCGCCGAGGAGCGCCATGGCGGTCAAGCCGGCCGCGATGAGGAGCCCGACCACGCCGATCACCACGTTGCGCAGGAATGGGTGCATCTGACTGAGAGCCTGATTGGACCGATGGGCGCCGTCAAGGAGCGCCGCGGGCGCTCGTAGACTGGAGGCATGCCTCCGAGCCCCTTCGCCGACTTCGCGCGGACCGCGGAGGCGGTCGCCGCGACGACCTCGAAGCTCCGCAAGCGGGACCTGCTGGCCTCCTACCTGCGGGGCCTCGCGCCCGGCGAGCTGCCGATCGCGGCGACCTTCTTCGCCGGCCGGCCCCTCCCCGGCGCCGCCGACAAGCTGGGGCTCGGCTGGGCGCAGCAGAGCCAGGCGCTCGCGGCCGCGTCCGGTGCCGACGAGGAGGCGCTGTACGCCGCGTACCTCCGCCACTCGGACTTCGGCGACGCGGCGGCCGAGCTGCTCGCCACGCGCGAACCGGGCGGCCAGCCGCTGACGCTGGTCGAGGTCGATGCGGCCTTTCGCGCGATGAGCGACGCGACGAGCACTGCGGCGCGCGTGGCGGGCATGACCGCCCTCTTCGGCAGGGCGACTGCCCCCGAAGCTCGCTTCGCGGGGCGCATCGCGGCGCGGGAGCTGCGCATCGGGCTGCGCGAGGGGCTGCTGGAGGAGGCGATCGCGGAGGCCTTCGAGCGACCGATCGAGGCGGTGCGCCGGGCCCTGATGCTGGTCGGCGAGCCCGGCGAGGCGGCAACGCTGGCTCGCGAAGACCGCCTCGCCGAGGCGGCGCTCCACCTGGGACGCCCGATCCGCTTCATGCTGGCCACGCCGGTGGCCGATGCCGTGGAGGTGATGCGCCGGGTCGGCGGCGAGGCATGGATCGAGGACAAGTACGACGGGATCCGTGCCCAGCTGCACCTGGCCCGGGCCGACGCCGCACCCCAGCTCTTCTCCCGTGACCTCAACGAGATCACCGTCTCGTTCCCCGAGGTCGCCGCCGCGGCCTCGAGGCTGAAGCACCGGCTGGTGATCGACGGGGAGCTGGTGCCGTATCGGGCCGGATCGGTGCTCGACTTCGCCAGCCTCCAGACCCGCCTCGGCCGCGTGGATCCCTCGTCGGAGCTGCTGGAGCAGGTGCCCGTGGTGCTGGTCGCCTTCGACCTGCTGCACCTCGACGGGCGCGACCTGCTCGAGGTGCCGCTTCGCGAGCGGCGCGCCGAGCTCGAGGCGCTGCGCCTGCCGGAGCGGACCGGGGAGCGCTTCCTCGAATCACACCTGGCCACCGCCCGCACCGCCGACGAGGTGGAGGCGCACTTCGACGACGCGCGGGAGCGGCGCAACGAGGGGCTGATGGTCAAGGACCCCGCATCGGCCTACCAGCCGGGCCGGCGCGGGCTCGGCTGGCTGAAGCTCAAGAAGGCGCTCGCCACGCTCGATTGCGTGGTGGTCGGGGTGGAGTGGGGACACGGCAAGCGGCGCGGCGTCCTGTCGGACTACACCTTCGCGGTCCGCGCGCCTGACGGGGAGGGGCTCCTCACCATCGGCAAGGCCTACACCGGCCTGACCGACGCCGAGATCGCGACCATGACCGAGCACTTCAAGGAGACGACCCTGCGCGACTTCGGGCGCTACCGGACCGTCGTGCCGGAGGTGGTGGTCGAGATCGCCTTCGACCGGATCATGCGCAGCGCCCGCCACAAGAGCGGCTTCGCCATGCGCTTCCCGCGCATCGTCCGGATCCGGGACGACAAGACGCCCGCGGAGATCGACAACCTGGAGACCGTGGAGACGCTCTTCACCGCCCAGGCCAGCGGCCGGATCCTCCTCGCCCGCGGGGCAAAGGGCGAGACGGAGCGGATCGCGGCGACCGGCGCGACCGAGGGCGAGGGGTGACCTAGGCCGGGTTCGGTGAGGCGGCCCGCGCCGTGCCCCGGGCCTCTGCCTCCGAGGCGCTGAGCACCTCCTCGACGAAGCGGGCCGCGCGCCGCGGGTCCAGCCGCTGCACGCGCCCGATGCTCTGCGCCCACCACGGGGCGTTGTCGGCGGTCACGATCTCCCCGGTCGGCTCCTCGAGCACCACCGTCGAGTAGGCTCGCGGGAAGGCGACCGCCCCCGTGATGGCGAAGGTCTGATCGTCGACCGCGGTCCGCGTCCAGCGCCCGACGGCGGCCGCCACCGTATCGGCGTCGAACGACGGATTGGTGATCGTGGGGATCCAGCCGGCGCGGGAGCGCGTGTCGTACTCCCAGCCGCGGCCACGGACCCGGTAGCGACCGCGCCAGCGGCGCGCGATCAGGGCCTTCACGCCCGCCGGGCCTACCAGCAGTCCGGCGAGGTCGTCGGGGACGCCCGGCAGGCGCGGAGCCAGGATCAGCGTGTAGGAGTCGTCGAGGGTGGGTGCCAGCATCCGGCCGAGGTCGTCGCCGATCCGCTCACGTCGGAGACGGGACCGCGAGATGGCTCGCCAGGTCATGCCCGCCCCCACGCCCAGGCCCAGCGCCGCCGACAGGCCGAGCAGCGCGATGGGACCGACGCGGGTCGTCGGCAGGAGCGCCATCAGGACGACGGCGATGCCCCCGACCACCAGCATGGCGAGGGCCACTGTCAGCGCGTGGTCGCGGAAGCCGCGGACGATGGACGGATGGATCAGGCGCATCGGGAACCTCCGGCTGCTAGGCTCATGACATGCCCACGACTGCCTCGGTGCTGGCCACCGTCGTCGATCCGCAGCACGGCCTGCGCGTCGACGTCGCCACCGGGACGGGCTTCAATCTCACCTTCGACACCGGCGAGGCCGGGGAGCAGCGCGCCGGCCCGGGGCCGACCGAATCGGTGCTCGCCGTGCTCGCCGGGTGCACCTCGATGGACGTGGGCCCGATCCTGCGCAAGAAGCGCCAGGCCGCCGCCACCTATCAGGTCGCGGTCACCGGCCAGAAGGCCGACGAGCACCCCCAGCTCTACACCTCGATCACGGTCGAGCACCAGGTCACCGGGGACGTGGAGCCTGAGGCGCTGCGGCGGGCGATCGAGCTGTCGGCGACGCGCTACTGCCCGGTGAGCGCGATGCTGTCGAAGGCCGTGCGGATCGAGCACCGCTATCGGTTGCGGCGGGACGGCCACGAGGAGATCACCGCGCTGGTTGCGATCACCGGGCCAGAGGCTGCACAGGTCCTCTGAGGGCTGCATTCAGTCAGTCTCGCCGCCGGGCCCGACGCTGACCATGACGTGATGGTCCTGCCGGCGCCGCGTCCTTTCGTCGAGATCGGGACCGTTGCGCGGCCGGTGTAGGATTCCGTCTCCATGGCACGTTCAATGTGGCGCGGGGCGATCCAGTTCGGGCTGGTGACGATCCCGGTCAAGCTCTACCTGGCGACCGAGAGCGGCGGCATCGGCTTCAACATGCTGCACGCCAGCTGCGGCAACCGGATCCAGATGAAGATCTATTGCCCGTTCCACGACGAGGTGGTGCCCCGCTCGGAGACCGTGCGCGGGTACGAGTGGAGCAAGGGTCGCTACGTCGTCGTCACCGACGAGGACATGGACTCGGTGCCGCTCAAGACGGTGCGCGCCATCGAGATCGAGATGGTGGTGGATGCGCATCGCGAGGGGCAGGGGATCGAGTTCGTCAAGCAGGCCTACTACCTGGAGCCGGACCCGATCGGTCGCAAGGCCTTCGAGCTGCTGCGCCAGGTCCTGGCCGACCAGGGGAAGACGGCGATCTGCAAGATCGTGCTCAAGGACCGCGAGCAGCTCGCGGCGCTCAACCCGTACACCAAGACGATGCTGCTGACGACCCTCCATTGGCCCGATGAGGTCCGCTCCCTCGACGAGCTGAACATCCCCGACGACGAGATCGAGGTGAAGCCGGCCGAGCGCAAGATGGCCGAGCAGCTGATCGCGTCGATGGCCGGCGAATTCTCGGCCGATGACTACGGTGACAACTATCGCAAGGCGCTGATGGCGGTGATCGAGGCCAAGGTCGCCGGGGAGGCGCCGGTGCCGGCGCAGAAGGTCGAGCCGACCAAGATCGGCGACCTGATGGCGGCCCTCGAGGCCAGCGTCGCCGCGGCGCGCGAGGCACGTCGGGAGGGCGCCGCCGAACCAGCCGCCGAACCGGCCGACGCCGCCCCGACCCGGCGCCGCAAGAGCGCCTAGCCGGCCGCGTGGCGGCTGACCAGCTCCCGCTCCCCGTCGCGCCTGCCAGCGACTCGCCCCATCGCCGCCTCCCGTCGCGCATCTCGCCGATGGAGGCAACGGAGGTTGCCGCCCCGTTCGACGACCCCGGCTACCTCTTCGAACCATGGTGGCCAGGGGCGCGAGCGCTCGCCTTCTGCGAGCGCGGGGAACTGCGCCTGCAGGTCGCCGGCCTGGCCGACGCGCTGGCCGCCTTCCCGGAGCTGCGCGAGATGCCGGCGCAGCTGGCCGAGGATGGCGTGGTGCTGGACGGCACGCTGCTGGTCCTCGACGAGGCGGGGCGTCCCGACGGTGACCTGCTGCGCGCCCGACTCGAGGGGCAGGGGCGGCCCGGGCTCCCGGCCTACGTGGCGAGCGACCTGCTGTGGAGCGGTGGCCAGCCGGCGGTGAGCCGATCCTTCGGGGTGCGGCGCCGCTGGCTCGAGGCGATCCTCACCCCCGGTGACCGCGTCACCGTCGGACGTGCCTACCCCGGCGACGGGACGCTCGTGGCCGAGGCGCTGGCCGCGCTGGGGATCGAGGCCATCTCGGCGCGGCAGCTCGCCGCTCGGCATCGGGCCGGGGCGGCCGGTGACGCATGGCTGCGGGCCCCCATCTCGGCCGCCGAGCCGCGTCCGCGCCCGACGCTGGCGCTCATCCTGCGGCTGCCGCTCGGGGATTGACCCGCTGCGGTCAGGCGGCGAGCAGCGCGAGTGCCCGCTCGAGCTTGCTTGACGGGTCCGCGACCAGGCCAGGCACCGCCGCCAGGGCCGCCGCCAGCGGGGCGTGGTCGAGCCCGGCCGAGAGGGCCGCGGGATCGAGCTCGAGCTCGACGACCGCCAGCCGCCCCGACCTCGACGCCCGCGCGCAAGCACCCGTCCGCGGTCGAGCGAGAGGAGGCCGATCCGGGCGCCGTCGAGCGCGACCGCTCGTTCGGTCCGCGCCTGCTCCAGGCTGAAGCGCTCGGACAGCGCGCTTTCGCCGGCCAGTGCCAGGAGCAGATCCCGTGCCGGCGATGGCGGCCAGTCCCGCGGCACGATTCCCGAGCCGACCGGTCCCTCCAATTCTGGGCGCCGGTGCAGCAGGTCGCCCGCCTCATGCTCCGCCGGCCCCTTGAGGGAGACGATGGTGCGGCCCTCGCGGGTGCGAAGGCGGCACGCCCAGCGAGCGGCGGCCAGCCGCAGGTCGACGGTGTCCAGGTAGCGGTCCACCTCGTCGACGGTCCTGGGTGGCAGCAGCTGCGCGGGTCCCAGGCCGGAGGCCGTCGCCAGCTCCTGCAGGGGCCCGTCGTCGGTGGCCCAGAACTTCAGCTCCGCCTCGATCCGACCGGCGGTCACGCCTCGTAGCGGGTCGCGGCGCCGCGCACCGCCTGCGCCACCGATGCCGCGCAGCTCGGGCGGCGCCATGACCTCGACTCCATCCCCCCACGACAGGATCCAGGGCCGGATCTCGACGATCCCGGCGACCGTCAACGTCAGCTCGACACCGCCGTCGGGCAGCTCGACCAGCTTCTGGGAGCGGTGCCAGACCGCCTCCCGCACGCGCTGCGATACCGACGGCCCGAAGCGCAGGTGGACATCGGCGACGGCCGTGGTATCGGACGACCAGATGCCCCACGAGTTCGCCAGCCAGCGGTCCGGGTCGAAGTCGGCGGGGATGACGTATCGGTCGGTGGTGAGCGTCGAGCCGCGGATCCGCTCGACCTTGTAGGTCCGCATCGCGTTCACCGTCTCGTCGTAGCCGATCAGGTAGACGCTGCGCCCCGCCGCATCGGGCTCCAGGAAGTAGGGCTGCACGCGGGCGTGTCGATTCTCACCGTCGGCCGGCTCGTAGTCGAACTCGACGACCCGCCCCTCCGCCCACGCCTGCGCGACACGGGCGAAGTTGCGCACGAACTCGTCGTTCGGCTCGGCCGCGCCCACGGTCAGCATCGCCGCCGCCACGTGCCGGGCGATCGGCTGCGGCAGGAGGTCGGCGAGCTTGGTGAAGGCGCTGACGGTGGCCTGGTCGTACGCGTCGGACCAGCGCGCGATCAGGCGCGAGGCGAGGAAGAAGACGACCGCCTCGGGCACGGAGAGGTGCAGCGGCGGCAGGAAGTACTTCTTCTCGATTCCGTAGCGCCCCTTGCCGGCCTGGAAGATGGGCATCGCCAGCTCCTCCTCCAGGGCACGGATGTCGCGGTACACGGTCCGGGTCGTCATCCCGGTCAGCCGCGCGATCTCGGTCACCGGGACGCCGGCCTCGCCGCTGCCGCTCGCATACAGGATCGAGGCGACCTTCAGGAGGCGCGCCAGCCGGTCGCGCTTGCGTGAGAGGCGGTCGTCCGGATCGCCATCCCAGTCGCTCATGGCCGCGCGTCCGGCTTCAGCACGTCACCGATGATAGACCGATGCCGCCGCCGCTCCGGCTCAGGTGGGCGAGGCGGAGGGCTCGCTGCTGGGGCTGCCGCTGCCGGAGGGGAGCGGGGTCGGGGTGGGAGCCGCCTCGCCGGGGAGGGCGGCCAGCATGGCCAGGTTCTGCGCCTCATCGACGCCGATCATGAGGAAGACGAGGCCATCCACGGCCCACGTGTAGACGCGCGTCCCCTTCAGGGTCGCGTTGTCCTCCGGCCGCCACCAGATGATGTGGCCGCTGACCGCCTCCAGCTTCCACGGCTCGCGGTGCAGCCCGGCGATACCGACGTAGCGCGCCGCCTCGGCGAGGTACGGCTCGAGATCGGCGTTGACTGCGAAGGGCGGCCGCATGCGCATCGCATACAGCGAGAGGCGAGGCTGGGGGATGTACGCCAGCTGCAGCGCCGTGAAGCGCAGCCCGACCTCTCCATAGACCTCGCCGATGTCACCGGGCGTGATCGAGAACTCGGTGATCGGCGGGATCTGGACCGCCTTGCCGGCGACCTCGACGGGGATGAGCGCCACCAGCGCCGGATCGGGCGTGTTGCTGAAGAGGGGGGTCGGCAACGGCGTCGGCTCGGGCGTTGGGCTCGGACTCGGGCTGGCGCCGAGCGACGGGCTGGGGGTCGGGGTCGGCGCGCCGCAGGCGACCAGGATCAGAGCGCATGCCAGCAGGGGGGTGAGGGCCCGTGCCCGGACGCCACGCCGCCGGCGCGCAGCGTCGGTTCGGGAGGTCGGCATGGGAGGCGCCATGATAGCGCTCCCTGCCGTCGGCGACGCTTCAGGCCGCTCCGCGCTCGCG
This sequence comes from uncultured Chloroflexia bacterium, assembly GCA_963782015.1. Taxonomy (GTDB): domain Bacteria; phylum Chloroflexota; class Limnocylindria; order QHBO01; family QHBO01; genus CF-167. The sequence continues at coordinate 866,110 of CAWAHY010000004.1, forward strand.
GGCCGGGCGGTCGACGCTGCGGCGACGGTGCCCGCGGTCGCGGCGCGCCGCCACGACCGTGGCGAGGGCTTCGACCACGTCGGCGCGGTACCGCTTCCCGACCTGGGCACGGAGGTCGGCCAGCGCAGCGGCTCGCCCGCGCCGCTTGCCGGCAGGAGTGGCCATGCGGGTGTCGTAGACGTCGGCGACCGAGACGACCTGTGCGCCGATCCCCGACTCGGTCGGTCCCGCGGCGGCGCGATGCTGCCGGACGATGAGCGCGGCGGACCGCAGCGACTGGATCGGCTCCAGCTCGCTGGCCCCCATGATGTCGAGGCCGTGCAGGCGTGCCGCCAGCTCGATCTCGGCGGTCTGCTGGGCGGGGCAGCCGAGCTCGCTGGCGATCCTCACCGACAGGTTGCCGACCCGATCGGCATGGCCGCGGACGGCCGGATCGCGCGCGTCGATCGAGCGGGCGAGCGAGAGGAGCGCGTCGATCACCTCGGACTCGCCGGGGATCCCCGGGCTGCCGGAGATGAGCGCGGCACGCCCCGCGAGTGCCGCGACCGGCGCGTCGACCGGGTGAAGCAGCGCGGCCCGGGCCAGCTGGTCGAGCGTGCCGCGCAGATCGCGCATCTCCGACGGGACCTCGCTGGCGCGCACCACGCGGTCGCCACCTGACTGCTTGCCGTAGTAGAGCGCGGTGTCGGCCGCGCCGATCAGCCCGTTCTTGTCGTTTGCGTCACCGGGGAGGGTGGCGACGCCCACCGAGATCGTGACCGGGTGCGTGTCGTTGGCGGTGAGGCGCGCGACCGCCAGCCGCACCCGATCAGCGATCGAGGCGGCCGCGTCGGCGTCGACCGTCGGCAGCACCAGGGCGAACTCGTCGCCGCCGTAGCGGAAGACGAGGTCGTCGGATCGGGCGGCGCCATAGATGGCCGTGCCGACCGCGTGGAGCAGCGCGTCGCCGGCCGGGTGACCGAGCCGGTCGTTGTACCCCTTGAACATGTCGAGGTCCATCATCAGCAGCGAGATCGGCTGCTGCTTGGCCTTGGCTCGCTTGCCCTTCCCCTTGGCGGTAGCTGCCGTCAGCTCGTCGACGAGCTCGCCCAGGGTTCGCTGGAAGGCGCCGTGGTTGCCGAGGCCGGTGAGCGCGTCGGTATCGGCACGCTGGCTGACGGCATAGTGGGTGTCGGCGTTGCGCAGCGCGATGGAGGCCTGGCCGGCGAACAGCTTGATCAGCTCGAAGTCGTTCTCGCTGAAGTAGTTCCCGGCGCCGCCGACGCGCGAGATGTTCATGCATCCGATCACCTCGCCGCCGCTCACCAGCGGCACCACCGCGAGTGCCTCGGGGTCGGCGGGGGTGTCGGGGATCTGCACGGCGCGCGGGTCGTTGAGCGCGTCGTTGGCGAGCACCGGCTCGGCGTGGTCGGTCGCCCATCCCATCAGGCCACGCCCGAACGGAACGATGTAGCGCATCACCTGCTCGGCGTGGCGCTCGCGGGTCAGGACCGGCACCAGGATCCGGTTCTCCGGGTCGGCCCGGTAGATCGACAGGTTGTCGTAGTGCACGACCGCGCGGAGGCCGTCGGCGATCGTCTCCAGCACGTGCTGCTGGTCGAGGGTCGAGAGGAGGCGCTCGTTGATCTCCAGCAGTCGCCGCTGCGACTGCAGCTGGCGGGCAAGCTCGGTGGACTGCAGCTCCAGCCGCTCGTAGGCCGACGCACTCGCGATCGCCTGCGCCGCATAGCCGGCGAAGATGGTCATGGTCTGGAGGTCGTCGGTGCTGAACTGGTCCTTGCCCAGCTTGGAGAGGGCCACGACGCCGACCGAGCGACCCTCGAACACCATCGGGACCACCAGCATCGACTCGTCGATGTCGTCGGTCCCCTCGATGGTGTGGCCTCGCAGGTCGGCAAGCGCGTCGTTGATCAGGAGCGGCTCGCCGTGCTCGGCAACCCAGCCGGTGAAGGAGCCCTCGCCGATCGCCACGCGCAGCCGCTCGTGGAAGTCGCCCTCCCCCAGCAGCCGGTCGGTGAAGGCGATCGGCTCGCAGAAGCCGGTCTCCCAGTTGACGGTGTAGACCCGGATGTCGTGGTAGGCGGCCAGCGAGCTGGCCTCCGACACGATCGCATCGGCGATCGCCTGCACGTCGGTCAGGCGGTTGAGGCGTGACGACAGATCCTGGATGGAGCGAATGCGGGCGGCCTGGTCCGCGACCGAGCGGTAGAGCCGCGCGTTGCTGATGGCGACCGCGGCCTGGTTGGCGAACGACTGGGCGAGCGCCACCTCGTCGTCCGGCCACTCGCGGTCGCGGGTGTGGTACAGGCCGATGACGCCCAGCGCCTGGTCATGGCTGACCAGCGGCACGAGACAGGCCGTCTTGATCCCCTCGTCCCGATAGACCTGCTGCATCGCCCCGACCCCCGGGCGCGAGTCGGCGTTGCGCACGACGATGGTGCGGCGCTCGCGAGAGGCCTGCACGCCGACCGCCGGCGTCTCCCAGGTCAGCTGGCGAGTCTGGGTCTGGAAGCCCTCCCCGATGCCTCGCACCGCCGCGACGTGGAACGGGAACTCCCCATCCTCGATCAGCCACAGCCCGGCCTTGTCGGCGTCGAAGAGGGTGCGGGTGCGATCGACGATGTCCTCAAGCACGGTGCGCAGGTCGAGCTGGCCGGCCAGCTCCTGCGCGACGTGGCGCAGGGCGCGAGATCGCGCGACCTCGCGCTTGGCGCGGGCAAGGGTGCGGGCGGTGATGACGTTGGCCGCCACCGCCTGGGCAACGGTGCGCAGGAAGGCGAGCGCGACGCTCGACAGCGGACCGCCGGGATCGTCCTCGAGCACCAGCGCGCCGACGATCTCGCCGCCCGCCCGCAGCATCACCTGGCGTCGAAGCGGTCCGACCAGCACGTCCGCGGCAGCCTGGTCCGACCCTCGGGCGCTCCCGGCAGCAATGCGCAGCGTCTCGGGCGGCATGGTCTGATAGCCGGCATGCGTCTCCAGGTGCAGGACGCCATCGGAGGTCTCACGGGCCAGGTAGGCGGCCACGCGGGCGATGCGGAGGTGGGACCGGAGGGCCTCGACGGCGGTGCGGCAGGCGGCGGTGGCGTTGGCCGAGGCGCCGGGTCCCGAGCTGAGGCGACCAAGGACCGCCAGCTCGCCGGTCACCTGGCGCTCGGGCTGCTGGGCGGATTCGCCGCCGCCCCCCTCGCCGAGGAGCCGCTGCACGTCGCCCTCCCGGTAGCGGCGGTCACCGCGGGCGTTGATCCGGAACGCCGGCAGGCGGCCGGCATCGGTCCAGGCCCGAATCGTGTTGGGATGGACCCCCAGGAGCGCAGCCGCCTGGGCGACGCTGACCAGCGCCGTCCGGTCTTCCCCGCGGTCGCGAGCTGATTGCGCCACTGCGCGCTCCTGTACGGTTGGCACGGTCCGCCCTGCCAGCAGATTGGAACTTCTGGTAGGTGCCGTGCACCGGATGGTAGAAGTGGGTAGGCGGAGGCTCGATGCCCCGTTCGTACCCTCCCGACCCCGTACCACGCCGCTGCGGGAGCGTGGTCAGCGGTTGAGCAGACCCGCGATCGTGAGCAGAGCTGCGGCAACGAGCAGCACCACGGAGACCGCAACGGCGGCGCTCCCGGCCACCAGCAGCCGGGGGCGTGGGCCGCCCAGCAGGCGCATCGCGTCGTCGAGCTCCATCGGGCTGAGGAGGTAGCCGCCGGGCGGCGGCGCGAGCCGTATCCGCCCCTCGCCGTCGCGGCGGACCTCGGCCAGGACGAGGAGCCGGTCCACCACGCTGATCATCCGGGTCGTTGCCCGGGCTCGCTGCGGCGCGCCATCTTCGGCGGTGATCCGCGAGAGCGCGGACGCGTACGAGGCATCCAGCTCGTCTGGCGAGCCGGTCCACAGGTGCGGAATCGTGACCAGCGGCTCGGCGGCCTCCGCCGGGTCGAGGGTGAGCGATCCGTCGTGGTCCCACAGCTCGAAGGACCTGGTCTCGCGCAGCCGATGGAGGTTCCTCCACCCACCTGACGAGTCGACCTCCACGTCGCGATGGAGGGCCACCAGCCGATCCTCCTGGGCCGTCACGATCGGATCGGGACAGCGGATCCGACCGATCACCCGCACGGGGCGCGCCGGCAGCCGGTCGCCCGGCCCCAGCGCGAGCAGCTCGCCGACGCGGACCTGCCGGGCGCCGGCCAGGCGTCGCCCCATGGCGGGCCGCGATCCCGATCGGCGGACGAGCGCGAGGCCACCGCCCAGCAGGAGCAGGGCAGCGAGGCCGAGCCAGAGGGGGAGCGTCAGGGCGGGGGGCATCCGGGGCCAGATTATCGCCCGATAAGCCCGCGGTAAGCGGAGCTGGCTAGGCTGCCAGGCGATCGGCGCGCATGTTGCGTCAGCCGTCGGACGAGGGAGGACCTGTCGCCACCGGAGCGTTCGTTGCCAAGCACCCATCGCCAGCTCACGTGTGGAGGTCCCCATGTCCGCTCTCCTCGGCGCCGCCCCGCGTCGCCGCCCGCGGACCGACGTTCGCCGCGTCGGTCCATCCGTTGCAATTCCGCTCGCCCTGGTCCTGCTGACCGTCGGCGTCGCAGCGGCCGACCGACCGACCGGCGCGCTCCGCGTCAGCGCGGCGGACGCCGCTCGGGCCGGGTCGCTGATCGGGTTCGTCCCGCACGACATAGGTGGCGCTCGGCTGGTCGAGGTCGAGGCGCCGTCGGGCACCCTCCTGGCGATCTCGGCCGATGGCGGCCAGGCAGCGCTCGCCGAGCCGTTCGGCCAGCTCTCCGGCTCACTCGTCCTCGCCCGCGCCGACGGCTCGCAGCTCCGACTCCCGCTGCCCGGGCTGCTCGCCGCTGGCTTCGCCGTCGACGGCTCATGGCTGGCCGTGGTCGATGGCCGTGGCGCGCTGTGGCACGTCGACGCGGAGACCGGCGAGGCCGGCGAGATCGAGGACGGACCATTTCTCGGTTCGCCGATTCTGTCCGCCGACGGCTCCCTGCTGCTCCTCGCCGTCTCGTCGGTCGAGGCGCCATTCCGCTCGCGGCTGGTGCGGATCACCCCGTCGACCGGGAGCGTCACGCCCCTCTCGAACGACGAGCTGGTGTACGCGGGCCTCCCGCTGAGCGATGGCGGCATCGCGGTCGTGGCGCACGAGCCGGGCCGGACGGTCGTGCGACGTCTCGGCGCGGGAGCGTCGCAGCTCCTCGCCGACCTGGGACCCGGCGCGATCAACGTGGCGATGACGGCAGACGCGCGCCAGATCGCCTACGAGGTGGCCGGGCGTGGCATCTTCCTGCTGGATCGCCCCGGGGCGAGCCCGCGCAGCCTTGGAGCCGGCTCGGCGCCGTGCTTCGCGGCCGACGGTGCGCTGCTCCTCGTCAGGCGCGGCAGCGGGACGGCGGCACTGACGCTCGACGGATCGGTCCTGGCCCTGACGCAGCGGCCGGCCGGCCTGGCCGGCTCGGCGGGATGCCTGCCATGACCGCCTGGACCGGCCGCGCGGCCGCATCGGGTCTGCTGCTGCTGGCGCTGATGGCGTCGAGCGCGGGCGCGGTGCTGGCGACCGACGACTACACCCTGCCCTTCTACGATCCGGGCGTCTCGCTGAGCTACGGGGTGGACCGTGACCGAAGGCTGGATCACCAGCTTGACTGGACCGGCCAGACGTGGAACGACGGGGCCCCGCACGCCGGGCGGGTCTACGACCAGCACAGCGGGGTCGACTACCCGATGGCGCTGCGCAGCGAGGTGGCGGCGGCGAAGGACGGGACCGTGATCGACGTCGAGGGCAGCTTCGGCACCAACGCCTTCGGCAACTTCGGCAACTTCGTCCTCCTCGAGCACGCCGATGGACGGCAGACCCTCTACTACCACCTGGCCAGCGCCGCGGACGGAGGGATCGCGGTGGCGGTCGGCGACGCGGTGGTGGCGGGGCAGCCGATCGGCCGATCGGGGTGCAGCGGCTACTGCTTCGGCGCCCACCTGCATTTCGAGATGCTCGTCTGGAGCTCGTCGCTCCACGACTTCCAGCCGGCCGACCCCCTCGCCGAGCGACGGTGGACGACCTGGCCCGGGCGGATCCCGTTCGACGCGTCCTACGTCCGGGAGAGCAACTCGGGGACCGAGCTGATCAAGCGCGGCCAGACGATCACGCATTGGGTGGAGTTCCGGAATACCGGCGGACGGACGTGGCGCAACGCCGGGTCGCTGGGCCGCCTGGCGCTCGGGACGTGGAGCCCGGCGTCGCACGCCTCGCTCTTCCGCGCGACGGACTGGCCGTCGAGCTGGATCGCGACCTACCTCGATGCGGCAACCGTTCCCCCAGACGGTGTCGGACGCTTCACCTTTGGGCTGCGCGGGTCGCCGGTGGCGGGCAGCTACCGGGAGACCTTCAACCTCGTGGCGCAGTCGGTCCACTGGTTCGACCACGGGCGACTCGGAGGGTTCTACGTGCCGATCGTCATCTCCAACCTGACGCCGTGAGGGGGAGCAGGATGCGTTCGGGGACCTGGCGGTCGACCATCGTCCTCCTGGTGGCGGTCCTCGCCGGCGGCTGCGTCCCGGGGCCGATGGCATCGGCGTCGAGCGCCGCCTCCGATTCGGCCCCCTCCGAATCTGCCGCTTCGGTGCCCTCCGCCTCAACCCCGGCGCGGGTACCGCTTCCGCCGGGCTTTCCGGTCGTCCCCGGCGCCGTTCCGGCCGCCATGCCGGACGACGATCCGGGGCTGATCGGCGCGTGGACCAGTGATCAGCACGGCTCGGTGGCGTACGACTTCTTCCTCGTGGCCCTGCCGGCGGCGGGCTATCCGGTCGAAGGAGCGTATGCCGGCGACACCGTCGCGCAGTTCGTCTTCAGCACGCCGGGCGGCGCGACGTGGCAGATCGACCTGACCACCAACCCGGACGGAACGACCAGGATCGAGGTGCGCCTGCCGCGGAGCTAGCCGTCCCGGTCCGCCGCGATGGTGGCTCGGCGCGCACCCGCCACGCGTTCGAGGTCGAGCGGTGCGACGCGGAAGACCGCATCCGGCAGCCCCGCCGCGGCCCACACCTCGGCGTGCGCCAGCAGGTGCTCGTCGATCAGGACCGGGAGCGGTCGGGCGTGGCCGAACGGCGGCACGCCGCCGATCGCGTATCCGGTCGCTGCACGCGCCTCGTCGCCGTCGGCGCGTCGCGCCTGCGAGCCGCCCAGGGCGAACGCCAGGCGATCGGGATCGAGGCGGTCGACGCCGGAGACGAGGGCCATCACCGGCTCGCCGTCCACCACGAAGACGAGCGACTTGACGATCTGGGCAACCGTGCAACCGACGGCGCGCGCGGCGTCGGCCGCCGTACGGGTCCCGTCGGGGAAGCGCACCACCTCGATCCGCAGCCCGGCGCGCGCCGCGGCCTCCACGACCCGCTGGACGTTCGGATGAAGCGGCTCGGCGCCGGGCGTGTTCACGGCCGGATGATCGCACGCGTGCTACCCTCGCCGGGACATCCCCAAGAGCGACAGGGGAGCGCGCAAGCGCTGAGAGTGCGGAAGGCCGCAGACCCTCGAACCTGATCTGGGTCATGCCAGCGAAGGGAGTCGGTGTGAAAGCAATCGTGGTGGCCGGCGGCGATGCCGTGGCGGAGGACGCTGCCCAGCTGGTGGGGGCAGACCTGCTGATCGCCGCCGACTCCGGCGCGGAGTGGCTCGCCGGGCGAGGCGCTCGCCCCGACCTCGTGATCGGGGACATGGATTCGATCGACCCGGCGCTGCTCGAGCGGCTGGCGGGAGAGGGGGTGACGATCGAGCGCCACCCCGCCGACAAGGAGGCCTCCGACGCCGAGCTGGCGGTCGACCACGCGTTCGACGCCGGGGCCGATGTGGTCGTGATCATCGGGGCGCTGGGCGGCGGCCGGCTCGACCACGAGCTGGCGAACCTGCTCCTGCTCGCCAATCCCGCCGGGCGGGGGAGGAGCGTCAGCGTCGTCCGCGGTGGGACGGGGGTGCGCGCGCTGCACGACGGCGAGGAGCTCACCCTGGAGGCCGCCGAGGGCGACCTCGTCACCCTGCTGCCGGTCGCCGCGGAGGCGGTCGGCGTGCGGACCCGCGGCCTGCGCTTCCCGCTGGACGGGGAGACGCTGGCGATCGGGCGCTCGCGGGGCCTCTCGAACGAGGTCGAGCATGCGCCGGCATCGGTCTCGCTGGAGCGCGGGACGCTGCTGATCATCGAGACACGGAAGGAGGCGAGGCCATGACGATCGCGAGCGACGCCAACGCGGGCAGGTGGCGAACGGTCGACATCGTGCTGGGGGCGGTGCTGGCGGTCGCCTTCGGGGCGGTCTTCCAGGCGTGGAACCTGCTCTGGGCGTCGGTCGGCCCGGCGTTCGTGGCACTCCCCCCGCTGCAGGGGTTCATGTATGGGGTCTGGCTGCTGCCGGCGGTCCTGGTGCCGCTCGTCATCCGGCGCCCGGGGGCGGCGTTGCTCGGCGAGGGCGTGGCCGCCCTCGCCTCGGTGCTGTTCGGCGCGCAATGGGGGCTGCTGACGCTCGTCTATGGGCTCTCGCAGGGCGCCGCCGCGGAGATCATCTTCGGGCTCGGCCTCTACCGGCGCTGGGGCCTGCCGACCGCGCTGCTGGCCGGCGCGGCGGCCGGGGCCGCGGCGACCCTCCTCGACCTCGCCCTCTACTACCCCGACTGGTCGACCGGCTTCCAGGCCCTGTATGCCGGCCTGGTGATCCCCAGCGCCGCGGTCGTCGCCGGGCTCGGTGGCTGGCTGCTGGTGAGGGCCCTCGCTCGCACCGGCGTGCTGAGCGCCTTCCCGGCCGGGCGCGAGCAGCCGGAGGTCTGACCCGCTGACCGGACCGGTCGCCATCGAGGCGCGCGGCTGGGGCTGGCGCCACGCCGGGCGCAAGGCCTGGGCGCTGCGCGGCCTCGACCTCCGCATCGAGCCGGGCGAGCGCGTGCTCCTGCTCGGTGCGTCGGGATCGGGGAAGTCGACCCTGCTGGCCGGGCTGGCGGGCCTCCTGGAGGGAGGCGCGTCGGAGGGGGAGCTGCTCGTCGACGGCCAGGACCCGCGAGCGACGCGCGAACGGATCGGGATCGTCTTCCAGGACCCCGAGTCGCAGCTGGTCATGGCGCGTGCCGGTGACGAGGTCGCGTTCGGGCTCGAGAACCGATGCGTCCCGGCCGATCTCATCTGGCCGCGTGTCGACCGCGCGCTGGCGGAGGTCGGCTTCACCTACGGGCGCGATCGCCCGACCGATGCGCTCTCCGGCGGCGAGCAGCAGCGGCTGGCGCTGGCGGGAGCCCTGGCGCTCGAGCCGGGGCTGCTGCTCCTCGACGAGCCGACCGCCAACCTCGATCCGGATGGGGCGGCGCTCGTGCGCGACTCCGTGCAGCGGGTGCTGGAGGACGGTCGGCGGACGCTGGTCCTGGTCGAGCACCGGGTGGCGGAGGCGCTGCCCCTGGTCGATCGCGTGGTGGTGCTGGGGGCCGGTGCCGGTGTCATCGCCGACGGCTCACCGTCCGACGTCTTCGCCCGCCACGGCGACCGGCTGGCCGCGGCAGGCATCTGGGTCCCGGACCACCCGTTGCCGACGCCGGGCCGCAGGGCTCGCCCGGTCCCCGCCCCGATGCTCGAGGCCGACCAGGTCGGGTATGCCTTCCCCGGAGAATCGCGGCTGGCGGTCGGGCCGGTCGACCTCCAGGTCCGGTCCGGCGAGGTGCTCGCCATCGTGGGGCCCAACGGGTCGGGCAAGTCGACGCTGGCGCTCCTGCTCGGCGGGCTGCTGCGGCCGACGCTCGGCTCCGTCGAGCCGGGCACGTCCCTGGTGGAGCCGCCCGACCCACAGCCGATCTGGCGCTGGCCGGCGCGGGCCCTGGCGCGGCGGATCGGCTCGGTCTTCCAGGATCCGGAGCACCAGTTCCTGACCGGGCGGGTCGTCGACGAGCTGACCCTCGCCCCGATCCGAGCCGGCGTCGCGCCGGCCGAGGCCCGGGAGCGTGCGCATGCGCTGCTGGCCCGGCTCCACCTCGACGCGCTCGCGGACGCGAACCCGTTCACCCTCTCTGGCGGGGAGAAGCGCCGGCTATCGGTCGCAACCGCCCTGCTGGTTGAGCCAGCGGTGCTGATCCTCGACGAGCCGACCTTTGGCCAGGACCGGCGGACCGCCGTCGAGCTGCTCGACCTGCTCGCCGCGCTGCGCGACGCAGGGATGGCGATCTGCGTGGTCACCCACGACGCTCCATTCGCCACAGCCCTTGCCGACCGGGCCCTGCGCCTGGGGGCTGCCACGGGCCGAGGTGGCCCGGTGAGGCGCTTCGTGCCATTGCGCCCCGATCCGCGGGCACCGCTGGCCCGCGCCAACCCGACCGCCAAGCTCGCCGCTGCCGCGCTCCTGATGGCCGGCCTCTTCGCGTCGAGCGGCCCGCTCCCGCCGGCGCTGGTGCTCGGCGTGCTCATCGCCTGCGTGCCGTTCACCGGATTGCCGCCGAGGGACCTGCTGGCGCGCACCTGGCCACTGCTGCTGGTGGCCCTGTCCGTCGGCGTCCTCAACGTGCTGCTCGCGCCTCCCACCGGCGGGGGACCGGACCTGGTGCGCGGCCTGTCGCTCGGGCTGCGCCTGCTCGGGATCGCCCTCTCCGGTGTCCTGGCCTTCGCCAGCACCGATCCGACCGACCTGGCCGATTCCCTCCAGCAGCAGGCGCGCATGTCGCCCCGGCTGGCGATCGGCGTGCTGGCCGCCGTCCGGATGCTGCCCATCCTCGCGGCCGAATGGCAGATCCTGGGGATGGCGCGCCGGGCCCGGGGGGTGAGCAGCGACGGGTCGCCGGTGGCCGCCGTGCGGCTTGCCTTCGGGATGCTGCTGGCGCTGCTGGTCGGCTCGGTCCGCCGGGCGACCCGCCTGGCGGAGGCGATGGATGCGCGCGGCTTCGGTGCCGCGGCGTGTCGGACCATCGCCCGCCGACAGGCGATGCGGCGCGCCGACTGGTGGCTGCTGGGCGGCGCCCTGCTGCTGGCGGCGGCCGCCGTGCTGATCGGGCTCGCGCTCTAGCGCTCGAGCGCGTGTACGCTCGTCGCCATGTCCCGCTCCGAGGAGCTCAGCATCCTGGCCGGCGACGCCAACCTGGCGGGGACGCTGGTCCTGCCCGACGAGCCGCCCCCCGAGGATCGCCGCGGCCGATACCCGAGCCGCGCTCCTCCTCCCATCGTGGCTGCCGCGCGACCGGGACGGCGCCTACGACCGGGTCGGCCATCCCGACTGGTTCGCCCGCGGACCGATGGAGCCGGGCCTGCTGGCCCGGCTCGCCGGGGCGCTCGCGGCCCGCGGCATTGCCTCGCTGCGCGTCGACCCCCGCGGCTGTGGCCGCTCGGACGGAACGTGGGAGACGGTCACCCTCTTCACCAGGATCGACGACGCGCGGGACATGCTGGCCGCGATGCGCAGCCACCGGGAGCTCGACCTGCGGCGGACCGGCATCGTCGGGCACGGGGAGGGGGCGGGCGTCGCGCTCGCGGTGGCGATCGGCGATCCGGCGGTCTCGGCGCTGACGCTGATCGGTCCGTCGGCTCGCTCGTTCCGCGACACCCTCCGCCGCGCCGCCGCCACGAGGGGCCGCGACGGGACCGAGCACGAGCACCCGATCGTGGGGGCCATCGACCGCTGGAGCGAGGACCTGATCGAGCGTGCCGAGCGACGCGAGGCGTCCCTCACCCTGCCGTTGCGCCGCGGCGCCTCGGTGACGCTGGCGCTTCCTCCCATCGAGCAGGCGATCCACACCCCGCCGCTGGCCCTGGCGACGATGCTGCATCGGTCCGTCACGCTGGTCCACGGGGGCGCGGATGCCTGGAGCGATCCGGAGGAATCGGCGCTGCTGGCGGACGCGCTGGCGAGCGCCGGGGAGGCCCCACGGATCCTGTCCGTCCCGGGGGCCGGCCACGACCTGGCCGAGGCTGACGACGGCGCTGATGGGGGAGCTGGCGGAGGATCTCGCCGCTCGCCTCCTGCCGCGCGACCTGCCGCCGGTGCTGGTTGCGATCGAGGAGATGGGGTGAGGTAGGATGCGGCCATGACGCGACCCGACGTCGGCGATCCCGTGCCGTCGTTCGCGATGTCCGCCGACGACGGCAGCCTCGTCTCGAGCGAGAGCCTGCTTGGCCGCCGGTACGTCCTCTACTTCTATCCCGCCGACGACACGCCCGGCTGCACCCGGCAGGCCTGCTCGCTGCGCGACAACTTCGGTCGCGTGACCGCCACCGGGGTCGAGGTCTACGGCGTCTCGCCGGACTCCGTCAAGAGCCACGTCAAGTTCCGCGACAAGTACGAGCTGCCATTCCGCCTCCTCTCCGACAAGGGGCACGCGGTGGCCGACGCGTTCGAGACCTGGGTCGAGAAGGGATTCGCCGGCAAGACCTACATGGGCGTCGAGCGGACCTCGTTCATCGTCGGGCCGGACGGACGGGTGGAGCACGTCCTGCCGAAGGTCAAGGCCGGCGAGCACGTCGACCTGCTGATGGAGCGGCTGGCCGCATGATCTGGACCGGGATCGCCGTCTTCCTGGTGGCCTGGTTCATCGGCCTCCTGCTGAAGGTCGGGCCGCTGGCCAACCTGCTCCTGGTGGTCGCCGCCGTGCTCCTGGTGGTGCAGGTCATCAACGAGCGCACCGACGAGTCGTGAGCCCGGCCTGGTCCCACCTTGCCTGGCGCTCGCTGCCCCTCCTGCTGGTGCTGGCCTGGTTCCTGGCGCTGATCGGCGGCTTCGGGCTCGGCGGCCTGCTCCACCTGCTGCTGCTGGCCGCGGTGGCGATCTTCGGCTATCAGCTGTGGAGTGACGCCTCGACCTGACCCGTCGAGAGCTCGCGATCGCGACGGCCTAGCTGTCACGAAGATGGCTAGGCTTGCGAATCATGCGGCTCCTGCATTTCGCCGACCTGCACCTCGACGCCCCGTTCGCCTGGGCGCGACCCGATACCGCACGGCTCCGGCGCCGAAACCGGCGCGAGACGCTGACCCGCATCCTCCAGCTGGCCGATGACGAGCATGTCGACGCGGTGCTCTGTGCCGGTGACCTCTTCGAGCACGATCGCTTCACGCCGGACACGGTGCCTTCCTGCGCGAGAGCTTCGCCCGGACCGATCGGCCCATCTACCTCGCCCCCGGCAACCACGACTGGTATTCGGCGCGCAGCCCGTACGCGCTGGTCGACTGGAGCCCCAACGTCCACCTCTTCACCGAGGCGACCCTGGCGCCGGTCGAGCTGGCCGATGGGCTGACGCTGTGGGGTGCGGCGCACCGCGCTCCCGCCAACACGGGCGGCTTCTTCGCCGACTTCCGGCCAGATCGGGGCGGCATCCACCTGGCACTCGCCCACGCCTCGGAGCGGAGCGCCCTCCCCTTCCAGGAGTCGGGCAAGGAGCTGCACGCACCGTTCGACGCGGCGGAGCTGGAGGCGGCCGGGATCACGCATGCCTTCCTGGGTCACTACCACGTCGCGCGCGACCGCGACCGCTACACGTACCCCGGCAACCCCGATCCGCTCACCTTCGGCGAGTCGGAGGGTCGCGGCGTGGTGATCGCCGCCGTGGCGGCCGACGGCACGCTGGCGCGCGAGCGACGCTCGGTGGCAGTCAGCCAGGTGCATGACCTCGTCGTCACGCTCGACGGCTGCCATCACGTCGACGATGTGCTGCAGCGCGTGGCGATGGCGATCACCGGGCTGTCGGGATCCGTGCGGCTGACCCTCAGCGGGGAGATTCCCGCGGAGCTGCCGGTCGACCCGCGCGCGATCGTCGGGCTCGGAGCGCACCTCGATGGCCTCGTCGTCCGCACCAACCAGCTGCAGCCGGCGTACGACCTCGAGGCGATCAGCGCCGAGACGACGGTCCGTGGTCAGTTCGCGCGCGACGCCCAGCAGATCGCGGACGACGATCGGCGGCGCAAGGTGCTCATCACCGGACTGCGGGCGCTGGAGGGTCGCGGCGACCTCGAGGTGGCCTGAGGATGTGGATCGAGCGGGTCATTGCGCGCGCGTTCGGGCCGCTGCGGGACGAGACGCTGGAGCTCGGCGAGGGGATGACCGTCATCAGCGGGCCGAACGAGGCCGGCAAGACGAGCTGGCACGCGGCCCTGCGACTGGCCCTCACCGGCGTCCGGCGCGGGCCTGGCCGGACGAAGGAGACGGCGACCGTCATCGAGCATCATCGGCCCTGGGACTCACCGGACCGATGGGAGGTCGAGGCCCGCCTCCACCTCTCCGACGGACGCACCGTCGACATCAGCCAGGACCTCGCCGGCCGGGTCGCCTGCCAGGCCCGCGACGTCGTCCTGGGCGACGACGTCTCGAACGAGATCATCAACGAGGGGACGCCCGACGCGAGCCAGTGGCTCGGCCTGGACCGCGAGTCATTCACGGCGGTCGCGGCGGTCAGCCAGGCGCAGATCATGGCGGTCGCGGAGAGCGCCGCCGCGCTCCAGGACCAGATGCAGCGGGCCGCCGCGACGCGCGGCACGGACGCCACCGCCGCCGAGGCGATCAACCGGTTGAGGGCCTTCCGCAAGGAGGCCGTCGGAGCCGTGCGGGTCGGCGCCACCGGTCCCCTGTGGGCCTCCATGCGCGAGCAGGAGGCCGCCGACGCCGCGCTGGCCGAGGGGCGCAGCCTGCACGCCGATTACCTGGACCGCCAGGCCCGCCTCGAGGATGCCTCGAACAACCACGCCGCCGCGGAGCGCGCCCTTGCCGTCGCGGAGGCGGCCCGGGCGCTGCGTGACGCGGCGGACCTGGCGGGCCGGGCGGAGCGAGCCGCGCGCCTGGCCGCCGCCCATCCGAAGCCGCCCGCGACGCTCGTGGCACGCGACGAGCTGGCCGACGAGGTCGCCGCTGCACTCGAGTCGTGGCGCCGACGCCCGGCCCCGGTGCAGCTCACCGGGCCCAGCGTGGCCGAGCTCAGCGAGCAGCTCGCCGGGCTGCCGGCCGTCCCCGTCGGCGATCGACGTCCCGATCGATCGGTGACCGATGCGGTGCGCGCGCTCGACCTGGCCGAGGAGGCGGTGCGGCTGCATCACGACCGATCACCCTCTGCCGCCGTTCCCCCGCCGTCCGCCGGCATGGCGACGACTCGCGTCCCGCTGCTGGCCGCCGCCGGCGCGGCGGTCGTCGGGCTGCTCGTGATGCTGTTCGGCCAGCCGCTGCCCGGGATCGCGCTGATCGTCGCGGCAATCGCTGCCGCCGGCTGGGCTGCCCGTCGGGGTGCGGCCTCGGCGACGCCGAGCGCTGCGCGGGTGGCCGATTGGGGGGTGGTCGCCGCGCGTCTGCGAGACGCGGCCGACCTCGCCGCCGAGGCACTTCGCGCGGCGTTGCGCGCCCGGGGCGCCGCGGTTGACGGCGAGCTGCGAGCAGCCGTGGCCGCCTACGAGACCGGATGCGCGGAACGCGAGGACCTGGCGCGCGGAGCGGCCTCGGCCGATGGCCTGCGACGCGCCATCGAGGCACGCCACTCGACGGAGGAGGTTGCCGCTCGAGCGGAGCAGGCGGCCACGGCGATGGAGGCCGGGCTGCGAGCCGCTGCACGGCGTATCGAGCAGGACGGTGACGGAGCGCCTGAGGAGCTGGTCGCCAGCCTCGTGGCCTGGCAGGGGCAGCGAGCGGAGGCGGCTCGCGCCAGCGAGATCGCAATCCGCGAGTGGCAGGAGCTGAGTGGACTGCTCGCCGGCGGGACGCTGTCGGAGCTCCAGGCCGAGGCGGAGAAGGCGGCGGGCGCCGCGGCTCGACTGGCGAGGGTGGCGGGCGAGGACGCCCCGCTCGCGGTCGGTCGCGACCCGGAGGCCACGGTCTCCCTCGCCCGATCCGAGGCCTCCCGAGCGAAGGAGTTCCTCGATGCCATGACCGGGGAGCTGCGGCTGCTCGCCAGCACGCTGCCGGACGTGGCGGAGATGGAGGAGCGCGCGGACGCCGCCCGCATCGAGCTGGCGCGGGTGCAGGACCTGGCGGCCGTCGTGGACGAGACGCTGGTCCTGCTGGAGGCCGCCGAGCGGCGGGTCCATCGTGACCTGGCGCCGATCCTGACGGCATCGGTCCAGCGTCACCTGCCGGCGATCACCGGCGGCGCCTACATCGAGGTCGGCATGAATCCTCGTGACCTCTCGGTCGATGTCAAGGAGGCGCGCACCGGCCAGTGGCGCGACGCGCGCCTCCTCTCCGAGGGGACCCGCGAACAGGTCTATCTCCTCCTCCGCGTCGCGATGGCGGAGCACCTGGTGACGACCGGCGAGATGGCCCCGCTCCTGCTCGACGAGGTCACCGCGCAGGCGGACAGCGAGCGGAAGCGTCGCGTGCTCGACGTGCTGCACGACCTGAGCGCGGATCGGCAGGTGATCCTCTTCAGCCACGACGACGAGGTCCTGGCCTGGGCGGCCGACTCGCTGGCCGAGCCGCGCGATCGGCTGATCCGGCTCGGGACGCCGGTCAGCTCGCCGCTCCCCGGGGCCGCCATCCGCTGACTCCGCGCTCGGCTGCTAGGCTGCTGCCGACCGATGCCCAACGACCGGCTGCCCACCCCTGAACGCGTCCTGGTCGTCGCCGCGCATCCCGACGACATCGAGTTCGGGGCGGCGGGGACGGTGGCGCGCTGGGTCGGCGAGGGCGCCGAGGTGCGCTACCTGCTGATGACCCGCGGCGACAAGGGGAGCGACAACCCCGCCGCCGACCCGACCGCGCTGGCCGCTCTCCGCGAGGACGAGCAGCGGGCCGCCGCGGCGGAGATCGGTGTCACCACCGTCGACTTCCTCGGTGAGCCGGACGGACAGGTCGAGCCGAGCCTGCGCCTGCGTGAGCGGGTGACCCGTGCCATCCGGGCGTTTCGCCCCGAGATCGTGATGACCCATGACCCGACGGTGCTGTTCGTGAACAACGAGTGGGTCAACCATCCCGACCACCGCGCGGTCGGCACGGTGGTGGTCGACGCCGTCTTCCCGACCGCACGTGACCCGCTCAACTTCCCGGAGCACCTCGTCGAGGGCCTCGCTGCCTGGAAGGTGGCGGAGCTCTTCCTGTGGAGCACCAACGAGGCGAACCAGCTCGTCGACGTCGGCGCGACCCTGGACCGCAAGATCGCCGCGCTGGCGCACCACGTCAGCCAGTTCCGCGACTTCGCCGAGACGGCGCGCTGGGTGCGGCGCGGCGCCGAGGAGCTCGGCGAGCGCGCCGGCTATCCCGCCGCCGAGGGGTTCAGACGGGTGATGCTGGCCCGATGACGGCGCCGCGCAGATTGGCGCGGGCCACCGCCTGGCTGCTGCTCGCCGCGATCCTGGCGTCGTGCGCACCGCCGACCATCAGTCCGAGCCCCAGTCCCTCGGGGTCGGCCGCGCCGGCGCCGAGCGTCCGGGCGTGCCGAGGCCGCCGAGGCCGCGAGCCTGGTGGCGCGCAAGTTCGTCGCCAACTGGCGGGCTCGACGCTACGAGCGGATGGCCGAGCTCATCGCGCCGGCCGACAGCGACCATTACAACCCTCAGGCGATCACCGCCCTGCTGCGTCGCTTCGACGAGCTGGCCGGAGTCACGCGGATCGTGGCCGAGGCGGGCACCCCCATCGTCACCTCGGCGCCGCCCGACGATGGTCTCGTTGGGCCGGTACCCGCCTTCGTGGTCCCGATCGGCCTCACCTTCGAGACGGACCTCTTCGGCAAGGTGGCCTTCCGGCGGATGCTGACCCTGACCGAAGACCAGGACGGCTGGTCCGCTCGCTGGCGGCCGTCGCTCCTCTTTCCGGAGCTCACCGAGCGGGCCACGCTCTCGCTGCGCCGGACGGAGGGTCCGCGCGGCCGGATCATCGCCACCGACGGGACGATCTTCGCGGAGACGCGCGAGGACGGGATGCGCATCTACCCGCAGGAATGGCTCGCCGGCCAGACGATCGGCTGGGTGGCGCCGATCACCGTGGACGAGCTGCCGATCCTGTCGCCCGGGGCCGCGTACGAGGTCGGCGAGCCGATGGGCCGCAGCGGCCTCGAGGCCGGAGCCGAGGCGCTGCTCCGCGGCTCTCCGGGGCTGACGATCGAGGCGCTGACGCCGGACGGCGACCCGGTCGCCGTCCTCGAGCGACCGATGGTCCCCGGTGCCGACGTGACGATCACCATCCGACCCAGCCTGCAGGCCACCGCCGAGGCGGCGCTCACCACCCACAACAACGGCGCCACCGTCGTCATGGACCCGAAGACCGGCGACGTCTGGGTCCTGGCATCGGCCCCCCGTTTCAACCCGAACTCGATGACCCTGGGCACGACGCTCACGGGCCAGGCGCTGCCGAAGGCCACGGCCTCCGCCCAGCTCAACCGGGCGGTGCTCGCCGCGCACCCGGCGGGGTCGTCGTTCAAGCCCTTCACCCTGATCGCCGCGCTGGAGACCGGCGCCGCCACGCCTGCCACGCGCATGTCCTGCTTCAGCACCTGGCGCTACGGCGGCTTCACGTACCACAACTACCTCGACCACAGCCTCGGCAGCAGCGTGACGCTGGCGCAGGCCATGGCCTTCAGCTGCAACACGACCTACATGCCCCTCTCGATCCGGGTCTGGGACGCTGATCCGGACGGCACTGACCGATGTCGTCGCCGCCTTCGGCTTCGGCCAGTCGACCGGCATCACCCACCTGGCCGATGCCCCCGGGAGGCTGCCTGACGCGCACTACTTCGACGTCACGCCGCGCGCCAACGGGCGCCGCTCCCCCTACAGCCCGGTCGACCAGATCCAGCTGGCGATCGGGCAGGGCAGCTTCCTGAGCACGCCGCTGCAGCTGGCCAATGCGTACGCCGCGTTCGCGAACGGCGGGACGCTCTGGGTGCCGCGGCTGGTGACCCAGGCGACCCTGCCCGACGGCACGGTCGTGGAGCAGACCCCACCGCACGCCCTGCGCGTGGTCAACATCCGGCCGGAGACGGTCGAATACCTGCACCAGGCCCTGCGCGCCGTCGTCGCGCTCCCGATCGGCACCGCCTACGCCGCCTTTGCCGGCTTTGGCCACCAGGTCGCCGGCAAGAGCGGGACCGCCGAGACCGGCACCTCCACGCCAGATGCCTGGTTCCCCGCCTTCGCGCCGGTCGACGCCGCCGAGGTCGTGGTCGTGACCGTGCTGATCCACGTCACGGTGGGCACCGGCGGGTCGCGGACCGCGCCGCTGGTGCGACGGGTGCTGGCCAAGTACTTCGCCGAGAACTGAGCTGCTTTGACACTGACTCTCCGCGACGGATACCATCGGCCCGCCGCTGACGCGCTTCGGCAACTCGTGGTGGAACCCGCTCTGCGACGATGCCAGTGATCTCCGCAAACGCCATCCCGCTCAGGTTCCAGACCGCCGAAGTCGGCGTCGACTGGCTGCAGTGCAACATCGAGTGCCAGGAAGGCTGCCCGGTCAACACCAACTGCCGCGGCTACCTGATGCTCGCCGCGGAGGGGCGCTTCGAAGAGGGCTACATCCTGGCCCGCGACCCGAACCCGGTGGCCGCCATCTGCGGCTACGTGTGCAGCGCCCCCTGCGAGAAGGCCTGCCGCCGCGCCGACATCGACAAGCCGCTCGCGATCCGCGCCATGAAGCGCTTCCTGGTCGACTGGCACTACGGCAACAACATGCCGGACACCGTCGTGGTGGCGCCACCCTCCGGCAAGACCGTCGGCGTGATCGGTGCCGGACCGGCCGGCCTGACCGTCGCCAAGGAGCTCGCCTCATACGGCCACAAGGTCGACGTCTACGAGGCGCTGCCCTCGGGCGGCGGCACGACCCTGATCGGGGTGCCGGCCTTCCGCCTGCCGCGCGACGTGATCGAGCTGGACGTGAACTGGGTCGCCAAGCACGGGGTCGACTTCCACTACAACGTCGAGGTCGGGCGCGACATCACCCTCGACCAGCTGCGGGAGCGGCACGACGCGGTGGTCGTGGCGGCCGGCTGCATGTACCCGGTGGCGATGAACATCCCCGGCGAGGAGCTCGACGGCGTGATCTACGGCGTCGACTTCCTGAAGCGCGCCAACCTGGGCGAGGAGCAGTGGGTCGGCGAGCACGTGGTCGTGGTGGGCGGCGGCTACACCGCCATGGACTCGTCCCGCACCGCGCTGCGCATCGGCGCCAAGACCAGCACCGTCGTCTATCGGCGCGGCCCCGAGGAGATGGTGGTCGACGAGGAGGAGCAGCACGAGACCCGCTTCGAGGGGGTCCGCTACGAGCTCTACAGCTCGCCGGTCGAGGTGGTCAGCGACGGCAACGGGCACGTGGCCGGCATCACCTTCCAGCGCACGCGCCTCGGACCGCCGGACGCCAGCGGACGGCGCAGCCCGGAGCCGATCCCCGGCAGCGAGTTCACGATCCCGTGCGACATGGTCATCCCCTGCACCAGCCAGGCGTCCGACAACAACGTGCTGGGCGAGTACGGCGCCAAGCTGAACCGCCACATGGGCGTGACCGATACCCGTGAGTTCGTGCCGGGAGGCTCAATCTCCTCGTGGCGCACGGCACCGCTCAACGGCACGACCCCGGTCGGCCCCGATGGCAAGAAGTACAACGCCCTGCGGTTCGACCTGGCGCGCGGCTACGTCGTCGCCCAGGCCGACACCTTCCAGACCAGTGTCGACGGGATCTTCGCCTGCGGCGACTTCGTCACCGGCCCGGCGACGATCATCGAGGCGGCCGGACGGGGCCGCCGCACGGCCCGGGCCGTGGATCGCTGGCTGCTCGGCGTGCGGGGGGCGGAGCTGGAGGAGCTGCCGGTCATCAACCGCGCGGTGATCACCCAGGCGCTCGAGCACGACATGCCGGACAAGTACGAGGCGATCGAGCGGCAGCACATCCCCATGGCTCCCCCTGAGCTGCGGCGCGACTTCACCGGCCTGGTCGAGGTCGGCTACGACACCCGCACCGCCATCACCGAGGGGCAGCGCTGCCTGCAGTGCAACCACAACATCAACATCGATGGGCCGCGCTGTATCCTGTGCGGGCTCTGCGCCGACGTCTGCCCCGAGGGCGTGATCTACATGATCGACAAGGCGCAGGTCGGCGGCGACGACCCGGAGATCGACCTCTTCCAGTCGTGGCCGCGCGGAATTGCCATGATCATCGACGAGGAGCGCTGCATCCGGTGCAACCTCTGCGTCGAGCGGTGTCCGACCAACTGCATCACGATGGATCGACTCGAGCTCGAGCGGATCACGCCTGACGGGAAGGTGCTCTTGGAGAGCTACAAGGACAACGTGCTGGGGCAGATCGGCCAGCAGGCCGGCGTGGCGGTCCAGCGATGACCTTTCCCGGGCCGGGCGACCTGATCCGGGTCGTCAAGGAGTCCTCGCTCTGGCGCAGCCTCTTCCGCCAGCCGTACCCGACCACCAGCCGCACCCGCGCGCTGGCGGTCATGAACAACGTCTTCCTGCACCTGCACCCGGTCCGCGTCAAGAAGCACGCGGTGCGCTACACCTACACCTTCTGCCTGGGCGGCGTCAGCTTCTTCCTGTTCCTGGTGCTGACCGTGACCGGCGTCTACCTGATGTTCTTCTACGTCCCGTCGGTCACCCGCGCGTACCAGGACATCCTCTCGATCGAGAACTCGGTCGCCTTCGGCTCGTTCGTGCGCAACATGCACCGCTGGGGCGCGCACCTGATGGTGCTGACCGTCTTCCTGCACATGATCCGGGTCTTCTACCACGGCGCCTACAAGCCGCCGCGCGAGTTCAACTGGGCGATCGGGGTGATCCTCCTCTTCTGCACCCTGTGGCTCAGCTTCACCGGCTACCTGCTGCCGTGGGACCAGATCGCGTTCTGGGCGATCACCGTCGGCAGCCAGATGGCCACCTACGCCCCGCTCATCTCCGACGAGTCGAGCTTCCTCCTCCTCGGCGGCGTGGAGGTCGGCCAGGGGACCCTGATCCGCTTCTACGTCATGCACGTGATCGCCTTCCCCCTGATCACCGCCATCCTGATGGTCGTCCACTTCTGGAGGATCCGGAAGGACGGCGGGATCTCCGGGCCGGTCTGAGCCGATGACGATCGAGAAGCGCCCCAACGCCACCGCCGACAAGAACGCGCCGACGCAGGCGCCGCGCGTCCCCGCCGTCGAGCGCGGAGGCGGCCCCAAGCTCCCCGGCCCGCCCGGCGTGCCGGGCACCGAGCGCTTCCGCCTGCTCGCGTACGTCAAGCAGGAGTCGATGGTGCGGGTCGACAAGCGCCCCGACGAGACGGTGCTGACCTGGCCGCACCTGCTGCGCGCCGAGTTCCTGATGGGGCTGCTCATCACCGTGCTGCTGGTGGTCGCATCGGTCTTCATCCAGGCGCCGCTGGAGGAGATGGCGAACGCCGGCGTGACGCCGCACGTCGCAAAGGCGCCGTGGTACTTCCTGGGCCTGCAGGAGCTGCTCAGCTACTTCAACGCCACCGTCGGCGGGGCCTTCCTGCCGATCATCTACCTGGTCGGGCTGGCGCTCGTCCCGTACATCGACCGCTCGCCGTACAAGGCGGCCCGTGACCGCAAGACGATCTGGGTCTTCTTCCTGGCGCTCATGTTCGGCGGGATCATCATCACCATCATCGGCTCCTTCTTCCGCGGCCCCGGCTGGAACTGGGTCTGGCCGTGGGATGGGCTCTACTTCACCCTATGAGCCATCTGCCGACCTACGGCGAGGTCCCGGGCCGTCCCGTCGGAGAGATGAGCCGGCGCAGCTTCATGCGCCGCCTCTTCTGGGTCGGCACCGGGCTGCTCTCGATCGAGTTCCTGGCGGGAACCGTCAACTTCCTGTGGCCGAACGTCCGGACCGGGCTCGGCGGCAAGTTCACCCTCGGCAAGGCGAGCGACATCGCCACCACCCAGGCGACCTGGACGAGCGGCCATCCGTTCGCCTTCGGCAAGGCCCGCGTCTTCTTCATCAACGTGCCCGCCGCCGAGTCGCTCGTCAACGGCACCAACGAGACGGTGGCCGATCCGGGGACCAACGTGCTGGCGCTCTACCGCAAGTGCCCGCACCTTGGCTGCCAGATCCCGACCCTGTGCGACAAGAGCCACTGGTTCGAGTGCCTCTGCCATGGCAGCAAGTACAACATCATCGGCGAGAAGCGGGCCGGGCCCGCCCCGCGCGGGATGGACCGCTTCGGCGTCACGCTGGTGGATGGCGCGTACGTGATCGACACCAGCGTCATCGTCTCCGGGCCGCCGATCGGGACCGCCACCTTCGACCCGCGCGACACCGCCAACATCCCGCACTGCGCGGCCTGACCGATGCGCATCAAGACCCTGGGGATCGTCCTGGTCAGCGCCATGTCGCTCTTCACCGCCTTCTACTGGCTGACCGATGGGGCACGTCGCGAGGCGCGGTTCGAGTCCCAGGTCGACGAGCTGCTCGCCTATGGGGAGGAGGTCTTCGGGCCATCGGCGGACGACACGACCGCCAACTGCGCCAAGTGCCACGGATCGGACGGGCGCAGCGAGGAGCCGGACACCATCGGCCCCAACCTGCATTCGAAGAGCATCTACGAGAAGCTCAAGGCAGGGAACGGCGGCACCTTCACCGAGTTCCGCAAGCCGGGCGAGCCGCCCGACTACGTCAACCTCGCGATCCGCTTCGGCGGGGTGGTCGTCTCCGGCAACCCCGACTCGCTGATGCCGGCCTGGAGCAACGAGGTCGGCGGCGCGCTGACCATCAACCAGATCGACGCCCTGACGGCGCTGGTCGAGACCTGGGTGCTGAAGGCGGCCGAGGAGCCGGATGTGGAGGTCCCCGATACGGTCGCGGCCGGCGCAGCAGGTCTACGTCGACGCCGCGTGCGGCAGCTGCCACGCCGCGGACCTGTCGGGGGGATTCGGGCCGAACATCCAGAACATCGGCAACGAGCCGGTGATCGTGCTGCCCACGCCGATCAGCCACCTCGACCAGCTCCAGGCAGACTACGCGGCCGATGCGCGCGCGTTCCTCGAGAAGTGGATCCGCGACTCGGCGGTCAACTACAACGACGGCACCGCCACCGGCATGCCGGTCCATCCGGAGGGGAGGCTCAGCACATCGGCGCTGCGCGCCCTCATCACCTTCCTCCTGAGCCAGAAGGCCGGCTGAGGCGATGACCGCCTACACCGTCCCGCCCCGCCGCGACCTCGTCTCGCGGGTGGCGCGCGAGATCGACGACTTCATGAGCTGGATGCTGTACGGCTCGGAGACGTGGCTGGTCGCGCTGCTCAAGGGGGTGCCGCTGCTCCTCTTCTTCTACTTCGTGCTCGGCTACATCCCCAACTACATGTACACCGTCACCACCCTCTACCTGGGCTTCACCAAGGACGTCGGCTACCTGGTGGCGGTCGTCCTGGTCGGTGGGCCGACCTTCACGCCTGCTCCTGATCCTGGCGCTCTGGACGCAGGCCGCGCGCGGGCGGCGGGGCTTCTCGTGGTCGCTGATCCGCTTCCTCGACTTCCTCCAGTACGTGGCGCTCGTGCTGGGGATCATCCCGTTCATGCTCTTCAACCTCGCCGGCGGCAGCCTCATCCCGCCGCTCTTCCCGCTCACGGCGCTGGCGCTGGGGGCGATCGCGGCCGGCGGAGGCGCGACCGGCCTCGCGTACCTGTGGTTCGAGTACCGGCGCATCAGCCGCCGCGAGGCGGAGGCCGCGGCCGCCGCCAGCGCCGCCTGGGGATCCCGCGGCTAGCCGGTCCACGCCCATCTCGCGGCCGCTCCTCGTCCATCTCGCCTGGTCCACGGTGATCGTCGCTGCTGTCGGCGGACTGATCGCGCTCGAGCTGAGCGCCCCCTGCCCGCCCGGCGGCCCACTCGCCTTCGGCGACTGCGTGCGGGTGCGGCCGTTTGCCGTCGGAGTGCTGGCCTTTGCCGCCCTCCTGTACGTGAGCGGGCTGTCGGCGGTGCTGGCCTGGGTCAGCGGCCTGCGGCGGCGCGGCGTGGCGGACGGCGCGGCCGCGCGGGACTGGTATCTCCTCGCCGCGGTGGTGGGGGTGCCGGTCACGCCCCTCCTCGCATTCACCCTCCTCTCGGCGCTCCGCTAGCATGGTGGCGTGACCTCAGCCAGCGCCGATGACCTCCTCGCCCGCCTCGACGGCACGGCCCGCATCGAGGGCTCCCGCCTGGCGGTGACCGATCCGGCGCGCTTCCGGCGCGAGGTGATCGAGCGGCTCGTCCACGACGCGGTCTTCAACCCCGACGAGGTGCTCCGCGACGCGGCCCGCTGGCTGATCTGGAGCGCCTCGCAGGCGCTCGGCTGCGGCTCGGCCAGCATCCACGAGCTGTACCTGGCCCGCGGGCGCGGCGAGTTCTCGCCGACCCATTTCACGGTCCCGGCCATCAACGTGCGGGCCACCGCCTACCTGACCGCGCGGCAGGCATTCGCCGCCGCGCTGGAGCGGGACGCCGGGGCGGTCATCTTCGAGATCGCCAAGTCGGAGATGGCGTACACCGACCAGCGTCCCGCGGAGTACACCGCGGCCATCCTGGCGGCCGCCATCCGGTCGGAGTGGGTCGGCCCCGTCTTCCTGCAGGGCGACCACTTCCAGTTCAACGCCACCAAGTGGGCGGCCGATCCGGGCGCCGAGCTGGACGGGCTCAAGCAGCTCACCAGCGAGGCGGTGGCGGCCGGCTTCCTGAACATCGACATCGACAGCTCCACGCTGGTCGACCTCTCCCAGCCGACCCCCGCCGACGAGCAGCGCGTCAACGCGGCCAACAGCGTCGAGCTGACGGCGCTGATCCGCACCATCGAGCCGGACGGCGTGACGGTCAGCATCGGCGGCGAGATCGGCGAGGTGGGGAAGGCCAACTCCACCGAGGAGGAGCTGCGCGCCTACCTGGACGGCTACTTCGGCACGCTGCACGGCACCGGCCTGCCGGGCCTCAGCAAGGTGAGCATCCAGACCGGCACCAGCCACGGCGGCGTGGTGCTGCCCGACGGCAGCGTGGCGCGCGTCAAGATCGACTTCGACACGCATGCAGCGCCTCTCGACCGTCGCGCGCGACGAGTACGGGCTGGCCGGCGCGGTGCAGCACGGCGCCAGCACCCTGCCCGAGGAGGCGTTCCACCACTTCCCGACCAACGGCGCGGCCGAGATCCACCTGGCGACCGGCTTCCAGAACATCCTGTACGACGACGGCGGCCTGCCGGCCGACCTGCACGCCGAGATGATGGCCTGGTGCGTCGCCAACTGCGCCGACGAGCGCAAGGCCGACGAGACCGACGAGCAGTTCCTGTACAAGACCCGCAAGAAGGCGATCGGGCCGTTCAAGAAGACGCTCTGGACGCTGCCCTTCGAGGCCGAGGCCGAGATCGCCACGAACCTGCGCAACAAGTTCGGGCTCCTCTTCGACAAGCTCGGCATCGCCGGCACCCGCTCGCTGGTGGACCGCCACGTGCCCATCCCCGACCTGCCGCGCCCGCTGCCGGTCGCGCTCGGCGGTGGCGAGCAGCGGGCCGTGATGGCGGGGGCATCGGCCTTCGAGGACGACGGGTCCGGGGAGTAGCCGGACGTGCCATGAAGATCGAGCCGGAGCGGATCCGTCGGCTGCACTACGGGTACTTCGTGGCGCCCGAGGGCTCCGCGGACGCCGGCCAGCCGATCCCCGTCTGTGGCTACCTGGTCGAGCATCCGAAGGCGCGGATCCTGTTCGACACCGGCATCTCCCCCTTCGACGAGGAGACCCGACAGCACTACCTGCCGCGGGTGACGCCGGTCTCCGAGGTGCTGGCGGGGATCGGGCTGGAGCTGTCGGACATCGACCTGATCGCGAACTGCCACCTCCACGCCGACCATGCCGGCGGCAACTCGAAGTTCCCGCGCGTTCCCGTCTACGTGCAGGAGGCCGAGCTGGAGGTGGCGCGCACGACGGAGCACACGTACCCCGAGTACACCTTCGACTTCCCCGATGTCGCGCTCCAGGTGATCCGCGGCGAGGAGGAGATGGTGCCGGGGGTGCGCATCATCCCGACGCCGGGCCACACCCCGGGGCACCAGGCGCTGGTGATCGACACGCAGCGCCGGTCGCGTCCTGCTGGCCGGCCAGGCGTTCAACTCCGCCTCCGAGTACAGCTTCGCGGCCTTCTCGCACCGGCTTGACGCGGCGGGGCTGGATCAGATCGGCAAGTTCCCGCCCTGGATGGCGCGCGTCGCGGAGCTGAAGCCGCAGCGCGGCTACTTCGCGCACGACCTGCTCACCTACGAGCCCGATCCGGCCGACCTGGGCCACCCACGCCCCCAGTAAGAAGGCACTCGCCCGGCCTGAAGGACTTCGCCACCTGATTGGCTTGGGCAGTACACCGGCACCCGTCGGCCTGTTCCGGGGGCGGGTTACTGCCTTAGCCGATGAATTGACGCCCGCGGCCCCACCTCCGGCGTCGGTGTACTGCCGTGGCCGATCAAGCGCCCACGCCGGGCACGAAGAAGCCCCGGTGGTGGGCCGGGGCTTCTCTCAGGTGGACGACGGAGGAGAGACCTAGTGGCAGCCGCCTGCCTTGGCGGGGGAGCCATCGGTGTTGAAGGAGGAGCCGCAGGCGCAGCTGCTCACCGCGTTGGGGTTGTTGATCGCGAAGCCGGAGCCCATCAGCGAGTCGACGTAGTCGATCTCGGCGCCGGCCACGTGCTGCGCGCTGAAGGCGTCGATCACGATCGGCACGCCGGCGTGGTCCTCGACGCGGTCGTCCTCGGCGAAGTTGTCTGTCGAACGCCAGGCCGTAGCTGTAGCCCGAGCATCCGCCGCTCTTCACGAAGAGGCGGAGGGCGGCATCGGCTTTGCCTTCGCGCGAGCGAAGCTCCTGCACCTTGGCGGCGGCCGCGTCGGTCATGCTGACCAGCAGCTCAGCGGTGGGTGCGGGGGCGATCGGCGGGGCCGTCTGCGGCGTCGTCTCGGTCAACGTCATGAGATCAGTTCTCCTCTGGCGCGATTGGCGTCGCGTCGCTCGGAAGGTTCGCTTCGGAAAGTATAGCAGCGGGACTTGTCAAGGCCGCAATGACCCGATCGGGTCAGCTCGGAGCCGTCACGCTCGCTGAATCTGCGGCCGCCCGATGCTTGGCGAACTCGCCGGCTGCATACGAGCGAAAGGGTTCGTCAAAGGACGTCTGGTTCTCGGACCAGAAGCGGGCGTATCCGGGGTTCCTTGCAACCAGGCCTCCGTAGTAGTCCTCGGCCCCGACCCAATACTCAGTCGGGATCGCAGACTCGCGATTCTGGTAGTACAGGTACTCCCAGGCGTTGAACTGCATGAACATGTAGGCACTGGATCTCGTCCAATCGTCCCGGCTCAAGGTTTCGGGCGCGTCCCAGCCGACGTTCATGACGCCGGCGAAACCGGGGTTCTCGATCAACACTTCCCGAGCCCGTTGTGAGAGCGACAACGCGTTGAAATGCGCCTGGCTGCGAAGCAGCTTCGTCTGCTCGCGGATGGCGAGCTGCTGGGTTCCCAGCTGGCGGTACAGAGCGACAAAGGTGATGGCCAGCGCGGTGAACTGGAGCGCCGTCCAGAACCACTCCGATCCCGGCCCGATGATGGCCAGCCCGTCGGTGTTGATGAGCTTCATGTGCACTCCCTCTCTCCTGCTACCCCGATGCGCGGACAATAGGCAGCACCGGGTCGGCGGACAAGGGGTGCTCAGGTTGCGGCTGCCAGCTCCTCGCGGGCCGCTGCGGCGAGCTCCTCGCGATTGACGCCCATGCGATCGAGTGTCCTGGCGACCGTCCCACGCTCGATCTCCGTGACCGCCAGGACGACATGCGCCCCACGCAGGCGGCGTGGCTTCTGCGACTTGCTGAGCTCGGCGGCGCGACGGAAGGCCGCCTGGGCCGATGGCGACGAATTGAAGACGCCCCGTGGCTGGGGCGCCGGCACGACCGGCCCGCTCGCCTCCACCTGGATCCCGACTGCGCGCAGCGCGTCGTCATGCTGGGCCGCGATCGCCGCCTGCAGTCCGTCGGGGTCGGCACCGATGCGCCTGAACGCGGCCGCCGCCGTGCCATCGGGCAGGGCCAGCGCGGAGAGCAGCAGGTGCTCGGGTCCCGGGCAGCGCTTCGCCCGAGGCGTGGGCCAGGCGCTCGGCCTCGGTGAGCAGCTGCTTGATGGTCTGGAACTCGTCGAGGACACGAATCGGCATGGGACTCCTCTGGCGCCTAGCGCCGTGGGTGGGCGTGACGTTTGTGCGCGGCCTGGCGGGTGACGCCGAGCGCCTCGGCGACCTGCGCCCAGGTCCAGCCCTCCTCGATCGCCTGCGCCACCGCGGCACGTTCGAGCTGTTCGGCCAGGCGTCGGAGGGAGACCACGGCGGCCAGTGCCTTGGCTGGCTCATCGGCCGATGGGATCTTCAGGATCTCGTTCACGCCGTCAACTCTAGTTGACAGGCATGTTGGTTGTCAACCGTGGTTGACACGCGTTCACACGATGGCAGACGTGTACCGTCCATGGGATTGGAGGCGATATGACCCCACTGCCGATCGGGGAAGGCGAGCGCGTCCTGAGGGAGATGCTCGCTACAAGCGGCCTCGACGCGAATTCGCCGCGATCCGTTGGTGAGACATGGGATGTATTCGGGCCTTTATTGCAGCAAGTCGCCACCGCCGGGCCTGACTGCTGATGGTGTCCTATACGAGGTCGGGACCTTCGCGCTTCGATGGACCGGACGGAGTTCCACCATCCACTGTCCATCGCGCCAACTCGAATTAATGCGTCGAGGACTGGCGAGCACGTCCAGCTACGGAGCGCTATCGATTGTGAGTTTCGTTTTCTCGTCATGCGAGGAAACCGGAGGTCCGATTCGGAGCTGATGGCTCATCCTGATCCGGTGGTCATCGCGGGGCACGAATCCCCGTCATGGGCGGACTTCATCGCGGTGGTCTGAGAGGATCGGCCCGAATGTCATTGCGCTCCGAGCGACGAGGCCCGCTCGAGAGATGCGAGCCATTCCACAGGCGAATCTCCGAGCCGCATGACAGGCTCCAGTCGACGGCGGCGACCGATGGCGCTCTCTGCGCCACTCCATCGGTACACTCATCTCCCACCTGACGCAGCGAGGCACCTGAGCCGTGAAGCTTGCCGAGCCGCATGGAGCGGATCGGGACCGAGACCGCCTTCGAGGCCGCCGCGCGCGCCCGCGCGCTCGAGGCGACCGGCCGCGACGTGATCCACCTGGAGATCGGCGAGCCCGACTTCGACACCCCGCGCCACGTCAGCGAGGCCGCCGTCGCACGCGCTCCTCGACGAGAAGATGACGCACTACCCGCCGGCGCCCGGCATCGCGCCGCTGCGCGCGGCCCTCGCGGCGGACGTCAAGCGCTGGAAGGGGATCGACGCGACGCCCGAGCAGGTGGTCGTGACCCCCGGCGCCAAGCCGATCATGTTCTACGCGATGCTCGCCCTCATCAACGAGGGCGACGAGGTCATCTACCCCAACCCCGGCTTCCCGATCTACGAGTCGATGGCCCGATACGTGGGCGGGACCGCGGTGCCGGCGCCGCTGCGCGAGGCCAACGACTTCCGGATGGACGTCGAGGAGGTTGCCTCCCTGGTGACCGATCGAACCCGGATGATCGTCACCAACTCGCCGCACAACCCGACCGGCTCGATCCTCACCCCCGAGGACCAGCGCGAGATCGCGCGGATCGCGATCGAGCACGACCTGGTCGTCCTGGCCGATGAGATCTACGGCCGCCTCCAGTACGAGGGCGAGCCGCTCTCGATCGCGACGCTGCCCGGCATGGCGGAGCGGACGATCACGCTCGATGGCTTCAGCAAGACCTTCGCGATGACCGGCTGGCGGCTCGGCTACGGGATCGTGCCGAAGTGGATCATGCCGGCGTTCTCGGCCCTCGTCATCAACTCGGTGAGCGGCACGAACGCCTTCGCGCAGGCCGGCGCGGTGGCCGCCCTGACCGGGCCACAGGACTCGGCCGATGCCATGCGCGCGGAGTTCATCGCGCGGCGCTCGCTCATCGTCGATGGCTTCAACGCCATCCCCGGGGTCAGCTGCGTCCTGCCGCACGGTGCCTTCTACGCCTTCCCGAACGTCAGCTCGTTCGGGCGGAGCAGCAACGAGATCGCCGACCACCTGCTCTACGACTCGGGCGTGTGCGGCCTCTCCGGCACCGCCTTCGGCTCGTACGGCGAGGGCTACCTGCGCTTCAGCTACGCCAACTCGCGCGAGAAGATCAGCGCCGCGCTGGAGCGGGTCGGCGAGTCGCTCGCCAAGCTGGAGCGCACCGGCCAGCTCGTCCACGCATGACCACCATCCAGCAGCGGACGGCGGATCGCCTCTACGACGAGGCGGTCCCGGAGTTCGAGCGCTGGGATGCGGTCCGGGAGATCATCGACGAGGCGATCGACCTGGCGCTGAACTACCGCCAGAGCGGCCACCCCGGCGGCTCGCGCTCCAAGGTCCACATGTTCCTGTCGCTCCTCCTCTCCGGCGCCATGCGCTGGGACATCCGCAAGCCGTGGCGGCCGTTCGCGGATCGGTTCGTGCTCTCGGCCGGCCACACCGTGCCGCTCGTGTACGCGACGCTGGCCGTCCTCAACGAGGTGCTGCGCGCCCGCGCCGAGCGTGACCCGAACCCCGCCTTCGCCTTCCCCGATGACGGCCGCTGGGCGCTCACCTGGGAGGACCTCCTCAAGCTGCGACGTCGCGGCGGCCTCCCCGGCCACGCCGAGATGGAGGGCAAGACCCTCTTCCTGAAGTTCAACACCGGGCCGTCGGGGCACGGCATGCCGCCGTCGGCCGGTGAGGCGGTTGCGCTCAAGCTGGCCGGGGCCGAGGAGGTCAAGGTCTTCGTGGTCGAGGGCGAGGGCGGCCTCACGCCCGGCGCCAGCCACGAGACGCGCAACACGGCCTGGGGGCTGGGGCTCAACAACCTCGTCTTCCTGCTCGACTGGAACGACTACGGCATCGACGACCCGGCCATCTCGAGCGTGGTCCCCGGGACACCCGAGTCCTGGTTCAAGGCCTACTCCTGGCGCGTGAACGGGACCATGGAGGGCTCGGAGTGGGGGCCCGTGACCCGCGCGGTGCTGGAGGCGGCGCGGGGCGAGAACCCGGATCGGGTCCCATCGGTCGCCTGGTTCAAGACCCGCAAGGGGCGCGGCTACGGCAAGTACGACAACAAGAGCCACGGCTCCCCGCACGCCATGAACTCACCGGAGTTCTGGACCCTGCGCAAGGACTTCATGGCGACGCCACGGCGTCGAGTACGCGGGCGTGGACGAGCCGGCCCCCACAGATGCCAAGGAGCGCGAGGCCCAGGCGCGCCACAACTTCGAGGTGGCGATGGGCGTGCTGCGAGCCAACACGGAGCTGGTGGACGCGATCAGCGACCGCCTGGTCGAGGTCGCCGCGACTGTTCCCGACCACGTCGAGGGCTTCAACCTGGGCGGCCACGGCGCCGACATCTTCAGCGATCCCCGCCTGACCGACGTCGCCGCCTACCCCGCGGCCGATCTGGAAGGCGCCCGGCGAGAAGGCGCCCGAACCGCGCCGCGCTGGCCGCGTGGGGCTCGTGGGTCAACGCGTACGCGAAAGCGGAGTACGGGCGTCCGCTCTTCATCGTCTGCTCGGCGGATCTCGCCGACTCGACCAACATCATCGGCTTCAGCAAGGACTTCGGCGAGATGCCGGGCTGGGGCTGGTACAACCGCGACACGAACCTGCGCGGCACGCTCCTGCCGCAGCAGATCACCGAGTTCACGAACAGCGGCGTCACCGTGGGCATTGCCACCGTCAACCTGGCGGATGACCCGATGACCTCCTTCAACGGGTTCTGGGCCGCCTGCTCGACCTACGGCTCCTTCTCGTACCTCAAGTACGGCCCGATGCGCCTCTTCTCCCAGCTCGCCCAGGACTCCGAGCTGAAGCTCGGCAAGGTGATCTGGGTGGCGGGGCACTCCGGCCCCGAGACGGCCGAGGACTCGCGCACGCACTTCGGCATCTTCGAGACCGGCGTCACGCAGCTCTTCCCCGAGGGCCAGGTCATCGACCTGCACCCGTGGGAGTACAACGAGGTGCCGGTCGTGCTGGCCGCCGCCCTGGCGACCGATGTGCCGATCATCGCCCTGCACCTGACCCGGCCCACCGTCGAGATCCCCGACCGCGCGGCGCTGGGGATGGCCTCGCACTTCGAGGCGGCGCGCGGTGCCTACCTGATGCGCGACGTCGCGCCGGGGACGCGTCTCCGCCGGCACGGTCTACGTCCAGGGAACCGTGACGACGGCAAACGTGGTGAAGGCGCTGCCGGAGTTGACGGCTCGGGGCATCAACGTCCGGATCGTGGCCTGCATCTCGCCGCAGCTCTTCCGGCGCCAGGACGCCGCGTATCGGGAGCTGATCTGCTCCGCGGCGGACAAGTGGGACGGGATGGCGATCACGAACCGCGCCTTCAAGCTGATGACCGACTTCGTCGAGGGCCCGGTCGCGAAGGACTATTCGCTGTCATCGGACTTCGACGACCGCTGGCGGACCGGCGGCACCGTCGACGAGGTGATGGACGAGGCGCACCTGGGGCCGGGCCACATCCTCGCCGCGATCGAGCGCTACGCCGCCGATCGCGAGGCGCGCCACGCCCGGCTGCGCGAGATCGTCGCCGCCGTGGACGAAGGGCTGAGCGGCATGCCGGAGACGCACCCCTACGAGCACCAGCGTCCGCGGCGGCCGCTGCGCCTGGCGCGCCGCACCACCCCGCCCCCGGATCGGCCCGCCCCGCCCAACCTCCGCTACCTGGGGTACGTGGGGCTGGCGCTGACCGCCGTGCTGGTGGCGCTGGCGGCGCCCTACGTGATCGGCTACCTGATCCAGCTCGTCACGAACTAGGCGCGCGGTCCGGCTACAACCGAGGGTTGTTCATCGGCACGCAGACCCACGACTGTGCGCTGCGGCACTACGGGAGGTAGTAGCGCGACCGTTTTCGACGACCGAGCGAGCCAAAGCCGGACCCTCATGTGTCAATGAACAACCAGGGGTTGTATCTGGGCGATGCAGTCAGGCGCGGGCCGTCCAGACCAGGACCGATTCGCCCTCGACCTTGACCTCGGGTCGCACCAGCGGGGGGAGGTCGAGCGGGTAGGCCTGCGTGTCGCCGGCGTAGCCGCTGCCGGCTGACCAGCCCTGGCTCCCGTTGGCCAGCTGACCGGAGAGGTCGAAGCTGGCGCCGTGGCATGGACAGCGGAGGTCCTTCCAGGCGGGCCGATACCCCAGGGTGCAGCCCATGTGCGTGCAGACGGAGCTGAGCGCGCGAATCGTGCCGGCGTCGTTGACGACGTAGCCGTCGAAGGCCGCGGTCGAGAAGCGGACGGCCGCGCCGATCGGCAGGTCGGCGAGCGTCGCCACGGGCACCCACTCTCCGTTGGCCACGAGGTCTCGCCCCGGATCCACCAGCGGGACGCGGTTCGCCGGCCGCAGGAACGACAGGCCCGCGGCCCCGGCCGCCAGCCCGGCCGCCGCTCCCAGCCCGACGCGCAGCAGGTCGCGACGGCTGAAGCGCACGCGGTGCAGGGCGATCGGCGGCGGAGCGTCGTGGACCGAGGCGATGCCGGCGTCGGCGTCGCGCATTCGCAGGCGCAGCTGCTCGACGAAGGCGGGCTCCGGCTCGCCGGCCCGCGGATCGCCGGCCGCGGCCAGCTCGGCGGCGAGGCGGGCCATCGGTCCCTCGTCCTCGACGATCTCGTCCGGCGCCGGGCGGCTGCCGTCGAGCAGCGCGTCGAGGTACCGCGCGAAGGCGTCGCTCCGCTCGTCAGCCATGTGGCTCACCCAGGAGCGCCGCGCGGCGGAGGGCGCGGTACTGGAGCACCTTGGCGTTGCCGTGGCTGATCCCCAGCCGCTCGGCGGTCTCGGCCACCGAGAGGCGCTGGAGGAAGCGCAGCTCCAGCACGCGGGCGTACTGCTCGGGCAGCTTCTTCAGGAGGCGCGCGACCGCGGCAGCGGCGGTATCGGCCTCGGCGTCGGCGGTCGGGGAGGCCTGCGGCGAGATCGGCTCCCAGGCGCCGGCCACCTGCTCGACGCCGACCTGCGGCAGGCGGTAGAAGGCGCGCCAGTAGTCGGCCACCGCGTTCTGCGCCACGCGGTACAGCCAGGCGGCGATCTGGGGGGCGGGCCGATCGACGTCGAGCTGCTCGACGGCGCGCATGAAGACCTGCGCGGTGAGGTCCTCGGCATCGGGCCGGTTGCCGACCCGCGCGTACACGAAGCGATGGATCGCCGTCACGTGCTGCCTCGTAGATCGCCTCGAAGCGCGTGCGGGGAGCGGCGGGCTCAGGGTCGGCCATTCATCTCCGGTACGCCGCCGGTTACGCGACGGCGGCTAGCCGGCCTCGCGCGGGCGCAGGGGTGCCAGGAGCGCAGCGATCTCCTCGAGGAAGTTGGCATCGGTCTGGTCGTAGGCGGCCAGGTCCGACCCGTCGATGTCGATCTCGCCCACCACCGCCCCGTCGGCAAAGATCGGGACGACGATCTCGCTGCGGGTGGTCGTGAAGCAGGCGAGGTAGCGGGGATCGGCGTTCACGTCGTCCACGATCTCGGTCCGGCCCGATTCCGCGGCTGCCCCGCAGATCCCCACCCCGATCGGGATGTGGGTGTGCTCGGTCGCCTCCGGCCCGGTCCACGGCCCGAGCTGCAGCTCGCTGCCAGAGGCGTCGACCCAGTAGATGCCGACCCAGTCGTAGTGGGCGAAGCGGTCGTGGAGCAGGTCCACCGCGCGCTGGGCGGCGGCCTCGGGGCCGGGCGCCTCGGCGATCGCCGAGCGGATCTGGTTGAGCGCGTCGCCGTGCTCGACCGGTCGCTCCTCGGCGACGGCGTGGCTCACTGGGTTGGCGCCCAGCGATCGGCCCAGCGGTCGATGCGGGCGATGGCTCGGCGCAGGTCCGAGCCCTTGTCGGTGAGGGAGTACTCGACCCAGGGCGGAACCTCGGAGACGATCGTGCGGTCGATCAGGCCCTCGTCCTCGAGCATCTTCAGCCGCTGCGAGAGGGTCGCCGAGTTGGCCCCGCCGAGCGCGTCCTGGAGCTCGCAGAAGCGCTGCGTCTTCTCGCCCAGCGACCGCACGATGCGCATCACCCACTTCTGGCCCAGCACGTTGAGGGCGGTGGTGGCGGCGCACTCGGCGCGCTGCGCGGCGGCGCGGCGCTCGGCGCGAGAGCGGTGGGGTGCCCGGGGCGACGATCCGTTCGACGGCGCAGCGTGCGGGGCGGGCTCCATCATCAGGCGGCGGACGATAGCACCGGCCCCCGGCGCGTGCAATTGAGGCGTTGCGGTGCGCGTCGGATCAATGCGATGACGGCGGAACCATCATCAGGACCAAGTCTTGGTCGCGCGTGACGGCCAGGCCCGTCATGCAGACGACGACGTGGCTTCGGTGACGGCCCCGGGCGTCCGTTGGGCTACGGCGTGCTACTGGTGACGGCCACCCCGGAATGCCGCAAAGGGTGGGGTACCTGCCCCAGCCTGGGAGTCAGGCGGCCTACAGCTCCCCGCCGGTGGCGGCCGGCTGGGTCGGCAGGTGGTCGTAGCCCTTCCAGCGGTAGATGAGGGTCGAGGTCGTCCAGCTCACCACGAAGATGCCGATGATCGCGAAGCCGATCAGCCTCGAAGTCGAGGTTCGCGACCAGGTCCCAGGCCCCGCCGTGCAGCGAGAAGCGGTCCGCGATGATCGAGAGCACCTCGACGCCGCCGATCGCAAACGCGATGAGCACCGAGACGAGGGTGATGTTGAGGTTGTAGTAGAGCTTGCGGATCGGCTTGATGTAGGCCCAGCCGTAGGCGCCCAGCATCAGGACGCCGTCGGTCGCGTCGACCAGCGACATGCCGGCGGCGAAGAGCGCGGGCAGCACCAGGATGTAGATCGATCGGCACGTGGTTCGCGCCGATGCCGCCGCCAGGCCGAGCAGGGCGACCTCCGAGGCGGTGTCGAAGCCGAGCCCGAAGAGCAGCGCCCAGCGGGTACATGTGCCAGCTCTTGCGGATGACCCGCAGCATCGGGCGGAAGAGGCGCGCCAGCAGGCCGCGGCTGTTGAGGAACTCCTCGAGCGTCTCCTCGCTGTACGCGCCGCCGCGCGAGACCCGGCGGAACATGCGGTAGACGTCGACCAGGACGACCAGGTTGATGATCCCGATCAGCAGCAGGAAGAGCGCCGAGACGCTCGTGCCGATCAGCCCGCCGATCTCGCGGAAGGTCGGGATGTCGCTGATGAACCCGGCCGAGAGGGCGATCACCAGGGAGAGCGCCACCACGATCGTCGAGTGGCCGAGCGAGAAGAAGAGCCCCACGCCGACCGGCCGCTGGCCGTCCTGCATCAGCTTGCGGGTGGTGTTGTCGATCGCCGCGATGTGGTCAGCGTCGACCGCGTGGCGCAGCCCGAAGGTGTAGGCCAGGAAGGCGGTCGGGAGCAGGATCGGGTACGAGGCCGATACCGCCAGCGCCAGCCCCCAGGCCACGATGTTGAAGGTGATCAGGAACGCGTAGAGGCGAATGATCCGGGTGCGGACCGGGCTCGGGGTTCGCAACAGGTTCAGCGCATTCGCGACCAAGTCGGGTGCCTCCAGCCGTGATTCTAGGAGCCGATACCACCCTATTGCAAGTACTTGCAGTAGCGACGATCCGCAGCTGGCGGCCAGGATTTGACTCCCCTGCACGGCGGCCGCACACTCGGCCTCCATCCACTCCGCCCCCGCTGTCGAGCATGCCGCAGACCACCATCTACGTCGCGCCCCGGCTCGCCGGGACGCTCGGGACCATCCCGCCCGCGGTCGCCACCGTCGAGCTGGCGCGCCTCTTCGGACGCAGCGCCGCGCTGGCCGGCGTCTCGCTCACGATCGAGATCGGGCGCACGGTGGCGCTGCTGGGCCCCAACGGCGCCGGCAAGACCACCCTGCTGCGGCTGTGCGCGACCGCCATCCGCCCCTCGTACGGCACGCTCGCGATCGACGGGATCGACGCGCTGGAGCACCCCGAGCTGATCCGAGGTCGGGTCGTCTACCTCTCGCACGCGACCGGCCACTACGACGACCTCACCGCCCTGGAGAACCTGCGCTTCGCCGCCACCCTGTTCGGCTGGGGGGAGCGGGAGGGCGACCCGGTCGTCCGCGAGGCGCTCGACACCGTGGGTCTCGCCGGCTCCGCCGAAGCACGGGTGCGGACCTTCTCGGCCGGCATGCGGAAGCGCCTGGCGCTGGCGCGTGTCCTGGTGGCGCGCCCCTCGCTCCTGCTCCTCGACGAGCCCCACGCCGCGCTCGACGCCGACGGGATGGAGCTCGTGGACCGGCTCATCGGGCTGTGGCACGAGGCGGGAGTGACGGTGCTGGTCGCCTCGCACCAGGCGGACAGGATCGCGTCCATGGCGGATGGCACGGTGCGGCTCGAGGGCGGCCTCGTCGCCGAGGTGAGCGGCGCCGGGGTCAGCCCCGGCCCGGTCGGGGCGACGGCGCGACCTCGGGTTGCGGTCGCCGGGATGGACCGATGAGCGAGCTGCGCCGCGGCCTCGCCGTCGCCGTGGCGATCGCCCGCAAGGACGCCACCTCCGAGCTGCGCGGCCGCCAGGCGGCCGGCTCCACGCTCTTCTTCGCGGCGATCGTGCTGCTCCTCTTCGGCTTTGCGCTGGGCCCCGACGCGCAGCGCCTGGCCGAGGCGGCGCCGGGGCTGCTCTGGCTCGCGATCGTCTTCGGCGGACTGCTGACCGTGGCACGGCTGCACCAGCTCGAGGCCGACGACGGAGCGCTCGAGCAGCTGGCCCTCTACCCGATCGATCGCCGCGCGATCTACCTCGGCAAGGCGCTCGCCGGGGCCGCGGCCATGCTCGTGCTCGGCGGGCTGCTGGTCCCCGTCGTCGCGATCCTGTACGCCATCCCGGTGGGAGCCGCGTGGCTGCCGCTGCTGGTGGCCGTGGTGCTCGGCGCCATCGGCTTCGCGGCGGTGGGCACCGCCTATGCCGGGCTCACCGTTCGGATGCGGGCACGCGAGGTGATGCTGCCGCTCCTGATGCTGCCGATCGTGGCGCCGCTGCTGCTGGCCGCGGTGAAGGCCACCTCCGCCTCGCTCGGCGGCGACCCCCTGGGTGAGCAGTGGGCCTGGCTCCAGCTCCTCGCCGGGTTCGACGTCATCATGCTGGTCGTCGGAGCCGGCACCTACGGCTTCCTGCTGGAGGAGTGATGAAGACCCGCGTCCTGGGCTTCGCGGCGCTCGCCGCCGTCATCGGTGCGGCGATCTTCGGACTCTTCGTGGTGCCCGCCGACCTCAACCAGGGCGACGCGCAGCGGGTGATGTACCCCCACGTCGCATCGGCCTGGCTGGCCTACGCCTCGTTCGGGGTGACCGCGCTGGCCGGCATCGGCTACCTCTGGCGTCGCGACCTGCGCCTGGATGCCATCGCCCTGGCCGGGGCCGAGGTGGGGGTCATCTTCACGGCCTTCGCCATCTGGGGCGGGATGATGTGGGGCAAGCCGGTGTGGGGCGTCTACTGGCAGTGGGAGGACCCGCGCCTGACAACCACCGCGCTGCTGCTGGCGCTGTACGTCGGCTACCTCCTCCTCAGGCGACTGACCGATGACCCCGCGCGCCGCGCCGCGCGCGCCGCCGTGGTGGGGCTGATCGCCGCGGTCGACATCCCGATCGTCCACTTCAGCGTGATCTGGTGGCGCGGCCTGCACCAGGGGCCGACGATCGGCGACCCGGGCAAGATCCTCCACCCGAGCGCCCCCCTCCAGTTCGTGGCGGCGCTGCTCGGCATGCTCGCCGCCTTCACGCTGGCCTGGGCCTGGCTCATGATCCGCCGCTACCAGCTGGCCCGGCTCGAGTGGCAGATCGACGAGGCGGCGCGCCTGGGACGGATCAGCGCGGCGCGACGGATGGCCGAGGAGCCGGCCCGATGACCGACGTCGGATTCATCGTCGCCGCCTACGGGGTGATCCTGGGCGGGATCGGGCTGTACGCGGCGCTCCTGCTGCGCCGGCTGCGGATCGCCCGGGACGCGCTGCGCAGGGACGCGGACTCCGCCCCTCCCGACGCCCCCCGATGACCCTGGCCCGTCCGGTCCTGCCGCCCCTGCCGCCGCGTGGGCGCCGCTGGGGCGTGCTGCTCGGCGTGGCCGTGGTGGTGGGGGTGATCGGGTATCTCGCCTTCAGCAGCGTCGGCAACGCGCTGGTCTACTACCTGACCCCGACGGAGCTGCTCGCCCGCGGCGAGGCAGCGGTCGGCGAGACGGTGCGCCTCGGCGGGCTGGTCGAGGTGGGGAGCATCGCCGGCGAGGCGCCGAACCTGCGGTTCGTGCTCACCGACGGGACCAGCGAGATCATCGTGCATGCGGAGTCGGCGCCGACCCGCTCGTTCCGCGAGGGGATCGGGGCGGTGGTCGAGGGCGAGCTGGGTGCCGACGGCGTCTTCGAGGCGTCGCAGGTGATCGTCAAGCACGACGAGAACTACGTCGCTCCGTCCGACGGCGGGCTGCCGACCCAGGCCTTCGAACCCGGCGAATGATCCCGACCCTCGGCCACCTCGCCGTGGTGATCGGCCTGGCGGCGACCGTCTTTGCCGCCGGTGCCTTCGTCATCGGGGGCCGGTCGGGGGACACCGCCGTCCTGGCCAGCGCCCGACGCGCGATGTACGTGGCCTTTGCCCTGGTTGCCCTCGCCTGCGGGGCGATGGTCGTCTCGCTCCTCGGCCACGACTTCAGCGTGGTGTACGTGGCCCGCAACAACGCCACCACCACGCCACCCTTCTACTCGGTCATCTCGCTCTGGGCCGCGCTCGAGGGATCGATCCTGTTCTGGACCCTGCTGGCCAGCGGCTGGGCGAGCCTCGTCCTGTATCGGTACCGCAACCGGCTGCCGGCGCTGATGCCGTGGGTCGGCGCCACGCTGGCGATCGGGACGGCCTTCTTCTTCGCGGTCATGGTCTGGCCGAGCGACCCGTTCGTGCGCGTGACGCCGGTCGGCCTCGAGGGCAACGGACCGAACGCCCTGCTCCAGAACCACCCGTTCATGGGGCTCCACCCGCCGCTCCTGTACCTGGGCTACACCGGCATGGCGATCCCGTTCGCCTTCGGCATGGCGGCGCTCATCACGCGCCGCACCGACGAGGAGTGGCTCGCGGTCGTCCGCCGCTGGACGCTGGTGCCGTGGATCTTCCTGACGATGGGGATCGTGGCCGGCGCCTGGTGGAGCTACGCGGTGCTCGGCTGGGGCGGCTACTGGGCCTGGGACCCGGTCGAGAACGCGGCTCTCCTGCCGTGGCTGACGGCGACCGCCTTCATCCACTCATCCATGGTCGCGGAGCGGCGGGGCACGCTGCGCACCTGGACCCATGCGCTGGTGATCGCGACCTTCGTGCTGACGCTGGTGGGCACCTTCCTGACGCGCTCGGGGGTCGTCGTCAGCGTGCACGCCTTCACGACCTCGGGGATCGGCATCTGGTTCGCCGCGGCCATCCTGCTCGCGCTCGGGGGCGGCCTCGGCCTGCTGATCTGGCGCCTGCCGGAGCTGGGCGACCGGCGCCCACCCGGTGCGGTGGTGAGCCGCGAGTCCGCCTTCCTGTTCAACAACGTGCTGTTCCTGGGCGTCACCTTCGCGGTCCTGTTCGGCACGCTCTACCCGGTGATCGTCGAGGTCAGCGGCGGAGCCCGGGCCACCGTCGGGGCGCCGTGGTTCAACCTCGTCAACGCGCCGATCTTCGTGGCGCTCCTCTTCCTGACCGGCGTGGGCCCCGCGCTTCCCTGGGGAGGTGCCTCCTGGGCGACGGTCCGCGAGCGTTTCGGGGTCCCGATCCTCGCGGCCGTGGCGGTGGTGATCGCCGCCTGGGCGCTCGCCGTCCGCGGCCTGGCCCCGCTCGCCATTCTCGGCCTCGCGACCTTCGTGCTGGTGGTGATGGGCGACGAGGTCGTGCGTGGGGCGCGAGCACGGGCGCGGGGCCGAGACGAGGCGCTGCCGGTGGCGGTGATCCGGCTGGCGACCCGCAATCGGCGCCGATATGGGGGCTACCTCGCCCACGCGGGGATCTGCGTCATGTCGGTGGCGATCGCCGTCTCGGCGACCCTTGGCAGCGACACGGTCGCCACGCTGCGCCCGGGCGAGACGCTCACCCTCGGCGCCTACTCGCTCACCTACGACCAGCTCGTGGTCGAGCCGCTCGCCTCCGACGCGCGGGTGATCGAGACGCGGGCCGAGCTGACCCTCGCCGGACCGCAGTCGGGAGCGATGGCCACCGCCCTGCGTGACTATCCGAACTCCACGACCGCGATCGCCACGCCGGCCGTGCGCTCCGCGCTGGGCGAGGACCTGTACGTCACCCTCCTCTCCTACAACCCGTCGACCAGGACGGTGAGCCTCCACGTCCTCATCAACCCGCTCGTCTCCTGGATCTGGGCCGGCGGCGCCATCGTGGCGCTCGGCGCGCTCTTCGCCATCTGGCCGGATCGGCGCCGGCTGGCGGTCGAAGCCTCGCTGGCGACCGGGGCCTGACCGATGACCTCGCCCATCTCCCGCCCAACCCTCCGCTGGCTGGTGCTGCCGGTCGTCCTGGTTCCGCTCG
This sequence comes from uncultured Chloroflexia bacterium, assembly GCA_963782015.1. Classification (GTDB taxonomy): domain Bacteria; phylum Chloroflexota; class Limnocylindria; order QHBO01; family QHBO01; genus CF-167. The sequence goes on from CAWAHY010000004.1 coordinate 908,548, forward strand.
GCTGGCTGCTCTTCACCGGTCTGGGGCGCGACCCGCGCGACGTCCCGTCGCCGCTGATCGGGCATCCGCTGCCGGCCTTCAGCGCGACCACGCTGGAGGGGACGACCTTCTCCTCGGAGGCGCTCGCCGGCCGGCCGGCGATCATCAACGTCTGGGCCAGCTGGTGCCCGCCCTGCGTCGAGGAGCACCCGGTCCTGCTCGACACCGCGACCCGGCACGCGAGCGAGGTCGTTCCTGGTGGGGATCGTCTACCAGGACACCGCGGACGGCGCGCGCTCCTTCCTGGACCGATACGGCCAGGGCGGCTGGCCGAACCTGCTCGACGCCACCGGCCAGATCTCGATCGACCTGGGCGTCACCGGCCCCCCGGAGACCTTCTTCGTGGACGCCGATGGGATCGTTCGCGCCCGGCACGTCGGGCCGCTGACACAGTCAGAGATGAACGCCCAGCTCACCGCCCTGGGGCATCGTGCCGTGAGGCGCTACGCCCTGCCCGTCGCGATGGCGGCGCTCCTCGCGCTCGGCGCGCTGGCGCTGGTCGAGGCGCTCGGGCCCGGTCCCGCGCTCACCCGGGCCGAGCAGGCCGCGCAGATCGCCGGGGAGCTGCGCTGCCCCGACTGCCAGTCGCTCTCGGTCGCGGAGTCGCAGACCGCCGCGGCGGCCGCCATCCGGCGCCAGATCGTCGAGCTGCTGGCCGCGGGGCAGACGCCCGAACAGGTCCGCCAGCACTTCGTCGACCGCTACGGGGAGTGGATCCTGCTCGCGCCACGGTCGGCGCTGGTCTGGCTGCTGCCGGCGGCCGCCGTCCTGCTGGGGATCGGCGTCCTGGCCTGGTGGCTGCGACGGGGGCGATCCACTGTCGGGCCGGCGCCGCAGGTCGCGAGCGATCCGATCCGCGACCGGATCCGCGACGAGGTGGAGCAGCTCGATGCCTGACGCGCTGCAGTGGCTCCTCTTCGCGCTGCTGGCCGTGGCGGCGGGCGCGGCGATCGCCTGGCCGCTCCTGCGCCCGTCGCGATCCGTGGCCTTCGACACGCAGGCGGACGCCGAATCGCGCGCGCTGCGGCATCGCGTCGCGCTCGAGGGGCTCCTCGACGTGGAGGCGGACCGCCGCGCCGGCTCGCTCGATGACGCGGCCTACGCGCGCGAGCGCGCCGAGGCGGAGGAGCGGGCGGCTGAGACCCTGACCGAGCCCGCGGCGGCCGGCCCCGCACCAACCCCGCGGAACGGCCGGGCAGTCAGCCTGTGGCTCGGCGGCGCGCTGGCGGCCACGCTGCTGGTCGGATTTGCGCTGCCAGCGCCGAACGGCCTTGGCGAGCGGACGGTGGTGAACCGGGCGCTCGCCGAACAGCTGGCGCGCGAGGCGGATCGCCAGGCGGAGATCCAGCGACTGCTGACCGCCTTCGCGGCCGACCCGGGGGACGCGATCGGTCCTCTCCGACCTGGCCGATGCGTACCTCGCCGGCGACAGCTTCGCGGACCTGCAGGGGGCCGCCGCCACGCTCCAGCTGCTGCTGGCGGTCGAGCCGGAGAACCGATCGGCCTATCGGCGCCTGGTGACGGCCTACATCTCCGCGGCCGACTGGCCCGATGCGCAGGCCGCGACCGACTCCTACGCCGTGGTCGCCGGCGACGACGAGCCCGACATCCCCTTCTTCCGCGGCCTGATCGCGTTCCGCCAGGGCCAGAACAGCGCGGCGGTGCGCCACTTCGACCGGTTCCTGGAGCTGGCGCCCGATGACGACCGGGCCGCCATGGTCAACAGCCTGCGGGCGGAGGCGGCCGGAGAGCTGCCGGGCGGGAGCGCCGCGCCCGGAGGCTAGGCCTCGTCGAGGACGCGGTCGAGGGTGCGGCGCAGGGCGTCGAGCTCGGCGGGCGGGATCCGGTTCAGGAAGTGCTCCCCGACGCCGCGCAGGTGGGTCGGCGCCGCGCGACGCAGACGCTCGCGGCCCGCATCGGTCAGCATCGCCCACGATCCACGGCGGTCGGTGTCGCAGGATGCCCGCTCGACCAGCGCGTCGCCCTGCAGCCGATCGACCAGCCGGGTGACGCCGCTGCGCGACAGGCCCAGCCGATCCGCCAGCTCGCTCATCCGCAGGCGCCGCTCGTCGGCGCGCGTGAGGAGCAGGAGCACCTCGTACTCGCCCAGCCCCAGCGACTGTTCGGCCTGCAGCTCGCGCTCGAGCTGGCGACGGACCTGGGCATGCGCGACCAGGAAGGTGCGCCACGTCTCGAGGCGCGGGTCACGGGGGGAGGGGATCGGGCTGATGGGGCTCATGGTTGACCAGACAACCATATCAGGTCGCCCACGGATCAGGCGGCCCGAGGCAGCTCCACCCAGAAGGTCGAGCCCACGCCCTCGCTGCTCCGCACCCCGGCCGATCCCGCCGTGCGCCTCCGCGATGTGGCGGACGATGGCCAGGCCGAGCCCCGCACTCCCGCCACCCAGCCCCTCATCGGTCGCACCCTGCTCGCGCGCTCGATCGACCTTGTAGAAGCGCTCGAAGATCCGCCGCTGGTGCGACTCCGAGATGCCGATCCCATCGTCGGCGACGGTGAAGCGCAGCCCCGCCGGGCAGAGCTCCCAGCCCAGGCGGACCTCGCCGCCCGGGCGGCTGTACTTGACCGCGTTGTGCGCAAGGTTCAGGAGCGCCTGCCCCAGCCGCGCGCGGTCGGCCGCTGCCTGGACACCGTCCGCCTCGGCCGGGTCGGGCTGGGCACGGACCGTCACGCCCAGCCGCGACGCCACCGGACCGATCCGTTCGGCCACGTCGCGCGATCACGTCGCGCGGGTCGACCGGCTCGATCTTCAAGGTGGTCTCGCCCGACTCGATCATCGACAGGTCGAGCAGCTCGTCGACCAGCTGGGCCAGGTGGTCCACCTCGCGCTCGATCTGGAGCACGAACCCCGCGGCGACCGCGGCGTCCTGGAGCGCGCCTGCCGAAAGGGTCTCGGCCAGCAGCTTGATCGACGCCAGCGGGGTGCGCAGCTCGTGGCTGATGTTGGCCACGAAGTCGCGCCGCACTCGCTCGGCACGGCGCAGCGCGGTGATGTCGTGCAGCGAGACCACCAGCTCGCCGTCCTCGAGCGGCACGATGTCGACCGAGAAGGTGCGCGCCCGTGAGCGGTCCCAGCCCCGCCTCGCCCTGCACCGCGGCTCGATCGGCCAGTGCCTGGCGCGCCAGCGCGTCGAGCGGGGCGGACCCGAAGGCCGCGATCAGGCTCATGCCCGCCAGCGCCTCGGCCGGTCGCTCCGCCAGGCCCGCCGCCCCCGCGCCCGCACGAATGATGCGCAGCCGGTCGTCGACCACGAGCAGGATCGTCTCGCCCCGCTGCGCCGCATCAGCGCGTCGAAGGCGGCCGCGGCGAGTCGGGTCAGTCGCCATCGGTCGCGCGGGGAGCGAAGGCGTAGCCGACGCCGCGCACGGTCCGGAAGTAGTTGTGGCCATCGCCGCGCGCGCAGCTTGGAGCGCAGCCAGCTCGACGTGGACATCCACCGTCCGGGCATCGCCGTCGAAGTCGAAGCCCCAGATCCGGGTCGAGCAGCTGCTCGCGGGTGAAGATGCGCTCCGGATGCGACGCCAGGTGGGCGAGCAGGTCGAACTCCTTGGTGGTCAGTCGCAGCGGCTCCCCGGCGAAGGTCGCCTGGCGGTGCGCCGAGGTCGATCACCAGCGCTGGCCGGCCCGCACCTCGTCGCGCCGCTCCTCGTCGGCGCCGCGCGGCGCTGGCGACGCAGCACCGACTCGATGCGGGCCAGCAGCTCCGGCCGGCTGAACGGCTTGGTGATGTAGTCGTCGGCGCCGACCTTGAGGCCGACCACGCGGTCCACCTCGCCGCCCTTGGCGGACAGGATCACGACGGGGTGTCGATCCCCTCGCCCGCGCCGTGCGCAGCACCTCGAGGCCGCTCAGCGCCGGCAGCATCAGGTCGAGCAGGACCAGGTCCAGCGCCCCGTCGCGGATCGCCGCCAGGGCCTGCTCGCCGTCCACCGCCGAGCGGGCCTCGTATCCCTCGCGCTCGAGGTTGAAGGTGAGCGCCTGTCGCAGGGTGCGGTCGTCCTCGACGACCAGGATGCGCCGTTTCACGCGCGAGCCTCGATCCTGCGGGTAGGGTTGAGGTCCTCGATCTGCCCGGTCACCAGGAAGACGACGTCCTCGCCGATGTTGGTGACGCGGTCGCCGAGCCGCTCGAGGTGATGCGCGGCGAAGAGCATGTGCGTCGCCTGCCGGGCCCGATCCGGCGTCACCTCCATCAGCGCGATGGCGTCCTCGTAGACGCTGTTGTAGAGGTGGTCGATCTCGTCGTCGCCGCGCGCAGACCTCGCGCGCCTGCTGCTCGCTGACGTCCACCAGCGCCCGCATGGCGGCGCGCAGCTGCTCGCGGCAGAGCTGCTCCATCTCGCGGGATCTGGCGGAAGATCGGCATGCTCCGGCTCCGAGGCCAGCTGCTGGGCCAGCTTGGCGATGCTGGTCGCGTAGTCGCCCATCCGCTCCAGCTCGGCGGCGGCGTGGTAGAGGGCGAGCAGCTCGCGCACGTCGCGGGCCACCGGGCCCTGGCGCGCGATGATGGCTCGTGATCTCCAGGTTGATGGAGCGCTGCAGCTCGTTCACGTCGGCGTCCTCCCAGCGGACCTGGTCGGCCAGCTCGACGTCGCGCTCGACGAGTGCCAGCGCGGCCCGCTCCACCGCCCGCTCGACCAGGGCGCCGAGGCGCAGCACGTCGTCCTTGCAGGTCCGCCAGCCCCTGCTCGAAGGTGCGGCGCAGGCTCTCGTGGCCGTGGCTCGGCTGCCCCCGGCGCGCCTCGGTCTCTGCTCGTCCATCTGCCGCCTCCTCAGCCGAACCGGCCGGTGATGTAGTCCTCGGTCAGCTTGTTGCGCGGGCTGGTGAAGATCTGGTCGGTCGCGTCCATCTCGACCAGGTAGCCGGCCCGGTCCTCGCCCATCGTCAGGAAGGCGGTGTACGTCGCTCGCGCGCGCCGCCTGCTGCATGTTGTGGGTCACGATCACGATCGTGTAGTTCTGCTTCAGCTCGTGCATCAGCTCCTCGATGCGCAGGGTGGCGATCGGGTCGAGGGCGCTGCACGGCTCGTCCATCAGGATCACGTCCGGCTCGACCGCGATGGCGCGCGCGATGCAGAGGCGCTGCTGCTGTCCGCCGGAGAGCGACGTGCCCGGCTGACGTGAGCTTGTCCTTGACCTCGTCCCACAGCGCCGCCCGGCGCAGCGAGCTGCTCGACCAGCTCGTCCATGTTCGCCGCGGAAGCCGGCCACCCGCGGGCCGAATGCCACGTTGTCGTAGATCGACTTGGGGAACGGGTTCGGCTTCTGGAAGACCATCCCGATCCGCCGCCGCACCTCGACCGGATCGATCCCGGGCGGCGTAGAGGTCGACGCCGTGGTAGCGCACCTCGCCCTCGAAGTGGGCGCTCGTCGACCAGGTCGTTCATGCGGTTGAAGGCGCGCAGCAGCGTGCGTCTTGCCGCAGCCGGATGGACCGATGATCGCCGTGATCTGGTTGCTCGCGAATCTGGAAGGTGATCTCCTTGATCGCGCGGAACGACCCGTAGTAGGCGCTGAAGCGCTGCACGTCGAAGACGATGGCGGCATCGGCCAGGGTGCCGGGAACCGCCTCTCGGGCCCCGATCGTCATGCGCGGGCGCACCTCCACGGCCTGCCGCGTGTCGGTCGTCGGCGCCGGCGGCGCCACGTCGAGCGGTTCACTGCGGTGATCACCAGCGCCTATCGTACCGATTGCGCAGGAAGATGGCCGTTCCGTTCACCAGCAGGATGACCGCCACCAGCACCACGATGGTCGCCGCGGTCAGGCTCCGGAACTCGTCCTGCGGCTGCCCCGCCCAGTTGTAGACGATGGTGGGGAGCGCGGTGTATGGGCCGCTGATCTGCTCCAGCAGCCCGCCGCGAGTGCTGAAGGTGCCCGCCACGGCCCCGACCATGAGCAGCGGTGCCGTCTCGCCGAAGGCGCGCGCCAGCGACAGGATGGTGCCGGTCAGGATCCCCGGGCCGGCGTATGGCAGGACGTGGCTGCGCACCGTCTCCCAGCGTGTCGCCCCCACCGCCAGGGCCGCCTCGCGGATGCTGTTGGGCACGGCCCGCAGCGCCTCCGAGGTGGTGATCACCACGATCGGGAGCACAAGGATGGCGAGCGTCAGCCCGCCCGACGATCAGGGTCTTGCCCAGCCCCAGCAGGGTCACGAAGACCGCCAGGCCCAGCAGCCCGTAGACGATCGCCGGCACTCCGGCCAGGTTGCGGATGTTGGTGCGGACCAGGCGCGTCACGCGGGTGTCCCGCGCGTATTCCTCCAGGTAGACGGCGGCCCCAACGCCGACCGGGATCGCCAGCAGCGCCACGAAGAGGGCGAGGAGCAGCGAGCCGAGCAGACCCTGCGCGATCCCCGCCCGCGCAGGGCGCGACGAGAGGTCCGAGGCGAGGAAGTCGAGCGGCCGATCGGTCAGCAGCGGCCAGGCCCGGATGGCGACGTCGGCCAGCAGCACCAGCAGGATGCCGAGCGCGATGAAGAGCGCGAGGAGCATGGCGCCCTGCAGCAGGTAGCCGCGCCAGTCGAGGCCGCCGCCGCGCAGGCGCACCGCGACCAGGTCGGCGGTGGTGGGGGTGTGCGCGGTCATCAGTAGCGCCGCCGGACGCGTCGGACGAATGCCTCGCTGAGCAGGTTCAGCCCCAGCGTGATGAGGAAGAGGAGGAGGCCCACGAAGAAGAGGCTCTCGAAGGTGAGCGCGGCGCCGCGGACCTGGTCGGAGCCGATGGCCAGGGCCGTCATGGCGGCCGTCATCGTCTGCCCCGGCTCGAAGGGGTTGACCGAGAAGAGCGAGCCGCCGGTGGCCCCCGCGGCGATCGCCACGATCATCGTCTCGCCGATCGCTCGCGACACGCCCAGCAGGAGGGCGGCCACCAGGCCGCTCACCGCCGCCGGCGCGACGACCCGGATGCTCGTCGTCCGCCGCCTCGCGCCGAGCCCGTAGGACGCCTCGCGCAGGTAGTCGGGGACCGCGTGCAGGGCGTCCTCGGCGACCGAGCTGACCAGTGGCGTGACCAGGATGCCGACCGCGACGCCGGCCGACGCCATGCTGAAGAGCGGCGCGTCGCTCAACGCCTGGATGACGTTCGGGCTGATCCACGTCAGCGCAAAGAAGCCCAGGACCACGCTCGGGATCGAGGCCAGGATCTCGAGGATCGGCTTGAGGATGCTCCGGGCGCGGCGACCCGCGTACTCCGACAGGTAGAGCGCGGTCAGTATTCCGAGCGGCGCGGCCACCAGCATGGCGATGGCCGAGATCAGGACCGTCCCGGCGACGATGGTCTTGATGTCGTAGAGGCCCCGCCGCGGGAACCAGCCGTCGGTCCACAGCGAGCGCCAGGTCGACCTTGAAGATGAACGACAGGGCGTTGCCGAGCAGCGAGCCGATGATGGCCAGGCTGATCACGACCGACACGCCCGCCGCCGCCGTGAAGAGCGAGGCGCACGAGCCCCTCGCGACGCCGCCGACCCGAGGCGACGCGCAGGTCGAGCGCGGTGAGCGGAACCCGTCCAGGGGTCGCGGAGGTGCCGGTGGTCATGGGATCGTCATCCTATCGAGTGAGAAGACGAGGCCGGGCGACGGATCGCCCGGCCTCGCCAGGGATAGGAGATGCTCAGCGCGCTTCCCAGGCCGTGCGGGTCGCTGCCAGCACATCGGCCTCCAGGGCGACGTAGTCAGCCTCGGTCACGGCCGCGATGCCCGCGTCGGACAGGTAGTAGTCCACGAAGGCGGTGATGGCCGGGCTGTCGGCGGCCTTGTCGGTGTTGACGTAGATGTAGAGCGAGCGTGAGAGCGGGTAGTCGCCGGAGGCGATCGTCTCGGCCGTGGGCGCCACGCAGCCCTTGCCGCCGTCAACCTCGAGCAGCTTGACCGTGTCGCGGTTCTGGTCGGCGAAGGCGAAGCCGACCCAGCCGAGCGAGCTGTCGGTGCCGACCCGCCGATGCCGGCGATGATCACGTTGTCGTCGCCGGACGCGGTGTAGTCCGGGCGCGTGACCTTGGGATCCGTGCCCCGCTCCCCGGCGATCTTGGCCAGCGCCAGCTCGATGAAGCTGTCGTACGTCCCGGACTCCTCGCCCGGGGCGGTCACGTCGAGCGGCAGGTCGCGGGTACGGCGCGTGCGAGGTGCCGTACTTCGTCAGGGAGCCGAGCTCGCCCGCCAGGGCGTCGGCCGACGACCACTGCTCGAAGTTCTCGCGACTCCGGGCCGAGCAGCGCGTACAGGTCGAGGAAGCTCAGGCAGTCGACCGCGTCGTTGCCGGGCGCGGTCATGACGCTGATGCCGTCGATGCCGATCTTCAGCCCGATGTAGTTGATCCCCTTCTCAGCGCAGGCGGCCGCCTCCTCGTCCTTGATGGCGCGCGACGCGTCGCTGATGTCGGTCTCGCCGTTGCAGAAGAGGGCGAAGCCGTCGCCCGTGCCGGGGTCGTCGACGGTGTAGTCGACGTCCGGGTTGGCGGCGTTGAAGTCCTCGGCGACGATGCTGGTGATCGGCTCGACCGTCGAGGAGCCCGAGATCGTCAGCGTGCCGGTCAGCGACGAGACCGAGGCGCTCGGCGACCCGGTGGAGCAGGCGGCCAGCAGCAGCGCGCCGGCCAGCATCGTGACCAGGGCGGGCCGAGTCAGGTGGGAACGGCTCAATGGAATCCTCCAAACATGCAGATCGGTTCAGCTGGAGGATCGCCGCCGGGCCTTAACCGATCCTCATCGGCAGGTCAAGGCAATGTGAAACGCGGCGGATCAGGACAGGATCGGCTGCAGGACCAGGTACGAGAGGGCCGCCACCAGGCCCGATGCCGGGAGCGTGAGGACCCAGGCCACGCCGATCCGGCGCGCCACGCCCCAGTGGACCGCGTTGAACCGGTCGGACGAGCCGACGCCCAGGATCGCGCTCGAGATGACGTGGGTGGTGCTCACCGGCATCCCCAGGGTGGAGGCGCCGAAGATGATGGTGGCGGCGGTCGTCTCCGCCGCGAAGCCGTGCACCGGGTCGAGCTTCACGACCTTGGTGCCCATGGTGCGGATGATCCGCCAGCCCCCGGCCGCGGTCCCCAGCGAGATGGCGGTCGCGGCCAGGAGGATGACCCACAGCGGCACCACGAACTCGGTGAGGATCCCGGCGGAGACGAGCGCCAGGGTCATGACGCCCATCGTCTTCTGCGCGTCGTTGCTGCCGTGGCTGAAGGCCATGTAGGCGGCGGAGAGGACCTGGAGGCGGCGGAATCGGTCATTCATGGTCTTCGGATGCGCGCGGCGGAAGACGTTGAAGATGATCACCATCAGGGTGAAGCCGATGGCGAAGCCGGCGATCGGTGAGCTGACCAGCGGGACGATCACCTTGCCCACGATCCCGGGTACGAGCCAGGCCGAGAAGCCGGCGGCCGCGGCGGTCGCCCCGAGCAGCCCGCCGATCAGGGCGTGGCTGCTCGACGACGGGATGCCAAGCCGCCAGGTGAGCAGGTTCCACACGATCGCGCCGATCAGGGCCGCCGCAACCACGACGCCTCCCTCGGCCTGGGGCGTGACCAGTCCGGAGCCGATCGTCTTGGCCACCGCCGTGCCGGTCAGCGCTCCCACGAAGTTGGCGGTGGCGCTCATCGCGATCGCCCACTGCGGCTTGAGGGCGCGGGTGCTGACCGAGGTGGCGATCGCGTTGGCGGTGTCGTGGAAGCCGTTGATGTAGTCGAACAGGACGGCCAGGCCGAGCACCGCGATCAGGATCGCGGTGAAGCCCTCAGGCATGCTTGACGACGATCCGCTCGATCACGTTGGCGGCGTCCTCGGCGGTGTCGATCGCCTCCTCGAGCAGGGCGTAGACGTCCTTCCACTTGATGACGTCCATCGGCTCCTGGCCGTGCTTGAAGAGCTCGGCGACCGCCTGCCGCGCGATCCGGTCGCCCTCGTTCTCGAGCCGATGGACCTCGATCCAGAACGGCTCCACGCCCTTGAAGTGGCGGAGCTTGAGGAGCCCCTGGGCGAGCTGTTCGCACTGCCGCACGATGATCTCGGCCTGCTGGATGGCGGGCGGCGTGGGCGCGTCGATGTTGTAGAGGATGCAGGTGTCGGCGACCTCCTCGATCAGGTCGAGGATGTCATCGAGGCGGCTGATGAGAGCGTGGATGTCCTCGCGATCGAACGGCGTGACGAAGGTCGACTCCAGCTTGTGGCCGATCTCGTGGCTGATCGCGTCGCCGGCGTGCTCGGCGTCGCGGAGCTGGCTGGCGAGCCGCTCGCGGTCGTCGTAGTTGCGGAAGAACTGCTCGAGCAGGCGGGCGGCGGCCAGGACGTTCTGGGCGTCCGCGACGAACATGTCGAAGAACTTCGTCTCGCGCGGAATGAGGGGGATGCGCATCGGTCTCCGGGGGGTGCTCACAGGTGGGGGTGGAGGCCGGACGGCCTCGTCGCCAAGGGTACCGGTTCACGCGCTGCCGTGGCGGCATGGGCTGCGACGCGGCCCCGGCCGAAGGTGGTGCTGCGGCGCACCGCAGACGGGCCTCCGCCTTGCCGCGGTTCGTTTGGCGGGCGCACTATGGGGACACAACGCCAGCGGGCGTCTGCCGCACTTCACCGTACGGTCTCGATCCGTCCGCATCGCAGCAGGAGGAGTCTCGATGGCTGCCAGATCCAATCCACGGAAGCGTCGCATGGCGAGTCAGCGCGATGGTCGTCGCCACCGCGCTGGTGGTCGCGATCCCGGCCAGCACCGGCGGCATATCGGCCGCCTACGTTGCGGATCCGGATCCGGCGATTCTCTTCGTGCCGCTGATCAACTCGGGCGACTCGCCCTTCGGCGACATCTTCGAGGGACTCCCCGACGGGATCGGCGTCGTGCCGGGCCCCGGCTGGCATCCCGACCTACGTCGACCTGTACGTCAACCACGAGCAGTCGAAGGTCCCGTTCCCCGTCGTCAGCGGCTCCGCCGACTTCCAGAACTCGTCGGTGACGCGGGTCAGGGTCGACCTCGCGACCAAGACGGTGATCGACACGGAGGTCGTCCTGTCGCCGGACGAAGGCCTCATCCGCTTCTGCTCCTCGACTGTGGTCACCGGCAACGGCTTCGCTCACCCGATGCTCTTCACCAACGAGGAGTCAAACGACGTGCTGGTGGTGCCGGCGGGAGCAACCTACCCGGCCGATCCGTACTACGGGGCGAACAACCTGCGGCAGGCCGGCTACACGGTCGCCCTCGACACGGTGACCGGCGTCGTCACGCCGATCGCCGGCATGGGCCGCCACAACCACGAGAACCAGGTCCTCGTTCCCGGCGGCTGGAACCACAGGCTCGCCTTCCTGTCCGGTGACGACACGTTCACCGCGCCCGGGTCCCAGCTGTACATGTACCTGGCCAACAGCGCCGGCGACGTGCTCAGCGACAAGGGCCACCTCTACGGCTTCCAGGTCACGAAGGCGAACGGCGTCGCGGTTGACCCCTACAACCCGTGGAACGGCGCGAATGACTACCTGGACATCTCGGCTGGAGAGACCTTCAGCGGGCGCTTCATCCAGGTTCCCGATGACATCGCCCGCGGCACGAGCCCGGGTGGTGAGCCGCAGGGCCGGCTCGAGGCCTGGTCCAACTTCAACAACGTCTTCCAGTTCGTTCGGGTCGAGGACATCGCCTACGATCCGGACAGCCCACGCACGGTCTACTTCGCCGATACCGGGACGACCCGGCTGGCGGAGGACCCCCTCACCGGTCGGCTGCTCCGGCTCGGTGCTGGCGGCACCAACTCCAACGGCCGCATCTTCAAGATGGTGCTGAACAAGCACGATCCGAAGCAGGTCGACTCCTTCACCATCTTCGCGGACAGCGCGACGGTCGGCTTCGTGAACCCCGACAACATCGCCGTCGGCCGCAACAGCATCATGGTCCAGGAGGATCCGCCCGCCGGCTGCGCGGGTCTGGAACTACTCGTTCAGCGGCGCGGCCTGGGACGTGGTCGGGACCGCGACGCAGCCGATCGCCGAGACGAGCGGCATCGTCGACATGTCGAAGTGGCTCGGGCCGGGCTGGTGGGCGCTGGATGTCCAGTCGCACCTCAACCTGTCGCTTCCCGACCCGCCGGTGCCGGGTACGTCGTACACCGGTGCCGTGGCCGCTCCCGCTCGGAACGGTCCTCATCCACGACGGCCAGCGCCGCGAGGACGGGCAGCTGCTCCTGATGTACGTGCCGGGGAGCTGACGCTCCGCGGTCAAGCCTGAGTCCGTCGAGGGCCGCCCGGCAGGGCGGCCCTCGAACCTTCACTGGGGGCTGGCATCGGGACGGCCAATGATGGACACTGCAGCTCCACCATCAATGCCAGCGGGAGGATCCGGTTCGTGTTGAGTCTCGACCTGGCGCGGCTCATGCACCGCCACGGGGATGACTGGGCACCGATGAGCCCGGTCGCCGACCATAACCCTGATGCGCTCGATCCCGAGCGACAGCTCCTGCGCGGCGCGCGGGTGTTTCGCTGCGCGAGCTGCGACGAGGAGATCCTCGTCGAGGCGCCCGAAGCTCCGCGCTAGGGCGCGCCTCTGAGCGAGGCGACCTGCTCGGGGAAGTGGCTCAGGATCGTCGCCCGCTGAAGCGTGCCGTCATCGCCCAGCTCGCCCTCGGTCGCCGACAGCGGGCGCGGCAGGAGCGCGACGCGCCGGGGCCGCTCGTAGGCGGCGAGATCCGCGGTCAGGTGCTCCACCTCTCGATGCAGGCGCGCGGCGTCGACCTCCCCGGTCGGCACGATCAGGACTCCCACCGTGTCGCTGCCATCGCCGACCAGCACCGCCTGCGCGATCAGCGGTGAGCTGACCAGCGCGCGCTCGATTGCCGCCGGAGCCACCTTCTTGCCGGTCGCCAGCACGAGCAGGTCCTTGATCCGGCCGGTGATGCGGAGGCGACCGGCCTCGTCGAGGGCGCCTCGATCCCCCGTGTGGAACCAGCCATCGGGGTCGATCATCCGCGCGTTGACGTCTGGCAGGTCGAAGTAGCCGAGCATCACCTGCGACCCGCGTGCCAGCACTTCGTCGGTGTCGGGGGCGATCCGGATCTCCGTCTCGGGGATCGGCGTGCCCACGCTGCCGAAGCGCTGCGAGCCGGGACGGTTGACGGTCAGCAGCGGAGCCGTCTCGGTCAGGCCGTACCCCTCCAGGATCGCGATCCCCAGGCTGGCGAAGAAGCCTCCCGTCTCGGCGGGGAGGGCGGCGCCGCCGGAGAGGAAGAAGCGCAGGCGGCCGCCCAGTGCGCGCTGGACGGCAGCCAGGACGACACGTCGCCCCACTGTTCGCTGAAGTCGCAGGAGGACGGGCGCTCGCCGCCCCTGCATCTGGAGCGCGTCACACCGGCGCCCGACGCCGGAGGCCCACTCGAAGAGGCCGCGCGCATACGCCGGACGCCTCGCGACCTGGGCGCGGATGCGAGCCTCCAGCTGTTGGTAGAAGGCAGGCACGCAGCACATCACCGTCGGGCGCACCTCCGCCATCTCCGACGCCCAGCGGTCCAGGGCGTGATCGGCGAAGACGACCGTGGCGCCTCGGCCGAGCGAGGCCAGCACCCCGCAGCCGCGCTCGAACATGTGGCTCAGTGGCAGGACCGAGAGCAGCACGTCAGCCTGAGAGATCGGCACGGCCTGGGTCGCGGCCAGCGAGCTGTGGACCACGTTGCCGTGGGTCAGCATCGCGCCGCGCGGCTCCCCGTCCTCGGCCATGGTGTGGACGATGGTGGCCAGGCAGCCCGGCTCGATCGCCATCGCCGCCGCCTCCCACTGCTCGGCCGCTTCCGCGGAGCGCGATGCCACGGCCAGGCCGGCAAGGGTGCCCCGCGGACCCTGTGCGTCCCCGAGCGGCTCGATCCCCACCAGCGCCAGGTCGAGTGCGTCTCCCTCCCCGCGCCGCAGCCGATGCAGGAGGTGGTCGTTCTCGACGATCACCAGGCGCGGCGCCAGGTGTCGCAGCTGGGCGGCGATGCGGGCCGGTGGCTCGCTGGGCTGGATCGGGCAGGTGACGGCGCCGAGCGCAAGCGCCGCCAGGTCGGCGACCACCCACTCCGGGCGGGATCGGCTCAGGATCACCACCCGGTCGCCCTCACCGATCCCGATGCCGCGCAGGCCGAGCGAGACGGCACGCACCTGCTCCCACAGCTCGGTGTAGGTCCAGCTGGCCCAGGCCACGGTTGCCGGCCGTCCGTCAACGGGAGCCTGGCGCCAGCGGAGCGCCTCGTGCTCGGGGTAGCGGCGCACGCTTCGCCGCACCAGCTCGAGCAGGTTGCGTGGCCGCCCCTCGGGACCGAGGTTCAGCGGCTCCCCGACGGCCGCTGCGGCCGTCATGGCTGAGGCTCGCCGGCCGATCCCACCGCTGGGCGGAGCGGACCCGGTCGGCGGGTGAAGGCGGCCGGACCGCGGACGATGGCCGCGGAGAGCGCCAGGGTGATGGCCAGCGAGACCAGCAGGATGAGCCCGAACTTGGCCCACATCCCGATGCCGAGGCCCACCGCCAGCGCCGCCACCACGACCACCACCGGGTGGTGCAGCACGTAGAAGGGAAGCACCAGCCGGCTTGCCCAGGCCAGGACCCGGGGCCGGGCGACGAGGTAGGTGCTCGCGAAGCCGATGAGCGAGACGACCATCAGCCAGCTGAGCACGGTCCGCCAGGCAACGTAGGCGAGGCCGATCGGCGCAAACCCCCTCGCGTGCTCGAGATCGAGCGGCGAGCCGAACGGCAGGATCGCCACCAGCGCCACCAGGGTGACCGGCAGCAGCCAGAGGTAGCGGCGCCGACGGCCGAGCAGCACGGCGAGCAGCTCCCGATCGGCCATCGCCAGCACGCCGATCCCGAAGTAGGTGAGCCACAGGACGAAATCGGCCCAGTCGCGGTAGACCGGGAAGAGCGGCCGCAGGATCAGCTGCGGCACCAGGATCGCGCCGAAGACGGCGACCAGGCCGAAGGGCCGACGAGCGAGCGCACCGGCCGACAGCGCGCCCGCATCGCGGGCCATCCGCAGGCGTGGCAGCAACGGCAGGACGATGAGCACGTCGAAGAAGAGGAAGGCGAGGAACCAGAGGTGGTAGCCGTAGTCGCCGAACCAGGTCGGCCCGAGCGGGAGTCGAAGCGACCCCAGGTAGGCTGACAGGAACTTCGCCGGATCCTGGAGCTGTCCGGTCGCGAGGGTGGCCAACCAGACCTGGAGCGGGCTGAGGATGACGAGGCCCAGCACCAGCGGCACGACCAGGCGGCGCACCCGCAGGGCGGCGTGCCCGCTCACCCCGCTGCGTTCGGTCGCGAGCCAGGTGGTCGCACCCGCCAGCAGGAACATGAGCGGCATGCCGAACAGGTAGCCGAAGCCGGAGTAGATGCTCAGGCCCACGGACTTCTCCGTGTCGCTGACCAGCCAGCCGGTGAGCACGAACGGCTGCGCCGCGTGAAAGACGAATGCGCCGAAGACGACCGTCACCTTGAGCCAGTCGATCCAGTTGAGCCGCTCGTGCATCGGGCGGGCACCTCGTGCGGTCTCGAGCAGTCTGGCAGACCGCAGGCGGGCGGGGTGACCTCTGGCCCTTCACCCCTTGCACTGGCTGGCTACGATCTACGACATGAGGAGGGACGGCGCGCTGTCCCGAGCGGCCGGATCACCGCCTGGAGGAGGCCTCCGGGCGTGGGCAGAGGCTGCCTTCCCCTGGCTGGTGACGCTCCTGGTCGCGGGCCAGCTGTCGGTCACCGCGGTCAACTCCAACCTGACCGTGCCGTACCTGGCCTGGGACAGCCACGCCTACTGGGTCGCGCTGTCGGCGGCGCACCCCTATGCCGGCGCCCACGTGGGCGAGATCGGCTCGTTCCTCTACCCGCCCCCGTTCCTGCAGCTGCTGGCGCCCCTCGGCCGTCTGCCGTGGCCGATCTTCGTCTTCGGCTGGGCGGCGGTCCTGACGGCGACGGCGATCGCGCTGCTGCGCCGGGTCCCGCGACGATTCCACTGGCTGCTGCCGATCCTCGTCTGGGTCGCCGCGGCGGATATCTGGGCGGGCAACATCAACCTGCTGCTGGCCTACGCGGTGGTCGTCGCCATCGAGCGACCGATCGCCTGGCCGGTGGTCGGGCCTGACGAAGCTGACCCCCGTGGTCGGGCTGCTCTGGCACCCCTTCCGCCGAGACTGGCGGGGGACGGCCATCGCGATCGGCCTGACCGGCGGGCTCGGCCTCCTCTCCTGGGCCGCGGCGCCGGGCATGTGGCGCGACTGGACCGAACAGGTCGTCTTCGGCGCCCCGGTCGACGGGTATTACCAGTCCTTCCCGGTCCCGCTCGCCTTCCGCCTGCCCTTCGCGGCGGTGCTGCTGTGGTGGGGCGCGCGCGCCGGGCGTCCGTTGGTGGTGCCGCTCGCCTGCGCCCTGGCGCTGCCGGTGATCTGGCTCAACGGCCTGGCACTGGGGATCGGTGCCGCCTCGCTGATTGATGTGCGCCTGCGCCCCATCACCGAGCCGATCAACCTCCGCACCATCGGGGCGGCGGTGCGGGAGGGGCGGTCCTCGGTCCGCGGGATCTGGCGTGCGCGGCCGGGCTTGAGGGCCGTGTGGGATTCGAACCCACGACACGAGGATTAAAAGTCCCCTGCTCTGCCACTGAGCTAACGGCCCGCGCTGAGGATACCGATCGATCTCGCGAGTGGCGTGCCATCATCGGTCCATGCGTCATCTCCTGCTCTGGATGGCCCGCAACCGCCTCCTGAAGCGCTGGCTGCCCCGCATCTGGTTCGTGCGCCGAGCCACGCGGCGCTTCATGCCCGGCGAGACGGTGGAGGAGGCGCTCGACGCGGCCGAGTTCTTCCGGCCGCTCCAGATCGGGATCCTCTTCACGCAGCTCGGCGAGAACCTCACCGACCTGTCCGAGGCACAGGCCGTCGCGGACCACTACCACGGCCTGCTCGACAAGATCGCCGCGCGGGGCATGGATGCCGAGATCAGCGTCAAGCCGACCCAGCTCGGCCTCGACCTGGACCGCGACGCGGCGCTGCGCCACCTGGCCGGCCTGGCCGACCACGCGGCGCAGCGGAGCGGCCTCCTCTGGCTCGACATGGAGGGGAGCGCCTACGTCGACGCCACGCTCGACCTGTATCGGTCCCTCAAGGAGACCCATGCCAACGTGGGGATCTGCCTGCAGGCGTATCTGCGTCGCACCCCGGCCGATGTCCACGCCCTGCTCCCGCTCGGAGCCTGCCATCCGCCTCGTGAAGGGCGCCTACGACGAGCCGGCCAGCATCGCCTTCCGTCGGAAGGATGAGGTGAGCGCGGCCTACCAGTCGCTCTGCGTGCTGATGCTGCCGCATGCCGCGCGGGGCGCGCTGCGCCTCGGGATGGGGACCCATGACACGGCGCTCATCGAGCGGATCGCCGCGCACGCGGCGGGGGTCGGGA
Organism: uncultured Chloroflexia bacterium; assembly: GCA_963782015.1. Classification (GTDB taxonomy): domain Bacteria; phylum Chloroflexota; class Limnocylindria; order QHBO01; family QHBO01; genus CF-167. The sequence goes on from CAWAHY010000004.1 coordinate 925,983, forward strand.
TCGGCAAGGACGCGTTCGAGGTCGAGATGCTGTACGGGATTCGCCAGGACGAGCAGCTGCGCCTGGCGAAGGAGGGGTACCGCGTGCTGGCGCTGATCGCCTACGGGGCGGCCTGGTACGCGTGGTACATGCGGCGGCTCGCCGAGCGGCCCGCCAACGTCTGGTTCGCGCTGCGACAGATCTTCGGGTAGAGGAGCGATCGATGCGGATTCTGCTGGTCGGGGTGGGGACGGTCGGCGAGGCGATCGCCCGGATGTGCGCGCAGCGCGACTGGTGCGAGGCACTGGTCCTGGCCGATTACGACGTCGCGCGTGCGGCGGCGCTGGCCGCCGAGGTGGGGGGCGGGGACCGCTTTCCGGTCGAACAGATCGACGCGCGTGATGCGATGGCGGTCGAGGCGCTGGCGCGGCGGCATCGCGTCGACCTGGTCATGAACGCCGTCGACCCGCGCTTCGTGCTGCCGATCTTCGACGGGGCCCTGGCAGCCGGCGTGCACTACATGGACATGGCGACCAGCCTCTCACGTCCCCACCCCGAAGAGCCCTTCCGGCTCCCCGGCCTCAAGCTCGGCGACGAGCAGTTCGAGCGGAGTGGCGAGTGGGAGCGGGCCGGCCGGCTGGCGCTGCTCGGGATGGGCATGGACCCCGGCCTGACCGACGTCTTCGCGGCCCACGCGGCCAAGCACCTCTTCGACGAGGTGGAGGAGGTCCATATCCGCGACGGCGGCGACCTGCATATCCCCGGCTTCGCCTTCGCGCCGGTCTTCAGCATCTGGACCACCATCGAGGAGTGCCTCAACCCCCCGGTGGAGTGGCACGGGGGGCGCAGCGAATGGATCACCACCGAGCCGTTCAGCGCGCCTGAGTCCTTCCCGTTCCCGGAGGGGATCGGTCCTGTCGAATGCGTCAACGTCGAGCACGAGGAGGTGCTGCTGGTGCCCCGCTACCTGCCGGGGCTGCGGCGCGTCACGTTCAAGTACGCCCTCGGCAGCGACTTCATCGCCAAGCTCCAGTTCCTGCACGACATCGGCCTCGACCGGACCGAGCCGGTGAAGGTCCGTGGCGTCGAAGTCTCGCCGCGAGACCTGGTGGCGGCGGTGGTCCCCGACCCGATCACGATGGGCGACAAGATGCGCGGCCGGGCGGTCGTGGGGACCTGGGTGATCGGGCGCCTGGATGGCAGGCCGCGCGAGGTCTTCCTGTACCAGATGGCCGACGCGGAGGAGACGCTGCGCACCACCGGGTCGCAGGTGGTCGGCTGGCAGACCGGCTTCAACCCGGTGCTGGCCATGGAGCTGCTCGCCACCGGCGCGTGGTCGGGGAGCGGCGTCCACGCGCCGGAAGCCTTCGACCCCGATCCCTACCTGGCGCTGATGGACCGCTACGGGATCCACCACGCCATGGTCGAGATGGAGCCAGGAGCGCATCGGCCAACCTGAGCGGCGCGGCCTAGACTGGACGCCTCACCGAAACAGGAGATGGACCGATGAACATTGACGAGATGCTGTCCGGCGCGCGCGACGCGCTGACGGTCAAGCGTGTGTATGGCGACCCGATCGAGCGCGACGGGATCCTGGTGATCCCCGCCGCCAAGGTGATGGGCGGGGGCGGTGGTGGCAGCGACACGGACAACAACGGGGGTGGCGGATTCGGAGTCTCCGCCAAGCCCGCCGGCGCCTGGATCATCCGCGACGGCCAGGTGGCATGGGAGCCGGCCATCGATGCGACGCGCATCGCGACGCTGGCGATGGTCGTCGCCATCGTCTTCCTGCTGACCGTTCGCGCCATCGGCAAGGCGAATGCCAGGGCTCGCGAGAAGGCCGGCTCGCGGGGCTAGTCCTCACCGTCCGCGGGGAACAGGTACCCGATGTTGCGCTCGTTGAGGATGTAGCGCGGCTTCCGGGGGTCCTGCTCCAGCTTGCGTCGCAGGTGCCACACGTAGCGGCGAATGTAGCCGGTCTCCTCGGCGTACTCGGCGCCCCACACTGCTGTAACGATCTGGCGCGCAGACAGGACGCGTCCCGCCTCCCGCAGCAGGGTGACCAGGATCCGAAACTCGGTCGGCGTCAGGTCGATCGTGTCGCCTCCGCGCAGCACGCGGTGGCGGTCGACGTCCACCTCCAGGTCAGCCCCACGCAGGACGGCGGTCGCGGCGTCACGACCGTGTGGCGAGCGATCGAGCACGGCTTTGATGCGGGCCGCCAGCTGGGCGAAGCTGAACGGCTTGGTGACGTAGTCATCGGCGCCGCCGGCGAACCCGCGAAGGATCTCGGACTCATCGCCCCGGGCGGTCAGCATGATCGCCGGCGCGCTCGAGACCGAGCGGAGGCGAGCCAACACCTGCCAACCGTCGAGGCCGGGCATGGTCACGTCGACGAGCACGAGGTCCGGGGCAGGCTCGGCGAGGGCCGCGATCCCATCGTGCCCATTCGGCACGGCCGTGACGTCGTGCCCAAGGCGACGAAGATAGTCGCCGAGCAGCTCCAGCAGCGACCGGTCGTCGTCGATCAGGAGGATCCGCGCCATCAGTCGGCTGCGCCTGCGTCAGCGCGCGGGCTCATCCGGCTCCTCGCCGGCGATCGGGATCGAGAAGGTGAAGCGTGAGCCGCGGCCGGTCGGGTCCTCATGAACGGGGCTCTCGACCCAGATTGTCCCGCCCTGGGCGCGGGTCAGCTTGTCGGCAAAGTAGAGCCCCAGGCCGTAGCCGCTGACCGTCGCCTCTTCGGCGTCCACGCGGTGGAAGGAGCGGAAGATCTTCTCCTGCTCGCTGACGGGGACCCCGGGCCCGTGATCCGTCACGCTGATGTTGATCGCGGCGGCTGCAACGGTGGCCGACACCTCGATCGGTCGGTCCGGCGGGGCGTAGCGCATCGCGTTCTCCACCAGGTTGCGGACGACCTCCTCGAGGAGCACCTCGTCGGCCCAGGCCGGGGGAAGCGACGGCGCGACGAGGACGGACCAGCCCCGTTGCGAGTCGGCCGCCATGGCAGAGCGACAGGTTCGCATCAGGAGCGGCTCGATGGCCACCGGGCCGAGGTGGGGTGTAAGGCGGCCAGCCTCCAGCCGAGACACGTCCAGGATCGTCTGGATCAGGTTCGACAGTCGCTCGCCCTCGATGGCCAGGATCTCAAGGGTTCGGCGGCTCGCCGGTGGGAGCGCGGCGACGTCATCGGCCACCAGCTCCAGCGCTCCGTTGATGTTGGTGAGGGGAGCGCGCAGCTGGTGCGACACGAGCGAGACGAATTCGGACTTGAGCCGATCGAGCTGCCGAAGCTCCTCGTTTGCCCGCGACAACTCGGCGTTGGCGGTGCCCAGCTGGTCGGTGGTCGCCTGCAGGTTCCGGGTGCGATCGGCGACATTCGCCTCGAGGCCCCGGTTGGCCGCGATCAGCTCGGCAGAGGTGGCTTGGTAGCCCTCGATCAGCCGCAGCATCCAGCTCAGGGTCACGGCCACCGTGACCGGACCGATGATCGCGAAGATGAAGACCTCGCCCACGAAGGCGAGCGAGATCTCGGACCTCTCCTGCAGGACGTGCTCGTTCAATTCGAACCAGAGGGCCAGGCCGGCCAGGAAGAGCGGCAGCAGCCAGCGAATGATCCCCAGCCAGCGCGTCGCGCGGGATGGGGGTGGTCCCGAGGGGATCCTCAGACCGCGCCTCGACTCGGCGGGACTTTCGATCACGGTCGACCTTTCTGGGCTGCGTGCGGCTCGCTGATGGTCTAGCACAGCCGATCGCAGAGCGCAGCAGGCACGGGGCGTTCTCGACGCAATCGCGACATTGCCAGCACCCAGCCGCGACCGAACGACACGTAGCGTGGGCCACGCGAGGCGGACCTCGGCCGATGCGTGCAAGGAGCCCCTCGCCAGGAGGACAGCATGCTCAGATTGAGGCACCTTGGGGCGCTGGCTGCGCTGGCGCTCATCGTCGCCGCTTGCAGCACGGCGGCGACCAGCACCCCAACCCCGCCGGCCTCTGCCGCGCCACGCGTCGTCCAGATCGAGATCGGCGACGGCGTGATCACCCCCGCTACTGTCACCGTGACGAAGGGCGAGACGGTGACGTTCGAGGCCACCAACGCGAACACCGTTGAGGTCGAGCTGATCGTTGGCCTGAAGACCGATGTCGACGCGGACAGCGGCGACAGCCTGGTCGAGGCCGAGGAGATTGCCCCGGGCCAGACCAAGTCGCTGACCTTTACCTTCGATGGTGATGGGCCGTTCGCATACGGCGACCAGCTGGAGGATCACTACGCCAAGGGCGCCAAGGGCGACATCGTCCTCGAGCCATGAGCGAAGAAGGCGGAGCGAACGAGCTTTCACGGCGATCGTTCTTCCTCCGTGTGCTGGCCGGGATCGGCGCTGCCTTCGCGGCAGCAGTGGCGATCCCGGTCATCGGCTTCGGGACCGCGCCAGGCTGGCGCGCGAAGTCGCCGCTCCGCCTGACCTCCAACGCGGTCACCCCGGCGCTCCGATCCTCGGGCTGGAGCTCAGCCGGCAGCCTCGCTGATTTCAAGGTGGGCGAGCCGCGCTTCGTCACCCTCACCCGCGAGGTGGTCGACGGCTGGGTGACGGGCCAGGCCGACGTAGCCTGTTACGTGCTCCGCACCGGGGACGCCGAGGCGGTCGCCTTCGACCACCACTGCACCCACCTCGGATGCCCACTCGCCTGGTCGGCAGGCGCAAAGCGCTTCCTCTGCCCATGCCACGGCGGCGCCTTCGCTGCCACGGGCGGGGTGGTCGCAGGCCCGCCACCGAGGCCGATGCTGACGTACGCGACCCGGATCGAGTCCGGCGAGATCATGGTCGGCGGGCTCGAGGCAGAGGCGTAGCCATGCGCGGGCCCATGGGCTGGATCGACGAGCGGCTCCAGATTTCCCCGTTGCTCCGTTCCTTCTTGGATCGCAAGCTCCCGGGGAACATCGGCTGGGCGCACACCCTGGGGAGCGCCACCATCCTGTTCCTGATCGTGCAGATCGCGACGGGCATCGTGCTGACGCTCTCCTACGTGCCGAGCCCGTCGGCGGCCTACGAGAGCGTCCTGTACATCGACCAGACCCCATTCGGCGCGCTGGTCCGGGGAATCCACCACTGGTCGGCAAGCCTCCTGGTGATCCTCGTCGCCCTTCACGCCCTGCGCGTCTTCGTCTGGGCCGCCTATCGCTATCCGCGCGAGCTGACCTGGGTGGTGGGCGCGCTCCTCTTCTTCGTCATCCTGGGATTCGCATTCACCGGCTACCTGTTGCCGTGGGACCAGAAGGCGTACTGGGCAACCGTGGTGGGGACCAACATCGCCGGATCGGTGCCGTTCATCGGTCGCCAGATGGTCGAGCTGCTGCGCGGTGGCCCGGAGCTGGGCGCGGTCACGCTGGCTCGTTTCTACGGCATCCATGTCTGGGTGCTCCCGGCGTTGCTCGTGCCCCTGGTCGCGTTCCACTTCTTCGCGGTGGTTCGACAGGGGATTGCCGCCTCGCCACGCCGACAGCCACTCACGACCGCCATTCCGGGGCAGTCGCGCCGCGACGCGTACCAGCGCGAATACGCCGCGGAGAAGGCGGCCGGAAGGCCGTTCTGGCACGCGCTCGTGAAGGACGCGATCGTCTCGCTGGTCCTCCTGGGCGGCATCTTCGCGCTGACCCTGCTGCTCGGCGCGCCACTCGAGCCCAAGGCGAATCCCAATGCGACCGGCTACGCGCCGCGCCCCGAGTGGTACTTCCTCAGCCTCTTCCAGATGCTCTGGTACGTCAAGGGTCCGTTCGAGTCGCTGCTGGTCTTCGGGATCTTCCTCGTCGGTGGGCTGGTCTTCACCGCGGTGCCCTTCATCGACCGCAGCCGAGAGCGGTTGCCGCAGCGCCGCCCAATCGCGATGGCCCTGGCCGGGCTCGTCGTCCTCGGGGTCGTGGGACTGACGGTGATCGGGGCGACGTCGTCACCGGCCGGCGTGGCCATCGTGCCCCCGGTCGACGGGATGACCGCGAAGCAGCTCGACGGGCCTGAAGGTCTACAACGCCTCCGGATGCTCGTCCTGCCATGAGATCCGTGGCGTCGGCGGCACTTCCGGTCCGGGCCTGTCGCGTGCCGGTCACCGCTGGGCGGAGGACGCCATCCGGACCCAGATCGTGACTCCCAAGGACGCGGAGATGCCCGCGTTCGACAGCCTGACGCCCCAGCAGCTCGACGACCTGGTGACCTTCCTGTTCAGCATGAAGTAAGGCCGACGCGAACCCTTTCGCGGATCGACCGGTGCGGGTAAGGTCTCACGACGGGCTGGCAGCGACGAAGGAAGGGAGGCCGAAGGTCATGACGCTCACACGCGACGACCTCAACCGTCTCCGAGCGTCGTTCGGGGGCGAGGTCATTACCCCGAGCGACGACGCGTACGACGACGCGCGTCGCGTCTGGAACGCCATCTTCGACCGGAGACCGGCGTCCTCGTCCGCCCGACGAGCGTCGCGGACGTCGTTTCGGCGATCCGTTTCGGGCGGGAGCACCACCTCGAGATCGCCGTGCGCAGCGGCGCTCACAGCGCCGCGGGGCACTCGACCACGGACGGCGGCCTGGTCATCGACCTCTCGCGCCTCCGCGGCGTGACCGTCGACCCGGCCAAGCGAACGGCCCGCGCCAATGGCGGCGCCCTCCTGGGCGAGCTCGATACGGCAGCGCAGGCGCACGGCCTCGTCTGTCCAGTCGGCGTGGTCGGCCACACGGGGGTCGGCGGGCTGACGCTCGGTGGCGGGATGGGCCGGCTCCAGCGGCATTTTGGCCTAACGATCGACAACCTTCGCGCCGTCGAGCTCGTCACGGCGGACGGCCGAACGGTGCGGGCGAGCGCAACGGAGGAGCCGGACCTCTTCTGGGGGATCCGTGGTGCCGGGGCGAACTTCGGAATCGTGACGGCATTCGAGTTCGACCTGCACCCGTTCGGCCCGCTGCTCCACCGCGGGATGAGGATCTACCCCGCCTCGCAGGTCCGCGAGGTCTGGTCGATGCTCCGCGACTGGGCGCCTGACGCGCCGGACGAGCTGGCGCTGATCCTCTCGATCGCCCGTGCCGAGCCCGCCGCGGACTACCCCGAGTCGGTCGCCGGCCAGCCGATCGTCATCGTCTCGTACAACCACAGCGGCGATGCCTCGGCGGTCGAACGCGACATCGCCCCGCTTCGTTCGGGGCCCGAGCCGGTCTCCAGCACCGGGGCCAGCCAGCCCTACCTCGAGGTCCAGACCGCGAACGACCTGGCGATGGGCTGGGGACATCGGTCGCATATCGCGGGTGGGTACGCCGACGACTTTCGCCTGGAGGCCTTCGACGCGCTCGTCGAGCACGTGATGCACGCGGCCGAGGCGAGCTCGTTTGCGATCACGGTCCAGGGCGGCGCCATCGCACGCGTGGCGGACGACGCCATGGCCTTCACCGGGCGCGACGCCCGCTTCGAGATGAGCGCCGACAGCGAGTGGGACGATCCCGCCCTCGACGGACCCAACAGCGACTGGGTCCGGGAGGCGATGGCGATCGTCGAGCCGGACGCCGCGATCGGCCGCTACGTCAACGAGATCGCCGAGACGGGACCTGCGGTGACCCGGGCCATCTATGGTGACGCCAAGCTCGGCCGGCTTCGGGCGCTCAAGCGCGCCTGGGATCCCGACAACGCGTTTCGCCTGAACCACAACATCGAGCCGTAGCGCCAACGCCGGACAAACGCGAACGCCGCCTGGCGGGAGGCGGCGTTCGTATCTGGGGGACTGTGGTTGCGGGGGACGGATTCGAACCGACGACCTTCGGGTTATGAGCCCGACGAGCTACCACTGCTCCACCCCGCCCGGCCATGCTAGAGGCCGCGGCTGGATCGGTCAATCAGACGAGCCGATCCAGGTAGCGGGTGACCAGGAAGATGACGATCGGCAGGCCGAGCGCCGTCACGAACGTTCCGAGCGTGCCGGGCCGCCACGGCCAGGTGGGCAGCCGCTCGAGGACATCGCGCTCCGAGACGAGGCTGGCGAGCGTCTTGTTCAGGGCATCGGCCTGCGCCAGGTCGTCCTTGTCGACGGATCGATGCAGGGCCGCGATGGTGGCCTTCAGCCGCTCGCCGGCCTCGCCCTGGAGGCGGCCCTTCTCCGCCGCGATCCGCTGGTGCATGCCGCGGAGCGGCAGAACGAAGGCCGCCACGGCGACCGCCACCATGCCTCCGACCCAGGTCACCAGGTAGACCGGCGACATCGCCTGCACGGTCGTCGGGTCCGCCACCAGCGACGCTGCCACGATCAGGATGAGGCCGATTGCGGTCCGCGAGGTCAGCAGCGAGAAGGCGTAGAGCGGGGCCGGCCGGAACAGGTCGACCCGCGTCGCGAGGGCATGGAGCCGGTCGACGGCCCGAAGCTGGCGGAGGGTGTGGTAGAGCAGCAGCACGATCAGGATCGTGACGATCCCCTCGCCAAGCGCCCGCAGCGCCAGACCGGCCGGCGTCAGCCCGACGATCACCGAGCCAGCCGGATCGAGGATGTACTGGGCCGCCTGGGCGGCGACGCCAAGCCCGGTCACCACCAGCGCGGGCGTCGCAGGAACCACGGTCAGGCCGTACCGCAGCCGCGCCAGCTCGACCTCCGAGCCGTCGAGCGCCGGTTCGAAGGTGTCCATCGCCTGGTGCGCCTCACCATCGAGGTAGTAGATCAGCCAGAGCAGGGCCACCGGCAGTGCGCCATAGAAGATGCCGGTGCCGACCTCGACATTCGCCCCGACGCCGCCGACCCGACTCTGCAGCAGCGTGATGCTCTCGGTGATCGCCAGCATCGCGGCGAAGACGAGCCACGGTGGTCCCGGCGCGCGATCGATCCACCAGGTCAGGCGGTTGATCCAGCCGGGCGCGTAGGGCCGTTCCGCCGTGGTGGAAAGGACGCGTGAGCTCGCAGCGTCGGTCGCCATCGGCGGGAGTGTAGCAACCGGCTATCCTGCCGAGCGCACACCGAGGAGGGAGTCGTGGCGGACAGCGAATGGGGCCTGGACCAGATCGGGCAGATCCGGATCCAGGTCACCGATGTGGACCGGGCGGTGGCCTTCTACCGCGACAAGCTCGGCATGCAGTTCCTGTACGCATTTCCCGGCCTCGGCTTCTTCGACGCGGGCGGCGTGCGGCTGATGCTGGTCGAGCCGGAGGGCAGGGCCTTCGGCGGCGAGTCGGCGATCTACTACCGGGTCGATGAGATCGGCCAGGCGGTGGCCACCCTGGAGGGCCGCGGGGTGGTCTTCGACGACCAGCCGCACGTGGTCCATCGGGACCCCGCGTACGACCTCTGGATGGCCTTCTTTCGCGACCCGGACGGCAACATCCTGGCGTTGATGAGCGAGGTGCCCAGCGCGTAGCGTCGGCTACAATGCCGACCGGGTTCGCGCCCGCGCGACCCGTCCCGACCGATGCGAGGCTGTGCGCGACGATGGCCGTGAACCCCAAGAAGCTGCGACCCTACGACCAGCCGCCGAAGGTCCGTCGCCCGATCATCCCGAACGCCCCCGACAGCGCTGCCACGGCCTTCCTGGTGGCGGCGCTGGTCTGGTTCCTGATCGCCACCGGCATCGGCCTGCTGTGGGTCGCGATGCAGCTCTTCCCGACTCAGCTGACCTTCAGCCTCGAGATCCCCGTGCTTCCGGGGAAGCTGGCGGTCGCGCTCAGCCCGGCAACGGTCGGCTCCGGCTTCTGGAATGCGCTGGTCTACGGCTGGCTCGGCAACGCGGGCCTGGGGGCGATCTTCTTCATCACGCCGCGCCTGCTCGGGCAGCGACTCGTCGACGAGCACGTGGCGAGCATGTCCGCCGGCCTCTGGAACGTCGGGCTGCTGGCGGGGCTGACGGTCCTCTACGTCCCGAAGCTGGCCGCCTCCGGCATGCTGGCCGAGTTCCCGCTCCCCGTGGACGGGGTCCTGCTGCTCGCGCTGCTGCTCGCCAGCGACTCCTTCTGGCGGACCCTGCTCGCCTCGCGAGAGTCCGTGCCGTACGTGAGCATCTGGTACTTCGGCGTCGCGCTGCTTGCCCTGCTCGGGCTCTACGGGCTCGCCACGCTGGCCCCCCTCCTCAACCTGCCGCAGACCGGCGCGCTCCTGGCCAATGCCTTCTACGTGCGGGCGCTCGAGACCCTGTGCGTGACCGGGATCGCCCTCGGCACCCTCTACTACGTGGTGCCGCGAGCGACCGGCAACGCTCTCTATTCCTGGGGGCTGGCCATGCTCGGCTGGCTGCTGTGGCTCGGCCTGAGCACGCTCGCACCGCTCGCCAGCCTGGTCGATACCAGCGTCCCCTTCCCGATCACCCAGCTCGGCAACGTGGCGACCCTCCTGCTGGTGGCGCCCGCCTTCCTGGTGGTCGCCAACCTCCTGCAGACGATGACCGGGCGCTGGACCCTCGCCCTCTCGCCGGGCACGATCCCGTTCGCGCTGGCAGCGCTCACCTTCCTGGTCGCGACGACGATGCTCGAGGCGATCGGCGCGCTGGGGTCGGTGCGCGCCCTGGTCGGCAGCACGCCGTGGGGCGTCGGGGTCCGGCTCTTCGCCTTCCTCGGCACCGCCACGCTCGCCTTCCTGGCGCTGGCCGATCACGCGTTCCCCCGCCTGCTGCGCAGGGACTGGGGAGGCAACCTGGTGACGGAGGCGACCCTGTGGGCCGCCTTCGCCGGAGCGGGCCTGGCGGGGCTGGCGCTCATCGCCGGCGGGATCGCCAACGGGACGATGCTGAGCGAAGGGGCGACGCCCGAGCAGATCAGCGGGCTGCTCTTCTGGTTCCGCCTGGTCCTCGGAGCCGGGATCGGGCTGGTGGCGCTCGGCGCACTGCTGGCCACCCTCAACGTCTTCCTGATGTACACCGGCGCGCGACGCGCCGAGTACGCGGTCATCGGTGAGACGGCAGCCTCCCCGGCGGCCCACTGAGCCGATGACCGTCCACACCCCGATCGAGTCGCGCACGCGCGGCGTCCCAGCTTGGGCGCTCGGAGCCTCCGGCGTTTTGTTCCTGGCCGGCGCCATCTTCTTCGCCACCAACCTGGCCGGCGCCAACCCGCCGATCGTCGGGACGCCCGAGCCGTCCGGCGGCGGACGGAGCGCGGCTGCAATCATCAAGGCGGCGGGCTGCCAGTCGTGCCACGGGCCCGATCTGGCCGGAGTGGGCAACTTCCCGAGCCTGCACGGGGTAAAGGACGGGCCGGTCAGCGCCAACCTGCAACAGCTCGGCACCGATCACCCCGACGATTGGGCCAACCTCTGGATCGCGGGCACCGACCCCGCGGTGACCGGGATCGACCGGGTGCCGATGCCGGCCTTCGGGACGGCCCCGTTCAACCTGACCGACGAGGAGATCGCGACCGTCGTCGACTACCTGAAGACCCTGCCATGACCGATCCGGCCGCACGGCCGGCGCGCGGGGTCACGGTCCTCATCGGTGGGGACGAGATGCGACGGATCGACGAGGCGGCGCAGGGCCTCGGCCTCTCGCCCGACGCCCTGATGGAGAGCGCCGGGACCGCGGTCACGGAGCTGGCCCTGGCCGAGCTGGCGAGCATCGCCGAGCCCGCGACCGGCCCCGGCGGGCCGCTCGCTCCTCCGCCCCTGACCGTCATCCTGTGCGGCCCTGGCAACAACGGTGGCGACGGCTTCGTGGCCGCCCGACGGCTGGCCGCGGCCGGCCGGCCGGTGACGGCGGTGCTGGTCGGCGATCCGGCGCGCATCAGCGGGACCGCGGCGGCGCACAACTGGGCGGTGCTCCAGGCGGTCGCCTCGGCCGGTTCGCTGGCCCTGTTCGTGGCCCCGACGCCCGAGCTGCTGCTCCAGCTGCGGGCCCGCCTCTCGCCGGCGAGCCTCCTGATCGACGCGCTGCTGGGGAGCGGCGCGTCGGGACCGCTGCGCGAGCCGATCGCCAGCGCGGTGGACCTGCTGAACGCCATCGCCACCCATGCGCGCGCCGCCGGACGGCCGTGCCGGGTGCTGGCGATCGACACTCCCACGCTCGTCGACCTGACCGATGGGTCGCAGTCGGATCCGGCGGTCACGGCCGACCTGACGGTGACCTTCCACCGCGCCAAGGCGGGCTTCGCGCTCGATCCCGCGGCGCGTCGGCTGGCGGGGCGCTACTACGTGGCCCCGATTGGCATCCCGCTGGAGGCGGAGGAGGGGATCGTCCCGCCCGACGGGGAGTACCCACCGGCCCGCATCACCCAGGTGAACTGGCAGGAGCCCGGGGTCAGCTAGGGGGCGCTGCTCCCCGGCTTGACGAGGCGCTCGCCGCGGACGCAGGCGGGGCACTCATCCGCGGCCCACGACCCGATCTCGATGCGGCCCAGCGGCACGATCGGGCAGCCGATCTCAACCGGGCCGGTCGAGCGGTCCACGATCACGGCCGCGGCCAGCGGTGCCGCGCCGGCGGCGCGCACCGCGTTGACCGTCTCGGCCAGCGACGCGCCGGTGGTCAGGATGTCGTCGACCAGGACCACGCGCTCGGCCGCGTCAACCGGCCAGCCGCGGCGCAGCGCCCGCGTCCCGCGCTCCATCGGCTCGGCGAAGACGCCGCGCACCGTCCGACCCAGCGACGCCTCGAGCTGACGCGCGGTCTCGAAGGCGAGCAGCGCCCCGCCGGTGGTCGGCCCGACCACCAGGGTCGGGTCGTGGCCGATCAGCGCCTCGGCCAGCCGGCGCCCGATCTCGACCCCCAGCGAGGGGTACTGGAGCACCGCGAACTTCTCGAGGTAGCGATCCGAGTGCCGGCCGCTCTTCAGGACGAAGTGGCCGCGGCGCAGGGCGCCCGCCGCCTCGAACAGCTGCTCGACGCTGGCCGCCCGCAGATCGGCTCCGCTCGGCAGGCCAGGGGGTGGTTCGGCGGCGGGCAGCGGCTGCATCGGCCTACTCGTAGACGGCGGTGAAGTCGACCGCGGGGTAGCGCTCGCCGAGGGCGTCGGTGACCCACTGGAGGACGTCGGTCGGGTCGTACGTCTCGGCCACCGTGCGGGCGTCGGTGACGGTCAGGCCGATCCGGTGCGGCTCCTCGCTGAGCGCCGTCCCGTTCGGCATGTCGGAGAGGTCCAGGCTCGTCTCGAACCGCCCGTCCGAGCGCAGGATGAGGGTGTCGTTCTCCTCGTCGAGCAGGACCAGGTCCCCGGTCCGCTTGAGGACCTCCTCCGCGTTGGCGGCGAACTCGCGCAGCACCTGCTTCTGCTGGTCGCCGATCTGGGTCCGATACGCATCGGCCAGCTGCCAGAGGCGCTGCGCGGCCAGCGTCTCCTGCTGGGTGGACGGGAGGCCCGCCTGCCAGTCCTCGTCGTGCACCGGCTCGCTGACGTCCTCCGCCTCCGCCAGCTTGTCGGCCGGGACGAGGTGGTTGACCGGGTCGCGCGACGCCTCCACGAACCACGACAGGATGTCGGCGAGGTTGTACAGCTCGACCACTTCGCTCACGGCGTCGACCGTCTGCTCCTCGTCGTACCACTCGCTGTCCGCGGGATCCTGGTAGGTGAGGCGCGTCGTCCACACCTCGTCCACCGGGTCGAAGAGGAGGTAGTCCTGCTCGTCGTCGACGAGCTTGATCGGCCCGATCTCGCGCAGGCGCTCGCGATTCGCGTCGAGGAAGCGGCGCAGCTGCTCGGTCGCCTCGTAGACGAAGTCGCGCCGCTCGAGCTCGGCCTCCTCGGCCAGCTCGCGCAGGGCGGCGATGCGGGGCGCGCTCACGGCTTGAACACGAGGTCAGGGCCCATCCGCTCGCGCAGGAAGATGATGTGCTGCCGGTCGAAGATCGACTCGGCGATGCGGTGGCCGAACCCGCGGGCCGACGGATCGGCATAGAGGGCGTCGAGGACCGCGTAGTTCGGCAGGTCCAGGATCACCACGTTGTTCCACTCCGATCCCTCGGTCACGTTGAACCAGCCGATGAAGCGGATGCCGTACTGCTCCTGGTAGCGACGCGCGGTCTTCGGCATGAAACGGCGCATCCCGAACTTGAAGATCCCGTCGCGCCCCTTGCGCACGTTGAAGAAGGTCAGCATCAACGGCATCAGGGCGTCTCGCCCTGGTCAGGACCGTCGGGACTCGGAGCGGCCCCCTCGCTCGAGACGACGCGCGTCGACGGACGTGCCACGCCCACCGTGCGACCACGTCCGCGGCGCCGATCGGCGAAGAAGACGCGCAGCAGGAAGACGCTGGTCATGCTGATGAAGAAGAGCAGGAACATGTCGATGCAGAGGAGGACGACCAGGATCCAGACCGGCCAGCTGAAGGTGAAGAGGCCGACCGGGATGAGGAGCAGGATCCCGGCGAACAGGATCGCCTGCCAGACGAAGCAACCGAAGCCTGGCCCTTCATTCGGATCGAGTTCCTCGTTGGTTCGGATCGACATGGGCGGGCGCATGGTCCCACATCCCGCGCGGGATCGTGAGCGCGCCGGTTGGGTTGTCAGCCCCCGGGGTTACTGCCCGCTGCGGTAGGTGACGCGTCCGTCGGCGACCGTGAGTCGCACGACGCCCGGCAGCTCCATTCCGAGGAGCGGGGTGTTCGAGGACGCCGAGGCCAGCGCGCCGCGCTCGACGCGCCAGCGCGCGGCCGGATCGAAGACGACGAGGTCGGCCATGGAGCCTGGCTCGAGCGTTCTCGCCTCGCCGATCAGCGCCGCCGGTCCAGTGCTCAACGCCTCCACCAGCCGCGTCAGCTCCAGGCGCCCGCCTGCCACCGCGGCCAGGCCCAGCGAGAGGGCGGTCTCCAGCCCGATCATCCCCGGCGCGGCGGCCGCGAACTCGACGCGCTTGCGCTCACGGGGATGGGGGGCGTGGTCGGTGGCGATGGCGTCCACGCTGCCATCCGCGACGCCGGCGAGGAGCGCCAGCGCGTCGTCCCGGGACGGGAGCGGCGGGTTGACGCGACAGGCGCCGTGGTAGGCCAGGAGCGGGTCAGGTGGAGGCCCTGGCTCTTCCCATGAGAATCGTCGGTCGCCGGCGACCCAGGCATCGGTGAGGGCCAGGTGGTGGGGGGTGACGTCGCACGTGACGCGCAGCCCGCGCGCCTTCGCACGCCGGACGGCGTCGAGCGCGGCTGCCGTGGAGAGATGCGTGAAATGGACCCAGCCGCCGGTCTCCTCGGCAACGACGATGTCACGCTCGACGATCGACAGCTCCGCGCCGGGTGGCCAGCCGGCCAACCCGAGCCTGGTGGCGGTGGGGCCGGTCCGCATCACCGCGCCCGCGGCCAGGACCGCGTCCTCGGCGTGCTCGATCAGCGGCACGCGCAGCCCACTCAGCCGCCCGAGCAGGTCTCGCACCAGCTTCTCCGAGGCAACCGCCGCGCCGTCGTCGCTGACGCCCACGACTCCCTCCGCGGCGAGCGCCGCCAGATCGGTCAGCTCCACGCCCGCCCGGCCGCGCGTCGCGGCGGCGACCACGCGCATCCGGCAAGCCGCCACCTTCGCCTGCTCCAGCACCCACCGCACGACCTCCGAGTTGTCGAGCGACGGATCCGTGTTGGGCATGGCGCAGACGGTCGTGAACCCGCCACGCGCCGCGGCCCGCGCGCCACTCGCGATCGTCTCCGCCCGCTCCAGTCCGGGCTGCGCGGAGGTGTGCGTGCAGGTCACACAGACCCGGCGCCACGACCAGGCCGCTGGCATCGATCCGCTCGGCGCCAGGCGGCAGGCTCCCCGCGTCGACCAAGGCGCCCGTCCAGGATCGCGAGGTCGCCGACGCGGTCCGTCCCGCTCCCCGGATCCACGACCCGCACGCCGCTCAAGAGGAGTGTTGCGGGTGGGTCGGCGAGCGACCCGAATCGGCTCATCTGGCGAGGAGCGACAGGACGGCCATGCGCACCGGGACGCCGTTGGCGACCTGGGTCCCGATCAGGCTGCGCTCGCTGTCGGCGAGGTCGGCGGTGATCTCCACGCCCTCGTTGGTGGGGCCGGGGTGGAGCAGGGGGGCGCCCGGACGCGCCAGCGCCATCCGTGCTTCGGTCAGCCCCCAGGTGGCCGTGTATTCGCGCAGCGAGGGACGGTCAGCACCTGGGTCGCGCTCGAGCTGGATGCGGAGCGCCATCACCGCATCGGCATCGGCCAGGGCGTCCTCGAGGTGCGCGGCGACGGTGACCCCGGGCCAGCCGTCGAAGCCGCCCACCCAGGCCGCCGGGCCCGCCAGCCAGACCGATGCGCCGAGCGCCGTCAGCGCGTGCATGTTCGAGCGGGCCACCCGCGAATGACCGATGTCTCCCACGATCGCGATCTTCTTCCCCTCGAGCGGCCCGAGCGCCTCGCGGAGGGTGAGTGCGTCGAGCAGCGCCTGGGTCGGATGGGCATGCGTCCCGTCGCCGGCGTTCACGATCCGCGCGTCGCAGCTGCGGGCGGCGAGGTACGGCGCCCCGCTCATCGGGTGGCGGAGAACGATCGTCGTCACCCCGGTCCGCTCCATGGTGCGCAGCGTGTCCACCAGCGACTCCCCCTTGGTGACGCTGCTCGCCTCGATTGGAAGGTTCACGACCTGCGCGCCGAGCGCGGTAGCCGCCAGCTCGAAGCTGACCCGCGTCCGGGTCGACGGCTCGCAGAAGGCCAGCCCCACCACCTCGCCGCGCAGGAGGTCGAGCGTCTCGCGGCGGTTGCGCCGCTCCCGGATCTCGGCCGCCAGGTCGAGGCAGCGCTCCAGCTCGCCGCGGGTCAGCTGGTCCACGTCGAGCAGGTGCCGGTGCGGCCAGCCGGCGTCCGACACAGGAACGCCACCGGCGTCGGGCCGATGGCGCAATGTCCCAGCTGCGTCGCTCAATCGATGCTCCTTGGCGGCCTCTCAGGACCGTCTTAAAGGGGTTTCGGCCAGTATAGCCGCCCGTCTCGGCGACCCACGGTCACCCGGTGGCTACAACGGCTGAGAAAGGCCAACGTCCGACCTCAGATCGGCCGTTTGGTCACCGGGTGACTCCAGCGGCCAGCCACGGCCCCGATGTCGGCCGTTAGGGTCACCCCGTGACGACGCCGCAAGGAAAGAGGTCAGCCGGCCGCGTTCGGCCGCTCGAGGACCACCTCGTCGGCTCCGTCCTCCTCGACCACCCGCACGTGAACGATCTCCTCGCGGCTGGTCGGCAGGTTCTTCCCGACGTGATCGGGCCGGATCGGGAGTTCGCGGTGCCCGCGGTCGATGACCACCGCCAGGCGAACCGCTTGCGGCCGGCCGTGATCGGTCAGGGCGTCCAGGGCCGCGCGCACCGTGCGCCCGGTGAAGAGGACGTCGTCGACCAGCACCACCGTGCGGTCGTCGATCTCCGGCATCGCCTGCGTCTTCTTGACGATCGGGGCATGGGCGATCTTGGTGAGGTCGTCGCGGTAGTAGGTGATGTCGAGCGCCCCGACCGGCAGGCTCACCCCCTCGTGCTGCTCGATCAGCCCGGCCAGCCGTCGCGCGAGCGGCACCCCGCGGCTGCGAACCCCGACCAGGACCAGCCCATCGGTCCCGCCGTTGCGCTCGACGATCTCGTGCGCGATGCGGGTCAGGGCTCGACGCAGCTCATCGGCGCTCAGGATGCGGCGTTCGCTCATGCCGCCCGAGTCTAGACCGATGGTGCCGGCGTCCGCCGGCCCCTGGCTCAGCGCCCGAAGACGGCGGGCCCATCCCATGGCGGCGGGTTCACGCCACCGCCGATGGTCCGCGGCTCCCCGCCGTCGAGCGGCACGATCTGGAGGTAGGCGGACGGCGGATCGCCGATGCCTGCCGACGGGAGACCGATCGTCACGACGGCCGCAGTCCCATCCGGTGTGAACGTGACGTCCACGATCCAGGCGTTCGCGTCGAGGGCCAACGGCAGTCGCGAGGCCGAGCTCAGCAAACCGGTGCTGACCCGGCCGACGTACACGACGTCCTGTTGGCCCGGGTAGGTGCCGTCCGGGCTCTGTGGCACGCCGGTCCAGTCTCCATCCCAGAAGGCGACCAGGTCGGAGTCCGGCCCCCAGGCGAACTTGCCGGAGGCGAACGCCTCTCCCCCGTAGGGAATGAGATCGGTGAAGAGGGGTGTGCCGACCCATGGCGAGACGGGTCCCGTGGAACGGAAGTCGCCAGAGACCTGTGGCAGCCCCCCGAGGGAGAATTCCCAGGCACCGTCTACTCCCTGGGTCATGGATCCGCTCCAGAAGAGCGCGCGGTTGCCGTCCGGGGAGAACAGCGGCACGAAGACATCGCCGATCCGGATCGGTGCCGCGTCGCTGCCCAACAGCACCGATTCCGTCCACGGGGTCGCTGCGGGATGGCTGACCAGGAGCCTAAGTAGCCCGTCGTCGCCATCGGTGGCTCGTGGTGTGAACGAAGCCACGAAGGCAGGGCCCGCGCTGCCGGAGATCAATCCTCGCCCGCCCGTGACTTCGTATTCCCACGCGTCCGCGCTGCCGAGGCGGGACAGGAATGGGTCGTTGGCGGGGCACCCGGACGCGGACCCGAGGTCCACGGCCACGAGCGTGTATGCGAGGACCCGGCTGTCTGGGTGCCAGGCGAGACGATCCGTGAATGGCGCTGCCGTGGAGCAACCGAGCGGCGTGACGGTCCCGTCGGTGAGGTGCAGCGCCCACACCTCGTTGGCGCCCGTCTCGCCCTTCTGCGTGATGTACGCGAGCCACTCTCCATCGGGCGACAGCGAGGCGGCGATGGGCGGGCCGGAGACGATGCCGAGGTCGATCGAGGCACCGGTCGCGTCGTTGATGAACGAGAGTCTTGGAGCTTCGAGCGAGGCGCCCGTGAGCTCCAGGTAGCCGAGCTGGCCGGCCCCCAGGAAGGTCGCTGGCGCGCTGGGACCGGCGCTTGGCGCCACGGACTCTGCGACGCTGGCCGTTGGAGCCATGGAGAGCGTGGCTTCGGGTGAGCCGCTTGCCTGACCGACCGGGGACGGCTGCCGGTTCAGGACGACCAGGGCGAGCGTGACGGCAGCGACCGTGACGGCGGACGAACCCAGCGCGACCAGGCCGATCGGCCGGCGCCACCACGAAGTGCCGACCCGCCCCGACTTAATGCCGGCACGCACCCGGGCCGAGAGATCACGCGGCGGGTACGCGGGCGGCAGGCCGGAGAGAATCCGCCGCTCGGCCTTGAAGGCGGCCAGCGTGGCCCGGCAGCGCTCGCAGCGGGCCAGGTGGGCATCGAGCTCGGCGCGCTCGGCCGCGGTCAGGTCGCCGGTCAGCGAGGCGCTGATCAGCTCGTCGGGGTGGTTGCCACCGCGGTCGGTCATCGGACCAGGCCCTCCGCCGCCAACAGCCGGCGCATCTCACCACGGGCGCGGCAGAGGAGCACGCGGACCGCGCCGCCGCTCATCTCCATCACCTCGCCGATCTGCGTGGCGCTCATGTCCTCGATGTCCGAGAGGATCAGGCACTGGCGGTGGTTGGGCTTCAGGCGGAGCAGCGCGCGGCCGATCCGCTCGTCGAGCAGGCCGGAGAGCACCTGGGTCTCGGGGCCTGGGCCGCCATCGGGCTGCTCGACCGGCCGATCCTCGTCGGTATCCAACCGCACCGTGTGCCGGCTGCGGCGCATCGCGTCGATCGCGGTGTTGGTGGCGATGCGGTAGATCCAGGAACGGGCCGCGGACGCATCGGTCAGGGTGTCCATCTTTCGGTAGGCCTTGATGAAGGTGTCCTGGGCGATGTCGGCGGCGCGATCCGCGTCACCGACCATGCGCAGCACGTAGTTGTAGATCGGCGCGGAGTACTGGTTGAAGAGCCGATCGAACTCGGCGCCGCTCGCCTCGGCTCCGTCCCGGGGCAGGGTCATCGGGACAAGGCGGGCGGGGAGCCATCGAGCGATCGCCATCGGTCCGGTGGACGCACGGCGACGCGCACCTGTTACGCCTTCTCCCGATCGAGGTGCTCGCGCAGCACGCCCGCGGCATATTCGGGGGCCGCGGGGTTGACGGCGAGGGCGGTGGCGCGCTCGAGGCCCGCGATCACGCGCAGGCGCGGATGCAGCTCCCAGTGCCAGTGGAAGGTCTGGTCCAGCCGCTCGCCGACGGGAGCGGTGTGGAGGAACAGGTTGTACGGTGGGTCGCCCAGGGCGTCGAGCGCGCCGAGCGTGCGCTGCAGCGTGGCAGTGGCGGCGGCGATGTCGTCGTCATCGAGCGCGGTGAAGTCGGCCGCGTGCGCGCGCGGCACGATCATCAGCTCAAAGGCCGAGCGACTGGCGGCGGGGGCGAAGACGACGTAGCGCTCCTCCGCCAGGACGAGGCGCTCACCGGCCTCCTCCTCGGAACGGGCGAGGCTGCACCAGACGCAGCTCCGCGTCTTGATCACGTGGCGCGCGCCACCGCCGATCTCCTCGGCCACCCAGTGGGGGACCTGCGGGATCGCGTACAGCTCGATGTTCAGGTGGCTGCTGCGCGAGCCGGCCTGCATGCCGTAGCTCTGCACCGCCTGGATGTAGCGGGGCTCGTCCTCGGGCCGCGGCTCGGCGGCGAGGGCGCGCATCGTGTCGCGCAGCGTGCGCAGCAGGTTGCCTGCCAGCCGCGACGGGGCATCGGCCAGGCGCTCGTGATGGTCGCGCGGGGCGACCAGGATCTCCCACGAGCCGCTCGCGGCCATGGCCTGGTCGACGCTGAGCTGGCCAGTGCGCTCGCGTCCGGTGTCGATCCGATGAAACGCGTCCTTCCGCAGCGTCACGCGCCGAATGGCGGTCTCCTCGGCCGCGTCCTCGGGAGGCGTCGGGTCGTCGTCGCAGTGGCGGCAGTGGGTCCCCTCGATCGGCGTGGCGGCAACGGCGAACGACGAGTGCTCGAAGGTCCGGTCCGTGACGATCGCCGACCACCAGCCGGTGACGGGGTCCCGGCGCAGCTCGAACACGTATCAGCCGTCGTCCCAGGGCCGATGGTGAGGCTGCGCCTCCCACTCCCCGCGGAGGAGGGCCATGCGGAGCACGTCCTGGTGGCGTCCATCGGAGAAGTGGGCGTGCCGCATCGTCCCCTCCGTCACGAAGCCGGCCTTCTCGTAGGAGCGCCGCGCTCGCTGGTTGGGCTCGTACACGTCGAGCTCGATGCGCTCGAGGCGCAGCTGCCCGAAGCCGAAGTCGCAGATCGCGCGCAGCGCATCGGTGCCATAGCCCTTCGACCACTCCGCCTTCTCACCGATGCTGATGCCGAACGACGCGTTGCCGTTCTCGTGGTCGACGTGATGGAAGCCGGCCGTCCCGATGGCGCGGTCATCGGCCAGCAGGCAGATCACGAAGTGATAGGTCGCCTTCCCCTGCTTCTCGATCATGCCCTCGAACCACTTCTCCTCCATCGCCTTGCTGAAGGGGGCGCGCAGGGCGAGATAGCGGGTCGTCTCCGAGTCGGCGAACCAGCGCACGAACAGGTCGATGTCGGCGCGCTCGGCGGGGCGCAGGTAGACCTGTTCGCCGCGGATGCTCGGCAGGGGTCGGGTAAGGGTCGGCTCGGCGTTGGACATCGGTCCTTCGTGCGGTAGGCTTCGGTCCCCGCAGGATACAAGGAGGACCGATCGAATGGCCGCCGTCCGCACCGCCACCGTCACCTGGCAGGGAGACCTCGCGACCGGACGCGGCTCGGCCAGCGCCGGCTCGTCCGACACCTTCCTGGACCTGCCCGTCTCATGGGCGTCACGCACCGAGGCGCCGGAGGGGCGCACCTCGCCGGAGGAGCTGCTTGCCGCGGCTCACGCCAGCTGCTTCGCGATGGCCTTCTCCGCCGGCCTCGCCCGGGCCGGCACGCCGCCCGAGCATCTGCACATCTCCGCCGAGGTGACCTTCGACAAGCTCGAGGCGGGGTGGACCGTGGTCTCGTCGGCGCTCACCGTGATCGGGCGCGTGCCCGGCTGCACCCACGAGGCGTTCACGGCCGAGGCGGAGGCGGCGAAGGACGGCTGCCCCATCTCCCGTGCCCTCAAGGGGAACGTGGCACTGTCGGTCGAGGCCACGCTCGAGACGGATGGCTGACGCCCCGTCGCCCGCCCCGGAGCGCGAGGCGCTCGCGGCGGTTGGGCGTGTCCTGGCGGCGATCACCTCAGCCGGTTTCGAGCTCCAGCCGGCACTCGACCAGATTGCCACCGAGGCGGCCGCCCTGTGCCGCGCGGAGGCGGGCTTCGTCTACCTGCGGGACGGCGACCTGTTCCGCTTCGCCGCGGCGAGCGGCGGATCGCCGCAGCACTGGGCCTATGAGCGCGAGCACCCCGACACCATCGACCGCAAGTCGGTGGTGGGTCGCGTCGCCCTCAGCGGAGCCTTCGTCCACGTTGCGGACGTGACCGCCGATCCGGAATACGAGGCGGGAGCATTTCGACAGGGCGGCGTGCGAACCATGCTGGGCGTCCCGATCCGCACGGACGAGGGGCTGATCGGCGCGGTTGGCCTTGGTCGCGGTACGGTGCGGCCCTTCTCCGACGAGGAGATCGAGATGGTCTCGATCTTCGCCGACCAGGCCGCGATTGCCATCCGCCTGGCTCGCCTGCTCACCGACACCCGGGAGGCGCTCGAGCGGGAGACCGCGGTGGGGCAGGTCCTCCAGACGATCAGTCGCTCGACGTTCGACCTCCAGCAGGTGCTCCAGACGGTCATCGACAGCGCCACCCGACTGTCGCACGCCGACGAGGGCAACATCGTGCGAGAGGAGAACGGGCGATTCCGGATGGCGGCCTACACGGAGGGAGTGCCGGCCACGTTCCGCGAGATCATCGACCAGCTCACGTTCAGGCCGGAGCGCGGGACGATCACCGGCCGGGTGCTGATGGAGCGCGGCCCCGTGCAGATCATGGACATCAAGGCGGACCCCGAGTACGCCCACATGGAAGCGCAGGTGGCGTCCGGCTTCCGGACCGTCCTGGCGGTGCCACTCCTTCGTGAGGGGATCCCGATCGGCGTCCTGATCGTCTGGCGCCTCGAGGTTCGGCCATTCAGCAAGGCCGAGGTCGGGCTGATGCAGACGTTTGCCGACCAGGCCGCGATTGCCATCGCCAACGTTCGGCTGTTCGAGACCGTCGAGCGGCAACGAACCGAACTGGCCCGCTTCGCGCCGCAGGTCGCCGGGCTGCTGACCAGCGCCGAGGGCGAGCAGCTCCTGGCCGGCCATCGACGCGAGATCAGCGCGATGTTCTGCGACCTGCGCGGCTTCACGGCGTTTGCGGAGACCGCCGAGCCGGAGGAGCTGCTCAGCGTCCTTCGCTCGTACCACGCCGCGGTGGGCGAGCTGTCGGTCGCCGAGGGCGGCACCGTGGAGCACTTCGCCGGTGACGGGCTGATGGTCTTCTTCAACGACCCTGCGCCGGTCCCAGATCACCAGCTCGCCGCCGTCCGCACCGCCTGCGCGGTCCGAGATCGCTTCACCGACCTCGCCGTTGCGTGGCGCAAGCGTGGGTACGAGCTCGGGCTGGGGATCGGGATCGCAAGCGGCTATGCCACCCTGGGCCGCATCGGCTTCGAGGGTCGCTACGACTACGGCGCGATGGGCGTGATCGTCAACCTGGCCTCTCGCCTCAGCGACGTCGCGGCAGCCGGAGAGATCCTGATCAGCCAGCGCCACTACGCGGCCATCGAGGAGGGGGTTACCGCCGAGGAGCGGCCCCCGGTGACGTTGAAGGGATTCGGCCGACCGATCCCGGTGTGGGCGGTCTCCTCGGTTCGGGACCCGGCGCCGGCCTAGATCAGCACGATCCCGTTCGCGTTCGGTGCGAGGCCGACTCGGAGTGAGGCGATCACCTCGTGCTTGCCGAGCGGAAACGTCGAGCGCAGCGTCGCCCCAGCGGCGGCCAGCGCTGCCCGGTTCGAGCGGGTGTCTGTGAGCACCAGGACCATGGCGGCCATGCCTGCGTCGCGCTGCTTGAGCGCGAGCCTGCGCGCGAGCGCCTGGGCGTCCACCAGCCGTGTCTCCAGCTCGAAGCCGACGCGCAGGCTCCCGAGGCGAATCACTGCATCGATCGCGCGCTGGTCGCCCGGTATCGGGATCGGTACCTCCGTCAGCCAGTTCAACGCGGGCAGCTCCGCCTGGAGTCTGGCAAGGAGTCGGCTGTGGGCGCGATCACGTACCGGATCGGGGCCCGGGAAGAGGCGCACGACCAGGTCCAGTCCCACCACGGCCGCCATGACCGCGAGTTCGTCGAGCGTTGTGAATCGAGTGGCGCGCTCCGTCCGACTCACACCGGCCTGCGAGATGGCCGCCCGCTGCGCGACCGTCTGCTGGCTCAGGCCGGCTCCGTGGCGAGCGTTCCGAAGAGCGTTGCCCAGCTCCAGGCTGAGCCGTGCGGCGCGCCGCCGACCACGCTGACCTGCATCCTCGCGGGTTGCCATGGACGCAGGATGCCAGCCGACCGCTGACGCCCGGCTTATCCGGGCCTTATTCAGCCGGGACCTGGTGCGACCGCCGAACCGGCTCCTGCGCGGCCGGGATTGCCATTCGCCGGACGTTCGAGTCATGCCGCGCATGGGGCGACCGCCAGCGGGCAACCGCTCGGGTCTGGGCAGCTCGCTCGCGCGGTCCTCTGGTCGCACCAGTGCGCTGGTGAATGGCGCCGCGCCGCGTCGGCCGGCAGCAGCAGCTCGAAGGTGGTTCGAGGCTAGCGGATCGCGTCCACGATCTCGGGCAGCAGGCCGGCGTAGCGCTCCAGGAACTCGACCCGCTCGCGACGCAGGCGAGTCACCCAGTCCGCGTACTCCGCGGCGCGCCCGGTGCGCTCGTAGAGCAGCCTCGGCTGCAGGAGCTCGAGGTCGTCGATCCCCGGCAGGGACGAGGCGACCTCGTAGCCGAAGTCGGGGTCGCGCTCCCAGCGGATCGTCCCCTCGGCGATCGCCTTGACGATCGCCCCGGAGTGTTCGATCGCCACCTTCCGCGAGTGCGCGTCGCCCTCCTTGCCACCGACCCGGCCAGTGTTGAGCAGGAAGACGTCGAAGTCACAGCTCCCCATCAGGTCGTGGAAGCGGTTCGCCTGCTGCTCGTCCCGATGCGGGTAGAAGGGATTCGTGCCGGGCACACGCAGCGCGCGCCCCTCCTCGGCGGCCCCACCGGCGGAGGTGCCCTGCGTCTCGCCGAGCATGAAATAGGCCGCCGCCTGCTCCCTGGAGAGCCGGGCGACGGCCGGAATGACGTTGTCGTTGCGGTTGAGGATGAGGAGATGGTTCACCGGCCCGATCTCGCGCGGATCGCGCCAGATGCCGAGCGACGACATCGGGAAGGTCGCCCGCCCGTTCTTGGTGTACGAGGTGTCGAAGAAGTCGACCGGCCCGCCCGCCTCGCGCTGCGAGACGTTCTCCAGGTAGGCATCGGGCTTGACGACCGCGCCGTGGATGGCCGGCTCGTGGGCCGGATCGAGGCCAAAGGTCTTGGCGAAGCAGCCGTTCTCGGTGCCCACCACGTGACCGCCGGCGAAGAGGCCGATGAAGTCGTCCTGCACCGGCTGGCTGTTGTTCTGCCGGGTGAAGGTGGTCGTCGTCTTGCCGGTCCCCGAGAGGCCGATGATCAGCATCGTCCGCTCCCCCGCGTCGGTGGGGACGACCTTGCAGCCGGCGTGCATGGCGAGACCGCCGCGCGCGTAGACGAGGGCGTTCCACATCCGCAGGCCGCCCTTCTTCGACTCGCCGAAGTAGTCGGAGTTGAAGATCCGCGTCACGCCCGCCTCGAGGTCGACGGCGATCAGCCGCGCGTCGGGATAGTCGGGCATCGGCAGGTTCGGGGTGTAGATCAGCGACAGCTCGGGCAGCCACTCGGCGGCCGGCGCATCGGGCGGGAAGTAGAGCTGCTGCTGCATCCCGGCGATGTTGGCGTTGGCCTCCTCGATGTAGAGGCGCACCCGCGAGCGCTGCGCGTCGTCATTGCCGATGTAGCCATCAATGACCAGCATCGGCTGCTCGGCGACATAGGCGTCCTGGGCCGTTGCGATCCGCGCCCCCTCGGCGCGGGAGATCGCCTTGCCGGTCGTCTCGGCGGGGTCATCGGTGACGAGGTAGGTCGACTCCTTGGATCGGCTGACCACCCGCGTCTGCACGTTGTAGTTGGCGAAGCTGGTGCGGCGCGCCTGCGGCATGCGGCTCGTCAGCGCCTGGAGCTCCGCGGCCGATGGGTTGTAGCGCACGCTGCGCGCTCGGGGAAGTGAACGGCCGTTGGGCCCCATCGGGGCGTTCAGGCCTGGGCGCTCGGTGAGCGTGCTCATCGGTGTGCGGCGGTCTCCTGTGCAGGATGCAAGCGGCCGCGCAGCGCGCGTGGCGACCGACGGATGTGTCGTGGGCATGGTACCAACTCGCGCTCTGAAACCTTCGGTGCGCCCGTCGGCTCGATATGGGTGAGGCCGCGACACAACCAGGCGGCGACGCTCAGCTCGAAGGGAAACCGATGCAGACCTCTGACCGATTCCGAATGCTCCGCAGCCTTGGGCTCGCGGTTGCGGCTCTCCTGTTGGTGGGGGGCGCCGTCCTCGGCTCCCAGTCCTTCAACGGCGGCCACAAGGACGATTCCAACCAGCCTGCCAGTGCCTCGGCCGATGAGCAGGGCAACGTCGAGAACGGCGACGGCAGCCACGACGAGGACGCCAGCGAGAGCCCCGAGGCGAGCGAGTCGCCCGAGGGTTCGGCCGATGAGACCGCCGACGAGGACGTCAACCATGACGTCAACGACGACGACGCCAGCGGGTCTCCCGAGGCCAGCGAGTCCGAGTCGGAGCTCGAGAACGAGTCCGAATCACCCGAGGCCTCCGAGTCGCCCGACGACCATGGCGGCGACTCCGGCCACGGCGGCGGAGACGACTCCAACGCCAAGTAGTCGATCGTGGAGCGGATGGCGTGGCACGATGAGGGCGTGGATGACCGCGCCCTCGTCGACGCCGTCCTGGCCGGGGACCGGGATCTCTTCCGGGTCCTGGTGGAGCGAGAGCAGGTCACCGTCTACCGGACCTGCCTTCGCATCCTCGGCCGTCCCCACGACGCCGAAGACGTGGCACAGGAAAGCTTCGTGATGGCATACCGATCGCTCGGCACGTATCGCGGTGAGGGACCGCTCGGCGGCTGGCTGCTTCGCATCGCCACTCGCCAGGCCTACCGGCGGCTCGGCCAGCGTCGCGAGACGGCCGAGCTGCAGCCGGACCTCGTGCTCGGGGCACCGTCCTCGGACCCGCTCGCCGCGACACTCGCCGGGGAGCGGCAGCGTTCCGTGCGCCTGGCGGTGGCGGCCCTGGGCGAGCCCTATCGCGAGGTCGTGGCCCTCCGCTTCTTCGGCGAGATGAGCCTCGACGAGATCGCCGCCGCCACGCGACGCCCGCTCAACACCGTCAAGACGCACCTGCGCCGCGGCCTCGAGCGCCTGCGGCCGATCATCGGGGCGGAGGCGATGGCATGACCCGACGCCCCTTCGACCCGAATGAGCTGGACCAGCCCTCGGCCGATGCGGATCGTGCGATCGGTGAGCTGGAGAGCTACCTCGACGACACCGCCGTCGGCGCCCCGCGCGGCCTCGAGCAGCGGGTCATGGCCGCCGTGGAGCGGGAACCGGCGCCGCGCCGCGGGTTCCTGGCCTGGCTGCTGGCTCCGGCGGGGCCTGGGGGCGGGACGCGGCGCTTTGCCCGTGCCGGCCTGCTCGCCGCGACCCTGGTCATGGCGGTCGCCGGCGCGCTCTTCGCCGGCCAGCTGGCCGACCTGGTGCGCAATACCGGCACCGGATCGCCGACCCCGAGCCAGTCCGTCTCGCCCATCCCATCGGAGTCGGTGGCTCCCAGCCCGACGACGAGTGTCGAGCCGAGCGCGTCGGGCTCGCCCGAGGCGTCAGAGGATGACCACCAGTCGCCGGGCGCCACGGGCACGCCCGACGCCTCCGAGGACGAGACCCCCGAGGCGAGCTCCGACGACACGCCCGAGGAGACGAGGACGCCGAAGCCCTCGGCGACGGCCACGGCGAGCCCGACCCCGAGCCCCTAGTCCGGGCTACTCGTCGGGCAGGCCGACTCCCGCCACGATCTCCGCGTCGATCGGCCCCAGCCCAAGCACCTCGACCAGCCACGCCACGCGATCCGCGGTGGCCATGTCATCCAGCGCATGGCCGGCGTCGTACAGGTCCACCTTGGCGGCCGGCGCGGCGTCGAGCAGAAGCTGCGCGACCGGCACCGGCACGACGTCGTCGAGCGTTCCGTACTGGAGGTAGAGCCGCGCGCCGTCGACCCCGCCGATCTCCGCCAGCGCGTCGAACGGCGCGAGCATCTCCAGGTAGCGCGCCCACTTCTCCGGGCCATACAGCTCGCGGTACGAGTCGACCCACTGGTCCGTCGAGTCGCGCAGGAAGCCGGTCCACGAGGGCCGGCCGCTGACCAGCACCAGGGCGCTCGGACGCGGATCGACGGCGGCCAGGATCGCGCCGGCCGACGCGCCCCACGAGTGCCCGACGAAGCCGAGGCGGGTCGGGTCGACATCGGGCCGGAATGTCAGCAGGTCGTACGCGCGTCGCAGGTCGATGATCGCCTGGGCGTTCATGGCGAGCTCCCGCTCCGGCCGCCCGAAGTTGAGCAGGTAGTCGTGGCGCGACTCGCCGGCGCGCGCGAATGGCGCGTCCATCACGACCGACACGACGCCGCCGTGGGCCATCGCCACCGCCTCGTCGAGGAAGTCGTTGCGGTCGGTCTCGCTGCCGTGCAGGTAGACCATCCCGGCGAACGGCCCGTCGCCCGGCGGGACCACCAGCCAGGCGCTCACCTCGCCGCCGCCGGGGCTTGGCCAGGTGACGTCGTGGACCGAGATTCCGGCGGCGTCGGTCTCGGGCTCGCCCAGCTCGGTCATGGCGATCGGAGCGGACCCGTCGTAGGCGGTGAGCGAGGCGGCGTCCGGTACGATTGACGGCGCGACCGAGGCTGACGGGCCGGCGCTCTCGCTGGCCGCGGGAGGGGGCGACGACTGGCATCCCGCAGCTGCCAGGACGGCCAGGATTCCCGCCGCCAGCGTCGCGCGCAGCCGTCCATGTGCCACAATGCGGTGGAGGATAGTCCACCGATTGGGAGATGTCCATCACTGAGTCGTCGGAGCCGCTCCGCGACGCCACGCCGGCCGAGATGCGGGCGCTGGCGCACCCGCTTCGCCTCCGGATCATCCGCCTGACGATCGACCGGGCGCTCACCAACAAGGAGCTGGCTGAGCGCCTCGAGCGCGATCCAGGCACCGTCCTCCATCACGTGCGAACGCTGGTGCGCGGCGGCTTCCTCGTCGCGGAGACGGTTCGTGAGGGCCGCCGCGGAGCCCTCGAGCGGCCGTACCGCTCCACGGGCAAGTCCTGGATGGTGCGCATGGCGCCCAGCCTCGACCACACCGTGTCGGTGATCGACGCCGTGCGCGAGGAGATCCTCGAGGCGGGCAGCGACGCGGCGCTCTCCACCCTCCGCCTGGGCGTGCGCCTCTCGCCCGGACGACCTGGTCGAGCTGCGGCGTCGGATCCGCCTGCTCGGCGACGAGTTCGAGGGGCGCGCCGATCCCGGCGGTGAGCCGGTCGGCATCCTGGCCGTGGTCCACCGCCGCCGACCCTAGGCTCGTATGATCGGCCGCATCACCGAGCTGCTCGACCCGCCCCGCACCGCGCCGGACACGGCGACCCGAGACCACCTCGACGGCGCCGTCGAGAGCCTCCGCGCGCGGAAGGCGGCATGGGTCGCGGTCTCCCCTGCTGCGCGCGCCGATCTGCTGGCGGAGCTGCGTCGGGACGTCGCCGCGGTTGCCACCGACTGGGCGACCGCCGTCGCCGCGGCCGAGCGGCTGAGCCCGACCGAAGCGTCGGAGGAGGTGCTCGCCGGCCCGTACATCGTCCTGCGCGGACTGCGCCTGCTGGAGCGGTCGCTGCGGCAGATCGCCCGGCGGGGCGTGCCGCGCATCCCCGGTGGCGTCACCACTTACGCCGACGGTCGGGTATCGGCCCGGGTCATGCCGTTCGATCGGTTCGACGCACTCATGTATCCGTGGGTCACCGCGGAGGTGTGGATGCAGCCCGGCGTGACCGCGGCGGAGCTGCCGCTGACGCAGGCGGTGGCGTACCGCCAGCCGGACGGCGGCGCCGTCTGCCTGGTGCTCGGCGGCGGCAACGTCTCGTCGATCGCGCCGCTCGACGCGCTCGATCGGCTCTTCGTGGCCAATCGGGTGGTGATCCTCAAGGTGCACCCGACCCAGGCCTTCCTGGCGCCGATCCTGGAGGCCGGCCTCCGGTCGCTGATTCGCGGCGGCTACCTGCGCGTGGTGCAGGGCGGCGCGGACGAGGGCGCCTACCTGGCCTCCCACCCTGGCGTCGACGAGCTGCACATCACCGGGTCGTTCAAGACCTACAACGCCATCGTCTACGGGACCGGCCCGGAAGGCGACAAGCGCCAGGCGCGCGACGAGCCGATCCTGCACAAGCCATTCACCTCGGAGCTCGGCAACCTGACGCCGGTGATCGTGGTCCCCGGGCGCTGGAGCCAGGCCGAGATCGAGTACCAGGCGGACAACCTGGCCACCATGCTCACCAACAACGCGGGGTTCAACTGCACCACCCCGCGCGTGATCATCACTCCCGCCGGCTGGCAGCTGCGGCAGCCGTTCCTGAACGCCGTGCGCGCGCGTCTCGCGAAGACGCCGGTGCGGGCCGCCTACTACCCCGGTGCGGAGCAGCGCTTCGACGCCTTCGTGGGCGCGCATCCCGAGGCCGAGCTGTACGGGACCCGGGACGACGGGCGCCTGCCCTGGGCGCTCATCACCGATCTCGATCCCGGCGCCCGCGACGAGGTGTGCTTCACCACCGAGGCCTTCTGCAGCGTCTTCGCGGAGGTGCCGCTGCCCTCTGCGGACGTGCCCGACTACCTCGAGCGAGCAGTCGCCTTCGCCAACGGGTCGGTGTGGGGTTCGCTGAACGTGACGCTGATCGTCCACCCGTCGTCGATGCGCCACAGCGTTGTCGGCCCTGCGGTCGAGCGCGCCATCGCGGACCTGCGCTACGGCACCGTCTCGGTCAACCACTGGTCGGCGCTTGGTTTCGCGCTCGGCGTCACGCCGTGGGGCGCCTTCCCAGGCCACGCTCGCAACGACATCGGCTCAGGGACCTCCGTCGTCCACAACAGCCTGATGTTCTCGCGCTCGGAGAAGACCGTGATCCGCGCGCCCTTCGTGGCCTGGCCCAAGCCGATCTGGTTCGGCAGCCATCGCACCGCGCCGCGGCTGGCGCGGCAGCTTGTCCGATTCGAGGCCGCGCCCAGCCTGCTGCGTCTGGCGGCGATGATGCCGCGCGCGCTCATGGGCTAAGGCGGGAGGAGCACGCGGCCATTGCTGCTGGCATATGCTGGTATCGGCGATGGCACAGCACCGATCGGGACCGTTTGGATTATTCGGCCTGCGGTCACGGAGATCAGCCGCGACTTCGACCCTTTACCCCTGGGTCTATGTCAATGCCGACGGCACCGCACGTGAACTCCATTCCGCGGAGCGCGAGTACCTCGAAACCGAATTCGCGGGCGGTGACGGTGGCCGTCCGTACATCAAGAGCAACTACAAGCAGCTCGATGGCTGGGGCGAAATCGCGGGCTATCTGAGGCGCTCGAAGCTCCCGAAAGACCTGTTGGTCCAGCCAGTTCCGGTTGACGATCCCACGAAGACGCTGGGGCCGCAGGACATGATCAAGTGGCTCCGCGCGAAGGGGCTAGAGGTCACTGAGCACGCCGACGGCACGTTCTCGACCTCCAACCCCACCGTGCACTACATAGATGTTGGGCAAGAGCCCAAGCCGCCACGCGAGTAGGGCGGCGCGGCTAACGCCGATCGACTAACTGAGGTGTGGAGCGGGAGACGGGATTCGAACCCGCGACATTCTGCTTGGGAAGCAGACACTCTGCCAACTGAGTTACTCCCGCTCAGCCAAGCGCGATTGTAGCCTCGAACCTTCCGCGCGACGAGGGGGTATCGAAGGAGACATGCAGTTGCACCCGACCCCCCTGCGACGCGGGCTTGCCGCGCTTCTCATCCTCGTCCTCGCGGCATGCAGCCCGGCG
Source organism: uncultured Chloroflexia bacterium (assembly GCA_963782015.1). GTDB lineage: Bacteria > Chloroflexota > Limnocylindria > QHBO01 > QHBO01 > CF-167. The sequence continues at coordinate 957,899 of CAWAHY010000004.1, forward strand.
CCCAGCCCCTCGCCCTCGGTGCCGGCATCGGCGTCCGCCTCGGCCGCGGCAGCGGTCCAGATCAGCCCCGATGCGATCCGCGCGCACCTGGAGGCGCTCCAGGCGATCGCCGATGCGAACGGCGGCGTGCGGACCGCGGGGACCCCGGGGTACGAGGCGTCGGTGCAGTACGTCGCGCAACAGCTGCGCGACCTTGGCTACGCGGTCGAGACGCCCGAGTTCGCGATGGCCACCTTTGCCGAGGAGCCGGGCGCGACGATCCAGGTTGTCGGCAGCCCCCAGGCCTTCACGGGCGGAACGGACTTCCACGCCATGATCTACTCCGCCTCCGGGGAACTCACCGCGCAGGTGGTCGAGGTCGGGGCCGATGGCACCGGTCGCGGCGGCTGCGACGCGGCCGACTTCGCGGACTTCCCGGCCGGCGCGATCGCGCTCGCGCCGCCGGCCCCCTGCTTCCGTCGCCAGGTCGTTCTCAACGCGGTCGCGGCCGGGGCCGTGGCGCTGGTGGCGGCGTCCGGGCAACGCCCGGCCGGGCGCGTGCTGCGGCCGACCCTGCTGGACCCGGGCGGGATCACGATCCCCGTGCTGTCGGCCTCTCGCGATGTGGGATCGGCCCTGCGGGCGGCCATCGCTGCCGGACAGGAGGTGCGGGTCAGCGTCCAGACCCACATCGGTGAGGCGATGGTGCACAACGTCATCGCCGAATCGCGCGCGGTGGGTGATCGGGTGGTGATGCTCGGTGGCCACCTCGACTCGGTGCACGACGGGCCGGGCATCAACGACAACGGCTCGGGCAGCGCCGCGCTGCTCGAAGTGGCACGGGTCTTCGCCGAGGAGCATCCGAACGAGCGCGTGCGCTTCGCCTTCTGGGGCGGCGAGGAGTTCGGCCTGCTCGGATCGCGAGCGTACGTCGAGGGGCTCGACGCCGATCAGCGAGCGGAGATCACCGCCTACCTGAACTTCGACATGCTCGGCTCGCGCAATCCGGTGCCGATCGTGTACGACTCGCCCGAAGCGGCCCCCGGTTCAGCCGCGATCGGCGACTTCCTGGTCGAGTACCTGGTGGCAGCCGGCATGGGCGGCCAGCGCCAGGACATCGGCGCCTCGTCCGACCACGCGCCGTTCCAGGATGCCGGGATCCCGACCGGCGGCATCTTCACCGGCGCCAGCGAGGTGAAGACCGCCGCCCAGGCCGCGGCCTTCGGCGGCACCGCGGACCTGCCGATGGACAGCTGCTATCACCTGGCCTGCGACACGGTGGAGAACGTGAACCTCGAGAACGTCGCCCTCTTCGCGGGCGCCGCCGCCGCGACCGCCCTCGCCGCCGGCACGGGGCTCGTCGTCATTCCCTGAGGGCTATTGGACCGAGCCCGGCTCCACGGCTCGGATACGGTGGGCCAGGGTCATCAGCACCTGTGCCGCGACCGCGGGGAACTCCTCCATCAGGGCGTGGAAGTCACGATGGTTGACCACCAGCAGCCGGGTCGCCGCCTCGGCCGTGACGGTGGCGGTGCGTGGCCCACCCGCGATGAGGGCGATCTCGCCGAAGAAGTCGCCAGGCCCCAGACGGCTGAGCCGCGCGCCATCGCGCTCCACGCCAACCTCGCCGGTGACGACGACCATCAGGTCATCGCCGTGCTCGCCCTGGCGGATGAGGACCTTGCCCGGCGCGACGTCGACCTCTTCGGTCAGCATGCCCAGGCGCTCCAGGTGATGCCGATCGAGCCCGGCAAAGAGCGGGATGCCCTGGAGCAGGTCGAGCTTCTCGTCGCGGGCCACGTAACCTCCTGCGCAGCGGGTCAGGAGCATACCCGTTGGCCGGGCCGTTGCGAAGAGCTCGCCGTGCCCCCGGCGTTCAGCCCGGGCTGCCGAATCGGGACGGGTCGAATTCGGCGGGGATCCCGGGATCGCGCCCCAGCACGAGGCCGGCGAGGAGTCGGGCGGAGCCAGGACCGGTCGAGATCCCCCACGGCCCATGGCCGGCGCAGATGAAGAGGCCGTCGGCCCCCGGGACGGCACCGATCAGCGGCCGTCCATCGGCCGACGCGGGCCTGGCGCAGACGCGAACCTCGCGGATCGGGGCATCGAGGAGCGCGGGGACGAAATCGGACCCGTGCCGCAGGATGCGCTCCACCCAGGGCGGCAGCTCCGGCTCTGCGTCGAGGAAGGTTGAGCCCGCGACCGATCTGCCGGCTGCCGTCATCAGGCTGAAGCGCGGCGTCGCGGTGCTGTCGGCGGACGATTCCCCGCCGGTGGGGAGGTGGGCGGTCCCAAGTGCTTCGTCCATCTCCGCCTCTTCGAGCACGTGGCCCGGGGCCCCCGCCAGGTCGGTCTCGACCACGACCCCCCACATCGGGCGGATCGGCCGCCAGCGACCGCTCGGATCGATGATCTCCGGGGTCCACGGTCCGCCCGCCACGATCACCGCGTCCGCGCGCTCGACGCGGCCCGCCACGCGCACCCCGACGCAGACACCGGCCTCCACGACCGGCGTGGCAGGGCGTCCCTGGCGGATCGTCGTCCCGCGGCGTTCGGCGAGCGTGGCAAGGGCATAGGTCGGGGCGGACGGCACGATCGGGAAGCCGGCCGCGATGCGGCAAGCGACCAGGTCGGGCGCCAGCGACGGCTCGAACGCCCGCAGCTCATCTCCCTGCAGCACCGTCGGGTCGAGGTACGGGTAGAGGTCGCGGAGGTGCGCCGCCAGGGCAGCGACCACCTCCAGCTGCCGCGAGACGAAGAGGAGGCCCGCCGGCTCGTCGGCCAGCCGGAACCCGGCGTCGGGAAGCTCCTCCGCCAGCATCCGGTAGACCTCGACGGTGTCGTGGTAGAGGCCGACCAGCGGCGGGTCGAACGGGTGCTGGACGACGCCGGAGTTGCGTCCCGATGCACCGGCCGCGATCGCCTCGCGCTCGTAGAGCATGACGCGCGCGCCCTCCCCGGCCAGGAGTGCGGCCGCCGCCGTGCCCACCACGCCGCCGCCGATGACGGCAATCTTCAGCGAATCCACACCGAGATGCTATCGCGGCTAGAGGGCCTCGACGGCCGCCTCCAGACGCTCGGTGGCGATCGCGTGATCGGTGTCCCACGCGAAGTGGATCGGGTCGCCGAAGACCAGCTCGACCTCCCCCCGCCAGGAGCGCGGCGCACCCCGCGGCGCCTCGGCGTCGAAGCGCGAGTAGCGGTGCACCTTCAGCCGCATCGGGACCACCGGCGTGCCGCCCTCGACCGCGACCAGTCCGGTCCCCGACTTGAAGGGCTGGGTCGGACCGCCGACGGTGAGCTTGCCCTCGGGGAAGATCAGGATGTGAAACCCGCGGTCGAGCCGCGCACCGAGTAGCTCCAGCGAGCGCCGGATGGCGCCCTCGCGTGCCAGCGGGAAGGCATTGCCCATGAACGCCGCCACGAAGCCGCGGAGCGGGTTGCCGAAGATGTCATCGGCGGCGGCAGCCGCCGAGAGGTGCCAGCGCACGCCGAGCGGGAAGTGGGTGAGCATGATGCCGACGTCGTTGTGGAGGGCGTGGTTCGGCGTGAAGAGGGCCGGCCCACGAAGGTCGCGGATCCGCTCCAGGCCGGTGATGCGGGTGCGGTAGATGAGCGAGAACCAGCCGAGGAGGATCGGCTGGAGCCCGATCGCGGCGGCCCGCACCAGGGGGTTCAGCGGCCAGCCGTAGATGCCGGTGGCGTGCTTCGCCTCCTTCGCCGCCTCGACCATCGCCTCCAGCTGCGCCACGGTCGTCTCGGGGTCCAGGTCCGCGTCGTCGATGTAGGTCCCCAGCTCCTCCTCGATCACGCCGAGCAGCTCGACCCGCGCCAGCGAGTCCATGTTGAGGTCGCTCGAGAGTGAGGACTCGGGCAGGACCGATGCGGGCGGCAGGTTGGCCACCGATGCCACCAGCGCGGCAACGCCAGATGCGGCGGCCGCGGGTCCGGGGCGGGTCGCCGCCGCCGCGGGCGAGGGGTCGACCGCGACCTCGAGCTCGGCCAGGCGATCGAGGATCAGGCGCTTCTTGACCTTGAGCGTGTGCGTGCGCGGGAAATCCTCGTCCGGCCAGAGCGTGACGCCGCGGATCTGCTGGTGCGCGCCGAGCTGCGCGTTGGCGTCGCGCACGATGGCATCGGCCTGGGCCGGGTCGTCGAGGAGCAGCACGGCCTGCACGCGCAGATCCCCGCGCGGCGGCTGCCAGCCGACGACCGTGGCGTCTCGCAGCCGCTGGTCGCGGCCGAGCACCGCCTCGATGTCCTCGGGGTAGACCTTGGTCCCGTCGGGCATCGCCAGCATGTCCTTCTTGCGGCCGCGCAGCGTCAGGAAGCCGTCGCCGTCGAGCTGGCCGATGTCGCCGGTGTGGTAGAAGCCCTCGCCGTCGATCGCCGCAGCGGTCGCATCGGCGTCCTCCCAGTAGCCGGCGAAGACGTTCGCGCCGCGGACCTGCACCTCGCCGTCCTCCGCGATGCGGATCTCGACCCCGGGCACCGCCTCGCCCACCGTGCCGATCCGGTTGCGCGAGGGGCGGGTGAAGCTGACCACCGGCGACAGCTCGGTGGCGCCGTAGCCCTGCAGCACGTCGAAGCCCATATCGGTCCAGCGGTTGGCGAGCTCTTCCTCGAGCGCCGCAGCGCCGATGGCCAGGGTCCGGAAGCGCCCACCGAAGCCGGAGATGACCGGCCGGAAGATGAGCCGCTTGAGGAATCGCGGCAGCCGCGGCGCGATGCGGTGCAGCCGGTCGAAGGTGGCCGCCTTGCCAGACGCCTCCACCTTGCGCGCGATGGCGGAGTCGAGCAGCTTGAGCCCGGCCGGCACCACCAGCAGCATCGTCACGCGGAACTCGCGGAAGGTGCGCATCAGGACCGCCGGCTGGCGGCTGACCGGGTAGACGATCGACGCGCCGGCCAGGAACGGGGCCAGCAGGCCGCAGGTCTGCTCGAACATGTGCGAGAGCGGCAGGATGGAGAGGAGACGCTCGTCATCCTGGAAGGGGAAGACCGCGCGCAGGGCAGCGGCATTGGCGACCAGGTTGGCGTGCGTCAGCATCGCGCCCTTCGGCTCGCCGGTGGTGCCGGAGGTGAAGACGACCTCCACCAGGTCGCTCGAGGCGATGGTCGGGATCGGGAGCGGCGCAGCGGTCCGTGCGCGGTCGGGGAGCGACTCGATCAGGACCACCGGGAGCCCCAGGCCCGCGGCCAGCCCCGCCGTCTGGGTCGAGGCCAGCACCAGCCTGGCTCGGGTCCGATGCGCGATCTTCGCGACGAAATCGGGCTGGCTCCGAACATCGAGCGGCACCAGCACGATCCCCGCGAAGAGGGCCCCAAGGAAGCCGAGCGCCCACTCCGGCCGGTTCACGCCCCAGATCAGGACCCGATCGCCGCGCTCGAGCCCCTGGTCGGCGAGCACCCTGGCCACGCGCGGCGCCATGTCCAGGAGGTCGCGGTAGGTCCAGGTCCGGGTCCGGAACCCAGGCTTGATCAGCAGCGCCGGACGATCCGCGTAGCGAGCCGCCGATTCGCGGAGCAGGTCGACCAGCGTCGTCCCAGCCGGTGCCGGGCGCTCGACGCGCGCTTCAACCGGCTCTCGAGCCTCGGGCTCGCTCGGTCGTGCTGGCGCGGCGGTGGCCATGGCGGTGTCTCCTCCGTGGCTACGGTACGTCCGCGACGGTCCGATGGCTAGGGGTTGGTGGCGCGCGCCTAGGCCCGCCCGGCCAGCTCGCGCAGGACCTCGTTCGCCCCGTCTCGCCACGGCGGGTAGTGGCTGAACGCGATCGTCTCCACGTCCAGCTCGGCCAGGCGCGCGACGCTGGCCCGGGCAAGCGCCATGTCGTCGCTGAAGACGGCGCTGGCGAAGGTGACCTTGCCGCGGATCACCTGGAGCACGTCACCGGTGAAGAGCAGCTTGTCCCGCCGGGCGTAGAGGCAGACGCTGCCCGGGGTGTGGCCCGGCGTGTGGACCACCTCGAGCCCTCCGAGCATCGGCAGCAGCTGGCCATCGTGGATGGGGGTCGCCTCGCCGGGATGGCGCGTGAAGTAGGCGATCAGCTGGCTGCGGTTGAGGTTCGCGACGGCGTCGCGCAGGCGGACGCTCAGCCCCGCCAGGTCGGCGGGATGCATCAGCACCTCCACCTCCCGCTCGCCGGCCAGCTCGCGAACCGCACCGATATGGTCGGGATGCGCGTGGGTGCAGATGATCTGGCCCAGCTCCTCCATCGAGCGGCCGATGCCACGCACATAGCGCTCCACGGTCCGCCCCGAGCCGATCAGACCGGTGTCGATCAGGGTCATCCGCGGCTCGGAGATCAGGAAGGCATAGACGCTCAGCAGGCGGACAGCGTGGACGCCGGGGGCGATCTCCATGGGCGGCCATGATACGGCCGCGCGACGTCAGTCCTCGTTCAGCAGCAGGCGCCGGAACGAGTCGTAGCGAGCCTCGCTCACGGCCCCAGCCGCCACGGCAGCGCGCACCGCGCAGCGTGGCTCGGCCAGGTGCCGGCAGTCGTTGAAGCCGCACCCGCCCAGCGAAGGCCGCATCTCGGGGAAGCACCACGCCAGCTCGTCGGGCGGGACGTGCCAGAGGCCCAGCTCGCGGAGCCCGGCGTGTCGGCCACATAGCCGCCGCCCGGGGCGGTGAGCACGTGCAGCTCTGCCGAGGTGGTGGTGTGGCGCCCCTTGTGGATGGCGCCGCTCACCGCGCCGGTGTCGATCCGCAGCCCCGGCTGGATCGCGTTCAGCAGGGTCGACTTGCCGACCCCCGATGGCCCGGTCACCACGCTGACGCGGCCGACCAGCCGGTCCGCCAGCTCCTCGACGCCGATCCCCTCGCGGGCCGAGACGAACTCCACGGGGTAGCCGATCGCCTCGTAGCCGGCGAAGATCGCGCGCGCGCGCGGGGAGCCCCACCAGGTCGACCTTGTTGGCGACCAGGACCGCCTCCACCTCGTTGTGCTCGGCCACCACCAGGAAGCGGTCGACCATGCGCAGGTGCGGCATCGGGTCGGCGCAGGCGAAGACGACGAGCACCTGGTCGAGGTTGGCGACGATCATGTCCTCCTTCCAGGCGCCGCGCGGGCCCGGTTGGCGGCGGGAGAAGCGGCTGCGGCGGGGCTCGATCGACTCGATCATCCCCTCGCCGTCGCCGAGCGGCGCGACCGCCACCCGGTCGCCGATGACGACCAGGTCGGAGTCGCCCCGTTCCTGCTTGACGCGGCCGCGAAGGCGGCACTCGAGCTGCGTTCCGTCGTCGAGGCGGACGGTGTAGAAGCCGCTCCGGGCGCGCAGCACGATCCCGGTGAGCAGCGTGTCGGCCGGCGCGGGCGCGACGGCAGGCAGAAGGGTCAGGTGCAAGGGTCAGTCTCCACTTCAGCGGGTCGAAGGTGGGCGGTGGAGCGCGCCCGACGCCCGGTCAGGACCGCGGGGCGGTCCCGTGCAGACGAGGGCGCGCGACGACGGCGGTGGTCATCGGGCTCGCTCCTTTCGTCTGCGGTTGCGTGGCGTGTGCTCCGGACGGTACCGAGCCAGGCCCCACCTGTCAACGCGCTTCGTGCTCACCGGGCGTTCGTCCCGGTTGACCGATCGGGTCGCATCGGGCATCATCGGCCTTAACACCGACCATGTGAGTCGGGATTCGAAACCAGGAGACGCATGGCCCTCCCCAACCCCGCCGCCGACAAGGTCCCGACCGGCTACAAGTACGGCTGGCACGACTCGGAGATGAAGCCCCTCCACGTCATGAAGAAGGGGCTCTCGCGGGAGGTGGTGGAGGAGATCAGCCGCATCAAGGGCGAGCCGCAGTGGATGACCGATCTGCGGCTCAAGGCGTACCGCCACTTCGAGGCGCGCCCGATGCCGACCTGGGGCGGCGACATGAGCCAGATCGACTTCCAGGACATCTTCTACTACGTCACCGCCACCGACAAGGCGGTCTCCTCCTGGGACGACGTGCCGGACTACATCCGCCGCACCTACGACCGGCTGGGGATCCCCGAGGCGGAGAAGAAGTACCTCGCCGGGGTCGGCGGCCAGTACGACTCCGAGGTCGTCTACCACAACATCCGGGCGGACCTCGAGAAGCTGGGCGTCATCTTCCTGGGCACCGATGAGGCGCTGGTCAAGTACCCGGAGATCTTCAAGGAGTACTTCGGCACCGTCATCCCCGCCAATGACAACAAGCTCGCCGCGCTGAACACCGCGGTCTGGAGCGGCGGCAGCTTCATCTACGTCCCGAAGGGCGTCCACGTCGAGCTGCCGCTGCAGGCCTACTTCCGGATCAACACCGAGAACATGGGCCAGTTCGAGCGGACCCTGATCATCGCCGACGAGGGGAGCAGCGTTCACTACGTCGAGGGCTGCACGGCGCCGGCCTACACCACCGCCAGCCTCCACAGCGCCGTGGTCGAGATCATCGTCAAGAAGGGCGCCCGGGTCCGCTACACGACCATCCAGAACTGGAGCCACAACGTCTACAACCTCGTCACCAAGCGGGCGGTGGCCTACGAGGACTCGGTGATGGAATGGGTCGACGGCAACCTCGGCTCGCACCTGACCATGAAGTACCCCTCCATCTACCTGCTGGGTGAGCGGGCGCACGGCGAGGTGCTGAGCATCGCCTTCGCCGGCAGCGACCAGCACCAGGACGCCGGCGGCAAGATCATCCATGCCGCGCCCAACACCACCAGCCTGATCACCTCCAAGTCCATCTCGCAGGGGACCGGGCGGACGAGCTACCGCGGCCTGATCAAGGTCTATCCCGGCTGCCACGGCTCCAAGTCGACGGTGCGCTGCGACGCGCTGATCCTCTCTGATGAGGCGCGCTCCGACACCTACCCGTACATGGAGATCGACGAGGAGGACGTCACCATCGGCCACGAGGCGACCGTCTCCAAGGTCGGCTCGGAGCAGCTCTTCTACCTGATGAGCCGCGGCCTGAACGAGGCCGAGGCGAGCGCCATGATCGTGAACGGCTTCATCGAGCCGATCGTCAAGGAGCTCCCCATGGAGTACGCGGTCGAGATGAACCGCCTGATCCAGCTCCAGATGGAAGGCGCGGTCGGCTAGGCCGATGTCGGTCCAGTCCCCGAGCGCCCTGCTCCAGGCACCGCCCTCGGACGAGCCGCGCTGGCTGCGCGAGCTGCGCGCCGGCTGGACGGCCCGCGTCGACGGCAACCCGTGGCCGACGCCGGACCAGGAGGAATGGAAGCGCACCTCGCTCAAGGACCTGCCGCGCGACGGGGGGCTGCTGCTCACCCCGCCCATGGCCACCTACGACCTCGACCCGCAGCTTGCCGCCCGCGGGGTGGTCTTCAGCGACCTGGCGACGGCGGTCCGCGAGCACGGCGACCTGGTGCGCGCGCACCTTGGGCGCAGCGACACGCTGCCGGCGCAGATGCCGTTCTGGGGCCGCTCGCTGGCCGCCTGGACCGGCGGGACCTTCCTCTACGTCCCCGCCGGCGTGGCCGTGGACGGTCCGCTGGTGGCGCGGACCGCGCTGCCGGGCGGTGACTACACCTACCTGCCGCACAGCCTGGTCGTGCTCGAGCAGGACGCCTCCGCGACCCTCTTCGAGGAGATCTCCTCGCCGGACGGCGCCGCGATCTGGTTCGGGGGGACCTCGGACCTGCAGGTCGGCTACGGGGCGCGGCTGCGCTACGCGAACCTGCAGCGGCTCGGCGACGGAGCCTGGCGGATCGGGGCGCAGCGGGTCGAGGTGGGGCAGGACGCGAGCGTCACGACGCTCAACGCGGAGATCGGCGCCGCCATCAGCAAGGTCGGCATGGACGTGCGGATGACCGGCAAGGGCGGCACCAGCCGGCTGCTCGGCCTCCTCGCGGCCGGGGACACGCAGCGGGTCGACTTCAACAGCTGCCAGGACCTGCGTCGGCAGCCACACCACCTCGGACCTGCTCTACCTGTCGGCCCTCTACGACGAGTCGCGCGCCGCCTTCTACGGCGTGACGCGGGTCCGTCCCGAGGCGAAGCAGACCAGCTCCTACCAGGAGTGCCGCAACCTGCTCCTCTCGCCGAAGGCCGGCGCCGAGCCGATCCCGGTGCTCGAGATCGAGACGAACGACATCCTGCGCTGCGGCCACGGCGCCACCGCCGGCGCCATCGACCCGATCGTGCGCTTCTACGCCCAGAGTCGCGGCCTGTCGGCGGACGCCGCCGAGCGGATGATCGTCCGCGGCTTCTTCGAGCGGGTCGTGGCCCAGATCGACTCGGAGCCGATCAAGGCGCGCATCCTGGACGCCCTCGCCCCGCGCATCGGCCAGACCGACGAGGTGGCGGCGTGACGACCGGCTTCGCAGCCGGCCTGCGGGCCAGCCAGGTCGCGCCCGGGACCGTGGTCACGGTCATCGTCGCCGGACGGTCGCTCTGCGTCGGACAGACGCTGGACGGGCGCTGGGGAGCGATCGAGGACGTCTGCACGCACGACGAGGGAGACCTCGGCGACGGCGAGCTGGACGGCGACGCGGTGGAGTGCCCGCGTCACGGTGGACGCTTCGACCTGTTCACGGGGCGGGTGCTGGCGCTGCCACCGGTGATCCCGGTGAAGGCCTTCCCGGTTCATCTCGACGGCGACGAGATCGTGGTGGACCTCTCGTGAAGCTCTCGACGCGCGCCGAGTACGGGATCCGGGTGCTGGTGGCGCTCGCCCACGCGCCGGGCGATCGGCCCACCTCGCTGGCCGGCATCGCCAAGGCCGACAAGCTGCCGCACGCGTACATCGAGCAGCTGGTCGGGGCGCTGCGGCGGGCCGGCATCGTGACCGCCACCCGCGGCCACTCCGGTGGCTACCGGCTCGCCCGTCCCGCCGATCAGATCAGCCTGGTCGACGCCGTGCGCGCACTCGACGGCCCGATCCTGGAGATGCCGTGCGCCGGTCCCGACGACCTGGAGGTCTGCGTCCGGCCGCAGGATTGCAGCGTGCACGAGGTCTTCGAACGGTTGCATGCCTCGCTCAGCGGCACGCTGGGCGCGACGACCCTCGCCGACGTGGCCGCCTCGACCGGCGGCCCGCCGTACCCACCCGCCGTCCGGCGCCGCGTCGCCGCAGCCCACGCCAAATCCGCGGCGGCCCAATCGGCCGCGACGCCCAACTAGAGGAGCCCGAGCAGAGCGCATGACCGACGAGCTGGAGATCCGCGACCTCGAGGTGAGCATCGGGGAGAAGAAGATCCTGAAGGGCCTCTCGCTGACCGTGAAGGCCGGCGAGGTGCACGCCCTGATGGGTCCCAACGGCTCGGGCAAGACCAGCCTGGCCTTCACCCTGATGGGGCACCCCGACTATCGGGTCACCGCCGGCAGCATCACCTGGGCTGGCCAGGATCTCCTGCACGGCCCGACTCCGCAGGGCATGGCGCCGGACAAGCGCGCACGCCTCGGGCTGTTCCTTGCCTTCCAGTACCCGAGCGCCATCCCGGGCGTGACCGTGGCCAGCTTCCTGCGCAACATCTACAACGCGGTACATCATCCGAAGCCGACGGATGAGTCGGGAGAGCAGTCGGTGAAATACACGGGCATCCCGCTCGCGAAGTTCCGCAAGCTGATGGAGGAGAAGATGGCGCTCCTCCACATGGATCCGGCGGTGGCTGCCCGCTACGTCAACGACGGCTTCTCGGGCGGCGAGAAGAAGCGCCTCGAGATGCTGCAGATGGCGGTGCTCAACCCGTCGATGGCGATCCTCGACGAGACCGACTCCGGCCTCGACATCGACGCGCTGCGCACCGTGGCGGAGGGCATCAACGCCACGCTCTCCCCGGAGATGGGCGTGCTCCTCATCACCCACTACCAGCGGATGCTGAACTACGTGAAGCCGCAGTTCGTCCACGTGCTGCTCGACGGGCGGATCGTCATGTCCGGCGGCGAGGAGCTCAGCCAGAAGCTCGAGGCGAACGGCTACGACTGGGTGCGCGAGCAGGTCGGCCTGCCGTCCGGCGTCGGCGACGAGGTCGCCGAGCCGGTGGCCGAGCACGTCTAGACTAGACCGATGGCGGTTGAGCCGGCCCTGGGCACGCTGACCCCCGGAGGGTTCTCCGGGACGGCGCTGCGGCCGGACTTCCCGGTCTTCGACGGCCCGACCCGATCCGGCAGGCGCCTCGTCTTCCTGGACGCCGCCGCCAGCTCGCCGAAGCCGCGCGTCGTGATCGAGGCGATGGCCGATGCCTACGCCCACCACTACGCCAACGTGCACCGTGGCATCTACGAGCTGTCGGAGGATGCCACGGGACGCTTCGAGGCGGCTCGCCAGAAGGTCGCGCGCTTCCTGGGCGCGCCGTCGCACCGCGAGATCGTCTTCGTCCGCAACGCCACCGAGGCGATCAACCTGGTCGCCTTCAGCTGGGGCCGCGCCAACCTGCGCGCCGGCGACCGGATGGTCACCACCCAGCTCGAGCACCACGCCAACATCGTGCCGTGGCAGCAGCTGACCCGCGAGGTCGGGGCGAAGCTCGACTACGTGGCCATCACCGACGACGGGCGCCTGGACATGGACGACCTGCGCGCCAAGCTCGCCGGGGGGCCGAAGCTCCTGGCGGTGGCCATGGTCAGCAACGCGCTCGGCACCATCAACCCGGTCGCCGAGATCGTGGCCATGGCGCACGAGGCGGGCGCGCTGGTGCTCGTCGACGCTGCACAGGCGGCTCCGCACATGCCGATCGACGTGGCCGCGCTCGGCTGCGACTTCCTGGCCATCTCGGGCCACAAGATGCTCGGCCCGTCGGGGATCGGCGCCCTGTGGGGCCGGCGCGAGCTGCTCGACGCGATGCCGCCCTTCATGACCGGCGGCAGCATGATCATCAAGGTCACGCTCGACGGGGCGGAGTGGAACGAGGTGCCGGCCAAGTTCGAGGCGGGGACGCCGGCGATCGTCGAGGCGATCGGCCTGGGAGCGGCCATCGACTACCTGACCGCCCTGGGCATGGACGCAGTGCGAGAGCACGAGCGCTACCTGTTCGAGCACGCCTGGGCGGCCCTCGGCGAGATCCCCGGCGTGCGTCGGCTCGGCCCCGATGACCCCGCCATCCACGCCGGCGTGATCAGCTTCGTGCTCGACACGGTCCATCCGCACGACGTGGCGACGATCTTCGACAGCGAGGGGGTCGCCGTCCGCGCCGGCCACCACTGCGCCCAGCCGGTGATGCTGCGCTACGACATCCCCGCCACCACCCGCGCGAGCTTCTACGTCTACAACGACCTCGACGACGTGGACGCCCTCGCCGCCGCCGTGCGGACGACCCAGACCATCTTCGCGGGCTAGGACCGATGGACAACCTGTACCGCGACTTCATCCTGGAGCACTACCGGAACCCCCACAACAAGGGGGTCCTCGACCCGCACGACCTCCACTTCGCCGATTCCAACCCGACCTGCGGCGACGAGATGAGCATGACCCTGCGCCTCGACGGCGCGGCGATCGCCGACGTCGCCTTCGACGGACGCGGCTGCGCCATCAGCCAGGCCTCGGCCTCGATCCTGACCGATGGGCTGCGCGGCCAGTCCGTGGACCAGGTCAAGGCGATGAATCCCAGGGACCTGCTCGACGAGCTCGGCGTGCCGATCGGGCCGGCGCGGCTCAAGTGCGCGCTGCTCTCCTACAAGGTGCTGCAGGGCGCGGTGCGCGGCGGCGAGGTGGCGTGGCCCGCCGAGGCGGAGGCGGTCGGCTGACCTTGGGGCCCGGGACTCCATTCCGCGAGGTGAGCGCCGCCGAGGCGCTCGAGCTGGCCGCCTCCGGCTGGCGGATCCTCGACGTGCGCGAGCAGGTCGAGTGGAACGAGGGCCACATCCCGTCGGCCACGCTCCTGCCGCTCGCCGACCTGCCGGCGAGGATCGCCGAGGTGGCGCCCGATCGCGATGCGCCGCTGCTGGTGCACTGTGCGGTCGGTGCCCGATCGCTGCGCGCGTCGGCCTGGCTCCTGGAGCACGGCTACACCAGCGTGGCCAGCCTGCGCGCCTCGCTCCTCGACTGGCGCCGACTCGGCGGGGCGTGGGAGGCGCCCGAGCAGCTCCTCACCCCGTCGCAGCAGCGTCGCTACAGCCGCCAGGTGCTGATCCCCGAGATCGGGCAGGCGGGCCAGCGCAAGCTGCTCGACAGCAAGGTGCTCCTGATCGGGGCCGGGGGGCTCGGTTCGCCGGCTGCCCTCTATCTGGCGGCGTCGGGGATCGGCACCATCGGCCTGGTCGACGACGACGTGGTCGACGAGAGCAACCTGCAGCGCCAGGTGCTCCACGCCTCGGACCGGGTGGGGATGGCCAAGACCGAGAGTGCCCGGCTGACGCTGAACGCGCTGAACCCCGAGACCCGCGTCGTCGAGCACCGCGAGCGCCTCGACGCGGACAACGTGGAGCGGCTGATCGGCGGCTACGACGTGATCGTCGACGGGACCGACAACTTCGACACGCGCTACCTGCTGAACGACGCGGCGGTGAAGCTGCGCAAGCCGGTGGTCCACGGCTCGATCTACCGCTGGGACGGCCAGGTCACGACCTTCGTGCCGTTCGAGGGGCCGTGCTACCGCTGCATGTACCCCACCCAGCCGCCGCCCGAACTGGCGCCGGCGTGCGCCGTGGCCGGGGTGCTCGGCGTGCTGCCGGGCATCGCCGGGCTGATCCAGGCCAACGAGGTCTTCAAGCTGGTGCTCGGCGTCGGGGAGACGCTCGCCGGGCGGCTCCTCATGTTCGACGCCATGGCCACCGACTTCTCCGAGGTCCGGATCTGGCGCGACCCCGCCTGCCCGGCCTGCGGCGAGGGCACGATCCAGTGAGCACGGTGCGCATCCCGCCGGTGCTGCGCGAGACAGTCGGCGGAAGCCGCACGCTGCGCCGCCCAGGGCGCCACGGTGACCGAGGTGCTGGCCGACCTCTTCGCGAACCACCCGGCGCTGCGTGACCGCGTGACGACCGACGGTGCGCTCTCGCCCTTCGTGAACGTCTACGTCAACGATCGCGACGTCCGCTACCGCGACGGCCTCGACACGGCGGTGGGGCCGGACGACACGGTCATCCTGTTGCCCGCCATGGCCGGAGGCGCTCGCCAGCCCGATGCGTGACCTGCTCTCCGCCATCGGCGACACGCCGATGGTGGAGCTGCCGCATCTCGCCCCGTCGCCCGCGCATCCGCCTCCACGCGAAGCTGGAGGGAGCCAATCCGAGCGGATCGGTGAAGGATCGGATCGCCCGCGCCATGATCCTGGCGGCGCGCGACTCGGGAGCCCTCCAGCCGGGCCAGACGATCCTCGAGCCATCGAGCGGGAACACCGGCATCAGCCTGGCCATGGTCGGGGCGCTGCTCGGCCACCCGGTGCGGATCGTGATGCCGGACAACACCACCGTCGAGCGCACCCAGCTGCTGGAGCTGTATCGGGCCGAGATCATCCTCTCCCCGGGTGAGGAGGGGTCGAACGGGGCGATCCGGGTGGCGCAGGAGCTGGCCGCCGCGGACCCGAGCCTGTTCATGCCCTTCCAGTACGGCAACCCGGCCAACCCGCTCGCCCACGAGCAGACGACCGGCCCCGAGGTCCTCGCGGCGGTGCCAGACCTCGACGTCTTCGTGGCGGGGCTGGGGACCGGCGGGACGCTCACCGGCGTCGGGCGCTTCCTGAAGCGCGAGCGCCCTGGGGTGCGGATCATCGCCGCGGAGCCACTCCCCGGGGAGCAGGTCCACGGCCTTCGGTCGCTCGAGGAGGGGTTCGTGCCGCCGGTGCTCGACGCATCGGTCCTGGACGACCGCTACCTCGTCAGCAATCGTGACGCGCTGCTCGGCGTGCGACGCCTCATGCGCGAGGAGGGGATCTTCGCCGGCCTCTCGTCCGGCGCCGTCCTGCACGTCGCGCTGCGCGTCGCCGCCGAGATGGAGGCGGGACAGATCGTCGTCCTGCTCGCCGACGGCGGCTGGAAGTACCTCTCGACCGGCATCTTCGACCGGGACCCCGACGAGCTGGAGGAAGAGCTGGAGCGCTCGCTGCTGTGGTGAGCGGCCTGCGCCTCACGCCGTCGCTGGCCCAGGAGCTGCTCGTCCATGCCCGCGCGGAGCTGCCGAACGAGGCCTGCGGACTCCTCTCGGGATCGCTCGCCGACGGCGGTGCCACGCGCTTCCACCCGGCCCGCAACGCCGATGCCTCGCCGCTGCGCTACAACGTCCATCCGGAGGACCTGGTGCGGATCACCTTCGCCATCGAGGACGATGGCGAGGAGCTGGTCGCCATCTTTCACTCGCACACGCACACTCCCGCGGTCCCCTCGGCAACCGATCTGCGCACTGCGTTGTACCCCGACCCGTTCTACCTGCTGGCCAGCCTTGCCGAGCCCGATGCGCCACCGGCCGACGCCCTGCGCGCCTGGCGCATCCTCCGGGGAGAGGCCTTCGAGGTGCCGCTGACGATCGGGTAACCTTCTGGTTCGATGGCCATCATCTCCACCGCCGGCACGCGCTTCGCCGACGCCGTCTACGCCGATCGACTTCGTCGCGCGAGCGCCGAGGCCGCCGCCCGCGGGATCGGTGCGTTGCTGATCACGCCCTCGGCCGACTACGAGTACCTGCTCGGCTACCGCGCCCCGGCGCTCGAGCGGCTGACCTGCCTCATCCTGCCAGTCGACGGGACCCCGGCGCTCGTCCTGCCGCGCCTGGAGGAGCCGCTCGCCCGCCATGCCATGGGCGGCCTGGCCGATGGCCTCGAGATCGTCCCCTGGGGCGAGACAGACGACCCGTTCCGCCTCGTCAGCGCGCGGCTCGGAGGCGTCCTGCGCGTCGGACTGCAGGACCAGATGTGGTCACGCTTCGTGCTCCAGCTCCACGCCCTGCTCGACCCCGCCGAGCTGGTCGACGCGAGTCCGGCGATCGGTGCCGTTCGACGCATCAAGCAGCCCGAGGAGGTGGACCGGCTGCGTGCCGCCGCCGCCGCCGCTGACGCCGCGATGCTCGGGATCACCGCCGAGCGGCTCTCGGGCCGGAGCGAGGCGGAGGTGAGCCGCCGCGTCAACGAGCTGCTGCTCGCCGCGGGGCACGACACCGCCGACTTCGCGATCGTGGGATCGGGGCCGAACTCCGCCAGCCCGCATCACGAACCCGGCGAGCGGGTGATCGCCGCCGGCGACGCCGTGGTGCTCGACATCGGCGGCACCCGCGCCGGCTACTGCTCCGACACGACCCGCACCGCCTTCGTCGGCGAGCCGCCGCCCGACTTCGCGGCGCTGTACGAGGTGCTGCGCCTGGCCCAGGCCGCGGCCTGCGCGGCGGTCGCGCCGGGGGTGCTCGCCCGGGACGTGGACCGCGCCGCGCGTCGGATCATCGAGGAGGCCGGCTACGGCGAAGCGATCCTGCATCGGACGGGGCACGGCATCGGGATCGAGGTCCACGAAGAGCCGTACATCGTGGAGAGCAACGCCGAACCACTGGTCGCGGGGCACGCCTTCAGCGTCGAGCCGGGGATCTACATCGTGGGGCAGTGGGGCGCGCGGATCGAGGACATCGTGGTCTGCACCGATGCCGGCGGCGAGCGCCTCAACACGACGAGCACCGAGCTGTTCATCGTCGACTAGGGCGCCGATCCTTCTCGGTACGAGGCGACCAGCGCAGTCAGCACCCCGTCGATCGCGGCCGTCGCCTCGCGGTACGCGGAGGTGAGGTCGGAGAGCTCCGCCGCCCGGCGCCGCAGGTGCGAGGCGATCGCCTCGAGCACCGGGGTCCGGTAGAAGAGGAACGCCTCGATCGCCTCGGCCATCGAGAGGCCGGCCTTGGAGGCCTCGGCGCCGTACAGCGCACCCATCTTCTCGGCCTCACCCAGGAGGAGTGCACGCTCGGCCCGCTTGCCCGCCGCCACGTACTCGAGGACCAGGTTGAAGGTGCGCTGCCCCCAGCGACGGAAGTCGGCGCGCTGGTCCGCGGTCAGCCGCGCCTGCCACGGCGGAATCGCCGCCCCGCTGCGCGCCATGCGTCGGTGCACCTCGCCAGAGATCGTCCCCGCCGACCCGGTCAGCCGCTCGACGCCGTAGCGATGGCGGCGCGGCGCATTCATCATCGCCTCGAGGGCGGACCGCAGGAAGCGGCGATGGCCGCCGGGGGTCACGAAGCTCTCCACCTTGCCGCTGTCGGCCCAGCGCCGCAGCGTGTCGGGCGCCACGCCCACCAGGCGGCTGGCGGCCCCGAGCGCCAGCCACGGATCGTCGGGGTTGGCCGGGGTCATCCCCCGCGCAGCTCAGCGCCGGTGAGCGCGGCCAACCCCGCCCACAGGCGGACCAGCGCATCCATCCCGCCCCGGTAGTTGGCGAGCGGCATCCACTCGTTGGGAGCGTGGAAGTTGCCGTTCGGGGAGGCGAAGCCCACCATCACGCTCTGCAGCCCGAGCACGTTCGCCATCGCCGCGGCGACCGGGATGGAACCGCCTGACCGATGAAAGATCGGCGCCTTGCCGAAGGTCTCCTCCAGCACCGCGGCCGCCACCCGCACGGCGGGATGGTCGAGCGGCGTGATCAGCGGCTGCCCGCCCTGGACCACCTTGACCTCGACCCGAACGGTCGGCGGCGCGATCCGCCGCAGGTGGTCGACCATCAGCTGCTCGATCTCGCGGTGATCCTGGTCGGGGACGAGCCGCGTGCTGACCTTGGCGCCGGCGAAGGCGGGGATGATCGTCTTCGAGCCCTCGCCCGCGTAGCCGCCCCATAGGCCGTTGACGTCGAAGGTCGGCCTCGCGGAGAGGCGCTCCAGCAGGGTGTAGCCCGGCTCTCCAGCCATCGGTCCGCTGACCTTGATCCGCTCGGCCCAATCGGCCTCGTCGAAGGGCACCCCCGCATAGGCGGCATGCTCCTCCGGCGACATGTCGCGCACGCGGTCGTAGAAGCCGGGGATGGTGACGCGGCCGTGCCCGTCGGTCAGCGATGCCAGCATCTGCACCAGGACGGTCGCCGGGTTGTCGACCCCGCCGCCGAACTGCCCGGAGTGGATGTCCTGGAATGGCCCGAACACCTTCACGTCCCAGTAGGCGATGCCGCGCAGGCCGTAGGTGATGGCGGGCGTCCCCTCGTCATCCTGCATGTCGGAATCCGAGACGATGCAGACGTCGCCGGCCAGCAGCTCGGGATGCGTCCTGACGAAGGTCTCGGATGGCTCCGCCTCGTGCTCCTCGTCGCCCTCGAAGAAGAAGCGCAGGTTGACCGGCAGGCTCCCCACCCCGCGCAGCCAGGCCTCGGCGGCCTTGAGGTGCATGAACACCTGGCCCTTGTCGTCTCCCGAGCCACGCGCGTACACGATGTCGTCCTCGTACCGCGGCTCAAAGGGCGGCCGGACCCACTCCTCCAGCGGGTCGACCGGCTGCACGTCGTAGTGCGCGTAGACGACCGCCGTCGGTGCGTCGGGTCCGGCGTGGAGCCAGTCGGCGGTCACGATCGGATGGCTGCTGGTCTCGGTCAGGGTGGCGTGCTCGGCACCGATCCGCGTCAGCTCGTCGGCGATCCACTGCGCAGCTCGTCGGACGTCCCCTCGCCGCTCCGGATCGGCGCTCACCGATGGGATGCGCAGGAACTCGTCAAGGCCGCGCAAATGCTCGTCGGCGTGGTCGCGGAGGTAGCCCAGGGCGGTGTCGAGGTTGGTCATGGACCGATGATAGGGCCGCCCGCGGAACCGATCGGCGGCGAGATGCGTCCAGAGGGCATGCTGCGACGCATTCTGCTGGTGGCCGCCTTCGTGAGCCTGATGACGGTGGCCGCCCCCGTGACCCAGGTCTTCGCCTGCTCCTGCATGCAGATGACCCCGGAGATCGCCCTCACCAACGCCGATGCCGCCTGGGTGGGCGTGGTGACCACGATCGGCAACGGGGGCGCCGACCCGAACGAACCGGTGCAGTACACCTTCGCGGTCGAGCAGATGCTGAAGGGCGAGCTGGCGATCACCGCGGACGTCCGCTCATCGCGCTCCAGCGCCGGGTGCGGGCAGGAGTTCGCGCTCGCACAGCGCTGGCGGATCTACGGCTACCTCGACGAGAACCGGCAGCTCCAGACCGGCCTCTGCTCCGGCAACGAGCTGCTGGCGGAAGGGGTCCCCGTCCCAGCCGCGACGCCCGCCCCTCCGCCGATCCAGCTCTTCGTCGCGATCGGTGGCGTGATCCTGCTGGCGGGGATCTCGGCCTGGGCCTTCACGCGTCGCAATCGGGCTCCGTCGGCCTGATCGCGATGCGGTCGCGCCTCGTCCACCTCCTGCTGGCGACGAGCTTCGCCGCCGTCCTGACCGTCTCCTCCTCCGCGGGGACCGCCTACGCCTGTGACTGCGCCATCGGTGCGCCGGACGAGTACCTCGCGCGAGCCGACCTCGCCTTCGAAGGAGTGGTCGCGACCGTCGCCATCGCGCCGTCCGTGCCGGGGAGAGACACCTCGCTCGACCCGATCGCCGTGACGTTCGCCGTCGAAACGATCGTCAAGTGGACGCCCGGCGGCACGGCGGAGGAGGTGACCGTCTCGACGGCCAACAACAGCGCCGCCTGCGGCGTCGCCTTCTCGCCCGGCGAGCGGTGGCGCATCTTCGCCATCGATCGCCCCTGGCGGCAACCCCGAGACCGGCTCCTGCTCGGGCGACGAGCTGCTCGGGCACGGCACCATCCCCGAGCGGAGCCCCGCCGGGCCGCCGGTGGCGCTGCTGGTGACGGTCGGGGTCACGCTGGCCGTCGCCGCCTTCTCGGCGTGGGCCTTCACGCGTCGTGGGCGGGGTGGATCGGCCTAGCCGAAGCGCCCGGTCAGGAAGCCGAAGAAGAGGGCGAGCGCCACCGCCGGCAGGAAGGCCGCGATCCGCAGCGCACGGGGCCAGTCCGGCCCGCCCAGAAACGCATACACCGGGATCACCACCGGGAAGAGGAAGATCCCCAGCGACCAGGCCACCCGCCGCCGGAAGGTGAGGTCGGGGCGATCCTGCACGTCGAGCCAGAAGGCTGCGAGCGTGATGAAGCCGGCGACGGTGGTCAGCGCGAAGACGGTCCAGATCAGCGGGAGCACGCGCCGATCCTAGCGCCCCGCCACGATCCTATTCCCCGAGCTCGGTGCGCCTCCGCTCGAGATCCGCGGGACCGGTGAGCAGGTCGCCCAGGAAGCGGAGCGGCCGCCGGCGCGGCAGGCGTGGCTCGCGGGCCGGCATCAGCGCCAGCATCGCAGCGCGCACCTGCGCATCGAGCGCGGCACGGGCCTCCCGCCCGCGTGTGTCGGCGGTGGGGATCGGGTCGCCGTAGCGGAAGACGACCCGTTTGCGGAACCACAGGAAGGTGCTGCCCACGATGGCGCACGGCACGATCGGGACGCCGCTCGCCGCGGCGAACGCCACCGCGCCGTCCTCGAACGGCAGCAGCTCGGTCTCGCGGAAGCCGACCGTCCCTTCGGCGTAGATGCCCAGCACGCCGCCTGCGGCGAAGACGCGACGCACCGCGCGCACCGCCGAGGTGAGCGTCGTCTTCTCCGGGTTGTACGGGATCACCCCGCCGTAGAAGGCCATCAGCCGGTTGCGAAAGCCCCGCGAGAAATCGGCCTCCTTTGGGCCGAACCAGGTGATGCGCGGTGACTCGGGCGTGGCCGCCAGCGCGAGCATCGGGTCCCAGCCGTTGTGATGGTTGAGGACCAGGCAGAAGGGGGCGGCCGGCCAGCGCTCGAGCCCGTCGGTGCGGATCTCGAAGAGGAGGCGCACCAGCAGCACGTCGAGCCGGCGCATGACCCGATAGCGCGTCGTCACGGCAACGCTCAGCTCCCGCGGCCCGGTCCGCCGCGCCCGCTCCTCGGGGTCCGACTCCATCAAACGGTGGCGATGGGGATGACCGCCTCGCGACGCGTCGGGTCGACCCGCGTCAGCACGATTCCCGCCCCGATCAGGAAGAGCGCCGCCACGCCCATCGCCGCGCGCGGGCCGGCAACTTCGCTCGCGGCCCCGACCCGGTCGAGCACCATCCCCGCGATGAACAGGAAGACCGGCCCGGCGGCCGCTGTCCCGGCGTTCAGGATGCCCATGTAGCGCCCCGTCGTCTCCTTGGGGATCACATCGGTCATGAGCGCCCAGTCGACCGAGAGGAAGATCCCCACCCCGATCCCGAACGGCACGAAGGCGGCGATCGCCAGCCACGGGGTCGGGGCCAGGGCCACCAGCGCCATGCCCGCCGATGCGATGGCGCAGGCCGCCCAGATCATGGGTCGCCGCCCGAAACGGTCGGAGAGGCGCGCGCCGGGGAAGGCGGCGGCGGCGGTCGCGATCCCCACCACCAGCGTCCCGATGAAGAGGAGCGATCCTGCCTCCTCCTCGGGCATGCCGTGGGTCCGCTCGAAGTAGAAGAGCCCCAGGTTGGTGGCGTTGACGGCACCCAGGAAGAGGAGCCGGACGAGGAGCAGCCAGAGCACGTTCGACTCGCGCAGGATGTCCGTCCCCCAGGCCGATGTGGCGACCTTCAGCCAGGATCCCGGCCGCGGCGGCGCCCCGGATCCCTCGCGCACGGACGTGACGAGGACGATGGCGGTCGCCAGCTCGATCAGCCCCAGCCCCACCGTGGCGAGCGCCAGGCCGCCGCCCAGCCCGAGCGTGGCCACTCCGACGCCGGCGATCTGGCCCATCACGATCATCACGCCCATCAGGCCGCTGGCGGTCGCCACCTGCTTGGCGGGGACGAGGTCGGGCACGTAGCCTTGGAAGGGACCCTGGGCGAAGTTCGAGCTGAACTGCAGCAGCACCAGGAAGACGAGGATCATCAGGTACGTCTGCGAGAGCGCCAGCCCGATCAGGAAGAGGACGTCGAGCGACGCACCGATGACGATGTATGGCTTCCGCCTCCCCCAGCGCGTCACGGTGTAGTCGCTGATCATGCCGACGGTGGGCTGGACGACGATCGCCATCAGCACCGCCGCCCCGTTGATCACCGCCAGCAAGAAGCCGGCGTTCGCCTTGTCGATGTCGTCGATGCGCGAGGGCAGGATGATGTTGTTCAGGCCGCCCCAGATGGTGAGGATGCCGAACCAGTAGATCGACAGCTTCAGCAGGTGCGAGAAGGGGAGGAGCGGGCGCTCCTGCGTGACGCCAGGGCTCGGGGCCGCGTGGCTCATCGGATCCTCGTCAGGGTGGTTCGTCACGATACTGCCGCTGTCGGCGCATGACCATACCCCGCCGCGTATCATCCGCCGCGTGATCGATCCCATCGCCCTGCGCCTGGGCCCGCTCGAGATCCACTGGTACGGGATCATCCTCGCCAGCGCAATCCTCTTCGCCGCGTGGCTGGGCACGGCCGAGACGCGGCGCCGGGGGGAGGACCCCGAGCTCGGCTGGACGATGCTGCTGTGGGTGATCGCCGGGGGCGTGATCGGGGCGCGCCTGTACCACGTCATCCACGAGTGGTCGGCCATCTACAGCAAGGACCCGATCCTGGCCCTCCAGGTCTGGAACGGGGGCCTCGGGATCCCCGGCGCGGTGGCCGGCGGCGCCCTGGTGCTGTGGATCTACACGCGCCTGCACCACCTGCCGACCGGGCGCTGGCTCGATATCTTCGTGATGGCCGTGCCGCTCGGCCAGGCGATCGGGCGGCTCGGCAACTTCGTCAATCAGGAGCTGTACGGACCGCCCACCACGCTCCCCTGGGGCATCCCGATCGACGCGGCGCACCGCGTCCCCGAGTGGGTCAACCTCACCCTCTACCCGGTCGACACGACCCGCTTCCACCCGCTCTTCGCCTACGAGGCGATCCTGAGCCTCGTCACGCTGGGCCTGATGCTGTGGATCAGCCGCCGGTTCGCGGCGCGGCTCTACGACGGCGACATGCTCCTCATCTTCATCATGGCCTACGGCCTGGTGCGCTCCTATCTCGAGACCTTCCGGGTGCAGAACTGGCTGATCGCCGGCATCCCCACCGCGACCTGGATCGGGCTCGGCGGCTTCGTGCTGGCGGGCGGCTTCCTGTGGCTGCGGCACGCCCGCGGCTGGGGCACGCCCGGCGCCTGGATGCGACCCGCCGAGACGCCACCGGAGGTCGGAGGCTCCCGCGGAGGTCCAGCCTGGCTGAGCGACGGGGCATCCTGCCCGACGTGACCGCCGCCATCGGCGGCACGCCGCTGGTTGCCCTCGGCCGGTTGGCCGCCGGCGTGACGCCGCGCGTCGTGGCCAAGCTCGAGCACATGAACCCAGGGGGATCGGTCAAGGACCGCATCGCGCTGCCGATGATCGAGGCCGCCGAGCGCGCCGGGCTGCTGAAGCCCGGCGGCGTGATCGTGGAGCCGACGAGCGGCAACACCGGGGTGGGGCTGGCGATGGCGGCCGCGGTGAAGGGGTATCGGTGCATCTTCGTGATGCCCGACAAGCAGAGCGAGGAGAAGCGCGCGCTGCTTCGCGCATACGGGGCCGAGGTGGTCATCTGCCCCACCGACGTCGAGCCCGATGACGAGCGGTCCTACTACCGCGTCAGCGACCGGCTGGCGCGCGAGACGCCCGGCGGCTGGAAGCCGGACCAGTACTCCAATCCCGGCAATCCGGAGGCGCACCGCGCGAGCACCGGTCCGGAGATCTGGGAGGCGACCGAGGGTCGGATCACGCACTTCGTGGCGGGGGTGGGGACCGGTGGCACGATCAGCGGGATCGGGCACTACCTGCACGAGCGGAAGCCCGGGCCTGGTGGTGATCGGCGCCGACACGGTGGGGAGCGTCTTCTCCGGCGGCCCGTCGCACCCGTACCTGACCGAGGGGGTCGGCGAGGACTTCTGGCCGATCACCTACGACACCGATGTCTGCGACCTGATCGTGCAGGTCTCCGACCGCGATTCGATGTTGACTGCCCGCCAGGCCACCGCGGCCGAGGGGATCCTGACCGGGGAGTCGGGCGGCACCGCGCTCTGGGCCGCGCTCCAGATCGCCCGCTCAGTGGACGATCCGGAGGCGCTGTTCGTGGTGCTGCTCCCGGATTCGGGACGGAACTACATCGGCAAGCTCTACAACGACGCCTGGCTGCGCTCGGTCGGCCTGCTCGGGCGCCGACGAAGCGGTGAGCGACTACGACTGGCGCTCGACCCAGCTCGGCGTGGTGGTGCGAAGGGGCCGCACGGCGTAGGCTGGCAGCCATGCAGACGGAGCGTCGCGTGCCGGCGCCAACGATGACGCAGCGAATGTCCCTTCCACCTTGGATCGCCTCGGTGGCGTGGGCCATCCTCTCGTTCGGCGGATTCGTCGCCGCGCTCGCTGCGCTCGTCTGGCCGATCGGTCAGCTGCAGCAGGTCGGGGTCCTGTCCCATCCGTCGAGCCTCGCCGTCTGGGCGTTTTGCTGGGTCGTGGCCAGCGGGCTGTTGGCGCTCGGTGCCGCCAGACTCGTCTTTGGGCAGTGGCTAGACGTTCGTTGGACGGCGTGGGCGCTCCTGCTGGTCGGAGCCGTTGTGAGTGGCGCCACGGAGACCATCCTCGCTGACTGGGCGATCGCCAAATTCGGCATGAACGAATCCGATCTCATCGGGCCGATGTCGCTGCTGTTCGGGGTCATCGCGGGCGTGGCCGTGGGCGGCTTCGGTGTGCAGGTGGCGCCCCGTTGGACGGCATGGTCCCCCCTGATTGCGGTGGTCGGCGGCGTCGTGATCGGCGCGGCGATCATCCTGAGCAATGTCCCTGGGCTGGGCGATGGACTGGGCAGCCACAGCGGACCCTTGGCCGTCGTCACGGTCGCTGCCGCCCTCTACATCGGTGCCGTGGGCGTGCTGTCGCTCGCACGGCTGCGACGGACGTGATGGGACGGTACCCTTGACCTCCAAGCACACGGGAGTCGTTCCACGATGACCAGCATTGCCCAGCCGCCCGCCGCCGCCGGTCCGCAGCCGCGCCACCGAGCGGGTGAACCACTGGATCGGCGGACGCCGCGTGGCCGGCACATCGGGGCGCAGCGGCCCGGTCTACAACCCGGCCACCGGCGAGGTGGCGCGCGAGGTCGACTTCGCATCGGTCGAAGAGGTGGATGCTGCTGTCGCCGCGGCAAAGGCCGCCTTCCCGAAGTGGCGCGCCACCAGCATCAGCAAGCGCACCGAGATCCTGTTCCGCATCCGCAACCTGGTCGAGGAGCACCGCGCCGAGATCGCCGCGCATCTGACCCGCGAGCACGGCAAGGTGCCGAGCGACGCCCTGGGCGAGGTCGCCCGCGGCCTCGAGAACCTGGAGTTCGCGACCGGCATCCCGCACCTGCTCAAGGGCGGCTTCAGCGAGCAGGTGAGCACCGGCATCGACGTCTACCAGATCCGCCAGCCGCTCGGCGTGGTGGCCGGCATCACGCCCTTCAACTTCCCGGCCATGGTGCCGATGTGGATGTTCGGCAACGCCATCGCCTGCGGCAACACGTTCATCCTGAAGCCGTCCGAGAAGGACCCATCGGCATCGGTCTATCTCGGTGAGCTGCTGCAAGGAGGCGGGCGTCCCCGACGGCGTCTTCAACGTCGTGCACGGCGACAAGGTGGCCGTCGATCGGATCCTGGAGCACCCCGACATCGCCGCGGTGAGCTTCGTCGGCTCGACCCCGATCGCGCGCTACATCTACGAGACCGGCACCAAGGCCGGGAAGCGCGTGCAGGCGCTGGGCGGCGCCAAGAACCACATGCTGGTCCTGCCCGATGCCGACATCGGCATGGCGGCCGATGCCGCCGTCTCCGCCGCCTACGGCTCCGCCGGCGAGCGCTGCATGGCGATCAGCGTGGTGCGTGGCCGTCGGCGACGTGGCCGATCCGCTGGTCGAGGCGATCCGGGAGCGACTGCCCGAAGATCAAGGTGGGGCCGGGGACCGATCCGGACCGCCGGAGATGGGGCCGCTCATCACCCGCGAGCACCGCGACAAGGTGGCCACCTACCTCGAGAGCGGCCCGGCCCAGGGCGCGGAGCTGGTCGTCGACGGGCGGCAGCACACGCTGTACCAGGAGGGCGCGCGGCTTCTTCCTGGGCGTCTCGCTGCTCGACCGCGTGACCCCCGAGATGGACTGCTATCGCAACGAGATCTTCGGGCCGGTGCTCGAGGTGATGCGCGTCCCGACCTACGCCGATGCGATGCAGGTCCTCGACGAGAACCCGTACGCCAACGGCACGGCGATCTTCACCCGAGACGGCGGGGCGGCGCGCCAGTTCCAGTTCGACGTGAACGTGGGGATGGTGGGCATCAACGTGCCGATCCCGGTGCCGGTGGCGTACTACTCATTCGGCGGCTGGAAGGCGTCGCTCTTCGGCGACCTGCACATGTACGGCCCCGAGGGGGTGCAGTTCTACACCCGGGCCAAGGTCGTCACCTCGCGCTGGCCCGATCCGTCGACGAGCAAGGTCGACCTGGGCTTCCCCCGCACCCGCTGACGCGCGCATGACCGATCGCATCGAGACGCTGGCGGTCCACGCCGGCGCGGAGCCCGACGAGGCCAGCGGCGGCGTCTCGCCCGCGATCCAGATGAGCACGCACCTTCAGGCAGGACGGCGTCGGGCGGCCGCGCCACGGATACGAGTACGGGCGCAGCGGCAACCCGACCCGCCAGGCCCTGGAGAGCGCGATCGCCACCCTCGAGGGCGGGACGCACGGCTTCGCCTACGCCTCCGGCCTGGCGGCGACGCAGAACGTCCTCTACCTGCTCGAACCCCGGCGACCGGCTGATCCTGTCGGACGACGCCTACGGCGGCACCTGGCGCCTGGCCGTCCAAGGTCTGGAGCCGATACGGGATCGAGACCGATGCCGTGGACCTGCGCAACCTCGATGCGCGTGGCGGCGGCGCTGGCGGGCAGTCCCCCCGCCCGCATGATCTGGGTCGAGACGCCCACCAACCCGCTCCTCAAGGTGGTCGACATCGCCGCCGTCTCGCGCCTGGCCGCGTCGGTCGGAGCGCTGACCGTGGTCGACAACACGTTCGCCACGCCCTTCATCCAGCGACCGCTGGAGCTCGGCGCGGACGTGGTGATGCACTCCGCCACGAAGTACCTGTCCGGCCACTCCGACGTGATCAGCGGCCTCCTCGCCACGCGACGTGACGACCTGGCCGAGTCGCTCGCCTTCCACCAGAACGCGGCCGGCGCCGTCCCGTCGCCGTTCGATTGCTGGCTGGTGCTGCGCGGCATGCGAACGCTGGCGGTGCGGATGGAGCGCGCCTCGGCCAACGCGGCCGCGATCGCCGAGTGGCTGACCCGGCGCCCCGAGGTCTCCGCGGTGTACTACCCCGGCCTGGCCGGCCATCCGCAGCGTGATCTCGTGCGCGCGCCAGATGCGCCTCCCCGGGGCGATGCTCAGCTTCGAGCTGGCCGCCGGCGAGCCGGCCGCGCGGCGCCTGGCGGAGGCGACCCGCCTCTTCACGCTGGCGGAGTCGCTCGGCGCGGTGGAGTCGCTGATCGAGCTGCCGGCGGCCATGACCCACTTCAGCGTGGTCGGCACGCCGCTGGCCGTGCCACCCGGCCTGGTGCGCCTCTCGGTCGGGATCGAGGCGGTCGAGGACCTGCATCGCCGACCTCGAGGTCGCGCTGGCCGCCGCAGCGGGGTGACGATGTCCGGCGACCCGCCCCCCACCCTCCCCGAGGACGGGCCAACGCGGCTGGTCGAGGGCAACGACGGCGAGCTGGTCGAGCGCCTCTCCGGCGGCACCGCCACGCTGCTGCTCGTCTGGCTGATCGGGATCGGGGCGGGCACCGCCCTGCTGGGCGCGTGGCTCCTCGCCGCCGTGATCCTCCGCATCCGGCTCGGCGCCGGCGAGCTGCTCGGCGCGCCGGGCCTCTACATCGGCGCTGCTGGGAGCGAGCGGCCCGACCGTGCTGTGGCTGGCCGGCCGTGCCCAGGGCCATTCGCTGCGCTGGTTCGTGTTCACCGCGCTCAAGATCGGCCTGGTGATGGACGCCATCCTGATCGGCGGCACGCTGCTCGTCTCTTCGTGATGGGCGTCTCGTTCGCGGCCGGCGCCCTCATCGTGGCGGCGGGGCTGGTCGGCGTCGACCCTGGCCGCGGCGGTGCGTCTGGGCGCCTGGCCACCTGGTCCGCGGATCGCTACATCGCCGGGGCCAGGGTCATCTCGGAGCCCGATCAGACCTCGTAGCTGGCCAGCGGCTGGGCGACCTCGATCGCGCCGTCCCACGCCGAGCGCGCCTCGGCGAGTGCCCACTCCCCGCCGTCAGAGATCGGGATGTGGGTGAGCAGCAGCTTGCCGACTCCGGCACCCCGGGCGGCCTCGGCGGCCTCCGAGGGGAGCAGGTGGCCGCGGCTCTGCGGCTCGGGGTCGTCCTCCTTGAGCGAGCGCAGCGCCGCCTCGCACAGGAACAGCTCCGCGCCGTCGGCCAGGCGCGGCAGGGCGTCGCACGGGCCGGTGTCGGCCGAGTAGGTCAGGATCCGGTTCGGGTCCTCATCGGTCCCGCGGGCGGCGATCCGGAAGCCCCAGGTGCGGACGTAGTGCTGCGTCTCCTCCGGCTCCAGGCGCAGGTTGCCGACCTCGATCGGCCGCTTCCCGTCGTGCTCCACGAAGATGAAGCTCTTGTCGAAGAAGTTGGCGTAGCCCGCCCCGAGGGCAAGCTCGGCGAGCTGCCCGGTCGAGCCCGGCGGCACGATCACCGTCAGCCGCTTCTTGGCGACGTCGATCCACGGGTAGCTGTAGCGCAGCGTGATCAGGTCGAGGCAGTGGTCGGTGTGCATGTGGCTGATCACCACCGCGTCGAGCTCGTCGGGGGTGTTGCGGCGGAGCAGCTGGGCGACCACCCCAGGGCCGACGTCCATCAGGATGCGCGAGCCGCCTCCCTCGACCAGGTAGCCGGCGCAGGCCTCGCCCGGATTGGGGCGAGCCGGGCTGCGGCCGAGGACCGTCAGGCGCATGAGCCGATGACCCTCAGCGCCGCTCGAGCGGCACGTAGTCGCGCGCCGTGGCGCCGATGTAGATCTGGCGGGGGCGACCGATCTTGGTCGCCGGGTCCTCGATCATCTCCTTCCAGTGCGCGATCCAGCCGGGCAGCCGGCCGATGGCGAACATGACGGTGAACATGTTGTCGGGAAGCCGATGGCGCGGTAGATGATGCCGCGAGTAGAAGTCGACGTTCGGGTAGAGCTTGCGCTCGACGAAGTACGTCGTCGTGGAGCGCGACCTCCTCGAGCTGCTTGGCGATCTCGAAGCAGCGGATCGTTGACGGCCCATGGCTTGGCAGGACCGGTCCGCAGCCTGTCTTGATGATCTTGGCCCGCGGGTCGAAGTTCTTGTAGACGCGGTGGCCGAAGCCCATCAGCCGGAAGTCGGTCGTCCTTGTCCTTGGCGCGGTCGACGTACTTGGCCACGTCGCCGCCGTCGGCCGCGATCTGCTCGAGCATCTCGATGACGGCCTGGTTGGCGCCGCCGTGCAGCGGCCCCCACAGCGCGCAGATGCCGGCGCGCGACCGAGGCGAACAGGTTGGCGTGGCTGGAGCCGACCATCCGCACCGTCGAGGTGGAGCAGTTCTGCTCGTGATCGGCGTGCAGGATGAGCAGCAGGTCGAGCGCCTCGGCGACCACCGGGTCGACCTCGTACGGCTCGGACGGCACGGCGAACATCATGTGCAGGAAGTTGGCCGCGTAGCCGAGCGAGTTGTCCGGGTAGATGAACGGCTGGCCGATCGACTTCTTGTAGGCGAAGGCGGCGATGGTCGGCATCTTGGCGAGCAGCCGCATGCGTGCTGATCTCGACGTCCGTCGGCGTCGCACGGGTCGTGGCTGTCCTGGTAGAAGGTCGACAGCGCCGCACCACCGCCGACGAGGATCGCCATCGGGTGCGCGTTCGTGGGGAAGCCGTCGAAGAAGTGGCGCATCTCCTCGTGGATCAGCGAGTGGCGGGTGATGCTGTCCGACGAACGACTCGAGCTGGGCCTTGCGTCGGCAGCTCGCCGTAGATGAGGAGGTAGGCGACCTCGAGGAAGGTGCTCTTGGCGGCCAGCTGCTCGATCGGGTAGCCGCGGTAGCGCAGGATGCCCTGCGTCGCCGTCGAGGTAGGTGATCGCGCTGGCGCACGAGCCGGTGTTGCCGTAGCCGTCGTCGAGCGTGACGAGCCCGGTCTGCGCTCGGAGCTGACCGATGTCGAGCCCCGCGTCGCCGTCGGTGCCGTGGACGACCGGCAGCTCGGTGCTCTTGCCGGCGAGGGTGAGGGTGGCGGTCTCGGCGGCCGTCAGCGTGTCGTTCGTCATCCGATCAGCTCCCTGATCGCCTCGCGCTCTTCGAGCAGCTCGGCGAGCGTCGCGTCGACCTTGCCCTGTGCCCACGCATTGTGGACGATCCCCGCCTCGATCTGGACCTGCCCCGGCGCGGTGGCGCGCAGCGGGTAGCCGAAGACGACGCCGGCGGGGACCCCGTAGCCCGCCCTCCGCGGGGGCAGGGATGGCGGCGCTGAAGATCTCGCCGCTCGGCTGGGTGATGTTGCGCACCGTGTCGATCACCGCGTTGGCGGCGCTGGCCGCGCTCGACTGGCCGCGCGCCGCGATGATCGCCGCGCCGCGCTGCTGCACGGTGGCGATGAAGTCGCCCTGCAGCCACGCCTCGTCGGGATCACCTCGGTGGCCGGCGCGCCCGTCGATGGTGGCGTGATAGAAGTCGGGGAACTGGGTCGAGGAGTGGTTGCCCCAGATCGCCAGGTCGCGCACCGCGCTCGACCTCCACGCCGGCCTCGCGCCGCGAGCTGGGAGCGGCCGCGGTTCTCGTCGAGCATGGTCATGGCGAACCATCGGTCCGGCGGGATCTCCGGCGCGTTGGCCGCCGCGATCAGGCAGTTGGTGTTGCACGGGTTGCCGACCACGAGGATGCGGACGTCCGTCGCCGCGTTGCGGGCGATGGCCCTGCCCTGCGCCGGTGAAGATGCCGCCGTTGATGGTGAGCAGGTCCTTGCGCTCCATCCCCGCCTTGCGCGGCACGGCGCCGACCAGCAGCGCCCAGTTCACGCCGGCGAAGGCCTCGTCGGCGCTCGAGGTGCGGACCATGCTGCGGAGCAGCGGGAAGGCGCAGTCCTCGAGCTCCATCGCCACGCCCTCGAGGGCGGGCAGCGCGGCCTCCAGCTCGAGCATGTGCAGGTCGACGGTGGTGCGCGGGCCGAACATCTCGCCGGAGGCGATGCGGAAGAGGAGCGCGTAGCCGATCTGACCGGCGGCGCCGGTGACGGCCACCTTCACGTGCGAATCGGGCATCGGTGCGGAGTCTACCGCTCCGCGGCGATGAAGCTGCGGACCTGGGTGGCCATCTCGTCCCGGACCCGGCGAAAGACGGCCAGCCGCTCCTCCTCGGTGCCGGTGGCGGCCGATGGGTCGTCGAACGACCAGCGCAGCACGGCCTTCGCCCCGGGGACGTAGGGGCAGGCCTCGCACGCCTCCTCGCAGACGGGGACGAGGAAGTCCCACGGCTGGCCCATGTAGCGCTCGATCGTCTTGGACGCGTGCCCGCTGATGTCGATCCCGAGCTCGTGCATCACCGTGACCGCCTCGGGTCGGACGTGCGAGGCCTCCGTCCCGCCACTGGCGACCTCGTACGCATCACCCGCCCAGGCGCGCAGCATCCCCTCCGCCATCTGGGAACGGGCGCTGTTGTGGACGCACACGAAGAGGACGCGCCGCTTCTCCATGGCGGCAGCGTAGCGCGCGGCTCGGGGATCGGCTGTGGACAAGTTCGCAGGCGGCCCCGAAGTTCGGGGATAAGTGGGGTTGCCGCCCTCCTCGCCAGCCCCTACGCTTCGGTTGTCCCGAAGGGGCAGCCAAGGGCACCCGAGATTGCATCAACGGACCGGCGGCGGTTCCTTCGGGGCTTTTCGTTGCCCGCGGCGCTAGCCCGACAGGTTGCGCTGGAGGCGCCGCACGATCTCGGCGGTCTCGTCCGCGGGATCGTGGCCGGGCTCCGACGACGGCCCCGCGAAGGTGCCGAACTGGCGATCCCCCGCGTCCCCCAGCCCCGGCACGATGTACCCGCGCTCGTTCAGCGCCCGGTCGACGGCGCCCACGTGGATGTCGACGTCGGGGTGCGCCGCGGAGAGGGTGGCGACCCCCTCCGGCGCCGCGATCAGGCTCACCTGCTTGATCCGCACCGCGCCCCAGTGCTTGAGGATGTCGACCGTGGCCGACGACGAGCCGCCGGTGGCGAGCATCGGATCCAGGATCAGGCAGACCTGCACGGTCGCCGCGGTCGGCAGCTTGTTGTAGTACTCGACCGGCTTCAGGCTGCGCTCGTCGCGGTACAGGCCGATGTGCCACACCTCCGCGGTCGGCATCAGCTCGAGCATGGCGTCGACCATCCCCAGCCCGGCGCGCAGCACCGGAACCAGGCCGACCTTCGGCGCCAGCTGCTCGCCGGCCATCGCCTCCAGGGGCGTCTCGACGGTGATCGGCTGGGTGGTCAGGTCCGCCATCGCCTCGTAGCCGAGCAGCCAGCGACAGCTCGCGGACCAGCTCGCGGAACTTCTTGGGCTCGGTGGCCCGATCGCGCAGCAGCGACAGCTTGTGCGCGACCAGCGGATGCTGCGAGACGTGCAGGTTGGGGAAGCGCGCGGGGTCCATCGGGCGAATTCTAGGCGGCCCCTTGACTACCCACTACCTCGATTCTCGTTGGGCTGCTAGGCTATCGGTCCTTACGTCCGTTTCGTCGCGCCCTGTGCCGGCACTTCGTGGCCCGCGACGAGGGGAAGGAGCCAGTTGTGGTCTTTGGAACCAAGCGAGACACCAAGGCCGACTCTGGCCTCCGCGAGGACGTTGTCGGCAACCTCTATCCAGACAGCTTTCCCGATGAGGCAGAGATGACGCCAAGCCCGATGGAGTACCGCCGGCCCGATCCCGGGAACGAGAGCGTCATCGATCCCCATGCCCGCTTCAACGGCAAGTACGTCTCGGACCGCGACCTGCGGATCGAGGGCGAGGCGAGCGGCGAGATCGAGTGCTCCGGCACCCTGATCATCAGCCCGCAGGCCAAGGTGCGCAGCTCGATCAGCGCCGCCAACGTGATCATCAACGGCGACTACGAGGGGGACGTCGACTGCGGCGGCCGCTTCGAGATCGGCTCGACCGGGCGCGTCAAGGGCAAGGTCAAGGCGCAGGTCCTGGTCGTCAAGGAGGGCGCCCACTTCGAGGGCGCCGTGCTGATGACACCCGAGGGTCGCAGCTCCGCGACCGCGCCGGCTCCCGCGCCGGCACAGGCCGCTCCCTCCGGGAAGGGTGCCGCCGCAGCGCCGGCCGCCTCCGCCGGACAGGGCAGCATCTTCAGCAAGGATCGCGAGGCGGCGCCCGCTCCCGAGCGAGCCGCCACGAGCACCGGCACCGCCGGCAACTCCTGATCCGGTAGGTCACGCGGTCGCGTGGCCCGTCTCCTGGTCGAGGTCACACGGGGCGATCGCGTCGAGTCGCGCCACCGTGGCTCGGTGGCCGTGGTCTCGCCCGACGGCAAGCTCCTCGCCTCCTGCGGCGACCCCGACGAGCTCATCTTCCTTCGCTCATCGGCCAAGCCGTTCCAGGTCGCCCCGTTCGTCGCCTCGGGGCGCTTCGACGCCTACAACTTCCCGTCGCCGGTCGAGTCGCTGGCGATCATGGCCGCGTCGCATGCCGGCGAGGACCGCCACGTCCGCACGGTGCAGGCCGTCCTGCGCGCCGGTGGCCTGACGCGCGAGGTGCTGGCCTGTGGCGTGGCCGCCCCGTCCGACACCGAGACGGCCCAGCGCCTGGTGCGCGACGGCGAGCCGCCGAGCGCGCATCCGCCACAACTGCTCGGGCAAGCACGCCGGCATGGCGCTGCACGCCAAGGCCGCCGGCTGGCCGGTCGAGCCCTACTGGGAGCCCGACCACCCGATCCAGCAGCTCGCCCTCGAGACCGTGGCCGTTCTGACCGACACGCCGGTTGCGCGCATCGTCACGGCGACCGATGGCTGCGGCGTGGTCACCTTTGGCCTGCCGCTGCGCTCGCTGGCCCTCGCCTTCGCGCGCCTGGCCGACCCATCGGGGATCGGTGACGCGTCGCTCCGCACGGCGCTCGGCCGGATCCGGGACGCGATGATGGCGCATCCGGAGCTGATCGCCGGCGAGCGCCGGGAGCTGGACACGGCGCTCATGCGCGCCGCGCCCGGCAGGCTCGTCTCCAAGGGCGGGGCCGAGGGGGTGCAGGCCGTGGGTCTGCTGTCGGGCACGGGCGGCAAGGGGAACGGCGCCAGGGGAGTGGCGGTCAAGATCGAGGACGGGGATCGCGCTCGCCGGGCGCGCAACGTCGTCACGGTCGAGTCGCTGCGTCAGCTCGGCGTGCTGGGAGCGGCCGAGGCTCGAGCGCCTGGCGGAGTACGCCGCTCCACTCATCCTGGATCCCCGCGGCGATCGCGCCGGCGAGGTGCGTCCCGCCTTCAGCCTGGCCTAGTCCAGCCAGCCGCGGACGGCGTCGGCGAGGCGCACGAAGATCGGCGCCAGGACCAGGGCGGGCAGGAAGTTCGCGACGCGCACCGCCTTGAGGTCCAGCAGCCGCAGCGCCACCCCGAGCAGGATCAGGCCGCCGGCCGCGGTGATCGCCAGGATGGTGGGCGCGTCCATCACATCGGTCAGCAGGAAGGCTCCGCCGCTGATCCCGCCCTGCACCACCCCGATGGTGAGCGCCGACAGGTAGACGCCGGGGCCCAGCGCGGCGGCAAAGGCGATGGAGGTCACGAGGTCGAGCAGCGACTTGGTGGCGAGCAGGGTCGTGTCGCCGGTGAGGCCGTTCTGGAGCGAGCCGAGGATCGTCAGCGGACCGACGCAGAAGACCAGCGAGGCGGTGATGAACCCCTCCGCGATCCGGCTCGGCCGGCCCGTGCCGCCGTCGTCGCTCGGTGCCAGGCGGCGCTGGAACCAGCCACCGAGCCACTCCAGCCCGTCGTGGATGCGGAGCAGCTCGCCGACCGCCACCCCCACCAGCAGGGCCGCCAGGATGGCGAGGTCGTGGCCGGGGAGCGCCGCGGGGTCGCTGAAGATGCGCACGGCCATCGAGACGCCGAGGATCACGGTGAAGAAGCCGGTCCCGGTGGTGAGGCTCTCCTGCATGCGCGGCGGCACGCGCGAGCCCGCCAGCAGCCCGATGCTGGTGCCGATGAGCACGGTCGCGATGTTCAGCAGGGTGCCGCTCAGGAACACCGCTACATTGTGCGCATACGCACGAGGACCAGCTGACCGATGAACGGGCAGAAGACCGTTGACGAGTACATCGCCGCCTTCGACGACTGGCGCACCGATGCCATGAAGCGCCTGCGCGAGGTCGTCAAGGAGGGAGCGCCGCACTCCGCGGTCGGGATCAAGTGGGCCCAGCCGGTCTGGGAATGGAACGGACCGATGATCTGGATGAAGGCGTACCCCAAGCACGTCAACATCGGCTTCTGGCGCGGGACGGAGATGGACGACCCGAAGAAGGTGCTCCAGGGCGATGGCGAGCGGATGCGGCACATCAAGATCACGACGGTCGACGAGATCCCGGCCGATGCGCTGCGCGAGCTCGTCAAGCAGGCGGTGAAGCTGAACACCGCGAAGGGCAACCCGACCCTGGGGCGGTGAGGGCCGGCCTGGCGGTCGCGGCCCTGGTCATCGGGCTCGCGGAGCCTGCGGCACCGCCGCCACGCCGTCGGTTCGGGAGGACGCGTTGCGCTACGTCGCGCTCGGCGATTCGTACACGATCGGCACCTCGGTGAGCTCCGCGCGAGAGCTGGCCGAGCCAGCTGGTTGCGCGGGGAGCCGCGGCTGCAGCTCGTCGCCAACCTGGGCGTGAACGGGTACAGCAGCGACGACCTCATCCGCTTCGAGCTGCCCGCCCTCGACGACCTGCGGCCGGACTTCGTCACGCTGCAGATCGGCGTGAACGATGTCGTGCGGGGCGTGCCGGAGTCGGTCTATGCCGACAACCTGACGGAGATCCTGAACGCGCTCTTCGCGGTGCTCCCGCCGGAGCGGGTGCTGTGCGTCGCCACGCCCGACTACACCGTGACCCCGCAGGGTGGGACCTTCGGCTCCGCGGAGCAGCAGCGCGCCGGGATCGAGCGGGTCAACGGGCTGATGGAGGCCGCTCTGTGGCGAGCGCGGGGTTCGCTTCGTGCCCGACATCTTCGAGATCTCCAAGGGGGCCGCCACCGACCTGTCACTCGTGGCGCGCGACGGGCTGCATCCTTCCGGGGCTCAATACGCGCTGTGGGTCGCGGCGATCCGGCCGGCGGTCGATGAGCTGCTGCTAGCATCGGGCGACCGATGAGCGCCCCCGAGACAACCCCCATTCGCGTGCGCATGGCGCCCAGCCCCACCGGGCCGCTGCACATCGGGACGGCACGCACCAGCCTCTACAACTTCCTCTTCGCGCGGCACGTGGGCGGCACGTACGTCCTGCGCGTCGAGGACACCGACGTCGCCCGCGGCACCGACGCCTTCGAGCGCGACATCATCGACAACCTGCACTGGCTCGGCATCACCTGGGACGAGGGGCCACAGGCGGCCGGCGGCGAGGATATCGGTCCGTACGCGCCGTATCGCCAGAGTCAGCGCATGGAGCTGTATGCGCGCGAGGCCGATCGGCTCCTGGCCAGCGCAGCCGCGTACCACTGCTACTGCACGCCGGACGAGCTCGACGCGGTGCGGCACGAGCAGGAGCGGAGTCACCAGGCGCCGCGTTACAACGGGCGCTGCCTCCGCCTGACCGATGCGGATCGCGCCGCGTTCGTGGCCGACGGACGCCGACCGGCGCTCCGCTTCAAGGTCCCGCCGGAGCAGATCCGCTTCGACGACCTGATCCGCGGCGAGGTCGAGTTCGACAACGCGCTGCTCGGCGACTTCGTGATCGTGCGCGGCGACGGGATGCCGCTCTACCACTTCGTGGTGGTGGTCGACGACGAGGCCATGGCGATCACCCACGTCGTCCGCGGCGAGGACCATCTGAGCAACACGCCCAAGCACATTGCGCTGATCCGGGCGCTCGGCTACCGCGAGCCGCAAGTTCGGGCACATCCCGCTGATCCTCAACCCGGATCGCTCGAAGATGAGCAAGCGCAAGTCGCAGACCGCGATCACCGCTTACCGCGAGCAGGGCTACCTGCCCGAGGCGATGGTCAACTTCCTCGCCTTCCTGGGCTGGTCGCCGGGGACCGAGGAGGAGATCTTCTCGCTCGGGCAGCTGGCGGAGCGGTTTGAGATCGGCGAGGTGCACAAGGCCGGGGCGGTCTTCGACAAGGACCGATTGGACTACCTCAACGGCGTCTACATCCGGTCGCTCAATGACACCGATCTCGCGGCGCGGCTTCGACCGTTCCTGCCCGAGACGCTCTCGGACGAGGTGCTGCTGCGGCTGGTGCCGCTCCTCCACGAGCGGCTGGTGCGCCTCTCGGATGCGACCGAGCTGGCCGCCTTCCTGACTGAGACCGATGCCCAGGTCGCTGCCCTGTATGAGCCTGAGCTGCTGCTGCCCAAGGGTCGGTCCGTGGCGGAGACGGCGGGGGCGTTGGCCGCCGCGCGCGAGGCGCTGACGGCATCCGATTGGAATGGCGAGGGATTGGAGGCCGCCGGTCGATCCGCCGCCGAGGCCCACGGCTGGAAGCCCGGCGACTTCTTCCGCCCGCTCCGGGTGGCGGTCACCGGCCGCCTCGTTTCACCGCCCCTCTTCGGATCGATGGAGCTGCTGGGGAAGGAACGCACCCTGGCCCGCATTGGCGCAGCGATGAGTCGCCTTGCCACCTAGCACTTCCAATCGGCCTGTTCGTTGCGACCGACGGCCCTAGGCGACCGCTTCATCAACGTCAGACCATCAGAGGAGCGCGGCCCACACCAAATCGATATCACGGGGCCGGTCCATAGATGACGGGAGGACGACATGGTGAGACGACTGCTTTCGATCTTGATCTCGCTACTGCTGATTGGCGCTCTCCTTCCTGCCCACGCTGTCGCCGGAGCCCCCGGCCAAGCAGTTGTTCAGGTGGTCGCCCTGGAGTATGTGTACGTTGCCGGCGCCCCTACCGCGAATGCCGGCGGGGTGACTGCGCTGAACAAGGTATACGGCACCTGCGGATGGGCCTCGTTCTATCTTTATCCGCGAGGCAGCGGACACGCCCTGTTCGCCGCCGACGCAGGCACATCCCATTGGGCGCCCATCGTGTTTGTGGACTGGAGAATGGACTGGAGCAATTCGACTGCCGGCACTTACGGGTGGATTGCCGGTCAATCTGTGCAGTTCAGCTGGACTTGGGGCGTCGACGTTGACAGGTACACATCCACGGGCTATGTCAGCGGGCGGGTCTCGACCCTCTTCGTACGCCATTCGGACGGAACCGTCTGCATCGGACTGTATCCTTCGGACATCAGTTGGATCACGTAGTGTCGAGGCGATTCCGAGGAGATCCGCGTGGCCTCGCATGAGGTGAGTTCGGAAACGCAGGGGGACGACCTCTTCGCCGGCTGGAGCGACGAGGCACGCGGCGCCCTCCGTGGGGCAATGGCAAGCGCACGTGCGAGGCGTAGCCTGTGTATTGGGCTTTCGGACCTGGCGTCCGCCGTGAGCGCTGAGGTTACCGTCCGATCGCTGAATGCTCGCGCCGGCGAGGATCCGGACGTGGTCGCCGAGGCGATCGGATCTCTGCCAACGGGCATGTCCGCTCACTTGCCCAGAGGCGCGCTAACTGCTGACGCCAAGGAGGTTGTCCTCTCCGCCCAGATTGAAGCGACTTCGGTTGGGGACGGGACGGTACGTCTGGCGCACCTTTGGCTCGGCATACTCTCGACGAATGCAGCGCGGGAGACCCTCGCCGGACATGGGATTGCGGCAGATTCACTTGCGCGACGCGTCCGCGGCGAGATGAATCTCACCTGAGATTCACGGGGACCCTCAGCTTCCGAGCTGAGATACGGGTGGTAACCGGCGGTTGAGTCTGAGTGGGGCGAGGACTAATGATCCGGAGGCATCAGCACGATCCGGCCCTCTACCCGTCCTTCAGCAAGGCGATCGTGGGCAGCGGCGGCCTCGGCCAACGGCAGGCGCTCCACGTGCCACTTCATGCGGCCGCGCCGGGCAAGTGAGACCACCTCGCGCAGGTCGGAGATGGAGCCCCAGGCGGTCGTCGTCAGGCTCGCCTCGACCGGCATGCGGCGGAAGCTGAACTCGTAGCGGCCACCGCCCTCGCCGACCAGCGAGACGAGG
The DNA here is from genome assembly GCA_963782015.1 of uncultured Chloroflexia bacterium. Taxonomy (GTDB): domain Bacteria; phylum Chloroflexota; class Limnocylindria; order QHBO01; family QHBO01; genus CF-167. Next base: position 997,938 of record CAWAHY010000004.1, read on the forward strand.
CCGCCGGGCGCCACGTTGCGGACCGCGTAGTCGAGGCTGGGGTCGTTGCCGACGAAGTCGAAGACCACATCCGCTGGGCCGCCGAGGCCCAGCTCGACCAGCGCCTCGTCGCCCATCAGCAGCCCCAGGTCGGCGCCGAGCTCCGAGGCGAGCGCCAGCTTCTCCGGGCTCAGCTCGCGCACCGCGATGGTGAGGTCGGGCAGGCGACGCAGGTACTGGAGCGCGAACTGGCCGAGGCCACCCAGGCCGATCAGCAGGACCCGCGCCCCCGGTTGCAGCCACGCGGCGGCGCGCTGGACGGCGCGCCAGGGAGTGACTCCTGCATCGGCCAGGGGGGCGGCGTGGTCGGGGTGCAGATCGCCGATCGAGACGAGGTGGCGGGCGTGCGGCACGAGCATGTACTCGGCGTAGCCACCGTCCCGCTGGAAGCCCGGTGACTCCGATCGGTCACAGCGCTGCTCCTCCCCCGAGGCGCACTGGCCGCAGGCGCCGCAGCCCCAGCCACCGAAGACGACGACGCGGTCGCCCTCGTGGAGGCGTGCCGTCTTCAGCTCGGCCGCTGCGCCGCCCGTGAAGGCATCGACCCAGCCGCCGACCTCATGGCCCAGGGTGATCGGCCGTGTCACCCGCATTCGATCGGTCCGCGCGATGTGCAGATCGGTGTGGCACACGCCACAGCCGGCGACCTTGATGCGGATCTCGGTCCCGTGCGGCTTGGGGAGCGGGACCTCCTCGATGCGCAGCGGCTCGCCGGCGGCGTGGGTGCGGACGGCGAGCATCGGCCTAACCCGGTGGGAAGATCGCCTCGAGCAGGCGGGCGACCAGGCCCTTTGGTGCGGCGTTCTCGACGATGTCCAGGATCGTCCCGTCCACGCTCACGGCGAATGCGGTCGGCTCGGCGTTGACGTTGCCGCGCTCGGTGGTGGTCGGGATGCCGAGCAGCTCGACCGCGATCCGTCGCTCGTCGGAGAAGAGGAGATAGGGGAGCCCCAGCTCGGCGACGTACGCCTTCTGCTGCTGCTCGTTGTCGGTGGTGACGCCGATGAGCGCCACGCCCTGCTTGTCGAGGCGCGGGAAGGCCTCCTTGAGCGACTCGGCCATCGTGTCGCCGCGCTCGCGGGCCGCTCCCTTGAGGGTGGGGCCGCCGAAGAAGACGAGGATCAGCGGCTGCTTGCCGACGAGGCTCCGCAGGTTGAGCAGATATCCGTCAGTAGCTCGCTGCCCGACCGACGGCATCTGGTCGCCGATCTTGACCTTCAGGCCGGCGGTGGCGGTGCTCATGGACCGATTGTAGCGGCCGGCTGCGGCCGACCGCCCAGCCGCAGTCGTCCCCTGGACCGATGGAGCAGCCCGTCGCGCTCGAGCCCGGCCACGATCCGCTCGAAGGCCGGCTCGGGAACGATCCGCCGCCCCGCGGCGAGGCGTCAGGGCATGGCTCCGTTCCTCGGTCAGCGCTCGCAGCAGCGCACCCCGATGCGCCCGGTCCGACCCCGCGAAGGTCGCCTGACGCGGGACGGGGACCGGCGTCGCCACCCCGCGCGAAGGGCAGCCCGCGGCGATGGGGCAGACGGCACAGCGCGGACTGCGCGGGGTGCAGACGCCGGCCCCGAACTCCATGGTGGCGTGGGTCCAGGGAGCGGCGTCCGCGGCGTTGCCGGCCGCCGCCAGCGCATCGGCCAGCGCCTGGAGCTCACGGGGAGTGGCTGCGGCGGAGAGGCCAAAGCGGCGGACGAGCCAGCGGCGCACGTTGGTGTCAACCACGCCGACCGGCTCCCCGAAGGCAAGGCTGGCGACCGCGCGGGCCGTGTACGGACCGATCCCCGGCAGCCGCTCGAGCGCGGCCACGTCGCGCGGCCAGCCGTCAGCCGCGACCGCTGCGGCTGCACGCCGGAGTGCCAGGGCGCGACGGTTGTAGCCGAGCCCCGACCAGGCGGCCAGCACGTCCGCCTCGCTTGCGCCGGCGAGGGCGCGGGCCGTGGGGAATCGGGCCATGAAGGAGGGGAAAGCGCTCGGCGATGCGCGAGGCCTGGGTCTGCTGGAGCATCACCTCGCTGACCAGGACGGCGTAGGGATCGGTCGTGCGACGCCACGGGAAGTCGCGGTGGTCGGCGGCGTACCAGGCGAGCAGCGAGGCGCGAACGCGCGCCAGCGCGGAGCCATCGGTCAGGCGGTCGGCCACCGCCGGAGGGTAGCGCGCAACTGTTCAGATCACTTGCACACCTCGCGCGGATGGGCGCCGGGTAGAGTGAGCCGACCGATGTCCAGAGCGCGACCCGACACGGCCTCGCCAATCGTCGTCGACAAGTTCGGCGGTTCGGTGCTGCGGCGCCCCGAGGACATCGCCGCGGCGGTCGCTGCGGTCGCCGCCCAGCGCGCGGCCGGGGAGCGTCCGGTGGTCGTCGTCTCCGCCTTCGAGGGGGTGACCGACGCGATCCTCGCCTCGGCCGCGGTCCTGCTGCCGGATGGTGGCGCTCGTCCTGCGCGGCGGGTCACACGACCCCGACTCGCTGCTTGCCCGCGAGACGGACCGCGCCCTGGCCACCGGCGAGGCGCTCTCGGCCGCCCTCTTCGCACTGGGGCTCCAGGCGCGCGGCATCCGGGCGCGCTCGTTTCAGTGGCGCTGAGGCGGGGATCCGGACCGCTGCCGCCCACCTGGGCGCGGAGGTGCGACGCGTCCTCCCACGCCGTCTGCGCGCCGCGCTGGCGGAGGGGATGGTGCCGGTGGTGGCGGGGTTCCAGGGGATCGGGACGCACGGCGAGCTGACGACGCTGGGACGCGGCGGGACCGATCTCTCGGCGGTGGTGCTGGCGGTCGCCCTGCGCGCGGAGCGCTGCGAGCTGTTCAAGGACACCGGCGGGATCCTCGAGGCGGACCCGCACCTCGTGCCGGCGGCCCGCCTCCTGGCGAGCGTGGACGCCTTCCAGCTCGAGCTGCTGGCCGAGGCCGGTGCCGAGGTCGTGCACCCCGTCGCGGTCCGTCGCGCGCGCCGCGGGAAGCTGCGCCTGGTGGTGCGGTCGGTGGGCGAGGGGACCGAGCACGGAGGTTCGCCCTCGCAGCTCGCGGCATGCAGGATGCGCCGATGCTCCTCGCGGTCGACCGCAAGGATCGGATCGCGCGGATCAGCCTGATCGGGCCGGCCGCGCGGATGCCGGAGCTGCTGCCGATCCCCGCGCACGGTGCCGGATCGTTCGACGAGGGCGGGATGCGCGTGGTGTGGGCCGAGGTCCCGATCGAGCAGCTGGCGCGCGCCGCCCAGGCGGTCCACGCCGCGCTGATGGCCTAGGAGGCCTCCAGCTCCGCGACCGCCTCGTGCCCCGCCACCTCGCCCCGCGGGCGGAGCTGGAGCACGATCCCGGCCGCGATGATCAGCGCTCCGCCGGCGATCTGCACCGGCGACGGAACCGTGCCGAACAGGATCGCGGCCAGCGGACACGCCGACGACCGGCTCCAGGGTCGACAGGATCGAGGCGCGCGGCGCTCCGAGCATGCGAATCCCGGCGATGAAGCAGACGGTCGCCAGGCCGGCCCCGATCACGCCGGCGATCAGCACCGGCCACAGGGCGGCGAAGCTCGCCAGCGGCTGACCGATCTCGCCCACGCGCCCGATGACCACCGCGGCGACCAGGTAGACGATCGCCGCGCCGCCCATGGTGGAGGCCGCCGCCTGCGCGCCGGGGACCTTCCGGAAGCCGTGGTTCGCGGCGAGCGCGTAGTAGGTCTGCGCCAGGGCGGCCAGCAGCGCCAGGCCGATGCCCAGCCCATCGAGCGAGCCGAGGTCGCCGGCGCCCGCCACCACCAGTACGACACCGGCGAGCGAGATGCCGAGCGCCGCCCACCGCAGGCGGTCGAGCCGCTCACCGAACCAGGCCGTGCTGGCCAGCGCCACGAAGGCGGGATAGATGTAGAAGATGAGGAGCGAGAGTGCGATCCCGATGCGCACGAAGGCGACGAAGGCGGCGAGGTTGAGCGCCGCGTTGGTGACCGCCGCCGACGACATGAAGAGCCGGTCGCGCCGGGGAATCTCGCGCCACGGTCGTGACAGCCGCTTCCCGGAGGCGGCCCGCGCGGCCATGAAGAGGAGCACCACGATCGCGCCGATCCCGGCGCGCCAGGTGACGAGGGTGAGGCTCGAGATCCCCGCGCGGTCGGCGTACTCGGCCATCGGCCCGAGCACCCCGAAGCTCGATGCGGCGACCACGATCAGCAGCGCGCCGAGGGCGCTGGAGGCGGGGCGCTGCGTCATCGGGCGGACGGGGTGAGGCTGTCCTCGGCCTCGGCCGCCTCGAGCTCGGAGCTGAGTCGCGCCCAGTCGGCGGCGAGCTGATCGGCCCGGTCGCGGGTCGCGTTGTGGCGCTCGATCAGCTCGCGGAAGGCGTGATGATCGGCATAGGTGGCGGGGTCGGCCAGCTGGAGGCTCATCTCGGCCATGGCGGCATCGGTCTCGCGGACTTCGGCCTCCAGCCGCTCGAGGGCGTCGCGCAGGTCGCGGGTCCGCCGATAGCGCCGGTTGCGGGCCTCTGCCTCCGCCCGCTTGCGCGCGGCGGCGCCGAGGGCCGATTCACGCGGGCGCGACGGCACCGCCTCGATCCCGCGCGGCGTGGCCACGCCCTCCACCGCACCGCGCGTCTCGATGTCGAGTCCGCGCTTGGCGGCGTAGTACTCGAAGTCGCCCGGGTAGAGCGTGGCCTCCCCGGCGTTCACCTCGATGATCGCGTTGGCGACGGATCGGATCAGGTATCGGTCATGGGTGATCAGCACGATCGTGCCCGGGAACGCGTTCAGCGCGTCCTCGAGCACGTCGCGCGAGGCGATGTCGAGGTGGTTGGTCGGCTCGTCGAGGCAGAGCAGGTTGGCCGGATCGGCCATCAGCTTGGCCAGCGCCAGGCGCGTCTGCTCGCCGCCGGAGAGGATCCCGACCTTCTTCTCGATCGCGCTCGCCGGTGAAGAGGAAGGCGCCCAGCAGCCGGCGCATCTCGGCGGTGCTCATGCGAGCCGCGGCACCGGCGAGCTCGGTGAAGACGGTGTTGGCCGGGTTGAGCGCCTCGATCTGGTGCTGCGCGAAGTAGGCGACCCGCACGTTGCTGCCCAGCTCTCGCGAGCCGCCCTCGAACTCCAGCGCCCCCGCCAGGATCTTCAGCAGGGTGCTCTTGCCGGCCCCGTTCGGACCGATGAGCGCCACCTTCTGGCCACGCTCCAGGACCAGGTCGAGGCCGTCGTACACGGTGTGGGCGCCGTAGCGCTTGACGATCCCGTCGAGCGTGATGACGACCCGCCCGCTGCGCGGCGGCTCGGGGAAGCGGAACTTGACGGCCTTGGTCCTGCTGGTGGGGACCTCGATCCGCTCGATGCGCGCCACCTGCTTGATCCGGCTCTGGACCTGGCGCGCCTTCGTCTTCTTGTAGCGGAAGCGCTCGATGTAGCGCTCGATCTGCGCGATCTTGCGTCCCTGCGACCTTGGCCTGCATCTCGAGCTGCGCCAGCCGCTCGTCGCGCTGCTCGACGAAGTCGGCGAAGTCGCCGACGTACTCGGTGAAGAGGCCGTGATTCAGCTCGGCGACCCGGTTGACCACCGCGTTGATGAAGTCGCGGTCGTGGCTGACCAGCACCACCGCCCCGGCGTAGTCGGCCAGGAAGGACTGGAGCCACTCGACCGATGCCAGGTCGAGGTGGTTGGTCGGCTCGTCGAGCAGCAGCAGGTCCGGGTTGGCGAGCAGCAGGCGACCGAGTGCCACGCGCATCATCCAGCCGCCGGAGAACTGGCCGATGTCTCGGTCCATGTCGGCCTGCGCGAAGCCGAGGCCGCCCAGGATGCGGCGCGCCTCCGCCTCCAGCGACCAGCCGCCGAGCTGCTCGAACCGATGCTGCAGCCGGCCGTACTCGTCCATCAGCTCGGCCAGCTCGTCCGCTGCCGCGGGATCGGCGCTCGCCTCTGCCATCTCCGCCTCGATGTGCCGCATGCGCCGCTCGATGCCGCTCACCGCGCCCGCGCCGGCCAGCACCTCGGCCACCACGCTGCGGCCCTGCGCCTGCGCCACCTCCTGGCGCAGGTAGCCGATCTCGAGATCCTTGCCGCGCGTGACCGTCCCGGCGTCCGCCTCCTGCTCGCCGGTGATGATCTCGAGCAGCGTCGTCTTGCCGGCGCCGTTCGGCCCGACGATCGCGATCCGCCGGCCCGTCGTGATCTGGAGGTTGACGTCGGCGAAGAGGTGCTGGGCGCCGTGGCTCTTGGCGATCCCGGTCAGGGTGACGAGGCTCATCGGTCCGGAGGGAGGCGTGCTCAGCCGGGCGCCGGCGGTGTCGAAGCGCAGGCGGGTCGCCATGCCCGGCACGCCCGCGGCATTCCAGGCCTTCTCGACGGAGTGGGCGCTGATCGGGGAGTCGCAGATGGCGAGCACGCTGGGGCCGGCGCCGGAGAGGCGGCGCCGGCCGCCCCGTGCTCGTAGGCGGAGTCGATCAGCTCGGCGGTGCCGGGCAGGAGCGGCAGGCGGTACGGCTGGTGGAGCCGGTCGTCCATGGCGGTGCGCAGCAGCCCGGCGTCGGAGGTGATGCACCGCGGTGGCCAGCAGGGCGGCGCGGCGCGGCGGAAGCGGCCGCCTCGTGGTGGGGGACGCTGTCGGGGAGGGCCGAGCGCATCGCCGAGGTGTGGCTCGCGGTCGCGGCGATGAAGGCGACCGGGATCCAGGCCTCCGGCACGCGGAAGCGGCGCAGCACCGGGGTCGTGGCCATCGCCCCGGACACGGCAAGCGTGATGCCGCCGTACAGGGCCGCGGCCACGTTGTCGGGGTGGCCCTCCAGGGTGGACGCCAGGCTGAGCAGCTCGTCGGCGTCCGGCGCTCGGCGGCCCGCCGCGGCGCCCGAGCAGCAGCCCGCCCACGATGGCGGCGGCGCTGCTGCCCAGCCCGCGCGCCGCCGGGATCATGCTGCTCACCTCGATCCGCCAGGCCGCGGCTCCACGCTCCGCGCCGAGCGCGAGCCGCAGCCCCTCGCGGAAGCCGCGGAGCAGCAGGTTCTCGTCGGGATCGTCGTTGGGGCCGGGCGCACCCTCGCCGTGGGCGTTGAGCAGGATCCCCGCCTCGTCGCCGGGGAACAGCTCGGCGCGCAGCTTCAGGCTGAGCGCGGCGGCGAAGCAGTCAAAGCCGCTTCCGAGGTTGGCGCTGCTGGCGGGCACCTCGACGGTGGCGATCGGGATGGGCATGCGGGCCGAGTATACGGGAGGGTCAGGCGCCGGACAGCTCCGCGTGCGGAAGCAGCCGACCAGGTGGTCGTTGACCAAGCCGGCTGACTGCATGAAGGCGTAGACGATGGTCGGGCCGACGAAGCAGAAGCCGCGCCGCTTCAGATCGCGCGACATGGCGCGGGAGGCATCGGTCTCGGCCGGGACGCCGCCCATCGAGGTCCATCGGTTCTGAATCGGCGTTCCTTCGACGAACGACCACAGGTATCGGTCGAAGTCGTCCGATGGCCAGGTAGGCCCTGCGCATTGCCGATGACTGCCCGGATCTTGGCCCGGTTGCGGACGATCCCCGGGTCGGCCAGGAGGCGAGCCTCGTCGTCCGGGCCGTACGACGCGATCCGCTCGGGATCCCAGCCCTCGAAGGCGCGCCGATAGCCGTCGCGCTTGCGCAGGATCGGTGATCCAGGCCAGCCCGGCCTGCGCCCCCTCCAGGTTGAGCAGCTCGAAGAGGCGCCGGTCGTCGTGGAGCGGCACACCCCACTCGGTGTCGTGGTACGCCAGGGAGAGGGGATCGGCCTCTGCCCCAGGCGCAGCCGGGACCGGGCGTCGCTCACACCCGGACGGGGAGGGACTTCAGGCCGCGGATGATGTAGGTCGGCTTCCACTCCGGCTCGGCCAGGAGCTCGAGGTTCGGCATGCGGCGCAGGATCGTCTCGAACGCGATCTGCATCTCCAGGCGCGCGAGCGGCGCACCGAGGCAGAAGTGAATCCCCGCGCCGAAGGTGATGTGGGGGTTCGGGTCGCGGGCCAGATCGAGCCGATCCGGATCGGTGAAGACGTCCGGGTCGCGATTCGAGGAGCCGAACATCAGGCCCAGCTCCGCCCCCTTCGGGACCTGCACGCCGCAGATCTCCGCGTCCTCGAGCACCCAGCGCTCGAAGAGCTGGAGCGGCGTGTCGAAGCGCAGCAGCTCCTCGACGGCGGTGGGAAGCAGCGAGTGATCGGCCCGGAGGCGGGCAAGCTCGGCAGGGTTGCGGAAGAGCGCCCACCAGCCGTTGCCCGAGCCGTTGACGCTCGCCTCGTGCCCGGCGTTCAGCAGCAGCACGCAGGTGCCGACCAGCTCGTCCTCGGTCAGCCGGTCCCCCTCGACGACCACCTGCGGCCAGGGCGCTGATCAGGTCGCTCCCCGGGTTCGTGCGGCGCGCCCGCGAGAGGTCGGCGAGGTAGTCGCCGAACTCGATGCTGGCGATCGCCGCGCGGCGGGCGTAGTCCTCGGTCGGGTTGAGCTCGTACATGAGGCAGATCTCCGCCGACCAGGGGCGGAGGAATTGCCGGTCCTCGTGCGGAATGCCGAGCAGCTCGGCGATCACCGTCACCGGCAGCGGCTCGAGGACGGTGTTCAGCAGGTCGAACTCTCCCCGCGCCATCCCCTCGGCCACCAGGCCGTCGACGATCTGCTGGATCGTCGGGCGCAGCTCCTCGACGCGGCGCGGGGTGAACGCCTTCGAGACGAGGCTGCGCAGCCGGGTGTGATCGGGCGGCTCGCGGTCGAGCATCCCGTTGCGGACCACGTGCCAGAAGGGGGCCTGCTCCTCCGGATCGGGCGGGTGGCCCATCTCCTGGTGGGTGGCCTGGTGCAGGTAGGTCCGTCCGAAGCGCCGATCGCGCAGGAGCGCGTTCACGTCGGCGTGGCGGGTGATCAGCCAGTGGTCGGTGCGCTCGTCGTAATGAATGCGCCCGGCCCGCCGCAGCTCGTCATACGCGGGATACGGATTGCCGATGAAACCGATCTCGGTCGGCTGAAATGCGGCCAGTGGGTCCCCCGACATGCGGGGCAGAGTAGCAGCGCGTGGCATCATCAGCCACCATGCGAGCACGCGACCTGGGGATCGTCATCGGCGAGCTGCCGACCGGGCCCGGCAATGCCATCACCGATGTGCCCGGCATTCGCGTCGGCCACACCACCCTCGTCTCGGGCGACGGCCCGCTGGTGGTGGGCAAGGGCCCGATCCGCACCGGGGTGACGGTGATCCTGCCCCACGACGGCGACCCCGGGCGCGAGCCGATCTTCGCCGGGAGCCACACCCTCAACGGGAACGGGGAGATGACAGGCCTCGAGTGGGTGCGCGAGTCGGGGATGCTGACCACGCCCATCGGCCTGACCAACACGCACAGCGTGGGAGTGGTGCGCGACGCGCTGATCGCCGCGAGCGTCGCCGAGCGCAAGGAGGTCGGGCACTGGTCGATGCCGGTCGTGGCCGAGACCTGGGACGGCTACCTCAACGACGTCGATGGCCAGCACGTGAGGTCTGAGCACGTGTTCGAGGCACTCAGGGCGGCGGCGGGCGGGCCGGTCGCCGAGGGCAACGTCGGCGGGGGGACGGGCATGAAGGCGTTCGGCTTCAAGGCGGGGATCGGGACCTCCTCGCGGCGCGTGGCCGCGGAGCACGGCGGCTACACGGTCGGCGTCCTGGTGCAGGCCAACCACGGGCGCCGCTCGCGGCTGCGGGTCGACGGCGTCCCGGTCGGCCATGAGATACCGCACGCGGAGCTCTCCGGTACCGGGGCTCCGCCCGTGTCGGGGTCAATCATCGCCGTCGTGGCCACCGACGCGCCGTTGCTTCCCCAGCAGTGCCGCCGCCTCGCCCAGCGCGCCTCGCTCGGCGTCGCGCGCGGCGGCGGTGGTGGTGAGAACGACAGCGGCGACATGTTCCTCGCCTTCGCCACCGGGAATCGCACGCTCCACCCGGAGGAGGACGAGCGCGCGCCGCTGACGTTTGACCTGGCCATGCTCAACGACGACCACATCGACGAACTCTTCTGGGCGACGATCGAGGCGACCGAGGAGGCGATCCTCAACGCGCTGGTGGCGGCCGAGACGATGGTCGGCCGAGACGGGATCACCTTCCACGCCCTGCCGCATGACCGCCTGGTCGAGGTGATGCGCCGATACGGACGGCTGGCCTAGAGTCGCATCGCCTCGCGGATCGCGGCGATGTCCGGGGGGACACTCTTCATGGAGCCCTCCTCGCCGGCCATGACGTCGGGGTCCTTCAGGCCGTGGCCGGTGAGGATGCAGACGACCGTCTCGGAGCGGCGCAGGCGCCCCTCGCGCGCCATGCGTGCCACGCCGGCCACGCCGGCGGCGGAGGCCGGCTCGCAGAAGATCCCCTCCGTCTCGGCGATGCGTCGCTGCATGGCGAGGATCTCGTCGTCGCCCACCGCTTCGATCACGCCGCCCGACTCGTCGCGCGCAGCCACGGCCCCGGCCCACGAGGCGGGGTTCCCGATGCGGATCGCCGTCGCCACCGTCTCGGGTTGCTCGATCGGCTCGCCGCGCACGATCGGCGCGGCGCCCTCCGCCTGGAAGCCCAGGAGGCGGGGGCGTCGCCCATCGGTCCGGCCGGTGGTGGCGTAGCGCAGGAAGCCCTCCCAGTAGGCCGTGATGTTGCCGGCATTGCCGACCGGCAACGCGACGGCATCGGGCACGCGGCCAAGCTCGTCGACGATCTCGAACGCGCCGGTCTGCTGGCCGGAGATGCGATCCGGGTTGACCGAGTTGACGACGACGGCCACCCCCTCGTCACCCAGCTGGCGCACCGCCAGCAGCGCCGCGTCGAAGTTGCCGTCGATGGCGATGAGCCGGGCGCCGGCGGCGAGCGCCTGGGCCAGCTTGCCGCGCGCCACCTTCCCGGCGGGCAGGACCACGAAGCAGGGCAGGCCGGCAGCGGCGGCATAGGCGGCCGCGGACGCCGAGGTGTTGCCGGTCGAGGCGCAGACCAAGGCTCGCGCGCCCGCCGCCACCGCCCGGTTGACCGCCAGCACCATGCCGCGATCCTTGAACGAGCCGGTGGGGTTCGTCCCCTCGAACTTCAGGTAGAGGGCGTCCAGGCCCAGCTCCGGGCCAAGTCGGGCAGCGTGGATCAGCGGCGTGCCGCCCTCGCCCAGCGTGACCGGGAAGGTCTCGCCCGGTCGAGCCAGCAGGTCGCGATAACGCTCGAGGAGCGGCAGCTGCGGGGCCATGGGAGCCCGAGTATAGGAATCCTTGCGCCGCGGGCGTAGCATCCGTCCCAGCACGCGCTCCGGAGTCGCCGTGTCGCGATCGCCACATGGCCGGCGTGCGAAGTTGGGAGGCTTCCTCATGCGACCCGTCCTGCGACGCCTGCTGTACATCGCGCTTCCGGCACTCATCCTGCTGCTGCCCGCCAGCGCGAGTGCCTTCCCGCTCACGAACTGCACGCTGACCCTGACCTCGCTCGACGCGAACGGCACGCAGCTCGATACCGCGACCGCCGGCGGCGACGACTCGACCCAGGCTGATCCGTTCATCGTCGACTTCGACGGCAGCGTCGCGTGGGCCGGCACCATGGGTTCGCAGGTGATCAAGGACCACAAGTGGAGCGTCTCGGTCTTCAACATCCCGACGCCGCTGGCCGGCGGCGACCCGAACGCCGGCGGCGACACCGATGGCGACGGCACGGTCCAGGTCGGCGAGAACCTGCCGTTCGAGCTGGTGGGCCTCTTCTACGTCTCCGGCTCGATCGCGGGGACCGGCGGCGACTGCGCCGGCAGCGGCTGGATGAAGCTCAACGGCGACCCGGTCGGGTCGGTCCTGTTCTGGATCTTCCTGGTCCTGGTCGTGCTCGGGGCGCTCATGCTGTTCATGGGCTGGAAGGGCGCGGCCGTGTGGGCCATCGTGGGCGGGCTGATCTTCGGCCTCGGCGGGGCGGTGGGGCTGATCGTCTTCGCGCTGATGCTGGTCGGCTCGTGGACCCCGCTGGCCGCGATCGGTGGTGGACTGGTGCTGGGGATCGTGGTCGCCATGTTCGGCCCGAAGCCCACCGCCGCAGTGACCGGCTAGCTGGTCAGCGCCTCGCGCACGATGCGCGCCTGCTCGACCAGGTGCGCGGCGGGGTAGCCCTCAGCCGGGCGTGAGCGCTCGGGGCGGCTGACGTCGCCCAGCGGGATGCGGAACGGGACGAGGTGGCGGATCTTGGGGAGCACGAACTTGCGTGCCCCCATGTTCCGCGGCTCCTCCTGCACCCACGCCACGCGCTCGACTCCGGGGTAGCGGGCGAGGGTCTCCTCCAGCTCTCCGGTGGGGAACGGGTAGAGGCGCTCGAGCCGGACGATGGCCAGGTCGCGCTGCTCCTCGCGCAGCGGCGACGCGGCCAGGTCGTAGTAGAGCTTGCCACTGCACAGGATCACGCGGCGGACCGCGTCCGGGGCGGCAACGGCGGGGTCGTCCAGGACCGATGCGAAGGCACCATCGGTCAGGTCGGCCAGGGACGACGACGCCTGAGGCAGGCGGAGCAGCGACTTGGGCGTCATCACCACCATCGGCCGCAGGTCGGCGTGGCGCGCCTGCCGACGCAGCAGGTGGAAGTACTGCGCCGGAGTGGTCGGGTAGACGACGCGGATGTTGCCCTCCGCACCGAGCGCCAGGAAGCGCTCGAGCCGCGCCGATGAGTGCTCCGGACCCGATCCCTCGTAGCCGTGGGGCAGGAGCAGGGTGAGGCGGCTCGTCTGCCGCCACTTGGCGAGCCCGGCGATGATGAACTGGTCGACGATGATCTCGGCCCCGTTGACGAAGTCGCCGTACTGGGCCTCCCACAGGACGAGCGCCTCCGGCGCGGTGGCGGCGTAGCCGTACTCGAAGCCGAGGCAGGCGTACTCCGAGAGCGGGCTGTTGTGCAGCTCGAAGCTGGCGCGGGCGTCGGGGAGGTGCTGGATCGGCACATGAACCTCGCCGGTCCCTGCGTCGTGGAGGGCGAGGTGACGCTGGCTGAAGGTGCCGCGCACGGTGTCCTGGCCGGTGAGCCGGACCGGCGTGCCCTCGAGCAGGAGCGAGGCGAGCGCCAGCGCCTCGGCGTGGGCCCACTCGATCCGTGGCTCCTTCTCGTCGAAGGCGGTCAGCCGGCGCTCGAGCTGCTTGACGAGCTTGGGGTTGAGCGTGAAGCCCGGCGGCGTGGCCATCAGCGCCGTGTTCAGCTGGCGCAGCGCCTTCGCGATCGACGGCGGTGAGCGGCTCTGCTGCCTCCTCGGGGGAGATCGCCTCGGCGCCGCGGTCGAGCTGCGGCTCGGCGTGCTTGCGGCGGACCGCGGCCTGGCGCCCGGCAAGGTCCTTGCGCGGCTGCCGCGGCCCAGGCATCGGCCTCTTCGGCTGTCACGACGCCAGCCTCGACCAGGCTGGAGCGATACAGCTCCCGCACGCTCGGGTGGGCGGCGATCGCCGCCGCCATCAGCGGCTGGGTATAGGCCGGCTCGTCGCCCTCGTTGTGCCCGTAGCGGCGGTAGCCGACCAGGTCGATCACCACGTCGCCGTGGAACCGCTCGCGGTACATGCCGGCAAGGCGCGCCGCCGCCAGGCAGGCCTCGGGATCGTCGGCATTGACGTGGATGATCGGGGCATCGAAGCCCTTGGCCAGGTCGCTCGAGTAGTCGGTGGATCGGCCATCGGACGGCTCGGTGGTGAAGCCGACCTGGTTGTTGGCGATCAGGTGCAGCGTGCCCCCGGTGGTGTAGCCGGCCAGGCGCGCCATGTTGAAGGTCTCGGCCACCACCCCCTGGGCGGCGAAGGCGGCATCGCCATGGATCAGGATCGGGATGGTCCGATCCGGGTCAACCCGCACGACCGCGCCGCTCCGATCGGACTGCTGTGCGCGGGCGTGCCCCTCGACCACCGGGTTGACCGCCTCGAGGTGGCTCGGGTTGGGCGAGAGCGTCACGTGCAGCTCCCCGCCTCCCGGAACGGCGTAGGTCCCCTCCGCGCCGAGGTGGTACTTCACGTCGTCCAGGCCGCCCTTCGGCACCAGGGCGTCGGTCCCGCCCCGGCCCGCCTCGAACTCGGCCAGGATCGCCTCGTAGGTGACGCCCACGATGTGCGCCAGGACGTTCAGCCGGCCGCGATGCGCCATCCCGATGACCACGTCGCGCGCACCGGCCGCGCTCGCGCCGGCGAGCAGCTGGTCGAGCATCGGGACCATGGCGTCGAGCCCCTCGATGCTGAACCGCTTCTGACCCAGGTAGGCCTTGTGCAGGAAGCGCTCCAGCCCCTCGACCGCGGTCAGTCGCTCCAGCAGGGCCCTCCGCTCCGGGGCGAGCACTGCGAGCCGATGCACGCCGGACTCGATCACCTGCCGCAGCCAGACCCGCTCCTCGTGGCTGGCGATGTGCTCGACCTCGTAGGCGATGGACCCGCAATAGGTCTCGCGGAGGTGGGGAAGCGCCTCGGCCAGCGTGGCGCCGGGGACGTTGAGGCCCAGGATCGAAGAGGGAATGCGTGCCATCGCCTCCTCGGTCAGGCCCACCGGCTCGGGGTCGAGGGCGGGGTCGCCGACCGGTCTGGACCCGAGCGGATCGAGGTGCGCGGCGAGATGGCCGTAGGACCGATAGGCCCGCACCAGGCCCATGCCGGTGGCCACGTTGCGGAGGTCGGTGGCGGTGGCCGCCGAGGCGGTGGCAACCGGCGCGGCGGCGGGGATGGCGATGGCGGGGCTCAGGCCCAGCGACTCGTAGAAGGCGTCACCACCCTGGAGGAGCGCATCGACGCGTGCCAGGAACGCCCCCGACTCCGCGCCCTGGATGACGCGGTGGTCATACGTTGAGCTGATGGTCATCACCCGGGAGTCGCCCACCGAGCGAATCGCCCCGGTGGCGATGATCGCCCCCTGCCCCGGCATCAGCCGCGCGACCGAGGCGGTCGTTCCCAGCGTGCCCGGGATTGGTCAGCGTCATGGTCGCGCCGGCCATGTCGTCGGGGGAGAGCTGGTTGGCGCGCGCCCTGGCCACCAGCTCCTCGTAGCGGGCGTGGAACGCCGCGAAGTCGAGCGTCTCTGCGGAGCGGATCACCGGCACGACCAGGAAGCGGCCGCCATCGGGCCGTTCGACGTCAACCGCCAGCCCCAGGTGCACGCCGCCGGGGTCGACGCGGTAGGCGGCTCCATCGGCCTCCAGGAAGGAGGCGCTGATTCCCGGCCGCTCCGCCGCGGCGCGGGCGATCGCGAAGCCGATCAGGTGCGTGAAGCTGACTCGCCGCGGAGCCATCCGTTCCAGCAGCTCGCGGCGCCGTCCTTCGAGGATGGCAACGTCCACGTCGCGGAAGCTGGTGGCGGTGGGCACGGCGAGGGAGGCGGTCATGTTGCGGGCCAGGCGGGCGGCGGGACCGCGCAGCAGGGTGGCGCCGGGCGGCAGCGGGGTGGGCTCCGGGGAGGTCGCCTCCGCCACCGGCGCTCCGATCGCCGGCTCGAAGAGCGCGCGCCACTCCGGATCGACCGATCCGGGGTCGCGGAGCCACTGCTCCCGCATCTCGGCGACGTAGCCGGCGTTCACGCCCTCGAGGGCACGCTCGATGCGGTCGCTCTCGGTCGTCTCGTCAACTGTCACGGCGCCGCTAAGGATACGGGTCGGGGATCGGCCCGAGCCGCCCCGCGGGATCTAGAGCGAGCGGCGCACCACCAGCTGCACGCCATGCGGACGTGACCGGGTGGACCTCCAGCATCGGCGGGCTCAGGTCTCCTCGCGCGACTCCTCGGCGGACGCGGCGGCGGCAGCCTCGGGCGGTGCGCTCGGATCGTCGGTGCCGCCCTCCCAGGCGGTCCGGCCCCAGCCACCGCCGGCGTGACCGCGATAGGTGAGGCCGCGCAGCAGCACCAGCACGCCGATCCCGATGACGGCCACCGGCAGCACCCACGGCGGCAGCGGGAACCGCCGCCCACTGATGCCGATCACGCCCTCGAAGAAGACGAGCCCGGCGGCGAAGAGGCCGAGCGCGGTCAGGATCGTGAAGAAGCCGTCGCGCGCCATCTTCGAGTCGCCGCTGCGCGTCCCGTACAGGAGCATGCCGATGCCGCTCCCTCCCGGCCCGACCAGCGCCCAGGCGTAGGCCCAGCTCTCCCAGTGATCGGTGGCGTTCTGGTAGAGCAGCACCAGGCCGACCATGGACACGATGCTCCCGGCGATCGTCAGGCCCGAGCCGTGCCGCTGGGTCAGGCCGAAGGCCACCATGGCGACGCCGGGAGCGATCACGTAGAACGGCCAGGTCGCAGCGCCGATGTCGATGTTCAGCTGCTGGCTGGCGAAGAAGACGAGCCCCAGCACGATCAGGATGCCGCCCAGCACGGCCGCCCCGGGGCTCCCCGAGCGGGACTGCGGCGGTGGGGTTGATTCGGTCATGGTCCGATGCTACGCCTCGCCAAGCACGCTGCGAAGCGTCGCCCCGTCCACGTTGCGGCCAGTCAGCACGACCGCCACGCGGCGCTCCTTGAGGCCGCCAAGCCGCGCCCGGAGCGCGGCGATCCCCAGCGCGCCGCTCCCCTCGACGACGAGGTGGTGCACCTCGAGCGCCCAGCGCATCGCATCGGCGATCTGCTCCTCGTCGACCAGCACCACCTCGTCGACCAGCTGCCGGCACATCTTCCAGGTGATGCTGTCGCGCTCGATGTTGCCGGCAACCCCATCGGCCAGGGTCGGGGCGATCGGCATCGGCTTGGTGGAGCTCGACTCGAGATAGGCGTACATCGGCGGCGAGGCCGATGGCTGGACACCCACCAGGCGCAGGCCGGGCTTGACCGCCTTCGCCCACAGCCCGATGCCGGCGATCAGCCCACCCCCGCCGATCGGCACCACCAGGGCGTCGCAGGCGGGCCAGTCGTCGAGGATCTCGGCGCCGATGGTGCCCTGTCCGGCGATCACGTCGGGGTCGTTGTAGGGAGGGATGTAGGTCGCGATCCGCTCGGTGTCACGGCGGCGCGCCTCGATCTCGGCGTCGTCGCTGTCGCGGCCGAAGACCTCGACCACGCAGCTGTCCGACTCGAGCGCCCGCAGCCGCTCCAGCTTGGCGGGCGAGATCGACGCGCCGACCAGCACGGTGAGGGGCAGCCCGTGACGGGCGGCGGCGGTCGCGACGGCGATCCCGTGGTTGCCCGACGAGGCGGTGACCAGCTCGGCGTCGGGGTCGGCGGCCGCGATCAGCGCGACCTTGTTGTGCGCCCCGCGCGTCTTGAAGGCCCCGGTCGGCTGGAGCATCTCCAGCTTGAGGCGAACCTCGGCGGCCCTGCTCTCGGCGGCCAGGCTCGGGGACGTCCTCGAGCGGCGTGTGCAGGGCGATGCCGCGCAGGCGCAGGCGAGCGTCGAGGATGTCGGCCAGGAGCGGGTAGCGCGCCATGCGCCGAGTGTAGGGCCGCCGGGAAGGGGCTAGGCCACGACCCTCCCGTCGCGCAGCTCGATGACCCGGTCGGCGAGGCCGATCAGCGCGGGGTCGTGGGTCGCCACGATGCCGGTGGTCCCCTCGCCGCGCACGATCGAGCGGACCAGGGCCATGATCCCGTGCCCGGTCTGCGAGTCGAGCTGGCCGGTCGGCTCGTCGGCGAGCAGCAGGTGCGGACGGTTGGCGAGCGACCGCGCGATGGCGACCCGCTGCTGCTCGCCGCCCGACAGCTCGAAGGGACGATGATGCATGCGGTCGCCGAGCCCGACCAGCTCGAGCAGCTGCCGGACACGCTCATCGCGCTCGTGCGGGTCGGTCCCGACCAGGCGCAGCGGGATCTCGACGTTCTCCGCGGCGGAGAGGATCGGCAGCAGCCCGAACGCCTGGAAGATGAAGCCGATGGCGCGGCGGCGGAAGCGGACCAGGTCCCCCTCTCCCATCTCCGAGACCGGCTCGCCGGAGACGCGGACGCTGCCGGAAGTGGGCCGATCGAGCGCGCCGATCAGGGAGAGGAGGGTCGTCTTGCCCGATCCCGACCGGCCCACGACGGCGACCAGCTCCCCGGGCTGCACGCGAATGCTGATGCCGTCCACGGCGCGGATGACGCCGCCCCCCATCGTGAACTCGCGGACCAGCTCGCGGGTCTCGACCATCGGCTCCGCGCCGGCCTGGGCCGATGGTCGTCGTTCGGGCGGCTGGTACCGCGCGTTGGCGGTCATGACGGCTCCTCGGAGTCGGTCGGGGCGGCATCGGCCTCGCGATCGGGCCAGACACCGATGTGGTCCTCCTCGAGCGCCAGGCGCACGCGGCTCTGGAGACCGAGCGCCTCGACATGGGCGCGCGGCAGCTGCAGACGGCCCACGCGATCGAGGACCGCGTACTCCTCGGCGATGACGTGGTGGTCCCCGGCGTCGGAGATCGCGCTGCGGCGCAGGGTCTCGGTGCTCGTCCGGCCGTCGCGCATGGCCACCGTGCGGGTCACCTGCTCGCTGACGAGCGGGTCGTGGGTGACCACCACGATCGTGACGCCAAGCTCGCGGTTGACGGTGCGCAGCAGCCCGAAGACCTCGCCCGCGGTGGTGGTGTCGAGCTCGCCGGTCGGCTCGTCGGCGAGCAGGAGGGAGGGTCGGTTGGCGAGCGCCACCGCGATGGCGACGCGCTGCTGCTGGCCGCCCGAGAGCTGGTCGGGGCGGTGCCCCGCCCGATCGGCCAGGCCTACCAGCTCGAGCAGCTCGTCGGCTCGGGTGCGCTGCTCGGCGCGCGATACGCCCTCGAGCAGCATCGGCAGCTCGATGTTCTCCCGCGCCGTGAGGTAGGGGAGCAGGTTGCGGGCGGTCTGCTGCCAGACGAAGCCGACGACGCCGCGCCGATAGCGCGTCCGTTCGGTCGCCCCCATCTGGCTCAGCAGGTGCCCGGCCACCACCGCCCGGCCCGCCGACGGCTCGTCGAGGCCGCCGAGGATGCTCATCAGGGTGCTCTTGCCGCTCCCCGAGGCGCCGACCAGCGCGATGAACTCGCCCTGCTCGACCACCAGGTCCAGGCCCTGGAGCGCCACCACCTCGAGGTCGGCGACCTTGTAGATCTTGACCAGGCTCTCGCACACGATGAGCGGACCGGAGGGCGATGGGGCGAGCCGCTGGCGAGGCGGCAGGCCGCCGCGACGCGTCGCCTCGACGACAGCCTCCAGCACCGGCCGGGCGCCGCCCGGCAGGTCGATGATCTGGCCGTCGTCGTGGGTCATCGCTCCCGTCTCCTACTCGCCGCCCAGGCGCAGGGCGTCAACCGAACGTCGCCGACGCGCCACGAGGGTGCTCGCCGCGCCCGCGGCGACGACCATCATGACCAACCCGAGGCCGAGCAGCACGATCTGTGCCCATGCGACGTCCAGCGCGAAGACCGCATTGGGGCCGATGAAGGCGGCGAGTCCGAGCCCCGGCGCCAGCAGCGCCGCGATCCAGATCCCCAGCGCGACGCCGGGCACCAGGGCCAGTACCACCGGCGGCCCGTGCTCCACGACCGTCAGGCCCAGGGCCTGCCGCGCGCTCAGCCCGAGGGTGCGCAGGAAGGAGAGATCCTGGCTCCGGCGGGACGCAGTGAGCGTGAGCGCGCCGATGATCGCCAGGGTCGCGTACAGCACCGTGACGGCGAGCGCGATCTTGAATCCATCGGTGACCATCGCCACGAAGGGTGCGGCCCGCAGCGAGGCATAGGCCTCGTAGCGCGAGGTGACGGCGGACGACGGCGATCGCTCCGCCACCGTGGCCCGCAGCTGCGCCCCGATCTCCTCCGAGCCTCGCACGAACAGGACCGATGGCGGCGGCGCCTCATCAAGCAGCGACTCTTCGAGCAGCCCGAACGAGGCGACCACGAACGGCGCGTTGTCCCTGACGCCCGGGAACGAGGAGCGCTTCTGGATGACGGCGAAGGTCACCTGCCGGACGCCCACCAGCACGGTGAAGGTGTCTCCGCGGCCGAGCACGTGCCCGCCCGCCGGCGCGCGATCGGACACGATGGCGGGGATCGGGGACTCGGGCGTGCCGGGCAGCCCGGTGGTGGCAGCCGCGCTGAAC
This sequence comes from uncultured Chloroflexia bacterium, assembly GCA_963782015.1. Classification (GTDB taxonomy): domain Bacteria; phylum Chloroflexota; class Limnocylindria; order QHBO01; family QHBO01; genus CF-167. The sequence continues at coordinate 1,017,890 of CAWAHY010000004.1, forward strand.
CCGGTCGGCCAGCGAGGGTCGATGGAGGACCCGGACAGGACCTCACTGTAGGCGGCGGGGTCGACCGCGAGGAAGACCAATCGGCTCCGCTGCCCGGGGACCTCCGCGTAGGCCGCGGTCTGGTCCACGTAGCCGGCCGCGACCGCGTCGACGCCGCTCAGCTGGGCTGGATCGATCAGCGCGCCGCTACCGAGAAGCGCCACCTCGACCCGATAGTCCGCCCCGACGCGAGCGTAGGCGACCTCCGCCTGGCCACGGTCGATGCTCGACAGCACCACTGAGGCGAACGCCCCGAACGCCGCGGTCAGCATCAGCACCAGCAGCGGCAGGTTGGCCGCCGCCGCATGCCTCCCCACCGTGCGCAGCCCGAGCACCGGCACCAGGTCCCTGCGCCCCGCCGCCAGCCAGCCGAAGGCACGGATCGGGAGCGGGTAGAGGCGCATCGCGACCAGGCCCACGGCCAGGCCGGCCAGGACCGGAACGGCCGCCAGGAACGGGTCGAAGCGCACGATCTCACCCGGCGTCCCATCCCCGATCACCAGGCCGCGCTGCCGGAGGAGGAGGACCCCGGCCACGGCGAGGCCGACCACGGTCAGCTCGAGCACCAGCCGGCGGGGGGAGGTCGGGACGATGGGCGGGTCCTCGCGCCCGACCCGGCCGAGCGAGTGGCGGGCGGTCGGCCAGGTTGCGCCGACCAGGACCGTGGCCGCCGCCACGGCGGTCGCCACGGCAAGCATCGGGGAGAGGCCCGACGCCCGGCCGGGCACGAGGGCCGAGGTGATCAAGAGCCCGAGCAGGGCCGCGCCACCGGCCAGCAGCGTTCCTTCCCACAGCTGCGCGGCGAGCAGCAGGAGCCCCGACGCCCCGCGGCTGCGCGTGAGCTCCAGGCTCGCCCGGCGCCGCACCACCAGCATCAGGCCCAGCATGGCGATCGCGCCGGCAGCGAGGGCGAATGGTCCGATCGCTGCCACGGAGAGGACCGCCTCCGACGCCGCGCGCTCGGCCTGGTAGGCCTCGAGCACTCCGAGCAGCCCGGTCCCCAGCGCAAAGCCCTGGTTAGGCTGCGGCGTGTCGGCAAAGCCGCCCTGCGACTGCAGCTGCTTGAGCTCATCCACGAGGATGTCGAGTTGGCCGACATCCGCGCGCTCGGGCTCCACGAAATACCGCCACGCATAGCGGAACGGGAGCCCCGAAGTGACGAGGCCCGGATAGGCATCGGGGGCGACGAGCGCCGTCACCAGCGCGATCGGGTTCTCATCGGACCCGCCGATGTCCGGGCGCTCGAGGGCACGGTCGGCGTACCACACGTCGGCCTCGGGGTCCGCCACGGCGAAGATGCCGACCACGTCGAGCTCCGCCCCGATCGCGCGCGCCGACACGCCGATGCTGCGGACGACCGGATCAGCCGTGTCGAGCTCCACCCGCAGCCGATCGCCGACGGCCACCCCCACCTCGGCGGCGGCCGCCTCGGAGATCGCGATCTCGAAGCGCGCCGCGGTCGGCCCGGGATCCGGCAATGGCCCCTGACCGAACCCCGCCTGGGCGGGCGGCAGCTGATCGCCGGTGGCGGAGGGGAGGCGCCCGTCGACCAGGGTGATGGCTCCCTCCAGGCCGTCCTGGTAGCGAAGGGCGATCATCGCCGGATAGCGCGGTGGGTCCACGATCTCGAAGCGCGGCGTGGTGACCACACCGTGCTGTTCGGCGATGAGCGACCTGAGGGACGGGGGAAGCCCGTCGAGACTCTCGCGGCCGAATCGTGCGAGCTCTGCGATGTCCCATTCCGCGGGGAGGGTGTTGATCAGCGCGAGCTGGACGTTGCGTTCGACCACCGGCGCGGCGCGGAGCTCGTGGACGAGCGCGCCATCGGCCGCGAGGTTGAAGAGGCGCGGGGCCGCGGAGAAGAGGAAGCTGGTGGCGGCCACGAGGGCCACCAGCAGCAGCACCACGCCCGCCTCGGAGCGGAGGCGTCGCAGCAGGAAGCCCGCCGCCCAGAAGGAGCGCATCGGTCAGTCCCCGCCCATGCGCAGCACGCTGCCCACGCCGCTCCGCCGCAGGACCGTGGCCAGCGCCACGACCGTGAGGCCCAGTGCCGACGCGAGGACGGCCTCGAGCACCGCGATGCTGGCCCACGGCGTCTCGACGATGACCGGCGGGAAGGGCACGGCGGCCTGCTGGGTGACGGTGATGTATGGCAGCACGACCCAGCCGATCAGGAGTCCCAGCCCGGTGCCCGCGAGCAGCGAGATGAGGACGAGGCTGGCATTCTCGAGCCACAGCCAACCCGAGAGCTGCCCGCCGGAGAGGCCGAGCGCGCGGAGGAGCGCGAACTCCCCGCGCCGCTGGCGCGCCGAGACGGCGGCGCTGGCAGCCAGGCCGATGACGGCGAAGAGCCCGGCGACCACGAAGCCGAGCGCCAGGGCGCCGATGATGCCGAGCGCCAGCGGGTTGGCGCTGAGGCTCTCCGCGCGATCGAGCCTGCCGATCACCCTGGCCCGCGCAAACGGCCCCGAGCTGGCTCGCTCGATCGCTGCCGCGGCCCCGTGCTCATCGGCCTGCAGCCACCACTCGGTTGGCGAGCGGGTGGCGTGCGCCGCCGAAAACCGCAGCAGGTCGAGCGTTGCCAGGTCGATGATCGCCAGCGGACGCGCCGGGTCCGTGGTCGGGAACGACCCGATCACCCCCGTCACCAGCGCGTCGCGCGCGCCACCCTCGATCGGCAGGCTGATGCTGTCGCCGACCTCGGCTGCCGTCTGGTCGACGAGCGCCTGGTTCACGACCGCGGCCAGGTCATCCGCCGCAAGCCCCACGATCGATCGCGGCAGGAAGCTGACCGTCACGCCGTGGCCCTGGCGGTCCACGCCCGGCAGGGCGCTGAACTCACCGGGCACGCCAAGGAACATGGTGTGCCCTTCGACCTGGTCGCGCGGCACCGCGGCGATGGGCGTGCCGGGCCCCACTGACCAGCCCAGCTGCCACTCCTCGGACGAGCCCAGGTCAAGCGACCGCCACACGTCGCCGTCGGGAGCGTCGCTCGCCGCCATCGCGCTCACCCCGATGGCCCCCGCCGTCGCGTGCGTCGTTCGCGGCAGGCTCACCACCATGTCCATCCCCACCACCTGGATCGGGTACTCGAAGCTGGCGCCGATGAGCGCAACGGCCTCCTGGGCCCTCGACGTCCGCGCGGTGAGCGGCACCACGATCTCCTGGTCGCCTGCCACGTAGGGCGTCTGGGGCGCATCGAAGCGGTACAGGATTCCTCTCGCGTCCATCACGTAGACCGATACGCTCAGCACGCTCTCCCCGGTGAGGGTGGCCACGTCGATCGGGTCCGGCGGGCGGAACTCCGGATCGCCTTCCAGCGCATCGATCGAGAGGGTCGCGCGGAGCAGCAGCCGCTCCGGCCGGCCCGCGACGGGCACGGCGTCGACGCTCGGGCGTGCCGCGACGAGAGGCTCGAGCAGCGTCGCCAGCGACTGGGAGGCGAGGTCCGCTCGGATGGGGACGATCTGCGGCGCGACCGCCGGGTCGAGCGCGAGGAGCTCGCCGGCGTCGGCGTCCCTGCGAAACTGTACGCGCCCACGCTCGGCCGGCATCGCCAGGGTGATGCCATCCACCGAGGTGTAGGCGGTCGCCAGCGACCAGGCCGGCAGCGTGGCAGGGCCCGAGGCGGGGGTGACGCGCAGGTCCGCGCCAACCTGGTAGTCGGCCTGATCGCGCTGCGAGGCGACCCAGGTGGTGGCGTACGAGACCGCGAAGATGCCCATCGACATGGCCAGCATCAGCAGCAGCGAGGCCCGGGTGTAGCGCAGCGGCCGGCGCGCCAGCTGCCGGGTGCCCAGCGAGCCGACCAGGTGTCGACCGCGGGCCAGCAGCCCCTCCGCCAGCTGCGGCCAGGAGCGGGAGCAGCCGGAGCGCGATGACGCCACCGGCGAGCAGCCCGATCGCCGGCGCAGCGACCAGCAGCGGGTCGAGGCCCAGGACCCCCTGCACCGTCTGGGTGAGCGGCGCGCCGTAGAGGCGCAGCTGCCAGATGCCGACCGCGGTGACGGCCAGCAGGGCGACGTCCAGCCCCAGCCGCTGCCCCATGGTGCGGGTCTCGTGGCGTGACCGGCCCGCCTGCTCGGCGGCGAAGGAGCGGGCGGCGAAGAGCGCGGGCAGCACCAGCAGGAGCGCGCAGGCGACCGCGGCCGCCCCCGCCGCGAGGTACGCGTCCCCGGTGACCGTCGGCTCGATCTGGAGCCCGATCCCGGCCAGCGGCCCGGCCAGGTTGAGCGCCCGCAGGCCGGCGGCGGCGAGCCACGGGCCGGCCAGCCCGGCCGGGATCGCGAGCAGCAGCCCCTCGGCCAGCGCCAGGCCGGCCATCTGGGCCGGGCCCGCACCGCGCGATCGCAGCAGGGCGGTGTCAACGCGGCGATGGTCGACGATGAGCGCGGCGGTCAGCACGATGGCGTAGCCGGCCAGGATCGCGAGCTGCGCCATCAGCAGCAGGATGCCGGTCCAGCTCACGAGGAGCGCACGATCGGACGCCGCCAGGATCTCGTCGAGGTTGGTGTGGATCTGCGGGAACGGATCGACCGTGGCGCCGGCGACCTGCGCCGGCAGGCCGCGGAGTCCCGCCAGGACCGACCCGATCTGGTCGATGCGGAGCCGCTCGAAGCGGGGGAAGGCATGCCAGGTGAGCGGGACCGTGACCGCGGCCGCGCGCGTCAGCAGCTCGTCCCGCGTCGCGATGAGCGGCCCGAAGGTACGGTAGTTGGTGCTCTCCTCCACGCCGTCGACCAGGGTCGGGTCGCCCCACCAGTACGGCTCCGCCGGATCGGTGACCAGGTACACGCCGGCAATCACCACGTCCAGCGTCTTCCCGTCCTGGACGCGGCTCACCAGGTGGAGCGCATCCCCGACCTGGAGGCCGAGCGTGTCGGCGGTCGGCTCGGCGACCGCCAGCTGCATCGGCCCCCCCGGTGCGGCGGTCAGCGGCCACGCCCCGGCGACCAGGGTGGCGTGGTCCTCGATCCCCTCGACGGACCCGATGATGGCCAGGTCCCGCACCTGTTCGGGATCCTGCCCCGGCAGCGCGAAGGAGTCCGTGCGGACGCTCTCGACGACATCGATCGGCAGGTCGCCTGCGGCGGCCTCCAGCCGGTCCGCGACCCGCTGCAGACTGGCCGGCGCGTCAGCGGGGTCGACCCGTGCCGTCACCTCGATGTTGGAGTCCGCGACGGGGGCGTCGGCGAGGACGCGGTGCAGGCCGGAGAGCGAGACGGCGCTCGAGTAGATCGGGCCGGCGGCCAGCAGCGTCGCGGCGAGCACCACGATGAGCCACGCGGCGGCGACGATCGGCCAGTCTGCGCGGGTCCGGTGCAGGCTCACCCGCCACGCAGCGAGGAGCGAATGCACGATGCGGGGGCCCTCTACGGATGCGCGCTAAGCAGTACACCACACGGCGCGCCGAGGTTCAGGGATCGGTTGCACGAACGGGCCGCTGCGAGGCGGCGAGCGTCAGGCGACCTCCGGCTCCGGATCCCCTGGCCCGTGGGGGCCATGGACGAAGGCGTGCAGGCGGCGGCTGATCCGCATCAGCGACCCGAGCCGATCCGCCACCCGCGCCCGCTCGACCGGCGTGGCCCAGTGGCGCAGGGTGTAGTCGATCTCGTGCTTGTGGCGCGTGGCGGCGGTGTGCAGCTCCTCGACCCGCAGCCAGAGCTCCTCGTCGGGGTGCGAGGCGAGGATCTGGCGGCGCAGCTCCATCACGTCGAGGTAGTACGACGTGGCGAGCCGGTCGATGTCGCGCTGGGCATCGTGCTGCCAGGGCTCGGGCGGTCCGCCAAAGCCATATCGGCGCCATTCTCGGGTCTCGACGGTGGTGGTCATCGGTCTTTGACCAGCCTCTAACGGGAGCGGTTCGGTGATGCCGGAACCGTACCGTCCGGCTCGCGCGAGGGCCACGGTCCGTCCGGGCTAGCGGTCCCCGGACCTATGGCCGCGGATCGGTCATTGAGGGGTGGTCTGGTAAGATCCGCGCGCACTGTTGGGGTGTGGCCAAGCGGTAAGGCGCCTGACTCTGGATCAGGAGATCGAAGGTTCGAATCCTTCCGCCCCAGCCATTTTCTCGCCCCTAACCGGCATGCTCGTGACCCGATGGCGGGTCCACCGTGGGCGAGGTGCCCCCATGCTGCGGATGACGCCGCAGCCGCTGACCGAGCAAGCCATGCGTAGGACTCGCCACGAAGGCGGCCACGAACACCGCGGTCGCCACCAGCACGATCGTGCCGCCCGAGGCGAGGCCCAGGTGGAACGAGAGGTAGTAGCCGGCCACGCCCACCAAGGCGCCGATCAGTGAGCCGAGCGCCAGCATCGGCACGAAGCGGTCGACCAGCAGGCGCGCCGTGGCGGCCGGGGTGACCAGCATGGCCAGCACCAGGATGATCCCCACCGCCTGGATGCTGACCACGATCGTCACGGTGAGGATCACGAGCAGCAGCGCATCCAGCGCGAAGACCGGGTAGCCCAGGGCGGATGCGAGGGTGCGGTCGAACGAGACCAGCACCAGCTCCTTGTGGACCGCGGCCAGCACCACGATGATCCCGAGCCCCACCGCGGCGCTGATGGCGATGTCGCCAGCTCGAGACGCCCTGCAGGTTGCCGATCAGGAACCCCGTCAGGTCGCCCTGGAAGGTCTGCCGCGTGCTGATCAGGACGATCCCGAGCGCGAAGGCGGCTGCGAAGAAGATGCCGATGGCGGCGTCCTCCCGGATCCGCCCGCCGCGCGCGACCAGGGCGATGCCGAAGGCGGTGATCAGCCCCGCCACCAGCGCGCCGCCGAAGATGCTCATCCCCGCCAGGTAGGCGAGCACGATGCCGGGGAAGACGGCGTGGCTGATCGCGTCGCCGATGAAGGCCAGGCGTCGCACGACGACGTACGCGCCGATCGCCCCGCAGGTCGCCCCCATCACCACCACCTCGGCCAGCGCGCGCTGCACGAACTGGTAGCCGAGCGGATCGGTCAGCCAGCTCATCGGTCCGCGGTCCCGTGGTGGTGGCCGCCGCCATGCACGTGGGTGTGCTCTCCCTCGTGGACGATCAGCAGCTCGCCGCCGAAGGTCGCGTGCAGGATCGGCGGGGTGAAGGTCTCGGCCGGCGGGCCGAAGGCGACCACGCGCCGATTGACGAAGCAGAGCTGGTCGGAGATCTCGGATGCCGACTCCAGGTCGTGCGTCGCGTGCAGGATCGTGGTCCCGGCATCGCGCAGCTCGCGCAGCAGGTTGACGATCAGCTGCTCGGTCGTCTGGTCCACCCCGGTCATCGGTTCGTCCAGGAGCAGGACCGATGCCTCCTGCACCAGGGCGCGTGCCAGGAAGACGCGCTGCTGCTGCCCGCCCGAGAGGGCGCCGATCTGTGCTGCGCCCAGGTCGGCGAGCGCCACCCGTCCCAGGGCGTCGCGGACCGCGGCGCGGTCGCCGGCCCCGGGGATGCGCAGCCAGCCGACCCGCGGGTAGCGACCCATCATCACCACCTGCTCCGCGCTCACCGGGAAGCTCCAGTCGACCGCCTCGCGCTGCGGGACGTAGGCGAGCCGGTCGCGCTGCTCGGAGACGGGGCGGCCGTCCAGGAGCACCGTGCCGGTGCTCACCGGGGCGAGGCCCAGGATCGCCTTGAGCAGGGTGCTCTTGCCGGAGCCGTTCGGCCCGATGACGCCCACCAGCGTGCCCGGCGGGATCGCCAGGTCCACGTCCTGCAGCACGAGGCCGTTGCCGTATCCGGCACCGACGTCGCGCAGGAGCAGACCGGGTTGCGGGCTGGTCACGTCCTTATGATACCCAGTCTCGCCTGTGCTAGCATCCCCTGAATGGATCGCACGAGCCTTGATGCCGCCGATCGGCTCACCGCCGCAGGGGAGCGGGTCACGCGCCAGCGGCTGCTGGTCGCCAACGCCCTCGCCGCCGCCCGCCGACAGCTGACCGCGGAGCAGCTCTACCGCAGCCTGCGGCGCCAGGTCCCGGGAATCGGGCGCGCAACCGTCTTCCGCACGCTGGAGACGCTGGTGGATGCCGGCGTGGCGCGCCGCCTGGAGCTGGACGGCCATGTCTACGCCTACGTCGCCTGCCTGCCGGAGCACCACCACCACGTCGCGTGCACGAGCTGCGGCCGCGTCGAGGAGATCGACGAGGCGTACGTCACGCCGATCGCCCAGCGCCTGGCCCTCGAGCTGGGCTTCGAGATCGACGATGCGCGGCTCGACTTCTACGGTCGCTGCGCAGCCTGCCGCGTCGAGGACGCGGCCTCCGCCTGAGCCCGATGCGCCGCGGCCTGATCCTGGCGGCGGGCCTCGTGGTGGCACTCGCCGGCTGCACCGCGTCGACTCCCGAGCCCAGCGACGGGCGGCTGCGGGTCGTGGCCACCACGACGCAGGTCGGGGAGGCGGCGCGGGAGGTCGGCGGTGACGAGATCCATCTCACCGTGCTGCTCCGGCCGGGGATGGAGGCGCACGAGTTCGAGCTGACGCCACCCGCGGCGGCGGCGATCGAGCGGAGCGACCTGATCCTCGAGAGCGGCGCCGGCCTGGAGCGCTGGCTCGAGGGCACCCTTGCGACCATTGGGGGACGCGACCGGCTGCGTGACATGAGCGCCGGGGTCGCCTTGCGGGCATCGGACGAGGCCGCGGGGGCCGGGGAGATCGACCCGCACTGGTGGCTGACCGCCCCGAATGCGATCCACCTGGTCGAGAACGTGCGGGACGCCCTGAGCGCCGCGCGCCCGGACCTGGCTGAGGGGTTCGCGACGCGCGCCGCCTCGTACGTCGCTCGGCTCCAGTCCGCCGATGCCGAGATCCGCCGCCTGATGGACGAGATCCCGCCGGCGCGACGCGGGATCGTGACCAACCACGATGCGCTCGGCTACCTGGTGGCGGAGTACGGGCTGCACCTGGTTGGATCGGTCTTTCCAAGCCTTGACGTGTCGTCCGAGCCGGATCCCGCGCAGCTGGCGGCCCTCGCCGACACGATCCGGGCGGAGGGGATCTCCGCCATCTTCAGCGAGTCCGCCGTCAACCCCCGCCTCGCCCGCGCGATTGCCGAGGAGAGCGGCGCGCGTGTCGTGGATGAGCCGCTCTACACCGATTCGCTCGGCCCACCGGGGTCGGGCGCCGAGACGCTCGACGGCATGCTGCTGCATGACGCGCGGGTGATCCACGACGCGCTGGTGAGCGGCTGACCTTCGTTGGCCCGGGCTACTCGGGGGCCGGCGGAGCGACCTCGTCGCTGGACGCTTCGGGAGGAGCCTCCGCGGGCTCAGCCGGGGGCGGGTCAGCCGACGGGCGGGCGGCGGCCTCGCGGGCCTTCAGCTCCGCCAGGAGGGCAAGGCGCCTCGCCTCGGCCCGCTCGCGGGCATCGGTCTCCTCGCGTTCCTGCGCGCCCCTTCGTTTCACAATCCGAGTCTACCTCGGGGGAACCGGCCTCAGTAGCTGGGGTACTTGTACGGCGTCGCCGAGGGCTGTGAGCCCTCGCTGGCCTGCCCGGCGGCACCGACCGGGGCGATGAACCAGACCCCGCCGCTGCCCTGGCCCTCCGCGTCGCCGGGCGCGCTGTCGCCGCTGTAGTAGTAGAGCGGCTGCCCGTTGTGCGTCACCTGCTTCGTGCCATCCGGCCAGGTGGCCGTGCCGAACGTGCCGCTCACGCCGGAGCCGGCCTCGACCTGGGAGCCCTCGCCCTTGAGGGCGGGCCATGTCGTGGCGCAGCCGCCCGACGTGCAGGTGCTGGTGTTGTCGGAGTCGTTGGTGAGGATGTAGAGCGTCATGCCGCCGGCGCCGGCGAGGGCGTCGCCCTCACTCGTCTGCGAGACCGTGATGGTGATCGCGCCCCCCGCGCTGGCGCCCGGGCTGCCGGAACCGGCAGGGGCACACGCGGCGAGGACCAGGGCGCTGGCTGCGACGAGGGGCAGGATCGCCCGCGCGCGATCGGTATTGAGACGCATGAGTGGCTTCTCCTGGTGGTGGGCGGCATCGCGGGCTGAAGGTCCCGTTGCCACTACTACGCACCCCGTTACAGCGGACCGGTCCCGGCCGGGAAGGGGCCGGAGGTCACGCCCGGATGGGTCCCGCGGCACTCATGCCGCGCGGAGGCACGGGACGACGATCTGCGCGATGAGCCGAGCCACCATCCCTGCCCCCTTCCCCGGGATCCCCTCCATCGTCGATGGGTCGGAGGCGATCGCCCACGTCGAGGTGCGCATCAGCGATGGCGCCTGCGCGTACCCGATCACGCCCTCGACCACCATGGCGGCCCTCTTCCAGGCGGCCGTGGCCGATGGCAGGACGAACCTGTGGGGGACGCCCCTGCGCTTCCTCGAGCCCGAGTCGGAGCACTCGTCGGCGTCGGCGGCCGAGGGGTTCGCCCTCGCCGGCGGACGGGTCACCAACTTCACCGCGGGGCAGGGGCTGATCCTGATGAAGGAGGTCCTGTACGCAATCGCCGGCAAGCGGCTGCCCGCGGTCTTCCACGTCGGCGCCCGGGCGCTGACCAGCCAGGCGCTCAACATCCACTGCGGGCACGACGACGTGATGGGCGTCGCCGACTGCGGCTGGGGCATCGTCTTCGCGCGCAACGCCCAGGAGGCCGCCGACCTGACCGCGATCGCGCGACGTGCGGCCGAGGAGAGCGAGACGCCGATCCTCGTCTGCCAGGACGGCTTCCTGACGACGCACACCCTCGAGAACGCGCGCCTGCCCGAGGACGAGCTGCTCAAGACGTTCGTCGGCGACCCGCGGGAGCGCCTGCGCGACCTGTTCGACCCGGCCGAGGCGCTGATGAGCGGCGTCGTGCAGAACCAGGACAGCTACATGAAGGGCCGCATCGCCCAGCGCGACTTCATTCGCCGCCAGGCGCCCGCCCTGGGCCACGCATTCGAGGAGTGGGAGAGGCTGACCGGGCGCCACTACGCGCCGGTCCAGGCCTACCGCTGCGACGACGCCGAGGAGGTGCTGGTCGCCGATGGGCTCGATGGCCGAGACCGCCATCACCGTGGTCGACCACCTGCGTCGCCAGGGCCGTCGCGTCGGCTGCGCGGCGGTCACCGTCTTCCGGCCGTTCCCCGCCGACGAGCTGGCCGCCGCGGTCCGCAACGCCCTGGCGGTCGCGGTCGTGGAGCGCACCGATGAGGCGGGTGCGGCCGACAACCCGCTGGCGCGCGAGCTCAAGGCCGTGCTGGCGGATCGCGCGGTCGACGGCGCACCGCTGCCGCGGGTCGTCTCGGCGTCGGCGGGCCTCGGCTCGCGTGACGTCTCGGTGGGGGACCTGGCCGCGGTCTTCGACTGGCTGGCGGATCCGGACGCGATTCGCCTGCGGCGCCGCGTGGTGCTCGGCGTCACGCACCCCGATGCGCTCGCCCCCGCTGCCGCTCCAGCTGCGGCCGCGCGGGCGCGTACAGCCTCCGCGGACATTCGGTGGGTGGCTTCGGGTCGGTCACCACCAATCGGCTCATCGCCTTCGTGGTGGCGGACCTCTTCGACAAGTACGTGCAGGCCTATCCGCGCTATGGCTCGGAGAAGAAGGGGCTGCCGACCACCTACTACCTGACCATCGCCGAGGAGCCGATCCGCCAGCATGCCGAGCTGCACGAGGTCGACTTCGTCCCGGTGCAGGACATCAGCGCATTCCAGTACGGCGCGCCGCTCGGCGGGCTGGTGGCCGGCGGGACCCTCTTCATCCAGACCGCGGAGACCGATCCGGAGGCCATCTGGAGCTCGCTGCCGGCCGGCGCGCGGGGCGAGATCGCCGCCCGCTCGATCCGCGTCGCCGCCCTCGACACGGCGGCGCTGGCCCGCGCCCACGCTCCCCGTCCCGACCTCGAGGTCCGGATGCAGGGAGTCGCCCTGGTCGGCGTCTTCCTGCGCCTGGCGCCGTTCGCGGCGCGCGCCGGCCTCGATCGCGAGGCGCTGCTCGCCGCGGTGCGGCTCGGCCTGACCCGCTTCTTCGGCAAGCGCGGCTCGGCCGTGGTCGACGCCAACCTCGCCGTCATCGCCGAGGCGTACGACCGCGTCATCGACGTGACCGCGGCGCTCGGCAACATCCACCACCCGGTCCTGCCGGGCGCCGGAACCCCACTGCTCCTCGAGGAGGCGATTCCATGACCATGCCGGCAACCAGTCCCTCGGTGGGCGAGCTGATGAGCATCGAGCCGATCACGATCGGCATCGACGAGGCGATCGGGCGCGCCGAGCAGCTGATGAGCGAGCGCGCCGTGACCGGCCTGCCGGTGGTCGACCGGATCGGTCGCCTCCAGGGCGTGCTCAGCCAGACCGATATCGTCCGGGCGCACGCCTCCGGCCAGCCGCTCGCCAACTGGCCCGGCCTCGCGGTCCGCCACCTGATGACGTCGCCGGCGCTCACCATCCGGCTCGACGAGTCCCTGCTCACCGCGGCGCGGATGATGGAGCAGCACCACGTCCATCGGCTGGTCGTGGTGGCACCGGATGGGCAGCACCCCATCGGCGTCATCTCGACCACTGACCTGGTGCACGCCCTGGTCGAGCTGCTGGAGCAGGCCGATGGTCACTGAGCTGGCCCACGACGCGGCCGAGCCGAAGGAGGTCTCCGAGTCGCGCGTCGCGACGGCCCTCCCGCTCTTCGATGTCCACGCCTACGTCGATGACTTCAACCGGGGCATCGTGCCGGCGTATGGGCGCGGCTCTGCCGATGCCGAGCTGCCCGCCGACGCCGGCGTGGCCCGCTCCATCATTCCGCCGGGCACCGCCGCGGTGCGGGACTTCAGCCACCTCGCCGCGCAGATCCCCGAGCTGATCGCGGATCGCTGCGTCGGCTGCATGACCTGCGTCAACGCCTGTCCCGACAGCGCGATCCTCGGCGTTGCCTTGCCGACCAGCCAGCTCGACTCGCTGGTGACCGCCTTTGCGGCGGCACAGCCGGAGCCGGCGCGCGCGGAGGAGACCGGACGCAGTCACTTTGCCCACACCACCAAGTACGCTGAGGTGCCGGCCAAGCGGGGCATCGAGCCGGCCGAGTTCGGCATCTTCGTCGACCCGGTCCACTGCAAGGGCTGCGCCGAGTGCGTCGAGGTCTGCCATGCGCTCGGCTACGACGCGCTCCACATGATCACCAAGGAGCGCCACGAGGCGGCCGGCGGCTCGACGCTGGACCGCTACGCGCGAGACATGGCGCTCTTCCGCTCCCTGCCCGCGACGCCGGAGGCATACCGCTCGGAGAAGGCGCTCGCCGACCTGATGCTGGGCGAGCATGCGATCGGCTATGTCGGCGGGGCCGGCAGCTGCGCCGGCTGCGGCGAGGCGACCGCCATCCGGATGCTGGTCGCCGCCACGCGCCAGGTGCACGGCCCCGAGTCGATGGGGATCGTGGCGGCCACCGGCTGCAACACCGTGTATGGCAGCACCTACCCCTACAACCCGTTCCTGGTGCCGTGGACGAACTCGCTCTTCGAGAACGCTCCCGCCGACGCGATGGGGATCCGTGAGCGGTGGAACCAGGCGGGCCACCCCGAGCGCAGGCTGTGGGTGATCGGCGGGGACGGCGCGATGTACGACATCGGCTTCCAGTCGCTCTCCCGGATGGTCGCGTCGGGAGCCGACATCAAGGTGCTCGTGCTCGACACGCAGGTCTACAGCAACACCGGCGGACAGGCCTCGACCGCCACCTTCGGTGGCCAGGTCACCAAGCTATCGGCCTACGGCAAGGATCTGCACGGGCGGCCGGAGCGACGCAAGGAGCTGGGACGGATCCTGATCGGGCACGGCGAGGCCTATGTCGCGCAGACCACGCCGGCGCACATCAACCACTTCTATCGGGCCGTGATGGAGGCGAACGAGTACCCAGGGCCGGCGGTGGTGATCGTGTACACGCCCTGCCAGCCAGAGCACGGCATCGCCGACGACGCCTCGACGGCGCAGGCCAAGCTGGCGGTCACCTCGCGCGCCTTCCCGCTCTTCGTCTACGACCCGCGCAAGGGACCCACCATTTCCGAGCGGCTGAGCCTCCAGGGCAATCCCGCTCCGAAGGAGGACTGGTTCACCGCGCCCGACGGCTCGGTGCAGGACTTCATCTCCTTTGCGCGGACCGAGGGACGCTTCCGGCAGCACTTCGCGGCCGACGGCAGCGTCACCCCCGAGATGACCGCCACCCAGCAGGACCGGCTCGAGAACTGGCGGACGCTGCAGGAGATGGCGGGCGTACGCTGACCGCCGATGACTGAGCCGGCGATCCATCCGACCCCGAGCGACATCGCACGCTGGCAGGCGAACCTCCAGGGCGAGGTGGACGGGATCGCGGTCTACGAGGGCATGGCGACGGGCGCGCGCGAGCCCCAGCTCACCGACCTCTATCACCGACTGGCCGCCACCGAGGAGCGTCACGCCGCGGTGTGGCGGGGGCGGCTCGCCGCCGCCGGGGCACGGATCCCGACCAGGCCGGCCTGGCGCGCCCGGATCCTGGCCGCGGTCGCGCGTCGCTTTGGGCCGGGGCTGGTCGCCTCCACCATCGCCGGCCAGGAGTCGGCCGCGCGCGGCCAGTACGACGACCAGCCGGAGGCCGCCGGCACCGGCATGCCCGCCGACGAGCGGTCGCATGCCCGCGTGCTCCGCGAGCTGACCAGCGGCATGGAGGGCGGGGCGCTGGCCCGCTTCGAGGGCCGGCATCGCGCGGTCGGCGGGAACGCGCTGCGCGCGGCCGTGCTGGGTGCCAATGACGGGCTGGTCAGCAACTTCAGCCTGGTGATGGGGATCGCCGGCGCCGGCGGCGGGGGTTCGGCGATCCTGGTCGCGGGGTTCGCGGGCCTCCTGGCGGGCGCCCTCTCGATGGCCCTCGGCGAGTGGCTCTCCGTGCAGAGCGCGCGCGAGCTGTACGCCAACCAGATCGCCGTCGAGACCGCGGAGATCGCCGAGATCCCCGAGGAGGAGGAAGAGGAGCTGCGGCTTATCTACGAGGCGAAGGGGATCGCCCCCGAGGCAGCCCGCCAGCTGGCGCACCGGATCGTGACGGGGGACCGGGCCGTGGCGGTCGATACCCTCGCCCGCGAAGAGCTCGGGATCGACCCCGAGGAGCTCGGCGGCTCGGCCTGGGTGGCGGGTGCCACCTCGTTCACCCTCTTCGCGCTCGGTGCCATCATCCCGGTCATCCCCTTCCTCCTGCTGCAGGGGACGGCCGCGATCGCCGTCGCGGCCGCGCTGGCGGGGCTCGCCCTCTTCGGGATCGGTGCCGCCATCACGCTCGTCACCGGGCGCGGCGTCCTCGTCTCGGGGATGAGACAGCTGGCCTTCGGGATGGCCGCCGCGGCGATCACCTTCGGCATCGGCTCGCTGGTCGGGACGGCCATCGGCTAGGCCGCGGTGGCGGGGGCCGGAGGTCACGCCGGATCGGGAAACTCGGCACTGATGCGCAGATGCGCATGAGTCGCATCCTCGCCGCATGGAACGGATCTACGAGCTGCAGGCCGACGTCCTCAAGACCCTCGCCCACCCGAGGCGCCTGGAGATGGCCCACCAGCTGGCCGAAGGACCGATGACGGTCGGCCGCCTCGCCGATCGCCTCTCACTTGCCCAGCCGAACGTGTCGCAGCACCTCGCCCTGATGCGCGCTGCCGGCGTGGTCGAGGCCGAGCGCGACGGTCGCGAGATCCGCTACCGCCTCGCCGACCCCGACATCATCGCCGCCTGCAACCTGATGCGCGCGGCGCTCCAACGGCGCCTGGCCCGCCTCGCCGAGCTGTCGACGATGGCACCCGGTGCCCCAACCCCGGTCGCAGCCGGGCACAGGTAGGAAGCGATGGACCCAAGACTCTCCCTCGTCCTCTTCTCGGGCACCGACGACAAGCTCAATGCCGCCGCCGTGCTGACTGCCGGCGCCGCGGCGATCGGGCGGCCGGTGCACCTCTTCCTGCAGTACTGGGCGCTCGACGCCTTCCGCGCAGACCGGATCGCTGACGACCATGGCCTTGCCCCCGAGGCGGGAGCCGAGGGCGCACGCGCGGCGGCCGCGCTGCTGGCCGCGGGCCAGGCGCCGTGGCACGAGACCCTGCGCCAGGCGAAGGAGCTCGGCGAGGTCGAGGTCCAGGCCTGCTCGCTGTCCATGGACCTGCTGAAGATCACGGAAGGCGACCTGGACCCCCTGGTCGACGGCGTGGAGGGCGTCACCGCCTTCTGGCTGGCGGCCGGCGAGGGGCAGGTCGTCTTCATCTGAACGGTACGGAAGGGAACCGAACCATGACCGTCACCACACCAATCGCGACGACCGTCGACGCGCGCGGCCTCTCCTGCCCGCTGCCGATCGTGAAGACGGCGCTGGCGATCAGGATCCTCGCCTCCGGGCAGCTGCTCGAGGTTCTCGCCACCGATCCCGGATCCACCAAGGACTTCGTCGCCTGGACCAAGACGACCGGCCACGAGCTGGTCGACTCATCGGTCGACGGCAAGGTCTTCCGCTACGTCGTCCGCAAGAAGTGAGGGCGCTCCAATGACCGCAACCCTGACCCGCCCCGAGCTGCCGACCGCGCTCGTCGAGGGACTCGACGATCCCACGGCCGACGGGGCCATCAAGACCAAGGAGCTCGTGATCGTCGCCGAGAGCGGCGACCTGGAGCGCACCTGGGCCACCACCATCCTGGCCAGCACCGCCGCGGCGGGTGAGATGAAGGTCTCGATCTTCTTCACCTTCTGGGGCCTCTTCACCCTCGTTCGGCCCGAGGTCCGCGTCACCGGCACCAACTGGATGCAGAAGATGCTGGCGATGATGAACCGCCCCGGGATCGATCACGCCAAGCTCAGCAAGCTCAATTTCGCCGGCATGGGCCCGTGGATGATGAAGAAGCTCGCCAAGCAGTACGGCGTGGCCGAGCCGCGCGAGCTGCTCGAGATGGCCCAGGCCCTCGGCGTGCGCCTGATCCCATGCCAGATGAGCATGGACATGATGGGCATCACTGCCGACCAGCTGATCGACGGCGTCGAGCCGGCGGTCGGTGCCGCGGCGGCGCTCGAGCTGATGACCAACGCCGACGCAAGCCTCTTCATCTGAGGGGCGAGAAGGACGCAAGACCGATGCAGACCATGGAGACTCCCGCCATCACCCGCACCGTCGACGCCCGCGGCAGCTACTGCCCTGGACCGCTGATGGAGTTGATCCGGGCCATTCGCGAGGGACAGGTCGGCGACGTGATCGCCGTCTGGTCCAGCGACGCCGGATCCAAGTCGGATATCCCCAAGTGGGTCGAGAAGGCCGGCCATCGGCTGGTCTCGCTCGAGGCCCGCGACGGCTACGACGAGATCGTCGTCGCCAAGCAGCGCTAGGAGGCGTCGCCGTGAACCGGGTTGTGATCCTGGGCGGCGGCGTCGGGGGGACGCTGGTCGCCAACCTGCTGGTGCGCAAGCTGCGCCACGAGATCGAACGGGATGAGGCCAGCGTGACCCTCGTCGACGAGAAGGGGCAGCACGTCTACCAGCCGGGCTTCATGTACATCGCGATGGGTGGCGAGCGAGCCGAGAAGCTGGCCCGCCCCGAGCGCAGCCTGCTCGACCGCGAGGTCCACCTGCGCGTGGGGCGCGCCGTCCGGATCGACGAGGCGAATGCCTGCGTCCTGCTCGAGGACCGCAGCCAGATCGGCTACGACCAGCTGGTGATCGCCAGCGGCTCGCGCATCGTGCCCGAGGAGATCGAGCACTTCGCCCAGGAGGCGCACCACTTCTACAACCCCGAGGCGGCGCTGAAGCTGCGTCACGCCCTCGACGCCTTCAAGGGTGGGAAGATCGTGATCGGGATCGCGGGCATGCCCTACAAGTGCCCGCCGGCCCCGCTGGAGGTCGCCTTCCTGATCGAGTCCGAGCTGCGCGAGCGCGGCCTGCGCGGCCAGAGCGAGATGCACTACTGCAGCCCCATCGGGCGCGCCTTCACCATCGAGAGCGTGTCGGAGATGGCGACCCCGATCCTGGAGGAGAAGGGGATCGAGCTCCACACCTTCTTCAACGTCGAGACGATCGACCCCGAGCGCAAGGTGGTGCAGTCGCTGGAGGGGGAGGAGCTGCCGTACGACCTGCTCATCCTGGTCCCGCCGCACCGGGGCGCGAAGGTCGTGATCGACTCCGGCCTGGCGCCGGCCAGCGGTTGGCTGCCGACCGATCACCACACCCTCCAGGTGGGTGGTCGTCCCAACGTCTACGCCCTGGGTGACGCCACGGACCTGCCGCTCTCCAAGGCCGGCTCGACGGCGCACTTCGAGGCCCCCATCGTCGCGGAGCGGATCGCCGCCGCGATCCAGGGCCGCGAGCCGGAGGGGAAGCACGCGAGCTACACCGGCAAGGTGATGTGCTTCTTCGAGGTCGGGGACGGGAAGGGCACCCTCCTCCAGTTCGACTACGACCATCCACCCCGGCCGCCGAAGCCGAACCGCTTCTGGCACCTCGGCAAGATCGTCTTCAACAAGACCTACTGGCATACCGTGCCACGGGGCCGCGTCTAGACGGAGACGCCAATGACCGATGATGGGGCGGTGACCTCCCTGTCGCCCCACTCGACCGAAGCGGCGGCCGTGGCCGCCGCGTTCGGCGTCCAGCCCGCCGTGGGCCTGACCGACGAGGAGGCCGCCCGCCGCCTCGCCGTCGCCGGCGCCAACGTGCTGGCGCGGCGCAACGCTCCTCCGGTGTGGCGGATGGTGTGGGACGCCGCCACCGAGCCGTTCATCGTGGTGCTGCTCGGTTCCGGCCTGCTCGCGATCCTGCTGGGCGAGGTGCGCGACGGCGTGCTGGTGATGCTCGGCCTGGTGCCGATCGTGGCAGCCGACGTGGTCACCGAGTTCCGCGCCGAGCGCGCCCTGGAGGCGCTGCACGCCGCCTCGGCACCGGTGGCCCGCGTCCGCCGGGATGGGGTCGCACGCGATCTCCCGGCCGCCGACCTGGTGCCCGGCGACATCGTCCTGCTCCGCGTCGGCGACGTGGTGCCCGCCGACCTGCGGCTGGTCGAGACCGATGCCCTGCTCCTGGATCGCAGCGTCCTGACCGGCGAGTCGCTCCCCGAGTCGGGATCGGTGGCGCCCGACCTCAATGGCAACAGCCTGGCCGATCGCCGCTCGATCGCCTACGCCGGGACCTCGGTCGTGGGCGGCCGCGGCCTGGGCCTGGTGGTGGCGAGCGGGCAGGCCACCGAGTTCGGGAAGATCGCCGGCAGCCTGGCGGTGCTGGAACGTCGCCGCTCTCCGCTCCAGCGCGAGCTGGACCGGCTGGTGCGCATCCTGCTGGTGGCGGCGCTGGCACTCATCGCGATCACGGTCGGCCTCGGCTTCTTCCGTGGTCAGCCGGCCGGAGCGAATCTCCTCGCCGGCATCAGCGCCGCCATCGCGGCCATTCCCGAAGAGCCGCCGATCCTGCTCGCCGTGATCCTGGGCCTGGGGGCGTATCGGCTCCTGCGCAAGGGCGTCCTGGTGCGCCGCCTGAGCGCGCAGGAGACGCTCGGCGCGGTCGACCTGATCCTCACCGACAAGACGGGGACGCTCACCCAGAACCGGCTCGCGCTGGTGCGGGTCGTCACGGCGGACGGACCGATGGAGCCGCGCCTCGCCGCCGCGTTGCTGGCGGAGGCGCTGCGGGCGGAGGACGACGCGTGGCGCGTGGCGGCCGGTGGGCGCCCCGGCTCCTTCGCCCGCGCCATCGGCGAAGCGCTGGACGGGCCATCGCCGACCTTGGACCCGGTGAACCTGCTCGCCTCCGAGGCACCGACCGATGCGAAGCCGTATTCCCAGACCCGGACCGCGGCCGAGGAGCTGGCGCTCGGCGCGCCCGAGGCCGTGCTGGCGCTGTGCGACGGCGACCGGGCGACGTGGCACGAGGCGATTGCGACGGAGAGCGCGGAGGGCGGGCGGCTGCTCCTCCTCGCCCGTCGGCTCCCCGCCCAGGGGTGGCAGCCTCGCGCGCTGCTCGTCTTCGCCGACCAGCTGCGGGCCGACGTGGGCGAGGCGATGGCCATGGCCCGCGGCGCAGGAATCCAGACGATCGTGGTGACCGGCGACCACCCCCACACCGCCAGCTCGGTGGCCCGCGCCGCGGGCATGGAGGCGGACCACGTGGTGACCGGTGTCGAGCTCGACGGGTGGGACGACGCCCGACTTGCCGCCGAGCTGGGCGCCATGCGGATCGTCGCGCGCGCCGTGCCGGAGCAGAAGATGCGGCTGGTGCAGGCGGCGCGGGCAGCCGGTCGCACCGTGGCGGTCACCGGCGACGGGGTCAACGACGCGCCGGCGCTGCATCGCGCGGACGTGGCGGTGGCGATGGGCTCCGGCACGCAGGTTGCCCGCGAGGCCGCCGACCTGGTGCTCGGCGACGACTCGTTCGCCACCCTGATGAGCGGCCTGCGCGAGGGTCGGCGCATGGTGGAGAACGTCCGCAAGGGGCTCGTCTTCCTCGTCTCGACCCATGTGGCGCTGCTCGGCTTCATCCTGCTGGCGACGCTGGTCGGGTACGGCCAGCCGCTCCTCCCGCTGCAGATCCTGTGGCTGGAGCTGTTCATCGACCTGTCGACCTCGGTCGCCTTCGAGCGCGAGGTCGAGGAGCCCGGCGCCATGCGCCACCCGCCGCGACCGCGCGGCGAGCCGCTCCTCACCGTCCCGCTCCTGCTCCGCATCGTCCTGGCCGGCTCCTTCACGGCAGTCACCGCGCTGGCCGCCATGGCGTGGCACGGCGGCGACTCGGACCACGTCCGCTGGCTGGCCTACACGGCGCTGGTCATCGGTCAGCTGGTGCGCGCCTACGCCAACCGCAGCCTGTCGATCTCCGTCTTCCAGCTCCGGGTGAACGGCTTCCTGGCGCTGGCCTGCCTGGTGGCGGTGGCCATCCAGGTCGCCATCCCCTTCCTCCCGCCGCTGGCCGATGCGTTCCGCGCGTCGCCGCTGGATGCGCTCGAGTGGGGGATCGTGGCGGGGATCGCCCTCACGCCGGCGCTGGTGGCGGAGGCTCTTCGCCGCCTTGGGCGGACCTGGGTGGCCTGAAGTGGCGGTCCAGCTCCGAGGACCAGCGGCGCCCCAGGCTGTCGGCGTTGGCGGCCAGCCAGTCGGCGAGGCGCACGGTTCCGGTTGGCGGCGCGGTTGAGCGCATCAGGCCGCTCTCCAGCTCGGTCACCTCGTCGCGCCGCAGCACCTCGTCCCTGACGACCAGCCCGATCAGCCGCGCGGCCAGCAGCGCCGCGCCGACCGGCATCGGGACGATCAGCGCCCGGCTGCCGATCGCCTCGCGGACGAGCGCCACGAATTCCCGGAAGGTGAAGGTGTCCGGTCCCGCCGCGTCGGCCACCATCGGCTCGGTGAGCGACCCCGCTCGCACCGCGAGATCCGCGATGTCGTCGATGTGCACCGGCTGGATCGGGTAGCGCCCGTCACCGGGGATGCCGAAGGCCGGCAGCCGGCGAAGGGTCCAGGCCAGGTTGTTGAGCAGGATGTCGCCCGGCCCGAAGGTGACGGTGGGACGGACGATGCCGTACGGGATCCCGGAGCCGATGAGCGAATCCTCGACGGTGGCCTTGGCGCGGAAGTAGGCGGTCGGGGCGTCGTGCGAGGCGTTGATGACGCTGATGTGCACGATGCGGCGCACCCCCGCCCGCGCGGCGGCCCCGAACAGGATCCGGCTGCGCTCGACCGCCCACGGGTAGGTGATCGGCCCGCGCTCGAACCGGATCCAGAAGGTGTTGTAGAGGGTGTCGACGCCCTCGAGCGTCGTTGCCAGCCGGTCGGGATGGTCGAAGTCGAGCGCGGCGCTCCGCGCGGAATCGCCAAGCGGGTGGGGAGCCTGCGGGCTGCGGGTGAGATCGATGACGGACCTGCCCATGGCTACCAGTCGTTCAGCGATGAAGCGGCCGGTGTAGCTGGTCGCGCCTGTCACGGCATCGGTCGGCATGCACCCCGAAGTGTAGGTGGGCGCTTGACACCGATGATTGACTGTGCAACTATCTGGGGCAGATAGTTGAGGAATCAATCACATGACCACCACCCCGATCCGCATCCTGGGCATCGCCGGCAGCCTGCGCGACGCCTCGTTCAACCGGGCGCTGCTGCGGGCCGCCGTGGAGCTGGCGCCGGCCGGCGTCGCGATCACGACCTACGGCGCGCTCGGCGCACTGCCCTTCTACGACGGCGACGTCGAGTCAGCCGGTGAGCCGGCGCCGGTCCGCGACCTGCGCCGGGCGATCGACGCCTCCGATGCCGTCCTGCTCGTCACGCCCGAGTACAACGACGGCACCAGCGCCGTCCTGAAGAACGCGATCGACTGGGCCTCGCGGCCGCCGCAGCGCACCATCGCCGGCAAGCTGCTCGCGGTGATGGGCGCGTCCGTCACGCCGAGCGGTGCCCGCGGCGGGATCGAATCGGTGAAGCGCTCGCTGCGTCGGGCGGGCTCGACGGTGCTCGAGGAGCAGGTCGCCATCCCATCGGTCGCCGGCGTCTTCGACTCAGGCCTGCACCTGACCGATGAGCTGGTGCGCACCGAGGTCGCCGGCCTCCTGGCCACCCTTGCCGCCCGGGTTCGCGCGACGACCGAGGAGAAGATCGCCGCCTAGTCGGTCAGCCCCCACAGGTCCCCGACGGTGAATCCTTCGGGAAACGGGTCGTCGGGGTCGACCACGTACTCGGTGCGGCCGGTGATCCAGGCGCTGCCGGTCAGCTGCGGCACGACCGCGCGGTAGGGGCCTACCGTCGTCTCGCGCAGCAGCCGCCCGGTCCAGGCGGTGTCCAGGATCCCCTGGTGGACATAGTCCTCGCCGATCCCCAGCTTGCCACGCGCATGGAGCACGGCCATTCGGGCGCAGGTGCCGGTGCCGCACGGGGAGCGGTCGAGCACGCCGGTGAACGACTGGGGCCGATCCCAGTCCAGCGTCCCCGAGCTGACGACCACCGTGTTCTTGCCGTGGGCGCCGGCGAGCGTGGGCGGCGCGGTCAGCTCGACGATGCTGATCCCGCGGATCTCGGGGTGGTCGGGGTGCGCCACCGGGATCTGCTCGCGGGCGGCGGCCTTGACCATCTCGCCCAGCCGCACGATGTCGCGCCCCTCGTCAGGGGTGAGCTGCAGCCCAAGCGCCGACGCCTCGACGATGGCGAAGAACATCCCGCCCCAGGCCACGTCCACCTTGATCCGCCCGATCTGCGGCACCTCGACCGGCGCATTGATCTCGATGGCGAAGGCCGGCACGTTCTCGAAGGTGATCGAGGTGGCCCTCCCGTCGCGCACCTCGGCGCGCACCCGGATCAGCCCCGCCGGTGCCTCGAGGGTGAGCTGGGTGATCGGCTCCGTCACCGGCACCAGCTTCTCGGCGATCAGCACGGTGGCGGTGCAGATCGTGTTGCTGCCGCTCATGGCCGGGTACTCCGCCTGCTCCATGATCACGAAGCCGGCATCGGCCTTGGGGTCGGTGGGAGGCAGGATCACGTTGGCGCAGAGGGCCGGGTAGCCGCGCGGCTCACGCAGCATCAGCCTGCGAAGCCGATCCCCGTGCTCGGCCAGGTGGTCGCGCTTGTCGAGCATCGTCGCGCCGGGCACGTCGTGGACGCCGCCGATGATCACGCGCCCCGGCTCGCCGCCGGCGTGCGCCTCGACCGCCGTGATGACCTCGTCCAGCCGCATGGCGGGAGTGTGGCACGGCTGCGCTAGCATCGGTCCGTGTCCGAGCTGAGCGACCTGCTGGATGCGGCCGAGGCGATGGCGACGCGCGGCGAGCCGTTCGCCCTCGCCACCATCGTGGCGACGCGCGGCTCGACCTACCGTCGGGCGGGGGCGCGGCTGCTGATCCCGCCGGAAGGCGAGCCGATCGGCAACATCAGCGGCGGCTGCCTGGAGGGGGACGTGGCCCGGATCGGGCGAGAGGTGCTCGTATCGGGGGAGCCGCGCCTGGTCGAGTTCGACATGACCGCCGACGACGACGCGGTGTGGGGCTACGGGCTCGGCTGCAACGGCGCGATCGAGCTCTGGGTGGAGCCGACCGCCGGCGCCACCGCGTCCGTGGCGGCCCTGCGCTCGGGCGAAGGCTCGTGCCTCGTCACGCCGTTGACCGGCCCGGACGCCGGATCCCACAGGCTCGAGCACGATGGCGACGCCCTTCCCCGCATCGAGCTTGCCGCCGGGGAGCGCGTCTTCCACGAGCCGCTCCTCTCCCCCAGGCGCCTGCTCGTCTGCGGCGCGGGCCACGACGCGATCCCGCTGGTCCGCCAGGCTGTCGAGCTGGGCTGGCAGGTGACGGTCGTGGATGTCCGGCGCGCGCTCCTGAGCGCGGACCGCTTCCCGGGGGCGGCGTTCGCCAGCCCCGACCCCGAAGCGGCCGCTGCTGCCCTGGCGGCCGACGCAGGGAGCGCCGTGATCCTGATGAGCCACAACCTGCTGCGCGACGCCGCCTACCTGCGCTCATTCCTGGAGTCCGGCGCCACCGTCGCCTACCTGGGCGTGCTCGGCCCACGCGGCCGGACCGTGCAGATGCTGGAGCAGATGGGGCGTCCCGGAGACATCGAACGACTGCACGCGCCAGCCGGGCTGGACATCGGCGCGGAGGGGCCTGAGGAGGTGGCGCACGCCATCATCGCGGAGATCGTGGCCGTGACGAGGGGTCGCATTGGGGGCCCGCTCCGCGACCGGCGTGGCCCGATCCACGAGGTGGCCGAGAGCTAGCCGACCGGCAGGCCCACTGATTCGTTGAGCCGCCGCAGGAAGGCGGGCGCGCCGAGGCGCGTGAAGATCGCGCGGGCCTCGTCGGCGGCCGCCCGGATATCAGGGCTCTCACCGCCCACGAATCGAACGAAGTCCAACTCGCAGAGGGCAAGATCGAACGCCAGCCCCAGGTCCCGCCATTGCCGTATCGCCTCCAGGAACGCCACGGTCGCGGCCTCCGTGTCACCGCTCGCCGCCACGATGCCGGCCTCCATCGCCCGCAAGCCGGCATTGACCGCGCGGCCATGAACGCCCAGCGCGCGGAGGTCGTCGGTCGCCTGGCGGGCGTCGTCCACCCTGCCGGCCCAGAGGGCGGCGCGACACGCCACGGGCAGGTCATCCGGCGCGCTCGACACGTTGACCTTGAAGGTGGTGGCCGATTCGGCAAATGCGTCGTCGAAGCGACCCTCGACCAGCGCAAGCCATGCCCTGGTTGACGTGAGCTGGGCCAGGACCTGGGGCTCGTCGCTTGTCCTTGCGAACGCCTCCGCGCGGTCGAGCGCCGCCTGGAACGGGCGCCCGCGCAGTGAGTCGAGCAGCGCGGAGAGGCAGTCAACCAGGTAGCGGTCCGGCGGCGCAAGCTCGGTGGCGATCAGGTCGGTTGCGATCTCGGCGGCTTCGTCCCATTCGCCGACGCGGATGGCGCTGCCCGCGGCATTCCCGCCCATGGTCGACATCATGTCGCGGCTCGCGAAGCGCTTCGCCTCCTCGAACCCGGCGCCGGCGATCTCCCAGCCAGCCAGCGGGTCCTCGATCGCCAGGACGCTCGCCAGGTTGATCCGAGCGCGGATCGCGGCGTAGGTCAGGCCGTACGACGTCGTCAGGTCGAGCACCCCCCGCAGGCCGGCCACTCCCTCCCGAACCCGCCCGCCGAAGGCGAGCGCCGTGGCGCGGGTGTTCAGGATGTCGACGATCTCGGGCACCATATCGAGCCGCTCCGCGAGCGGCAGGGCCTTGTCGGCCCACTCCACCGCGGGGCCGGCCTCGGCGTGGAGCATGTACGCGCGCGACAGCGCCGCCCAGACCGCGACGATGCTCTCGTCCTGCTCGAGGTCGGCGAGCGCGGGGAGCCCAGCGGAGAGCTCGCTGATCGCGGCGGCGGGCTGCGCCCCCGACGCCAGGAGGCGGCCAAGCGCCGCGAGCGCACGGGCCTCGGACGGCTTGTGGTCGGCCTGTCGCGCCGCGGCCAGGGCGCGCTTCAGGTACGACTCGGCGAGCTCGTAGCGACCCGACGAGCCGGCGGCCACCCCGGTCGCGCACAGCAGGTCGGACTGTTTGGCTGGGTCGGCCGTGACGTCGAGGGCGAGCTCCAGGAACCGCATGGCCTGCTCGTGCGATCCGAGCCGGCTCGAGCGATCGGCGGCCTGCTGGAGGAGCTCGGCCGCGTGAGCACGGATGCCGTCGGCGTCGGGGTCGTCGGGCGCGCTGCGGTAGGCGTCCAGGTAGTGCGAGGCGGTGGCGTCGACGATCTCGTCATCATCGAGCGACTCGAAGTGCACGCCGGCGGCCAAATGGAGCACCTTGCGATCGCGCTTGGTCAGGGTCCCGTAGGCGACGTCTCGCACGAGCGCCTGGACGAAGCCGTACTGGCCGCGCTCCGGGGAGCGGGGGTCGCTGTCGAGGGTGAGCAGTTCGCGACGCACCAGCGCGTGCAGGCGGGTCTCGAGATCGGGCGCGTCGCCGGCGATCGCCTTCAGGCCACGGACCGTGAAGGTCTGGCCAAGGACGGAGGCGTGTTGGAGCAGGGTGCGATCCGTGGCGTCGAGCGCGTCGAGCCGCGCCGCGATGAGCGCGTGGAGCGTTGCCGGAACCGCGAGCGTGCTCAGGTCGCCGACCGGCCGGTAGACGCCGTCCACCAGGTCCAGCCGACCATCCTGGAGCAGCATCCGGACCGTCTCGACGGCGTAGAGGGGGATACCCTCCGCGCGGCCGATGATCTGCCGCACGATCGGCTCGGGGAGCCCAGGCACCAGGCTCGCCAGGATTTCCTCGATCACGTCGTCGGGAAGCGGTTCCAAGGCCAGGCTGGTGAAGCTGCGCTGTCCCGCGCCCCAGTTCGGGCGCCGCTCGAGCAGCTCGGGCCGCGCCAGGGTGATGATGTAGATCGCGAACCCGCGGCTCCACTCGAGCAGGTGGTCGATGAAGTCGAGCTGACCCGCATCGGCCCAGTGCAGGTCCTCGAACACGAGCACGGCTGTGCCGTCGCCTGCGACCCGCTCGAAGAAGGTGCGCCAGGCGGCGAAGAGCTCCTCGCGGCCCCCGGTCTCCCCCTGGCCGAAGCCAAGCAGGTGCTCGAGCTTGGGCTCCATCCAGCGCCGCTCCGCCTCGTCGGGGACGTGCGTCTCGAGGGCTGTCCACAGCTTCGCGCGGGAGGTCGCCGCATCGTCGAGCTCCAGCAGCCCGACCCGGCTCCGGACCATCTCGGCGAGTGCCCAGAAGCTGATCCCCTCCCCGTACGCCGGGGAGCGCCCCTGGTGCCATCGCACCGTGATGGCGATCCCGTCGATGTACTTGAGGAACTCCCAGGCAAGGCGACTCTTGCCGATCCCCGCCTGGCCGATGATCGACACCAGGCGCGGCCGCTTCTCGCGCGGCGCGGCGTGGAAGAGGTCCTTGATGAGCCGCAGCTCGGAGTCCCGTCCCATGAACGGCGCCTCGAGCTGCTCGCCCCGGCCGACGCCGCGGCGCTGTGCGACGACTCGCACCGCGCGGTAGGCCGGAACGGGGGCGACCTTGCCCTTCAGATCCTGCTCGCCGACCGGCTCGAAGACGATCGCGCTCTCGGCGCTGCGGAAGGTCGCCTCGCCAACCAGCACGGTGTTGGGAGGCGCGATCGACTGGAGGCGAGAGGCGGTGTTGACCAGATCGCCCGCCACCATGCCCTGGTTCGCGGCGCCCAGCGTGACCGCCGCCTCGCCGGTGAGGACGCCGGCGCGCACGTTGAGCCGCTCGCCGTCGTGGCCCAGGTGGCCGACCGCGCCGACCAGCTCGAGGGCTGCGCGGACGGCGCGTTCGGCGTCGTCCTCGTGTGCAACCGGGGTGCCCCACACGGCCATCACCGCGTCGCCGATGAACTTCTCGACCGACCCGCCGTAGCGGGTGATGATCTCCTGCGCAACGCCGAAGTACTCGGTCAGCTGCTCGCGGACGGCCTCCGCGTCGCGCGACTCGGACATCGTGGTGAAGCCGACCAGGTCGGCGAAGAGCACCGAGACCAGCTTTCGCTCGGCGACGGACGACGGCCCGGACTCGATCGCGGCGGACGCCGCAGTTGCCGGTGCCGCGGCGGCCCCGTTGGTCGGCGCCGGGATCGCCGGGGCTCCGGCCTGGGGCGCCGCTGCCGCGCCGAGCGCGAATCCGCACTCCGGGCAGAACTTGGGGCTCCCCTCGTACGGGGTGGCGCAGGACGGGCACGCCTGCCCCAGGCGCGTTCCGCATTCGGCGCAGAACTTCTGGGTGGGGCTGGTGGCGGCGACGCCACAGGAGGGGCACAGCATTGGGGCGACAGAATAGCGGTACGCAGCGTGCGGTGACTAGAGCCGTCAAACGCTGGTCTAGCCGCCGATGTAGCTCATCTCCACCTTGGGCAGCGCCACCGTCTCGGCCGACCTGATCTCGGAGTAGCGGTCGTCGCGGAGCTCCCAGATGCGACGTAGCGTTGCCTCCAGGTCGGCGTCGGAGGCTTCGTCCCGAACCAGTGCCCGAAGGTCGTGGCCGGCGGTGGCAAAGAGACAGGTGTAGAGCTGCCCGTCGGCGGAGAGCCGCGCCCGCGAGCAGTCGCCGCAGAACGGCCGGCTGACCGATGCGATGATCCCGATCTCGCCTGCGCCATCGGCGTACCGGTAGCGCTCCGCCACCTCGCCGGGATGCGTGGGCGCCATCGGCTCAAGGGGGAACTCCGCGGAGAGGGTGGCGAGGATCTCATCCGCCGTCACCACCTCGTCGAGCCGCCAGCCGTTCGAGTGCCCGACGTCCATGTACTCGATGAAGCGCAGGATCCGCCCCGTCCCGCGGAAGCGGCGCGCCATCGGCAGCAGGGCGTGCTCGTTCCAGCCGCGCTTCACCACCATGTTCAGCTTGATGGGGCCGAGCCCCGCGTCCTCGGCCGCCTCGATCCCGGCCAGCACCCGCGAGACCGGCACGCCGGCGTCGTTCATGCGCATGAAGGTGGCGTCGTCATCGGCGTCGAGGCTGATGGTGACCCGATGGAGGCCTGCCGCCCGGAGCGCCGCCGCCTGTTCGGTGAGCAGCACGCCGTTGGTGGTGAGGGTCAGGTCGCGGACACCCGGGATTGACGCGAGCATCCCTACCAGGGCGGGGAGCTCGCGACGGACGAGCGGCTCGCCGCCGGTGAGCCGCACCTTCTCGACGCCCAGACGCGTGAAGATCCGCACCAGGCGCGCGATCTCCTCGAAGGTGAGCAGCTCGGCCCGCGGCAGGAAGGCGTGGTCACGGCCGAAGACGGTGCGCGGCATGCAGTAGACGCAGCGGAAGTTGCAGCGGTCGGTGACGCTGATGCGCAGGTCGTGCAGCGGCCGGCCGCGCGTGTCACGGGGCAGCATCGGGAGGGGGAGTGGCTCGGACATCCGCGCCAGATCCTACCCTCAGGCCGGGACGAGCGTCTCCAGCGTGTCGGGAAGCGGCGCGAGGTCGACCAGGTCCGCCGAACGCGGCAGGTCGCTTCGTTCCCCGAGGCGGTTGATCCAGACGCAGTGCAGGCCAAGCTGCGCAGCCGGCTCGACGTCATGGAAGAGCGAGGCCGCCACGTGGACATGGCGCGCGCGGTCCGCCCCGGTGCGGGCGAAGAACGACTCCCAGTGCCGATGCGCCGGCTTGTACGAGCCGACCTCGGAGGCGACCACGCGCAGGTCGACCGGCACACCGATCACGCCCAGCGACGCGTCGAGCAGGTCAGGGTCGGTGTTCGAGAGGATCGCGAGCCGCCACCCCCGCTTGCGCAAGGCCCGGAGCGCCCGGGGAACCTCGGCGAAGACCGGCCAGTCGGGCAACGACTCGCCCAGGGCATCCTCGCGTCCGGCGGGCACGGCCAGGCCCGCGGTCTCCGCGAGGCGGACCAGCGTCTCGGCCATCACCTGGCGATAGGGGATCCCGCGGCCAGCCTGTGCGGCAGGCTCGAGCTGGTGGTACAGGGTCAGCAGGGCGGCCGAGTCGGAATCGGGCCAGAGGCGCGAGAGCGAGACGCGCAGCCCGCCCATCCAGTCGACGAGGGTGCCGTAGCAGTCGAAGGTGGCCCATCGGTCGCTCATGTGGCGAGTCTATGGTCCGGGCATGGCAGCATGTGCCCGATGACGGAACAGCTGCTCGACGCCCTGCGCGCGGCGGTCGGGCCGAGCCACGTGCTGACCGATCCTGACCTGCGCGCCTCGTACGAGACCGACTGGACCGGCCGCTGGCACGGCGAGTCGCTGGCCGTGGTGCGCCCGGGGTCGACGGAGCAGGTGGTGGCCGTGCTGCATGCCTGCGCGGCGGCAGGCGCAGCGGTGATCCCGCAGGGCGGCAACACCGGCCTGGTCGGCGGCTCGGTGCCGCGGGGAGAGCTGGACCGCGCCGCAGGTCGTGGTCTCGACGCTTCGGCTGCGCGAGCTGGAGCCGGTCGACGCGGTCGCGGCCGAGGTCACGGCCGGCGCCGGCAGCCACGCTCGGTGCGCTCCAGGCCCACGCGCGGGCCGCCGGGTTCGGGTTCGGGGTGGACCTGGGGGCCAGGGACTCGGCCACCCTCGGCGGCATGATCGCCACCAACGCGGGCGGCATCCACGTGCTCCGCCATGGACCGATGCGCGCCCAGCTGCTGGGGCTCGAAGCGGTGCTCGCCGACGGCAGCGTGGTGCGCCGGCTGCCGGGGATGAGCAAGGACAACACCGGCTACCACCTCGCGTCTCTCCTGGCCGGCAGCGAGGGGACGCTCGCCCTCGTCACCCGCGCGCACCTGCGCCTCGTGCCGCTCAAGGCGCGCCGCGCGGTCGCGCTGCTGGGGCTGTCCACGGTGGGCGGTGCCGTCGCTCTCGCCGGCGAGCTGCGACGCTCGTTGCCGAGCCTCGCCGCGGCGGAGCTCTTCTTCGATGCCGGCCTCGAGCTGGTGCTGCGGCATGGCGGTGGCGAGCGCCCATTCCGCGAGCGTCACCCGGTCTACCTGCTGCTGGAGGTCGAGGCGGACGCCGGACCCGACGGACGAGCTTGCAGCGCGCAATTGCAGCTGCCCCTGCGGTGGCCGATGCGGTCATCGCGGCCGACGAGGCCGGCCGCGAGCGCCTCTGGCGATTCCGCGAGCGCCACACCGAGGCGATCAACGCGGAGGGGATCCCGCACAAGCTCGACGTGGCGCTGCCGGTGAGCCGCCTGGCCGAGTTCGTCGATCGGGCGATCAGCGCGGTGGAGGCGGCGGCCCCCGGAGCCCGCACCTTCGTCTACGGCCACATCTGCGAGGGGAACCTGCACTTCGGGATCATCGGTCCGGAGCCTGAGGACGAGGCCGTCGACGACGCGGTGCTCGGCCTGGTGGTCGAGATGGGAGGCACGACCAGCGCGGAGCACGGGGTCGGGATCGCCAAGACGGGCTGGCTGGCGCGCGACCGCGGTGCCGCCGACGTCGCCGCCATGCGAGCCATCAAGCTGGCACTCGACCCGCGTTCGATGCTGAATCCAGGGGTGATCTTCCCGGACGGAGGATGACGCAGAGCGGCCGATCGCCTATCCTCGCAGACCCGCCCAGCCACCGCATGGAGAGACACGATGCCTAAGTTCATGGACGTCCACAGCGGGTTCTACGGCACCACCCAGGAGCAGCTGCGAGGCCGCCCACGACGGCGACCTCGCCATCCAGGCCGAGGAAGGCGTCAGCTTCGACCACGCCTGGCTCGACCCGGTCAGCGGCAAGGCCTTCTGCATCTCGACCGGCCCTCCAAGGAGGCCGTGCAGCGCATCCACGCGCGCAACGGGATCCCGACCGAGGAGATCTACGAGATCGCCAGCGAGGTCTGAGCGCTAGCCGCCCTTGACGGCCTCCGCGAAGAGGAGGCCCATCACCCGCGCCACGGTCGGGAAGGCGTGGATCGTGTCCGCGAGGACGGTGAGCGGCGTCTGGAGCTTCACCGCCAGCACCGCCTCGTGGATCGCCTCGCTGGCGCCCGGCCCGGCCATGAACGCGCCGACCAGGGTGCCGGCACCACGGTCGATCACGATCGAGACGTGCCCCTCGGCCTCGGCGGCGTAGCCCTTGGCGCTCGTGGCCAGGTCGGCGGTCAGCTCCTCGGCGTCGAGACCGCTCTTCAGCGCCTCCTCGAGGAGCAGGCCCACCGAGCCGGTCTCGGGATCGGTGTAGATGGCGCGCGGGATGGCGCGATAGTCGGGCGCGACGTCGTCGCCGAGCGCGATGCGCGCCGCCATCTCCCCCTGGTAGTGGCTGACGTGGGTGTGCATCTCGGGGCCGGCGGGGTCGCCCGCCACGTACACGCCCGGAGCGATGCGCAGCTGCCGGTCCGGCCGCAGGCGTCCCTCGGAGATGTCGACCCCCACGCTCTCCAGCCCCAGCCCCTCGAGCGGCAGGCTGCGGCCGATCGCCATCAGCACGGCCGCGCCCGCCACGCTCGTCCCGTCGTCGAGGTCGAACCGATGGCGCCCATGCTCGCCCGCGCCGGCGTGGGCGGCCACGGCGCGGGCTCCGGTGCGGATCGTGACGCCCTCGCGCACAAGCGCGGCCGCGACCGCGGCCGATGACCGCGGATGGTCCCGTGGCAGGATCCGTGGGCTGGGGACCACCAGCGTGACCGGGACGCCGTAGCGGGCATAGACCTGCGCCAGCTCCACGCCGGTCGGCCCGGCCCCCAGGATCAGCAGGCTCTCGGGCAGCTCCCGCGCGGACGTCGCCTCGCGATTCGTCCAGTACGGAACCTCCTCGAGGCCCGGCATATCGGGCACCTTGCTCGTCGAGCCGACGGCCACGATCACCGCACCCGCCTCCACGGCGTGCTCGATGTCGTCATGGGCCACGACCACGCGCCCGGGCCCATCGAGGCGGGCCGTGCCACGCATCGGCACCGCACCGGCCGCCTGGAGATCGGTGAAGTGGTGGGTGTCGTCGGGGTAGTCGATCCCCTCCCGGCTGACCATGTAGTCGCGGCGGGCCGACGCCCTGGGCCAGTCATAGTCGCCGCCGCCCGCGTGCACCGCGGCGGAGTGGAGCAGCGACTTGGACGGCATGCAGGCGAAGAACGGGCAGGCACCGCCGAAGAGGTCGCGGTCGATGATCGCCACCGACGCGCCGCGGCCCCGCGCCAGGAACGCCGCGGCCTCCCCGGCCGGCCCCGCCCCGATGATCACCAGGTCGTAGCGGTCCATCAGGCGGGCGCCCCGCCGATCCAGGTCCGCAGCGGTCGCACGTTCCCGAGCCTGAGCGCGAAGGCGCCCTCGTGCGCCGTGTCCCAGGCGACCAGGTCGGCATCGGCGCCGATGGCGATCTCCCCTCGTCGCCCCGCAAGGCCCAGGGCAGCCGCCCCGCCGACCGTCGCCGCCGCGATGGCCTCGGCGACCGTCATCCCGAGCAGCGTCGCGCCGAGCCCGATCACCAGCGGCATCGCGCCCCACATGCCAAAGGTGCCGGCATTCGAATCGCTGGCGAGCGCCACCGTCACGCCGGCGTCCAAGAGGGCCCGAGCCGGCGGGAGGCGGTCTCGCATGACGAGCGCCGGGCCCGGCAGCAGCGTGGCCACCGTTCGAGACCCGGCGAGGGCGGTCACGCCGGCCGCGTCGAGCTGCTCCAGGTGATCGACACTGACGACCCCCAGCCGCACCGCCAGGGACGTGGCTCCGATCGAGGCCAGCTGATCGGCGTGCATCCGGGTGCCCAGGCCCAGCCCCGCCGCCGTCTCCAGGATCCGCTCGGTGGCCGCGAGCGAGAAGAAGCCGCGATCGCAGAAGACGTCGCAGAACTCGGCGGCACCGTCGGCGGCCACCTGGGGCAGCATCTCGTCGGCGACCGTCGCCACGTACGCGTCCATCGAGGCCGCCTCCGACGGGACCGCGTGCGCGCCCAGGAAGGTGCGCACCACCCGGATCGGGACCGCCGTGGCCGCCTCGCCGATCAGCCGCAGGGAACGCATCTCCTCCGCGACCGAGAGGCCGTAGCCGGACTTGCACTCGATCGTGGTGGTGCCGCCCGCCAGCGATGCTCGCAGGCGCCCCAGGATCGCTCCCCGCAGCTCGTCGTCGGACCCCCGGCGCGTGGCCGCCACGCTGCGCAGGATGCCGCCGCCGGTGTACGGCGCCCCGGCCAGGCGGGCGGCGGCCTCGTCGGACCGGTCGCCGAGGAAGGCGGGATGGGTGTGGGCGTCGACCAGGCCGGGGGTGACCAGTCCCGGGCCAACCTCCACGCTCTCGCCGGGCGGCGCATCCGAGCGGGCGCCGATCCAGGCAAAGCGGCCGTCGCGAACGGAGATCGCCCAGGGCGTCGGGCCGTCGTAGGGCTGCGGCAGGAGGAGCCGGCCGCTGCCGGTGAGGAGGAGCGGGGCGTCGGACATCGGTCCAACGATAGCCTGCGCAGGGGAGCCGGGGGAGCGTGCGCGGATCCGCTTGCCCTTGGCCGGCGCGCCGCCCACACTTGGCGGGTGACCGAGCTTCCGACCGGGACCGTCACCTTCCTCTTCACCGACATCGAGGGCTCGACCCGCCTGACCCAGGAGCTGGGCGATGCCTGGCCGCCGCTGCTCGAGCGCCATCGCGAGATCGCGCGGGCGGCGTGGGCCGAGCAGCACGGCGTCGAGATCGGGACGGAGGGCGACTCGTTCTTCGTCGTCTTCAGCAGCGCTCCGCAGGCCGTGGCGGCCGCGGTTGCCGCCCAGCGCGGACTGGCCGCCGAGCCCTGGCCGGCGAGCGCCACGATCCGGGTGCGGATGGGCCTCCACACCGGCGAGGGGCTGCTCAGCGGCGGCTCGTACGTGGGGCTCGACGTGCACCGCGCGGCGCGCATCGCGAATGCCGGCAACGGCGGGCAGGTCCTCCTGTCGGGGAGCACCCGCGCCCTCGTCGAGGGGAGCCTGCCCGACGGAGTCTCGCTGCGCGAGATGGGCGAGCATCGGCTCAAGGACCTCTCCCGTCCGGAGCGGATCTGGGACCTCGTCATTGGCGGCCTGCCCAGCGACTTCTCCGCCGCTGCGCACCCTGAACGCGGTCCCCAACAACCTGCCGGTCCAGCTCACCTCCTTCCTGGGCCGCCAGCGGGAGATCGCGGAGGCCCGCCAGCTCCTGCTCGACGGCCGGCTGCTGACCCTCACCGGGCCGGGCGGCACCGGCAAGACCCGCCTCTCGCTCCAGATCGCCGCGGACGCGACCGACCGGTTCCCCGACGGCATCTACTTCGTGCCGCTCGGCACGATCAACGAGTCCGACCTGGTGCTGCCGACCATCGCGCAGGCGCTCGGCCTGGTCGACCCCGGCATGGCCGCGCTCGATCGGCTTGCCGATCACATCGGCTCGAAGTGCATCCTGCTGGTGCTCGACAACTTCGAGCAGGTCAACGACGCCGCGCCGCAGATCGCCGAGCTGCTCGCCCGCGCTCCCCGGATCTCGGTCCTGGTCACCAGCCGCAGCCCGCTGCGGGTCTACGGCGAGCGCGAGTACCCGGTCCCGCCACTGGGGCTGCCGGACCCGAAGCACCTCCCCGACCTCGACAAGCTCGGCCTGTTCGAGTCGGTCGCGCTCTTCGTCGAGCGCGCCATGGCGGTCCGCCCCGACTTCGCGGTGAGCAGCGCCAACGCCCCGGCGGTGGCGGAGATCTGCGTGCGCCTCGACGGGCTGCCGCTGGCGATCGAGCTGGCCGCGGCGCGCGTCCGCGTGCTGAGCCCGCAGGCGATCATGGAGCGGCTGGGCGACCGGCTCAGGCTCCTCTCCGGCGGCTCGCGCGACCTGCCCGAGCGGCAGCAGACGCTGCGCGGCGCGATCGCCTGGAGCCACGACCTGCTCGACCCGGCCGACCAGCGGGTCTTCGCCCGCTTCGCGGTCTTCGCCGGCGGCGCCACCCTCGAGGCGGTGGAGCGAGTGGTCTTCGATCCCGACGAGACGGCTCGACGCGCTGGACGCGATGGCGTCGCTCGTCGACAAGAGCCTCGTCCGGCAGGAGAGCGAGCCGGATGGCGAGCCGCGCTTCCGGATGCTCGGCACGATCCGCGAGTACGCGACCGAGAAGCTGGGGGAGCGCGGCGAGGTCGAGGAGCTCGCGAACCGGCACGCGGCTTGGGTCGTCGCCCTGGTCGAGACGGGAGCGGCGTCGGTCTTCGGCCCGGATCAGAAGGCGATCCTGGACCGATACGAGCGCGAGCACGACAACATCCGGGCCGCGCTGGCGCGGGCGGTGGCGCACCAGCACGCCGAGATGGCGATGCGCATCCTGGCCGCCTGCTGGCGCTTCTGGCAGATGCGCGGCTACCTGGCCGAGGGGCGCGAGCATGCCGACCGCGTGCTCGCGATGCCCGGCACGCCGTGAAAGCCCGGATCTCCGCGAGGCGGCCCTGGATGCGGGCGGCGGGATCGCGTACTGGCAGGGCGACGTGCTGCCGGCCCGGGCCTGGTACGAGGAGGCCGTCGAGCTGGCGCGCGCATCCGGCGATGACGCTCGCATCGCCAACGCGATCTACAACGTCACCTTCACCTTCACCCTCGGACGGGAGGACCAGCTCGCCGCGCGGCGCCTGGCGGAAGAGGCGGTCGAGATCTATCGCCGGCTGGGCGACGAGGCGGGGATCGGCCGAGCGCTCTGGGGGCTGGCCAACGCGCACTACTTCTTCGCCGATTTCGGCGAGGGGCTGGGCTTCGCCCGTGAGGCGCTGGAGATCTTCCGGCGCATCGGCGACCGATTCATGACCGGCTGGTGCCTCTACATCATCGCCATCAACAACCTCACGCTCGACCCTGCCATCACCCGCGCGGCCCTCGAGGAGGCGCTGCCGCTCTTCACCGAGATCGAGGACAAGTCCGGCTACGCACTCATCTTCGACGCGTTCGCCGCGCTCTACTGGACCGAGGGCGACGTGGACCGGGCGGTCCGCCTGGCCGGGTACTCCTCCGCGACGGAGGCGAGCACCGGCACCGGCCTGGCGAAGATGAACCGCGAGTTCGCGGGCTTCTACCCAGCGACGTTGACAAGTGACCCGGCGCTGGCGGCGTCGTTCGCCGCGGGCCAGGGGATGACCGTCGAGCAGGCGACCCAGGTCGCGCTGGGACGGGGCTAGGCCCCCGGCGTCAGGCCGGGGCGGCCAGGTCGCGCCGCGGAAAGACGATCAGCGCGTAGACGACCGGGATGACGGTCGCGGCCGCCAGGAGCACGAAGTCGAGTGGGTCGGCGTCACCGGTCAGGATCCTGCCCGGGTTGAAGTGGTGGAAGAGCGAGTACGGCTGCGACCACGCGACGTCGCGCCACAGCGAGCCGAGGATCTCGAGGAAGTAGTTGATCAGCACGTAGGCCATCGTCAGGCCGAGAGCCGGCGAGTGGCGGTCGAAGCTGACCGATGCCGCCAGGCCGAAGGCCGCGAAGGCGGTCCACAGCAGCACGCCGTTGAGGAAGACGAGCGGCATCCAGCCGAGGCTCACCTCGCTCGTCAGGTTCTGGAGGGCCAGCCCGGCGATCTGGCCGATGAGCAGGGCGGCCACGATCGCGCCCACCAGGATCACCGCCGTGACCATCAGCGTCACGTACAGCTCGCGGCGCGCGATCGGCCTGGCCAGGAGGACCTCCAGCGTTCCCTGCTCGCGTTCCCCGGCCACGGCTCCGGCGGAGGCCCCGACCGCGAAGATCCCCACGAATGCGATCGCCAGCGGGTGTTCCAGCCCCAGGGTGAGGGCGCCCGGGACGGTGAAGAAGTTGCCCGACCCGAAGCTGAGCAGCTCCTTGGGGATGGTGCCGGACTCGGCGAGCTGCTTGAGCGCGTCGGAGAAGCCCACGTAGACGGTCGGGATCAGGAGGCCCCAGGCGAACGCGGCCAGGCCAACGGCCACCAGCCGGACGCGGCTCCAGCGCAGCGACTGGATCAGGAGGCGCATGTTCATCCGCGCATCTCCTCGCTGGCCTCGTCTCCCGCGTAGTACTCCATGAACGCCTCCTCCAGGCGTGCCGGCTCGATCGTGAGGTCCTCGAGCGATGGAGAGGCGATCGCCCGCACGAAGCCGGAGACGTCGCCCAGCAGGGTGGCGCTCATGCGGTTGCCGTCGACCTTCACGTCCGCGAGCCCCGGCACGCCACCAAGGTCCGGGGCCACGCCCCGCCAGCGCAGGTGCACCTTCCGCTTGCGCCGTTCCAGCAGGCCCTCGATGTTCTGCAGCGCCATCAGGTGGCCGGCCCGGATGATGGCCACGCGGTCGCAGAGGCGCTCCACCTCGGACAGGACGTGGCTGGAGAAGAAGATCGTGCGACCCTTCTTGCGCTGATCGTCCATCAGCGCGTAGAAGGCCTGCTGCATCAGCGGGTCGAGGCCCTCGGTCGGCTCGTCCAGGATGGCCAGCTCCGGATCGTGCTGGAGCGCCTGGATCACCCCGATCTTCTGCCGCATGCCCCGCGAGTAGTCACGCACCTTTCGGCGCAGGACCGATGCGGGCATCTGCAGCCGCTCGCACAGCTCCTCGCGCAATGGAGCGCCCTGGTCCTGGAGGTCGGCGAGGTAGCCCAGCGCATCGGCTCCGCTCAGCGAGTCGTACAGCGCGATGCCCCCGGGGAGATAGCCCGTTCGACGCCGGATCTCGACGGTGTCGGCCACGATGTCAAGGCCGAGCACGCTCGCCGATCCTTCGGTTGGATGCAGGAAGCCGAGCAGGGTGCGGATCAGCGTCGACTTGCCGGCGCCGTTCGGCCCCAGGAAGCCGAAGATCTCGCCGACCCGCACGTCCAGGGTCAGATCGACGAGGGCCCTGACGTTGCCATAGTGCTTGGTCAGGTCGTGCGTGGCGATCGCATCGGGGGCGCGCGGCGTCTCGGCTTGCATCGGCGCCCAATCTACTACGCGGACGGGTTCGCGGTGAGCTCAGCGGTGAATGCGCGTCGCTCGCCAGACGGACCGCAGCCCCACCCGCTGGCCATACAGCAGGACGCCGGCCGAGTAGAGGCGTCCCGCGACCCACAGGGCACCGGCCAGGAAGGCGACCATCAGCGCCGCCGCCGCGGCCCACTCCCATGGCGCGACGGTGGAGAGGAGGAGCCGCATCGGCAGCATGTAGGGGCTGAAGAACGGGACCAGCGAGAGCCACTGAACCCACGCCGCGTCGGGCACGTTCACAGCCGCGAACGCAGCGAAATAGCCGACCATGCCGACCACGATCATCGGTCCTACCACCTGCTGGACGTCCTCCTGGCGGCTCGCCACCGACCCGAGGCCGGCGTACAGCAGCGAGTAGAGGGCGAAGCCGGTGACGAAGAAGCCACTGAACGGCGCCAGCACCCACAGGTTGATTCCCTCGAGCGAGGCGCCGCCCCCATCCCCGAGGACCAGCCGCGCGACGGTGCCCTGGAGCAGCAGGCCGGCGATCGCTGCCGCGACGACCGCCAGGTACTGGGTCAGCCCGGCGGCGCCCGTCCCCATCACCTTGCCGGCCAGCAGCTGGCGTGGCGTCGCGGCGGTGATGAGCAGCTCCATGACGCGGCTGCTCTTCTCCTCGGCGACGCTCGTCGCGACCCACTGGCCGTAGGTGAGCACCGCCATGAAGGTGAGGATCACCAATGCCATGGCGAGGACGTAGTCCGGCCCGAAGTTTTCCTCCGGGTTCTGCGCGTTGGGGTCGAGCGGGGTCACCTCGAACGGCGTCGGGGCGAAGATCTGGCCGACCTGCGACGGATCGACCCCGGCTCGCTCCAGTCGATCGCCGATGTTGATCTGCGTCGCCGCCTGGCGCACCGCGAAGAGTCGCTGGTCCGTCGGGCCGGCATCCGTCAGGGCGTCGAAGGAGAGCTCGCCATCCGCTCCGCGCGCGACGGTTAGCAGGCCATCGATCGCGCCGGACCGGACCTCGGCCTCGGCTGCCGCTTCGTCATCGACGGCCTGGATGCGGTAGCGCGCCTCCCCGCTCGCGTTCAGGAGCTGGGTCATGGCGATGGCGGTCGAGGACTCCAGCTCCGCGTCGGCCGAATGGATGGCGATGGTCGTCGTCTCGTCGCCAACGATGAGGCGGCCCACGATCGGCAGCATCGCCAGCCCGAAGCCGATCAGGGCCAGCAGGATCGTGATGATGAGGAAGGTGCGGGTACGAACCCGCGTCACGTATTCGCGCCGGGCGATGTGCCACGCATTCGGGAAGAGGTCGATCACGCGTCACCGTCCCGGGCCGGTGCCTTGGCCGTCGTGGCGAGGTGGCGCTCCTCCTCGGCGGCGGCCGGGCGTCCGACATGCTCGATGAAGATCTCCTCCAGCGACGGCTCGCCGATCTCGAAGCGCGTCACGCGCGCATCGCGCTCGAGGGCGGCACGCAGAATCCGCTCGGGATCGAATCCCGCGGGCACGGCCAGCTCGACGAAGTCCTCGCGGCGCGCGGTGATCC
Source organism: uncultured Chloroflexia bacterium (assembly GCA_963782015.1). GTDB lineage: Bacteria > Chloroflexota > Limnocylindria > QHBO01 > QHBO01 > CF-167. The sequence goes on from CAWAHY010000004.1 coordinate 1,058,097, forward strand.
GGACCCCGTCCATGCCGTCGAGCCAGTCGACGTCGTGTCCGTCGCCATCGGTCGCCAGTCGAACCACCTGCCGACCCATGGCGCGCTTCACGTCGCGAACCGCCCCGCTGACGACGACCTTGCCCGCGTCGATGATCGCGATCGACTCGCACAGCTCCTCGACCGTCTCCATCTGGTGCGTGCTGAAGATGAGCGTCTTGCCGCGGTCGCGCATCTCGAAGAAGGCTTCCTTGAGGAGCTGCACGTTGACCGGGTCGAGGCCGCTGAAGGGCTCGTCCATGATCAGGACGGCGGGGTCGTGCAGGATCGCGGCGATGAACTGGATCTTCTGCTGGTTTCCCTTGGAGAGCTCCTCGACCTTGCGGTCGCGGTAGTCGGGGATGCGGAAGCGCTCCAGCCAGTCCTCGACCTCGGCCGTGGCGGCGGCGCCACCGACCCCGTAGAGCGAGGCGAAGAAGGAGAGGACGTCGATCACCTTCATGCGCAGGTAGAGGCCGCGCTCCTCGGGGAGGTAGCCCCAGGTGCGCCGCGGCAGGTCGGTGTTGGCGCGCCCCTCCCAGGTGACGCTGCCGGCATCGGCCCGGAGGATGTCGAGGACGATCCGCATGCAGGTCGTCTTGCCGGCGCCGTTCGCTCCCAGCAGCCCGAAGATGCGCCCCGGCTCGACGCTGAAGCTGACTCCGTCGAGGGCCACGATCGGCCCGAAGCGCTTGGTGACGGAGTCGACGATGAGGCTCATGCGGCAGACGGAAATGTAGCCCACGGTCCAGCATCTCGCAGCGCCCGTCCCGGTTCCGACCCGGTGCTACACTCTGCTTCCCGAACCGCCAGGCGCCGACCGCTGCGGCGGTTCGTCGGTGTGACACCCTTTCGAACCGCCAGGAACCGCCCCCATGAAGATCGCCGTCCCACGCGAGACTGCGCCCGGAGAGACGCGCGTCGCGCTCACCCCCGCCGCCGTCATCGCGCTCCTGGCCGATGGCGTGGAGGTGGTCGTTCAGTCGGGCGCGGGCGATGCCTCGTTCATCAGCGACGAGGCGTTTCGCGAGTCCGGCGCCACGATCGTCCCTGACGCCGCCGCGCTCTACGGACAGGCCGATGTCGTGGTCCGCGTCGGCCGCCCCTCGGACGAGGAGAGCGGCATGCTGCGTTCGGGCATCATCCTGATCGGGACGCTCGGCACCCTCGCCAACCCGGCCCTTGCGCAGCGACTGGCCGAAGGCGGCGTCACCGCCATCAGCATGGATTCGATCCCGCGCATCACGCGTGCGCAGAGCATGGACACCCTCTCCAGCCAGGCCACCGTGGGCGGCTACAAGGCGGTCCTGCTGGCGGCCGAGCGGCTGCCCAAGTTCATGCCGCTGCTGACCACCGCGGCGGGCACCGTCCGCCCCGCGCGCGGGATCGTGATGGGGGCCGGGGTGGCCGGCCTGATGGCGATCGGCACCGCCCGTCGCCTGGGCGCCGTGGTCGAGGCGACCGACGTGCGGCCGGTCGTCAAGGAGCAGGTCGAGAGCCTGGGCGGCATCTTCATCGAGGTCGAGATGACCGAGGAGGAGAAGGCCAACGCCCAGACCTCCGGCGGCTACGCCCGCGAGATGAGCGACGACTACAAGGCCCGGCAGGCCGCGCTCATCGCCGAGCGGGTCAAGGAGGCGGACTTCGTGATCACCACCGCGCTGATCCCCGGCCGCCCCGCCCCGCGCCTGGTGACCGATGCGATGGTCGCCTCCATGAAGCCGGGGAGCGTCATCGTGGACATGGCGGCCGAGATGGGCGGCAACGTCGAGGGGACCGAGGCGGGCAAGGAGGTCGTGCGCCACGGCGTGACGATCATCGGCCTCACGAACCTGCCGGCCACCATGCCGGGCAGCGCCACCGCCATGTACGCCCGCAACATGCAGACCCTGCTCAAGCACCTGATCAAGGACGGGTCGATCACCCTCGACTTCACCGATGAGATCACCCGCGGCGCGACCATCACCCACGGCGGCAAGGTCGTCAACGAGGCGACCGCCAAGGCGCTGGGGATCGAGCCGGCGGCGCCGGTCGCGGAGGCGGCATCGTGAGCGAGGTCGCCGACGCTTCCCACCGAGGCGCTGCTCCAGGCGCTCTTCGTCTTCGTGCTCGCCGCCTTCGTCGGCTACGAGGTGGTGAGCAAGGTGCCGACCATGCTCCACACCCCGCTCATGTCGGGCGCCAACGCCGTGCACGGCGTGATCGTGGTCGGCGCGATGCTGGTCGCGGCCTCCGCCGAGGGGCCGCTGCGGATCGTCCTCGCGCTGCTCGGCGTGATCCTGGGCACGATCAACGTGGTCGGCGGCTTCGTGGTCACCGACCGGATGCTCGAGATGTTCAAGCGCCGCCCGGACGCCAAGCCATGACGACGCTCCAGATCGTCACCTTCTTCGTCTACCTGGTCGGCTCGGTCACCTTCGTCCTCGGGCTGAAGTTCCTCTCCTCGCCGGTCTCGGCGCGGCGCGGCAACCGCCTGGCGGCGACCGGCATGGCGATCGTGGTCGGCTGGGTCTTCATCACCGAGTTCCTGCTGCGCGACGGCGGGCTTGCCACGGTCTGGATCCTGGCGGTCGGCATCCCGGTGGGAGCGCTGGTGGGAGCCGTTGGCGCGCGCCGCGTCCCGATGACCGCGATGCCCCAGATGGTCGCCATCTTCAACGGCGCCGGCGGTGGGGCAGCGGCGCTCGTGGCCGCGGCGGAGTTCCTGCGCGACGCGGGCAGCAGCGGCCCGCTGCTGCCGGTCACCTTCATGGTGGCGACGCTGCTCGGCGCCGTCATCGGCTCGGTCTCGTTCACCGGCTCGATCATCGCCTTCGGCAAGCTGCAGGGGATCGTCTCCGGCCGCCCGGTCACCTACCCCGGCGACAAGATCGTGACCGGCGCGCTGCTGGCGGGGATCCTGGTGCTCGGCGTGGTCCTCACCCTGGTCACCAACAGCGTGCCGCTCTTCCTGCTCTTCGTGGCGCTCGCCCTGGTCCTGGGCGTGGCGGCGGTGATGCCGATCGGCGGGGCCGACATGCCGGTGGTGGTCAGCCTGCTCAACGCCTACACCGGCATCGCGGTGGCCGCGACCGGGTTCGTGCTGAACAACTACGCCCTGCTCGTGGCCGGCACCCTGGTCGGCGCCTCGGGCACGATCCTCACCCAGCTGATGTGCCGGGCCATGAATCGGTCCATCTTCAACGTCCTCTTCGGCGCCTTCGGGACCGCCGGCGGCGCGGCAGCGGCCGGCGCCAGCGGCGACCAGGCAGTCCGCGAGATCAGCGCGGAGGACGCCGCCGTGCTGATGGCCTACGGCCGCAAGGTGATCATCGTCCCCGGCTACGGGATGGCCGTGGCGCAGGCCCAGCAGACGGTGCGCGAGCTGATGGACCTGCTGGTCGCGCGCGGCGTCGATGTGGAGTTCGCCATTCACCCGGTCGCCGGCCGCATGCCCGGCCACATGAACGTCCTGCTGGCCGAGGCCAACGTGCCGTACGACCGCCTCAAGGAGATGGACGAGATCAACGACGACTTCACGAACGCCACGGTGGCGCTGGTGATCGGCGCCAACGACGTCACCAACCCGGCCGCCCGGACCGATACGACCTCGCCGATCTACGGCATGCCGATCCTCAACGTGGACCAGGCCGAGCACGTGATCGTGCTGAAGCGCTCGATGGCCGCCGGCTTCGCCGGGATCGACAACCCGCTCTACGGCGATCCGCGGACGACCATGCTCTTCGGTGACGCCAAGAAGAGCGTCCAGGCGCTGGTGGCCGGAGTCAAGGCTGCCTAGCCGTCGGCCTGCGTGCCGATACCACGTATGGTGGTACAAGGACACCGATGTGCCCGGCATGCACGTGCTCTCACGTGCCGCTCGCACCACGTCTCGTGGTGAGCGACGCACGTGCCGCGGGCCAATCCGCCTGATGCGCGGCCGCGGTCCGCGCCGTTGATACTACCCCACGTGGTAAGACGATCAGTGAGCGGCCAAGGTGGGTCGTGCTCGACGTCGGCGAGACGCTCATCGACGAGACGCGCGTCTGGTCGCTGTGGGCCGACCTGCTCGGCGTTCCGCGCCTCACGTTCATGGCGGGGTTCGGCTCGCTCATCGCGCGGGGCGCCGAGTTTCGGGACATCTTCGAGATGTTCGGGGCCTCCGACTGGCGCCTCCGCTGGCCAGAGCACGAGGCGCTGTACGGCGGCTTCCAGGCGGTTGACCTGTATCCCGACGCGCTCCCCGCCATCGCCGCGCTGCAGGCGCAGGGCTACCGGCTCGCGGTGATCGGCAACCAGCCGGCCATCCGGGGCGAGCAGCTGCGCTCCCTGGGCGTGGAGGTCGAGGTGATCGCGATGTCCGAGGCGATGGGCGTCTCCAAGCCGGCGCCGGCCTTCTTCGATCGGACGCTCGAGCTGATCGGCGCTCCGGACCCGGGGTCGGTCGCCTACGTCGGGGATCGGATCGAGAACGACGTCCTGCCGTCGACCGCCGCGGGGATGCGGGCGGTCTGGATCCGACGCGGGCCGTGGGGCGTCATCCAGCGCGTCCCGGATGGGATGCGGCCGGCCCTGGTGGTCGGCTCCCTGGCCGAGCTTGCCGAGCGGATCGACGATGCCTGGTCGGGCTTGCCGGCCAGCGAGGCGAGCGACTAGACTCGGGCGGCCGCCGCTGCGGCACGGGCCGAGGACCGGGCCCCTATCGCCGGTCCTTGAGGTGGAGACTGCGCAACGCTGCGTGGTCTCCTTCGTTGTCTGCCGGAAGGTGAGGCGCCCAAGCCAGTGGAGCACCTGCCCCAGGTCCTCTTCCAGCTCTTCGTGCTGCTGCTCGCCACCAAGCTGGGCGACGAGCTCTTCAAGCGGCTGGGACAGCCTGCCCTGGTCGGGGAGATCCTGGGTGGCGTGGTCGTGGGACCGGCCGTGCTCGGCTGGTACCAGATCACCCCGGAGACGTCGCTCTTCGCCCAGATCGGGGCGGTGCTGCTCCTCTTCGAGGTGGGCGTCCACACCCGGATCGGGGAGGTGGCGCGGGTCGGCGGCACTGCGCTGGCGGTTGCGCTGCTGGGGGTCGCGCTCCCGTTCGTGGGCGGCTACGTGGCCGGGGGCATGCTCGGCCTCAGCTTCGCAGGCCAGATCTTCCTCGCGGCGGCGCTGACCGCCACGTCGGTCGGCATCACCAGCGGCGCGCTGCGCAGCCTCGGCGCGCTCGCCACGATCTCCGGCCGCGTGATCCTGGGGGCGGCGGTGATCGACGACGTGCTGGCGATGCTCATCGTCGCCGTGGCGGTGGGCATCTCCGCGGGTGACGTCAGCCCCGCCCGGATCGGGCTGCTGCTGGCCCTGGCTGCGGCGTTCATCGGCATCGTGGTCGTCGGGGGGACCGGCATCCTGCGCCGGCGCCGATCCCTGCTGACCGACCCGCGCTTCGCGGAGACGCCGTTCCTGCCCGGCATGATCCTGATGCTGGGTCTCGCCGCGCTGGCGGCGCAGATCGGGCTGGCGGCCATCATCGGTGCCTTCCTGGCCGGGATGGTGGTCGGCGAGTCGAGCGAGCAGCACGCACTCGAGACCGAGACCGCCCCCGTGGCGGCCTTCTTCACGCCCTTCTTCTTCGGGTTCGTCGGCGCGCAGGTCGACCCCGCGGCGTTCGGCAGCCTCGCCACGGTCGGCCTCTTGGTCGGCATCACGGCCCTCGCCATCGTCGCCAAGTTCGCCGGATCGTTCCTGGGTGCCATGCGGCTGGGCCGGGATCGCGCCGCGCTGATCGCCTGGGGGATGGTGCCGCGCGGCGAGGTCGAGATCATCGTCGCGGGGCTGGCGCTGACCGCGGGCGCAATCCGGCCGGACCTCTATGCGGTGATCGTGGCGATGGTCGTGATCACGGCGGTGGTGGTGCCGCCGCTGATGGGACCGCTGGTACGGCGTGCCGAGCCGGGGGTCGGCGAGCGCGGCGTAGAAACGGGGAGGCCCCTCGCGGACGAGGGGCCTCCAGTCGGTGTCGGGACCGGCGAGGGTTACTCCCCGCCGGGCGTGACCTCGACGGTGCCCTTCGTGAAATCAGTTGCTTTGGTGTCGTCCGTGATCCCTTCCAACGCCTGGGTGGCGAGGTCGGTGCGGAACGCGTCGCTGCCGGGATCGGCCGCGATGATCCCGGAATCAAGCGCGATCTGGACGGTCTGATCCCAGAGCGCCGAAGACAGCTGACCGATGCCGTCGGGTGACGGCCAGATCAACGCGTTGATCTCGTTCAGCTGCCAGGTCTGGTGCCCGGCCCCCAGGGTGCTGCCGGCAGCGAGGACCATGTCCACGCACTCAGCCGCGTTCTCCCGGCAGTAGATCCACCCCTTGAACGTCGCTCGCAGGAACTTGACGGCGATCTCCTCGTTGCCGTCCTCGGCGAGCCATGAGGCTCGCGCGAAGAGCGCGTCCTGGAGCATGGCCGTCCCGACGTCGTTGTAGTCGATGACGTTCAGATCATCGGCCGTGTACAGGTCGCCGGTGTCCGGGTTCTCCGCCTCGAGCACCTGGGCGTACTCGTTGTAGATCATCGCCTCGGCGACATCGATCTCGCGGGAGAGGAGCAGGGTCATGTCAAACGGCTGGATGACCTTGGTGTAGTCGGTCCCCTCCTCGAGGCCGACGGCACGTCCCGCAGCTGTCACCTCGAACTCGTTGCCGAAGTCCCAGACGCCGACCTTCTTGTCGGCGAAGTCGGCTGGCTCGGTGATGTTGCTGTCCTTCCAGCTGACCGAGAGGGTCCCGGAGCGCTGGAAGATCTGCGCGATGTCGACCAGGTCGGACGGCTCATCGGCCTCCCTGGCCTCCAGCACCTTCGGCACCCAGCTGATCGTGAACTCGGGCCCGTTCGCTGCCGAGCCGACCTGCTGCGGGATGACGTCAGGCCCGCCAGGCACGATCTCGACGTCCAGGCCCTCAGCCGCGTAGTAGCCCTTCTCCTTGGCGGCGAAGTAGCCGGCGAACTGGGCCTGCGGGGCCCACTGAAGCTGGACCCTGACCGCCGTCAGCGACGCACTTGGGCTCGCCGACGTGCAAGCGGACAGGACCAGGGTGACGGCCGTGGCCAGGGTCAGAAATGCGCGGGATCGTCTCATCTCCACTCCTCATCTGGTCCCGTGTGGGGCCGGTCTGTTAATGGCGACTGATTCTAGGGACCGCTCGCTCGCCATGCTTGCGTTTCAGGGTTCAGCTGGAACCGTCTCCCCTCACGGAGGCGTGCCAGGGGATCAGGAGCCGCTCGGCCCCGGCAATCGCCAGGTAGAAGGCGATGCCGGTTGTGGCACCAAACAGGATCGCGGCCCAGGAGACATCCCAGCGCAATGCACTCGCGGACTGGACCACCACGCGGCCGATGACGTCGCTGGAACCACCGAAGTACTCGGCCACGATCGCGCCGATCAGGCTGAGGGTGGTGCTGACCTTAAGCCCGGTCAGGAAGAATGGGAGCGCGACCGGGATGCGCACCTTGCGAAGGACCGTCCATTCGCTGACGGCATAGGAGCGCATGAGCTCGATGGCCGCCGGGTCGACCGCGGCCAGGCCGCGGACGACGTTGATGAAGATCGGGAAGAAGACGAGCACCGAGGCGATCGCCGCCTTCGAGAGCGGGTTCAGCACGCCGAACCAGTTGTTCATGATCGGCGCGAAAGCGATGATCGGGATCGCGTTGGCAGCAATCGCGATCGGCAGCACAGCGTCGCGCGCCGTCGTCCAGCGAGCCACCGCGGCTCCCCACAGGACGCCGAAGAGCGAGCCGATGACGAGGCCGATCATGGCCTCCACGAACGTGTTGCGGGCGGCGATGAAGAGCGGCCAGCGGCCCGACGACCAGTTCTCGACCAGGGCTCCGATGATGGCGGATGGCCGCGGCAGCACGCCCCCGTGGAGGGTGAACTCCCAGAGCGCGATCACGCCGAGGAAGACGGCCAAGGCCGGCAGATAGAACTGCGCGCGTTGCCGCCAGCGGGCGCGACTGCTCATTCGATCCCCTCCTCCGCGGCGACCGGGTCGATGCTGACCTCCACGTCGGCATCGGCTCCTCCGCCCCGCAGCAGCGTGCGCGGACCTCGGTCACGAGCTCGAAGTAGCGCCGGTTCTCGCGGGTCTCCACCCCGCGCGGCCGCGGCAGATCCACGTCGACGGTCCGCGTGATGCGGCCTGGGCGATGGCTCATGACCACCACTCGGCTGGAGAGGAAGACGGCCTCCGGGATCGAGTGCGTGACGAAGACGATGGTCGTACCGGTCTTCTCCCAGATCCTCAGCACCTCGGAGTTCATCCGCTCGCGGGTCATCTCGTCGAGGGCGCCGAACGGCTCGTCCATGAGCAGGAGGGCCGGCTCCAGGGCGAGCGCGCGGGCGATCGCGACGCGCTGCTGCATGCCACCGGAGAGCTGGTAGGGGTAGTGACGTGCGAAGTCGGTGAGCTCCACCAGCCCCAGCATCTCGCTGGCTCGTTCCTCGCGCTCGGCGCGGCTCATGCCGAGCAGCTCCAGCGGCAGCCGAACGTTGTCCTCGACGCGCCGCCAGTCGAAGAGGACGGGAGCCTGGAAGACGATGCCGTACTCCCGGCCGCGCCGCGCCTCGGCGGCCGGCTTGCCGTTGACCATGACCTGCCCCGCCGTCGGCTGGGTCAGGTCACCGATGATCCGGAGCAGCGTGCTCTTGCCGCAGCCGGACGGCCCGATGAGGGACACGAACTCGCCGCGATTGATCTCGAGGTCGATCCCGGCGAGCGCAGTGGTCAGCACCTCATCCCGGGTGGTGAAGATTTTCTCCACGCCCTTGAGGCGAACGACCGGACCCTGCTCGGCGGGCGCTGCTGTCATGTCGTCAGCGGGCCGGAGCCGTGCGGAGCGCATAGCGCTCGGCGATCTGGACGAGGCTGTACGACGCGATCCCGAGCAGGGCCGCGATCAGGATCGTGGCCCACAGCTTCTCCGGGCCGCTGATGTACTGGTTGTTGAAGTTGATGATCGAGCGGCCGAGGCCATCGTTCACACCTCCGGGGCCCTCGCCGATGATCGCGCCCACGATGCTGGCGGTGGCGCTGATCTTCAGCGCGGTGAAGAGGTAGGGCAGCGACGCCGGGATGCGGAGCTTCCAGAAGATCGCCCACGGCGACGCCGCGTACGACCGCATCAGATCCAGGGCGCGGGGATCGGGGAGCGGAGGCCTCGGATCATGGCGATCGTGACCGGGAAGAAGGTGAGGTACGTTGCGATGATCGCGACGCTGACGATGCTCGTCCCGAAGGCGAAGACGATCATGGGCGCCAGTGCCACGATCGGGATCGTCTGGCTGGCGATGACGTAGGGCACGAAGGCGCGCTCCAGGATGCGCGAGTGCACGAAGGCGGTGGCCAGCCCGACTCCCGAGGATCGTCCCGGCGACGAAACCAATGGCTGCCTCACGCCAGGTGTAGAGCGCGGCACCCACCAGGAACTGGCCCAGGGAGTCCGGTCGCAGACGCTGGACCGGTTCGAGGAGCGCGCCGACGATCTGCCAAACGTGGGGGAGCATGAGGTCGGAGGCGAACCGGATTTCGAGCGGTGGACGCCACACCCAGCCAAAGTAGCGCCACGGGTCGCCGCCGATGAACTTCACCAGCTCCCAGGCGACGAGGATGGCCACGACGAAGAGGCCAAAGGTCAGCACGGACCGGGTCCGGGTGCGCCGTGCGACGCCGTCCGCCGTCGTCATCGGCTCACCGGGCTGGGCGACGATCGCTCAGGCGATCGCTGCATCGGTTGCGTCGAGGGCTCGGTCGATGATCGCGAACCCCTCGCGCAGCTGCTCCTCGGTGATGCACAGCGGCGGGTTGGTGAAGACCTGGTTCCAGTGGAACATGGTGTACAGGCCGTCGGCCCGCAGCTGCGCGTCGAGCGCGGCGAGCTCGGGCGAGGACGAGTTGAAGGGAGCCATCGGCTCCATCGTCTCGCGCGAGCGCACCAGCTCGAAGACCCCGAACAGGCCGATGCTCCGCACCGTGCCCGACGCACGGGTGGCGCGCCTGGAGCCCGGCGAGGAGCTCCTTCATGACCGGGTCGAGGCGGGCGGCGTTGCCGACCATGTCCTCGTCGCGCAGGACGTTGACCGCGGCGATCGCCGCGGCACAGCTGATCGGGTGCGAGGAGTAGGTGAGGCCGCCGAAGTAGACGCGCTCGTTGAAGTGCTCGGCGATGCGCGGGCTCATCGCCACCGCGCCGAGCGGCAGGTACGAGCTGGTCAGCCCCTTGGCCATCGTCATCAGGTCCGGGCACGACGCCCCAGTGATCGACCGCGAACCAGCGCCCGGTGCGGCCGAAGCCGGCCATCACCTCGTCGCAGATCATCACGATGCCGTGCTTCGTGCACAGCTCGCGGATCCCCTTGAGGTAGCCGTCCGGCGGGATCAGGATGCCGTTGGTGCCGGTGACCGTCTCCATGATGAAGGCGGCGATGGTGTGCGGCCCCTCGTACTGCATCACCTCTTCGATGTACGCGAGGTGCTCCTCGACCGGCTCGGCCTCGCCGCGCGCCCAGCGCCACGGGTCGAGGACGCGGATGATCGCCCGGGATGCCCGGCTCGTTCGCCCAGCGGCGCGGGTCGCCGGTGACGCTGATCGCCCCGGCGGTGGCGCCGTGGTACGAGCGGTGATAGGCCATCACCTTCTGGCGCCCCGTCACCATGCGCGCCATGCGCAGCGCGTTCTCGTTGGCCTCCGCGCCGCCGAGGGTGAAGAAGAACTGATTGAGGTCGCCGGGCGTCACCTCGGCGAGGAGCTGGCCCAGCCGGCCGCGCACCTCGGTCGCGAACTGCGGCGCCGCGAAGGCCAGCTTGTGCGCCTGCTCGGCGATGGCATCCGCCACGCGCTTGTTCCCGTGGCCGATGTTGATGCTCATCAGCTGGGAGTTGAAGTCGAGGTAGCGCTTGCCGTCGGGGTCCCAGAAGTAGACCCCCTCGGCCCGGTCGATGACGATCGGGTTGATCTTGGCCTGGGCGCTCCAGGAGAAGAAGGTGTACTCGCGGTTGAGATGCAGGATCTCGTCGGTGGTGAGCCGATCGGTGGAGGTGACGGTCATCGGTACCTCGAGCGCAACGGGTGCGGCGTCATGAGTGTGGGAGTCCGATTAGACCACAGCCGGCAAGCCGCCCCAGGCAGACTGCGGCCGTCAACGAAGTGTTGCCAGTGGACACACCCACGTCGCGGGGAGGGCGGTCCGGTGGGGTCCGGTCCACTGGGCCTCTTGCGCGGTGACCCGATACTGTCCGGACCGATGCACGCCAAACGTACTACCCGGGTCCTGGTCGCGCTGCTGGCCGTCAGCCTGCTGCCGGCCCTGGCCGTCTCCGCCCACCACGGACCGACGTCTGAGGACGTCGTTGCCGTCGCGACCAGCAGCCCGTGGTTCATGCAATGTGCCGCCGTCGATGGGACGCAAGCCACGTGTAAGGAGGCCCGCGGCAGCAATTACCCGTCACGCACCGCGGTCATCAAGCCGACGAGCGGACCCCTAAGTCAGGTGGTCACCCGGGTCGACGCGCACGTCAATGGCAACCGCGACTTCCTCAAGGAGGACCGAGATTGGTCCGCCGCGATCCATCAGGTGGGCTGTGCCGATACACAAGCGGAACAGGCGGTTGTTCGTCAGTTCATGGACGACCTGTACTTGAACTTTCCCGATTCGCAAGCTGGCGGGACGTACGGCCCCTTTGCAGTTGGTGAGTGTTCGATGAAAGGGAGCGTCCTGAAGGCGACCGAAACCTCACCCTGGTATTGGGAGGTCACCAGCGACGTCTTGGCAGCAGCTTTCCCGACGCCCACGCCGACCGCGACCCCGAAGCCAACGGCCAAGCCGACCGCGACGCCGAAGCCGACGGTTCGGCCGACCGCGCGGCCCACCGCGACCGCCACCGCCACCGCGACTGCGAGCGAGTCGGCATCAGCGAGTGCGAGTGCCACGGCCACGGCCACCGCGACGGCCAACGAGACGCCGGAGCAGACGGTGGCCGGTATCACCTTCACGCCGGAACCGTCGACCGCTCCGCCCGCGCCCGCGGAGGGCGGCGATGACTGGGCGGGATCGGTCCCGTCCGCGGGGGACGTCAGCACGGATCCCGCGAAGCTCGCCGGCAGCGGCCTTGCGGCGCTCCTGCTGCTGCTGGCGATGGGCTTCATCGGTGAGCTCTTCAACAACACGTTCGAAGCGAATTACGACCGGATCGTGGTGGGCTGGCAGAAGAGCTGGCTCGGCAAGATCGGGAAGGCGTTCAGCGGCCTGTGGGGAGGCGGCAAGTGATCCGTCTCGCGGCGGCGGTCCTGCTCGCGGCGGTGATCAGCTCCTTCCTGAGCCCGAACCTGGGGTTCGACTCGGCCTCGTTCGCCACCCTCCTCGGGTTCGTGATCGCGGTGGTCGTGATCCTGATCACGCTTCGAGGTGCCCGGGCTGGTTGAGCATCGGCGCAGCACCGGCGAGCTGGGCCGCCTGCGGGTGCTGCCGTGGGCCCTCTTCCTGGCGGCGATCTTCGTGCTCATCTCGCGGCTCGCCGCCCTCCAGCCCGGGTACCTGTGGGGGGTGGTGCTGGGCGTGATCCTGCTGCGACCGCACACCGCCGCGGATGAGGGTCGCGAGGCGGCCGCCGGTGCGCTGTGGACGCTCGCGATCTCGGTCGCCGCGTGGCTTGCCCTCGGTTGGGTGCGCACCTCCGCCGGGGCCGATGCCTCCTTCGTCTCGACCATGCTCCAGACCGCCCTGGCCGCGATCGTCGTCTCGGGGCTCGAGGCGGTCGCGATCGGGCTGCTGCCGTTCCGCTTCATGCCGGGGGTCGCCGTCTACCGATGGAACCGGCTGGCGTGGGCGCTCCTCAACGGGGCGAGCCTGTTCGCCTTCATCCACATCCTGATCGGGCCGACCAGCGGCTACATCTCCGACCTGGTCGCTCCGGCGTGGCTGGCGGCGATGGGCATCTTCGCCGCGTTCGGGGTCTTCACGATCCTCTTCTGGGGCTGGTTCCGATTCCGGCCCTCGCCGGCCGAGGCAGAGACGCAGGCGGCCGAGTAGTCAGGCTACTGCTCGTGCACCTTCGGCTGCGCTCGTAAGTAGTCGAGCTACTGACCGCGCACATCTCGCGGCCGTGGAGCGTCAGCCGAGTCGTGCGCCTTATGAGGCGGCGCGTCCGCGTGCGGTTGGGTGCATGAGCAGAAGTGGGGCTACTCCTCAGCGCCGGCTGGCCCCTGGCTGCCCGCCGCCCGCAGGATGGCGGCCGCAGTGCGGTCGATATCGGCCTCGGTGGTCGACCAGTTGCTGACGCTGATGCGCATTGCTCCCAGGCCATGCCAGGTGGTGCCGCCCATCCAGGCCTCGCCGCCGTCCTGGACCCGCGTCATCACCTCGCGCGTGAACGCGTCGGCGTCGCCGCCGCGCGGGGCGTGAAGCGCACCAGCACCTGGTTGAGGACGACGTCGTTGAGGATCTCGACACCCTCGACCGCGGAGAGCCGATCCGCCATCCGCCGTGCGAGGCGGCAGCAGCGCTCGACCAGCTCCCGCACGCCGTCCCGACCCAGCGAGCGGAGCGCCGCGTAGACGATGAAGCCGCGAGCCCGTCGCGAGGAGTCGAAGACGAATTCCCAGTTGTCCCGATGCGCGGGGTCCTGCATCAGGTAGGCGGCCGGGGCGGGTGACATGGCCGCCCGGTGGGCATCGCGATCCCGCACCGCGACGAAGCCGCAGTCGTAGCCGACGTTGAGCCACTTGTGCGCGTCGGTGGCCCAGGAGTCGGCGCGCTCGACCCCCGCCACCAGGTGCCGCAGCTCCGGGCTCGCCGCCGCCCACAGGCCAAAGGCCCCGTCGACGTGGATCCAGGCGTTGGGGTGGGTCGCGAGTGCATCCGCGACCGCGTCGGCCGGGTCGAAGGCGCCGGTGTTCACGTTGCCGGCCTGGATCGCCACGATGGTCGGGACGTCGCGGTCAAGCGCGGCAGGCAGGAGCTCCGCCCGCATCCGGCCCTGCTCGTCGGTGGGGATCCGCGTGACCCGCTCGCGACCCAGCCCCAGGTACTGGAGCGCTCGAGGACGGTGGAATGCACCTCGTCCCCCACGAAGACCTGGATCTCCGGAGCCCCGTAGAGGCCACGCGCCTCGACGTCCCAGCCGGCACGGCGGAGGACGGCGTGGCGGCCGGCCGCCAGGCCCACCGTGCTGCCCAGCGCGGCGCCGGTCGGGAAGCCGAAGCTGGCATCGGCGGGCAGTCCGAGCAGGTCGAGCATCCACGGGCCGGCGACGAGCTCGGCGGCGGCCGCAGCCGGCGACATCGGGTGGAGGTTCGAATTCTGTGCCCACGTGCCGGTCAGCCAATCGGCGCCGGCCGCGGCCGGAAGCTGGCCGCCGACGACGAACCCGAAGTAGCGCGGCCCGGCGGTCGCCACCAGCCCGGGGTCGAAGTCGCGCGCCATCTGCTCGACCACCGTCTCCGGGTCCTCCCCCTCATCCGGCAGCGGGCCGGCGAGCCTGGCCACGAGGCCGTTGTCATCGGTCAGGGCGCCGACGTGCCGCTCGTCCAGCCCCGCCACGAATTCGAGGGCGAGCTCCGAGGCACGTCGGAGCACCCGCTCGGTGTCGTCAGCCACGGGTCTCCTCCCAGAGGGTCGCCGCCACCAGCACGCCGGGATCGCGCAGCGGTTCGCCGACCAGCTGGGCCAGGCGCTCGGCCACGGCCCACCAGTCGAACGACTCGGTCACGTCGGACGCGTTGACGAGGAGCAGCCGCTCCCCGGGGATGTAGCTCGGGATGATGCGGTCGAGGATCGCCTCGATCTCGTCGCGGAACGCATCGTTGGTGGAGCGGACCCCATCGGCCAGCAGCGCGACGTCCGGCAGCAGCCGCACGAACAGGTCGTAGGTCGAGGCCCAGTGGCGGATGAGCGGCTCGACCCCGAACGGGTCGGCACCATCGGTCACGCGCAGGAAGTACGCGAAGTTGTCGACCACGGACCGATCGGTGACGAGCACCTCGGCCCGCTTCCGCAGCTCCAGCTCCTGCTGGACCTGGGCCATCAGCACCCAGAGCTGGGCCTCGGGCGTGGCCCCCTCGTTCAGGCCGAGGGGATTGAAGCGGACCATCTCGCGGCCGACCTCGACGCTCCGCCCGGCCCGCCCGATGGTGCTGGCAAAGGCGTGCACCGCGTTCGTCTTGCGCACCGAGTGCGACCCGATGAACGCGATCTTGGCCGGCCTGCTCCATGGCACGCCGACAGGGTACTCAGTTGCCCTTGGCGACGGGGTGTAGCCTTGGCGCCATGACAGATGAGACGCGCAGCCTCCCCCGCAACGTCAGCGTGGCCGCGGTGATGCTGCTGGTGTTCGGCGCGCTGAGCGGGCTTGCCTCCCTGCTGTTGCTGCTGGCCGCCAGCCTGGCTGGGATGCGGCAGATGACCGTGTACGGCGATCCCGGGATGATGGGCGGCCCGGCGGGCGTGCCCTGGGGGATGGACGGGGGCCACGGAGCGTTCATGGGGCTGCTCTTCCTGGTGCTGCTCGCCCTCCTCGGGGCAGCCGTCACCGGCTCCCAGGTGGCGGCCGGCTGGGGGATCCTCCAGCGCAAGCACTGGGGCCGGCTGCTGGGGGTGGTGGTGAGCGCAACCGCCCTGGTGGTGCTGGTCGTGGGACTGGCCGGGACCCTCGTCTGGGCTGCCGCCGGGCCCTCGCCCGAGTTCGGCGACCTCCCGCGCCGGATGGCCATGCACTACCGATCGGCGATGGGTGCCACGCTCGCCCTGGGCGCGATCGTCAGCCTGGCGTTCATCGCCGGCTACGGCTTCGTGCTGTGGGTCCTCGCCCGCTCCGGGGACACGCTCGAGTAGAGGACATCCCCCGCGGCCGGCATGCTCAGTTCTCGGGCTGGCCGCGCCTTGTCCGGAAGGCGAGCGCGGAGATCCCGCCCACCAGCAGGACGGCCCCCACGACCACGAGGAGGGGAATCGGCAGGTCGGTCGCGTCAGGGCTCAGGGGCGGATGGGTCATCGTCGGCCGCAGGCCGGCCAGCGACGCGTCCCAGACGAGGGGTCCGTTGCACCCGTCGCCGGCCTGGAGCGTGCCCCCGACCACGTTCGCGATCACGAGGTAGCTGTCGCCGCTGGGTGTCCACCCCGTCCACTGGCCCGGGGAGCCGGCGAGCACGACGACCGCCGGCACGTCGTCACCCTTCCACACCTCCTCGACGGCGAAGGTGGTGTGCCCGCCCCCAGCGTCGACCGCGGTCAGGGTGCCGACGAAGACCACCGCTGCCTGGCTGATGGCGAGGTCCGGCGGAGGGCAGGTGGCGGCCCGGGCCGCGGGTGCGGAGAGGGCGGCGAGGCAGGCGGCGGCCCACAGCATCGCCAGCCAGATAACGGTCTGAGGGCGGAGTCGCAGTGATCGGTTCATGCCGGGTGGGTCCCTCGGCCAGCCCTGTCGAGCGCGAATGGCTCGGGTGTAGAGTATCGGCTCCTCAGAGGACACTTGCAGGAGGAGTTTCATGGCGAGGATCATCCGCGCGGCGCTGTTGCAGGCCGACTGGACCGGCGACAAGGAGTCGATGATCGCCAAGCACGAGCGCTACGCCCGAGATGCCGCCAAGCAGGGCGCCCAGGTGATGTGCTTCCAGGAGCTCTTCTACGGCCCCTACTTCTGCCAGGTGCAGGATCCGCAGTACTTCGCCTACACCGAGAAGATCCCCGGCGGACCCACCACGGAGCGGATGCAGGCGCTGGCGCGCGAGACGGGAATGGTCCTGATGGTGCCGATGTACGAGGAGGACGCCGACACCACCGGCATCTACTACAACACCGCCGCGGTGATCGACGCCGATGGCTCATACCTCGGGAAGTACCGCAAGACGCACATCCCCCACGTCAAGGGCTTCTGGGAGAAGTTCTACTTCCGCCCGGGGAACATGGGATATCCGGTCTTCGACACCGCGGTGGGGAAGGTGGGCGTCTACATCTGCTACGACCGCCACTTCCCGGAGGGAGCCCGGGCGCTGGGGCTCAACGGGGCGGAGCTGGTCTTCATCCCCTCCGCCACCTCGCGCGGGCTGAGCGAGTATCTCTGGCGCGTGGAGCAGGTCTCGCACGCCCTCGCCAACGGCTACTTCGTGGGGACGATCAACCGCGTCGGGATCGAGCCGCTCGGCGAGGACGACTTCTACGGGCAGTCGTACTTCGTCGACCCGCGGGGCCAGTTCGTGGGTGACGTCGGCGACGCCCACAAGGAGGAGCTGCTCGTCCGCGACCTCGACATGGACAAGATCACCGAGGTGCGGCAGCTCTGGCAGTTCTACCGCGACCGCCGGCCCGATGCATACGCGGACCTGGTGCGCCCGTAGCCGTTGGCGATTCGATACAACGCTGGGTAGTACATAGAGCGCGTGTGACCACGCTCTGCCACCCCGATAGAGCCGCGAATGGGTCACGGTCTTACTACCGCTGGTGGTAAAGGGCTGCACCGGACCGAGCCCCGCGTGTCGATGAACTACCGACAGGTAGTAAGCCGCGCGTCAGTAGAGGAAGCCAGATGGACTTCGGGTTCACGCTCAAGCCGGAGAACGACCTGGCGCGCACCGTCGAGCTGACGAAGCGTGCCGAGGCGAACGGCTTCTCGTACGGCTGGCTCTTCGACAGCCACGTGCTGTGGCGCGAGCCCTACGTGCTGCTGACCCTGATGGCGCAGGCCACCGAGCGGATGCGCCTCGGGACGTGCGTCACCAACCCGGCCACGCGCGAGCCGAGCGTGACCGCCTCGACCCTGGCGGTGCTCGACGAGCTGAGCGGCGGGCGGATGGACCTTGGCATCGGGCGCGGCGACAGCGCGCGGCGGGTGCTCGGCAAGCCGCCCACGACCATGAAGACGCTGGAGGAGGCGATCGCCGTCATCCGCGACCTCGTCGAGGGGCGCTCCGTCACCTTCGAGGGCACGGAGCTGGTGCTCCCGTGGTCCGGCAAGTGGAAGCTTCCCGTCTGGGTGGCCGGCTATGGACCGATGGCGCTGGCCATGACCGGCCGCGTCGCCGACGGCCTGATCCTCCAGCTCGCCGATCCCGACCTGATCCGCTGGTTCGTCTCGCAGCTGCGCGAGGCGGAGGCTGCTGCGGGACGGCCAAAGGGGAGCGTCAAGGTCCAGGCGGCTGCGCCAGCGCACGTGGGCGCTCGCGACGTTGGCCGCGACCGGACCCGATGGTTCCCCGCACTCGTCAGCAACCACGTCGTCGACCTGGTCAACAAGTACCCGCGCGAGCAGCTCCCCGAGGCGCTGACCGGCTACATCGGCAACCGGGAGGGCTACGACTACCACCACCACGCCGAGGTCGGGTCGAGCAACGCGGCCTTCGTCGGCGACGCCGTGACGGATCGCTTCTGCGTCCTGGGCGAGGCGGCGGAGCACGTCGCCAAGCTGCAGGAGCTGGCCGCGGCCGGCGTCGACCAGTTCAACCTCTACCTGATGAACGGCGACGAGGAAGAGCAGCTGGACCGCTACGGCCGTGACATCATGCCCACCTTGATGAGGACCTCGGATGCCTGACCTCGACCAGCTCGAGAAGGCGGCGGAGCGGCGCTGGCTCGCGTCGTGGCTGATCGGGCCGACCCACACCCGCTACGACGAGCTGCCGCTCCAGCCGGGAGACATGGCTCCCGACCTGGCGCTGCCCGACACCTCCGGGGAGCAGCGCCACCTGTCGGAGTTCTGGACCCACGGCCCGGCGATCGTCATCTTCATGCGCCACTTCGGCTGCTCCTGCCTGATGGAGCGCTGGGAGGGGCTGCGCGGCGAGCTCGAGGACTACGCGGCCGCCGGAGCCCGGGTGGTGGCGATCTGCCAGGCGGAGCCGGAGCGCGCCGAGGCGGTGGCCGCGCGGCGCGGGTACGCCTTCCCGGTGCTGTGCGACCCGGAGCTGCAGGCGTATCGGGCCTTTGGCCTGCTCGAGGGCCAGCCGGCGCAGATCCTGCACGCCTTCCCGTGGCAGGCCGGCGACGAGGAGACGGCGCGGACCCTCTTCATCGAGCCGCGGCGGGGGACCGAGCGCGCGGTGGTCGACTCGCCCTGGCAGCTGCCGGGGGAGTTCGTGATCGGCTCCAACGGACGGATCGCCCTGGCCCACCGCTACCAGTACTGCGAGGATTTCCCGCCCAAGACGGTGCTGGTCGGCGCGATCCTGGCGGCGGAGAGCTGAGATGGCGACCACGGCGGCTCGCCGCATCGACCGGCTGCGCGACAGCATCGCCCCGTTCCTCGCCTTCTTCACCGGGCCGTTCGCGCGGCTGAACGCCAACCCGGAGATCGCCAACTTCGCGGTCGGCAACCCGCAGGACTACCCGATCCCGGCCTACGTGGATGCCCTGCGCGCGAACCTCGAGCCAAGGCGGCGCAACTGGTTCGCCTACAAGGACAGCGAGCCGAAGTCGCGGATCACCGTCGCCCGCTCGCTCGCGCGAGCGGACCGGCCTGCCGTGGGACCCCGCCGACGTGGCGATGACGAACGGTGGCTTCGCGGCGCTGGCGGTCGCCATGCGCGCTCTGGTCGAGCCGGGCGACGAGGTGATCTTCCTCTCGCCGCCGTGGTTCTTCTACGAGTTCATGATCCTGGCCGCCGATGGCGTGCCGGTGCGCCTGCACCTCGCCCCGCCCGCCTTCGAGCCCGACATGGCCGAGATCGCCGCCGCGATCACGCCGCGCACCCGGGCGGTCATCTTCAACTCGCCGCACAACCCGTCCGGCCGGGTCTACCCGCTCGAGACGCTCCAGGCCCTGGCGCAGACGCTGACCGATGCCTCCAGCCCGCATCGGCCATCCGATCTACCTGATCTCCGATGAGCCGTACAACCGGATCATCTTCGACGGCCGCGCCTTCCACTCGCCGGCGGAGGTCTATCCGAACACGCTGGTGGCCTATTCCTACGGGAAGACGCTGCTGGCCCCGGGCATGCGCATCGGCTACCTGACCATGCCACCCACCATGCCGGACCGCGAGGCGTTCCGCGAGACGATCTTCGTGGCCCAGTTCGCCACCGGCTACGCGTTCCCCAATGCGCTGCTCCAGCACTCCATCGAGGACCTGGAGGGACTCTCGATCGACGTCGGCGCCATGCAGCAGCGGCGCGACGGGCTGGTGGCTGCGCTGCGGGAGATCGGCTACGAGACGACCATGCCGGAGGGCACCTTCTACATCATGGCCCGCGCCCCGATCGCGGACGACGTGGCCTTCTGCGACCTGCTCGGCAGGCACGGCGTGCTGGTCCTGCCCGGCACGATCGTCGAGGTGCCCGGCTGGTTCCGGATCAGCCTGACCGCCACCGACGAGATGGTCGAGCGGGGGATCCCCGGCTTCGCCGCCGCCTACGCCGAGGCGCTCGCCGGCTAGGTGACCGGCTGGGTTGCCTGCGGCTCAAGCTCGAGGTCGTCCAGGTAGATCACCTCGAGCTTGTCACTGCCCCGCAGCGATCGGTCGTTGGTGACGAACGCCGTGGCGCCGCTGGCGCGCGCGGTGGCGAGGTGGACGGCATCCGACAGTCCGATCCGACGGATCCCGCGGATCACCGCCGCATCAGCCGACAGCTCGCCCTCGACTGGAACGACCTTGAGCCCGGCAATGGATCGGATCTCGTCGGAGTACCGCTCGACCTGAGCCAGGTCATGCCTGGCCGGCCCGGTCAGGACTTCGGCCAGGCCCACGGCGGACAGGACGGCTGCCACGCGACCGTCCTCGGCCGCCTTCATCAAGCCTCTGGCGGCCGGCCCCCAGCGCTCATCTCCCTCCAGGAGATAGATCAGGATGTTGGCATCGACCGCGATCCGCCGGTGCCGCGCGCACACCTCCCCGATCGTCACCGGCCCATGCGCTCGAGCCGCTCCTCCCACTCGTCGCGGAGGGCGCGGACGTACGCCACCGGATCCGGCCCGTACATGCCCTTTCCGGCGCCGTAGAGGCGGTCGACCGCACTTCCGCCCTGCCGCATGACGAGCTCGCGTCCACGGATCTCGACGGAGAGGCGATCCCCGGCCTTGATCCCGAGTTCGCGCCGCACCCTGGCGGGGACGTTGATCTGGTTCTTCGAGCTGACCTTGACGCTTAGCATGTCAACGATGCTAAGCGCCACCCATGCCCCCGTCAAGCGGAGGGGCACAGGCGATGCGGTCCAGTCACGCGATCAGGCACCCGTCGAGGAATTCGGCAAGTTCCCCCTCGCGCGACACCGCATGCTCCGAGGAAGCGGTCTGACGCATCGCCAGCTCGAGGTAGCGGTGGCTGGCCGCAGCGGCGGCCCGCGCCTCCTCGGTCAGCGCCCCGCCCCTCCACGCGCTGTCGCGTCGGTCCGAGGGGAAGCCATGCTCGTCGTGCTGCCGGCGGAAGCGATCGAGCGGCCCCCAGTGCTTCAGGCGCACGATCTGCGCTCCGACGCGGTCGACGTGCGCCGGCGAGTACGAATCCTGCAGGCAGTGCAGCAGCTCGCCGAAGAGCATCCATCGACGCCGACTCTCTGGCCAGCGCCATGGCACGAGCGTGGGTGGTGGCCAGGAACTCGCGCATGTCGTGGACCGCGCGCGGTCGTCGTCCCTGACCAGGCTCGGAGCGCGTGGCGCCTCTGGGCGAAGGGAAGGGCGGAGACCAGGAACCCGGCCAGGCTCACATCGGGGGCGCGGACACCGCGGATGAGCGCCCGCTGCTGCCCAGGCGACAGCGCCAACCCCTCCCACGCCGCGCGGGTGATCGCCTCGTGGCCCTCCTCGCGACTCACCAGGGGCGCGCGCACGAGCCAGCCGACACCGAGGAGGATCGGGAGGAGGTCGAGGGGCCAGCTCACGTCCGAGAGGATGGCGCAGTCGCGGCATTCCCACCAGCCACTTGCCGACGCTAGGATGTCTCCCAAGCCAGTTCATCAACCTCCCCTGGAGGAACCGATGCGCACCCTGATCAAGAACGGCACCGTCGTGAATGCCGATGCCACCACCCGCGCCGACGTGCTGGTCGACGGCGAGAAGATCGCCCTGATCGGCAGCGACCTGCCGGCGACCGCCGACCGGACGATCGACGCGGCCGGCAAGTGGGTGATCCCCGGCGCCATCGACGTGCATACCCACATGGAGCTGCCCTTCGGCGGCACCTTCGCCAAGGACACGTTCGAGACCGGCACGCGGGCCGCGGCCTTCGGCGGGACCACCACCATCATCGACTTCGCGGTCCAGCCGCGGGGCAAGGCGCTCCGCGACGGGCTCGACGCCTGGCATGCCAAGGCCGATGGCAACGCCTGCATCGACTACGGCTTCCACATGATCATCAGCGACGTCCGCGACGACGTCCTGGCCGAGATGGACACCCTCGTCGACGAGGGCGTCACCACCTTCAAGCTGTTCACCGCCTACCCCGGCGTCTTCTTCTCCGATGACGGGGCGATCTTCCGCGCGATGCAGCAGACGGCGAAGAACGGCGGCCTGATCATGATGCACGCCGAGAACGGCCTCGCCATCGACGTCGTGGCGGGGCAGACCTTCGCCGCCGGCAACACCGATCCCTACTACCACGGAACGTCGCGGTCACCGGTGCTCGAGGGTGAGGCGACGAACCGCGTGATCCGCCTGGCGGAGGTCGCCGGTGCGCCGGTCTACATCGTCCACCTCTCCGCCCGGGAGGCCCTCAACGAGGTGCGCCGGGCCCGCGACGAGGGGCTGCCGGCCTTCGCGGAGACCTGCCCGCAGTACCTCTTCCTCTCGCTCGACGACATGGGCGACGGCTTCAACGGCGCCAAGTTCGTCTGCTCGCCACCCCTGCGCCCGGCCGATCACCAGGAGGACCTGTGGCTCGGCCTCCTCAAGGACGACCTCCAGGTCGTCTCGACCGACCACTGCCCGTTCGACTTCCACGGCCAGAAGGAGATGGGGATGGGCGACTTCCGCAAGGTCCCGAACGGCCTGCCCGGCGTCGAGAACCGCGTCGACCTGCTGCACTCCGGCGGCGTGGCCACCGGGCGGCTCTCGCCGAACCGATGGGTGGAGGTCATCTCGGCCGCGCCGGCCCGCATGTTCGGGCTGCCGCAGAAGGGGGCGGTGGGGATCGGGCTGGATGCCGACCTCGTCGTGTACGACCCAGCTCGGAAGCACACCATCAGCGCCTCGACGCATCACATGGCCGTCGACTATTCGTGCTACGAGGGGCTCGAGGTCACCGGGGGGTGCCGACGTCGTGCTCTCGCGCGGCAAGATCGTGGTCGACGGCTCCGAGTGGCTCGGCGCCCGGGGCGACGGGCAGTTCCTGAAGCGCCAGCGCAGCGCATATCTGAAGTAGCGCGACGGTCAGGTATCCTCACCGTCGTCACGCCCAACAGGAGGAGCATCTCGTGAACCGATTCCGCACCATCGCCATCACGGCGATCGCCGGATTTGTGCTGGTGGCCTGCGGGCCGGCGGCCTCACAGTCCGTGGAGCCTGAGCCCGACGGCAGCCAGGCGGCGGGCCAGTCCGCCGGGGAGTCGCAGGGAGGCCCCGAGCCCTCGTTCTCCGCAGGGCTGGTGGCCGACCTCGAGGCGCTGATCCCCGACACGGTCGCGGACCTGACCATGCAGAAGGCGAGCATGCAGGGCAACGAGTACCTGGTCGATCCTGACGGCGACGCCGCGATGCAGCAGTTCCTCCAGGATGCCGGGGTCTCGCCCAGCGACATCTCGATGGCGTTCGGCTATGGCTACAACGCGGACTTCTCGTCCAACGCGTTCATGTTCGTGGTCCGCGCCGAGGGTGCCAACTCGAATGCGCTGGTTCCCGCCTTCCAACAGGCGATGCAAGCCGATGCCGAAACCGCGATGCAATGGAGCAGCGCGAACGTGGGCGGCAAGCAGGTGCAGCAATCGCGACTCCGATGGAGGCACCACCTACCTGTACGCCAGTGGTGACGTCGTCTTCTGGATCTTCGCCAGCAGCGAAGAGATCGCGGCGGAGATCCTCAGCGGTCTCGACTGAGACCGCGACAAGGCTGATATCGGCCGGGTCCCGCGCCTGATGCCCGGGACCCGGCCTGAGACCCCGCCGCGCCCCGCCGCCGTCTTCGTCAATGAGGGCGCCGGCTCCGCACATTCCGCCCGTGTCCGCTCGGCGGTGTCCCTGACCCGGCGCGCGCTCGACGCCGACCTCCACGTCACCGATACCCGCGATCGCGAGGAGCTGGCCGCCTTCCTCGCCGAGCGGATCGGCGCGTACCGGACGGTGGTCATCGCCGGCGGCGACGGCTCGCTGGGGGTGGCCTACAACGCGGCCGCGGGCCGCGATCTCGTGCTGGGGTACATCCCCGCCGGCTTCGGCAATGCGACTGCGCACCTCCTCGACCTGCCCCGGCACCCCGCCGCGCTGGCGGGCCTCCTGGCGGCGGGGGAGGCTCGCCCGGTGGACCTGGTCGACATCAACGGCCGCCTGGCGCTCTTCGCCGGGGCCGGCTGGGACGCCCTGGTGGCGGGGCGCTACGCCTCGGGCGGCGCGAAGCAGGTGCGCGGCTGGGCCGGTTCGGTGGTCCGCTCGCTGCCTGACCTCTCGCGGCGCTGGGCGGTGCGCATCGAGGCGGACGACACCGCCGTGCACGACGGACCCATGATCCTGGCCGTGGTCAGCGTCACCCCCTTCTACGGCCGCGGGCTGCGCGTGAACCCCGGCGCGCGCCCCGACGAGGGGCGCGTGACGCTGCGCGCCTACGCCGGACCGGCACCGAAACAGGCGGCCGAGGCGATGCGCTGGGTGGCGCGCAGGCTGCCGTCGGCGCCCGCCGTCCACGCCGAGCGCGTGGTCGTCACCAGCCTCGACGAGCGGCCGATCCCGGTCCAGGCCGACGGCGACCTGGTCGGCGCGGAGGTGGAGTGGCGGTTCGCGGTGCGGCCGGCCGCGGTCCGCCTCATCGGGAACTGGTGACGGAGCTCAGCCCAGGGCGCGGCGGACCTGGTCGAGGGCCGCGAAGGCTGCGCGGCGCTGGCGCTGCGGTCCGCTGCCGTGCACGCGCGCCTGGACGCGTTCGAGCGTCACGGTCCCGCTGAGGGAGACCTCGACGCGGCTGCGGCCGTGGGCGTCGATGGGGAGGAGCCTGAGCGAGAGCACGGCGTCTGCCGCCGGCTGGAGATCGGCGTCGAGCACGCCGCCAACGTACCGCACCGGCCCCGGCTCGGCCGCGGCCGCCAGGATGGCCAGCAGCGCGCCGCCGGTGCCGGATTCGACCGACGCCAGGGTTCGCACGCCCCGTTCGCCCATGACGCGCAGCGCAACGGAGGCCAGGTCGTCGTCATCGGTCCCGTAGACGTGCTCGCCGATCATGCCAAGCGCCCGCTCGACCGGCGCCTCGAGCGCGGCGGCCGCCCCGCGCGTCCAGAAGCGCAGGTGCACCCCGTCGTCGTGGGCATAGATGCCGGCCTCGACCCCGTCGCCCGGCGCCTCGAGCAGGTCGCCCACCAGCTCGGCCAGGGCCGACTCACCGATGCCGAAGGTCTTCACCTCGCGGCTCTGCACCGGGCGCGCGGAGAAGCGCGCGGCGAGGCGCGGGATGACCTGCTCGTCCCACATCCGGCGCATCTCGGACGGCACGCCGGGCATGAGGACGGTCACGGTGCCGTCGCGGTCGACCCACCAGCCGGGTGCCGAGCCGATCGGGTTGGGCGAGCGCCTGCGCCGACGGCACGCGCAACGCCTGGCGCAGGTTCGACTCCGGCATCGTCCCGAAGGCCGCGAAGCGCTCGCGCAGGGTCGCCGCCAGCGTGGCGTCCGGCGTCAGCTCTTCGCCGAGCGCATCCGCCAGCCCTTCGCGGGTGAGGTCGTCGTGGGTCGGACCCAGGCCGCCGGTGGCCACGACCAACGGGACGCGGCCACGCGCCTCGGCGAAGGCGGCGGCAATTACCGTGCGGTCATCGGGCAGCGCGCGGATGGAGCGCAGCGGGATCCCCAGCCGGGCGAGGGCCGCTCCCAGGAAGGCGGCGTTCGTGTCCACGGTCTCCCCGGCGAGCAGCTCCGAGCCGATGCTCAGCAGCTCGGCGAGGGGCCCGGCGCTCGGCGGATTCATCGGTCAGCCAGTCTAGTAGGATGCGCCGACATGGCTTCCTCGATGAGCACCACGACCACCATCACGCCGGAGGTCCGCGCATGGCTGATGGCCGAGCTGCGCTTCCCGGTGATGGCGACCATCGGCAAGGACGGCATGCCGAGCCAGTCGGTCATCTGGTTCGACCTCGATCCGGACCGCGATGACGTGGTGCTGCTCAACACGCTGGCCGGCCGGGTCAAGGATCGTCACCTGCGGCGCGATCCGCGGATCAGCCTCTGCTTCGAGGACGGGACCGACTACGTGACGATCGAGGGGCGGGCCACCCTCTCCGACGACCATGAGAAGGCGCTCGACAACATCTGGGCCATGGCGCATCGCTACGGTCAGGGCGAGGGTTCGTTCGCGATGGGCGACCGGGTCGACATCACGGTGCACGTGGAGCGAGTGATCCGGCACCGGTGAGCGCTCCGATCCGGCTCGGCATGCTGGCCTGGAACCAGTACACGACGTGGCCGGCCATGCGTGCCGCGGCGGTCCGCGCCGACGAGCTGGGCTATGACGACCTCTGGACCTGGGATCACCTGTACCCGATCGTCGGCTCGCCTGAGGGCCCCATCCTCGAGGGCTGGACGGTCATCACCGGCTGGGCCGGTGCCACGTCACGGGCGCGGCTGGGGCTCATGGTCGGTGCCAACACCCTGCGCAACCCGGCGCTGGTGGCGAAGATGGCGACGACGCTGGACCACGTCAGCGGGGGTCGCGCGATCCTGGGGATCGGCGGCGCCTGGTTCGAGACCGAGCATCTTGCGTATGGGATCCCGTTCGGCGGTTCGCCGGGGGAGCGGCTGCGCTGGCTGGATGAGGCGGCCCGGATCATGCGCGGCATGCTGCGCGGCGAGGAGCCGTCCGGGGAGCTGTTCTACGCTGCGCGGGCGGTGCGGAACGACCCGCCGCCGGTGCAGGACCGGCTGCCGCTGCTGATCGGGGGAGGTGGAGAGCGGCGCACGCTGCGGACCGTGGCCCTCTACGCCGACATGTGCAACCTGGGCGGCGGCTTCGACAACGTGAGGCACAAGGACGAGGTGCTGCGCCGCCACTGCGCGGAGGTGGGCCGCGACGAGTCCGAGATCGAGCGGACGGTGGGGATGGGCGTCTGCCTCATCCGCGACACGGAGGACGAGGCGCGCCGCGTCAACGACGCCCTCTTCGCGCACAACGGGCGGGCGCGGGTGTGGCCCAACCAGCACATCGGGACGGCGGAGCAGGTGGCCGAGATGATGCGCCCGTACCTGGGGATCGGCTTCCGGCATTTCATCTGCGGCTTCCCCGGGCCCCATGACGCCGAGTCGATGGAGCGGATGATCACCCAGGTGAAGCCGATGCTCGAGGCCGGCTGAGCGGCTCGCAGCGCCATCCGTGTCGCGCGGGTTACAACGTTGCGTGGTACATCAACACATCCGGCCCCGCTACGGGGCCTGAGAGGGCCGTTTTGGTTGGATCCCACTACCATGCGTGGTAGGGCGACGCCCCGCGCCGACCTCAGGTGCTGATGCACAACCATGGGTTGTAACCGGGCCGAGGCCGGAGCCCCGCAGGCGGTACCCTCTCCCCCATGAAGGTCGCGCTCCTTGCCGGCGGCACCGGCGGCGCCAAGCTGGCCCACGGCTTCCAGCTGGCCCTGCCGCCCGGCGACCTGACGGTGATCGTCAACGTCGGCGACGACACCGATCGGTTCGGGCTGCTCGTCTGCCCGGATATCGACACGATCCTGTACACCCTCGCCGGCCTCGCCGACCGCGAGCAGGGCTGGGGCGTGGCGGGCGACACGGCCACCGCGCTCGGGATGCTCGAGCGGTACGGCGAGGAGGCCTGGTTCCGCATCGGTGACGCCGACCTGGCGACGCACGTGCGCCGCGCGCACCTCATGCGCGACGGCTCCTCCCTGACCGATGCCACCGCCGCGATGGCCACCGCATTGGGCGTGCCGAGCCACCTGGTGCCGGCGACCGACCAGCGGCTGCGAACCGGCCTGGAGACCGATGTGGGCGAGCTCGACTTCCAGTCCTACTTCGTGCAGCGCGGCCAGCGCGACGAGGTCCGCGCGGTGCGCTTCGACGGGGCCGATTCCGCCCGACCCAGCCCCGCGGCGCTCGTGGCCCTGGCGACCGCCGAGCTGGTGGTGATCGGGCCGTCCAACCCGATCGTGAGCATCGGCCCGATCCTGGCCGTGCCGGGCATGCGCGAGGCGCTGCTCGCATCGCCCGCGCCGCGGATCGGGGTCAGCGGGATCGTGGCGGGCAAGGCGCTGCGCGGTCCGGCGGACCGGATGCTCACCTCGCTCGGCCACGAGTCGAGCGCCCTTGGCGTCGCGCGCCTGTACGCGGGGCTCGTCGAGCGGTTCGTGGTCGACGAGGCGGACGCGGCGCTGGCCCCGGCCATCGAGGCGCTCGGCATGGCGGTCAGCGTCCTGCCGACGGTGATGCGCGACGACGCGGATCGCGCCGGGCTGGCGCGAGCCCTTGTCGGGCTGGGCGAGGGTATGCTCCGGGGGTGAGCGTCCGGATCATCGTGCCGCACCGCGGCCTGGCCGCGGCCAAGACGCGCCTCGCCCCCGTCCTCGACGATACCGAGCGCGAGGCGCTCGCCCGGCGCCTGCTGGTCCGCGTGCTGGCCGTCGCGCACGCGGCCTGTGGCGACGTGGTGGTCATCAGCCCGTCTGACGCGCTCGGGCCGCTGGTGGCGACGGCCGGCGCACGGCTCGTCCACCAGCTCGGGCTGGGGCTCAACGCCGGGCTGGAGCAGGCTCGTCGCGAGGCCATCGCCGACGGGATCACGACGCTCCTGGTGCTGCACGGGGACCTTCCCAACCTGGCGACCGATGATGTCGCGGCGCTCCTCGACGCAGTGCCGCCCTCGGGGGGCGGGGCGATCGCGCAGGATCGGGCGGGGAGAGGCACGAACGCGCTGGCGCTGCGACCCCCCGACGCGATCGCGTTCCGGTTCGGGATCGGGTCGCTCGAGGCGCACCGCGCGGCCGCCACGGACGCGGGGGTGCCACTGGTCGAGGTCCATCGGCCGGGGCTGGCCTTCGACCTCGACACGCCCGCCGACCTGGCGCGCTGGATCGAGCTGGGCGACGCGGCATGATCATGCTGGTCGCCCTCGAGGGGATCCCGGAGGTGAAGCGGGGAGATCACCTGCCTTCCCTGATCAAGACGGCAATCGGCGCCGCGGGCATCAGCCTGGAAGCCGGAGACGTGCTGGTCGTCACGCAGAAGGTCGTCAGCAAGGCCGAGGGGCGCGTGGTGGAGCTGGCATCGGTCAGGCCCGGGGCGAAGGCGCGCGAGTGGGCCGACCACTGGGGGAAGGACCCACGCCAGGTGGAGCTCGTCCTCCAGGAGAGCGCGGAGGTGCTGCGGATGGCGAAGGGCGGGCTGATCATCTCGCGCACGCCGCACGGCTTCGTGTGCGCGAACGCCGGCGTCGACCTCTCGAACGTGGGGGGCGGCGAGGTTGCGACCCTGCTGCCGGTTGACCCCGATGCCTCCGCCCGCGCGCTTGCGCGACGGGTTGCGCGCGCTCACCGGGGTGGGGGTGGCTGTCGTCATCAGCGACTCGTTCGGGCGGCCGTGGCGGAACGGGATCGTGAACGTGGCAATCGGGTGCGCGGGGCTGGACGCGCTGGTCGACCTGCGCGGCACGCCGGACGTGCAGGGCCGCGTGATGCACTCGACGGTGATCGCGGTGGCCGACGAGCTGGCCTCCGCTGCGGACCTGGCCGGCGGCAAGGTCGCGCAGCGCCCTGTCGTGCTGGTGCGCGGCTGGGAGCACGAGGCGGGGGAGGGGGCCGCGGCGGCGCTCGTCATGGATCGAGAGCTGGACCTCTTCCCCTAGGGGCCACGGCCTGGCGTACGCGCAGCGTGCACAGCCAAGAAGAAGGCCGAGTTCGTTGTCGCTCCTGTGCGCCCAGCGAGCACCGTCCGCAACCAATGGCTCTTTTCGCGCCGACCAGGCCCCGTTCGACCTGCAAGTCGCCGGCTGTGCACGCTCAGCGTGCACGGAGCGGAGAGCGACGGCTACATCGGTTGCAGGAAGAGGGAAACGATGTGCGCGCCCTCGACCCGGAAGTTCGCCTCGACCCGCATCGAGGGGGCGCCGGGGCGCATGACCGTCATGTCGGCGATGTAGCTGGCGCCCATGCTGCGGCCGTCGTTGGCGTACATCCGGAAGCCGTCACCGGCCCGGATGAACCAGCCACCCACCTTGTCGCGGCCGCGCAGGTTGGTTCGCTCGTCCGACCCAGGGACGGAGATCCCAAGCACCGCGTTCTCCGCGAAGAGAGCGACCGCGTCCTCGCGGCGGTCGTCGTTGATCAGCTCGATGAAGAGGTCGACGGTCTCGGTGGCACCCATGCGGGCCAGTGTAGCGGCGGTCCGCGGCTAGACTCCCGCGACATGGAGCGGCTGCGGATCGGGCTGATCGGGTGGGGGACGGTTGGCGCTGCGCTCGGCGAGCTGATCGCCACCGGGCCGCTGCCGGTGGAGCTGGCACGCATCGCGATCCGGGACCCGGGCCGCGAGCGGGCGAGCGCGCTGCCGGCGGGCGTCGAGATCGGCCGAGCGGGCGTGGTGGTGGCTGCCCCGGACCTCGACGCGGTGGTGGAGCTGGCCGGCGGCATCGACGACCCGCTCGACTGGGCCCGTGCCACACTCGGCAATGGCCGTCCGTTCGTCACCGCCAACAAGGCGCTCCTCGCCACGCACGGCAACGCGCTGTCGCGGATCGCGCGGGGGCACCCGGGAGCGGCGCTCCTGGCGTCGGCCAGCGTCGGCGGCGGGACGCCCATGATCGAGACGGTCGAGCACCTGGCCGCGACGGGTGGCATCACCCGGCTCCGCGGGCTGCTCAACGCGACAACGACCTTCATCCTCTCCGCCATGGCCCAGGGGCGCTCGTACGACGAGGCGTTGGCGGCTGCCCAGGGCGCGGGCTACGCCGAGGCCGATCCCTCCTTCGACGTCGAGGGGCGGGACGCCGCCCAGAAGCTCGCCATCCTGGCCTCGGTGGCGTGGGGCCGGTGGCGTCCCGAGCGCGAGGTGGAGACGCAGGGTATCGTCGGCCTGACCGTCGAGCCGGGCCGGATCGTGCGGCTGGTGGCGGAGGCGGACGGGGAGGACCTGCGAGTGAAGCCGATGGAGCTGCTCCCCGGCACCGCGCTGGCATCGGCGTCGGGGGTGGAGAGTGTGCTGGAGGTGGAGGTGCGCGACGCGGGCACGTTCCGGGTGAGCGGCCCCGGCGCCGGTGGGCGCGCAACGGCAGGTGCCGTCTACGCCGACCTTGGCCGGCTCGTCGCCGGCGAGCGGCCGATCCTGTTCGCGCCGCGCGGAGGCGCGGGGTGAGCGACTGGCCGGTGGTCGGCGTCGCGGGCGCGCGCGGCGTGGTTGGCGGCGTCTTCCTCTCGATCCTGGCCGATGCGGGCCTCCCGGCGGCCAGCCTGCGCGCCTTCGGGACGGAGCCCGGCGAGGTGGCCTACCGCGGCGAGCGGCTGCCGGTCGCGGTCCTGGACGAGGCAGCGGCGGGGGAGCTGGAGGTCCTCTTCCTGGCGACCGACGCCGCCGTCTCGCGGGAGATCGTGGCCGGCCCGGGGCGCGCGGTGCCGCTCATCGTCGACAACTCGAGCGCCTTCCGGCTCGATCCCGCAGTGCCGCTGGTGGTTCCCGAGGCGAACGCCGCGGCGCTCCGCGGCCATATCGGCAACCTCGTCGCCAATCCGAACTGCACGACCGCCGCGGCGGCGGTGGTGCTTGCGCCGATCCGCGACCTCGCCGGCCTCGAGTCGGTCGACCTGGCCTCCTACCAGGCGGTCAGCGGGGCCGGCCGTGCCGGGCTGGATGCCTACGAGGCGGAGCGAGCGGCCGGTGGCACGGAGCGGGCGGATGGCTCTCCCTTCCACGGCCGCATCGCCGACAGCGTGGTGCCGCAGATCGACACCCTCGACGAATCGGGATGGTCGGGGGAGGAGCGCAAGGTGAGCGCCGAGCTGCGCAAGATCCTGGGCACTGCCCGGGCTGGACGTCGCCGCCACCACGGTCCGCGTCCCGGTCCACACCGGGCACTCCGTCGCGATCCACCTCCGCACCGAGCGCGCCACGACCGTCGCCGAGCTGGAGTCCGCTCTCCGCGCCGCGCCCGGCCTCGAGTACCGCCCCGTTGACGGTAGTCAACGCCACCCGATGCCGCTCGACGCCGCCGGCCGCGATCCGGTCCTGGTCGGGCGGCTGCGCGCGATCCCGGGGCGCGCCCGGGGCTTTGCGCTCTTCCTCAGTTCGGATAACCTTCGCAAGGGCGCTGCCCTGAACGCGATCCAGGTGGCGGCCGCGGCCGACCCGGAGCGCTTCGCCCGCCTCGTCCCGACCCCGCGCTGACAACCCGATCCAACACGCCCTGGAGTCTGCCCGTGTCCGCCTTCTCCGACCTCGCGGCCGAGTTCCTGGCCGAGTACCACGCCGAGCACCCGGTGCAGGCCAGCGCCCTCGGCCTGGCCCGCTACGACGATCAGCTGGATGACCTCTCGGCCGCCGCCTTCGAGCGTCGCCGCGTCTCGGATGACGCGTGGCTGACCCGCTTCCGAGCGGTCGACGCCGCCACGCTGAGCTTCGACGACGCGATCGATCGCGATCTGCTGGTGGCACGGCTGACCGAGCGGGCCATCTACGACGAGTGGGAGCTCTGGCGCCGAAGCGCCGACACGTACATGAACCCAGGCCTGGAGGGGGTCTTCATCCTCTTCCTGCATCGGCTCCGTCCCGAGCCGGACCTGGTGCGCAGCGCCATCCGGCGCCTGCGCGGGATCCCCGCCCAGCTGGAGGCGGGCAGGGCCAACCTGCGGCCCGCGCTGGTCCCCGCCCTGCTCCTGAAGCGAGCCGTGAACCAGGCCCGCGCCGGGGCCCACTACACCCGCGAGCTGCTTCCCGCGCAGGTCGAGCCGGCCAACCGGGCCGAGCTGACCGAGGCCGGCGCGCTCGCCGCCGACGCGCTCGAGTCGTATGCGGCGTTCCTCGAGGCGATGGAGCCCGACGCCACCGGCGACTGGGCCTTCGGCGAGGCCCGCTACAACGCCGTGCTGCGCGACGCCGAGCTGCTCGGCACCGACGCCCGCGCCCTTCGCGAGCGGGCCCGCGGCCAGATCGACACGCTCAGCGCCGAGATGCGGGCCACCGCCCGCCAGATCGCCGGGCACGAGGACTGGCACGCGCTGGTGCTCGAGCTGAACCACGACCGCCCGGCCAACCCCGAGGCGATGCGCCTGGGCTACGAGGACTGGACCGCGCGGGCTCGCGCCTTCCTCCACGAGCGCGGCCTGGTCAGCTTCCCGCCCGGCGAGGAGTGCGCCGTCGAGCCGTCGCCGCCCTTCCAGCGGCCCGTGCTGGCGGTCGCCTCCTACCAGGACCCGCCCCCGTTCTCGGACTCGATGCGCGGCCACTTCTTCGTGCCATACCCGCCGGATGAGGCGAGCGAGGCGGAGATCGCCAAGCGGCTCGAGTCGAACTCGTATCCGAGCATCCCGACCACATCGGTGCACGAGGCCTATCCGGGGCACCACTGGCACCTGGTGATGGCCAAGCTCAACCCGTCGCCGGTGCGGCAGGTCTTCGGGACCAGCTACTTCGCCGAGGGCTGGGCGCTTTACGCCGAGCGGATGATGCGGGAGGCCGGCTTCTACGACGACCCGCGCCACGTCCTGTTCCAGTACGAGGCGACCCTCTTCCGCGCGGCGCGGATCGTGGTCGACACCAGCCTCCACCTGGGCGAGATGACCCACGAGGAGGGGGTGCAGTTCATGCTCGAGCACTCCTCCATGACCGAGCCGACGGCGATCGCCGAGGTCACGCGCTACTGCTCGTGGCCGACGCAGGCCAGCTCGTACCTGACCGGCTGCCTGGAGATCCTGCGCATCCGGGACCGATTCCTGGCGGCGCGCGGGGCGACCATCAGCGATGTCGGCGCCCTGCGCGACTTCCACGACGGGATCACCGGCGCCGGCACGCTGCCGATCGCCCTCGCCGAGCGGGCGGTGATGGCCACCGCATGACCCGCGCATGAGCGCCGAGCTCGACCGGCTGGCCGAGGAGTACTGGGACGCCAACCTGGCCGCCGATCCGCTGCAGGGCACGGCGATCGGGGATCACCGCTACGGGGATCGGCTGAGCGACATCTCGCCGGCGGGCCGCGCCGCCGCGGCCGTGCGCTTCGAGGCGATCCGCGCCTCGCTCGCGACGCTTCCGGCCGAGACCGATCCCGAAGCCGCGTTGACCGCCGCGGCCCTGGCCCAGGCGATCGACGACCGATTGGCCTTCCTGGCGGCCGATCCGCGCGCCTACACGGTCGATGCCATGAACGGCCCGCAGACCACCTTCCTCGACATCCCGTCCCTCCAGCCGCTGCGCGACCCCGCCGACGGCGAGGCGATGCTCTCGCGCTGGTGGGCGATGGGACCGTGGATCGACCAGCAGATCGCCCAGCTGCGCCGCGGCCTCGGCGAGGGGCGCTCGCCGGTGGCCGGCTCGGTGGGTCGGGTGATCTCCCAGCTCGACGAGCTCGCCGCTCGACCGCTCGAGGATTGGCCGCCCCTCGCGCCACTGAAGAGCGACCACGCCGGCTGGAGCGACTCGACCTGGCGCGCCTTCGAGGTCGGGCTGGCCGGCGCGGTCCGCGAGGGGCTGCGCCCCGCCTTCGCGCGCTACCGCGTCTTCCTGGCCGACGAGGCCCTGCCGCGCGCCCGGGACGAGGCTCACGTCGGGATCGGACATCTCCCCGGCGGGACGGAGGCGTACGCGAGCCTGGCCCGCGCCCACACCACCACGAACCTCACCCCGGAGGCGATCCACGGGATCGGGCTGGCCGAGATCGCGCGGATCGACGCGGAGATCACCGAGCTGGGCGGCCGCGTGCTGGGGACGCACGACCTGCCCGGGACGCTCGCTGCGCTGCGGGGGGATCCATCGGTCCATTTCAGCTCGGGCGAGGAGATCGTGGGGGTGGCGGAGGCATCGCTGGCCCGCGCCACGGCCGCCATCCCGGCCTGGTTCGGGCGGCTGCCGCGCGCGGACTGCGTGGTGGTCCGCATGCTCGCCCACGAGGAGCAGCACTCGACCATCGCCTACTACCGCGAGCCGCCCGACGACGGCAGCCGGCCGGGGCGCTACTACATCAACACCTACGCCCCGGAGACGCGGCCGCGCTACGAGGCGGAGGCGCTCGCCTTTCACGAGGCCGTGCCGGGGCATCACCTGCAGGTCGCGATCGGGCAGGAGCTGGAGCAGCTGCCCGCCTTCCGGCGCCACTCCGAGACGACCGCCTTCGTCGAGGGCTGGGCCCTCTACACCGAGCGGCTCTCGGACGAGATGGGGCTCTACAGCGGCGACCTGGACCGGATCGGGATGCTCTCGTACGACGCCTGGCGCGCCTCGCGGCTGGTGGTCGACACCGGCATGCACGCGCTGGCTTGGTCACGCTCCGCGGCGATCGACTTCATGGCCGCCCACACCGCGCTGGGGCTCAACAACATCGCCAACGAGGTGGACCGATACATCGGCTGGCCCGGACAGGCGCTGGCCTACAAGATCGGGCAGCTCGAGATCCGCCGCCTGCGGGCCGATGCCGAGTCCGCCCTTGGCGCCAGGTTCGACATCCGCCGCTTCCACGACGCGGTGCTGGGGCACGGCGCGCTCCCCTTGAGCGTGCTGCGCGAGTCGGTCACCGCCGAGCTGGGATTGGAGCAGCCTTGACGAAGCGAATCATCACCACGCCGAGACGCGCCCGGGGGCCTTCCCTTCAGCCAGGCCGTCGTCGCCGGCGGCCTCGTCTTCGTCAGCGGCCAGGGGCCGATCAATCCCGCGGACGGCTCGATCGTGGGCATGAACATCCAGGACCAGACCGCCCAGTGCCTGCGCAATGTTCAGGCGATCCTTGAGGCTGCCGGAAGCTCGATGGACAGGGTCGTCAGCGCGACCTTCATCCTCCGCGACCCGTACGACTTCAAGGGCATGAACGAGGAGTGGGAGCGCTGGTTCCCGGTTGATCCGCCTGCCCGCCAGGGCGCGCGCCACCCGCTCGACTCCGACGGGCTGCGGATCTCCATCGCGGTGATCGCCGAGGCCTAGCTCGGGGTCATGGTTGGCGGCCAACCAAGACCCGCGTACGCCCAGCGTGCACAGACACCAGGTTGGTCGCCGGACGTTGCCCTGGACCGCCCCACCTTGCCCGCCATGCACGCTGGGCGTGCACCTGCGCCTCCGAGCCGGGTTCGCGGATCGCTTCTTCGCGGATGCGTACGCTGGGCGTACGCGATCGGTCGCTCCAGGGGTCCACGCCCGGCTGTGCGACAATCAGGGCTCCCATGACGACTCCCGCCTCTCTCGCCACGCCCGCCGCGCCCTCCGCGGACGCCGTCATGCGCCCGGATCTGCGCAACCTGGCGATCGTCGCGCACGTGGACCACGGCAAGACGACGCTGGTCGACGCGCTGCTGCGCCAGACGGGCGCCTTCCGCGCCAACCAGGCGGTGGTGGATCGGGTCCTCGACTCCGGGGACCTGGAGCGCGAGAAGGGGATCACCATCCTCGCCAAGCAGACCACCATCGAGCACGGCGGGATCCATCTGAACATCGTGGATACCCCCGGCCACGCCGACTTCGGCGGCGAGGTGGAGCGCAGCCTGCTCATGGTCGACGCGGTCCTGCTGCTCGTGGATGCCGCGGAGGGGCCGCTCCCGCAGACCCGCTACGTCCTCTCCAAGGCGATGGCGCGGCACCTGCCGGTGATCGTCTGCATCAACAAGATCGACCGCTCCGACGCCCGCCCGGCGGAGGTGCTCGACGCGATCTACGAGCTGTTCATCGACCTCGGCGCGACCGACGCCCAGATCGACTTCCCGGTGGTCTACACCAACGCCAAGCTCGGCACGGCGACGCGCGACCTCGCCACCCCCGGGACCGACCTGCTGCCGCTGCTCGACCTGCTGGTGGCGGTGACGCCCCCGCCCTCCTACGTCCCCGATACCCCCCTCCAGCTGCTCGTCACCAACCTGTCGGCGAACGACTACGTGGGGCGGATGGCGGTCGGGCGCATCTGGAGCGGGACGGTCAAGCCGGGCCAGCGCGTGACGATCGTGCGCGAGGAGCCGGAGGCGGCCGATGGCTCGGTCGAGCCGGGCCGCACGGTGACACTGACCGGCACGGTGACGAGCCTGACCACGGCCCGCGGCATCGAGCGGGTCGACATGGCGGAGGCCGGGCCGGGCGACATCGTCGCGCTCGCCGGGATCCCCGAGGTGACGATCGGCGACACGATCACCGATCCCGCCGACCCGCGGCCGCTGCCCCGCCTCGACGTGGACGCGCCGACGCTGCGCATGACCCTGGGCGTGAATACGTCGCCGCTCTCCGGCAAGGACGGCCGCTACGTGACGAGCCGCCAGATCAAGGCGCGCCTCGACCGCGAGGTGCTCGGCAACGTCTCGATCGAGGTCTACCCGACCGATACCGGCGACACCTTCGAGATCCGCGGCCGCGGCGAGCTCCAGCTCGCGGTCCTGGTGGAGCAGATGCGACGCGAGGGGTTCGAGCTGCAGGTGAGCCGGCCCGAGGTGATCCTGCGCACCGTGGACGGCCAGACCCAGGAGCCGTACGAGCGCATCACGGTCGACATCCCGCCCGACTTCATCGGTGAGGTGCAGTCGGCGCTGGCGGGGCGCAAGGCGAAGCTCGAGCAGATGTCGACCGACAGCGACGGGCGGGTGCGGCTCGAGTTCGTGCTGCCGGTGCGCGGCCTGATCGGGTACCGCGGCCAGCTCCTGACCGAGACGCGCGGGACGGCGCTCCTGCACCAGATCGGCGAGGGCTTCGGACCGTGGGCCGGCGACGTGACGCATCGGACGGCCGGAGTGCTGGTGAGCGATCGGGCGGGCATCTCGAACTCGTACGCGCTCTTCGCGCTCCAGGAGCGGAGCGAGCTGTTCATCGGTACCGGGGTGGAGGTCTACGAGGGGATGGTGGTCGGCGAGAACAGCCGCCCCGGCGACATGGACGTCAACCCGACCAAGGAGAAGAAGCTGACCAACATGCGCACCCACGCGCACGACGAGGCGCTGCGGCTCACCCCGCCCCGCCCCATCACGCTCGAGTCGGCGATCGAGTTCATCGCGGCCGATGAGCTGGTCGAAGTCACCCCCGGCGCCATCCGCCTGCGCAAGCGGCTCCTCGCCGAGCACGACCGTCGGCGGGAGGCGGGGCGCGAGCACGAGCGCCGAGTGGAGGCCGCGCGGGCCTGAGCCGGGACTACAATCTGCGCCACTTGATCAGAAAGTCGCTGCTCCGCGTCCCGATCCTCGGCCGCTGGGTCGAGCGCCGCTGGATGCCGGATCCGGTCGAACGCGACCAGCATCGCGAGGTCGTGCGTGCCCGCCTCGACGCCCCGGTGATCGCCGCGACGCCGCCCGACGAGGTCGCCGAGACCAAGGAGCTGACGGGGTCGTAGCCCGCCGCGGACCGGACGGACATGTCGAGGGCCCGCCATGGCGGCGGGCCCTCGATCGTGTGCCTGGCTGGCTGCTCGGCTAGTTGCTCTGCACCCAGTGCCCGTGCGGGCGCGGGACGTACCAGTGCGGCGGATCGTGCGGCCACTGCTTGGGGCTCTTGGTCACGATCTTGATCTCGTACGGGGCGTAGTTCTGCTCGCCCTGCAGGGCGTCGAAGGTCACGATCAGGACCGCCTGGTCACAGTTCGCGACGGCGTCGCGAACCTCGATCGGGCGGCTCATCTCGGACCTCCGCGTCGTGAAGATGTGGAAGACCCGGTAGCTGACCTTCCCCTTCCAGTCCTTGTGACTGGTCACCAGGTCGACCGTGAAGTTCAGGTCGATCGGCTGGTAGAAGGTTTCGTGCTTGAACACCGAAGCATCGGTGCCGTCGCTGACGTGAACGCCGTCGACCTGCACGTTGTCGATGTACCAGTTCGGGTTGTCCAGGTCACCGATGTTGCCGTTGAAACCCCAGTCGGTCAGCAGCCGGAAGCCGATCAGGATCGACTGCCCTGCGTAGGCCGACAGGTTGAAGGTTTCGTGGTCCCAGCCGATGGCGCCGGGGCCACCGCCGGAGACGCCGGTGAAGCCCGGCAGGTTGTCAGCTTCGTCTTGGGGTAGCCAACGTCGGCACGATGTCACTGCGGGTGTCCGCGTTGGCGAGGCTGGTCCAGTTCAGGCCGTCGTCGGTCGAGACCTGCACCACGCCGAAGTCCCACTGCTCCTCGAGGTCGTAGAGGGTGTCGAAGTCGAGGCTCCCGCCACCGGTGGTGGCGAAGATCGCGAACCGATCCTTCTCGTCACCGCCCCCGGACCAGAGGGACTTGCCCTCGATGCCCAGCGGGTCGTCGACCACGGTCCACTCCGTGTCGAGGGTCAGCATGTCGAGCCCGTCGAAGACGAGCTTCTTGATCTTGTTCGGGTCCTTGAGGAGCAGGTAGTCGCTGCCGAACGGCGGTGCCCCCGGCGTGTCGAAGGCGTCGCCGTTGATGGTCCCGTCGGCATTCTTGAGGACGACCGGCGACGCGATGTCCGGGATGTTCCAGATGCCCTTCGGCTTCCCGGGCTTGTCGCTCAGGACGAGCCGGGCGATGGCGAAGTTGTGATAGACGTCCGCGAAGGTCGTCTTGGCCTTGATCGTCTTGAGGGCGTCGTTCACCCCGGCCATGCCCTGGAACTGCGAGTGGAAGAGCGCCTGCATCGCCCCCTGCCCGTAATGGGTGTAGAGGTAATGCATGAACAGGAAGGCCTCGCCGTAGTCGGTGATGATCTCCACGTCCCCCTGGTCACCCCAGATCACGAGCGAGTTCTCACCGTTCTCCTGGGCCTCGTCCACGTACGTCTGCGGGACGCCGTAGCCGACCAGCCACTCGGTCCACATCGAGAGGCCCTCGTTGATCCAGCTCTCCTCGGCGGCATCCTCGTCGCCGTGCAGCAGGTGCTGGTACTCGTGGGCAAAGGTGGATTCGTAGAGGAAGTCGACATCGTTGTCAGGGCCATCGGCGGGGCGCCATGGAGCGCCGGGACCGCCGACACGGTTCGCCCAGTCGAGCGCGTCGATGGTGATCACGTTGCGGTCGATGTAGAAGTTGACGTCCGGGCTGAAGAACC
The DNA here is from genome assembly GCA_963782015.1 of uncultured Chloroflexia bacterium. Classification (GTDB taxonomy): domain Bacteria; phylum Chloroflexota; class Limnocylindria; order QHBO01; family QHBO01; genus CF-167. The sequence continues at coordinate 1,098,320 of CAWAHY010000004.1, forward strand.
CGGCCACGTAGAGCGGATAGGTCGGGTCGTAGAAGTTGTCGTCCTCGATGTTCTCGATCTTGGCGATGACCCGATCCTTGCCGTCGAAGGACATGAACGAGTCGGGGTCGAGGCCAAAGAGGTCATCGAGGACCGCGTTGGAGCCGTTGCGCAGCTCCGGCGTCCGCCAGTAGTCGGACTCCTTGGGGAAGATGTTGTTGTCGAACTCATCGACCAGGTAGGCGATCTGCGCGTCGGTGACCTCAGGGGTGGGTCGCGGGTCAGACGGGTCGTCGGCATAGAAGGACATGTCGAGCTGGACCCAGACCTCGATGTTCGTACCGATCGCCCTGACCTCGTAGATCTCGGGGTACAAGCCAAAGACCGTATCGACAGTGACCGCGTACACGAAATCGCCGACGTTGTAGACGAGTGGCTCGACGGGCGCCGTCGCGGCGCTGCCGTCAGCTGGAGCCGCGTTCGGGTCCGCCGGGGCGGCATTCGGGTCCGCCGGGGCGGCGTTCGGGTCCGCCGGCGCGGGGTTGTTGGCAGCGGTGAGGGCCGGGCCTGCCCCGCGGGTCACGTTCAGTGGATCGATGACATTGTCGGTGACCCACGCGGGGGCCGCGGTTGGCCGCAGCTTCTGCGGTCCTGAGCTCGAGAGTGCGCCGGCCGGCGCGAGCGCCGTGATGAGCAGCGCGATGGTGGCGGTGAGCGCAAGGATGCGCCGGCGGGGATGGGACACGACTCCTCCTCCAGTGTGCTCGGTGTGGAGCGGCGGCTCGCAGCGATCGTGTGTCGGGAGGCTGGCCCTGCGTCCACGGTCGGAAGGACCGGTGCGGCGCGCGCGTGACGACGCGGCAACCCCCTGTTGGCCGCCACTCTAGCGGCGCCCCGGTCGGGCTGTCCAACGTCCGCGTGCTTTCGGGCAGAGGAAGCGGTGCAGCGGAGCACCGTTCGCCAAATCCCGGCTCCCGTGGCACCCTTTGGACGTGAACCGATCCCGACCGATCACCGTCCTGTGGGCATGACGCAGTGGCTTCCCGTGCACCGGATGGTGGTCATCGGTGCTGCCCTGGCGCTCACTACGGGGTGCGCACTGCTGCCGCTCGGTCGCTACGCTGGATCGGTGGACCCATCCGCCAGCGCGAGCGCGTCAGCGAATGCCGGGAGCGCGGATGGTGACTCCGGCGACCCCGACGACGGTGAGCCGGCAGCCTCGCACCCGCAGGCCATTCCCGACCCGCTGCACCCGATCGCCCATGGCGCGGGCGAGTCGCTCGATGTCGGCAACGCCACCATCTCGTTCATCGGCCTCGAGCAGGTCGGGGACCAGCTCCGCGCCCGATTCAGCATCGAGTCAGGGTCCCTCGCCTCGGCCCGGCTCGTGTCGCCTTCGGGCGAGGTCGTGGACCTCCACGCCTCAGGCGGCGAGCTGCGGAGCGACCCATTCGGCTCGGCCGCCGATCCTCCGTCGAAGCTCTCGCACCTGACGCTGGTGGTGGGGCAGCGCCTCTACCTCTTCGAGGCCGGCCCCGTCAGCTAGGGCTCCATCGGCCCGTTCGAAGATTGAGTCGCCCGCGGTAGCGCCATGCCCATACCGTATGAGTGCGCCGATCTGAATCGGCTCACCGCACAGCGGACGGGGCATGGATACACAACTCGTGGTACGAGCGCAGCGCGGCGACGAAGGGGCCTTTACCAGCCTCGCCGTGGCCGTGGGCGATCGGCTCCATGCGGTGGCGTTCAGGATCCTGCGCGACACCGACCTTGCCGAGGACGCGACGCAGCAGGCGCTGCTCAACGTCTGGCGAGACCTGCCGCAGCTCCGCGACCCGGCGCGCTTTGACGCCTGGTCGTATCGGCTCCTCGTGCGCGCCTGCTACGCCGAGGGTCGCCGAACCCGTCGCTGGAGCCCGAACATGCGCCTCCTCCCGGCTGATGAGCCGATGGCGGCGGATGGCACGAGCCTGGTCCTTGATCGCGACCAGCTCGAGCGCGGCTTCCGGCGCCTCTCCATCGAACATCGTGCGGTGGTGGTCCTGCATCACTACCTCGACCTGCCGCTCTCGGAGGTCGCCGAGACGCTCGGCGTGCCACAGGGAACGGTCCGATCTCGACTTCATTACGCGATGCGGGGGTTGCGCGCGGCGCTCGATGCCGACACGCGCCCGACCAGGCGGGAGGCTGCTCGATGAGCACCGATCGCGACGTCAACCGCATCGTTCGGTCGTGGCTCGACGAGGGCGTCACGGCGCTCCCGGACCGCGTCCTGGATGCCGTGCTCGACCAGCTCCCCGCGACCCCACAGCGCCGAGCCGGCTGGCTGGCGCGGAGGTTCCCGATCATGAACACGAACATCGTGCGCTTCGGGCTGATCGCCGCCGTTCTGGTGGTGGCGGTGATTGTCGGCGCAAGCCTGCTCCGGCAGCCATCGGTTGGCCCGTCGCCTTCGGAGGAACCCTCAGTGGCGCCTCCTGCGTTCCTGTACAACGTCCCCAGTGGCGACCTGGCGGCCGGCAGCTATGAACTGAACCTGGCCATCCCAGTGCGGCTGACCTTCGACGTGCCGGTGGGCTTCAGCCACGACAAGGGCGGGATTGAGGCGATCCACGGCACGACCGCCGCAAACGAAGGCCTGGAATTCCAATTCGCCTCGAATGTCTATCCCGACCCTTGCCATCGTGCAACCGGGGCGGCCGATCCAGCCGTCGGTCCCAGCGTCGACGACCTGGTCACGGCCATGACCAGCATGGTCGGCTTCCAGGCTGGCCCCATCACCGATCTGACCATCGCTGGTTTTCCGGCGAAAGCATTCGATCTCACGAACGAGATCGACGCCGCGACCTGCGATGAGCAGGACGTCCGCACCTTCGTGTGGGAGGGCGACCACCCCCCGAACGGAAGCAGCGTCGGCTCAGGTGAGCGCCAGCGGATCTATGTCGTGGACATCCAAGGCAGGCGCTTGATGATCATGACCTACTACTTCTCAAGCGGGGATACGGCCGCCGAGGCCGCTGCCGCGGCGGAGCTGAAGACGATCGTGGAGTCGATCGCGATCCGTTAGTCGCCGCGCGAGATGAGGCCGTGGCCCCGGGCCGCGGCCTCATCGTCTTCCCTGGAAAGATTGAAGGTCATTCCCGTCCTTGCCCCCATACCGTGTGTAATGCATCGGTCTGAACCGATGCCTTGACGGAAGAGGGCATGGACACCGATCTCGTGAGACTCGCGCAACTCGGCGACAAAGGGGCTTTCACGAGCCTTGCCGCCGCCCGGGCCGATCGGTTCCTCGCCGCGTCGCACAGGATCCTGCGCGACCTCAACCTCGCCGAGGATGCGACGCAGCAGGCGCTGCTCAACATCTGGCGGGACCTTCCGCAGCTTCGCGACCCGGCGCGCTTCGATGCCTGGTCGTACCGCCTCCTCGTGCGCGCCTGTTACGCGGAGGCCAGCCAGACCAGGCGTTGGGCGCCGAACATCCACCTGCTGCCGGCGGATGAGCCGATGGCGGTGGACGAGCTGAGCGCGGTCGTGGATCGCGACCAGCTCGAGCGCGCCTTTCGACGCCTCTCCCTCGATCACCGAACGGTGGTGGTCCTGCACCACTACCTCGACCTGCCGCTCGACCAGGTTGCCGAGGTGCTCGGCATCCCGGTCGGGACGGCCGCCTCCAGAATTCACTACGCGGTGCGCGGACTGCGCGCGGCGCTCGACGCCGACGCACGCCCGACACGGCGAGAGGGTGCCCGATGAGCACTGATCTCGACGTCACCCGCGTCCTTCGGTCGTGGCTGCACGAGGATGCCCACGAGGACGCCGACCGTGTCCTCGACCTCGTCCTCGATCAGATCGACACGACTCCACAGCGCCGAGCCTCCTGGCCGGCGTGGAGGTCTCCTGTCATGAGCAACACCCTCCGCATCACCCTCGCGGCCGCGGCCGTGGTGATCGTTGCGTTCATCGGCTTTCAGGTATTCGGCAACGGAAGCGTCGGCGGGCCGGCCACGTCGCCGTCGCAGTCCGAGGCAGCGAGCATCGCGCCCACCCCGACTGCGACCCCGGTGCCAGCCGGGTTTCTTGCCGCCGGTGCTCAGACGATTGGCAGGCATTCGATGGTTCTGTCGGGAGTCAGGGTCTCGATCGAGATTCCAACGGCTGGCTGGACCAGCAACGGCGAATGGGGCCTGGACTTGGGCACCTGGCCCAGCGCTGGCTATGCCGGTTTCATCTTCTGGCCGTTGTCGGCTCCTGACCACGTCTTCAGCGATCCATGCAACGAAACGCCGGCAAGTCCTCCGCCCGGAGGGTCGGCCGCCGAGCTGGCGACGGCGGTGGCAACGATTCCCGGCGTCACCCTCGTCAGCGGTCCCTCGGAGGTCCGCGTGGGCGGGCACCCGGCGCAGCACGTGGTGTTGACCTTTACGAATGACATCGGTTGCGCCCCAGAGAACTTCTACCTGTGGGAGGACGCGGACAACCCGGGCGCGGCCCGCTACGCCAGCGAGGTGGGCGAAACCCTCTCCGTCTGGATCATCGACGTGAACGGCACAATCGTGTGGATCGACACCGAGACCTTCCTGAACTCCGGGCTCGAGGCCGAGCAGAAGGTTCAGAACCTCATCGACTCGATCCAGTTTGAGTGAGGCGCGAGGACTCGACAACCATGACCAGGAGCATCCAAAGATGGTCCCCGTGGTGGCTCGCCGTCGCATGCGTCGCCCTGCTCAGCGCATGCGCCGCAAGCTCCACCCCCACGGCCAGTCTCGACGCCTCGTCGCAACCGGCGATGCGCAGCTTCACCGCGTGGCTCGACGCCTTCAACAGCGGGGATCGTCAGCGGTACAAGACGTTCCTCAGGGACCACTATCCAGCTCTGCTCGGGCAGCTGGACGGCGAGATGGCGTTCCGCGATATCACCGGCGGATTCGAACTGCGGGCGGTGGAGCACGCGTCCGCCTCCAGTGCCAGCGGCCTGGTGCAGGAGCGTGATTCCGATCAGTTCGCACACTTCGAACTGCTCGTCGGCCCCGAAGCAAAGCACGAGATCATTCGGCTCGGTGTGAGGGCGATCCCTCGCCCCGCGGAGTTCCCTATCGCGCGGCTCACCGAGGACGAAGCCATCGAGGGTGTCGCGTCTCTGCTGCGGGAGCGCGCCACCCGGGACCGGTTCAGCGGCGCAGCCCTGGTGGCGAGGGACGGCGAGGTCATCTTCAGTGCGGCCTATGGGGAAGCCGATCGAGCGAACGGAGTGCCGAACTCCCTCGAGACGAGCTTCCGCCTCGGGTCGATGAACAAGATGTTCACGGCGGTGGCGATCCTTCAGCTGGTCGAGACCGGGCTCATCGACCTGACGGCACCCGTCGGCCGATACATCACCGATTACCCCAACCGCGACGTGGCCAGCAAGGTGACGATCCACCAGCTGCTGACCCACACCGGAGGCACCGGCGACATCTTCGGCCCGCAGTTCGACGCGCACCGCCTGGAGCTCCGGACCCTCGACGACTACGTGGAGCTCTACGGCCAGCGCGGCCCGGAGTTCGAGCCGGGCACCTCCTGGGCCTACAGCAACTATGGGATGGTCCTGCTGGGCGTCGTCATCGAGAGAGTCACGGGCGAGACGTACTACGACTACGTCGACGAGCACATCTACCGCCCCGCCGGCATGACCTCGAGCGGGTCGCTGTCGGAGGCCCGCGTGGTCCCGGGCCGCTCGATCGGGTACACGAGAGAGGCAAGCGACGCTGAGTGGGCCCCGAATACGGACACGCTCCCGTATCGAGGAACATCGGCCGGCGGCGGCTACTCGACGGTCCAGGACCTCTACCGATTCGCCCAGGCGCTGCTGGCCAACCGGTTGCTCAGCCGCGCCTCCACGCAGCTGCTCTTCAGCGGCAAGGTGGACTCGGGTCCCGGTGGACGCTACGCGTACGGGTTCTTCGACGCTCGAGACGCGGATGGGAACGGCTGGGTTGGCCACGGGGGTGGCGCACCCGGCATGAACGGCGACCTGAGGATCTACCCGAAAACCGGCTACGTGGTGGTGGTGCTGGCGAACATGGACCCGCCGGCGGCTGGAAGGATCTCCGAGTATCTCGACCCGCGGTTGCCAGCGGAGCCGTGATGCGCCGATGGAGGCGGTCCGCGCGGACGCGAGCCGGTTCCCTCGCGCTCTTGCTGGCGTTGAGCGCCTGCACCGCGACCCCGCCACCGAGTGCGAGTCTGCAGATGTCCGCTGGCCCGAGCACCAGTATCGAAGCCACGCCCAGTCTGCCGATCGCCTACCCATTCCCCCTCGAAGCCACGATCCCGGAGCTCCAGGCCGCGATGGAGAGCGGCGAGCTCACGGCGGTTGAGCTGGTCGACTTCTACCTGGCCCGGATCGCCGCGTACGACGACCTCGGCCCCGCGCTCAACGCGTTCATCCTCGTGAACCCGGCGGCCCGCGATGAGGCAGCTGCGCTCGACGCGGAGCGCGCGACCTCGGGTCCGCGCGGGCCGCTCCATGGCATCCCGATCGTGATCAAGGACAACATCGGCACCGCGGACATGCCGACCACCGCCGGATCGCGCGCGCTCGAGGGATTCATCCCGTCGGACGACGCGTTCCAGGTGCGGAAGCTGCGCGAGGCGGGGGCGATCATCATCGGCAAGACGAACCTGTGCGAGTTCGCCCTCTGCTGGGAGACGACCTCGTCCCTCGGCGGGCAGACCCGCAACCCGTACGACCCGACCCGCGATCCCGGTGGCTCGAGTGGCGGCACGGCGGTGGCCGTGGCGGCGAACTTTGGGGTTGCCGGTCTCGGGACCGATACCTGTGGCTCCATCCGACTTCCATCGGGGCTCAATGACCTCTACGGGCTGCGGCCCACCAACGGGCTCTCGTCGCGCGCCGGCGTCATCCCCTTCTCGACCTCGACCGATACGGTCGGGCCGATGGCCCGCAGCGTCATCGACCTTGCGATCGTGCTGGATGCCACCGCCGGCGAGGATCCGGCGGACCCGACCACCGTCCCGCTCACGACCTCGTTCGCCGACGCCGTCGACCCGAATGGACTCGCTGGCCGGAGGATCGGCCTGCTCACCTTCACCCTGGACCCCGAGATGATGCAGCTCGAGGGAGGCGCCATCGACGCGATGGTCGCGAACGGGGTCGAGGTCACCCCGGTGAACCTCCCGGCCGGCGTGCGGATGGATCCCCTCTACGGCGAGCTCCGCACCGCCCTGGACGCATACCTCGCCGCCCAGCCGACGGCGCCCGTCAGGTCACTCGCCGAGATCGCGAACTCGAACGTCGCCGATCCGTGGGTGGCGGGGTTCCTGCGATCCCTCGCCTCGGCGCCCAACCTCGATTCGCAGGCGTACCGCGATGCAGTCGACGGGCGAGCCACCTTCCGTGACAAGGTGGTCGCCCTCATGGACGAGCACGACCTCGACGCGATTGCCTACCCGGAGTCTCGGAGGCCGGCCGCCCTGATCGGCGCCGGCCAGGAGGCCTTCAACTGCGACACGGCCGCGTACGGTGGCCTGCCCGCCATCGTCATCCCGGCCGGGCTGACTGCCGATGGCCTGCCGGTTGGGCTGGAGCTGATGGGCCGGCCATTTGACGAGGCGACCCTGATCGCCATCGCCGCGGGCTTCGAGGCGCACACGGGTCCCCGGGTCCTCCCTCCCTCGACGCCGCCGCTTTAGGAGTCCTGTCGCGCCGCCAATTCCCTATTTGAACGCTGGCGCCAACCGCCGACTCATACTCGCTGATCGCCCGGACCTCGGGCGCATCTGAGGTGAGGGATGGAGCGGAGGCTCGTCGAGCTGGCGATGCGCGGCGACGAAGAGGCGTTCGACTCACTTGTCGGACGCATCGGTGACGGCCTCCACTCAGTGGCGCGCAGGATCCTGCGCGACACGACCCTGGCGCAGGACGCGACCCAGGAAGCATTGCTCGATGTGTGGCGCAACCTGCCGCGACTGAGGGATCCCGACCGCTTCGAGGCCTGGGCCTATCGCCTCCTCGTGAACGCATGTCATGCCGAAGCGCGCCGCGAACGACGTCATCGCGGCAACCTGACGCTGCTGCCTCATGACGAGCCGATGGTCACCGATTCGGCATCGCGGATCGCCATCCAGGACCAGCTCGACCGCGCGTTCCGCCAGCTAAGCCTCGAGCATCGGACCGTGGTCGTGCTGGTGCACTACCTCGGCCAGACGCCGTCGGAGGCGGCCGAAACGATGGGGACGCCCGTCGGCACGGCACGTTCACGGCTCCACTACGCACTCGAACACCTGCGCGCGTCCATCGAGGCCGATGCGCGGGTCACCAAGCGAGGGACGGCATGACACGTGACGACGAATTCATCGGCCAGCTCGAGGGCTACCTCGACGAGTATGAGGGCCTGACCCCCCTGCCCGATGCGGTCCGCCAAGCCGTCCGAGCCGAGCTCCCAACGACGGGCCAGGGCGGTCCTCGCTGGGGACCGATGCGGTACCTCTCCATGAGCAACAACGTGAAGCTCGGCCTCGCGATTGCTGCCGTCTCCGGGCTGGCACTCATTGGGGTCGGGCTCCTGCGTCCCGGTCTGAACATCGGCAACCCGACTCCGACGGTCACGCCGAGACCATCGGCTCTGCCGTCCGTGGGTCCGCTGCCAGCCGGAACCTACCTCATGTCAGACCCGAGATTCACCCAGGTGCCCTACCGGTTCACCGTTCCCGACGGGTGGGCGATCACCGCCGACGGACTCGTCATCAAGCACCAGGACGAGAACAGCGAGGTGGGATTCGCCTCCTGGGAGGTCACCCACCTCTTCGGCAACGCCTGCCACTGGTCTGGGACGCTCGTGGCTGTCACCGGCACCAGCCTCGACAGCTTCGCGGGATCGCTGGTTGCCCAGGAGGAACAGCAGGCATCTGGCCCCATCGACACACAGCTCGCAGGCTACCCAGCCAAGCGCATCGACCTCTTCGAACCGGCCGGTTTCGACTTTTCGGCGTGTGACGGTGATGAAGAGCTCGTCCGGCTATGGGCCGATGTGGGAGGCGATCTGAACGGCGGCTGGCGAGCGCGCCCCGGCCAGATCGACTCGGCGTACATCGTCGACGTCGACGGCAAGCGGATCGTCATCGACACGTGGCAGTTCCCGCGGACCTCGGCGCAGGACATCACGGAGATCGAAGGGATCATCGCCTCCATCCGTTTCGTACCCGAGGAAGGGGTTCCGCAGTGAAGACCAGCACGACAGGCCGAATGACGATGCGATGGCTCGCGATCCTCTTCGCCGCATTCGCGGCTGCGCTCCTCGCCGTCGGCTGCTCGCGAGTAGCCGACGAACCGTCGGCGAGTCAAGACCCGGCTTCACTCCCGAACTCAGTCACGCCGACCCCGACGGCTCCCTCCTCGACCCCGGCCGGGTCAGTTCCAGCCGGCGTCAGGTCCGTCACGGGGCTGGTCCTGGGGACCGGTGACTACCCCACCTACGAGGTGGTCGTGCCCGACACCTGGGGCGCCGCCGGCGGGCACTTTGTCGTGAAGTACAACTTCGCCCACCCGCCGGTGCTTGGGTTGAGCGTTTGGGACGTTGGCCAGGTGTTCCGCGACCCATGCCACTGGGTCGGCCAGGAATACGATCCGGGACCGACCGTCGAGGATCTGGTTGCTGCCCTCGTCGCCCAGCCGATGCGGAATGCCAGCCAGCCGACCGCCGTCACCGTCGCCGGGTACTCGGGCCAGTACCTGGAGTGGTCGGTCCCGGCTGACCTGAAGTCAAGCACCTACACGGACTTCGACGCGTGCGACATCGATCCCTCCGACGTCATTCATCGCAACTTCAACAGCTGGCTGGGCAACGGAATGGGGAACCGGTACGAGCAGGTGCCAGGTCAGGTCGACCGGCTCTGGGTCCTTGACGTGGATGGGCAGCGACTCGTCATCGACGCAACCTACTCGGCAGACACCGTCCAGGCTGACCGCGACGAGTTGAGCAGCGTCGTCGCCTCGCTCCGGTTCGCAGCACCCTAAGCCTGGCTGCTCAGTCCTCGACGGCGATCCGGATCCGCTTGTTGATCCGGCCCTTGGATTCGTAGCCGGTCACCCGCACCCGCCCGATCTCGGCGGTGTGGGCCACGTGCGTGCCGCCATCGGCCTGGAGGTCGAGGCCCACGATCTCGATGGTCCGCACCTCGCTGATCCCCTCCGGCAGCAGGTTGATCTTGGTGCGGATCAGGTCGGGGATGGCGAACGCCTCGTCGCGCGGGTGGACGGCGACGCGGATCTCGCGGTCCGCGGCGATCTCCACGTTCACGCGCCGCTCGATCTCGGCCACCAGCTCGCCGGCCATCGTCTCGAACTCGAAGTCCATGCGGCCGGCAAGCGGCTCCATGTTGCCGCCGGTGACCGATGCGCCCCAGTCTCGCCAGATCACGCCGCACAGCACGTGGAGCGCCGAGTGGGTGCGCATCAGGGCGTGGCGGCGGTCCCAGTCGATCTCCGCCGACACCGCCGTCCCGATCGCAGGCGGCTCCACACCGTCCTCGAGCAGGTGCGCTACGTGGTCGCCGCTCTTCCGGGCGCCGGTGATCCGCCACTCGGCGCCATCGGTCCGCAGCCAGCCCGTGTCGGCCGGCTGGCCGCCACCGCCGGGATAGAAGCAGGTCGCGTCGAGAAGCACCGCTCCGCCATCGGTCCCGAGCACCACGGCGGAGAGGGAACGCGCATAGGCATCGGTGTAGGCCAGGCTATTGGTCATTCGCGCCATCGTAGCAAGGGGTTCGGCTCGGCTACTGGCAGGAGCACTACAACCGCACCAGACAGCTCGACCTGGTGTCGGGGGACTGCCTCGAGCGCTCAGGCGGCGCCCGCAAGAGTGCTTCGGCGCCGTTCTACTGCCTCTGGTGATACTGGGACCGACCTGGCTCTTGCCGATCGGCGTCGGGCCGGAACAGACGACCGTCGGGGCGCTACCATGCCGGCGCCATGAAGTTCCCTGCCCTCGTCGACGAGCTGCTCGCCGAGTACTTCCGCCTCCAGCCGAGCGATGCCACCCAGCTGGGCGAGCATGCCTACGACCACCACTGGCCGGACCTGACCGATGCCGGCCACGCGGCGTGGTCCGAGTGGCTGCGCGCGGCAGAGGCACGAGTCACGGCGGTGAAGGTCAAGGGTCTTGCGCGCGACGAAGCGATCGACCGCCGGGTCCTGCTCGTGAACCTGGCCGCCATGCGCTTTGCGGCCGACGAGCTGCGCGAGCACGAATGGAACCCGATGACCTACGTCTACCTGTTCGGCGGGGCCATCTTCACGATGCTGGCGCGCGAGTACGCCCCGCTCGGTGAGCGCCTCGACGCCCTGGCGTCCCGGCTGCGCGGGCTGCCGGCCGCGCTCGACGGCGCCCGCGCCGCGCTCGGTCGTGGCGGCGCCCGACCGGTGAGCCGGTTCCACGCCGAGAAGGCTGCCGAGCGGATGGCGGGGGTGAGCGACCTCGTCTCGCTGGCGGTCGGGGAGGCGGAGGCGAACGGCGACGCCGGGCTGCTGGCCGAGGTACGGGGCGCGGCCGAGGTCGCGACGACCGCCCTGACCGCGTACGTCGACTGGCTCCGCGACGAGCTGCTGCCGGCCGCCACCGGCGACTTCCGGCTCGGCCCGGACCTGTATGCCGCCAAGTTCCACCACTCGCTCAAGACCGCGGTCACGCCGGCGGAGCTCGAGCAGATGGCGCTGGCCGAGTACGACACGGTGCGCGCCGAGATGACGTCGCATCGCGCGGCGCATCTGGCCCGAGTGGATGGGGGATGCAGAGCAGCCCGCCGACGACGGCGCGGCCGTGCGCGCGGTGCTCGACGCCATCGCGGTCGCCCACCCCGCCAAGGAGGAGCTGCTCGACTTCTGCCGCGCAGAGAACCAGCGGATCGAGGCGTTCGTGCGGGAGACCGACCTGATCGGCCTCGCCGACGAGCCGCTCCAGATCGTCTGGACGCCCGGCTTCCTGCGCGCCTTCGGCGGCGCGATGCTGATCCCGCCCGGCCCGCTCGACCGCGGACTGGTCAGCTTCTTCGCCATCACCCCGGTCAACGAGGACTGGAGCCCGGAGCGCCAGGAGTCGTACCTGCGCGAGGACAACGCCCGGGCGATGCGGATCCTGACCATTCACGAGGCGGTGCCCGGGCACTACCTCCAGCTGGCCTACTCGAACCGATGTGACTCGCTCGTGCGCAGCATCTTCGGATCCGGCGTCTTCGCCGAGGGCTGGGCGGTCTACGTCACGCAGGTGATGATGGACGTCGGCTACGGCGCCGATGACCCCGCCCTGATGCTCTCGCATTGGAAGTACTACCTGCGCTCCCTCACGAACACGCTGATGGACATCCGCATCCAGGCGGGGACGATGGACGAGGCCGAGGCGATGCGCCTGATGGTGGAGGGCGGCTTCCAGGAGGACGGCGAGGCGACCAACAAGTGGGACCGCGCCCGACTCTCCTCGACGCAGCTGTGCGAGTACTTCCTGGGCGCCGTCGAGATGCAGGGCCTCGAGCGCGAGGCACGTCGCCGGGCCGCGGCCGAGGGGCGCGAGTTCGTCTACCGCCCGTTCCTCGAGTCGGTGATCGGCCACGGGTCGCCGCCGATGCCGGTGATCCGCGACATCCTCTTCGGCGCGTAGCGCCGCATCGGTCAGTCCGGCGAGATCGCCTGGGCGAGGGAGAGGATCGAGGGCTCGCCGGGTGCCGCGTAGGTGAGCAGCGCGGACGGGCTGAAGACGTGCCCGGTCGCGAGCACCGCGATGGTGAGGTGCTGATCCGGCAGGTGGATCAGGAGCGTCGTAAAGCCGCGCAGCAGCCCGGAATGGCCGTAGCCGGTCAGGCCGGCAATGGTGTAGCGCTCCGCCCCCAGGCCATAAGCGTGGTCGTTGAAGGAGAGCATCCGCTCGAGGGTCGACGGGCGGAGGATGACCCCGCCGTACAGCGCGTCGCCCCAGCCGCACGAGGTCCGCCGCGGTTGAGTCGAGGGCAGCGGCCGTCGAGAAGGCGCTCGACCACGAGATGCCCAGCAGGTTCTCGCGCGCGATCGCCGGCGGGAAGCCGGTCCCGTCGAGCTCCAGCGGGCCGGTGACGCGCCGTTCCAGCTCCTCGGCGAAGGGGTGGCCGGTGACCCGCTCGACCAGCATCCCGGCGATCACGTAGTTCGTGTTCGAGTAGCCCCAGTCGCTCCCCGGCGGGAAGCGCGACGGCCCGATCAGGGCGAGCACCTCGGCCGGGGTCCAGACCCGGGACGGCTCCGCGTTCAGCCGATCGCGCAGGGGGGCGAGCAGATCGGCGATGCCGCTGGTGTGGCTGAGCAGCTGCTCGACGGTGACCCCGTCCGCGATCGTCAGCTCGGGGAGGTAGTCGGTCACCGGGGCGTCGAGCCGGATGCGCCCCTCCTCGACCAGCTGCAGCACGATCGCGGCGGTGAAGGTCTTCGTCACGCTCGCGATCGCGAACGGCGTGTCGCCGCTGAGCGGCGTGACCCCGTCGCGCGGCCGGCCCGAGGCTCCGCTCCACCCGATCTGGGCGTCGGCCGAGATGCCGACCGCCACCGCGCCGAGGCCCAACGCCGCGCGCGCGCGATCGACGGCCGCCAGCAGTGCGGCCGCCTCCGCGGCGGAGACGGGGAGCAGCTCCACCGGCCGGGCCGTGCCGCCGCCGTCGTGCGGCTGCGTCTCGAACGGATCGGGCTCGTCGCTGCCCGCCGGCCCGGTGGCGAGCGGCGACCCACCCGGGGTGGCGCCGGTCCCCGGCAGCGAGGCACCGGGCAGCGGATCCCCGGGAAGGGTGTTCGGCGAGAGGGTGATGGAGACGATCACCGCCACGGCCAGCAGGGCCGCGGCACCGGTCAGGCGAGCGATCGGACGTCGCATTGGCCGCGAAGCATGGCGCATCGGAGCACCGGCCGTCGGCGGGGCGGGGGTCTGTAGCATTCCCGGCGATGCTCCAGCTGGACCGTGGCTTCACCGCCGTGCGCCACCGAAACTTCCGCCTCTACTGGATCGGCCAGATCGTGAGCCTGGTCGGCACCTGGATGCAGACGGTCTCCCAGCCATGGCTGGTGCTCCTGCTGGGCGGCACCTACATCCAGCTCGGCATCGTGGTCGCGCTCCAGTTCGCGCCCTCGCTCGCGCTCGCGCCGCTCGGCGGCGTGCTGGCCGATCGGGTCGACAAGCGCCGCCTGCTGATGGTCACCCAGTCGGTGGCCGCCCTCCAGGCGGTCGTGCTCTTTGGCCTGACCGTGACCGATCTGGTCCAGATCTGGCACATCATGCTGCTGGCCCTGGCGCTCGGCTTCGTGAACGCGCTCGACATGCCGGTCCGCCAGTCCTTTGCCGCCGACCTCGTCCCGCGCGAGGACCTGATGAACGCCATCACCCTGAACTCGGCGTCCTTCAACCTGGCCCGCGTGGTCGGTCCGGCGGTGGCCGGGATCACGCTCGCGATCTTCGGTCCCGCCTTCAACTTCGCGGTCAATGCGGTCAGCTACCTCGGCGTGCTGATCGCCCTGCGGCGCATGGATCCGGCGGCCATGCAGCCCATCTCGCGCCCCGTTGAGCAGCCCTCCATCCGCTCGAGCCTGTCCGAGGGGATCCGCTACGCGCTGCGCACGCCGAACGTGCTCTGGCCGCTCGTCCTGCTGGCGGGAGTCGGCACCTTTGCCATGAACTTCCAGACGCTCCTGCCGCTCTTCGCCCGAGTACACCCTCCACCTCGACGCCGATGGCTTCGGGGCGCTCTTCGCCGCCATGGGCGTCGGCTCGCTGATCGGCTCGCTGACGCTCGCCTTCCTCGGCTCGCGGCGGCCACTCGTCTGGATGATCCTGGGCGGCGCCACCTCCTTCGTCGTCTTCGAGGCGCTGCTGGGCCTCTCCCGGTCGCTCTTCGCCGCGTTCACGCTGATCGTGTTCGTGGGGTTCGCCTCGATGCTGATGGTCAACACCATCAACGTCACGGTCCAGCGCAACGTGCCCGACGCGCTGCGCGGCCGGGTGATGGCCCTGTACGTGACCGTCTTCGCCGGCTCGACGCCGATCGGTGGCCTGATCGCCGGGACGGTCGCCCAGGCCTGGGGACCGCCGGCCGGCTTCCTGTTCGGGGCGGGGGTGACGGTCCTGTTCATCGGCCTGGTCGGCTGGCAGCTGGTCGTGCTCGGCAAGTCGCGCACCGGCCTGCCGGCGCGTCCCGCGACGCCCGCTTGACCGATCCGCCCCGCGCCCGACCCGCGCTGACCCTGGGGCTGCTTGCCCTGTCGCACGCCGTGATCCATGCGCAGTCGGCGCTGATGCCGCTGATCTACCCGATCGTGATCGTGCAGTTCGCGCTGAACCCGAGGGATATCGGCCTGTTCATCGCCGTCACCACCGCCGTCGGCGGCTCGATGCAGCTGCTCTACGGCTTCCTGACCCGATGGGTGGCGCGTCCGGTGCTCCTGGGCGGGGGACAGCTCCTGTACGGCGGCGGGCTGCTCCTCTCCGGGCTGACCTCGGGCGTCGGCCAGCTGCTCGGCGCGATCTCGCTGGCGCGGATCGGGTCGAGCCCGCAGCATGTGGTCGGGAATGCGCTCCTGTCCGACATCTATCCGGAGGAGCGGCGCGGCTTCGCGATCAGCGCCCACATCAGCGGCGGAAACCTGGGGACCGTGCTGGTGCCGTTCGTCGGGCTGGCGCTGATCGGCGCCGTGGGGTGGCAGACCACGCTGGCCCTGTTCGGGGTGCCGGCGCTGGTGATCGGCGTCGCTGATCCTGTGGCGGGTGCGCGAGGACGGCGTCGCCTACCGGGCCCGGGCGCGCGACGCCGGCTCGGTGCGGGCCCAGCTGGGCGAGGTGCTGGGGAGGCGGGACCTGCGCCTGATCCTGGGGGCGTCATTGATCGCCGCGGGGGGTCGCGGGCTGGACATCGTGGCGCCGTTCATGCTGCTCTACCTGCGCGGCCCGCTGGGGATCTCGGAGGGGACGACGGCGCTCTTGTACGCCCTGCTGCTCGTCGGTGCGGTGGTGGGGCCACTGCTGGCCGGCTGGCTCTCGGACCGATTCGGGCGCCGGCGCACGCTCGTCGTCTACTACGTCCTCTCGGCGTTCGGGATCCTCGCCTTCCTTGCCGCGGGGTCCAACGTGGTCCTGCTGGTGCCGCTGCTGCTCCCCTTCGGGACGGCGGTCTTCTCCGAGTCGCCCGTGCTCCAGGCCTTCCTCGCCGACCGCGCCGTGGGTCCCACCCGGGACGTGGCGTTCAGCGTCTACTTCACGTTCGCATTCGGGATCGGGGCCTTCTGGGCGCTGGTGATCGGGAACGTGGCGGGGACGTGGGGGTATCCCGTGGCGTTCGTGGTGATGGCCGCTTCCTACCTGGGAGCTGCGCTCCTGGTGGGCCTGGTGCGCGTGGAGCCGCGGGCCTAGGTCGCGCGGGCGTCGGCGCGGCCGTCCGGTACCGGTGCGAGGCCAGTTACAACGCACCGCTGTTCATGCAGCGCGCAACGACGCCCGCAGACGTCTCGGTCGCGCTTCCAGTCCCGCGCATCACGCCGGGTGTAACAGGGACGTTCCTTCGCTCGAATCGCCGATGCGTGCTGCATGCACAACGGGTGGCAGTAAGCCCGGCGGTACAGCCGGCGGTAAGCGACTGCGCGCGATCATCCGCGCAGTGAGCACGTTCCGAGGCCGGACCAGCCGAAGTCGGCGCGCGCGATCGCGGCACCTGGCCTCAAGGTTCGGCCGGGAGCTGCGGCTCGCACGCATGACGGCGGGCTGACCCAGGCCCAGATCGGCTGCAGCTGGCCGGACGTGAGCCAGCAGCGAGGTCAGTCAGGCCGAGCGCGGCCTCCGCGACGTGTCGCTCGAGGCCCGATGCCGGCTCGCGGCGGCATGCGGGCACGAGCTTGGCTGGCGCCTCTACCCGGTGGCGACCGTCCGACTTCGGGACTCGGGCAACTGGCCTCGCCCAGGTGATCGTTGCACGCGGCGCACCCGAGTTGGCGGCCGCAGCTCGAGGTGCCGGTCGCGCCTGGCGACCTCCGCGCAGCCGACCTGCTGCTGGCGAGCGCGATCGAGATCGTCCACGTCGAGATCGAGCGCGCGCTGGTCGACCTCCAGGCGCAGCTTCGCGCGGCCCAGCTGAAGCGGGAGGCGATCGCGCGAGCGCAACAGGCCGATCCGGTGCGACTGGTGATCGCCGTGCCGGATACGCGAGCGACCCGCGGCCGCGCCTCGCGCCGTTCGGCGAGCTGATCGCCAGGGCGCTCCCCGGCTCGCCTCGGCGTCGGTCTGGCGCGCCATCCGCACCGGCGAGCCGCTCGGCGGCGACGGCATCCTCTTCGTTCGGACGCGCGCCACGCCGGGGCTAGAATCCCGCGCATGGCAGACGAGCGGAGCGAGCAGGACGAGCACATCGAGCCGGCCGCGGAGGCGGCAACCATCGAGAACCTCCTGCGCGAGGAGCGCCTCTTCCCGCCGTCGCCGGCATTCACGGCCCAGGCCACCGCCAACGACCCCGGCATCTACGCCCGGACCGCCACCGACGAAGGGTTCCGCGACTTCTGGACCCAGGAATCGAAGCGGATCGACTGGATGGAGCCGTGGACGGAGCTCCTCGACTGGCAGCTTCCCTACGCGAAGTGGTTCGTCGGCGGCAAGCTGAACATCAGCGTCAACTGCCTCGACCGCCACGTCGCGGCGGGCCGCGGCGACAAGGTCGCGTACTACTGGGAGGGCGAGCCGGGCGACACCCGCACGCTGACCTACGCACAACTCCTCGACGAGACCTGCCGGATGGCCAACGCCCTCCGCTCGCTGGGCGTGAAGAAGGGCGACAAGGTCGCCATCTACATGCCGATGATCCCCGAGCTCCCGATCGCGATGCTCGCCTGCGCAAGGATCGGCGCGCCGCACTCCGTCGTCTTCGGCGGCTTCTCCGCCGATGCGCTGGCGGGCCGCATCGAGGACGCGCAGTGCGTCGCGGTGATCACCGCCGACGGCGGCTACCGCAAGGGCGCGACCGTCCCGCTCAAGGCGAGCGCGGACGAGGCGATGGCGCGGAGTCCATCGGTCCGGCACTGCGTCGTGGTCAAGCGCACGGGCGACCCCGTCGACTGGAGGAGGGCCGCGACCACTGGTGGCACGAGCTGACCGCCAAGCAAGCAACCACCGCCACCCCCGAGCCGATGGACGCCGAGGACCTCCTCTACCTGCTCTACACCAGCGGCACCACCGCCAAGCCCAAGGGGATCATGCACACCACCGCGGGCTACCTGGTCGGGAGTGAGCACCACCCATCGGCTCATCTTCGACATCAAGCCGGACGACGTGTACTGGTGCATGGCCGATATCGGCTGGGTGACCGGCCATTCGTACATCGTCTACGGGCCGCTCGCCAATGCGACGACCGGGATCATCTACGAGGGCGCCATCGACTTCCCGCAGAAGGACCGATGGGCCCAGATCGCGGCGAAGTACCGCGCCACGATCCTGTACACCGCCCCGACCGCCATCCGCGCCCTGATGAAGTACGGGCACGACGTCTTCGCGGGCGACGACCTGTCCTCGCTGCGCCTGCTCGGCTCAGTCGGCGAGCCGATCAACCCCGAGGCGTGGGCCTGGTACTGGGAGTACATCGGCAAGGAGCGCTGCCCGGTGGTCGACACCTGGTGGCAGACCGAGACCGGCATGATCCTGATCACGCCGCTGCCGGGGATCACCACCACCAAGCCGGGGAGCGCCACCTTCCCGTTCCCCGGGGTCAAGGCGGACGTGGTGGACGAGGCCGGCAACTCGGTCCCGCTCGGCGGCGGCGGGTACCTGGTCCTGGAGCGACCGTGGCCGGCCATGCTGCGCGGCATCTACGGCGACCACGACCGCTACGTCGAGACCTACTGGTCGCGCTACCCCGGACGCTACTTCGCCGGCGACGGCTGCAAGCGCGACGACGAGGGCTACTACTGGCTGCTCGGCCGGGTCGACGACGTGATGAACGTCTCGGGCCACCGCATCTCGACCACCGAGGTGGAGTCGGCGCTCGTCTCGCACCCCGCCGTGGCGGAGGCCGCCGTGGTCGGCCGGACCGACGTGATGACCGGCCAGGCGATCTTCTCCTACGTGATCCTGCGCTCGGGGTTCGAGGCCTCGGACGAGCTGGGGGTCGAGCTGCGCGAGCACGTGTCCGAGGTGATCGGCAAGCTGGCGCGCCCCAAGCAGATCATGTTCACGCCGGACCTGCCCAAGACCCGCTCGGGCAAGATCATGCGACGCCTCCTGCGCGACATCGCCGAGAAGCGGGCCCTGGGGGACGTGACCACCCTCGCCGACTCGGGGATCGTCAACACGATTCGGGAAGAATCAGGACGCGGCGAGGACTGACCGTCCCGGGCGGCCGTTTCCGGCCTGAGGTATGCCTCCTGCGAATAGGATCGCACCGAAGTGCTGCTTCCCGCGGGCTGGCATTCGCGGGAAGAATCGGGCGTCTCCAGAGGAGGTCCATCCGCGGGATTTCATGCGACTGCCGAATACGGGCGGTAGGGCGCACCGTCAGCGGCGCCGAACCCAGAGCAGGGCATCTCCGGGAAGTGGCGTCCCGGAGCGGATTGCCGCCCACGCAGCCCGTGACGTCATCGGGAGTGCGCTGCGGATCATCGCCGAGTGCTGGGCGATCGCCCCACGAGCAGCTGCCGTATCGGGCACGGCGAGGATGAGCCGCACCTGGCGCCCGAACCGCTCGGAGAGGGCGACCCGCTTCAATTGCGCGGCGCGCAACTGTGCTTGAAGGTCGCGGAGCGATCTCTCGATCTCTACGTGGACGGTCGCGTTGGCGCTGTCCAGGACCATGTCCGCGGCGCGTCGATCGGGCGGTGGCGCGACCGGCACCTCGAGGCTGACGCGCCAGGCATGGTGTGCCTCAGCCCGGATCAGCTCTGCAACGCCCAGCTGGCCAGAGTCGCGCAGTCGAATCCCATCGACCGGATAGAGGCGAACGGAGAGCTGGTGTCCTACGCCGCGCGCGACGCGAGCCATCGAGCGCAGGTTCACCGGGGTGCCGGATTCGACACGGCTGATCATCGGCTGACTCGTCGCGGATCGTCGAGCGAGCTGACCCTGGGTCAGACCGGCAGCGGTGCGCGCGAGTCGCACCTCGCGACCGAACTGCTCCGCGATCTCCAGGCGACCCACCGCTGCAGCATCCACGGGCAGGCTTACCACGCGGTTACTGCCCAGTGACATCGGCGTTTGCTAGGATGCGCCCCGTGACCTTCACCCGCCGCACCAAGGCCATCCTCGCCGCGGTCGCCAGCGCCGGCTGGCTGCTCTACATGATCGTGGGGCTCCAGGTGATCAACGTCATCGCCCCCACCACCGGCGGCTCCGGCCCGGAGGGCGCTGGCGGCCTTCGTCGGGCTCGTGTCGGGGGTCTTCGTGTGCGGCCTGGTCATGTGGGCCGCCTCCGACTGACCGATGCGCCGCGCGGCGCGCGGCGAGGCTCAGCGGCTACTCGACGTCCCCGGACCACAGGTTGGCCGATGCCGGGCGCTGGCGGTCGACGGCCGGCTCCAGCAGGCGGCGGTAGAGCCCCGGTCGCCGATCGGCGACGGTGTCCCACTCGTGCTCCCCGGGTCGCCGCCGGACGTGGGTCTGGCGCGCAGCCTCGGGATCGATCTCGCCCACCAGCAGCTCCTCGCGGTCGTCGCTGGCGATCGCGAGCTGGTGCCCGTCGAAGTCGAAGAGCGACGACCGACCGATGAAGGTCACGCCGCGCTCCGTCCCGACGCGGTCGCAGGCGAGCAGGTAGCAGTGGTTCTCGGCGGCGCGCGCCGGGGCGAAGATGCCGGGGTGGAAGTCCACGCCGACCGGCCAGTTGGTGGGCAGCGCGATCAGATCGGCGCCGTCGAGGGCGCACATCCGCGCAGCCTCGGGAAAGCGCAGGTCGTAGCAGATCAGGATGCCGATGCGCAGGCCGTCCACCTCCACCACGCTCGGGGCGTCCGGGCCGGGCGTGGCGAAGCGGTCGATCCCCAGGAAGGGGAGGTGGATCTTGCGGTAGGTGTAGCGCCGCCCGTCCGGGGTGGCCATCAGCGCGGCGTTGAAGACCTCGTCGCCCATCGCCTCGAGGGTCCCGCAGATGACGGTCAGGTGATGCTCCGCGGCCAGGCCGGCGATCGCGTCGCCGGCGACCACCCCGGCGCGGCGGGCCACCGCGCGCCCCTCGTCGAGGGAGCTGAAGGCATAGCCGGTGACGGCGGCCTCGGGCAGGACGACGAGGACGGCCCCGGCGGCGGCAGCATCGGCGACGCCGCGAGAGATGCGCGCCAGGTTGGCCTCGACCTCGCCGAGCTGCGGGTCGATCTGGGCCGCGGCCACGCGGAGCGTCGGCATCGGACCTTCCTTCCGGCTACCCTTCGCCGATGGCCAAGCGACCGTGGCTGGTACCCGGTGCCTTCATCTTACTCGGGCTCATCTGGGGCTCCTCCTTCCTCTGGATCAAGATCGGGGTCGATGAGATGGACCCCGCCACGCTGGTCGCGTATCGGATCGGCATCGGCGCGCTGGCGATGCTCGTCTACGCTCGCCTCACCGGGGAGCACCTCCCGAAGAGCCTCCGCGAGCTGGGCCCGCTCGCCGTGCTGGGGCTGGTCGCCACGGCCCTCCCCTTCTTCCTGATCACCTGGGGTGAGCAGCACATCGACTCCGGCACCGCGGCGGTGCTCAACTCCCTCACGCCGATCTTCAGCATGATCCTGGCGGGGCTGATGCTGCGCACCGAGTCGGTCACGCTGGTGCGGGTGATCGGCCTGGTCACCGGGTTCGCCGGGGCCGCGCTGCTCGCCTCGCGCGAGTTCGCGCTGCGGGGTGACGCCCTGTCGCTGGTCGGCGTCGGCGCGGTCACGGTGGCGGCGATCTCCTACGCCGTGGGCGCCTCGCTCAACAAGGCGATGATCCACGGCACCCCGCGCAACGTGGTCGCGGCCGGCAACCTCACCTTCGGGGCGGTCTACATCTGGATCTTCGGAGCGCTGACCGGCGCCAACCTGTCGCCGCCGAGCCAGCTCGACAGCATCATCGCCATCCTGTGGCTGGGCCTGCTCGGCTCGTTCTTCGCCTTCGTCCTCCTCTACTTCCTGATCGCCCACGTCGAGGCGACGGTCGCCACCATGGTCACCTACATGTTCCCGGTGGTTGGCGTCACGCTCGGGGTGATCTTCCTGCACGAGGTGCTCGACGCGCGGCTGGTGATCGGGACCGGCCTGGTCGTGGTCGGGATCGTGGTGGTGAGCCTTCGCTATGATCAGGTCGTGAGCCTCGTGACCCGCCGGGGGAGCCGCCGGTGAGCGGCCCCTTCGACGACGAGCGCCCGCGCTGGCCGGAGCGCGACCTCGACCGTGACCGCGAGCCGTCACCCGGCCCGGCACCCGACCCCGCATCCGACCCGGCACCCGACCCGCAGCCAGACCCGGATCCGGCCCCGCCTCCCCCCGAGACCGAGGCCAGCGAGCCGACCACCTCGCTCGGCGACCCTGCCGACTCCGACGCCTGGAACGCCAAGCGCGACGGGGATCGGCGCCGGCCCGACCACCGCGGAGCAGGCGGTGCCGTGGCTGATCGGGATGGTGCTGGCGCTGAGCGGGATCGTGGTCGTGCTGCTGGCGCTCATCTTCGTCGGGCCGGAGGGCGTGGCCGGCATCGCCGACGCCCACCCCATCCGCCTCCGAGCCGGAGCCGACCCCCACGCCGACCCCCGCCGCCTCGCCGACCCCCGTGCCGACGGAGGGCCCCACCGCCTCCCCACCGGTGGTCTTCGGGGCGCTCGACATGACCTACCTGGCGCGCGCCACGGCCTCCTCGCCGATCCGCCTCCTGCGCCACGACTTCAGCACCGCCGCCGAGCCGCTGGTGCTGCTCGACGACGCCGAGAGCGTGGCGCACTACGCCTGGGCGCCCGACGGCCGCCAGGGCGTGGCGATCGTCGGCGGCCGGGCGGTGGCGGTGGTCGAGGGGCAGCCGGCGCGCACCCTCACCGATCCGGTCGACGCGGTCATCTTCGGCGAGGACTCGACCACCCTCTACGGGCTGCGCGTGGCGCGGGACGGCGCCAACGACCGGGCGGAGCTGCTGACCATCGACTTCGCGACCGGCGCCACCGAGATCCTGACCACCATCACCTATCCCCATCCCGCAGATCGTCGCCGAGTCCGCCCTGAAGGAGGCGCAGTTCGCCGATGACGGCGGCATGGTCCGGCTGTACGTGACCGTGGACGGCTACGTGGTGGCCTGGATCGTCGGCGCGCCGGCCACCTACCAGATCGATCCGGAGAGCGGCGCCTACACCCAGGTCGACCACCGCCCGGCCCTCTGGTCGCCCGACCAGCGCACCCGGATCGACCTGGCCGTGGCGTCGGGCGTGACGACCATGACCCTCGTACGACGAGGACGGCGCTGCCGCAGGCATCGGTCAAGGTCACCGGCCTGGTCAGCCATGTCCGCTGGGCGTCAACCGACAACGAGATCGTCTTCACCCTGGGCCGCATCGTCAGCGGCGGCGTGCGGCAGGACCTCTACGTCTGGGATCTGGTCGACGGCAAGGCACCGGCGGCGGTCACCAGCAACGGCGCCACCTTCGGCGCGGAGTGGCTCGGCGTCCTCCAGGCGTGGCAGTCGTGAGGCCGATGCAGGAGATCGTCAATCCCATCGCGGTCGAGCTCGACGACACCGCGCGCCTGATGCGCATCCGCTGGGACGACGGGCACCTGGGCGAGTGGCGCTGGGCGGCGCTGCGGCGGGCGTGCCCCTGCGCGCTGTGCGCCGGCGAGGGCAACCTGCCGGGGATCGTGACCCTCGACATGGCGTTCAGCGAGCAGCAGACGACGATGGAGCGGGTGAAGTGGATCGGGCGCTACGCGCTCGCCCCCATCTGGGCCGATGGCCACGACACCGGCCTCTTCACCTACCTGCGCCTGCGGGAGCTGTGCGAGTGCGAGGAGCATCGGGCGGCACGGAAGTGACGGCGGGCGGCCTCCTCCTGGTCCACGCCCACCCCGACGATGAGTGCTTCACGACCGGCGGGCTGATCGCGCGCTGCGTGGCGGAGGGGCGTCGCGTGGACCTGGTGGTCTGCACCGGCGGCGAGGAGGGGGAGGTCCACGACCCCGAGCTCGACCCCGAGGAGGCGCGCCCGCGCATGCGCGAGATCCGCGCCGCGGAGCTGGAGTGCTCGGTCGCCCACCTGCGCGGGAGCGGCCCCGGCGAGCTGCATCTCCATCGGCTCGGCTACCGCGACAGCGGCATGGTCGACTCCCCTTCGAACGCTCACGCGGAGGCCTTCTGGCAGGCGGACCTCGACGAGGCGACCGGGCGGCTGGTGGCGGTCATTCGCGCGGCACGCCCCGCGGTGATCGTCACCTATGACGCCAACGGCATGTACGGCCATCCCGATCACATCAACGCCCATCGCGTGGCCGTCGCCGCGTTCCAGGCGTCCGCCGATCCGTCGCGGTTCGCGGAGGCAGGGGCGGCGTTCGCCGTCTCGAAGTTCTACGAGATCGCGTTCAACCGGGACCGATGGTCCGCCCTGATGGCCGACATGAAGGCGCGCGGCATCCCGCTGCCGTGGGACTTCGACACCGATGCCGAGCCCGCCGCCGGCGCCGACGGCCGGCGAGCGGCCGAGGAGGAATCGTTCGGCCTGCCCGAGGCTGAGATCACGACCGTCGTGGAGGTGGCGGACTGGGCCGCCGCCAAGCGCGCGGCGATGGCGTGCCATCGGACCCAGCTCCAGGACTTCGGCTGGCTCATCGACCTGCCCGATGACCTCGCCGCGCGGGTCCTCTCACCGGAGCACTTCGTCCTGACCCGCTGGCCGGATCGCGGCATCCCCGCCGGCCTCCAGGAGGGGTCGCTCTTCGCTGGCCTCGAGGCGCGCTAGGCCGGGCGTCCGTTCCGTCGCGCGGGCACGTCCATCGTCACCGGGTGACTCCATCGGCCGAGATGGGCAGAAGCGGCCCTTTTCCTCGGCTGTCTGGCCACCCGGTGACCACGCGGGCCGACGACGACCCCCAGGTCGGCCGTTGTGGTCACGACGTGGCTACGGGTGGAGGGCACTCGCGCCCGCGGGCCACAGGAGAACCAGCCCGTTGGCGCCGGGGTCGCGACCTTCGCGAAGGGCGGCGAGCACCGTCCGAGAGCCGAGCGGAAACGAATCTCTGAGCGCTGGACCCGCCTCCGAAATCGCGCGGCGATTGGCATGTGTTGCCGCGACCACGAGCACCAGCGTCCGAACCCCGGAGTCGTGCTGCTTCCGGAGGATGGGCCGGATCTGGGCCTGGACGTCCCGAAGCCGGCTCACGAATTCGTGGGCGACACGGGCCGACCCTCGGGAAAGGACCATGTCGAATGCGCGAAGGTCACCGCCTGAAGCTACAGGTGCCTCCAGGCCGATCCCCCAGCCGACTGGCCCAATGATCGCGCGGTACTGGTTGATCATCATGAGTTGCCGACCGTCGCGGAGTCGCCCTGCGGCAGGGTAGAGGCGCGTGCTGAGCGTGAGACCGACCGCCGCGGCATGAGCGGCGAGCTCCTCGACCGCCACGCGACGCGCGCGGTTGCGCTCCACCCGTCCGATCGCCGAGGCCGACCTCCGCAATGCCCTGCCAACGTCCGACTGCCGCAGGCCGGCCGCGACCCGTGCCTCTCGCAGGTCAGTCCCATGCTCCGAGATGATTCGCCTTGCATGCAGGCGGGCTTCGTCCACTCGGTTCAGGCGGTTTGCCACAACCCGATGATCACGAACGCTGCTTATCAAGCCGTTATCGGCGGCTCCATCGTCACCGGGTGACTCCATCGGCCGAGATGGGCAGAAGCGGCCCTTTTCCTCGGCTGTCTGGCCACCCGGTGACCACGCGGGCCGACGACGACCCCCAGGTCGGCCGTTGTGGTCACGGGGTGGCTACGCGGGGAGCGCGGGGAGCGGCGTGGCTAGGAGTGGAGGGCGAGCCAACCGCAGCCAGGCTAGGCCGGGTCCAGCACCACGAGCGGGATGACGCGGTGCGCCCAGGCCAGGTAGGCCTGGTAGCCGGGGTAGCTGGCCACGACCATCCGCCACAGCCGGTCGTACTCCTCGCCCTCGGCCTCCCGCGCTCGGACCACCCGCTCGTCCCGGCGCACCTGCACCACGGCCTCGGGGCGCGCGCGCAGGTTGTAGACCCAGGCCGGCGTGCGGCGGCTGCCGCCGTACGAGCCGACGAGGACCAGGGCCTCGCCATCGGGGTAGGCCCAGATGGCCGTGGTCCGCGACCGGCCACTGTGCCGGCCGACGGTGGTGAGCAGAACCGTCAGGTTGCCGAGGGATCGGCCCAGCCACCAGGCGCCGCCGGTCCATCGGTAGAGGACGGGGTGGAGCCAGCGAGAGAGCCGGTTGGTGCCCGCGCGACCGACCATCCAGAACCACATTCGCCGCATCGCGGCGAAGCGTAGCGCCAAGCGCCACTTTCCACGGGACGCCACGTTCGCTAAGGTCTCCGCGTGGATCTCGCCCCGGTCGTCTGCTCCAGCTGCGGCACCCCCAACGAGGCGAGCCGCAAGTTCTGCGCGGAATGCGGCACCAAGCTGGGCGTCGCCTGCGCGGCCTGCGGCACGCTCAACCCGGCCACGGTCAAGTTCTGCGGCGAGTGCGGCTCCCCCATGGGGACCGATCCCTCCGCCCCGCACGCGCAGACCCAGCCAGCCACGGAGTCCGGCGCCGAGCGGCGGCTCGTATCGGTCCTGTTCGCCGACCTGGTCGGCTTCACGACCGCGTCGGAGCAGCGCGACGCGGAGGAGACGCGCGAGCTGCTGACGCGTTACTTCGACCTGGCGCGCGGCGTGATCGAGCGGCACGGCGGGACCGTCGAGAAGTTCATCGGCGACGCGGTCATGGCGGTCTGGGGCGCCCCGGTCGCGCACGAGGACGACGCCGAGCGCGCGGTGAGAACGGCGCTCGAGCTCGTCGCCGCGGTGGCGGGGCTCGGGGATGGGGGCACTCCCCTCCAGGCGCGCGCAGGGGTGCTGACCGGCGAGGCGGCGGTGACGATCGGGGCGACCAACCAGGGGATGGTGGCCGGCGACCTGGTCAACACCGCCAGCCGCCTCCAGTCGGCGGCCGCGCCGGGGACGGTGCTCGTCGGCGAGGCGACCTACCACGCGGCCTCGACCGCCATCGCCTTCGAGCCGGCCGGGGAGCAGAGCCTCAAGGGCAAGGCGGCGCCGGTGCAGGCCTGGCGGGCGGTTGCCGTCGTCGCGCGGCGCGGCGGATCGGGGCGCTCGGAGCTCCTGGAGCCGCCCTTCGTCGGTCGCGAGGACGAGCTGCGCCTCCTCAAGGACCTCTTCGACGCCACGGCACGCGAGAAGAAGTCGCGGCTGATCACCGTCATCGGGCAGGCCGGCATCGGCAAGTCCAGGCTCGCCTGGGAGTTCGAGAAGTACCTCGACGGGGTGGTCGACAACGCGTTCTGGCACGAGGGCCGCTCCCCGTCGTACGGCGAGGGGATCAGCTACTGGGCGCTGGTCGAGATGGTGCGACGGCGCGCGGGGATCGGCGAGGGAGACGACCACGAGACGGTCCGCACGCGGCTCAACGAATCGCTCGAGCTGTACCTGCCAGACCCCACCGAGCGGCGCTGGGTGGGGCCACGGCTGGCGGGCCTGCTGGGGATCGAGGAGCTCCCGGCGGAGGGTCGCGAGGAGCTCTTCGCGGCGTGGCGCACCTTCTTCCAGCGGATGGCCGAGCAGGACCCGGTGATCATGGTCTTCACCGATCTGCAGTGGGCCGACCAGGGGATGCTCGACTTCGTCGAGAGCCTGCTCACCTGGGCCCGCAACGACCCGATCTTCGTCGTCGCGCTCGCGCGCCCGGAGCTGCTCGAGCGGCGTGCCGACTGGGGCGCCGCCGTGCGCAGCGTCACCCGCCTCAACCTGGAGCCGCTGGGGGACGAGCAGATCGGCGAGATGCTGGAGGGGCTCGTGCCGGGGCTGCCGGCAGCCGCCCTGCGCTCCATCGTGGGTCGCGCCGAGGGGATCCCGCTGTATGCCGTCGAGACGGTGCGCATGCTGCTCGACCGCGAGCTGCTGGTGCCCGAGGACGGCCGCTATCGCCTCACCGGCGACATCGGCTCGCTCGGCGTGGCGGAGACGCTCCACGCCCTGATCGCCAGTCGCCTGGACGCGAACCGGCCCGAGGACCGGGCCCTGCTGCAGGACGCATCGGTGCTGGGGCAGAGCTTCGCCGTCGACGCCCTGGCGGCGGTTGCCAACGTCGAGCCGTCGTCCCTGACCGATCCCCTCGAGCGCCTGGTCCGTCGTCAGCTGCTGACCGTGGATGCCGATCCTCGCTCGCCGGAGCGCGGCCAGTACCAGTTCGTGCAGGCGGTGGTGCAGGAGGTGGCTTACGCCTCGCTGGCGCGCGCCGACCGACGGACGCGGCACCTGGCGGTGGCGCGCTACCTCGAGGGGATCGGCGACGAGGAGACCGCCGGGGTGCTGGCCAGCCACTACCTGGCCGCGCACCAGGCTTCCCGACCGGGCGAGGAGGCCGATGCGCTCGCCGCCCAGGCGCGCATCGCCCTGGTGGCCGCGGCGGACCGCGCGGCCTCGCTCCACTCCCACCGCCAGGCGCTGGGCTACCTCGAGCAGGCGCTGACCGTGACCGCGGACCCCGCCGAGCAGGCGGCGCTCCACCTGCGCGCCACCGAGTCGGGCGAGTTCGCGCTCGAGGTCGAGGGCGCGATCGGCCACGCGAGGGCGGCGCTCGACCTGTACCGGTCGCTCGGCGACCCGCAGAGCGTGCTGCGGGCCGCCACCTGGCTCGGGCGCCACTACACCTCCAACAAGTTCGAGGCGCAGGCGATCGCCGTGCTCGAGGCGGCCGTGGAGGAGGGCAGGCCGCTGGCCGATTCGGCCGAGTACGCCGCGATGCTGGCCGAGCTGTCGCGGGTCTACATGATGACGGCGCGATCCGAGGAGTCGGTGGCGACCGCGGACCGGGCCCTCGAGCTGGGAGGCAAGCACCGGCTGCTGAGCCCGATGGTCGAGGCGCTGATCAACAAGGGCACCGCGCTCCAGACGCTGGGCCGGATGGTCGAGGCCGAGGTCGTGCTGCGCGGCGCGGTCGAGGTGGCCGAACAGGCCGGCCTCTCGTCCGGTGCGCTCCGAGCCAGGAACAACCTGATGGGCATCCTCGCCGACAACGACCTCCGCGCGGTGATGGCCTCCGCCGAGGAGGGCTACAGCGCGTCCATGCGCCACGGCAATCGCGGCTTTGGGCTCCAGTTCCTGCTGCAGCTCGCGCAGACGGCCCAGCGAACCGGGAGCTGGAACGACTGGATCGAGGAGGTCGACGCCGTCGAAGAGGCTGGGCCGATCAGCCCGTTCTACCAGGCCGCCTTCGCGAGCTTGCGGGCGACGCTGGCGGCCCTCCGCGGCGACCAGGAGGCGGCTGCCACCTGGCTGGCGCGCGAGCGCGAGGTCGCCGCGCAGCTGGAGAGCGTGATGGTGACGGCGGCCATGGCGCTGACCGAGGCGTACTGTGCCACGCTGGCGGGCGACTGGACGACCGGCGCGCAGAAGGCCCTCGAATCGGGCACGAACAGCAACTTCTCGGTCGAGGGGCCGGACATCGCGGCCATGGCGGCGGTCGCCGGCGACCTTCCCGGCGAGCTGACGCGGGCGATCGAGATGCTCAGGGCGGCCGAGTACCAGGGCCGCGTCACCGCCGCATCGATCGCCGCCGCCGAGGCGGGGCAGACGGCGCGGGCGGGCCGCTGGGAAGACGCCCGGCTCGGCTACCGGCGCGCGCAGGAGCTGCAGCGCGAGGCCGGCGACCAATTCGGCGAGGGGATGGCCGGGCTCGCCTGGGGGATGCTGGCCGGATCCCAGGATCCCGAGGCGGCGGCGGCCGGCGCCGCGGCAGAGGCCTTCTTCAGCGAGCGCGGATCCGCCGCCATGGTGGCCGCCTACCGCGCCGCCTTCGTGCCGATCAAGGATGCCGCGCCCGGGGCTCCCGCGCGAGCGCAACGCACACCGAGCAAGGTGCCCTCGGCCTGACGAGCGCGGGACCGACCCCCGTGCTCGCTGAGCGAGCGTAGCCGTCAAGTTTGGCAACGGCCCGGGCGCGTCGTTGGCTCTGGCGCTCGCCCAGCGAGCACGACGACCACCGAAGGACGATTCAACGCCCCCTAGCCGTCATCAGCGGCGGCTTCTTGGCGGATGCGCTCGCTGGGCGTACATGGCCCGCGGCTCGTGGGGCGCGACGCCTACTCCGCGGCGGGCTTCTCCTGGACGGCCCAGGCGTTGCCATCGGGGTCGCTGAAGAAGAAGAACGAGTTCCACGGCCCGCCCTTGCCGTCGAGCCACTCACCGTCCTGCATGTGGCGCACCGGCGTGACATCCACCCCGCGCCCGACCAGCTCCGCGCGCGCCGCCTCGATATCGGCCACCACCAGCTGCATCCCCTGCACCGATCCCGGCGCGGCGGTGGAGAGCCCCTTCCCGATCGTGATCGAGCAGCCCGACCCCCGCGGCGTGAGCTGGACCACGCGGAAGTCCTCGCCGAACTGCTGGTCCACGTCGACCACGAACCCCACTCCATCGGCGTAGAACGCCTTCGCCCGGTCGACGTCGGAGACCGGCATCACCACGACCTCGAGCTTCCAATCCATCGGTTCGCCTCCTGGCCGCATCGTATCCTCGCAGGCATGCTCGACGCCAACGCCTGCACCGATGCCGCCGCGCGCTGGGGCACCCCCCTCTACCTGACCGATCTCGACGCCGCCGCCGCGCGCCTGGCGGCGTACCGCGCCGCCTTCCCCGGCGCGCTGATCGCGTACGCCGTCAAGGCCAACCCCGACCCGCAGCTCCTCCGCCGGCTGGTGGCCGATGGCGCCGGGGCCGAGGTCGTCACCGCGGTCGAGCTGGCCCTCGCCCGGCGGGCCGGCTGCCCGCCCGAGCGGATCGTGATGAACGGGGTCGGGAAGCGCGACGAGGAGCTCCACCTGGCGCTCGCGGCCGGGGCGCTCGTCAACGCCGAGTCGCTCGACGAGCTCGAGCGGCTGGCGGCGCTGGCCGCGGAGCACGCCGGCGCCCGCGTGGGCCTCCGCCTCAACCCCGCCCTCGACGCCGATACGCACCCGCACCTGGCCACCGGCGCGGCGAGCGCCAAGTTCGGGATCGCGCTCGGCGACCTCCCCCGCGCGCTGGAGCACCTCAACGCCGCGGGGTTGCCGCTCGCGTCGCTTGGCGCGCACATCGGCTCGCAGGTTGCGTCAACCGAGCCGTATGCCGAGCTGGCCCGGCGCCTCGCCTCCGCCTCGCAGCAGGCCACCGCGGCCGGCCTCCCGCCAACGTGGGTCGACCTGGGCGGCGGACCGGCCAGCGCCGACGACGCGTCGCTCGACGCCCTGGCCGCCGCCATCGGCGCCGTGCTCCCGGGCGACACGCGCCTCATCCTGGAGCCGGGCCGCTCGCTGGTGGCCGAGGCGGGCTGGCTGATCACCCGCGTGGTCCGGACGCAGCCCCGCCCCGAGTCCGGCTGCGGCTACCTGGTGGCCGATGCGGGGATGACCGAGCTGATCCGCCCCATGCTCTACGGCGCCGACCACCCCGTCACCCTGCGTCGCGCCCGGTGCGCCGTACACGCCGACCGGCGCCACCCACCTGGCCGGACCGATCTGCGAGGCGGGCGACATCCTGGCCCGCGACCTGGCCCGATGGCTCAGCCCCGACCAGCTGGCGCGAAGCGGCCCCGGCGCGCTCCTGGCGGTGGGGAGCGTCGGGGCCTACGGCGCCGCGATGGCGAGCAACTACAACGGGCGGCTGCGACCCGCCGAGGCGGTGCTGGAGGGCGGCCAGCTCCGCCTCTCGCGTCGCCGCGAGACCCTGGACGATCTCTTGGCGCGCGACGCGTGAGCCGCCGCAACGCGGCCCTGACCATCGCGCTCCTCGCGCTGACCGCCTGCCAGCCGGTCACGCCGGCGCCGAGCGGCGGCACGGAGGAGAGCGCCGGCGCCTCGCCGGCGCCATCGGGCCAGGCTGGGGGAGGGTTCTCGCTCGGGGTGGAGTACGCGCTCCCCGGGCTGGCCGCGACGTACGCGGAGATCGGCGTCACCGCCGCCAAGCCGGCGCTCGAGTACGGCGTGTGGGGCAACCTCGAACCGCAGGAAGGGGTCTGGGAGTGGCGCCCGCTCGACGCCCTCGTGGCGGAGTACCAGGCCCAGGGCGTCGCCCAGCTCCAGATCCTGCTCTCCGCCGAGTCGCCCTGGGCCTCCCGCCGCCCGCCACGCCTCCTCGACCGAGGAGACACATTCCCCTCTGACCTGGACAAGTACGCCGCCTTCGTCACGCGCGTGGTCGAGCGCTACGACGGCGACGGCGTCGACGATGCGCCGGGCCTCGTCACCGGCATCCACGAGTGGGGCGTCGAGCGCGAGTTCAGCGGCTTCTGGCCCGGTTCGGCGCAGGACTACATCACCCTGCTGCGCACCGCGGCGCCGGCCATCCGGGCGGCCGACCCGCAGGCGAAGGTGATCCTCGTCGCGATCCTCGCGATCGACGTCTTCAACGGCCCTGCCGACGCCGGCGAGATCGACCGGCGGTGGGCGCAGAGCCGCAACTACCGCAAGTCCCGCGCCGACGTGGAGAGCATCCTGGCCGCCTGCGACGGCTACGACGTCGTGGACTTCCACTCCCTCGGCGACTGGACCGAGATCCCGGCCACCATCGCCTGGCTGCGCTCGACCGGTGAGCGGCTGAACTGCTCCCGTCCGATCGTGATCGGCGACGCCTTCAGCATGTCGGCACTCGTCGCGTACGGCGACCCGTTCGGCATCTCGCCCCCGATCGCCCTCGCCCCGGCAACGGACGCGACGCGTGAAGCGGTGATCGCCACGCTCGAGGCCGTCGGGAACGCGGCAGCGCCCGACCACGTGGCCGCCACCGCCTGGCTGCGCGCCGAGCTGGCCCGCGGCCTGGTCCGCAAAGCCGCGGCCGCGGCGGGGGAGGGGGCGATCGGCATCAACCTTGGCAACCAGGAGGACTGGGTGATCAGCGTGCGCGCCTTCGGCAGCGCCAACTTCATGGGGATCACCGGCGGCCACGCGAGGCCTGGCCCATGCCGGGGCAGCGCTGCCGTACCAGGGCGAGGCCTTCAGCCGGATCCACGCCCCCGGCGAGGTGCGTCCCGCCCACGCCGCCCTCGCCCTGGCCGCTCGCTACCTCGCCGGCGTGACCGGCGGCGAGCGCCTCTCCCTGCCGGATGGTGCCGTCGGGTACCGCCTCGACCGGCCGTCCGGCCCGGTCTGGATCCTGTGGGCCGATGACGGCGCGCTGCACCTCCCCGGCGACGCCGGGCCATCGGTCTCGGTTGAGCTCGAGGTGGGGGCCGGGTCGGCGGCGCTGGTCACGCGCACGCCGACCGACTCGACCGACCCGGCTCCGCTGGCGACGTCGGTGCCGGTTCCCGCCAGCGGCCGGATCAGCCTCGTTCTGGACGCCACGCCCGTCTTCGTGGAGGTGGGGAGCTAGGGTTCCGGGGCCGGCGTACGCTGAGCGTGCACAACCGCCAACTTGGCGCACTGCCCCGCCCTGGATGGCCGCACGGCACGCTGAGCGTGCACGGTGGCCAACGAGAGGGCCTATGGCGGACCCTGCTTCGCGGATGTGCACGCTCAGCGTACGCGGAGAGCTGGCCTCAGCCGGCGGTGACCCTCCGTCGCGCGCGACCCCGCAGCCCCACCCCGACCAGCGCCGCGGCCGCGACCCCGGCGACCAGGAGCGCGATCGGCAGGACCGGCGGTGTCGGGTTGATCGGCTGGCTCGGGGTGGCGACCGGTGCCTCGGGAGCCTCGGCCGCCGGGGCCACGCGCAGCGTCTCGAACGTCTGCCGCTCGATCACCCCGTCGACGCCCATCTCGGCCACGACCGTCCAGCCGCCGCCATCGGGCAGGGTGACGTCGGCGTGCCACCAGCCCTGCACGCCGCGCTCGGCGGGAATCTCGAGCACGGTGCCACCCGCGATCCGCGAGAAGACGAGCGTGACGCTGTCCGCGTCGAACGGCTGCTCGGCGCGGGAGACGAAGATGTTGATCGTGTCGGCGGTCCCCGCGGTGAGTCGCAGGTACGACCCGCCGCCGGCGTCGAGCGACGCCATCACCTGGCTGCAGAAGTCTGGCGGCTCGGGTCCCTCGCACTTGGCCAGGGCGCTGCCGGCGGTGGCGGCGAGCAGCAGGCCACTCGCGACCAGCGGGACGAGCATGCGACGAATCATGTGGGGCGCTCCTCGATGCATGGTTGTACTCCCTCTACACCGATCCCCCCGCCCCGGTTCCGCGCCATCGGTCAGTTGCGGGCATCCATCGGCGCAAACCCGTGGCCGCCCATCACCCGCCAGCCGATCCCGTCGTGCTGGAGGTGGAAGACCGCGGGATTCGGCATCGCCTGGTGGAAGTCGTGGCCGACGTCCGGCTCCAGCGACTGGAGGATGAGCGAGATCAGGTTGCCGTGGCTGCCGACCAGCAGCCGGCCGCCGTCGGCGTGCCGCGCTCGCAGCAGGTCGAGTGCCCGCAGCCCGCGCACGCTGCGCCTCGCGGCTCGTCTCGCCGCCCGGGGTCGCGAAGTCGGGATCGGCCCATGAGCGGACCATGAGATCCGCCCAGTCGTCGCTCGGCTTGGTCACGAGGCGGCGCTCCCGCAGGTCGTCGAGGAGCTGCACCTCCATCGAGCGCCGCGCGGCGGTGGGCGTCACCGTCTGCACCGATCGGGTGTAGGGGCTCGAGTACGCCGCGTTGAAGTGGTACGGGTCAAGCTCGAAGGCGAGCTCATCGGCGTCGCGCAGCCCCTGCTCGGTGAGTGGCCGCTCGTCGTCGGCGTCCTCCCAGCCGGGCGTTCCCCCAGGCACGGCCTGCGCGTGGCGGACGAGGACGATCTCCAGGGTGGGGAGCCGATCGAGGTCGTCGCGCTCCGCGGGCGCGGGGATCATCGGTCCATCCTGGGGACCCGCGGGATGAAGGGCCGCCTTCCGCTGCTGCGCACGTCCCTAGTGTGCCGTGGTCGCGACCGCTCGGCAGGGCGGGGACGCTGCCGCGTACGCCCAGCGAGCGCATCCGGCAAGCACGGACCTTGGGGGCACCCTCCATGTCGTCCGCGTACGCCCAGCGAGCACATCTGCCAACGAGGGCCCGAAAACCGCCTTGCCCAGCCTCTCGAGGGCCCCTTCTTCTCGGATACGCTCGCCCAGCGAGCACGGCTCTCGAGCACCCCACTCACGCCCAACGTACCTCCCCGCACCCGTACCACCGGCGGCCGCAGACCGGTAATCCCGCCACGCCATCCGCGTTCTGTTGGTGTTCATCGGGCGAAGGGCAGCGCCCCCATCTTCATCAACGGAGCACGCACCACCATGGACAAGCTCTGGGACAAGCTCGGGCGCATCTTCACCGGCTCGGCCACGAGCGCCCTCGCGGCGCTGCTGATGGTCGGCGCCATTGCGTTTGGCGCGACCGTCATCCGACCGATGACCGCCGACCGCGCCGACACCACCACTGCCCAGGCCGATGGCACCGCCGGACATGACGGCGACGCCAACGAGCCGGGTGACGAGCCGGGCGACCAGCCGGACGGCAACGGCAGCGCGCCGGGCTTCGAGACCGCCCCCGACGAGGGCAGCGGCACCGGCACGGACGCCGACAACTGCCAGGACGAGCAGGGCAACCCGATCGCCTGCGAGGGCGAGCTCCCGCACGACCCGCCCGCGGACGAGCCGAAGGACGAGCCGAAGGACGAGCCCAAGGACGAGCCCAAGGACGAGCCCCACGACAACCCGCCGCCCGCGAGCGACGACCTGACCCTGGCGGCGGTCTTCAACGCCGACTATGGCAAGGTCGTGGTCGAGTGGAGCGCCTTCGGTGGCGACTTCGACAAGTACAAGCTGGTCCGCTCGGCGGACGGCAACCCGACCTGGCCCACGGGCGACGGCGATGAGCTGGTCGGCGTGGTCGGGGCCGGTGACGACACCCGCTTCGTGGACAAGAACGCGCCGTGCAACACGGAGGTCTTCTACCGGGCCTTCGCCGTGCGGCACACCGAGAGCGGCTACGAGGTCCTCGCCTCCAGCAACGCCGGCTCGGCCACGCGCGCAGTGTGACGAGGAGCCCCCGGCCGATCCGTCGGCCATGGGCTTCGAGGTGACGCAGACCGCCGACGGCGTGCTGCTCAGCTGGGACGGCTGCCCCTCGGACGCCTTCGCACGCCTACAAGGTGGTCCGCTCGGCGACCAACCCGAGCCCGATGTATCCGCTCAACGACGGCACCGAGCTGATCGGCGTCATCGGTGACGCGGGCGAGACGACCTTCGTCGACTCGAACGTCGAGCTGGGCCAGACCTGGACCTATCGGGTCCTGTCCATGGGCCAGAACGGGGACGGCTGGTACGTCCTCGGTCTGACCGATGCCTGGACCCTGACGGTCGAGTAGCACAGGGCCATGGGGTGCAGCGGTGGGGTGACGGTCGGCGGCATGCACAGTACTGCCGGACGATTGCCCCACCGCATCTCGCTCCATAGCCTCCAAGGCTCATGGATGGATCGAATGGCGCCAGTCGCATGGATCGTGACCGGGAGCGGACCCTCGTGGATCGCGCCCGGTCCGATGCTGCCGCCTTCGGCGAGCTCTATGACTTCTACCTGCCCCGCATCTACGGCTTCGCCTATCGCCGACTCCAGGAGCGATCGATGGCCGAGGACGTGACCGCCACCACCTTCCAGCGCGCGCTGGAGGCGGTGCGCCACCGCGAATTCCGCAACGACGCCTTCGGCGGCTGGCTCTACCGCGTCGCCGCCAACTCCGTGGTCGATCGCGTGCGCGACGGCCGACGGATCGTCTCGCTGGCCATGACCGATGGGCCCGTCGGCGACGCCTTCGCCGCCTCGCTCGACCGCGACGAGCTGCGCTCCGCCATGGCACGCCTCTCCGGCCAGCAGCGCGAGGTGCTCACCCTGCGCTTCTACGACGACCTGGATGCCGATGAGGCCTCCGCCGTCCTCGGCTGCTCGCGGGCGACCTTCGCGGTGCGCCTGCATCGGGCCATCAGCGCGCTGCGCGACGCGATGACCCAGGAGATGATCGATGTTGCTTGACCCGCTCGAGCACGAGATCGCCGAGCGCCTGGCCGCGGCCGGTGACCGCGCCCGCTCGTCGGACTTCACCGCCCCGGACCGCGCCTTCTCCGGAGACCTGCGCGACCGGCTGATGACCGCCGCCTCGGACCGAGCCTCTGACCGCGCGACGACCGCGCCTCGGACCGCGCCGGCGACCGCGAGCGCGTGCGCGTCGCCTGGTCGCTGCCGTCCTTCTTCCGCGTCCCGCGCCTCGTGCCGGTGGCGGTCGCCACGTCTGCTCCTGATCGTCGGCGTCGTCGCCGCGCGGGAGCTGTACGTGGCGATCGGGAACCGGCCGGACGCGACGCCCACCCCCAGCGTCGAGCTGGTGGCGCCCTCCGACTCCGCCGACGAGAGCTTCGTCGCCGTCGAGAGCGCCCCGGCCAGCGCGGAGGCGACGCACGCGAGCCCACGGCCGTCGCCACGGCGCAGCCAACGGCCAAGCCCACCGCCAAGCCGACCGCCGCCCCGACCCCGGGGCTGGTGGCGATGGACCTGACCGCCACCGGCTGCGACGGCGGCGTGGTGCTCGAGTGGTCGCCGTACGAGGGCGACTTCTTCAACCACTACACGACCCTGCGCAACACGACCAGCTCGATCCCCAAGGCCTACCCGCCGCAGGGCGGCGCCGTGGATCCGGGCGGCACCTACACGACCAACTCGGGCAAGACCTCCGCGGTGGACACCGGCGTGGCCGCCGGCACGACCTACTACTACCGCGCCATGGCCTTCGACGCCGATGACGGCGTGATCGGCGCCTCCTCGGTCGTCTCCGCGGTGGCCGCCCCGGTCGCCTCGCTCGGCACGCTGGGCGCAGCGCCCGACCTGGTCGAAGGGACCGACCTGACCTGGACCCCGTACGGCGGCGGCGAGGCCTGCTTCACCTGGTACAAGCTCGTCTACTCCGAGACGAACGCGACTCCCTCTTACCTGGACGGGGATCCGTACCTGGTGGCCATCTCCAACCAGGCGACCGGCTCGTACGTGGCCTCGCCGGCGGAGCTGCTGTCGGGGCACACCTACTACCTGCGCGTGCAGGCGATCCGCGGCACCGACCTGGGCCTCTTCGTCGCCGCCGAATCGGACGTGACCACCTACCTCGTCCCCTAGGGGTTCGCGCCGGGCCAGGATTCACCGCTTACGCCCAGCGTGCACATCCATGAAGCAGCGTTGGCCACCGGGGGCGCCGCCTCCCACATGAGCCGCATGTTCACGGCTGTGCACGCTGGGCGTACATGAGGGCGAGGCACGGCCCATCGGGCACCATGAGCCACGTCCTGCCTCTTGGCTGTGCACGCTGGGCGTACGCGGCAGGTCGCCGCCGGGCCCCACGCCGGGTTGCATGCCGCGCTACGCTCAACCCATGGCCACGCAGCCGCTCATGGCGTCCCGCAGCGACCACGCGTGGCGGGCGCTGACCTGGCTCCTCTTCCTGGCGACGACGGCATCGCTGCTGGCCACGATCATCCTCTGGGCACGCGTCGGCTTTGCCATCCCGCCGGTCACCTTCTATCGGTCCACCTGGATCGTGGCCATGGAGTGGATCGTGGTGGTGGGCCCCGCGGCGGTGGGCCTGCTGCTCGGCCTCCAGCTCCCCGGCAACCGGATCGCGCTCGCGCTCGCGATCACAGGTCTGGTGGTGGGCCTCCAGAACGTGGCGAACGCGCTCGTCACGGATGCAGCCTTCGCGGCCACCGATGCCGGTGCGGCCGTGGCCTGGGCGGGGTCGAGCCTCACCTTCCCCATCTGCATCTTCCTCGCCGTCTTCGCGGTGCTCATCTTCCCGACCGGCCGCCCCGTCTCCCCGACGTGGGGCGGGGTCATGTGGCTGACCGGCATCGGTGCATTCCTCCTGCTGCTCTACCAGGGCTTCGCGCCGGGCACCCTAGCCTGGTACCGCGACTTCCCGAACCCGATCGGCGTGCCCGAGTCCTCCGCCACGTGGCTCGTCGTCGGCCGCTACCTGGGGCTGGCCTGCATCGTCACGGCGCTCGTCGCGGCGGGCTGGTCGCTGGTGATCCGATACCGCGGCTGCGACGACGTCGGGCGCCAGCAGCTCAAGTGGTTCGTGTACGGCATGAGCATGCTGGTGGTGACGGCGATCATCGAGATCACGGCCTTCGTCGCCCTGCCGCACGACTCCGGCGCTCGGGGAGCTGACGCTGGCCGGCCTGTTCATCGCCGGGGCGCTGCTGCCGATCGCCGTCGCGGTGGCGATCACCCGCTACGGGCTGTACGAGATCGACTTCCTCATCAACCGCACCTTCGTCTTCGGCGCGCTGACCGCGGTGCTGGCGGGCCTCTACGCGGCGGGGATCCGCTTCTTCCAGGTCCTCTTCGTGGCCGTCACCGGCCAGGAGTCCGACGGCGCCCTGGTGCTCACCACGCTCGTCCTCGCCACCACCTTCACGCCGATCAAGTCGCGCCTCGAGGCGATCGCGGCGCGCCGCTACCACCCCGCCGCCGGCGCCGCGCCCGAGCCCGCCCCGGTGGATCCGGCCCTCCGCGCCCTCGTCGCCGATCTCGTCCGCGAGGAGCTCGCCCGCCGCGACCCCGACCGCGACTGACCGTTCCGTCTACGCGCAGCGAGCGTATCCGAGAAGAACGCCCGGAATCGGGCACCTGCGGGCCCGTCACAGCCCCGCCGATGCCTCCTCCTGCTCGCTGAGCGAGCGCAAGCGCCAGGCAGGCCCCGCCGCCCGAGCAAACTTGGCGGATACGCTCGCTGGGCGCACACGGGCACCAGCGGCACGCAGCCGCGTGGTCATTTCGCCGCACCCACGGGGACCATCGGGCAACTGACCACCCACACGCCCGGCGTGCCTAGCATCAACCCCATGAGCAGCGATCCGCCGCGCACCGGCGAGGCACGCCCGCGCGCGACACGAGCCACCACGACCTGGAGGGCCTGGCTCGTCGTTGGCCTGGCCATGGTGGTGGGCTACTTCCTGCTCCCCACGGCGGACCTCCAGGACCTCCTCTACCAGGTGCCGGGCATGCTCGGCGCGGTCGCGGTCGTGGCCGGCGTATTCATCCACAAGCCGGCCGACCGTCGTCCGTGGCTCGTCCTCGCGCTCGGCCTCGCCCTCTCATCGGCGGGGGACTGGACCTGGGTGATCCTCGACCGGGTCTACGGGATCGAGCCGTTCCCATCGGTCGCCGACGTCTTCTACCTCGCGGGGATGGGCCTCGTCGCGGTCGGCCTGCTGTGGCTCGTCCGCGGCCGCGTGCCGGGCGGCGACCGCCCCGGCCTGCTCGACGCGCTGATCGTCTCGGTCGGCGTGGGCCTCGTCAGCTGGGTCTTCCTGATGGCCCCCATCGTGGCCGATACCTCCCAGTCGCTCCTCCAGATCGCGGTCGCCCTGGCCTACCCGATGCTCGACATCCTGCTGCTGGGCGTCATGGTCCGCCTCCTGCTGGCGCCGGGGCAGCACGTCACCTCGCTGCGCTTCCTGATCGCCGCCGTGACCGCCTTCCTGCTGGCCGACTACCCGTACGCCGCGCTCGCCCTGGCCGGCACCTACCAGACCGGACAGCTGGTGGACGGCGGCTGGCTGCTCGGCGCCGTCTTCTGGGGCGTCGCCGCCCTCCACCCCTCCATGCGCCACGTCGCCGACCCGGCCGAGGCCAGCGACGCGCGCCTCTCCGGCCTGGCGCCTGCTCCTCCTCGCCGGGGCGTCGCTGATGGCGCCGGCGGTGCTCGTCATCCAGGGCGCGACCGGCACGCCCATCGACATCCCGGTCATCGCCACCGGCTGCATCGTCCTCTTCCTGCTGGTGATCACCCGCCTCTCCGGCGTGGTCACCGACCTGCGCACCACGCTCCAGCAGCGCAAGGTGCTCGAGGCCGAGCTGGAGCGGCGCGCCCTCCACGACCCGCTGACCGGCCTCGCCAACCGGACCCTCTTCCACGATCGGCTGCAGCACGCGCTGGCCCGTCGCAACCAGACCGTCGCCGTCCTCTTCCTGGACCTCGACGACTTCAAGACGGTCAACGACACGTCCGGCCACGACGCCGGCGACGAGGTGCTCGGCTCGGTGGCCGAGGCCCTGCGCCGCACGGTCCGCCCCGCCGACACCGTGGCGCGCCTGGGCGGCGACGAGTTCGCCGTCCTGCTCGACGACAACCCCGATGTCTACGCCGCCGGCCTCGTCGCCAGCCGCCTCATCACCGCGGTCCAGCGGCCGACCGTGGTGGCCGGGCATCGGCACTCGATCGGCGCCAGCATCGGCGTCAGCCTGGGCACCAGCGGCGTCGCCACGGCCGATGAGCTGATGCGCGACGCGGACATCGCGATGTACATCTCCAAGGGCAAGGGCAAGGGCGGCTTCACCGTCTTCGAGGCGTCCAGCCACAAGGCGGTCGTGCGCGGCCTCGAGCTGCGCGGCGACCTGGACCGGGCCATCCGCGAGGAGCAGTTCGAGGTGCACTACCAGCCCGTCCTGCACCTCGCCACCCGCACGGTCACCGGCGTCGAGGCCCTGGTCCGATGGCGCCACCCCACCCGCGGGCTCCTCCTCCCCGCCGAGTTCATCCCGCTGGCCGAGACGACCGGGGCGATCGTGCCCCTGGGCCGATGGATCCTGGAGCAGGCCTGCCGCGAGGCCGCCAGCTGGGCGGCCGAGGGCGAGGCCGCGGCCAACCGCTCGATCGGCGTCAACCTCTCCGCGCTGCAGCTCGCGCAGCCCGGCTTCGGCAACCTGGTCGCCGAGATCCTCGAGTTCGCCGGCCTCTCGCCGACAAGGCTGGTGCTCGAGCTGACCGAGACCTCCCGCCTGGACCAGGCGGCGGCATCGGCCAACCTGCGGCAGCTGCGGGAGATGGGGATCCGCCTGGCGATCGACGACTTCGGGACCGGCTACGCCTCGCTCAGCCAGCTCAACCGGATCCCGTTCGACATCCTCAAGATCGACCGATCCTTCGT
This sequence comes from uncultured Chloroflexia bacterium, assembly GCA_963782015.1. Lineage (GTDB taxonomy): Bacteria > Chloroflexota > Limnocylindria > QHBO01 > QHBO01 > CF-167. The sequence goes on from CAWAHY010000004.1 coordinate 1,140,389, forward strand.
GGCCACGCTCGCCCCCGGCTCGCGCAGCGAGTCGCTGATCGCGGGGATCGTGGACGTGGCGCGGCGCCTGAACATCCGCGTCGTGGCGGAGGGGATCGAGAGTGCCGCGCAGCTCGCCCGCCTCAAGGAGATCGGCTGCAGCCACGGCCAGGGGTTCCACTTCGCCCATCCCATGCCCGCCGTTCGCCTGCGCCGATACCTCCGCTCCGCCGCCGCCCCCGCCCCCGCGCCCCAGCCGCGCCCACCGCCGCGCCCGCGCCCACCGCCGCGCGCCGTCGCCGCGTCGCCTCCCAACCCTAGCCTCCGCCGCGCCCCGCCTCGGCTCGCCCCCAACGACCCGCCGCCGACGCTCAGGTCGGTAACGGCCAAGAAGCACGCGGCGCCGTCGCGAGGGACCAGGTCTTCGGCCTGCTCTCAGCTTGGCTGCCGTTGACGGTGTGAGTCGGAGCCGGCCACCGATTGCCCCGGACCGACTGACGGCTACGAACCGATGTTGGCCGTTATCGACGCTGGACGTAAGTGGACACCTAAGCCACGGGTAAGGGCTGACGCCCGATCGATCGTCTCGCGTGCCCAACCGCGTCGGCCAGATCCGAGGAGCCTCGATCGCCGGGCGCCGACTGCAGGCCGATCTCGGTGCCGACCTTCGCGACGCTCGCCTCGCGCGCGGCCTTCGGCAGGTCGATGTGGCCCGTGCCTCGGGCGTCTCACGATGTGCGTATCAGCCGGGTGGAGCAGTGGCCGCCTCGGCGGCCTGGCCATCGCCGACCTCGCCCGCCACGCCGCCGCGGTCGGCCTCCATCTCCACGCCCGCTTCTACCCGCAAGGCGGCGGCCTGCGCGACACGGCCCAGCTCGACCTCCTCCGCCGCCTGCACGTACGCATCGGCGACCGATTCACCTGGCAGCTCGAGGCTCCCCTCCCCATCCCCGGCGACCAGCGCGCCTTCGATGCGCTCCTGACACGGAACGCCACCACGATCGCCGTCGAGGCGATCACGCGCCTCCGCGACGCCCAGGCCCAGCTCCGCGCCGCAACCACCAAGCAGCGCGACGGCCAGGCCACCCGCCTGGTCATGCTCATCAAGGCCAGCCACGCCAACCGCGCCGCCCTCGCCACCGCAGCCGACCTCCTCGCGACCACCTTCCCGCTGACCACTCGTACGACACTGGCGGCCCTCACGGCAGGCGACGACCCCGGCGCGAACGGCATCGTGCTGCTCTGACGCACCAGCCACAGGACCGATACCCCCGCGCCCATCTCACTCGCCGGCGGCCGGGCCCCCACCGAAGGCCCGGGCCAGCCGGCGGAGCGCTCAGCTCACCGGCAGCCGCGCGCAAGCCCACGGACGACCCGGCGGCACCGCTCTCTCGCCGCCGCGACGCCCCAAGACGGCCCACGCCCCCTACCCACCCACTCCACAATAGGTAGGGCACTCCTCTCCCCGAACCCACCACATCTTGTGGTTTTCGGCTTGACGGAGCACCCGCCGGGACGTACACTCATCGTCCTTGAAACGCGGCTGTGCCGCACGCCTTCCCATCCCATCTGAGCACGAAGGAACCGCCCCGATGCCACGCTCCGCGACCCCCTCACAGCCCGCCGTCAAGCACAGCAACGGCAACGGACACAGCACGAACGGGCACGGTACGGGGGCGAAGCGGAGCGCGGGACAGGCCGGCTACCACCAGCTGCGCGAGGGCCAGAAGCCCACCTGGAAGGGCCTCTCCATCGAGCGCCGCTATACGCGGCAAGGCACCGACCCGTATGACACCGTCGAGTGGGAGACGCGCGAGGCGGTCATCACCAACGAGCACGGCAAGTCGGTCTTCGAGCAGAAGGGCCTCGACTTCCCGAAGTCCTGGAGCCAGCTCGCCACGCAGGTCACCGCCTCCAAGTACTTCCGCGGCCACCTCGGCACGCCCGAGCGCGAGTACAGCGTCCGCCAGATGATCGGCCGGGTCGTGGACACCATCACCGGCTGGGGCTCCAAGGACGCCTACTTCGCGACCGACGAAGACAAGGACACCTTCCACGCCGAGCTGACCGACATCCTCCTCAAGCAGCGCGCGGCCTTCAACTCCCCGGTCTGGTTCAACGTGGGCATCGACGAGCACCCGCAGTGCTCCGCCTGCTTCATCAACAGCGTCAACGACACCATGGACTCCATCCTGACCCTGGCCCACACCGAGGGGATGCTCTTCAAGTACGGCAGCGGCACGGGGTCGAACCTCTCCACCATCCGCTCCAAGACGGAGGGCCTGGCCGGCGGCGGCAGCGCATCGGGCCCGGTCTCCTTCATGAAGGGCTTCGACGCCTTCGCCGGCGTGATCAAGTCCGGCGGCAAGACCCGCCGAGCCGCAAAGATGGTGATCCTCAACATCGGCCACCCCGACATCGAGGAGTTCATCGACTGCAAGATGCTCGAGGAGCGCAAGGCCTGGGCCCTCATCGACGCGGGCTACGACGGCAACTTCAACGGGGGCGAGGCGTACGAATCGGTCTTCTTCCAGAACTCCAACAACTCGGTCCGCGTCACGGACGAGTTCATGGAGCAGGTCGAGGCCGATGGCGACTGGACCACCCACGCGGTGGTGACCGGCGCGCCGATGGAGACGTTCAAGGCCCGCGCCCTCCTCAACAAGATGGCCGAGGCGGCCTGGGTCTGCGGCGACCCGGGGATCCAGTACCACGACAACGTCAACCGCTGGAACCCGGTGGCCAACGACCGCGCCCATCAACGCCAGTAACCCATGCAGCGAGTACATGTACATCGATGACTCGGCCTGCAACCTGGCCAGCCTGAACCTGATGAAGTTCGTGACGGATGACGGCGAGTTCGACATCGAGGCGTACAGGCACGCAGTGCGGATCGTGCTTCACCGCCCAGGAGATCCTGGTCAGCAACGCGACGTACCCGACGCCGAAGATCGAGCAGAACTCGCGCGACTTCCGACCGCTCGGGCTCGGCTACGCCAACCTGGGCGCCCTCCTCATGAACCGCGGCCTGGCCTACGACTCCGATGAGGGGCGCGCCTACGCGGCGGCGATCACAGCCTTGATGCAGGGCGAGGCGGAGCTGCAGACAGCACGGATCGCCCGCGACCAGGGCGGCCCCTTCGACGGCTACGCCGTGAACCGTGAGCCGTACCTCAAGGTCATGAACAAGCACCGCGATGCTGCGTACCGATTCGATCGGCAGCGGTTCCCATCGACCTGCTCGACGCGGCGATGACCACCTGGGACGACGTGATGGCCCTGGGCGAGGAGGTCGGCTTCCGGAACGGCCAGGTGAGCGTCCTGGCCCCCACCGGCACCATCGCCTTCCTGATGGACTGCGACACGACCGGCGTCGAGCCCGATATCGCCCTGGTCAAGTACAAGAGGCTGGTCGGCGGCGGCTACCTGAAGATCGTCAACCAGACGGTGCCGCACGCCCTGCGCGAGCTGGGCTACACCGCCAAGCAGACCGAGGAGATCGTCGCCTTCATCGACGAGCACGACACGATCGAGGGCGCGCCGCACCTCCGCGACGAGCACCTCTCCGTCTTCGACTGCGCCTTCAAGCCGGCCAACGGCTCACGCAGCATCCACTACAACGGCCACCTCAAGATGATGGCCGCGGTCCAGCCGTTCATCTCCGGGGCGATCAGCAAGACGGTCAACATGCCGGAGGCATCGACCGCCGCGGAGATCGCGCAGGTCTACCTCGACGGCTGGAAGCTGGGCCTCAAGGCGATCGCGGTCTACCGCGACAACTCCAAGCGCTCGCAGCCGCTGAACATGAAGAAGGAGGGCGGGGATTCCGCGGTCGCCGCCGGGAGCGGTGGCATCGGTCCCGGAGTCGCCCAAGCCGTATCGGCGCCGATTGCCGGACGAGCGGGCCGCCTTCACCCACAAGTTCAACGTGGCCGGGCACGAGGGCTACCTGACGGTCGGCCTGTACGAGGACGGCCAGCCGGGCGAGATCTTCCTGAAGATGGCCAAGGAGGGCTCCACCATCAGCGGGCTGATGGACGCCTTCGCGACGGCCGTCAGCGTGGCGATGCAGTACGGGGTCCCCCTGAAGGACCTGGTCAACAAGTTCAGCCATCTGCGGTTCGAGCCGGCGGGGTTCACGACGAATCGGGATATCCCCATGGCGAAGAGCCTGATCGATTACGTGTTCAGGTACCTGGCGACCAAGTTCCTGAGCAGGGATGAGCAGGACGTGGTGGGGATCATCAATCGGCAGATGACCCTTTCAGAGCCGATGCGCAGCAGTGGGGATGACGCGCCGGACACCACCAACGCTCGCGGCTTCGCGACGCTCGCGCCGGCGGCGCCCGACGCCGCCTTCCACAAGCTCAGAGGCGGCTCCGGAAGGGGACGTCGGCGACGGATGAGGCCACGGCGTCCAGCAGATCCTGTGGCTTCCCAGCCGCAGCATCATGGATGGGTTGAAGGTGCTGGCCAGCAATGGGCATGCGAGTCATCGGGAGGAGCGGCTCGAGCATCGGGCAGCCGACGGTGATCTTCGATACCGCGGACAGCCCCGCCTGCTCGGACTGCGGCTCGATCATGGTCCGCAACGGGAGCTGCTACAAGTGCCTCAACTGCGGCTCGACGAGCGGGTGCAGCTAGTCACCTAGGTCTCGTCTGGCTGCACCGCTTCGTTCGGTTCCACCGGCGCTTCTACAGGTTCCGTTGGCGCGGCGGTCTCAGCTGTGGTCCAGACGGTTGAATCGACGCGCGTGGACCTTGCGAGCTTGATGCCGATCTTTGTGCCCGCTGGGCAGTCCATTTCTTCGTACGGCACCTTGTCAGCTGCATGCTCTCAATAGCCGAACTCAGGCCACTCCTACCGTCCCGTAATAGCAGCACCTGTCCGATCCGCGCCTTGGTTTCCGTGGTCTCGATGCCGACTACACCGTTGGAGAACTGCCGGATCACACGGCCAAACGGTATTAGCTTTCCGAGCCTCTCGAGTTGATCGATGTGCTCGCCGGTAGCCGCGTCACTGATCGCGTGCGCAAGCAACCGAACTAGCCCAGCGTAGTTGCGAAGGCGTTCGGGGGAGAGTATTTCCCCGACTGATCCGTGTGCTGCCTCATTGCGGTAGCCAATTTCAGGAGGCCAAGTTCCGCAGCCCAACTCGCTTGATCCCCCGAGTCACCTTGCTCCCATCGGAGCACGTCGCGATTCTCCGAGATTCGAGCACGCGGGTCTTGAATGCCGATCTGCGTAAGGACCTGCACCAACTTGTCCATGCGGAGGTTGCGGTCGTCCGTCAGGAAGGCATCTGGAGCGGGTGCCGTAGGCATTGCCTGCCAGGCCATCGGCAAGGCCGCGGATAACTTGGTCCTCCGTCAGGTGAGCGTACCTGTCCCCCCCGAACTTGCTTAGGATCTCGCCCGTGCCCCTGCGGTACGCGGCTCGCACCGCATCCGGCAGATCCCCATACGGCCCATAGAGTTCAGGGAGGAGGTTGCAAGCCACTCGCCGATGGCCCCGTGAACAAACTCCTCGAAAATCGCATACAGCCGGGTAACCACAGCGCAATGCGAATAGAGCCGCCAATCCGTGTCGGCCGGAGCAATCTCGGCCGCCCTTTCGCGCAACTCTCCCCCCGGAGAGCCAGACGAGGTGGCTAGACGGACGAGTTCGTCCATCTCGATCATCCGCTCGACGACTTGGATCTCCTGTTGCAGTGTCTCAAGGAGGGGGTCGAACAAGTCTCAATCGCCCGCGACTCTCTCGAGCATGGCTGCGAACAGATCGATTCGCTCATTGACGTCTGCCTTCGTGTTACCACGACCTGTGAACGTGCCAGGGTCGTGGTACTCAAAGAGCGCTTTGGTCTCGCTCAAGACCCGCTGTCGGCGATTGCGCAGCGTTGCCGAGGTTGTCAGATTTCGACTCAATCCGACCATCACCGCGTCCGCAAAGGCGACCTGCGGACGTGGAGACCATTCATTCTTCGATGGATCCCAGGGTCGAAATAGCGTTTCGCCAAACAGGTCCGCCCCAAGATTTATGGTCTCGGTGAAGATGCGCCGAAGGACATCTAGGTCGGGCTCACCAAACCCCTTGCTCCGTACCATGTAGAGGTCCAAGAATCCCTGCATTCCCCGCTGATACTGATCGGCGTGGCGGAGAGCGAAGAACCGCAGGACGACCTCGGCATCCCGCATTGACCTGAAGAAGGTGCTCTCCATCAATTCCGCAGGCGGGTTCTCGTCCTCATCCAGGGTTGCTGGCGGCAGACCCCAGGCCTGCCTGAAGGTCCCGTGGCGCGCCAGCTCTAATAGCAGCGAGTTGAACGGACCTTGGTAAAGCGCATTACGCACTTCTTGCTGGCTAAGTTCGATACCGCCAGTGTTGAGACGCTCGAACACAAGTTGACGCAGAAGAGCCTGCTCCTCGGTCGTCTCTGCGGACTCCTTGAGCAGGACGGTGTATGCGATTGAGCGGCGGTCGATTCCCTTCGGATCTCAGAGGGCAACTTGCCGTATGTACGGCCATTGAGTTCTGGCCACTGCTCGAGTCCTTTGAGGCGCAGCGAATTGGAATAGAAGTCCCGGATGGCATTGATCCGCTGCTGGCCGTCCATGACCTCGTACTTGGCGAGGTAGCCTCGTCAACGAAGAGGGGAGGTACAGGGATATTCATGATGAATGATTCGATCAACTTCGACTGTCGACCTTCGTCCCATCGCAATCGACGCTGGTAACTAGGGCGAACCTCCATCCACCCCGGTCGCTTTAGGGCTTCGACGAAATTCGGCAACTGCTCGCGGTTCGACTCAGTGACGATTCGCCATTCGCGGGATACATACTTCGCGTTTATCTCATCGTCAGTGGACCGTGTCCCAATCAGCGCCGGAGCTACGTCCCACATTGACTGCTCGGAATTCGCGAGCTCACTTTTCATTCGGGTCATCCTTACTGAGCCGGATCAACACGCGTCGGCCGACGAACGCGGACGGGCAAGTCTGAGGCCGCCTGTTCTTCTTGGGCCAGGCTCGATCGGAGTCGCCGCAATGACGCTGCTGGTCAACGGTTGCCCTTGGCGCGGTTGTGGGTGACGCACAGCATCTCGCAGTTGTCGAGGGTGGACTGACCACCCTTCGACCAGGCGGTCACGTGGTCGGCGTCCATCTCGTTCTGCTTGTAGATGCGGGTCTTGTTGGCGTCGTCGCCGATCGCGCACAGCGGGCAGTTCGAGACGCCGTCGGTCTTGGCCTTCTGCGTCTGCTGCTCGTAGGCGGCAACCTTGGTCCTGTCGTCGAACAACCGGACGTCGAGCAGCTTGGGGTCCGTCTTGCCACCCAGCAGGTACTCGTAGATGCCCTTGTTGTTGAGCACCGCTGGGTCGGCGCGGAGCGCGTCGACGTCGGCGTCGATCGCGGCCGCGTTGTAGGACGTTCGAGTGGTAGCGTCTCGTACAGCCGACCCCAGTCCAGCCCGCGCATCTCCTTGTCCGGGGGACGGGTGAAGACGCTGTCGATCCAGTCGATGACGGAGGTGAAGTAGGTCTTCAGGCCGGTGATGCTCGGTGTCTCTGCGATGCTGCGCTAGGTAGGCGTCGACGCTGATGCCCTGGGCGGACGAGACCCACTCCAGCGCCTCCTCGAGGATCTCCTGCCGCTTCGGGTCACCCTTGATGTACGACGACCACTTCTGCATGTTCGCGTTCTGGCTGTTGCAGAACTCGGCCTTGGCCTTGGTGACGAACGGCCCGGAGTAGATCGCGTTCAGCAGCTCCTGGGTGTTGAGCGGCACGCCGGCGATGTTGATGGTCTGGAACCACTCCTTGATCTCCTTCTCGGTGCCCTCGCAGTGATAGACGAGCAGCTCGCTCTCAAGGATCTTCTGCTTCGCCTCGGCGGGCAGCGACGAGAAGGTCTGCTCCTTACCGTCCTGCTTGATCGCGAACTTGCCGGTCACGAACCGGCCGACGCTGGTGATGCGCTGCTGGCCGTCGAGGACCTCGAGGGTGTCACCGTCGACGTTGAAGTAGATCAGCCCGAGCGGGTAGCCCTTCAGCAGCGAGTCGATGACGGCGACGTCCTTCTTGCCGTCGTTGTAGATGTAGTTCCGCTGGTACTCCGGCTGGATGACGAGCTTGCCGGCGAGGCCGAACAGCCCCTTGCCCTCGAGTTCGTTGTAGACGAAGCCCTCGACGATCTTCTGCGACGGTGTAGTGCTTGAGGTCGGTCTTCACGACAGCGTCCTTCCGCCGGATGAGGATGCGCTTGTAAGCGGCACGTAGTGGCCGCACGTCGAGTACAGTCCGAGCTTGCGGTGACCGGCGCGTTGACGCGCCGGTGCCGCCCGGCTGCTCGTAGTCCGTCGACGAACTCCGTCGCCGACGCGGCTCCTACGCCGTACGTCTTCGTCTGGCGTCGCATGTCGTCGGCGTTGCGCCGACGATCTCGAACTGGTCGGGGTTGTACTTGTCCAGGAAGGTGATCGGGACGCCCATCATGCCGTCGTAGTCGCTGGGGATCGCGTCGATGAACGGGCACCTCGATGGCGTCGAAGTTGTCGTAGCGCTGGTAGCCGACTCCCCGGACCTCCTTGTGCTTGCTGAACTTGATGTTGTCGGCCATGGTCATCAGCTGCAGCGGTTCGTGACGACGACCGTGGTCGATGTTGGTGAACCAGCACGAGTTCCCGAGACGCGTGTAGTCGACGTCGTCGTCCGTCGGTAGCCGAGCCGCTCGGCCTTAGTCGATCGGCGTCGCTACATCGGCGCCCTTCGGAACGCCGAAGCACCATGTCGCGCGTTGGAACCGTCGCGCCCATCCACAGCCGGTTCTCCTGGATGAGCGGGAAGACCTCCTTGTAGGTGATCGCGTTGCTGTTGCCGATGATCGAGAACTTCTTGCCGCCCTCGACGAGCCAGGCGACGAACTCGCGGAAGAGGCTGAACGGCGGGTTGGTGATGACGATGTCGGCCTCGTCGCGCAGCGCCGTCACCTCGTCACTGCGGAAGTCGCCGTCGCCCTCGAGGTACTCCCACTGGAGGTCGTCGATGTTGATGACGCCGTCGCCGTTGATGTCCTTCGGCTCCGAGCGTGAACATCTTGCCGTTGGCGCGCGTCTTGGCTGGCGTCGAACTTCGGGTCTCTCGGTCTCGAACAGCGTCGGCTGGTAGAACTCGCCTGCCGGGTTGCTGTCCGGGGCGTACGACGTCGAGATCGAGCTTCTTGAGGCCGAAGTCCACGAAGTGCAGCGCGAAGAACTTGGTGAAGTTGCTCCACTCCGGGTCGTCGCACGGCAGCAGGATCGACCTTGTCGCGGAACACGTCGGGGTCGTACTCCAGGTAGGCGTTCATCTCGCGCTCGATGTCGGCCCACTGGGTGTAGAACTCATCGTTCTTGGCCCTCTTGGCCGCTGCCAGGTTCACGTTCGCCATCGCTCTAGCTGGTCTCCCTCGAATCTCAGCGTGGCAATGCAAACGTCGGGTTGGTCGCCTCGGCCGATGGACCCCAATGCCAGGTGTCCTCGAAGGCGAGCAGCTGGGCGTCGGTGGCATTGCCCGACTCGTCGCGGAAGATGACGTTGTAGTCGCGGTTGCGAGTTGAAGGGCGGGTCGAGGTAGACCAGGTCGACGGCGCCATCGGGCAGGTAGCGACGCAGGATGTCGAGGTTGTCGCCGTAGTAGAGGACGTTGGTCTCCATCGGCTCAGTCATGGGCGTGCGAGACGGCTGGCTCGAGCGCTTCAAGCATAGTCAGGAAGCCGGCTGGGGGCGCGTCCTCAAAGTGGTCGCCCACGCGCTTCGTGATTGGCTCCCAGTTCCCATCGCGCCACCAGTATGCGATCGGGGTGATGCCCGTATTCGGAGACCGGACGAAGTAATCGGCGCTCACCCGTGCCACATATCCCGCTCCGGTTGATGCGCTTCCTTCGACGATCTCGTAGAGGACGAACAGATTCTCATGGGGCATGCCGACGACCACCCCGTGCGGGGACTGCTCCACGAGATGCGATTCAAGCTCCAGAACATGAGAAACAGCCAGCCGGTGCTCGTTGTGAAGGAAGCGCACGACTCCTCTTGGCTCGAGCGGAACTCGGTTTTCGGAGAGTGGAACCGATTGGTGGACGTTTGCGAGCGCGGTCGCCCACAGCTCCTCTTCCGGCTTGCCCCATGAGACCGAGGCCTTTCGCGAGAGGCTGACAAAACTCGATTCCTCCTCGAGCAGGATCGCGGCCAGCAGCTCGTCCGTGATGGGCCTGATGACAAGCTCGCCTGCAGCGTCGTCGGGGAGGGATGCCCTGGGATACACCTTGGCCGTCAGACGCGGAGCGGCTTCTTCGAAGGAGGATGGCACCACGTCTTCGCCTCCCCCTCGACTCGTTTTGAGGAAATCGGCGATCACCGGAGGCCAAAGATAGGGTTCAGTTGCCGACAGGAGACCAGCAAGACGCGGCAGGCCGATCACGTGGAGATTCCCGTCGAGCTCGGCTGACACCCGATCGGACGCGCCGTCCCATTGAGCGCTGGGAAATCGCGTCTTGAGCTCTGCCGAGAAGACCCGTCGAAACTCACTGAAGTCGCTCCCTGACATCGGCGCCGCCCATTCAGGGACCCGAGACTTGAACCAGGACTTCACGTGGTCGCCTCGGCCGATGGACCCCAGTGCCAGGTGTCCTCGAAGGCCAGCAGCTGGGCATCGGTGGCATTGCCCGACTCGTCGCGGAAGATGACGTTGTAGTCGCGGTTCGAGTTGAAGGGCGGGTCGAGGTAGACCAGGTCGACGGCGGCATCGGGCAGGTAGCGACGCAGGATGTCGAGGTTGTCGCCGTAGTAGAGGACGTTGGTGGCGAGGTCGGTCATCGGTCCTTCCTGAGGCGCCCGGTGGGGCGGTAGACCTGGATCGTGATGCCCTTCGGGAAGGCTCGCGATTCGACGAGGTCGAGCGCCATGTCCGGGCCCGCGTCGGGGAATAGCCGCGTGCCCTGGCCAACGACCACCGGGAAGATGAGCAGGTTCATCTCATCGACGAGGTCGTTATCGAGCAGCCACCGGGTCAGGGCGCCGCTACCGTGCACCTGCAGCTCACCTCCCGGCTTGGCTTTGAGCTCTCCGATGGCCGTCGCGAGGTCACCGGAGAGGACGGTCGTGTTCGCCCATTGCGGGTCCGTGAGGGTGGTCGATACGACGTACTTGGGCTGCGTGTGCAGCGCCTCCCAGATCGGGCTGTTACCCGGATCTGGCCACGTGCCCCAGGAGCCGGCGAAGATCTCGTAGGTCCGCCGGCCGAACAGGAACGCGTCCGCACGCTGGTAGATCTGGTCGACGAACGTCGACGCCTCGTTGTCGAAGTGAGCCCATCCGCCGCGCTCGAATCCGCCCATGCGGTTCTCATCCGGTCCGCCGGGTGCCTGCATCACTCCGTCGACGGAGACCTGCGTAGTGGTCGTCAGTTTCATCGGTTCTCCGTCTCTTGGAATTTCTCGTTCGACTGCTCCGAGCCTAGCTGCCTTCAGGCAGCTCAACCAGGTCGACGGCGGCATCGGGCAGGTAGCGACGCAGGATGTCGAGGTTGTCGCCGTAGTAGAGGAGGTTGGTGGCGAGGTCAGGCATCGGGCACATCATCCTCGCTTTCGAGGTCGTCGCGAATGAGCGAGAACATGATCCAATCGACCTGCTCCCTGTTGACCTCGCCCCATCGGCGCAGGAGTCCTTCCCGCCGGAAGCCGGCGCGCTCGGCGACATTCTGGGAGGCTTCATGCCCAGGCAGGGTGTAGAGGCTAAGGCGCTCGAGCAGCGGGTTGGCCGCGAATGCCCACCGGGAGAGCCTGGTGACCGCCTCCGTGGCGAGACCGTGCTTGCGCTGCTCCGCGGCCACCCAGTACCCGACATTCCAATGGCGCGGCCCCCAGACGTGGAGGGTCACCGATCCCACGGCTTGATCCGTGGATTCTTCGGAAATCGCGAGGGCGACCGACTTGCCATCGGACAGGTGTGCTGCGGCATCGGCGATGAAGACTCGTGCCTGTTCGGCGCCGAACGGATGCGTCTCTTCGGGCATCCATCGGTGCATCTCGGGATCGCGCCAGGCGGCAACCAGCGCTGGGACGTCAGTCGTGACCCACGGCCGGAGGCGAAAGCCAGGCAGAGAAATGGGCGGATCCGGGAGATGAAGTGGCACGATCACATCCAGGTGTCCTCGAAGGCCAGCAGCTGGGCGGTCGGGGAGATCGCAGTGATGCGCTGGGTGCGCTCAGGCACTGAGGGCTTCCTGGAGGAGGTCGACGGCTTCTTCGTGGCGTTTCTCGGAGACGAGGAGGTCGGCCCATTCGCGAAGGGCTTTGGCGAGGCGGGGGCGGGGACCCGAGGTGCGGAGCAGGTCGACGGCCTGGCGGTAGGTGGACTCGGCATCGGTTGGGTGGCCGGACTGGCGTTCTGAGCGGGCGAGGGTGAGCAGGGCGCTCGATTCGGCGTGGGTGTTCTGGGTGGCGCGCGCGATGTCGAGGGCTTCGGCGACATGCTCTCTGACCTTCGCATGGTTGCCGGCGGCGAGGGCGATCTGGGCATCGGTCTCGGCGATGTGGGCGAGGAATCTCGTGTTGTTCTGGCGGGTGGTGCGGTCGCGGGCATCGGCGGCGAGTGCTTTGGCTTTGGTGAGGTCGCCCATCTCCAGGTAGGTGAGCGCCAGGGTGTTGCGGAGCGAGGTCGCCTCGGATTCGGCATCGGCGGCGTCGAAGAGAGGGAGGGCTGCCGTGCCGGCGCGGAGGGCTGCCTCGTGGTCGCCGGTCTGGGCGTAGCCGAGGGCGAGGGAGAAGAGGAACGTCGCCCGGCGGCGGTCGTCCATCTCGTCACCGATGGCGCGACCCTCCTCGAGCAGTGCCAGGGCCCGATCGTGGTGGCCGTCCCAGGATTCCGTGGCGGCCAGGGCGACCAGCAGGCGGAGCTTGAAATCGCCCTGCACCTTCAGGCCGGCGCGGACCTCGGCCAGGAGCTGGTGGAGGAGCGCGCGAGCCTCGTCAGTGTTGTCGAGCTGGTACTGGGCGTAGCCAAGCCAGTAGCCGGCGTAGGCGGCATCGGCCTGCAGACCGGACTTGGTGAGCGACTCGTAGGCCTCGGCGGCATCGGTCAGCGCCTCGCGGGGGCGGCCGAGGCGCAGGAGCCCTTCCGCGCGGCCGCGCCGAAGCAGGGCGGCATCGGTCCCGGTGGGGCTGGTCTCGAGCAGGCCGGTGTAACCGTCCACAGCCGACTGCCACTCACCGGCGGCCAGGTGCAGGTCGGCGCTGAGGCGATCCCAGCCTGGGCGCGCCTCGCGCACCAGGTCATGCAGGGGTAGGGCGAGCTGACCGGCGACGTAGGTGAGGGCTGCCCACGAGGGGCGCACGAGGCCGAGCTCCAGCGCGCTGATGTAGGCGGCGGTGTAGCGGTCGCCGGCCAGCTGGCGTTGGGTGAGGCCGGCACGATGCCTGGCCTCGCGGATCCGGGAACCCACGGCGGTGTCGACGCGCGGTCGCTTGGTGGGCGCGGCGGTTCTCGACATGGGGCGAGTGTAGTACAGCGATGTCAGTCCGAACAGGTCCGGAGTTGTGTCAGCACATTACAAATAGTTGATTAGGAGTCGCATAAGGCGTAGCCTATCGACACGGTCGGCAGGGCCGGCCCGGGCGCGGCGTTCCGAGCGGGCATGGGAAGGAGTCATTCCATGCGACTACGGCGTCTGCGGTCCTCGATCAAGTTCATCTCGGCGGTCGGTCTCGGGGCGTTGCTCTCAATCCTGGGCGCAGCGACCACGCTCGCGGACCACGGTTCGGGCCCCTGGCCTTAGGAGGCGATATCGGTTCGTAAAGCTCTATCCGTTAGCCGATTCAGTGCCCGCTCGGAACGGATGCTCCACTTGTCCGAAGCGATCAAGGCTCGGCTGGCATCCGGGGGGAAGCCAGCCGGGTCTTTCTCTGCCACAGTCAACCGGGGTCGCGGTCCTCCAGCTCCCAGGCGTGGTCCGTGCCGTCAGGTACCGAGAAAGCGCCTGACCTCCTCCGCATCTGCGACAAGGGCCCGGGCCACGGCCGGGGAGAGCGCGGCGAACGGGGCGAGAAGCACCGCGCCACGTGGCAGGGTCCAGGTCCCGACGGCACGTCCGCGGACCATGGCGAACGGCCGGAAGAGGCCGTTGACCGTGACGACGTCGCGGTGCACCCCGAGTACCAGGTCACGGGTCCGCCATCCGTGGAGCACCGGGTCGTACGGACCCAGCAGACGCGGGGGTGGGAGCGGCCCGGCGGCGGGACGCCGCGCCAGGTCCACGAGGCCGTCGTTGTGCTCCAGGAGCTCTGAGCCGATGGCGGCCAGCCCCGCCCGCGCATCGCGCAGCGGCAGGCCGGCCCACGCCGCGAGATCGCGCGCATCCGCCGGCCCGTGGCCCGCCAGGTAGCGGCGCGCCAGTTCCGCGAGGGCCGCGTCACGGTGGACCGCTCGTGACGTCCCGAGCCAGTCGCGCACGAGAACGAAGGCGTGCTGGCCAGCGACCATCGGTCCACGCACCATGACGCCCCGGAGTGAGGCGAGCGCCAGGATGTGCACCAGCGCCTGGCCCTGCGGTCCGGACGCCGGCCGAGGTGAGGCGATCGCGAAGCTGCTCGCGGGTGAGCGCCCCCTCGTCGAACAGCGCGCGCTCGATGAGGGCGACGCCGCGATCGGCCGCATCGGGCGTGACCTGCTCCTGAGAGAGACGGCGCGCGACGGACGTGAGCGTCCGTGCCGCGGTCAGTGCGTGCAGCCACGGGTAGTCCTCGGCGCGAACGAGGTGCAGCGTGCCGCGATTCAGCCAGCTGATGACCATCGACCGATCGAGCGTCAACGCGCGATCGACGTCCACGGCGGCGAGCCCCTGGGTTCGTGCGCGGATCGCCAGCCGTGCGCCACGCGGATCCTGCGCCTGGATGGCCAGCAGCCGATACGCCACATCCACCGGGCTCTTCGTCGGCTCGGCGAGCAGCTGCGCGGTCAGGCGTCGTCGGAGGATCAGCGTCTGGTGCTGCGTCAGAGGCGTCGGGTCCCGTCTGCCTGCCACGGCCTTCCAAGGCTAGCATTGAGGCCGCTGGACCACTAGGAGGTACCTGGCTGATGTCCCTGACCCACGAGGCCGTGCAAGCCTGGCTCGACGCCTACCTCCGCGCCTGGGAGACGTACGACGCGGCTGACGTCGAGGCGTTGTTCACCGAGGACGCGGAGTACCGCTACCACCCCTTCGACGAGCCCGAGTCTGGCCGCGACCAGATCGTCTGGAACTGGCTCAACCCGAACGGCGACGCGAGTGGGCGCGACAAGCCGGGGACGTGGGCCGCCGACTATCACCCGTACGCGGTGGATGGCGATCGCGCGGTCGCGGTCGGGACGAGCACGTACTTCACGGACGCGACCGGCGGCAAGGTCGACCGGATCTACTACAACAGCTGGCTCCTCGAGTTCGCGCCTGACGGCCGCTGCCGGTCGTTCATCGAGTACTACATGGCGCCCCCCAAGGGCTGATGCGCCACAATCCATACTTGACGGCGCCGGTATGCACACGCCATCATTCCATACATGTCGAGTCGAGTAGGAGAGCGCGGACAGATCACCCTCGAGAAGGCGATTCGCGAGGAGATGGGGATCTACGCCGGTGATGAGGCGGTGCAGCACGTCGAGGGCAGCCGCCTGGTCATCGAGTTCGTGCCGGGTCGCCACCGGCGGTCGCTCGCCGGGTCATTGCGCGACCGGGTCGCCCGCGTCCCCAACGACGAGTCGTGGGAGGCGTTGCGCTCGGCGGCCTGGTCAACGCCAGACCCGGATCGGTCCGCGTGATCGGGGCCGACACCTCGGTCCTCGTGCGTTACCTGGTAGGCACGCCTGAGACAGAGGCGCGGCGAGCGGCGAAGCTCGTGGACGGGGAGGAGCTCATCGGCGTCTCGCCGGTGGCGCTCGCGGAATGCGCGCACGTCCTGCGCACGCAGTACGGCGTCGAGCGTGCCGACATCATCGAGAGCCTCATCGACCTGGTTCAGCGCGAGAACGTGCGGCTGCTCGGCCAGCGGGCCGACCTCGTGGCCGCAATCCTCGTCCGCGCCAGGGCGATCCCGGGCCGTCCGATCCCCGATGCGCTGATCGTGGCCGCGTCGCTCGAGGCCGACGCCCTGCCGTTGGCCACCTTCGACCGCGGGCAGGCGCGCTATGGAGTGGCGATCCGGCAGCCCTGAAGCGACCCGGCGGGGCTTGCGGGCGGGCATATGCTGAGCGAATGAGGGAGCGTCGCTGGCCGGCGATCGGCACGCTGGCGATCGTGCTGTTCGGGACCGCGTGCGGCTCGCCTGTCATCCCTTCGCCATCGGGCGAGACCTCATCGGCTCCCGGTTCTCCGGACGCCTCCGCCCCCGGGTCGTCGGGGGAGGCTGGCTTGCTGTTGAGCGAGGTTTTCTTCGCGCCGGACGGTGGTGATTCCGCCTTCGTCGAGATCGCGAACCTGAGCGGTGGCTCGACCGACCTCGCGGGCTCCCGTCTTCGATTCGCCGATGGGGAGCTGCCGCTGGCGAATGCGCCGTCGCTGCCAGCCGGCGGCCGTCTCCTCGTGCTGTTCGACGGACAGAACGCCGTGGAAGGCAGCACCGTCCATGCCCCGGGTGGGATCGACCTGCCTGCAGATCAGGGCAGCGTCGAGCTCGTGGATGGCGATGGAACTGTCCTGGATCGCGTCGCGTGGGGAGCCGAAGACCCGGGGGCCGTCGCCACCGGGCCCGGAGGGATCGTTCCTGCGGGCTACCCAGCGGGGTCATCCATTGCACGTGCACCGGGCACGACCACCCCGCGAACCGCCTTGGAGTGGGTCGTCAGCGCCGATCCGACCCCCGGGGAGGCAAATCCGGCGCCAACCGTGAGCGTCATGCTGCCGTTGTCGGGCGCCATGCTCGACACCTCGGCGGCCGAGCTGTCCTGGTATCCGGTGCCCGGCGCGGCTTCCTACCACGTCCAGGTCGCCACGGAGTCGAGCTTCGCGAATCCCGCCCTGGACGTGACGCCCGCGGAGCCGCAGGTGGATGTGGGAACCCTGGCACCTGGCGCCTACCTGTGGCGGGCGCAGGCCATCGGCGCCGATGGCTCGGCCTCCGCGTACTCGGAATCCAGCACGTTCGAGCTGACGCCGCCGGCAACCGCCACGCTGGTTCTGGCTGAGGACACGCCTGGAAAACAATTGGCGGTCGTGCTGATCCCACAGCGCAAGGACACCTCGATGCTCCTCCTGGAGCAGAACAAGGAGACGGGTTCCCACGCGTGGGACGCGGACCATGGCGTGCTCGACAGGAACGACCCGGCGGACAACATGAACTGCGTCCTCGCCACGGTCGCCATGATCACCCGCTTCTACGGCGGCAACCTGAGCCAGGACCGCATCGGCTACGACGTCCTCCAGCGACGTGGAGGGAATCCGCCTGGCCCAGAGGGCGATCTCATGTACGGCCATGGGATCCCTGACACCGATGTGTCCGGGGCCTTCCAGTTCGCCCTCGGCGGCGCGACCGCAACCGGCCTGATGACGATCGACGACATGTGGACGACGATCGTGGCGCAGGTCGACGCGGGCCGGCCCATGGCCGCTTCGAACGCCAAGCACGCGTACGCCGTCGTCGGGTACGAGGTGAGCGATGGCCGCCGCCTGATCTGGATCAGCGACCCGTGGGAAAACCAAACGTACCGCGACGACATCGACGGCGGCGCGACCCTGCAGCTGTGGCTGATGCCCGCCAGCCCCAGCGTGCGCCAGCAGGAGGCGGGGGTAACGGCGGACTCGGACGGCGACGGGGTGGTGGACTTCGACGAGACCGAGCGGTTCAAGACGAACCCGAACGACAAGGACAGCGACGGGGATTCGACCTGCCCGACAAGCAGGACATCATCAGTGGCGTCTTCGACCCGAAGTGGGGGTACGCCGTACGAGGAGACGAGCTCGGGCGCGACTTCGACTCGGATGGCGAGCCGACCGAGCGCGACGACGACGCTGACGAGGGCGGTTGCATCGACGGGGAGGAGGACAAGAGCCTGAACGGGCATCGGGATGGATCGGAGACGTCGAACTTCAACCCGGACGACGACTCGTGCGCAGGCTGGCGCGGGACGATGTCCGTGACGCGCACATGGACGTACTCCGCGGGCGCAGAGACCGGCACCGCCACGACGACCTTCAACGGCGTCTTCGTGGCCGACGAGAACCCCATGCACTACGGCATGTTCTGCACGTCGGATAACCCCCGCTGTCTCCAGATCTTCCTGGCGACCGGCACGATCAGCTGGAGCTTCTCTGCCCAGTGCGGCGACACGTCGGACAGCGGTTCAGGCTCCTTCGAGGCCGGCACCGGATTCGTCGTCCCCGAGTTCGACTGGGAAGGGCAGGCGCTCTTCCTGCGCCCAACCCCTGACGGGAAGAAGCTGCAGTACTGGGGCACGGGAGTCCTGGTCGGCAATACCGATCAGGGCGCGCCGTATTGCGGTGCCGGCGAGGGCGTCGCCCGCGCTGAGACGAATTGGTTCGACATCCTCGAGGACGCAGCGGATCGAGAGCCGTACCCCGGGACGATCGAGACCTGTCTTGGTCGCACCTGGGAGATCGACAAAGACGACACGACGATCAGCGGCACGTGCGAGCACCGCTCGGTGGCCGGCGAAACCGACTCAGTCTGGACGTGGAACCTGGTGCGCCAGGAGCCGCCGGGCGGCTAGGGAGGGTTCAGTCATCGGTCTCCGCGAGGCTTGGCTCAGGTAGGCCGGAGAGCCTGGGGAAGGGGTAGCAGGGGGCAAGGCATCATCGGTCGGTAAGCGGTCGGTAAGGTCGCGCGGAGCAGGGTGCATGGGTGCCCAAGGTCAGAGATGCCCTGCGCAGGCTGCATGAGGCTGGTTGGAGTGAGGTTCGCCGGCGGGGGAGCCATCGGCAGCTCCAACATCCGACCCGGGCTGGCACCGTTACGGTCGCGGGTCCGCCGAGCGACGATCTGCCACCCTGGGACGTGGCGCAGTATCCTGCGACAGGCAGGGCTCGACGAGGACCAGAGATGAAATACGCCGTCGTCTATGAAGAGGCGCCCCATAACTGGGCTGCGTACGTCCCCGATCTGCCGGGCTGCGTCGCCACCGGACGGACGCGTGCCGAGGTTCAGCGCCGCATCCGCGAGGCCATCGGGCTCCACCTGGATGCGATGCGCAGCAGGGGAGAGCGTGTCCCCGAGACCAGCGCGGCGGTTGAGGTGATCGACGTCTAGTCGACCCGGATCGAGTCGAAGACCTCTTTGAGCATCGCCAGCTCGGCAGAGGTGGACCCCTCAAAGGTGGATTCGAAGATCAGAAGCCGGACGCCATGCGCGTCGACGATCCAGTAGTCCGATATCTCGGCCGGGCCAAGGATCTGCAATCCGTTGTGTTCGGGATCGACCCAGCCGGACGCAATCGCGCCTTCGTCGCAAGCGGTGGTATCGAGGCCGGGATCAATGGTTACGCGCAGGTAAGTGGCGGGGTAGCCGTCGACGGTTGTCTGCAGGGGTTGGCTGGCGTGATGGCCGGGCATCTGAGCGAAGGCCTGGGCGAGGTCCTCAACGGTCGAGCCCACGTTGGGAACCATCCAATCCTGCGGCCCGCCGTGGCGGCAGGGGTCGGCGTAGAAGCCGACGACGGTAACGAAGCCGAGGCTCACGCCGGGGGTTGTCGCCCCGGGGTCCCAGGCCTCCCAGCCGCCGGACAACACGCCTCGGCCAAACCAATCCCAGCCCGCCGTGGGAAGGCGAAAGGTGACCCCCACGTTCGCGAGGTCGTACGAATACGTTCCAGCTTCCATGGCCTCGCCAGGGCCTGGAACCGGTTGCGCGGCTGCCACGGTTGCCGGCGCGCTTGCGCTCTCGCGGGCGGTTGGCAATTGCCCTGGCGCCGCGCAGCTCGTGGCTGCCAGGACGACGGCAACGAGGCACACGGCCCCGATGCGCTGCGAGCTGGTCATGATCGCACTGCTCAATCGAAGGTCATCGAGCGGACGAGCTCTTCGGTCCCCTGCTCGACGCCCGGCTGGCTGCCAGGGTCGCTCCAACCGACGTAGAGGATCGTGTCGTCACCCGAGGGGATCGCGAATACCCGGGTGGTGAAGTGCCAGGCGCCGAGCCCCTCACCGACGCCCACGTGGCATTCGAAACCGTCTGGCCACCACGACGTCGAATCGAAGCGCGGTTCGGCCATCGACCGGGATCTCGATGGGGTCTGACACGGTCAGCCCGGTGCTCGAGCGGAGCCACTCGCCAACCGCTTGCGGAGTGGCGGGGATGTCCGGCAGGGTGCCTACCGCCGCATCGCAGACATCGGCCAGGACGACCTGGTCGTCGAGCAAGAAGGTATTCCAGCAGCACCCCATCGCGATGCGCAGCACCCCAGCGCCTGGCTGGCTCGCGACCGCCACTCGGGACAGGTCCAGGGTGGCATCAAAGGCCGGCACGATGGCATGAAACGGCTCGCTGAAGGCTGATGCAGCGTAGGTCGTGCCGGCGGCGAGATCGGTGTACGAGATCGGCTGCGAGGCCGCAGGCGTCTGCGACGCTGCTGGCACCGGGGACTCGGTCCCCACCGATGGCGCCAGGCTGCGCCAGACGAGGTACGCACTCACCGCAATGGCGGCGACCGCAACGGCCCCGACCAACGCCGGCGAGCGCATGGCGAGGCCCCATCCCCTTGCCGGGCCCTGCGGTGTCGTCCGCGCGGCATGCAGGATCTCCGCGAGGAGGTCTCCGCGTGCCCCGGAGGCGCGTTCGGTCAATCCGCGCGTCAGAAGCCGGTCGATGTCTGCCTGATTCCGGATCATGCCTGGGTCTCCAGGGCCCGTTCGAGGGCCTTGCGTGCGGCGAAGAGGCGGGACTTGGCGGTTCCGACCGGGATGCCAAGGACCCGGGCGACCTCGACAAGGGGCCGGTCATGAAGGTGGTGCAGGACCAGGATGTTCCGGTTCGCCAGCGACAGGCGATCGAAGGCCGCCATGACGCCCGCGGTCGCACCGGCATCCGACGCCGGGCGCTCGTCAGGGATATCCAGGCCGTCGAGCACGATCTGTCGGGATCGACTGCGGACCCGCAGGAGATCTCGGCATCGGTTGACCAGCACGCGGTTCAGCCATGCATCGAACCGCGCCTCGTCGCGAAGTCGGGGCAGGTTCACCCAGGCCGATGTGCACGCATCCTGCGTCGCATCGCGAGCATCGGCTTCGTTGGCGAGGATCGACCGGGCCAGGCGGAGCAGCCCATCAAGGCGAGGCTCGAGGAGATCGGCAAAGGCGTCTGCATCCCCCCTGCCCGCCCGGGCAATGAGCGCGCCATCAGCGATCAGTGCGCTCCCGTCGGCGTTGCGACTCATCTGCATGGTGGCGCGGATGACTGGTCCACGCCCTATTGACGACCGAAGCCCTGGCTAGGTTCGACCGATTTGCGAGGTCTACGCCGAAAGGGAGACCGTCGAGATTGTCGCCGCCGCTGAGGGCGTTGGCGTCCACCGGCCTAGGGGATCCTTCGTCGCCGCCGAACAAAGATCGCACCTCCCCAAACCGCGACCCCGGCTCCCCCGACGCCCGCCGCCAGCCCTAGCGCGCCGAGGCTGATCCGCCCTTCGTCGCTCACTGCTGGATCGGGGCGAATCGAGGCAGAAGGCCTGCTGCTCGCCTCGATCGATGATTCCGTCACGCTCGGCGCAGCCGAGGTGAAGATCGGCTCCGTGACCGAGGGCATCTGACTCTCGATTGGCTCCACTGAGCCGGAGATCGTGGGCGATGGCGTGCCACCCTGCGGTGGCTGTGCGGTTGGGCCGGACGTTGGGTGTGGCGCCGGCGTGCTGACGGGGCCGACATGAAGAGTGACGGTCTTTGTGAGGCCCGTCCATCCCATCAAGGTCAGGACAACCTTCAGGTCGGTGCCGACCGCCGCCGTCACTTGGGCGTCGAAGGTGTAGCTCGAAGTCGGGTTCAGGTTCGCCAGATAGTCGATGTAGCGCGCCGGGGCAGGACTCCAGAGGCCCCCAGACAGATTGATCGGGTCGCCAAGACCGGCGGGGAGCTGGGTGTGAATGTCGATGTCGCGGAGCGGTGGCAGGTTGGTGGACCCAGTGACGGTGAAGTGAAGCATCGAGCCGGGGAGAATGACGCCGCCTGGGTTGTAGGTCAGGTTGACGCCCATGGTCGGGCCTTGGATGACGAGGGTCGTGTTCTGGACGAGGCAGTCGTTCGGTGTGCAACCGGTGATGTCGAAATGAAGGGTGGATTCGGTCATGGCCTCGGTATACGCGGTAACCGTCGTCTTCGATTCGATCGTCGGGAAGATCCAGGTGACCGCATTTGTCATCTCGAATCGATTGCAGATCGGAGTTGGGGTGCACTCCAGCGGGGGATAGCCGGTGGTCATCTGCAGGTGGACGTTGGCGAACGAGCCGCCGACCGGGGTGATCGTTCCGGTCAGCGTCACCATGTTCTGACCTGGGGCGTCAGGCGTCAGGTTGACATCCCCGTTCCCCGAGGGGTTGGGGCTGGCGACCATGGTAAGGACAAGGTACGGGGTGTCGGCGACCACCGGACCAGGGATGGATGCCAGCAGCAACACCGCGGCAGCAACGACAGCGAGGGCTGCCCGTCGAGCCGCCACTCAACCGTCCTCTTGAAGGGTCGTCATGGGGGTGTCGAGGTCGACGAGGTCGACGGCGCCATCGGGCAGGGAGCGACGCTGGTCGAGGTTGTCGCCGTAGAAGAGGACCTTGACGTCCATCGGTCTCTCGCGAAGCTTGGCTCAGGTGGGCACGAGAGCCTGGGGAGAGGGTAGCAGCGGCGGCAAGCGATCAGCGAGGAAGTCATTGACCGGGGCGCGGGACCCGGCTAGGTTGGGCCCCGCTGAGGACCCGTTGGAGAGAGGGAACCGATGCGCGTGGGATTGATGGCCGAGAACCCGCTGGACCGCGCCGTGCTGGCCAGCGGCCTGGTGCCCACCGCCATGCTCGAGGCGTACAGCCCCGCCTACGCGCGCGCCATCGCGACGGCCACGCGCCTCGGGGTGTTCGAGGCGCTCAGTGCGGGCGGCCGTTCAGCCACGTCGGTTGCCGAGACCTGCCAGACCGATCCGCGTGCCACCGAGAAGCTCCTGAATCTGCTGGTCACGATGAAGTACGTCCGGCATGGGGGCGGCACCTACACGCTGGATCGAAACGCACGACGCTGGCTGCTGGCCGATGCCCCCGGGTCGATTCGCGACCTGATCCTGATGAAGGAGCTCGAGTGGAGCTGGATCGACCGAATGGAGTCGTTCGTACGCGACGGGAAGCCGCTCGACGTGCACGGGACGATGTCCACCGACGAGTGGGGCGCCTATCAGCGTGGGATGCGGGCCCAGGCCAACCTCCTGGCGCCGTTCCTCGCGCGCCGGGTTCCAGTCCCAGCCGGCGCGACCGCGATGCTGGACGTCGGTGGTTCGCATGGCTATTTCTCGGTGGTTCTGTGCCGCCGACACCCGGGCCTGCGGGCGACGGTGCTGGACCTGCCGCCTGCCGTGGAGCACGCCGCCCCACTGCTGGCGCTCGAGGGGATGGGGGACCGCGTCGTGCTCCAGGCCGGCGACGCGTTAGCCGACGACCTGGGTGACGCCGCCTACGACCTGATCCTCATGTTCAGCCTCGTCCACCATTTCGACGACGCGACCAATCGGCTCCTCGCCCGCAAGGCAGCCCGCGCACTGCGTCCTGGCGGGTACCTGGTCATCGGGGACGCGCTGCGCCCACCGTCGCCCGGCAAGGGAGGCCAGCAGGGAGCCTTCTTCGACCTCTACTTCGCGCTGACGAGCGAATCAGGGCTGTGGAGCTTCGAAGAGATGCGCTCGTGGCAGAGTCGACGCGGGGCTCGTGCCGCGCAAGTCGATTGGGCTGGTCCCCGGTGGGGGCTTCGGGCTGCAGGTCGCGGAGCGCGTCGCGTCCTGAGCCTCGGCCGCATGATGCCGGCCCCGAATGTCCTCCTGATTCATGACCTTGTGCCCTTCCTGGCTCGGACCCTCCAGGTAGACGCTGGTGACCGCGCAGGTTGAGCGGTCGCGCCGCCCTCTGACCGATCGGCGCGGGAGTGTCACCATGGGGGACATGAGTGACACCAGCACCGTATCGGTGGGACCCAAGGGACGGGTCGTCATCCCCGTTGAGATCCGACGTCGACTTGGCCTGGAGGAGGGTAGCCAGCTCGTGGCGCTGGTCGAGGGCGACGGGGTGCTCCTCCTCCCGCGAGCGGCGGTCAAGCGGCGGCTGCGGGGCATCTTCGCCGGGATCGGCGCGAGCATGTCCGACGAGCTGATCCGCGATCGTCGGGCCGCCGCCGCCAAGGAGTCGACGGTCCGTTGAGCGCGGTGATCGATGCCTCGGTGGTGCTGGCCTGGCTCCAGGACGAGCCGGGCAGCGACGTCGCGGAGCGGCACCTGATGGAGGGCACCATCGGGGCCGCCAACTGGTCCGAAGTGCTGCAGAAGGCCCGCCAGCACGGGGCCGAGACCGAGCTGGTGGCCCGCCTGCTCGCCTCGTTTGGCCTCAACGTGGCCGATGTCACCGTCGAGGACGCCGAGCGGGCGGCCGACCTCTGGGCTCCCGGATCGCCCCTCTCCCTCGCCGATCGGCTGTGCCTCTCGCTCGGGGCGCGCCTTGGGCTACCCGTCGTCACCGCGGACGCAGCGTGGCGATCGGTGCGGGGTGGTCCGCGCGTAATCCTCGCCCGAGGCTGACGACGCGACCCGCTGGCTACCTGTGGTGGCTGAGCAGCCAGCTGTAGATGTCGTACCGATCCGCCCGGTAGGTCTCGGACCAGACGTCGTGCCCCGATCCCACGTAGACCTTGAGTCGCGCGTCGACCGGAGCCGGATCGGTGCACCCGGAGAGCGCGATCAGCGGGTAGACGTCGCCGCGGACGGGGACGGCGTCGTCGGCGCTGCCGTGGAAGGCCCAGATGGGCAGGCGCCCCAGTTCGCAGCCACCAAGCTGGATGGCGCCGATGCCATTGCCTGCGATCGGGACCGCGGCGGCCACCAGCTCATCCCCGTGCGCGCCGAGGTAGTTCCACAGGCCGATCGCCCCGCAGCTCAGGCCGGTGAGATAGACCCGGGATGGATCGACCTCATAGTGCTCGAGCGCGAAGCGCAGGAACGCGTCGATCTCATCGGCCTCCAGGCAGAACGACGGCTCGCGCTCCTCGTGCTGCGGCGAGAGGACGACAAACGGTCGCTCGTCGGGCCATCGGTTCGTCGCGATCAGCTCCGGGATGCCCGCGTTGGTCAGCGACGACAACGAGTCTCTGTCCCCTGCTCCGCCATCGCCGCCGCCGTGCAGGAAGACGAGCAGCGGGCTGGGCCGTGTGCCGTACCCGGGCGGGAGGTACTCGAGGTAGCCGAGCTGCGCACCCTCGACCGTGCCGATCGGGCGAGGTGTCTGGCGCGTGCTGGCGGTCGAGGTCTCGTTCGCCGCTGACGACGGGGCTGGCTCAGGGGTCGAGATGGGCGGGGTCCAATCGGCGGCCTGGACGAGGCTGAAGTCCGACGACTCGTAGATGACCGTCTGGATCCCCAGATCTTCCGGGTCGGAGCAGGCGTCCTCCGCGATGCGAACGGACAGCGCGTCCCCGTCACGCCTCAGGTCGTAGGTGACCGGACACTGATATTCGTCATCCTGGGCGACGATCGTGTCGGCATCGACCACCTCGAAGTCTCCAGCCCACTGTGTCCCGAAGTCGATGCCCTCCGCGTTCTCGTGGACCAGCAGGCGCCCATTGCCGATCTCGATCTCGAAGATGCGGTAGTCGATCTCGTCCCAGCCCGGAGTCCACTCGTCGAGGCGGGCGTCGCTGAGCCCGCGTGCGGCAAGGGCGGCAACGAGATCGGCCCGGGTCAGCGGTTTCGAGGCCCAGATGCCGTCGTAGGGCGTCTGGCCCTCCGCGCTCGCGCTCGGTACCGGCGACGGTGTCGCCTGGCTGGAAGCCTGCGGAGTCGCGGTGCATGCGGCAAGGGCCAGCGCCAGCACAGGCAGGACGCGGAGCAGGCGGGTGGTCTGCATCGGGCTCAGAAGGGCTTGAGCAGCATCAGCGCCAGGATGGCGACGAAGGCGCCGAAGCCGAGCACGGCGGTGGGCATCGGATTCCACGCCGCAAGGAGGCGCTGCAGCTCCTCGGGATTGGCGGGTGGTGCGGCGCCTCGGTGTCCAATCCCGAACGGGGACTCGATGCCGAGTCCCCCCGCCCGCCGCATCTGGTGCAGCTTGCGCTCGGTCATCGGGGTCAGTGGCGTCATCACCAGGCTGACGCCCACGAAGATCGCGAGCGCCAGCCAGATCCACAGGTGGCCCCACCAGCCGCCGACGAAGCCGGCCAGGATGCCCGCCAGGAATCCGACCAGGAGCGAGATGCCTGCGGTGCGGCCCATGCTCCATCTCGCAAGGTCCAGCAGGGCCAGCACGCGAGCGGGATCGCGCTCGCTTCGCAGGCGGAGCGAGACCATGGCGGGAGCGCCGTGCGCGATGAAGAAGACCATCACGCCGGTCACGTGGACGAGCACGATCCATGGGTAGAAGTTCATCGGCGGCTATTCTCGGCTCACGTGGGATCAGGTGTCGCGAGACTCGCAGCCGCCCAGCGGGCCAGCTCGACGTCGGCGGCTTCCGGCAGGCCGCTCACCCCGATGGCTCCGATCACCTCGCCGGCCACGACGATCGGGACCCCGCCGCCCCAGCCCGACGTAGCGCGGGTCTCCGAAGTTGGTGAGGGGGAATCCCTCGGTTCGGGACCGCTCGCCAAGGACGCCAGATTCGACTCGTTCGCGAGCCGCCGTGAACGCCTTGTTGATGGCGATCGTGATCGACGCCAGGCCGCAGCCGTCGGTGCGGAGGAAGGCGACGAGCTCGCCGTGACGGTCGACGACGGCCACGGCGGCACCCTGCCCCGTGGCCTCGAGCCGGTCGCGCGATCATCGCGACGAGGGCACGAGCCTCGGCATGACCGATCTCCCGGCGCGCTCAGGCATCACGACTCCTCCTCGAATGCAGCGTGGCATCGGTCCAGACCCCGTTGGCGTTGCTCGAGGCAACGGCCGCCTCGACGAACTTCACGCCGATGGCGCCGTCGCGCTCGTTCGGGAACTGCAGGGCGAGTGGATCGGCCTCGCGGCCCGTCCGCCGCGCGGCGATCGCCTCGGCAGCGTCCGAGTAGATGTTGGCGAAGGCCTCGTGGAAGCCCTCCGGGTGGCCGGCGACGATCCGGCAGGCACGGGCCGCCGCCGGCAGCGTCCCGGGCCCATTCGGCGTGTACACGCGCACCGGTCCGTCGAGCGGCTTGAAGGTCAGCCGCGTCGGGCGCTCCTGGTGCCACTCCAGGCTGCCCTTGGTGCCGGAGACGCGGATGCCGCAGGCCGTTCTCCACCCCGGCGGCGGTCTGCGTGACCCAGAAGGTCCCGCGCGCACCGTTGTCGAAGCGCAGCATGGCGGCGCCGTAGTCGTCGACCGGCCGCTCCGGGATCGACGTGGCCGATCTCGGCGGCGACCTCGGTGACCTCGAGACCGGCTCACGAATCGGACCAGGTTGTGCGCGTGCGTGCCGATGTCGCCCATCACCAGCGACGGTCCGCCGCGCACCGGGTCGTAGCGCCAGGGCAGCCCGTCGGCCGGGTCGGGGTCGGACTCGTCGGCCTTGCCGCCCTGGACGTATTCGACCTGGACCAGCCGGATCTCGCCGACCTGCCCATCCTCGACCAGCGCCCGCGCCTGGCGCACCATCGGGTAGCCGGTGTAGTTGTGGGTGAGGCAGAAGACCAGCCCGGTGGCCTCGACCTTGCGGACGATGTCCAGGGCCTCGTCGAGCGTGTTCGTCATCGGCTTGTCGCAGATGACGTCGAAGCCGCGATCCAGGGCTGCCATGGCATACCGATGGTGGCTGTCGTTCGGGGTCATGATCGCGACGACCTCGGCCCCGTCCTCGCGTCCGCGCTCGGCATCGAGCATCTCCGATCGGCGTCGGCATAGGCGCGAGCGGGATCGATCCCCATCGCCGATGGCGGCCTTGCGGGATCGCTCGGGATCGGTCGAGACCACCCCCGCCACGAGCTGGTAGCGACCGTCGAGTCGTGCCGCGGTTCGGTGCATCGCACCGATGAAGCTGCCCGGGCCGCCGCCGATCACCGCCAGGCGAAGCGGACGACCAAGCATCTCGATGACCGGATCAGTGTGCGTCAGGGCGATAGATTAGTCGTCGCGCTACGTCAGGAATAGGAGCCGATCGTGAACGATGCTGCCCCTGCGGGGGTAGCTCGCGACAGCACGTCACGAGCGGATGGCCAGCTCCACCGTGACGGTGTCGCCCAGGGTGAGCTCCTCGGACGTGCGGATCGCGTCCCGGATGGGCATCACGTAGCCGCCGTCCTTGGGAAACAGCGAGGTCTCCCACGTGCTGCCCCCGATCCAGACCCTGACCGGGATCATGCCCCAGCCATAGCTCACCACGGGCGAAAGGGCGCGCAGCTCGACGCAGGTCTCCTCCGGCACCGCGATGAAGTGGTAGGGCGACGGGCCGCGCCAGTGGTAGAGCTCGCCGACGAACGCCATCGAACCCTCACGCGCCAGGGCGACCAGGTCGCGCGTGGTCGGTATCGGCTCCGGCTTCGTCCGAGCCTTCGTGGCTCGGCCGGCCGGCCGGGCGTAGGCGGCATAGCTGACCACCGTGCGGAAGCCGAGGCGCTCGTAGATGGGGCGGCCCATCTCGCTCGCCTGGAGGGCCGCCACGTCGCAGCCGGCGGCCAGGCCGTCTGCCACGACGCGGGCCGTCATCGCCGCCCCGAACCCGCGCCGCCGCGCCGATGGGACCGTCGCGATGCTGTACACCCCGATGGTCCTGCCCGGTCCGCCAGCCCAGCCCTGAGACGACGGGGTCACCGTCCGCGTAGCCCACGTAGACCGCGCACTCGGGCTTGTCCAGGAGGTCTACTGCACACGTTTCCCAGGGCGAGCGCCGGATCTGACGCGAATCCGGCCGTCGCCGCGCTGCGGTGCGCGTCGATGCCCGCCGCGTCGGTCACGCGCGCGATCTCGAGCTCGGGGACGGCCTGCTTCGCCATCACGTCGCGGTCGATGGGAAACGCAACCATGCCAGGGGTCAAGCTCGGCGGCCGCGAGGCGTCGAGCCCGGCCTGGATGAGGGTCGGGATGAACCGGTCGTCGATGCCTTCTCGCAGGCGCACGACGAAGTCGTCGCCCTGCTCGCGCGCCTGGGTCACGGCGTCCAGGACGGCGGCGCGCGTCGCCCCCTCGCCCTCGACCAGGATCTGGTTGAACCAGTCCATCGGCAGGCCGGTCAGGAGCGTCAGCACCCCGTCAGCACGAGTCACCCTGGTCCGGGCGGTGCAGCTCGCGACGCCGGTCAGGTAGGCGATCCAGTTCTCGTGCTCGAGTGCCGCGAGTTCGTCGTCCGTCATCGCGACCACCCTACCTGGCGGTCAGGGGCGAACGCGATAGGGGCGTCGCCACTCCGGCGCGGCGAACGGCTGGCCGAAGTAGCCCGTCATGGTTGCGACCTTCCCGTCGCGCAGCTCGAAGATCCAGACGTCGTTCCAGAGCGTCCCATCGGCGGAGCGCTCATCAACCTCGACGACGGCCAGGTCGCCGTCTCGGTGCACTGCTCGCACGGTGAAGGTCGGCGGATCGGGGAAGGTCTGGTGGAAGGCCAGCTGCCGATCCCTGCCCTCGATGCGCTCGCCCGACTGCGGGTAGACCTCGACGACGTCATCGGTCACATAGGTCGCGAAGTCGGCGAAGCGACGCTCGTTGAAGGCCTGGAACGCGGCGCCGATGGTGGCGACGAACTCGGGATCGGTCACTCGTCCTCCTCAGGGTTGGACCGCGACGCCCGGCTTGCGAGGCGGGTAGAGGTAGCCTCAGTCTGCCTGAACCTGAAGGCGTGCGAACCGATCAGGCGTGAGTCGGCGACGGCGTCAGGCGTTCAACGCAATTCGCCATTCCCTTCACAGTACGCGGATGCAACCTCGTTCTGCACGGCGTGCCCAAGCGGAGTCGCCTCGCACCGGTGCTCGCGGTGCTGGTCGTGGGCGGTGGTGCCTGGTACATGCGTCGGCGTCGGGTGAGCCCGGGCCAGGGATCTCCGCCGGCCTAGCATGTGGCCATGCCCCGAGCCGCCACCTTCACGCTTCGGTACGAGATCACCGCGGAATCGGTCGTCGACATGCGTCACGCCCACCGGGCCACGGTCTACCGCCTGACCGTGCTGGCCTTCGGCTTCATCACGCTCTCGGCCGTCGCGCTCGTGCTCGGCGGCGTCCTGCTCAAGAGCCCCGATCTCGCCTGGTCCGGGCTCTTCCTGCTCGCTCCCGCGGCGGCCCTGTGGCTGAATGTCAACCGCTCGATCGCGGTCCTGATCATGCGCCGCAAGGCCGCGCCGCTCCTCGGCGTGACCCACGAGATGGCATTCGACGCGCACGGCATCACCTATCGCAGCGCCGGCACCTCGTCGCGGGTGGCCTGGTCGTTTGTCACCGAGCTGCGGGAGCAGTTCGGGACGGTCCTCTTCCTGAAGGGGAGGGTCGTCGCCGGATGGGTTCCCGCGTACGCGTTCGCGAATGCCGCGCAGCAGGAGAAGATCCTGGCCTTCGCCCGGGAGCGGATCGCGGCCGCTCGAGGCAACACCGACGCCAGCAGCTGATTGGAGACCGGGTCTTAGGCTTCGTCACCGCCCCGGTGCCGGGGTCAGCTCCGAGATCGAGCGCACGCGTCCCACCCGGACGATGAGGTAGGGCAGGCTGCCGGCCAAGAGCCCACATGGCTACAATGTAACCGTGGTTACATCTCTCGGCAAGTGGGCCTTCCTGAACTACCGGCTGCCGCGTGAGCCATCGGCGCCGCGACTGGCGCTGTGGCGGGCGCTGCGACGGCTCGGCGCCCTGCTGATCGGCGACGGGCTGGCGACGCTCCCGCTCTCGACGCGCAACCTGGAGCACCTCGAGTGGCTGGCGGCGGGGATCCGGGAGAGCCGCGGGTCGGCATCGGTCTGGCTGGCGCAACCGTCGAGCGCCCGGGTGCACTGGGAGTACGTGGAGCAGATGCAGCGCGCTGCGGATGAGGAGTATCAAGTGGTGCTCAGGGAGGCACGACGGATGCGGGTGAGCGACGAGGTGGAGCTGCGGTGGGCCGTTCGGCGCATGCGCGCCCAGCTGCGGCGGATCCAGTCCCGCGACTACTTCGCGGCGGCGGATGGCAAGGCGGCCCGCGCCGAGGTCGAGGGACTGGCCCAGTCGATCGCGGAGGAGGCGTCGGTATGAGATGGGTGACCCGCGCCGGCTGCCAGTCGACCGCACCGCCTGCGCCTGGCTGATCCGCCTCGGAGGCTAGCGGGCGCTCAGTCCGGCGAGCAGGACCTCGACCGTGTGCTCCGCGTCGGCGTGGGTGGGTGGCACGCCCGTGACCAGCAGACGGTTGAGGAGGCCGCCGATCAGGAGGTCGACGACCAGGTCGGCATCGAATTCCGACCGCAGGCCGGCCTGGCCGGCCAGGGCCCGATACTCGTCGACGATCAGCTGGCGGTTGGGCGCGAGCATCGCGTAGGTGATGGCCCCGGGACGGCCCCGCGGCCGGAGGAGGCCTTCGATCAGCCTGGGGAGGACCGCGCGAAACGGCTTCGAGGCCAGGATCGCCCGCGTCTGCTCGGCGCCACGGTGGAGGTCCCGCACGATGTCGCCGGTGACCGGGATCGGGTCCCGCCCGATGGCCGCCCGGATCGCCGCCGTGACCAGCGCATCGCGTCCGGGGTAGCGGAGGTAGATCGAGGCACGCGCCACGCCGGAGCGCCGCGCGACCGCATTGATCGTCGTGGCGCCCACGCCGCCCTGGACCAGCAGCTCCGTGGCGGCGCGCAGGATCGCCGCGTCAACCGCCGCGCTGCGCGGTCGACCGGCGGCCGTGGAACCGGCCCGCGCGCCGGGTAACGACGCTCGCCTTGGCATGACGGCATTCTACCATCCTTGATATACTAGACAGATAGTATAGTAATGTGGCATGATGCGGCGACACGACGAATACTCCGAGGATCGAATGCGCAGAGGTTTCCCATGCCCGTAGTGACGCGCGTCCGCCGCGTCCGGGCTTCCGATGGCGGGCACGAGCACCTGGCGGGCGTCTGCACCGCCGAGGGCGTCTATTTCTCCCGCTTCGACGTGGCGGACGCGATCGAGGCCGGCGAGGAGTGGTGGTCGGAGGGCGACGGTGCGCGGGTGAAGATCCGCCGGGCACCCTCATGCCCGTTTCCCGGCTGCTCGACGCCCTACCTCACGACGGCGCCGGACCACACCCCGGCCAACAACCTCGAGCAGCTGCCCGACTGCTAGCCCCACCGCGGGCCCGCTGACCGGTAGAGTTGCGTCGTGGAGCGCGACCTCGGGAACGGATACCTGCTGGACGACGACGCGGCACGGATCGACCGTGCCGCCGTGCATCGCTTCCTCTCGGGCGAGGCCTACTGGGCGCTCGGACGCTCACGCGAGGTCGTCGACGAGACGATCGACAGCGCGGCGCGGGTGGTCGGCCTTTACCACGAAGGGCAGCAGGTCGGCTTCGTGCGGGTCGTCTCGGACCGCCACACGGTCGCCTACGTCGCCGATGTCTACGTCCTTCCCGAGCATCGCGGGCGGGGCCTGGGCGCCGAGATGTTCAAGTTCGCGGTGCTGGAGGGTCCCTTCGCCGGGATTCGCAAGTGGGGGCTTCACACGCGCGACGCGCACGAGCTGTATCGGCGCTTTGGATTTGGCGACCCCGATGGGCGCTACATGGAGCGGTGGAACCTGACATGAGAGCCCTGATCTTCGACCTCGACGGGACCCTGATCGACACCGTCTACGCCCACGTCTTCGCCTGGCAGCGCGCGCTGGCGGAGGCCGGGCTGCCGATCGACGGCTGGCGGATCCATCGCCGCATCGGCATGAGCGGCGGCCTCTTCACCCGCGCCGTGGCGCGCGAGCTGGGGCGGCCACTCAGCGACGCCGAGGTCGATCAGATCCAGCGCCGGCATGGGGAGCTGTTCCGCGAGCTGATGCCCGAGCGCCGGCCGCTGCCCGGCGCGGTCGCCCTGCTCGCGCACCTGCGCGAGATCGGCGTGCCGTTCGGGATCGCGACCTCCGGCCGACGGCCGGAGATCAACGCCTCGCTCGAGGCCCTGGGGGTCGGGGAGGGGGTCGTGGTCGTCGAGCGCGGCGACGTCCTCCGCGCCAAGCCGGAGCCGGACCTGTTCCTGGCCTGCCAGGAGCGGATGGGCGTCCAGTCGGCGACTGCACGGTCGTCGGCGACGCGGTCTGGGACCTGCTCGCGGCTCGTCGTGCCGGGATGCTCTCGGTCGGCCTGCTGACCGGCGGCTACGGCGAGGACGAGCTCGGGCGCGCGGGCGCGTTCCGCGTCTACCGCGACCCCGCCGAGCTGGACGCCTCGCTCGACGAGCTGGGGATCGTGCCCTGAGCGATCCCTACTTGTCCGCGAGCTCGCTCGAGGAGAAGATCGGTGCGAAGAGGCCGATCAGCATCGACAGGACCAGCGCCACGACGCCGGCCAGTCCGGCAGTGAACCAGTCGTACCGCTCGAGCGGTGAGCTCGGCAGGGCGGCGCTCCAGCTGGCGAAGGCGAGGGTGGCGGCCACCATCTCCCACTTCGGCCACGCAGCGATCGAGAGGGGCAGCTCCTTGCCCGCCGCGACCGCACGCGAGGCGTAGAGGCCCCAGACGACGATCGGGGTCAGCACCACGAACACGGCGTAGGCCAGGATCGGCGTGGTCGTGACCACCCCCGACGCCGCCGCGCCTTCGCGCGTCACGCCCAGGGTGGCGAGCACCGCGATGTAGACGGTCACGATCTCGGTGGGGATGTAGGCCGCGATCGCGGAGACCGCGGACGAGACGGCGCCGGGGGCACCTTCCTTCGCCGCGGCCACGGCGCCACGCGTGGTGAGGCCCTTGCCGGAACCGCTATCGGCGCGACGGGCAAAGGCCAGGTTGGCCATGCTGCTGACACTCATTGCTCGCTCCTCTCCTTCAGGCGGACGTTGAGGGTAGCAGCGAGGGCAAGCCGAGGCTCCAGAGCGGTGGGTATGATCGGCCACACGCACAGGAGGGATGCGTCATGGCGAACGATGTCTCGGTCCCCGGGGCGAAGACCACCCAGCCGTTCGGCATCGCCGTCGCGGCCGTGGCGGCCCTCGAGCCGGCCATGTGGGCCACCGCCGAGAAGGCGTACTGGCGTC
Source organism: uncultured Chloroflexia bacterium (assembly GCA_963782015.1). Taxonomy (GTDB): domain Bacteria; phylum Chloroflexota; class Limnocylindria; order QHBO01; family QHBO01; genus CF-167. The sequence continues at coordinate 1,174,668 of CAWAHY010000004.1, forward strand.
GCTACCCCGGCGCCACCTTCCACCAGCACTTCCATCCGGGCATCGATCGGGCCGCCGGGCTCGGCACCGAGATCCGGGCGATCCAGGCGGGGAGGGTGATCTTCGCCGGCTGGCGCAACGAGGTGAGCGGCAACGTCGTCCGGGTCGAGATCCGGCCGGGGACCCGCTACGGCTTCAGCCACTGCTCCGAGATCCTGGTCGAGGCCGGCACGGCGGTGGTCCAGGGCCAGCTCATTGCGAAGATCGGGAAGACCGGCGTGGCGAAGGGGTTCCACACCCACTCCTTCGTCAGCATCCTGGAGGACGGCGGCGACGGCGTGATGCGCAACTTCCTGTACAACCCGACCCTGTTCGAGCCGAATGGCCCCCACGAAAACGACATCCGCGTTGCGCCGCTCGACCCTGGTCCCCGCCGGCTCGTGACCCTGCTCGGCCCCGGCATCAACATCCGGACCAGCCCCGACCTCGACGAGGGCGACTCGAACGTCTTCGCCAGCAGCCGCGCAGGCGGGATCTTCCGTGGCGCGAGACGAATCCACGCCAACGTCTTCAGCCCGTTCATCCTCCTCCGCGAGCTGACCGACGACAACGAGGCGTGGGTGGAGGTGATCGGCTTCAACCGGGTGCTCTACATCCACCGCTCCATGGTCAAGATCCACTGATGCGAATCCCCGGCTTCGCGCCCCTCGCCACTGCCACGCCGGGCGTTCCGCGGCCGAGCCGGAAGCCATACGCGGTGGGGGTGCTGTTCGTGCACGGCATGGGCGAGCAGGAGCGCGGTGACACCGTCACCGAGATGGGTGACGCGCTGACAGAGTGGCTCCGGCAGCGCCTGGACCAGGTCGCGGGCGCCGACTTCAAGATCCGCGGCGCGCTGCTGCGCACCGGCGAGACGGTCCCGTCCGGCCAGACCGATGACACGCTCGGCGGCCAGGCGCACGTGGCGGTGACCATCTTCACCAAGTCCCGGCGTGGACCGCCGAAGGAGCAGGACTGGCTGCTGGCGGAGTCGTGGTGGGCCGGCGCCTTCCGCAGGGCCTCCCTGCTCGAGCTGGTGACCTGGGCCATCGCGGCCGGACCGTGGCTGATCGCCTCGCAGCGGGCGGGCATCGGGCGGAACGTGCGCCCCAACGTGATCGTCGCGCAGATCCTGACCCTGGCGGCCGCGCTGGTGGCCGCGGTCATCACCCCGCTGGCGCTGGCGCTGCTGCTCTTCAGCCTGGTGCCGGTGCCGGTCCTGTCGGCGGCCTTCCGGGGGCTGGCCACGAACCTGACCGGGAGCTTCGGCGATCTCCTGGTCCTGGTCCGCAGCCCCGTCCGCTTCGCCGCCATGGCCGAGCAGGTGCGCGCCGACATCGCGCACGTCAGCGAGCACTGCGATCGGGTCCTGGTGGTGGCCCACTCCCAGGGCAGCGCGGTCGCCTGGCACGCCATCCGCCGCACCGCGGAGGACCCACCCCGGCAGCGGGCTCGGGTCGACATCTTCCTGAGCTTTGGCCAGGCGTTCCGCAAGCTGAAGTCGCTCTATCGGCTCCAATCCGAGCCGGGGCTCACGCAGCTCCAGTTCGCGGCCGCCGCGCTCCTCTCCACCGCGCTGCTGGCCGTGGCGGCGGTCCAGGGGGTCGGCCTCTGGAACGAGGTGATCGCGGTCCAGGGCGACCCTGGACGCGTCTGGTCGCTGCTCACGGCCGAGTGGTACTGGCTCCGGCTGCTATGGCCCGTCGTCGGCGTACTGGTGGTGCAGGAGTTCCTCGGCCGCCTGGCCGGCGCGAATGACGCGGCGACGGAGGGGGAGATCCTCGAGGACATCGCCGACGTGCAGCGCGTCTTCCCCGAGTTTCGCTGGGAGGATGTCTGGGCCTCGGCCGATCCGGCACCGAACGGTCCGCTGCTCAGCTCCCTGCCGGCGAAGGTCGACAGCTACCGGATCCGCAACCGCGCAAGCACCGTCTTCGACCATTCGGTGTACTGGACCAACAACACGGAGTTCGTGAGCGCCGTGGCCTTCGCGGCGGCCAGCCTCGCTCCGCCCTCCGCCCTCGCCACGCAGGAGGCGATCCCGCCCGACCTGCAGCGTGCGGCGGTGGTGCGCGACCAGCGCGTCGGGATGCTGGCGGCCGGGCGCGTGCTCACCTTCGGCGCACTGGTGGCCGGACTGATCGGCCTGCGACGCGACCTCGACGACCTGGGCGGGACGATCCTTGACTTCGCAAACTCGATCCCGCTCCTGCCCGACTGGTTCGGCGGCTGGCAGCACACGCTCAAGACGCTCGCGGCGGCGGGCGCGCTGGCCGTGGTGGCGATCCTGGTCTGGAGCCTGCTCTTCTGGGGCTGGGGGATGGTGATCCGCGACGATGAGCGCGCCTTCTACGCCCGGGTGACCTGGCCGATCTGGTCCCGGGCCGCCCGCGCCTGGTCGGTGGGCGCCGCCGGCGTCCCCGCGCTGGCCATCCTGGCCCTGGCCGCCTTCCGGGGGGACGCGTCGCTCGTCGTGATCTATGCCGTGGTCGCGGCCGCCGGGATCCTCCTGGTCCGCTGGCTCAACTCCCCCGGTCGGCGCTTCGGCGAGCCTCGCCAGGCTGGTCGGTCCTAGCCCTCGCGCCAGACCGTGGCCGTCAGGTCGCTGATCCGCGCATCGTGGTCGCGCGCCATCTCGCGGAAGGTGCGCTCCCCGTCCTCCGCGTCGAGCCGCGCGATCTGGCTCTGCCAGGCCACGAGCCGCTCGAAGTCGCGCAGGAGCGCGTCCGCGCCGGCACGGATGTCGTGGAAGCCGGTCCGCTCGGCGGCCGCGCGGATGGTCCGCAGCTTGGCGAGGTACTCGGGGATGCGCGTGGTGCGGTAGTTCGTGGCGGCGGCCATGGTCAGATCCTGGATCACGAAGCGCGCCGAGAGTCCCGGGTCGCCGCCCGCGGCGAAGCGCGCCACGGCGAACTGGAGGGTGGTCGAGGCCGAGGACCATTCGCCGGCCGAGAGTCGCGGCTTCTCGAGGAGCAGCATCGCGGCACGGACGTCTGGAGCCCTCGAGGCATCGGCCTCGTCGCGCAGTGCGAACCAGGCGCGGGATGCCATCCTGCCGTCATCGCGCTCGATGGCGCTCCGCCAGACATGGAGCAGCAGGCGCAGCCGATCGGGGGCGGGGATCTCGTCCCGCGGACCACGGAGCCTGTCCCTGAGCCGCCTGAACATGGGGCCTGGCCTGCAACGAAGCGACGGCGTAGCTCGCACGCCAGGGGGCTGGCTCTACCGCGCCAGATTAGCGGATTGTGAAGGCCCGATGAGGTGATCCGGGGCGGGCCTAGAGGCAGCCCGGCGAGCCCGGCGTGGAGATCAGGTAGCGCCCGCCACCGGGATCGACCAGCTGCGCGCAATCGCCCAGGTTGCTCCAGGCCGGGCTCGCCTGGCCCCAGTACAGCTCCGTGGCCGTGGCCGTGCCCGATCCGGAGTAGACGCGCACGCTGGGCTGCGCCGCGGTGAGCGTGAACCCCGCAGGGAAGCTGAAGGCGAGGTTCGCGTTGTTCTCGATCCGATAGCCGGTGAGCGCCATGCTGTCGCCGCCGTAGCGGGGGTCCAGGGTGACCTCCACGAACTCGTCGTTCGGGTTGGCGACGTCGTCGGTGCCGGCCCAGCGCACGGTGGTGATCGAGAAGGCCGCGGTCGAGCCGCCCCCGTTGACCGCAAGGCGCACCTCGAGGTGCAGCTCCGGGGCCTCGCCGGGCTTCCACAGGTTGATGCTCTCCGCCCCGCGCCGATCCGCCAGCCAGGGGTCCTCACCCGAGCCGGTCCAGCCGTACGGGTCGACGGTGGCTCGGTGGCCGGTGTTCGTGTGGGTGTCGCGATAGACCTCGAAGTGGAGGTGCGGCTCGGTCGAGCAGCCGGTGTTGCCCGACAGCCCGATCTGCTGGCCGGCGGTCACCTTGTCGCCGACCGCGACGTCGACGCGGCTGCCGTGCGCGTAGTACACCGCGAAGCGGTCCTGGGCGAAGTTGGTGGCGGTGGTGTTGATGACGATGGTGCCCTGGTCGTCCACGTCACGCCCCAGGCTCGGGCAGAAGAACGGATCCGCCACTCCGGCGATCTCGACCGTCCCGTCGAAGGCGGCGAGCAGCGGCGTGCCCTCCGGCATCAGCCAGTCGTAGCCGGAATGCCCATCGAAGAAGGCCATCGGCTCGCCCCAGTACGAAAGCTGGGTCCCGTTGCTGTCGACGAACTCGAGCGGGACGTTGTGGTCGAGCAGGTTCGCGGTCGGGAAGGAGCCGGCAAATGGCGCCTCCATGAAGGGCGTGATCTCCTCGGTCAGCACCGGGGTCGGAAGCGAGGAAGCGGCCTGGCTCGCAACCGGCTGTTCGCTGGTCTCCGGCTCACTGGCCGATGGTGCCGCCTGACCGCCGCACGCGGCGAGCACCAGCCCGAGCGCGGCGCTGAGCGCGGCGGAACGCGAGGTTCGATGCATGGAGGGCCAAGGGTAGCAGGGGTTGTCGAGCCCTCGCCGCGGGTCAGGGGATGGCTTCGTCCACGAACTGGAGCCCTTCCACGGCACCGATCTCGTACTGGCCCTCGGCGAACGCGGGAAGCATCACCTCGTCGCTGCAGGGTCGTCTGCTCGGCCTCCCCGAGGTACAGGAGCAGGCCCGTCCCCGCCCAGGTCCCCAGCCGCCCACCCTCGAGCGTCGTCATCGACCGAGACGAGGATCACAAAGCCGTTGTCGAGGCCGGACTGGCCGATGCCCCACTCGTTCATCAGGGCCTCGGCGCGTGGCCACCGATGGAACTCTCGGTGGCGGTCGGGTCGACCTGGAAGTAGATGACCACCTGCGCCCCGCTGCGCTCCTCGATCGCGTCGATGCGCGCCTCGAGGGTCGCCTCGACCTCGGCGGAGAGGACCCCCGCGTCGTCGTACACGGCCTGGCCGGGGATCGGGTCGGGGAAGAGGGCGGCGGGGGCCTCGGGCGCAGTCGGGATCACCATCGGCTCCCCGACATCGCTGAATTGGTAGGTGACGTCGAAGGCGGCGGAGGCATCCTGCCCCTGGTACTGCCCGGAGACGCCGCCGCGGAAGTCGAGGCGGATCGGCGTCCCGGCGTCATCGACCACGATGTCCGAGTCGTCGTAGTCGATCACCACGCCGCTCCAACCCTGCGCCTCGAGCCCGTCGATGTCGCCGCCGATCCAGACCAGCGAGTGCAGGTGATGCACCCGCCGTCCCTGGAGCTCCGCGGAGCTGTCGTAGGCGAGGTCATCGGGTCCGCCCAGGGCCGCGAAGGGGTTCAGCGGCGAGGTCTGCTCGAACGGGATCTCCACCCAGCTCCCGGCGTCGTCCACGAACGCGCGGTCGCCGACCAGCAGCATCGTGACGCGGATCTCGCCCGGCCCGGTGTCGAGCATGGCCGTCCCCACCGCGTCGTTGCCGCGCAGGTCCATGTTCATGCTCATGCCCAGGGTCTCGGTCTGACCCCCGGCGGCGGCCTCGAGGGTGCCCTGCAGCTCGACGTGCATCGACAGCTGCGCATCCCCCACGATCTCGAGGAAGGCGGCGATCACCTCGTCGCCGGATGGTGGCTCCGGCGTCGGGGAGGGGCTCGGGGAGAACGACGGCGAGGGGCTCGCCGCCTGGCAGGCTGCCAGCGCAATGGGGAGCAGCCAGGCCAGGAGCCGCGATGGCGGGCGGACGAGGCGCGCGGGAACGGGGCGCTTGAGCTGGGCGGTGCTCATCGGTCTGAACGCACCGTACCACCCGCGTCCAGCCTAGCGACCGCTCCGCATGGCGGCGGCGAGCCTGCCCACCGCCTCGCCCAGCGTGGCGGGGGAGTAGCGGCTGAAGGCGAGACGGATTGAACCAGCCCCGGGAGCGCGCGCCAGGAAGAAGGTCGGGCCCGGCAGGATGCTCGTCCCGCCGGCCTCGGCCAGGGGCAGGAGGGCCTCCGCGTCGAGGCCCGGCGGCAGGCCGATCCAGATGAAGTAGCCGCCGGCCGGCTCGGTCCAGGTGGTCCCCGGCGGCATCTCCGCGCGGAGCGCCCGCAGCATCTGATCGCGCCGCTCCAGGAATGCGTCTCGCAGCAGGTCCACCACCCGCGCGTAGTCACCGGACCGCATGTACTCGGCCACCACCAGCCCCGCGAAGTGGTTCGCCCCGCCACCCGAGTCGAGCATGCCGCCCTCGGCGAAGCGCGAGATGGTCGCCGGGTCGGCGGTCACGAACCCGACCCGCATCCCCGGCGCGATCGACTTGGCGAAGGTCCCGAGGCGCACCACGCTGCCAGGCGAGGCGCTGAGGCTCCAGAGGGAGGGCGGGGGAGGGGCATCGTAGGAGAGCTCGCGGTAGGCGTCGTCCTCGACGATCACGATCCCCTCTCGCTCGGCCAGCGCCACGAGCTCCGTCCGGCGGTCGAGCGGCATCGAGCGGCCGGTCGGGTTGTGGTGGGTCGGGATGGTGTAGAGCAGGCGCGGCCGCTCCCCCGCGCGGCGGATGTCACGCAGCGCAGCCGCCAGCGCCTCGATCTCGAGCCCGTTCGCGTCCGACGAGACGGGGACCAGCCGGAGCGGATGGTCGCGGAAGATGCGGATCGCCAGGTGATAGGTCGGCACCTCGACCAGCACCACGTCCCCCGGCTCGGTCAGCAGCGTCGCCACCTGGTCGAGGGCAGGCGAGGTGCCACCCGTGATGAGGACCTCGTCGAGCGCCGGCGCGCGGCCATCGGTCTCGGCCAGGCGCTCGCAGATGGCCTCGATCAGCGGACCCGGCCCCACCGGCATGCCGTAGGCCAGGGCATCGGGGCCGTAGCGGTCGAAAGCCCGCGCGGAAGCGGCCCGCAGCGCGTCGACCGGAACGAGGGTCGGGTCAGGATGCCCCCAGCCGAGGTCGATGATGCCCGGCCGCTCGACGAACTGGATCAGCGGCAGCCGGCTGGGCCTCTCCACTTCCTAGCCGAAGATGGAGAGGGGGCAGTACGAGGTGACGATCCAGTTCGGCGCGTCCACGATCTCGCTGATCTTCAGGTCGCAGGCCACGCTGCAGAGCATGTAGGCGTCCACCGGACGGATGCCGTGCTCGCGGCCGATGTACTCGATCATGCGCCGCACCGCATCGCGTGCCGCGGCCATCAGGTCGGGGCCGACGCCATCGGTGGCGTAATAGGGACCGATGTTGGTGCCGGCCGCCAGCGGCCCGGGCGTCAGGAATTCGGGACCGGTCACGTGCAGGTCCTTGCGGACGCTCACCCGCAGGCGGATCCGCATCGGCGTCTCGATGGCCGTGCCGCACACCTCGCCGTCACCCTGCGCCGCGTGCCCATCGCCCAGCGAGAGCCGGCCACCGGGCGCGAAGACGGGCAGGAAGAGCTTCGTGCCGGCGGTCAGGTGGCGGGTGTCCATGTTGCCGCCGAAGACGTCCGGCGGGATCGTGGAGTGAGCGCCCTCGGCGAGCGGGGCGACTCCGACCTCCCCACAGAAGGGAGCGAGCGGGATGTGCACGCCCGGCAGGAATTCGGCGCTGTGCGCCCCCAGCTTCGTGATGCGCAGGGCGGCATCGGGGAAGTCGTCGGCCAGGAGCCCGAAGCCGGGGATCGAGGCGGTCCACCCCCAGTCGGCGGGCTGGAAGTCGAGCAGCTCGATCTCGAGGCTGTCGCCCGGCTCCGCGCCCTCGACGCCGATCGGTCCATTCACCTGGTCGACGCGGGCGAAGTCGAGGTTGGCGAGGTCCGCCACGGTCGAGGAGGCGGTGATCTGCCCACCCGAGGCGTCGAGCGCGTCGATCTCCACGATGCTGCCGCTCGCGACAGTGACGACCGGCTCGATGGATCGGTCCCACGCCAGGTGGAACTGGTCCCGGCCGATGTGGGTCGAGGCGGCTGGTTGGCTCATCGGCGCCATGGTAGTGCGATCAGAAGTCGCGGCGACCCGCGAAGTGCTCCTCGACGTCCGGCCGCGCCAGCTGGTAGACGGCGAGCCGCTGACCGCCCGGCGTGATGAACGAGCAGAGCGGTCCGTGCGGGATCTCGATGCTGTGGCCGCGCTTCCAGCCGCGCGCCTTGAGCGCCTTGAGCGCCGCGTCGAAGTCCGCGACCCGGTAGACGAGGATCGGGCGGTCCCCCTCGAGGTGGTCGGCGAGCAGGAGGCGCGGCGGCTCGTCGGTGAGCTCGAGCATCGCCACTCGGGCGCCCATCCCCTCGACGGCGAAGATGACACGGCCCCCGAGCGTCTCGGCGAAGTAGCGCAGGTCGGCCGCCACGTCGCGGCTCGGCATGTAGACGAAGTCGAGCCGCTCGAAGGGGAGCGGACCAGGGCCGGGCTCCGGAGGGCGGCCTGCGGTCGGCATGCGGGCAGTCTGCCACGCCGGGCCGCTATCCTTCGCGGCATGGACCGTGCCGCGCTGCTCGACCGTTTCCGTGCCGGATACGCCGCTGTCGAGGCGGCGCTGGCCGGCACCACCGACGCCCAGCTCGACCACCCGGCGCCCGATGGCGGCTGGACTGCACGACAGGTCGTCCACCACCTGGCCGACAGCGAGGCGACCGCCTATGTGCGGCTGCGGCGCCTGATCGCGGAGGACGACCCGTTCATCCAGGGCTACGACGAGCCGGAGTACGCCCGGCGCCTCCACTACGACCGGCCGATCGCCTCCTCGCTGGCGGTCCTGCGCGGCGTCCGTGCCGCGAGCCTGGACCTGCTCGAGTCACTCACCCCCGCGGAGTGGGAGCGGCAGGGGACGCACGCGGAATCGGGGGCCTATTCGGTGGAGCGCTGGCTGGAGATCTACGCGGGCCACTCCCACGACCACGCCGAACAGATCCGCGCCGCGCGCGGCTAGCTGACCGGCGCTCGCGCGACACGCCGGCGACCCGAGCCGGCACGTCGCTCCCGGAAGGCGGCCACCCGCTCGGGCTGGCCGAGCAGGAAGCCCTGGCCCATCGCCACGCCCAGCCCCTTGAGCGTCTCCAGATCGTCGGGGCTCTCGATCCCTTCGGCGATGAGCGTGAAGTCGGCGTCCCGCGCGAAGTGGACGAAGCCCGCCACCAGCGCGCGACGGCTCAGGTCGGTCGACGCCCCCTGCACCAGGCCGATGTCCATCTTCACGTAGGCCGGCCGCACCTCGAGGATGTGGCGCAGGCTCGCGAAGCCCGCCCCGGCGTCGTCCACGGCCAGCGACCGGCCCGCTCCGAGCTTCTGCATGGCGCCCGCGATCGGCTCGTAGTCGGTGATCACGTCGTGCTCGGAGAGCTCGATCACCACCGGCCGATCGAGCGGCGCGAGGATTCCGCCCACCGCTTCGGTCTCGGCCAGCAGCGCGGCCGATGAGTTGATGCTCACCCAGGCGGCCGACGGCAGCTGTGCCGCGGCCTTGACCGCGGCGCCCATCGTGGCGACCTCCAGGTCCTTGCCGCGGCCGACCAGCCCGGCCTGGTCGAAGAGCCGCTGCGTGTTGAGGGGCGCGTCGAAGCGGGTCAGCGCCTCGTACCCGACCACCTGGTTGGAATGGAGGTCGAGGATCGGCTGGAAGACTGGCCAGTAGCGGCGCTCGAGCAGGATCTGGTCGATCAGGTGCGTTGCGCTCGAGCGTTCCTCGAGCCTGGCGATCGCCGGACCGAGCGTCGTGGCGACCACGTCGGCCACCTCGGCCATGATCGGAATCTGCTCGGCGGCGACCCCCTTGCCGCCCGTCGCGTTTCCGATCGCGGCCCCCAGGATCCCGATGGTGCGGCCCTCGTGCACGAGCGGCATGTAGGCCACCGAATTGACCCCCATGGCAGCCACGCTGCGCGAGTAGCCGTCGTCGTCGGGCTTGACCGTCCAGCCGGTGATCCACGGGCCACTGGCCGCCTGGCTGCGCATGTACGCGTTGCGCTGCTCGGGCAGGGTCGAGCCGGGGCGCAGGACGGCCGGCACGTTCTTGCCGATGATCCCGAGCATCACCGAACGGCCGTCCGGGGTGAACCAGGTGATCGAGACGGTCTCCAACGGCGTGTGGCGCTGCAGCGGCTCCAGGAGCGCCTGCGCGGTCACGAATGGATCGGCCGAGCCCGGGACACGGGTCACCTCGTGCAGCAGGCGCCGCCGGCTGCCGAGGAATCGCTCGATGACATGATGCAGGCGATTGCCGAACGCGGCCCCCGCCACCACCCCGCCCGCCGCGATGAGTGACTCCGCCCCGAGTGCCCCGCCGAGGGCCGCCCCGAAGGCGATGCAGGCGCTGCCGACCAGGGCCCAGAGGACGGTCACGGGCAGTGGCTCGACGAGCGCCACCAGGCCCGAGACGAGCATGGCGATCCCCGCGATCACCTCGCCGTGGTAGAGGTCGCCTGACCAGCCAGCGAGGCCGAGCACGACGAAGGCAACCGGCCACGAGGCCATGCCGAGCCGGAAGGCGAGCTGTGGCGGCACGCGGTTGCCGGGTCGCAAGAGAACATGGTCGAGCACGATCCATCCCGCCGTGTAGGCCGCCAGGAGTCCGAGCCAGCGCGGGTTGCCGAGCTCCAGCAGCGCGGCGGCCACGAGCGCGACGAGGACGATCACCTCGGTGGCGCGCGACAGGTGATGTCGCAGCAGGCCGCGCACGCTCTGCGTGTCAGCGGTCGAAGGCTCGGCGAAGAAGCGGGCAATCGATCCGGGCCATTCGCTCAGAGAAAGGTCGCTCAAGATCAGCCCCCCGGCTGTGCGTCGGTGGAGCATGGGCCGCGCACGCGCGCGAGGCAGCCTGACCAAAGTACTGGCCACGGGTCGGCGCCCTGGATGGGTCTCTCGGATTGGCTCGACGCCGGGCATATGATCGCGCGGTGACGGATCGCCGACAGATCCCGATGGACACCACCGAGGGCTGGCAGCCCGGCCCCTCGGGCGGGGAGCGGATCCTGGTGGCCCTCGCCATCCTCGCGTTGTTCGGCGGGCTGCTGATCGTGGCCGGCAACCTCCTGCCCAAGGATGAGGTGGCGGCCACGGCCTCCGCCTCGCCGGGCGCCACGGCTCGGCCGTCCCGCGCCCCGAGCCCCACCCCGGCCCCGCTCGACGTCCGCCTGCAGTCGGCGCCCCTCCCAAGTGCCGTTCCGCCAACCGCGTACTTCTACGGCTGGATGCGCGCGACCACGAGGCTCGACATCCACGACGCGATCCACGGCTGGATTCGGCTCACGGTCAGGGTCCTGGAGGCAGGCGAGCTGTTCGAGGCCTACGAGGATCCTGCCAGCGTAGGACAGGAGGGCTGGGCCAGCGTCAGCGCGGCCACCTATTCCGGCTGGGTGGCGACGCGCGAGGGTGGCGTCGACCGCGTCACGCGCTATGGTCCGGCGCCGACTCCGGTCAGCGGCTCGATCTGGGACCTGGCTGCCGGCCCCGACGGGTTCCTGGGGATCGCCTCGGCGCCAGGAATGTCCGACGCGTGGCCGGGACCCACCCTGATCAGGTCCGTCGATGGCACGCGATGGAAGCTGGCTCGTGACCAGCCCGATGCTGCCCTGAGCCCGGGGACACCGGCCTGGGGACCGGCGGGGTGGCTGATGGTCTCCAGCGGCGCAGACGGCAGCACCTGGGTCTCGACCTCATCGAACGGATTCGCAGTGGTCGGTCCGCGGAACCCTGGTGCTGCCCGGCGGGCAACCGTACCCGAACCAGGTGGTGGGCTCGCCCGCGGGGTACCTGTTCCACACCGCAACCGACCGATCGAGCTGGCGGGAGACCCTCTTCTTCTCCGTCGACGGAGTCAACTGGCACGAGGTCGATGCGGGACTGGGCCACCAGAGCATCCAGATCGCCGGGACGCCCCTCGGCTTTTACGCGTGGAACACGGATGGCTGCTGCCCGGTCCTGGCCGCCTTCTCGACCGACGGATTCACCTGGTCTCCCGTGACTGGTGGCCCGCGGGACATCGGCCTTCAGTTCGCCGCGACCGACGACCGCTGGTTCGCCACCGAGATGGACCGCGCCACCGGCTCGGTGCGCGCCTGGCTGGGGTCGGTGGCCGACGGTCAGCTCGCGTGGCAGCTGATGTCGCTCTCCGCGGCGCCGTTCGAGAACGCGGTGGTGACCCGGCTCGTGGCGACCGGCGCTGAGGCGATCGCATTCGGCTGGGATCGAAGCTCGGCGGCGCCTCTGACCTGGGTCATCACTGGCGAGCGCTGGAGTCGGGCAGCCCTGCCGGATGACTTCGACGGCATCCCGCGGGTCGCCGCCGCCGGGCCAAGGGGCGTGGTGCTCGTGGGCTACCAGCCATCCGGCCCATACGAGAATCCCCGCGTCTGGCGTCGCACGGACGACGGCACCTGGCTGCCGGAGGCTGACCCACTGCTCGCGGCGATCACCGGCCCTTCGACCGACCAATGCGCGCCCCCGCCAACCGACGCACTGGAATTCGTGCTCGTCGACCGAGGCACGGCGGCCTTCTGCTATGGCAGCCGTTCGATCTCCTTCCGCGCCTGGTCGAGCCGGTGCGACGGCTGCTGGGGTACGAGCGAGGTGGTCGCCGACCCGAAATGGCTGGTGCAGGCGGGGGCCAACCAGCTCTGGCTGGCACCGATCGAGTCGGCGAGCAGCTCAACGGCGGTCGTCCTGCCGCCCTCCTTTGTGGCTGAGCCCGCCGACGAGTGGCTGGGGGCCTGGCTGGAGCTGACCGGTCACTTCGACGACCCTGCGGCCGCTGGCTGCACGTACGAGCCGCCACCGGAGGAGCTGCCCTACTGGTCCGGGCCGCGGTCCGTCATCGAGTCCTGCCGCCAGCAGTTCGTGGTGACCGCCGTGCAGGTCGTCGACGGCCCGTAGCGGCTACTGCGAGGTGCGCCGCCGGTAGAGCGACAGCCCCAGCGGGAAGAAGGCGGCAAGCAGGCCCGACCGCCCAGATGAGGGCGGGAATCGCGTCCGGCCCGCCGCTCCCATCGAGCATGAAGCTGCGGACGGTGTTCGTCACGAGGGTCAGCGGCTGGCGCTCCGCGAAGAAGCGCAGCCAGTCGGGCATCGTGTCGGTCGGCACGAAGGCGCTGCTGGCGAAGGTGAGCGGGAAGACGGTCATGAACATCAGCCCCTGGAGCGCCTCGGGGGTCCGGACGAACGAGCCCATCGCCACCCCGACCCACGACAGGGCGAAGCCGAAAGTCAGCATCACCCCGATCGCCAGGAGTGCGCCGCTCACGCCGCCCTCGGGGCGGAAGCCGACCAGCAGCCCCACGATCGTCATCACGGTCACGGCCAGCATCGCCCGCAGCAGGTCGGTGAGGGTGCGGCCGGTCAGGACCGAGGACTGCAGCATCGGCAGCGATCGGAATCGGTCGATCATGCCGTTCTTCAGATCGTTCGCCAGCAGCACCCCGGTGTACACGCCCGCGAAGGCGATCGTCTGCACGAAGATGCCGGCCATCAGGTAGTTGACGTAGGTCGTGCCCTCGATCGGGATCGCTCCGCCAAAGACGAAGCGGAACAGGATCACGAACATGATCGGCTGGAGGGTGACGTCCAGCAGGAGCTCCGGGGTGCGACGGATGTGTCGCAGGTTGCGCTTGACCATCTCGAGCGAGTCGGCAATCCACCAGCGAAGCGTCATGACGCGAGCTCCTCCGGAGCCGATGCCTCGTCGCTCGCCGGCTTCCCGGTGAGCGCCAGGAAGACCTCGTCCAGGGTGGGTCGACGGAATCCGATGTCATCCACCTCAACGCCTGCGGCGTCGAGCTCGCGCACCGCGCGGGTGAGCATCCCGCCGTGCGATGAGACGGGGACGCTGACATGGCGCGCCGCCGCATCGACGAACGGCTTCTCGCCGCTGAGCGCCGCCAGCGCCGCAGCCGCGGCGGGGACCTGGTCCTGGTTGGTGACGAGGATCTCGAGGCGCTCGCCGCCGGTGCGCTGCTTCAGCTCCAGGGCGGTTCCGCGGGCGATCAGCTTGCCGTGGTCGATGACGGCGATATCGTCGGCCAGCAGATCGGCCTCTTCGAGATACTGCGTCGTCATCAGCACTGTCGTCCCGCCCTTGGCCAGCCCGCCGATCAGGTCCCACATGGCGAGGCGACCGCGCGGATCGAGCCCCGTCGTCGGCTCGTCGAGGAAGAGCACCGGCGGCTCCGCCACGAGTGCCCCGGCCAGGTCCAGCCGCCGCCGCTCACCCCCGGAGTAGGTCTTGGTGACCCGATCCGCGATAGTCGACCAGGTCGAACCGCTCCAGCAGCCCGCCGGCGCGGCTGCGGGCGTCTACGGCGGGGAGACGGAAGAGGCGGCCGATCATCTCCAGGTTCTCGCTCCCGGTGAGCACCTCGTCCAGCGTCGCGTTCTGCCCGGCCACGCCGATCTGGCGGCGCACTTCGTTGGCGTGATGAAGGACGTCGATCCCGGCCACCTCGGCGCGTCCGGCATCGGGCCGGAGCAGCGTGGTCAGGATCCGCACCGCGGTCGTCTTGCCCGCGCCGTTGGGGCCGAGCAGGGCCAGGATCGTGCCCTCGGCGACGTCGAGGTCCAGGCCGCGCAGGGCGTGCGTGGTGCCGAAGTGCTTCTCCAGCCCCTCCGCGACGATCATCGGTCTGCTCATGGCCGGCGGATGGTAGCGAAGATCGGCGCCGGGCGCAGAAGGGGGGTCAGCTGCTGGCGCCGACCCGGTAGCCGAGGCCCTGCTCGCCTGCCGTCAGGGTCATGGAATTGCCCACGATGGCGACGCTGAACCCGTCGCCGAGCACCGCCAGCACCTGCGCGTCCTGGGCCTCGACGTCGCCGGCACAGCCGATGAGGTCATACGGGTCGAGCGTGACCTGCACCTGCGTCCCGGAGATGCTGTAGCGGCCGGTCACCTCGCGGCAGCCGGTCGAGGCCACCAGCGAACCGTCGGCGCTCAGCTGAAGCGTGGCGGGGTTCGCGCTCACCGATGAGACGACCTCGCCGCTGAGCAGCGAGTCGAGCACCCACACCGGGCCCACCAGCTCGGCGTTCGGGACGAGGGGCACCAGCGTGAAGCGCAGCTCCACCTGCGGGCCGCTCAGCACCAGGCTGTTGCCGGTTCGGGCGGCGCTGGTGACCCGCGGCAGCGCGGCCTGGTAGGCGGCCTCCGCGGCCATCACGCCGTCATCGGTGCAGGCCATCTCGGTGGTCGACAGGGCGCTGATTCGGATCGTGGTCCCGTTCACTTCGAGCGTCCCGCCGTAGTGGTTGCAGGCGGAGATGCCGCCGACATCGGCGCCGTCGATCTTCAGGGTGATGCGGCTGCCGGCCGGGATCGGCAGCGGGGCCCCCTGGTTGCTGCCGGCCTGCAGCTGCCACTCACCGTCGAGCGCGGCGTTGACCGCGCCGGGGAGCAGCGAGCATGCGGCGAGCAGCAGCGCCAGCGAGCCAACGGCAAGGTTCAGATGGAGTGCTCTCATGGCGCCATGACGCACGGAGGGGCGGCCGAGTTGCCACCGAGCGAGGCGAAGTGCCAATGGTCCGTCCGCGAGAGGCCGCTTGGCACTCGCATCGGCCCGGCGCCCGCCTCGGAATGGAGGCGCACCTCAACGGTCACGGAGATAACCGATGCGGATCCTGGTGACGGCTGCGAGCAGGCATGGCTCCACGAACGAGATGGCGAGCGCCATCGGCACGGCGTTGACCGACGCCGGCCTGGAGGTCGCGGTGCGGGAGCTCCGCGACGTGGAGGGCGTGGCCGGGTGGAACGCGGTGGTCCTGGGCAGCGGCGTGTACATGGGGCGCTGGCTGCCGGAGGCGACCGACTTCGTGGAGCGTCACACCGTCGAGCTCCGGGCGCGTCCCGTCTGGCTCTTCAGCAGTGGCCCCGTCGGCAGCCCCGACCCGAAGCCGGAGGGCGACCCGCAGGGCATCGCCGTGCTGGTCGACTCGCTCCGGGCGCGCGGCCACCGTACCTTCACCGGACGCCTCGATCGTGGCCGGCTGGGGATCGGGGAGAAGCTGGTCGTCTCCGCGGTGCGGGCGCCGGACGGGGACTTCCGCGACTGGGAGGCGCTCAGCGCCTGGGCCCGGGAGATCGCCGACGCGCTGAAGGGCGTGCCCACGGCAATCGCGGGCTGAGTCCGGGGATTCCCGCGAGATAGACTGTCGGGCGATGCCTGATCTCGTGCCCTGGTTCCTGTTCCTGCATGTGCTGGGGGCGATCATCGCGTTCGGCCCGTCCTTCGCCGCTCCGATCATTGGGCGCATGGGTGGCGCGGAGCAGGTCCACGGCAACTTCGCGACGCGCGTGTCGTACGCGATCGCGACGCAGCGAGTCGTCCCGGTGGCGCTCACCATGCCGGTTACCGGCATCGGCCTGATCTGGACGGTGGGGATCAATCCCTTCCTGCGCGACACCCGCTGGCTGCTGACAGGAATCGTCCTCTACACGGTGGCGCTCACCTACTCGCTGACGGTGCAGCTGCCGACCGTGCGACGGATCCTGGCGCTGACCTCCGGTCCGCCGCCGGGAGCCCCGGCCGCACCCCCTCCGAGCGGTCCACCGCCAGGGCTGATGGATGCCGTGCGCGGGGTGAAGCGGGGAGGCATCTTCGTCAGTGGGCTGGTGGTGATCATCGCGTTCCTGATGGTCGTCAAGCCGGACCTCGGCTTCTAGGGTCGCCGTGAACCGCGCCGTCCGGATCGGCCTCGGCGTCGTGCTCGCCCTCGGCGCGATCGTCGGGTTCGGGGTGGGCTACACGCTGCTGGTCGGCAGCCGGCCGGACATCGGCAACCCGGACCTGGCCACCGTCCAGCGCACGCTGCCGGGCACCTGGAAGCTCGAGCAGACGACGCAGGCCGACTTCATCGCCGGCCTCATCGACGAGTTCGACGAGGCCGATCTGCAGGAGCAGCTCGACGGGCTGCTGATCGGCGACCCGGTGCAGCTCTCGCTCTCGATCGGGACCGCCAGCATCTCCGCCGCCACGACCGACGGGGACACGACCACCGAGCTCGGCGACGCGACCTACGACCTGATCGACAACCACACCCTGCTGGTGACGCGCGGCGATTGCGTCGCACGGGTGCAGTTCCGACTGGAGGAGGACCTGCTCACCTTCGGGATCATCGGTGCCTGTCCGACGGAGCTCTCAGACATCACCCTGGCCGTCCTGCTGCGCGGCGCGCCCTTTGCCCGGGCGCCGGCGCCCTAGCCCGGTCCGCGGCCTACTCGAGCGACTCCGCCACCTGCAGCGCCTCGGCGAGGGAGGGGGCACCCTCGACCCGGTGCGTCACGCCGGCCTCCTCCCAGATGAGCGCTGGGCCGGCAAGCCGCAGCGTCGTGTCCACGACGCGTCCGGTCGCGTCGCGATAGAAGAAGTAGTGGTCGCCGCCCGCCACCCACCAGGCCGGCAGGCCCTTCACGTGCGTGGCGGTGACGGTGACACCCGAGTCGATCAGCTTTTCGAAGATCTCAGGACCGATGTCCGCGCGGAACTGGGTGACGATCAGCGACACGCCCGTCTCCGCGTCGGCCGGGAAGCCGGCGCGCGCGCCGTAGAGGAGCGTTACGGCACCTCCGTCGGGTGGTTCGGCAAGGTAGACCAGGTCCGGATCGCCCAGCTCGGCGAGCGACGGGAGACGCAGAGTGAAGGTGATCCCTTCGCGCGCCTCGGCGAGCGAGGTTCGTTCCCCGAGGCCCGGCCCCGCGACGAGGCTCGGCAGCGGGGAGAACGACGCGGGTCCGAAGACGAGGCGCAGGCCGCCAAGGGCGATGCCGACCGCCGCCGCAACGCCCACCAGCAGCAGCGTGGCGGCAACGGCCAGCGCCAGGCCGCGGCTCATCGGCCGCCCGAAGCCGGCCCGGTGCGGCGCACGGCGCAGCCGCTCGCCGACGAGCGCCGCGAGCGGCGGCGTGGCGGGGAAGACGACGGCGGCCGCGAGGTCGGCGAGGCGGTCGTCGAGCGCGGGGCGCGGCTGGTCAGGCATCGGCGACCTCCCCCAGCACGGCGCGCAGCCGATCGGTCGCGCGCGACAGGCGCGACTTGACGGTGCCGCGCGGGCGGTCCAGGACGGCGGCCATCTCCTCCTCGTTGAGCTCCAGGAACCAGCGGAGCGTGATCACCAGCCGATCCTCCGGCCGCAGGGCGTTGATGGCGGTCAGCAGCTCGTCGCGCCGCTCCTTGGCGAGGAGCAGCACCTCGGGCGATGGGGCCGCATCGCCCGAGGCTGGGTCACGGGACGCGCGCAGGGCCAGTCCCACCCGCCGTGCAGCGCTCCGTCGGCGATTGCGCGCGGCGTTGGCCACGATCCGCAGCAGCCACGGTCGAAACTCCGCCCCGGCGCGGAAGCGGCCCAGCGCGGCGTGCGCCCGCATGAATCCATCCTGAGCGGCGTCGCGTGCCTCGTCGGCGTCGCCGGTCACGAGGTACGCGGTCCGGTAGGCGATCTCCTCGTGGCGGCGCACCAGCTCCTCGAAGGCCGACGCGTCGCCGCGCCGTGCCGCTTCGATCCATTCGCTCTCGACCAGTGGACGGCCCTCCACCTCTGCCACCGATACCCCGGCCAGCGGGGATCGGTTCCTGACCATGCGCAGGATGCCCCGGTGGCGGGGTGGCGTCAGGCTCCTTCGCCCGCCTTGGTGATGCGACGGCGGGTCTGCACGTCCACCTTCGAGTCGTGCCCCTCGTGCGCGGGGTGCTCGACCAGCGCGATGAGCCTGGCCGACATGAAGCGGCCGGTTCGCACCGGGGTGCCGCCGCGGGTCACCTCGCTGACCTCCACCACGCCCCGTGCGGTGGTCACCTCGATGCGTCGTCCGGCCCGGGTGGCCTCGATCACGAAGGTCTGCGTTCCCTGGCCGGTATCGACCACCGCCTCGACTCGATCGCCCTTCATGGGGTGAGCCTAGCAGGCCGATCCTCGCCTGCGCCGGCCGTCCGGCGGAAGTACGATCCGCCCATGACCGAGGGGTTCGTCTCGCGCGGATTCGTGGGGCGCTCGCACGATCCCGGCGACAAGGCCGGCCGGGTGCCGCCGGGCCAGTACCTGACCGATGGTTTCCCGGTCCTCTCCGCCGGCCCCACCCCGCAGGTCCCGCTCGACACCTGGAGCTTCGGCATCGAGGGGCTCGTGAAGGCGCCGGTGACCTGGAGCTGGACGGAGTTCACCGCGCTCCCCTCGCGCGATTGGACGGTCGACATCAGCTGCGTCACGAAGTGGACGAAGCTCGACACGAGCTGGCACGGCGTGAGCCTCGACGACCTGCTGGCGGCGGTCGAGGTCGACCCGCGAGCGCGATTCGCGACGGCGCATTCGTACGGGGGCTACACGACCAACCTGCCGCTCACCGACCTGCTCAACAACCAGGCCTTCGTCGCCTGGCAGTACGACGGGAAGCCGCTCGAGCCGGCGCACGGCGGGCCAGCGCGCCTGGTCGTGCCGCACCTCTACCTGTGGAAGAGCGCGAAGTGGGTCCACGGCCTGCGCCTGCACGAGGAGGACGAGCCGGGCTTCTGGGAGTCGCTCGGCTACCACAACCGCGGCGACCCCTGGCGCGAAGAGCGCTACTCGGGCGACTGACGGGCGACCGCAGCACCGATGCCCGAGCCCCTCGCCTGGCAGATCGCCAAGGTCACCGCCATCCGGGCTGAGACGCCAGGGGTCAACTCGTTCACGCTCGAGCTGCCGGCCTGGCGACCCCATCGGGCCGGACAGCACTACGACGTCCGCCTGACCGCGGCCGATGGCTACCAGGCGCAGCGCTCCTACTCGATCGCCTCGCCGCCGTCGCGCGAGGGGGAGGTGGACCTGACCATCGAGCGGATCGCTGACGGGGAGGTGTCGCCCTACTTCCACGACGTGGTGGAGGTGGGGGACCAGGTCGAGGTGCGCGGCCCGATCGGCGGCTACTTCGTGTGGGAGCCCGCGCTCGGCGGGCCGCTCCTGCTGGTCGCCGGAGGATCCGGCGTGGTCCCGCTGATGGCGATGCTCCGCGAGCGAGCCGTCGCCGACCCGCGGCCGCCGGCGGCCCTCCTCTACTCGTCGCGCACCTTCGACGACGTGATCTATCGCGAGGAGCTCGACGGCCTCGCCGCCGCCGACGGGGAGCTGCGGCTCCTCCATACCCTGACCCGCTCGCAGCCACCGGAGTGGACCGGCTATGCGCGGCGCATCGACCGCGCCATGCTGGCCGAGGCGATCGCCGCCGCCGGCGCCGAGCCGCTGGTCTACATCTGCGGGCCGACCCTGCTGGTCGAGGCGGCGGCCAACGGCCTCGTCGAGCTCGGCGTGCCCCCGATGAGGGTGCGCACCGAGCGCTTCGGGCCGACGAGCTGAGAGGAGACGCGATGGACGACCCCATGGTGCTCGACGCCAACGCGGTGGCCGGCGACCTGGCGGAGCTATTCGGCTTCGAGATGACCGCGGCGGCGCACCGCTGCGGTCATTGCGGAAACGTCGCCGCGATCGGCACGCTGCTCGCCTGGACGCAGGGTCCCGGCGTCACCCTGCGCTGCTCCGGCTGCCGCGAGGTCGTCATCCGCTATGTCCGGACGGCGACGCACACCTACCTCGACCTGAGCGGCGCGTCGTACGTCGCCGCCGGGCGCTGAGCGGGTACGGCATGGCCGGGCGGCGCACCCGATCGTCGCTCCTCTTCGACCTGTTCGCCGCGTCGCAGCAGGTCAAGTCGCTCCTCGCCGCCGCCATGGACGACGCGGGCATGCGCGCCGATAGCTACGCGGTCTACTCCGCACTCTTCGAGTTCGAGCCGCTGACTCCCAGCGAGCTGGGGCGGGTGGTCGGCATGCCCCCCACCACGGTCTCGCACTACATACGCGCGATGCGCGAGCTGCGGCACATCGACGAGGCGCGCAACCCCATCGACAGCCGCTCGCGGATCCTGAGCCTCACCGTCAGCGGGCGCGTGGCGCATCGGCGCGCGAGCCTCGCCTTCGAGGAGGCGTACCGGCGCTTCGTGGCTCGCATCTCAGATCCGGCGGAGGCGAAGCGCGCCCTGCTGGAGATCGAGCAGGCGGCGGCCGCCGCCCTCGAGGAGCTCGCCCGGGACACCGCCGCTGAGGCTGGATGAACCGTCGACGCCCATGGCATGTACTACCATGTGGTAGTACCTAGCCGAGGCACCGATGAAGACCTCCTTGGCCCTGATCCTGGTCTCGTCCCTGTTGCTGGCCGGCTGCGCCACGAGCACACCGACGCCGAGCGCATCGGCTGGACCGTCGGCCGCGGCCACGCAGGACGCGGCGCTGGCGGACTTCGACCTCCTGCTGGAGCAGCTCGAGCGGATCCACCCCGAGCCGTGGCACGGCATCGCGCGCGAGGACTTCGTCGCCGCCATGACGGAGCTCAAGGGGCGCTTCGGGGAGCTGTCGCCCGATGAGGGCGTGGTCGAGCTGAGCCGCCTGGTGGCGCTGCTCAGCCGGGCGGGCCGCGACGGCCACCAGTTCGCGGTCCCCGCGAACGGCGCCGATGGATCGTATCTGCCGATCCGCGTCTACGAATTCGAGGAGGGCCTCTTCATCACGCAGGCGCTGGCCCCCGACGCGGCGCTTGCCGGATCGCGGATCACTGCTGTCGGAGAGCACCCGATCGACGATGTGCTGGCGGCCATCGAGCCGCTCGTCCCGCGCGACGGCCCGCAGACGGTGCACGACTTCCGCCCGGTCTTCTTCGTGCGCACCGACATCCTCCACGGGCTGGGCCTGATCGGCGAAGGGGAGGTGGAGCTGACCGTCGTCGATGCCGGCGGTGCTGAGCGGCGGGCGAGCGTGGCACCGGTGCCGTTCGACACCTACCTCGCCGATTTCGAGCTGGATGCCGCGCTCCGCCTGCCGTCGCGCGCCGACACGCTCTACCTCTCCGACCTCGCCACCATCGCGTGGTCGCGCTACCTGGAGGAGAGTCGCACCCTGTACGTGCGCTACTCGCAGGTCGGCATCCTTTCTGGACTTCACAACACCGTCCGCGACCGGGCCGCACAAGGGGATCTCGACCGCGTGGTGCTCGATCTCCGCCAGAACCCAGGCGGCGACAACCACAACTACGTGCCACTCCTGGGCGTGCTTCGGGACTACGCCGACGGCCATCCGGGACGGCTCTTCGTGCTAACCGATCGCGTCACCTTCTCCGCCGCGTCGAACTTCGCCACCGAGCTCGAGCAGACCACTGACGCGACCTTCGTCGGCGAGGCGATGGGGGGCGGTCTCAACTTCTGGGACGACGTGCGCTGGGTCGACCTGCGCAACCTCCCCGTGCCGATGCGGGTGGGGGTCAGCACGCGCTACTGGCAGAAGAGCACGCCCGACGACCCACGGCTGACGATCGACCCGGACATCCCGGTGCCGGTGCGTGCGGCGGACTACTTCGCCGGCCAGGATCCCGCGCTGGAGGCCGCCACGAGCCGATAGGCTTCGGCCCGTATGCGCGTCTCCTTCGGCGGCGTTGACTTCACCGAGGTGCGGTACCGGATTGGTGACCTTCGGCCGGTGACAGCGGTCCCGGCGGGTGGCACCATCGGCTCAGAGTCAACCAGCACCGGAGAACCATCCATGCAGACCGAGACACCACCTCGCACCGAGGAGTTCCGCATCAACGGCGACGAGCTGCTTGCCAAGGCGAGGCAGCTGATCCACGAGGGCAACGTGCGCCGGCTCATCATCAAGAACGAGGAGGGGCGCACCCTCGTCGAGTTCCCGCTGACATTCGGCGTGATCGGGGCAGCGCTGCTCCCGGTCTTCGCCGCGATCGGTGCGGTGGCGGCGCTCGCCACCGACTGCACCATCGTCGTGGAGCGCACCGCCTAGCACTCGCGTCGGAGGGGCTCGGCAGCCGACGAACGGTGGGGTAGGATCGGCGTCACGGAGCGGCCGTGAGCCGTCCCCCTGCCGGCGGGAGGCCGGTCGATGTTCGGGAGTCTCCGCATGGCCGGCTTCACGCCGTTCACCAACAACTACCGTGATCTCTCCGACGAGAACGGCTACCAGTTCGAGTTCGTCTGCGACATCTGCGGGAGCGGCTACCGCAGCGAGTTCCAGCGCTCCGCGCTCGGCAGCGCCAGTTCGCTGCTGGGAGGCGCGAGCAACCTGATCGGCGGCCTGTGGGGCGCCCAGGGAGCGGCGCGCGGCGCCAAGGACTTCATGGACAAGGGCGCGCGCGACGAGGCGCTGAAGAAGGCGGCCAACGAGATCATGGGCCTCTTCAAGCGCTGCCCGCGCGACAGCCGCTGGGTCGACGAGACGTGCTGGAACGAGGCTCGCGGGCTGTGCATCAGCGACGCCCCCAAGCTCGCCGCCGAGATGGAGGCGGAGCGCGCCTCGGTCGAGATGAGCCAGATGCGGCAGGCGATGCAGGGGCAGCAGGTCTTCTCCGGGGACCTCTCGGCGCGCGAGACGGTCTGCACCAACTGCGGCAAGCCGGTCGGGTCGGAGAAGTTCTGCGCCAACTGCGGGACGCCGACCGGGCAGAACAAGTGCGCCAAGTGCGGGAACGATCTCGCCGCGGGTGCGCGCTTCTGCGCCAACTGCGGGACGCCCGTCGCCTGAGCCGGCGCCGCGGCCGGGAGGCTAGGCGGCTCCGCCCGGCGGGGTGGCCTGCAGCGATGCTCCGCATTTCGGGCAGCTGACCCAGGCGGGATCCTCGACCACCGCGCGGCAGGCCGGGCATCGCCCCGGTGCGAACGGGTCCGCCGCGCTGCAGTATGGGCACGCGCGCACGTCGCGCTCGATCCACTTCCCGCAGTGCGGGCAGGGATGCTTGAAGGTCGGCATGCCGCCATGCTACCCGCTCCCCCGGCTCACAATCTGCCGATGAGCGAGCAGCCGGTCGCCTTCCAGAGCGCCGGCGTGCAGCTGCGCGGAACGCTCTCCGTTCCCGAGGGCGAGCAGCCGATCCCTGCCGTCGTGACCGTGCACGGCGCCACGGGCTGGAGTCGCGACTTCGGGCTCTTCACACACCTCCAATCGCTGGTCGAACCGCTCCCCATGGCGACGCTGCGCTACGACCGGCGCGGCAGCGGGGAGTCGGGTGGCGACTTTGGCACGGCCGACTTCCGGCTCCTTGCCGACGATGCCCTGGCGGCGGTCGATCTCCTGCGGCGCGACTCGCGGATCGACCCGGATCGGATCGGCCTGTTCGGCTTCAGCCAGGGTGGATGGATCGTCCCGGAGGCGGCGTCTCGCTCGGCCGGGGTCGCCTTCCTGATGCTCGTGGGCGCGTGCGGCGTGACGCCCGCGGCGCAGATGAGCTTCGCGGCCGCGGACGCACTGCGGAGAGCCGGCTTCCCGGCCGCCGTGGTCGACGAGATGCTGGCGCTGCGAGCGGCGGTCGACGAGGTGGTGCGCGGCGGCGGAGACCGTGATGACGTCGTCGCCCGAATTGCGGCGGCCGGCGCCGAGGCATGGTTCGATCTGGCGTTCCTCTCGGATCCCAGCGAGGCGGACGACGACCCCAAGTGGCGCCTCGAGATGGACTACCGGATCGAGCCCGCGCTCGCCGCGCTCTCGGCCCCGACCCTGCTGATCAACGGGGAGCACGACCGATGGGTGCCGGTCACGGAGACGCAGCGGATCTGGCGGGAAGGCTTCGGAGCCCGACACCCGGATCGGCTGACGACGGTGCGCCTGCCCGGCACCGGCCACTACCCGACGCTGGCTGCCGGACGGGAGGGCGAAGAAGATGCACCGATCAGCCCCGACTACGAGTCGGTGGTCCTTGATTGGCTGACCCGGGTCGCCTCGCCCCCGCGCTGAAGGTACTCTTCCGCGATGCCGACGCCCCCCAGACGCCTTGGCGCACCCCTCGTCATCCTGGCTGTGCTGGCTGCGTGCAGCACCGCCTCGCCGTCCGCGTCACCGGCGGAATCGGCCGTGGCGTCGAGTGTCCCGTCGGAATCGACCGCCGCCGCCTCCGTGGCGCCGTTCACCGGCGACCTGCCGGCCGGCGTCCAGTTCATCGCGCCCAGCATCGAGCTACCCCCGAACTTCGGCAGCGTCAACGCGCAGCTCGGCGATCGGACCATCTTCTTCGGGCGCAAGGACAACCAGGCGGCGATCGCTGAGCAGACCGGCGCGACGTGGACGGTGACCCCCCTGGATCCGGGCGACCCCTACCAGCTGCCGACCGGATACAGCGTGTCGGGCGGGGGAGCCATCACCTTCTACCCAAACGTCGCGAGCTCAGGGCCGGCCGGGATCGTCGCCATCGGGGCCGCCAGCGTGGTCAATCCGTCGCTCCCGGCGGCTGGCCAGGCCCACCAGGTGAGCGTCATCTGGTCGTCACGTGACGGGTCTGACTGGCAGCGCTTCGACCCGCGTGACGTGCTCGGTGGGCCGGATGCGCTGGTGATCCTGCTCGACGTGCGCGGGACGCCGTCGGGCTACCTCGCCGTCGGGAGCGTGGGCACGGGGGCCGGCGCGGAGCCAACCGAGGCGATCATCCTCCGCTCACCCGACGGCGTCAGCTGGTCCGTGACGGCTCGTTTCGCCGCCACCTGGTCGGTCACCGCGCGCGCCGTTCACGTCGGGACGGGGCGGATCGTGGTGTCGGGCCTGGAGCACGCCTGCGAGGCCACCGCAGCGGTCCTCACCACCGGAGCGAGCACGGGTGGACCGGTCGTGGCCTGGGAGAGCGACGACGAGGGAGGCACCTGGCAGCCGGTCGACATGGATGCCGCGCAGCCCGTGCTCGGCTCCCCGGAGGCTGCCCCGGGCAGCGGGGCCGGCTGCCCGGCGGGCGCTGACGCCGCCACCCTCAACGCGCGCTTCGCGGCGACGGGGAGGATCGTCGGGATGGGCGGCGAGGATCTGGTGGCAGTGTCTGACGACGGGAGCCGCTCGGCCGCCAGGCACGGGTCGTCGTGGACGCTCGCGGAGATCCCGGGCGGTACGGCCGCCTCGGGAGCGGATGGGGGAGCTCCGCGCGCAGCGGCGGCGACCCTCTTCACCGCCGACTCGCAGGGCTGGATCCTGCGGCGCCTGGAAGCGCGGCGCGACGAAGACGGGCGGCAGCGCCGAACCGGGTGCCATGTCTACTGGTGGCGGTCGACCGACGACGGGGCCAGCTGGGCGGCAGGGCCGCTGGCGCGTCCGGTGCGATCCTGCGATGGCGGCCTCTTCCGGCTGCAGGAGCGGTCCGACGGCTCGGTCATCTTCTTCCTGCTGGCCCTGCCGGTGACGCCCAACCCGATCAGCAGCTATCGCATCAGCACCCCCGGCGCGCTGGTGGCCTGGGACAGCTGCGTCCCCGGGCCCGGGGGCGATTGCGCGTTCGCGACGCTCGACGGACCCACGGGCAGCAACCTGGACTGGTCCGGGATCGACCTGTTCGGGGCCGATGTCGTGAATGCGCAGCTCGATGGCATCAACCTGGCCGGGGCGGGGCTGAGCGGAGCCCGCATCGAGGGGAGCTTCGTGGGCGCCCACCTGCAGGACCTCTCGATGTTCGGCGCCACCTTGACCGGTGACTTTTCCGGCGCCGACTTCCGCAATGGCGACGCATCGCGAGCCAGCTTTGAGGGGACATTCGTCGGCGCCAACCTGTCCGGCATGTCGCTGAGCCTGGTCACCTTCCACGGCGATCTGACCGGCGCGGACCTCGGCGGCGGGTACCTGAGCGGCGTCACGTTCCTGTCGGGAACCACCTGCCCGGACGGAGATCCGGCCTCGGAGGCTGCCGGTCTGGCCGCATGCCGGCTGCAGTAGCGCGGTGCGATTTCGACCGGGTTGCGGATTGACAAGAAAACACTCGCGCGCGTGTGAGCCGCGTGGCTAAGATGCGCGCATCGATCCGAGCGCTTGCCATCGGACGGTACCAGGAGGAGCACCCGTGAGCCACCACGAGAAGCCAGCCGCGAAGGCCGCGCCGGCCAAGAAGGCGCCGGCCAAGAAGGCCGCCCCGGCCAAGAAGGCGCCGGCCAAGAAGGCCGCCCCGGCCAAGAAGGCCCCGGCGAAGAAGAAGGCCGCTCCGGCGAAGAAGAAGTAGCCCGTGAGGCCGGGACGTCCGGCCTCGACACGGATCAGACAGAAGGGGCCCACGCGGGCCCCTTCTGGGTCTCCTGAGGGGGGAGGGGAGACCGGCTAGACCTGCTCCATGGCGACGCTCGAGGCGCTCACCCCGAGCCCCACCGGGCAGGCGACCCCGGTGGCGTGATCGGGGCAATAGCCGGCCGGATTCTTGGCCAGGTACTGCTGGTGGTAGTCCTCGGCGAAGTAGAACTCGGGGGCGTCGACGATCTCGGTGGTGATCGCTCCGTACCCCGCCTTTGTCAGCTCCGCCTGGTACATGTCGCGCGACGCCATTGCAGCGGCGCGCTGGGCATCGGTGTGGGGGTAGATGGCTGACCGGTATTGGGTGCCCGTGTCGTTGCCCTGTCGGTAGCCCTGGGTCGGGTCGTGGTGCTCCCAGAAGACCTTCAGCAGCCGCTCGACGCTGACCCGCGCGGGGTCGTAGACGACGCGCACCGACTCGGCGTGGCCGGTGCGGCCGGAGCAGACCTCGTTGTAGTTGGCGTTCGGGGTGAAGCCACCCTGGTAGCCGACCGCGGTGACGATCACGCCTGGCACCTGCCAGAAGTCCTTCTCGGCGCCCCAGAAGCACCCCAAGGCGAAATCGATCACCTGCGAGCCCTCGGGGTAGGGGCCCTTCAGCGGCTCTCCGTTGACGAAGTGGCGCTCCGCGGTGGGGAGGGGCTCGGGTCGGCCGCGGAGCGCGTCGGCCGGTTCGGGCATGCGGGACTTGTGACCGAAGCTGAACAACATGCCTCGGAGTGTAGGTGAGGAAGGTGACCCTTGCGTAAAGGCAGGGTCACGAACGGCTAACCCATGGCGGCGGGCGCAGTGGCGCCGGGCGGCGTCTTGTCGCCGGAGCAGATCCAGCGCCGCAACGTGGGTCCCACCCTCGGCCCCACCGTCGCGTCCAGGCCGTAGAAGTTCCCGGCCCCGATGACCGCGAGCCCAAAGGTGACCACGGCATAGGTCAGGTGCTGGTTGACGATCCCGAACTCGAAGTCCCATGCCGCGACGAAGAAGAACAGCATCATGAGCGTTCCCATGAACGCCCCGAAGCGGGTGAAGAGGCCCAGGATCAGGCTGACGCCGATCCCGATCTGACCCAGCGGCACCAGGTACTTGATCACGTCGCTGGCGCCGGTGCCGACCAGGCCGGCCCAGAAGTCATGGGTCGGGTTGAAGATCGTGCCCTCCGCAACCTCGCCGGTCACGAACGGCCAGCCGAGCGAGCCGCCCGTCCCGAACTGCAGGAACCCATCCGCGCTCCAGGTGCCGAGCCCGGCGCCGATCGCCTTCTCGAGGCCAGCCCACAGGAAGATGACGCCGATCACGATCCGGCCCAATCCGACAAACCCGAGATACCTGCCCGAGATGTACATGCCTGCCCTCCAAATCGCCGAGCCGGCGCGAACCGCGTCGGCTCCTCCCCCAAGCATGAGTATGCGACGCGGAGCGGGAGGAGGTGGCCCCGTTTGGCTCCGCGTCAGGCGGTGCGACGACCCGTCGCGAACGGCTCGCCGTGCCCGGGGACGACGGTGTCGGCCACCGTGAGGATGCGCAGCCGGCTCGCGGCCAGCGCGTCCTGGTCCTCCGCGAGCGGATCGATCGCCGGAGTCCGGTCGGCGCGCCACCAGGCGTGGGTGAGCGCGATCATCCCCGCCTCGGTCTCCACGAGAAGCGTCGCGTCCTGCCCCGTATGTCCGGGGGTGAGGATCAGCTGCGCATGCGGGCTGACCCGATACCCATCTCCGGGGTGGTCGAGCCACTGGTCGCCCCGATAGCGGGCCCAGAAGTCGACCACCTCGGCGTTGGGAAAGAGGCCGATGTTCACGGTGTGATCGGGGTGGTGATGGGTGATCACGACGTGGGTCACTGCCTCGGGCTCGACCGCGTGGCGCCGCAGCGGGCCGAGGATGAGGTCCCGGTCGGCGACCATGCCGGGGTCCACCACGATCAACGCCT
The DNA here is from genome assembly GCA_963782015.1 of uncultured Chloroflexia bacterium. Classification (GTDB taxonomy): domain Bacteria; phylum Chloroflexota; class Limnocylindria; order QHBO01; family QHBO01; genus CF-167. The sequence goes on from CAWAHY010000004.1 coordinate 1,203,491, forward strand.
CGCCGTCCACGACGAGGCTGACCGTGCTGGCCACCCCGTCGTCACGCACGTAGCCGGCGTGCAGGAGGTGATGGCTGGCAGCCATGGTGAGCGGCCTAGAGCGCCCGCATCCGGTTGTTCTTGGGGTTGTGCTCCACCTCGGCGAGTCCGAGCGCCTCGAGCAGCGGCGGCATGTACATCCCGAACCGCCCGCGCAGCCCCTTCTTGAGCCCGTACCAGCCGCCCACCGGGTTGCCCTCCGAGCGGCCCCACGCCTCGACCGTGCCGGGGGCAGCCGGCTTCTGCTCGTCCGCGCTGCCGAGGAGCATCCAGTCGCCGTGCTTCTTCAGCATCGCGTGCAGGTCCTCGATCGCGCTGAGGTGGTAGCGCAGCTGCGTGCTGCCCACCTGGCACACGATGCAGGGCGGATCGGCTGATGCATCACGGTACATCTCGTACTCCGAGGTGCCGCTCGGCGTCTTGAGCTTCCAGGGATCGGCCTTGGTTCCGGTCCCGGTGGCCTTGTCGGGAGACATCGCAGTCCTCCTGTGGGTGATCGGCCGATTCTACGCTCGGCCCGAAGCGCTGCCGGCCGCGTCTGGGGATCGCCTGTGGAAAAGCAGCGCGGTCGCCGAAAAAGTCGGGGATAAGTGGGGTTGTCCGTTCCCGACGGCGCGGGCTATCCTTCGGTCGTCCCGAAGGGGCAGCGAATACCGGATCACGCGATTGCATCAAGGGTTCCGGTACCGGCGTGGCAGTCTCGCACTGCGGCGACGGGCGCAGTTCCTTCGGGACATTTCGTTGTCCGCTGAGCACAGGGGGGTCCCACCGATGCACGACCCACGGTGGGCGGTCGAGCTCGACCCACCGGTGCTCCTGCCCGGCCGCAGCGTGAGGGTCAGCCTGACCTACACGCCCCAACGGGATCACGAGGCCCGCGGCGTCCGCGCCGTGCTGCGCTGCCAGGAACGCTACCGCTACAGCCGGACCGAAGGCTCCGGCAGCACCGCCCACAAGGTGACGCGCACCGGTGTCGAGGAGCTGGCCCGCATCGAGGTCAGGCTGGCGGACGCCCAGCGCTTCGTGGCCGGTCAGCCCATCACCTGGCGCACCACCTTCGACGTCCCCGGCCTGGGTCCGGCGACCTTCGAGGGCGACGCGCTCCGCTGCGATTGGACGCTGGAGGCGAACGTCGACGTCGCACTGGGCCTTGATCCGCTGGTCGTCGAGACGGTCCACGTCGCCCAGCCGATGGCGCTGCTCCGCGCCGGGGTGATCGACACCGGACAGTACGGCCTGTTCGAGGACGCGCCCGTCAACCTGGATGCCCTCCCGGCCCAGGTGCGGCTCGAGCCGGTCCCGATCTCCCTCCAGTCTCCGTTCGCCGGCGTCTTCACCGTCGAGATGGCCGGGCGGAGCGAGGTGCAGGAGGTGCGCGTCGAGCTTCGTGTCGTCTCCGAAGTGACCGTCCAGGGAGGGCATCACGATGAGATCGTCGCCTGGCGCGGCGTGCTCGTGCCCGGCCCCACCCAGTTCGGTGGTCCACTGGCCGAGCACCCCTTCACCGCGGCAGCGAGTGGCAGATGGCTGCCCTCGGTCGACCTGCCGCACGGGCGCTCGCGGGGTCGCCTGCACGTGATCCTGGCGCAGGAGATGGCGCCCGATATCCACTATCAGCGCGACGTCGCGCTCGCGACGACGACCGAGCTCTAGGCGGGCGGCGGCTCCGCTCGGAAGGCCGCGACCGCCTCGACGCTCGAGAGCACCACGGTCGCCTCGAAGCCCTCGGCCGCGAGGCCGCCGATCGAGGCGCGCATCCGGGCGTGGTGGCGACGGATGGCGGAGGGCGGGACCGGGTGCTCGGTCCGCGCCGCGGCCCGCTGCAGGCAGGTGGCGAGCGGGAGGTCGAAGACGATGGCGACGGCGGGCCGCCGATGGGCGCGCGCCACCGTCAGCAGACGCTCCCGCGACCAGACCTCCACATTGGTGGCGTCGACGACCGTCAGTCGCCCGCGCGCGAGGCGCAGCGCGAGTGCCGCGTGCAGCAGGTCGAAGGCGGCGTCAGTCGCCGTCTGGTCCCTCGGGTCGTCGGACACCATGCCGCGGAACGCGTCCGAGGAGAGCACCTGGGTCGGGGCGAAGTGCCGCGCGGCGAAGGTGCTCTTGCCCGCCCCGCTCGGCCCCACCAGCACCACCATGGCGCCCGCCGGGAGCCGCGTCGTCACGGCCCGGCACTCCAGCGCGAGAGCGGGTCGAGCAGCTCCGGACCCTCGTTGCGCACGTTGTTGACCGCGGGCGAGACGGCGTAGGCGTCGAGCGGCTCGGCGGGCGCGGGGCGCAGCAGCGCTCGCAGCGACTCGGCGGGCGTTCCCTCCGCCAGCCAGGCATCCCAGTCGGTCGGGTCGAGCACGACCGGCATCCGGTCGTGGATGCGCGCCACCAGCTCGTTCGGATCGGTCGTCAGGATCGTGCAGGTGTAGAGGCGCGCCGCGGTGTCGGGATCGCGCCAGCTCGACCAGAGGCCGGCCAGGGCGAGCGGCTGGCCGTCGGTCCGGCGCACGGCGAATGGCTCGGAGCGGATCGTCCGACCGGTCGCGGGGTCGCGCTCGCGACGCCACTCGTAGAAGGCGTCCGCCGGGATGATGCAGCGGTGCCGCGCGAAGGCGGTGCGGAAGGCGGGGGAGGTCTCCACCGTCTCGGCACGAGCGTTGATCAGCCGCGCGCCATCCTTGGCGGTCTTGGCGTAGAACGGGACGAGTCCCCAGCGGAAGGCGTCGACGACCCGCTCGCCGTGGTGCTCGACGACGGCGGCGACCTCATCGGTCGGCGCGACATTGAAGCGCTCGCCGGCGAGGTCCGCCGCGGGGCGGGCGTGGAAGATGCGGGCCAGCTCCTCGGCGGAGCGGGGCTGTGCGAATCGGCCGCACATGCGAGGGTCCTGCCCACGCGGGGCAGGCTCAGGCCTCGGACGCGGCGCACTCCTGGCACATCGCCGCCGCGGGGATGGGCGGCTGGGGCGATCCGGTGGCGCGCGGGAGGGTCCGACCGCAGATCGTCTGCTCCAGGTCGCGCTGCAGGTGGACCTTGGAGAACTGCCGATCGGGAAGGCGCCAGGTCACGTAGCGTCGGTCGTTGGTGGTCGTCGTTGTCATCTCGCTCCGGAGGATCGGGACCGCGTGGGCCGCGGCAGGGGATGCGTAGTGTGCCCCAGAACGGGCCCCAGCACAAGCGCCCGATGACGCGACGCGGCGCCGACGCGGGGCCGCGCAGCGCGCCATGATGTGGGCATGACACGGATCGGCATCCTCACCGGGGGCGGCGATGTTCCCGGCCTGAACTCGATCATCAAGAGCGTCGTCTACCGCAGCTGGGAGATCGGCTGGGAGACGCTCGGCATCCGGCGCGGCTGGATGGGGATGACCCACCTCGGACCCGCCGGCGCCGGGGACACCGAGTTCGTGCTTCCGCTCAACCGCGACAACACGCGGCGGATCGACCGCACCGGCGGGACCATGCTCCACACGTCGCGCACGAACCCCGCCCGCATGAAGCGCGAGAGCCTGCCGGAGGGGCTGGACGCCGCGAAGCTGACCGCCATGCAGACCGAGGACGACCGGTACGACCTGACGCCGATCGTGCTCGACAACATCGAGCGGCTGGGGCTGACCCACCTGGTCGCCATCGGCGGCGACGACACGCTCGGCTACGCCGATCGGCTCGCCCACGAGGGGGTGGCCCTGGTGGCGATCCCCAAGACCATGGACAACGACGTCCAGGGGACCGAGTACTGCGTCGGCTTCTCGACCGCGGTGACGCGCGCCAAGGAGCTGATCAACCGCCAGCGCACCACGCTCGGCAGCCACGAGCGGATCGGCGTCTTTCGCATCTTCGGCCGGAACAGCGGCTATTCGGCGTGGTACGCCGCCTACGTCACGAGCTCGCGCTGCGTGATCCCCGAGTCGCCGTTCGACCTCGACCTGCTGGCGCTGATGCTCGCCGAGGACCGTCTCGCCAATCCGAGCCGGTACGCGCTGGTGATCGCGTCGGAGGGCGCCGCCTGGCTGGGCGGCTCGCTGCAGGAGTACGGGGAGCCGGACGCCTACGGCCACCGCCGCCCGGTCGACATCGGGTCCGCGCTGGCGGACGAGCTGCACCGCCGGACCGGCGTCGAGACGGTGCACTCGGACCTCACCTACGACCTGCGCAGCGGCGATCCCGACGCGCTCGACCAGATGGTGGCGACCACCTTCGCCAACGTCGCGGTGGACCTGCTCTCGGAGGGCATCCACGGCCGCATGGTCGCCATCCGCGACGGCAAGTACGCCCACGCGCCGCTCCCCGACGCGTCGCTCGGCCCCCGCCACGTCGACGTGGCGAGCATGTACAGCACGGACCGGTTCCGGCCGCTGTATGGGCACCGCCTGGGCATGCCGCTCCTGCTCGGCCCCTCGATCGGGGCGTAGCCCCCGGTATCGTCCCGAATGGCCCGGGCCGAATCGGGCCGTTCGGCCCTCCCGACCGCAGTGGTGCCTCCCGCACCGTGTGGCGAACCCGTCCACACGAGGAGCACCGATGCGTCGCGCGCTTGCCTACTTCGCCGCCTTCACCGGCATGGGAGCCCTCTTCGCCGGCACGCTGCTGCTGGCAGCCCTGCTGCTCGGCGTCCAGCCGACCGGCACGGCCGGCACGCAGAGCCCAACGCCCCTGCCGTCAGCGCCGAGCGGCGAGGTGGGGATGATCGAGGTCCACGCCTTCGACCTGGGCTTCGAGCCGGCATCGGTGAATGTCCAGCAGCCGGGCAGCTACATGGTCCACTTCGTGAACGACGGCGGGATCCTGCATGACCTGACCTTCGCCGATGGCACGAAGATCACCGCCGACGCGCACCAGACCGCGACCGGCACGATCACGATCCCGGCGGCGGGGCTCGCCTTCCACTGCTCGGTGCCCGGGCACGCGGACGCGGGGATGGTCGGCGCCGTCTCGATCGGCGCGCAGGGGACCCCGCAGCCGTCGCAGACGATGACCGCGGAGCAGATGCGCGACCACGACGCGCTGCGCACAGCGGCCTTCCCGGCCGAGACCGCCGGCAAGGGTGGCGTGCTGCTGGAGCCGACGATCGTGGAGGACGGCATCAAGCAGTGGGAGCTGACGGCATCGGTCTTCACCTGGGAGACCGAGCCCGGCAAGTTCGTCGAGGCGTGGGGGTACAACGGCATGGTGCCGGGTCCCGAGCTGCGGGCCGAGGTCGGCGATCGGATCCGGATCATCCTGCACAACCAGCTGCCGGCGCCGACCACGATCCACTTCCACGGGATGCTCGTGCCGAACGCGATGGATGGCGTGCCCGTGATCAGCCAGCCGGCGGTCATGCCGGGCGAGACCTTCACCTACGAGTTCACGGTGCGCAACGCCGGCAGCAACATGTACCACAGCCACTTCATGGCCCAGCGCCAGGTCCCGCTTGGCCTGCTGGGGGCGCTCATCATCACCGACCCAAACGACGCGTCCGACCCCGCCTCCGACATCGACTACGCGATGGTCCTCAACGACGGGCCGCTCGGCTTCACGCTGAACGGGAAGGGGTTCCCCGCCACCGAGCCGATCGTCGCGCAGCTCGGCCAGACGGTGCGGGTGCGGTACATGAACGAGGGGCTGCAGATCCACCCGATGCACCTGCACGGCATCCCCCAGCTGGTGATCGCCAAGGACGGCTTCCTGCTCAAGGACCCGCACTACGAGGACACGGTGCTGATCGCCCCCGGGGAGCGGGTTGACGTCCTGATCAACGCCACTGAGCTGGGGATCTGGGCGTTCCACTGCCACATCCTCACCCACGTGGACAGCGACGAGGGGATGTTCGGCATGGTCACCGCGCTGATCGTCCAGGAATAGGGCGCCATGGCGCGGAGCCCCCAGTCGCCCGTCTCGCATGACGCGCCGCCGGGCACGGCCCATCTCGCGGTGACGGTTCGGGCCCGGGTGAGCCGGCGACGCGCCCTCGCGCTGCTTACGGCCCCTGGCCGGAGTGCCTGGCTCGGGGACGTGATCGAGGTCCTCGACCAGGGGGCCCGGGATCGGCACCTGGTCGACCTCGAGCTGCGGGTCAGCGAGCAGACCCCTCGGATCACGTTCCGCAAGGCCGCCTACGTGGAGGTCGGCCCCATCACGGACGAGAGCTTCGGCCCGATCCGGATTGGGATCTCGTGGCGGGCGGCCGGGCTCGCGCCCCTCTTCCCGGTCTTCTCAGGCACGCTGCTGTGGGATGACGGCGAGCTCCGGCTCGACGGCTACTACGCGCCGCCAGGCGGTGGGATCGGGATCGTGGCCGACCGCCTGCTGCTGAACGTGGCGGCACGCGGGACCGCCCGCCTGCTGCTCGAGCGGATCGCCGCCGCGATGCGCGGCGAGGGGTGACCGCTCAGGCGTCGTCGAGCCGGTAGCCCGGGGGGAGAGCAGCGCGCAGCCCTGCCACTGCCGCGTCCAGCTCCTCGCCGGCGGGGCCCCGCAGGACGAGCCCACGAGCGGCCGCGGAGGCCGCGGCGGCCTGGGGCGCCGCTTCGACCTCGGCGCGGTGGATCGCCGCGTCGCGGCGAAGGGCCTGCCCGTGGTACAGCCCGATCGCGCCTGCCACCACGAGCGCGCCGATGGGCGCGGAAAGCTCGCTGGCCGGGTTGCCGCCCAGGTTCGCTCCCAGGATGCTGCCGAAGAGCCGATACAGGATCAGCGCCGCGCTGCTGAGCGAGGCGATCACGCTTCCCGCCAGGATGATGAGCAGGTAGCTGCGCCGAACCGTGGAGGCCGCCTCGTCCGAGCGGTTGGCTCGTCCTCGCCCCTCGATCCGCCACCACCACCAGAGCCAGACCGCGGAGCCGATCACCGCCAGCGGCAGGAACGTGCCCAGCTCGCTGCGCCAGAAGCCCAGACGAGGTGCGGTCGCCCCCGAGCAGCGCGTCGAGGAGCAGGCCGAGCAGCGCTGCCAGCCCGACGCCCCCGAAGCCGAGGGCGACCAGCGCGTTGGCGTGCTGGTCCAGGCGCAGTGCGGTGGCCACGCGCCCGGGATCCGACGCGGCGGCAGCCTCGTCCGGCCAGGGCACGTCGGTGGAGCGACCCAGGCGATCGCCCACGGGACCGCGGCCAGGAGCGCGACGCCGGCCGTGCGCGCGACGTCGCGCCCGGTCTGCTCCGCGCCGAAGATGTCCGGCGTCACTCCGAGGACCGGCCGTAGCACGGCCGTCAGCGCGGCGGCGGCAAGCCGGATGACCGAGAAGGTCGAGACGAGGATTACCGAGACGAAGAAGGCAAGGCGCAGCCTGGCCGGGCGTTCGCTCTGCCCCCGCCAGTCGGCGTTGCCGACGAGTCGCGCCGCGTACCACCAATGGCCGAGCCAGACCGTCCCGCCGACCAGGATCGCGGCGAGGTCACCCGCGGCGAAGCCGGCGTCGAACCCCACCTCGTTGATGGTGCCGCTGGTCGGGAGCAGGGCTCGGCCGACGTAGGTGAGCAGGCTCTCGATCCCCGCCAGCGCTCCGAAGAGGCCGCCCAGTGCCGCCCCGTACAGGTAGACCCGCGGCAGCCAGGCGGCGGCGCCGGTGAGCGGACCCACTCCGATATCGCGCCGACGGATCGCGACGTGGTAGCCCCAGGCCAGGCCGGTGACGACGACCGTCGCCAGGCCGCCCGCGAGATCGGGCCGTCCGAAGTCGGGCGATGCCCCGAGGACCTCCTCGAAGACTCCTCGCACGAGCTCGCTGGCCGCGCCGGCTCCCACGGCCAGCAGGGCACCCAGCACGAGGGTCAGGTACAGGGCGCGGACCGTGGAGCGGCGCTCCTCCTCCCCCCGCTCGGCAGCCTGCCGCAGGCCGCGCTGCGCGAGCCCCCAGTGGATCGCCCACACCGGCAGGCCAACGCCGATCAGCGCCGCCGCCAGGCTGAGCTGCTGCCGATTGCTGTCGGGGTCGGAGAAGGCGGAGCCGCGATCGAGCCCAAGGGCGTCGAACGCCACCACCAGCACGGATTGCAGGCCGAAGGCCAGCACGCCGAGCGTCACGCCGCTCATCAGGTAGAGGTAGAGGCGCCGGACGGTCTGCATCGGGCCCAGCCTACTCCGCGGGGTCCAACCCGAGACCTCGCCCGGCCGCGCGCTCGGCGCAGGCGGCCACGAAGGCGGCCCACAGCCGCTCGAAGACCGGGGGCGAGGACTCGGTGCGCTCGGGGTGGCACTGCACGCCCATCAGCCAGCGGTCCGGATCGGTCGACTCGACCGCTTCGACCAGCTCGCCGGCGCCGGCGTGGTCGGCGGTGGCGGAGATGCGGAGCCCCGGCCCGAGCCGCTCGGGGGTGATCGCCTGGTGGTGGTAGCTGTTCACCTCGAGGTCGGCCGACTCGCCCAGGATCAGCCCCAGCCGCGAGCCGGCGACCAGCTCGAGCGGGTGCCGCGTCACGCGCGGGGGAGGGATACGGCTCGCTCTCGTGCCCGTCCAGGTGCTGCACCAGCGAGCCGCCGGCGAAGACGTTGATCGCCTGCAGGCCGCGACAGACGCCCAGGATCGGCACGCCGGCCTGCATGGCGGCGCGGAAGGCCTCGTCCTCCAGCGCGTCGCGCCCCGGCTCCACGGCGCGCGCCCCGGCGGCCGGCTCGCCGTAGCGGGCAGGATCGAGATCCGCGCCGCCGGAGAGGAGCAGCCCGTCCATGGCCGCCCATGCCGCCGATCGGTCGGCGGGCGAGGCCCGCTCGTCGAGCGCGAGCGGCGCGGCGCCGGCGCGTTCGAGGGCCTCGAGGTAGCGGCGGTTCTTCATGGCGGCCACCTCCGGGTCGGCCGCCGCTGCCGGGTCAGCGAGCGTGGCGACGATCCGCGGCCGATCCATGCGCGGCATCCTACGCCGAGCAGGCCCGCAGACGACCCTTGACGCCGATCGAGCTCCAGCGCATAGTACGCGCGACGCTATAGCGGACCACGCTATATCGGCCCACGAACGATGGGAGCGCGGCGATGGGTGCGGATGAACCGACCGGCGACCTCGGCCGACTTGCCGAGCCGGCGCTCCTGATCATGGTCAGCCTGGCCGAGGCTCCGAAGCACGGCTACGCGATCATGACCGACGTCAACGCCTTCGCCTCCAGGCCGATCGGGCCCGGCACCCTGTATGCGGCCCTGGCCCGCCTCGAGCGGCGCGGGCTGATCGAGCCGATGGGTCCCGAGGACCGGCGCCGACCGTATCGCCTGACTTCCGCCGGCTCGCAGGCCCTGGCCACCCACCTGGCGGAGATGGGTCGCCTCGTGAAGGTCGGTCACGCGCGGCTGGGCGCCGCGGACGCCTGACCCGATGCGCACGCCCGTGCCCGGCATCGGCCTCGTGCTGTGGGTCTATCCCCGCCGCTGGCGCGACCGCTACGAGGCCGAGATGACGGCGCTCCTTGCGGAGCGCCACGCGGGCTGGGGCGACCTGCTCGACCTGGCCCTCGGCGGTCTCGACGCGCGTCTCCACGGCCTCGTCCCGCCGCCCGCCCAGCTGGTTGCCGCATTGCCGCAGCGAGAGGTCGTCATGGCAGTCCCTGCCCGCTCCTACGGAATCGTCGAGAAGCAGCCGGTCGGCGAGCTGACGCGGCGCAGGTTCCTGCGCCGCATGCTCGGCGCCGGTGCGGGCCTCCTCCTGCTCGAGTTCATCAGCGGGTCGGTCGCCTTTCTCTGGCCGCAGATCCGCTCGGGGCTGGGCGGCAAGTTCTCGATCGGCACGCTGGAGCAGATCGTCGCCAAGCAGCCGTCGTTCGCCAACGGCTGGCCATACGCCTATGGGCCGGCGCGCGCCTTCCTGATCAACGTGCCCGCCGCCAAGGAGCTGGCCCTGGGGCGCGAGGCATCGGTCCCGAACCCGGCCGCCGAGCAGCTGCTGGCCCTCTACCGCAAGTGCCCGCACCTGGGCTGCCAGGTCCCCGGGCTGTGCGACGAGCTGAAGCGCTTCACCTGCCGCTGCCACGGCAGCACGTACAACATCCTGGGCGAGAAGCTCAAGGAAGGGCCGGCCGACTTCGGCATGAGCCGGTTCGCCGTCAGCATCCAGGATGACGGCGTGATCGTGATCGACACCTCGCAGATCACGGCCGGGGCCCCGGACCGCAAGGATCCCAGCTCGCTGGCCTTCGTCGACGCCGCGCCCTACGACATCAAGTGCCCGAGCTGACCTGGCCGTCGTGGGCTAGATGACGTTGAGCTCTTCGTAGGGCTGGTTGGCGGCGATCCGCTCGTACCCGAGCGGGCGCATCTCGATCGTCTCGTAGTCGCCGGTCGCGATCCACTCGGCGAGGGCGCGCCCCGCCGCGGGGGCCTGCTGCAGGCCGTGCCCGGAGAAGCCGTTGGCGAAGAGGAAGTTGGGCAGGTCGGGGTGTGGCCCGATCACGGCGTTGTGGTCGAGGGTATTGACCTCGTAGTGCCCGGCCCACGCGTCGAGCAGGCGGATCGCCTCGAAGGCCGGCACGCGGTGCGCGATGGCCGGCCAGACCACCTCCTCGAACCAGGACCGATCCACCTCCAGGTCGAGCGTGTCGGGGTCCGGCTGCTCGCCGCGCGGCGAGGAGCCGGCGATGTAGTTCGGTCCCTCCGGGCGAAAGTAGACCCCCGAGGTATCGATTGTGAGCGGGGCATCGGGGAGGTGGGTGCGGCACTCGAAGTGGAACACCATCCGCTTGCGGGGGCTCACCGGCAGCCGCAGACCGGCCATGCCGGCCACGCCACCCGCCCGGGGTCCCGCTGCGTTCACGACCCAATCCGCCTCAATGTGGCGTCCGTCCGCGAGGCGCACCCCGGTGGCGCGGCCGCCGCTTCGCTCGACCTCCACGACCTCGCCGGCCACCTCCTCGACCCCGAGCGAGCGAGCCTTGCTCCGAAATGCCTGGAGCAGGGCGTAGGCGTCGAACCAGCCCTCGTCGGCCAGGCCCAGTGACCCGCCGGCCAGGTCGTCGACCTCCATCCACGGAAAGCGAGCCTGCAGCTCGGCCGGAGTCAGGAGGGTGACATTCACCCCGTGCTCACGCTGGACGGCGTGGTTGCTCTCCAGGATCGGGAGGCCCGCCGCGCTGGCCAGGAAGAGATAGCCGCCCTCCACGAAGTCCACCTCGGGCGCGGACTGGCCCTCAACACCGAGCCACGTGCCGGGGTGCCGGATCACCTCGACCCCGAAGCGACTGATCTCGATGTTCAGCGGCGTGCTGAACTGGAGGCGGATCGAGGCGGCGGAGAGGGTGGTCGACGAGGTGCGGAAGGTGAGGTCGCGCTCGACGATCACGATCCGGCCGTGCCAGTCGGGGCGCCGGGCCAGGAAGGTCGCCGTGGCGCTGCCGACGATGGCGCCGCCGACGATCACCACGTCGGCGCGGTCGGGGCTGCTCACATGCCGATGCTAGCGCCTGCCACGCCGTCCGGAGGCGCCTTGCGCCCGAGCGCTCGGCCGGCATCGTAGACTCGACGCGCCATGGCCACCAAGCCGATCATCCTGGCCGTCGACGACGACCTTCCGGTCCTGCGCGCGGTCGAGCGCGACCTGCGCGCGCGGTACGGCGAGCAATACCGGATCGTGGCAGCCAACTCCGGGGCCGAGGCGCTCGACACGGTCCGCCAGCTGACCCTGCGAGGCAGCACCGTCGCCCTCTTCATGGTCGACCAGCGCATGCCGCAGATGACCGGCATCGAGTTCCTGGCAGGGGCGGTCGAGCTCCAGCCGGATGCGCGGCGCGTCCTCCTGACCGCCTACGCCGATACCGACGTGGCGATCCGCGCCATCAACCAGATCCGCCTCGACCACTACATCCTCAAGCCCTGGGACCCGCCCGACGAGAAGCTCTACCCGATCCTCGACGACCTCCTCTCCGACTGGAGCGCGACCTTCCGGCCGGCGTTCGAGGGGGTGCGGCTGTTGGCCGGGCGCTGGGCACCCGGCGGCCACCTGATCCGCGACTTCCTGACGCGCAACCAGGTGCCCTACGCGTGGCTCGACCCCGCGGACGATGCGGAGGGGCGCCGGCTGGCGGCGTCGCTGGCGGATGGCCAGCCGGTCGACCCGGCCGTTCCGCTCGTCCTCTTCGCCGATGGCTCCATCCTTCGTGACCCGACGACGCACCAGATCGCCGAGAGAGTCGGCCTCCAGACGCGCGCCGCGCTGCCCTTCTACGACGTCGTGATCGTGGGCGGCGGGCCGGCCGGCCTGGCGGCCGCCGTCTACGGGGCCAGCGAGGGGCTCAAGACGATCCTGGTCGAGTCCGAGGCGCCGGGGGGCCAGGCGGGGACCACGAGCCGCATCGAGAACTACCTCGGCTTCCCGGCGGGGCTCTCCGGTGGCGACCTGGCGCGTCGCGGCCTGGCGCAGGCGCGCCGGCTCGGTGCCGAGATCCTGTCGCCCGACCAGGTGACCGGCATCCGGCGCGAGGACCCGTACCGGGTGGTGACGCTGGCCGCCGCCGGCGACGTCTCCTGCCAGACGGTGGTGGTGGCGACCGGGGTCAGCTACCGGCAGCTTGAGGTGCCGGGGGCGGCCGAGCTCGCGGGCGCTGGGATCTACTACGGGGCCGCCAGCAGTGAGGCGCTCCTCTACCGGGACCAGGAGGTCGGGGTCGTTGGCGGCGGCAACTCGGCCGGCCAGGCGGCGGTCTACCTGTCGCGCTTCGCGAAGCGCGTGACCCTCATGGTCCGCACCACCAGCCTGTCCGCCATGAGCCAGTACCTGATCGACCAGATGGCGGCCATCCCCAACATCGAGATCTGCTACGAGACCTCGGTGGCCGCCGCCCACGGGGAGAGTCACCTTGCCTCGGTCACCGTGGAGAGCCCCGCCGGCAAGGAGGAACGTGGGGTTGGGGCGCTCTTCGTCTTCATCGGGCAGCAGCCACGCACCGACTGGCTGGAGGGAGTCGTCGTCCGCGACCCGGGCGGCTTCGTGCTGACCGGGAGCTGCGCTCCTCGAAGGCGGCAAGGCGCCAGCTGGCTGGGGCCTCGCCCGCGAGCCGTTCCTCCTCGAATCGAGCGTTCCCGGCGTCTTCGTGGCCGGCGACGTCCGACATCGGTCCATCAAGCGGATCGCCAGCGCGGTGGGCGAGGGCGCCATGGCGGTGCAGTTCGTGCACCAGTACCTCGCCGGGCTGTAGGCCGATGGCGCTCGACGCCCTGCAGGCGACGCCCATCTTCGCCGAGGTGCCGCCGGAGCTGCTGGCGCGCCTGGCGGCGCAGGCCGAGCCGCTGTCCCTGGCGGTCGGCGAGTTCCTGATCGTCGAGGGCGACCAGGCCGACGACCTCTTCGTGGTGGTCTCCGGTGAGCTGGAGGTGACGAAGCGCTCGGGGACCAGCGAGATCCCGCTGGCGCGCGTCGGACCCGGCGCCATCCAGGGCGAGCTGGCGGCGCTCGAGCGGGGCAAGCGGATGGCGTCGGTGCGTGCCGTCTCGGAGGCCGAGGTGCTGCGCATCCCGTACGGCGCCGTGCGCGACCTGCTCTCCGGCGGGCCGGACGCGGCGCTGGGCATCATCCGCACCGTGATCGGCCGGCTGCGTGGCATGGAGGCGACCCTGCGCCAGCGCGAGAAGCTGGCGGGGCTGGGGACGCTCGCCGCGGGGCTGGCACACGAGCTGAACAACCCCGCGGCCGCCATCCGGCGCTCGGTGGATGCGCTCGAGCAGGCGATCGCGGCGCGCAACCAGATGCACCCGCCCCACTCGCTCACCCTGCTGCGGCCGTCGCGACGCGAGCCCCTCGACGGGATGGCCCGCGCCGACGCGGTCGACGAGATCGGCGAGGTGGTCGGCGACGAGGGGATGGCGGCGGCGCTGGTGGACGGCGGCTGGACGGTGGATGAGCTCCGCTCCGCCTTCGCCGGCCTGGACTCAGCTGCCGCGCGCGATGCCGCCGCCTGGCTCGCCGCCACCGCCACCGTCGAGACCCTCCTCGGCGAGGTGCGCATGGCGGGGGAGCGGATCAGCGAGGTGGTCGGCGCCGTGAAGTCGTATGCGTACCTCGACCAGGCGCCGGTCCAGCGGGTCGACGTGCGCAAGGGGCTCGACGACACGCTCGTCATCCTCCGCCACAAGCTCAAGGCGGGGATCGAGGTCACGCGCGACTACGCCGCCGACCTGCCGGAGATCGAGGCCTGGGGCTCGGAGCTGAACCAGGTCTGGACCAACCTGATCGACAACGCGGCCGATGCCATGGACGGACGAGGCGCGATCTCGATCCGCGCCGAGGCAACCGGGGGCACGGAGGTCACGGTCACCATCTGTGACACCGGACCCGGCATCCCCCCCGACGTCCTGAGCAAGATCTTCGAGCCGTTCTTCACGACCAAGCCACCCGGGGTCGGGAGTGGCCTGGGACTCCACATCAGCCACAACGTGGTCGTCCGGCACGGCGGCCGGCTCGAGGTCGACACGGCTCCGGGCAGGACCTGCTTCATCGTGAGCCTGCCGGTCACCCTGCCCAGGGGAGCGACCGCCCCGGTGCCGCCCAGCCCCTGATCGATCGGCCAGTACCTTTGGGGTAGTCCGCCCCGTTGCCGGGGTGCAACGCATCCTCCACACCGACCGCACCCGACCGTCCCAGCCCGCCCTGCTCCGCACGAAATCGGCCCTCCGAAGGTACTAGGCGCCGGAAGGACCCCGTGCTACGCTCTCCGTCCGATTTTGTCCGAGGAGGCGGATTGGCAGCCACTTCGGACACGGACTTATCGCCGATTCATGTCCTTGTCGGCGGCCATAGGTATCCCCAGGGAGGCGTAGATAGCGTGACCATCTCAACAGCTCGAGGCGAGCGTCGGGGAGCAGGGCTCCTGGCGCTTATCTCCATTGGAATCCTGTTCGCAACACTGATGCTGGGCACCCGCGTGGCACCTGCCCTCGCGGTCGATGACCAGACGGCCTGTCTGACCCCGCTCGATGTGGTCATCATCATCGACCGGTCCGGCAGCATGGACCTGCAGACGGGCGGCAAGTCCCGCCTCGCGTGGGCCAACGACGCGGCCAACGACCTCGTTGACGCGCTTGAGACCAACGGCGGCGTCGGCGCCGGCGGGCTCCACCAGGTGGGTCTCACCACCTACGGCGGCGCAAGCGCCACCGTCGACCTCGCGCTCGACGACACCGACGCCGACGGGGTGGCGTGCACGAGCGCCATCGACGTCTGGGACGGCAACGACGGCAACGGCGTCACCCCGCTGAAGCAGGGCATGGCGGCCGGTGCTGGCGACATGGGCGCGGGCAACGCTCGCGACTTCGTCGATGGCGTCGCAGTGACCCAGGTCCTCATCTTCCTGTCCGATGGACGTCCGAACCCGGACCCGGGCTCGCGCCCGAGCGGCCCCGGGGCGGCCCGACATCGACAATTACCTTGGCGCCGCTGACGAGGCGATCTCGATCGCCATCGGCCCCGACGGCCAGGGCGAGCCGAGCAGCGAGCCCGACCTTGTCCTGATGGCACTGCTGGCGAGCAACCCGGGCAACTTCCACCACGTGGTGGATGCGCGAGCCTGCCTGACCTGTTCGCGGATCTCGCCGAAGAGCTGCTCTGCGGCGACATCAACCTCACCAAGACCCCGGATCCGGCTGGCCCGCTTGACAGCCCCGGCGGCGAGGTGACCTACACCTATCACGTGACCAACAACGGCGAGACGCCGCTCGTGAACGTCGTCGTGACCGACGACACCTGCCCGGCTCCCGACGGTGGCACCCTGACGCTCGAGTCCGGGGACACCGGGGACGACGGGATCCTTGAGCCCGGCGAAGACTGGGTCTACTCGTGCACCATGACGCTGACCGGGACGACCACCAACGAGGCATGTGCCAACGGTGACTTCATCGGCGGCGGCCATGACGAGGACTGCAAGCAGGTGACCGTCGAGGTCAACCCGCCGGAGCAGTCGGTGGCCGAGTCGGTCGCCGAGTCGGTGCCACCGCCCTCTGTCGAGCAGAGCGTGGAAGCGGGGACAGGCACGCCTGCCGAGTCCCAGCCGGACACGTCGCTCAACGGATTGGGTGGCGGCGTTCTCCCCACGATCCTCTTCAGCTTCGTCCTGATCGGGTCGCTCGGCACGCTGGCCTACGCCAACGTCCGCGCAATGCGACGGCGCAGCTAGTCCACTGAGTGATCGGCCCCCGGGCAACCGGGGGCCGATCATCAGCCTCCAGCGCCCCGGGCCCAGGGAGCCCGTGCGCTGAGCACCAGCCCCCCTGGCAGGGACGGGGGTACGGATTCACATCCGTACCCCTTTTCCTGTGCCCGCCGAATCCCTTGACAGCCATGGCGCGCACGGGTAGCGTGCGCGGCCACAGGTGAAGACGGCGACGATCGGGACGAGTACCTGGTCTGGCGAGCCGACAGGGAGCCGGGAGCAGTGGAACCCCGGTGGCAGCGCGATCGGGGAATGGACCCGGGAGCTCCGGACGAGAACGCGACGGACATCGGTCTGGCGCCAGTAGCGACCGGCGGAGAGGCACCGATAGCGAAGCCGAGGTCATCGTCCGCGACGCGCGGACCGTGATCGAAGAAGCCCGGGTGAGAACACCGGGGAACAAAGGTGGCACCACGAGAAGACCCCCTCGTCCTTTCGAGACGATGGGGTTTGTTGTTCTCAGGAGGTCACCGATGTCCCAGCCGCAGCAGCGCCGGTTCATGCTCCCCGACAGCGAGCTGCCGACGCACTTCTACAACATCGCGGCGGACCTGCCCGAGCCGCTCCCGCCGCCCCTCCACCCGGGCACCCGCGAGCCGATCGGCCCCGCGGATCTGGCGCCGCTCTTCCCGATGGAGCTGATCCGCCAGGAGGTCAGCAGCGAGCGCTTCATCGAGATCCCCGAGCCGGTGCGCGAGGCGTACCGGATCTACCGCCCGTCGCCGCTCATCCGGGCGCTGGGCCTGGAGCGCGCGCTGGATACCCCGGCGCACATCTACTACAAGTACGAGGGCGTCAGCCCCGCAGGCTCCCACAAGCCGAACACGGCCATCGCGCAGGCCTACTACAACCAGGCCGAGGGGGTGACGCGCCTGGTGACGGAGACGGGGGCAGGCCAGTGGGGCAGCGCGCTCGCCTTCGCCGGCAGCCTGTTCGGGATCGAGACCAAGGTCTTCATGGTCAAGGTCAGCTACGAGCAGAAGCCGTACCGGCGCTCCTTCATCCAGACCTTCGGCGCGACCGTGGTCCCCTCGCCCTCAACGGAGACGAACGCCGGACGCGCCATCCTGGCGGCCGACCCGGACTCGAGCGGCAGCCTGGGGATCGCGATCAGCGAGGCGGTCGAGGTGGCCGCCACCCACGACGACACCAAGTACTCGCTGGGCAGCGTCCTCAACCACGTGCTCCTGCATCAGACCGTGATCGGGCAGGAGGCGATCAAGCAGATGGCCCTGGCCGGCGAGGCGCCGGACGTCGTGATCGGCTGCGCGGGGGGCGGTTCCAACTTCTCGGGGATCGCCTTCCCGTTCCTGCGCGATCGGCTCAACGGCACCTCCACGACGCGGTTCCTGGCGGTCGAGCCGGCCTCGTGCCCGTCCCTGACCAGGGGGGAGTATCGGTATGACTTCGGCGACGCCGTCGGGCTGGCGCCGCTGGTGAAGATGCACACCCTCGGGAACGACTTCCGGCCGGCCCCGATCCACGCCGGCGGGCTGCGCTACCACGGCATGGCGCCGATGGTCTCGCACCTGTACGAGCTGGGCTTCATCGAGGCGCGTGCCTACGCCCAGAACACCTGCTTCGAGGCGGCGATCCAGTTCGCCCGCACGGAGGGGATCATCCCCGCGCCGGAGTCGAGCCACGCCATCCGCGCGGCGATCGACGAGGCGCTCGAGGCGCGTGCCGCCGGGGAGCGCCGCGTCATCCTGTTCAACCTCTCGGGCCACGGCTACTTCGACATGGCCGCCTACGACGCGTACCTCGCGGGCGAGCTGGTCGATGTCGAGTACGAGCCGCGGCGAGAGGCGGTGGCGGTCTAGCCCTCGAGACCGATGGGGGCGCCGGGCCCAACCCGGCGCCCCTTCCACGTCGGGCCGGGTAGCATGCCGGCGTGCGCATCGCTGCCGCCCTCATCGACCTGGTCGTCGGCCTCGGGCTGGCGTGGCTGGCCACCGTCGGCATCTCGCTCGACACGATCCCGCGCGCGGTAGCCCTGGTGATCGCGGGGCTGATGGTGGCGGCCGGCCTTGGGCTGGCGATGAACGCACGCTGGGGCGCGCGGCTCGGGCAGGTCCTCGGCTGGCTGGGGCTGGGGCTGGGAGTCGTGACCGTCGTCGGCGGCATCGCCGCCTTCGTGCAGGGCGGCGAGTTCAGCGACCTGGCGGGCGCCGTGCTGCTTGCGCTCGGCGCGACCCTTGCCGTCGGATTCGGGCTCGCCCTGATTGTCAACCGGCGCGCGGCTGCGGCAGACTAGGCGAGATGGCACGCGCGATCTGGAACGACACCGTGATCGCGGAGAGCGACCGCTTCGAGGTGGTCGAGGGGAACGTCTACTTCCCGCCCGAGACGGTCAAGCCTGAGTTCCTGCGACCCTCCGACACGCACACGACCTGCTGGTGGAAGGGCGAGGCGAGCTACTACACCCTCGAGGTCCAGGGGGCGCGCAACGAGGACGCGGCCTGGTTCTATCCCGATGCCTCCGATGCTGCCAAGAACGTGGAGGGCTACGTGGCCTTCTGGCGGGGCGTGACCGTCGAGCGCTAGCTCGCGGCGCCGGCCTATCGCACGCGCGCCAGGGTCACTCCGTCGGCGATCGGAAGCATGGCGACGTCGACCCGCTCGTCGGCGGCGATCGCCGCGTTCAGGGCGCGAATGGCCAGCGTCGACTCCTCGGTGTTGGCCGGATCGGCGACGCGGCCGCTCCACAGGACGTTGTCGATCGCGATCAGGCCTCCGGCGCGGACGAGCCCCAGGCAGCGCTCGTAGTAGGCCGCGTAGTTGTCCTTGTCGGCGTCGATGAAGGCGAGGTCGAAGGTGCCGGCACCGCCCTCCGCGAGGAGTGAGTCCAGCGTGTCGACGGCGGGGCCGAGCCGCAGCTCCACCCGGTCCGCGACGCCGGCCTCGGCCCAGGTGCGGCGAGCGACATCGGTGTACTCCTTCGAGATGTCACAGCACACGATCCGGCCGTCGGGCGGGAGGGCGAGCGCCATCGCGGTCGAGGAGTAGCCCGTGAAGGTGCCGACCTCGACGATCCGCCGCGCCCCGAGCAGCTGCACCAGCATGGCGAGCAGGGCGCCCTCCTCGACGGCGATCTGCATCTGCGCCTGGGGCAGCCTCGCCGTCTCCCCGCGGAGGCGGCGCAGCACCTCTGGCTCGCGCACCCCGAACTGTTCCAGGTATGCGTTCAGCTCTTCGCTGAGGCCGATCGATCCGCTCGACATGGCGCCATCGTAGCGGTGGGCTACGCTACCGGCGATGAAGTTCGGACTGCAGGTCAACTCGTTCACCTGGCCGGGCGGCCCGGCCGCCATCGGTCCGACCCTGGCCCGCGTCACCCGGACCGCCGATGAGGTCGGCTTCGACTCGATCTGGGTGATGGACCACTTCTTCCAGATCCGCGGCCTTGGACCTCCCGAGGCACCGATGCTGGAGGGGATGACCGCGCTCGGCTTCATGGCCGCCAACTCCGATCGAGCGCGGCTGGGCCTGATGGTGGGCGGGATCCACTACCGCCAGCCGGGCCTCTGGATCAAGGCCGCCACCACCCTCGACGTCCTCTCCGGGGGCCGTGCCTGGTTCGGGATCGGCGCCGCATGGAACGAGGAGGAGTCGCCGCGGCCTCGGCTTCCCCTTCCCGCCGCTGCGCGAGCGCTTCGAGATGCTCGAGGAGACGCTGCAGATGGCCCACGCCATGTGGTCGGGCGGGAGCGGCAGCGGTGAGGCGCTGGCCGGCAGCGCACGTCTCCGCCTCCCGCCTGCTCAACTCACCACAGTCGATCTCGCGCCCCCGCGTGCCGATCATGATCGGCGGCGGCGGGGAGCGGAAGACGCTGCGCCTCGTGGCGCAGTACGGGGACGCCTGCAACGTCTTCGGCGACGCCCCGCGGATCGCGCACAAGTACGCCGTGCTGCGCGAGCACTGCGAGCGACTCGGGCGACCCTACGACGAGATCGAGCGCAGCACCCTCCAGAGCGTCGACCTCGAGGCCCAGTCGCCGGACCAGGTCGTGGAGCGCTTCGGGGAGCTGGGCGAGGCGGGCGCGCAGCACATCCTCTTCAGCGTGCGGGGGGTCAACGACGTTGCCCGCCTGGAACGGATCGGCGCAGAGATCATCCCGCAGCTGCGCGGAGCCTGAGCCGTGGCCGCCGAACGCTCGAGCGCGCTGATCGGCGAGGTGTCGCGCCGGCCCGGTCTCTTCTTCCGGTTCGCGCATCGGTCTCTGTCGCTCATCGCGCCACGTCTTCGGCCTGCGCCTGGAGCTGCGCGGGGCGGAGAACCTCCCCAGGGATGCCCGCGGCCGTCCGGCGGGTGGCTGGATGGCCGTGCCGGTGCCGCATCGGCGCTGGATCGACCCGTTCCTGCTGCTCCTGCTGCTGCCGATCGAGCCGCGCCTCGCCTTCTTCGCCGATGGACGGGTCCTCGTCAAGACGCGCATGCGGCGCCTCCTCTTCCGGCTGCTGGGCGGGATGGTCCCCGTCTGGCCACGGGGTGGGGCGAAGGCCTTCTGGGCGCACATCGAGGCGGCGCGACGCGTCCTCGATGTCGGCGCGGTCTTCGTCATCTTCCCGGAGGCCGGCCCACCGTCGCCGCCCGACCGGACGCGAACCATCGAGCCGGGCTTCGGCTACCTGGCGATGCGCACGGGGGTGCAGCTCGTGCCGATGGTGATCGGCGGGACCGGGGAGCTGTACCGGGGCCGGCGCGTGGTCCTCAGTGTTCTGCCCGCCACGACACCCCAGGAGCTGGCCGGGCTGCCGGCGGGGGCGCGGCTGCCGGAGCCGGGCAGCCACGAGGAGCGGACCGCGGCGAGGCTCGTCGCGGAGGCCTTCGCCGAGCGAATGGCCGGGCCGGTCGCCGCGCTCCACGGCGAGATCGAGCGCGCCTCGGCGAGGGATCGGAAGCGATGGCGCTGGCTCACGCACTGGCTCGACTGGGACGCCGATGCGGCGGACGCCGCCCGGGCTGCGCGGGAAGCCAGGCGCGAGCCCTAGTCAGTCGTCCGGCATCGCCCGCCGCGAGCCGACCGGGCCTATTGCCTCGGGGAACGCCAGCGTGCCGGCGGCCATCCACCACTCCATGACGTCGTAGGCGAGGCGTCCGGCCTGGACCGATGGGTCCCCGTCGGTCAGGCGTCGGGCCTCAGCCGGATCGCAGGCGAAGATCGAGAGGCCGCGGAGCGAGGGGTCGGATTGCTCCCCCAGCGGCCCGTTGGCGACCAGCACGCCCTGCCTGCGCAGCTCGGCACGGTAGGCGAGGTGGCGCGCCTGCAGGGCGTCGAGCTCCTCGTCCGGCATCTCCGGCGCGTCTGCCGGCCGGCGGAGGAGAACGAGGGTGTAGACGTCGAAGGCGTCGGGGATGTTCGGATCTCGCGGCATCGTCAGGAATCCCGCAGCATGGCCTCGACGTCGGCAATCGGCCGCACCGACCGCTCGCCGCTGGCGCGATCGGTCACCTCCGCCCCGCCGGCCGCCAGCGACCGGGTGGAGACGGTCACGATGAGCGGCATGCCGAGCAGCTCCGCATCGGTGAATTTGACCCCCGGAGATTCGTCGCGGTCGTCGTACAGCACCTCAACCCCAACATCGGTCAGGCGCTGGTAGAGCCCCTCGGCCGCCTCGCCGACCGCGGGGTCGCGCCCCGCCCCGATCGGCAACCAGGTGTGCGGCGTACGGCGCCACGGCGGCCGGCCAGACGATCCCCTTCTCGTCGTGGTGCGCCTCGACGATGCAGGCCATCGCCCTGCCCAGCCCGATCCCGTAGCTGCCCATCACGATCAGCCGCCGGCTGCCGTCCTCCGCGAGGTAGGTGGCTCCCATCTTCTCGGTGAAGTCGGTGCCGAGCTTGAAGATGTTGCCGACCTCGATCCCCTGGCGCAGCACGACCGGCTCCCCGCACTTCGGGCAGGCGTCCCCGGCGCGCGCGTTCGTGATGTCGGTGACGAGGTCGGGCGTGAAGTCGCGGCCGACGTTCACGTTGAGCAGGTGGTAGCCGTGGCGGTTTGCGCCGGCGACCAGGTTCGCGGAGCGCGCCACCAGGTCGTCGACCACGACCGTGGTGCCGGTCGCGCCGATCGGCGAGGCATAGCCCGGCACCATGCCGGCCGCCGCGATCTCTTCGGCGTGCGCCGGGCGCAGCCCGCCGACCGCCTTGACCGCGTTGCTCAGCTTCGTCTCGTTGACCTCGAAGTCGCCCCGCACGATCGCCGTCAGCAGGCGCCCATCGCCGGTCACGAAGAAGGTGGCCTTGGCGGTGCGCTCCTCCCCCACGCCCAGCAGCGCCGCCAGCGCCGCGATGGTGGGCGCCTCGGGAGTCGCCACCTCCTCGGTGGGCCGCGGCTCCTCGGGCGGCGGCTCCGGCTTGGCGACGGCCGCGATCTGCTGGTTGGCGGCGTAGCCACAGGCGTCGCAGATCACGAGCGTGTCCTCGCCGGCGTCGTTGAGCGCCATGAACTCGTGGGCCAGGCTGCCGCCCATGATCCCGACATCGGCTCCGACCACGACCGTGTCGAGGCCGAGCCGCTCGAAGATGCGCTGGTAGGCGCCGTAATGCGCCTGGTAGGAGACGTCCAGCCCCGCCTCGTCGAGGTCGAGCGTGTACGAGTCCTTCATCACGAACTCGCGGACGCGGATCAGGCCGCCGCGCGCCCGAGGCTCGTCGCGGAACTTGGTCTGGAAGTGGTACACGATCGCGGGCAGCTGCCGGTAGCTCTTGACCAGGTCGCGGAGCAGGTCCGTGACGACCTCCTCGTGGGTCATGGCCAGCACCATGTCGCGCCCCGATCGGTCCTTGAAGCGGACCATCTCCGGGCCGATCTTCGCGTAGCGACCCGACTCCCGCCACAGGTCGGCGGGGTGGACCACCGGCATCTCCATCTCCTGGCCGCCGATGGCATCCATCTCCTCGCGGATCACCTGCTCGATGCGCTGGCTGACCCGGAAGCCGAGCGGCAGCAGCGAGTAGATGCCCGCTCCCAGTTGCCTGACGTAGGCGGCGCGCACCAGGAGCCGATGCGAGGTCATCTCGGCCTCGGCCGGGTTGTCGCGGAGCGAGGTGAAGAAGAGCTTGGAGAGGCGCATGGAGCGCTGATTCTACCGGCTCAGGTGGGCCGCTCCGGCTCAGTCGCGGTCGGGGTCGGGCAGGGCGTTGCCGAGCAGCGCCCCGGGGCCCTCGTCATCGTGGGCGAGCCCCACCAGGTGCTCGCTCTCGCGCAGCGCCCGGACCGGCAGCAGCGCGAGCACCAGCAGGCCGAGCGACGCGACCAGCAGGCCGTCGATGCCCTGCCACTCGGCCGCGCCACCGCCCACCAGGCTGCCGGTGATCTGGCCCAGGGCCAGGAAGACGGAATAGAGCCCCATGATCGCGCCGCGATCGGCGGGATGCGCCTCGCTGATATCCGCCAGCAGGCCGAGCGCCGCCGGCGTGGCGCCGGCCAGCACGAAGAGGCCCGCCAGCGCGAGGAGCCCCAGCGGGACCTGCAGCACGAGGCCGATCTCGGCCGAGTGGTTGAGGCCGAAGGTCGCGCCGACCATGACCAGGCCCCCGGCGAGGCCGACCAGGATGATCGAGGTGCGCCGATAGCGCTTGAAGCGACTGCCCCAGAAGAAGAGGCCCGCGAAGAAGACGAGGAGGGCGCCGCCGAGGCCGACGCTGATCTGGGTCGGCGCGAAGCCACCCATCAGCAGCTGGTGGGCGAAGCGCGGCGACGGCTCACGGACGAGCTGGAAGATCGACTGCCCGGTCCACGTGCCGATCACGCCGTTCAGCGCAATCCAGGTCGGCGCCAGCAGCCAGACACGGGGGCTGCTCATCACGCGCCGGTAGCGCGCGAAGTCGAAGCCCGATGGCCGGATCTCGGCGGAGTGAACCGGCTCGCCCGACGGATGCGCGTGCGTCGCGACGTCCGCGACCCCCCAGCGGTAGATGCCGAACGAGACCCCGTACAGCCCCGCATTGAGGATGAACGAGAAGCGCCCGAACACTTCCCAGAGGGGACCCGCCGCGACGAGCCCGATGCCCAGGCCGAGGATCGTGGCGGCTTCGAAGCGCGCCACCGTGCGGCCGCGGAGGGGCACGTCACGGCTGGTGGCGATGGCGATGTAGCCGAGGATCGAGGGAATGCTGGCGCC
Source organism: uncultured Chloroflexia bacterium (assembly GCA_963782015.1). Taxonomy (GTDB): domain Bacteria; phylum Chloroflexota; class Limnocylindria; order QHBO01; family QHBO01; genus CF-167. Next base: position 1,227,738 of record CAWAHY010000004.1, read on the forward strand.
GGCCGCCGCCCCCTCCACGAAGCGCGTCACGCCGAGCAGGGCAAGGTTGGTGGTGGCCGCGGTCAGGAGCACGGCGACCGCCCCGAAGACCGGTCCCCACTGCATCACGCGGTGCGCGCCCAGGCGGTCGGAGAGGACGCCAAAGCCGGGCGACAGGATCAGCTCGGCGACGTAGTAGGTGGCCAGCATCAGCCCGAGCAGGAAGGCGCTCATGTCGGGGCCGCCGTCGGCGGCCGTCTGGGCGGCGTAGTACGAGAAGAGACCGCCCGTGAGGCCGGTGCTGAAGCGCAGGGTGAAGGTGCCGAAGAGGACGGCCTGGATCGAGCGGTTCACTGGCCGCTAGGGTAGCGGGTCGGGCGTTGACGGCGAGTCGGGCGAGTCGGCCAAGGGCGGATCGATCGGGACCGTGGCCGCCTGCTCGGCGAGCGCGGTCGCCGCTCGCCGGCGACGACGGAGGCGGAGGCCGACAACGGTGCCGCCACCGAGGATCACCACGCCGCCCCCCGCGAGCCCGGCGCGCAGCTGCCCCGCCGACTCGGCGCCGTCCCGGATCTCGACCGCCGCCGCCGCCGCTCGTGTCGCGGCCTCCAGCTCGTCGTCCTCGAACGCGGTGCGCGCCGATTCCACGCTCGCCTCGGGGTCGGCCCCCAACAGCCCGATCGTCTCGAACAGGCTGGGCTCGTCGTCGAGCCGAGCGACCGCGGTCGAGATCCCGGCCAGCACCTCCAGCTCCTCGGCCGCCACTTCCTGCGCGATCGTCAGCTCGCCGTCGCCCTCGAACGCGCTCTGCAGGGCCTCCGGCGGGGTCAGCCCCAGGTCGTCGGCGGCGGCCGCGATCTCGTCGCGCGCGGCGAGCACCTCGGCGGCGATCCCCATCTCGGCCTCCGCATCATCGAACCTCCACGAGCTCATCGCGTAGCGGAGCTTGTTGGGCAGATTCCAGTCGGCGGCCTGCTCGAGGAGCGTGGCGTACGTGCCGCGGGCGCCGGCGCGGTCCTCCAGCAGCGACTCCTGCGATGGGTTGACGATCCACTCCTCCCAGATGTCGTCGAAGCTCCGTCCCGTCCGCTCGTCGAGCAGGTCGAGGAGCTGCTGCCAGCGCGGCAGGAGGTGGTAGACGCCCATGTCGGGCTCGGACGTGGCGCGCGCCGGCTGGTACGACATCACCCCATCCGCCACCCCGCGCCAGACCGCGCGCAGCCCCTCGAGGTCGGTGCGCGCGAAGATCAGGTTCGTCACGTGGTAGCTGGCGGCGTACCCGAAGAACTCGCTGTCATCCACGCCCCCCAGCGCCGCTCCCCAGTCGTTGAGCGGGATCCGCAGCGCGAGAAGGTCATCGGTGAGGCTGAAAGCGGAGCCCGGCTCGTCGATCTCCTTGGCCGCCTGGACGCCATAGAACTCGGCCCACCCCTCGTTGATCCAGCGCTCGTCGAAGAGGGTGCCGTTGAACCAGATGTGCGCGGCCTCGTGCAGGCCGATGTACCCGTCGGCGTCATAGCGCACCAGGATCGTGCCGGTCTGCTGGGTGAAGGTCCCCGCGTAGTCGCCCAGCCTGGTCGGCGCCGCCTCCTCGACGACCAGCGTGCCGGCGATGGCGTACGGCAGCCCGATCATCTCCTGGAGCACGGGCAGCCCCTCGCGCAGGAGGTCGGCCATGCGCGTGCCCCACTCCGGGTCGTCCTCCCAGCTGCGGATCCAGAGCGGGGCCGGCCGCCCCGCGACGGTGGCATCCAGGTGCAGCTCGCCGAATGTCCCCGGGCGGTCGGCGACGAGGTACGCATAGAAGTCGAATGGGTCGGCCAGGTCGGCGGCACTGAGCACGACCTCGTCAGCTGGACCCGTGCTCGGGACCAGCTCGCTCCCCTGGATGCTGGCCCGGAACCCGGCCGGCAGCACCACCTGCACGCCGCTGCCGGCCTCACCGGGGCTGCCGTAGGCAAAGACCGAGAAGGCCACCACGTTCGAGCCCACGCGCAGCTCGCGGTCCGGCGACCCGCCCACGTCGGGCAGCTCGAAGACGACCCGGAACGAGTAGCTCTGCTGGTAGAAGACGAAGCGCGAGAAGGTGACGTTGACCTCGCGGAAGTCGTCTTCGACGGTCCCGAGCTTCGCCGACAGCCGCTGCCCACCGGACGAGGCCGAGACGGACTCGGCCTGGCCGGGGAGCGCGAACTTGAAGCCCGAGTAGTAGGCGAGCCCCTCGGCCGAATTCGGGGTGTAGGAGGTGGCGACCGCATCGATCGTCACCCGCACCAGCCGGTCCTCCAGCACGGGGTCGTACCGGGTCTGCATGAGCACCACCAGCCCGCGGTCGGCAGCTGCCAGACGGTGGCCGTGGGGGATCGCGACCGGCGCCAGCGTGAGCAGGACCAGGGCCGCCACGACGGCGCGGGCGGCAAGGCGACGGGGCATCCGGCGCATCACCTCGGCAGGATAGGCCCCGTGTCGAGCGTCAGGCGCTCTTGGCGAAGGCCTCGAGGCCGAAGGCGATCTCCAGCTGCTCTGCGGGGCGGAATCCCACCGCCGCCCGGGGCGGCTCGCCGGGGGCGAAGAAGGCGACGGTCGGGATGCTCATCACGCCGTAGTGCATGGCGGTGTGCGGGTTCGCATCCACATCGAGCTTCATCACCTCGACGCTGCCCGCGTACTTCTCCGCCAGCTTCTCGATCTCGGGGGCAACCAGCCGGCACGGACCGCACCAGGCGGCCCAGAAGTCGACGATCACCGGCTTGTCGCTCTGGATCACTTCCTGCTCGAAGTTGGCGTCGGTCGCCTCGCGGACGTTTGACATCGGTCTTGCTTGGTCCTTTCGTATGTCGACCGTCAGCCGGCGACCTGCTTGAGCATGCGGTAGACCTCGAGCACCTGGGGGTGCGCGAGCCGATAGAAGACGGTGCTGCCATCACGGCGGGAGGCGACGATCCCCGCCGCGCGCAGGACCGACAGGTGCTGGCTCATGTTGGGCACCTGGCAGCCGATGTCACGCGACAGGTCGCTCACCGATCGCTCGCCGCCGGCGAGCCGCTCGACCACGCACAGGCGCTTCGCGTCGGAGAGCGCGCGGGCAATCGCCGCGGCACGGTCGCGGAGGAGGTCGGTGCTGAGCGTGGCTTCCATTCGTCCCGATTGTGTCACTGTTTGCGCAAGGACGCAAGTGTGCCGACGGTGTCCCGGGGAGAGACCTCGGTCAGGCGGGACGCGACGAAGCGGACCGATCCGGCGCCGGCGAAGAGGATCGCGAAGGCCACGTAGCCGCCGATCAGCATCACCCCCGACGCCGTCAGCAGGCCGGTCCCGTAGGCGACCACGTTGCGGACCACGAATCGGCTCTGGAAGGCGATCACCGACGGTCCCGTCGCCAGCCGGAAGAGCCGCTCGTTGGCCGAGAGCTGCCCGGCGGTGTCACCCGCGGCCATCAGCACCGCGATCAGGAGCAGGATCGTCGGCGCCAGCGGGTTGGCACGGGTAGGCCGCCAGGCCGAGCAGGAGCGCACCCGAGCGCAGCACCATCGAGCGGCGCAGCAGGCGTGAGGCCGAGCCTCGGACCAGGTGCGAGCTGACGTAGATCGACGAGAGGACGAGCGTGCCCGACGAGGTCGCCGAGATCGCGATCGCGAACCCCGGGCCGGTGTGCAGCACGGCGATGGCGTACACGGACAGGAACGGCGCGAGGCCGGAGGCCAGCGACGCGAGCATGATGACCCGGGCCAGGTTCGAGAGCCTCCCATCGTCGGCGACGGCGGCGGCCGCGTGGCGAGGCACGCGCACGCGCCCGGGGAAGGGGAGCCGCCGCAGCGCGAAGGCGGGGACGATCCCGGCGGTGCCGGCCACGGCGAGCGGGATGACGTAGGCCCACAGCCCGACTCGCGCCACCAGGCCGTCGATGGTGAGGGCCAGGGGCAGCAGGATCACCGAGCCGATGCCCAGCGTGATGCCGGCCAGCCGGGGCCCAACCAGGCGACGCTCGGCATCGGGCAGGATGATCTGGTACCAGGCCTGGAGCGAGCCGTAGGCGATCGCGCCGAGCGAGCCGAGGACGCCGACCACCACCGCGATCAGGCCGATCGCCACCGGGTTGGCGATGACCCCTGCGGCGTTGAGCCCGACGATCGCGGCCAGCAGCAGGCCGCGCGGCTCGCCGATGGTCGCGGCCAGCACCACCAGGCCGCGGAGATTGCCATCGGCGCGTTCGAGGAGGCGGGGGATGAAGCGCTGGGCGGTCGTCCCGATCACCGGCAGCACGGCGAGCAGGGTGGCGACGGCGGGATGCGCTCCGAGCGCGAGCAGGAGCGGGATCACGATCGCCGGCCCGGAGAGCGCACCGATGAAGCCCTGCGCCACGGCGAGCAGGTGGAAGGGACGGTAGATGCCGCTGGCGAAGAGTCGCCAGTCCGCCAGCGCGGCGCGCGCCGGGTGGGCCGGCGGAGTCTCGGTCAAGGCGTCAAGCCTACGCGAACCGCGACAGCCAAGGTGTCGCGCATGGAGCCCAGGATCGGCGCATGACCATTCAACTTGCCTGCCCCTGGTGCACCGAAGAGGTCGCCTTCACCATCCACGAGGCCGATGAGGAGCTCGTGTGCAGTGGCTGTGCCACGCGCATGGACTTCGCGCCGGACCCCGGCGTCACCTACGAGCTGCTCTACGCAGCGGCCGCCTGAGTCAGTCCTGGCCCAGGTCGTCGGGGATCGGGAGGCCAAGGCCACGCAGGAGATGCGCCGCGGTGCGCGCGTCCCGCACGCGCCTGGCGGGTCCGCGGGTCCGGTGCCGCTGTCCCTGCAGCTCGACCAGCTCGACCTCGCGTCCGGCTGAGCGGAACGCCTCCACGAGCCGCGTGGAGTGGCGGAGGTGCACGTTCTCGTCGGACGTGCCGTGGATCAGCAGGAGGCTTCCCCGCACCTTCCCCGCATGGGTCAACGCGGACGAGGTCACATACGCCTCCTGGTTGGCGCCCGGGGCGCCGAGGTAGCGCTCGGTATACGCCGTGTCATACCCAGTCCATTCGGCGACCGGCGCGATCGCGACGCCGACGCGGAACAGGTCGGGCTCCTGCGCCATGGCCATCAGCGTCATGAAGCCGCCGTAGCTTCCTCCGTAGATCCCGACGCCGCCGTCACGCAGCACGCCGGCAGCCACGAGCTGACGGACGGCGGCGGCCTGGTCGGCGACCTCGTTGCCGCCGAGCCGGCGCTCGACCGCACGTTCGAACGCCACGCCGCGCCACGCGGACCCGCGGTTGTCGACGACGACCACCGTCACGCCGGCCTGGGCCAGGTACTGGCGCAGTGGGTTGGCCGTCATCTCCCAGCTCCGCCGCACGTCCTGGGAGTGCGGCCCGCCGTAGACCCATACCACCCCGGGCGCGGGCGGATCCACCGAGCCGCGGCGCCCGCCCCGGTACACCGCCGCCCGGATCGGCGTCCGGCCGTCAGCGGCCATCAGCTCGACGAGCTCCGGTGGGTGCAGCCGTTCATGCGCCGCCGTCGTCAGCGGCGCATGGATCGGGATCGAGTCCCCACCGCGCGACCTGACAACCACGCTCGGCGCGTGCTCGAGGTCCGACCACGTGTCGATCCACCGCTCCCCATCGGCCGCCGCCACGATGGTGTGCCAGCCCGGCTCAGCCGAGAGCCGCAGCGGGTCGCTGACGGGCCGCGGCGCGTCGAGCGGCACGGCATGAAGGTGTCGCTCGGTCACCCCGTCGCGCGTGGCCGTGAAGAGCACCTCGCCGCGGGCAGTCGGGACGGCATTGACCTCGGTCACCATCCACTCCCCTCGGGTCAGGACGCGATCCAGCTCGCCGTTCGGCCCGCGCAGCTCGAGGTGGCGGAAGCCGCTGCGCTCCGACGAGGTGAGGATCCGGCCATCGGGAAGGACGCGGGTCAGGTCGTCGAGGTTGACCCACGGATCGGCCTCTTCGACCCACAGCGCCCTGAGAGAGGCATCGGCGCCGACCCGGTGCCAGTGCAGCGAGCGCTGCTCGCGGGGCAGGACCGCCACCAGCCACCCGCCTTCAGGATGCGCGATGACCCGTGCGAGGTAGTCGTCCGGGCGCATCGCGAGGGCGACCTCGCGGGTCGGAGCTCCTTTCATCGACGCGATCCGCAGGCCCAGCCGCGCGTTCGGGCCACCGGCGAACGGGTAGCGGTGCACCTCGTCCGCGGAGACGGCGAAGGGCGGTATGTCGCGCTCGTCGACGTGCTCGAAGGCGATCGAGTGCGAATCCGCGCTCCACCACGCCCCCTCGAACCGGGCAAGCTCCTCGGCGGCGATGTAGTCGGCGAGGCCGTTCGAGACGCCGGGCTCCGCGTCGTCGCTCAGGCGCCGCGGCGCGCCACCGCCGGTCGGCACCACGAATAGGTCGCCCCCCGCCACGTAGGCGATCCGCGCGCCGTCCGGGCTGAGGAGGGCACCCTGCGCGCCCTCGATCCCGGCGATCGGCCGCAGCCCCGCGTCAATCTCGGGGCCGATCCCCACGAAGAGGCGTCCCCCCTGCGGGACGAGCAGGGTGGGCTCGGGGGCGGTGCGCGCCCACGCGTAGCCGGTCACGCCCAGCCCGCTGGTGCGAGTGCGCTCGCGCTGCAGGTGCTCCTCCCGCGAGAGCGCGTCCTCGCTGGTGGTCTGCGCCACCGGCGCGGCGAGGAGCGATCGCTCGCCGGTCAGCAGGTCATGGCGCCAGAGCGACCGCACCAGCGAGCCATCGGCGCTGAACAGGTAGCTGATGGATCGGCCGTCGGGCGAGAACCGCACCGATCCGGGCGCATCGGTGGCGCCCTCCTCCAGCCGCTCGAGGTCGTCGAGCGTCGGGCGATCGCCGCTCTCCACAGCCAGGTCTCCGTCGAGGGTCTAGCTCTCGTCGATCTCGATCGTCTCGATCTTGTCGCCCGGCTTCGGGTCGCGCTGCGGGTCTCGCTCACGGATGCTCCGAAGCACGTCCATGCCGGCCGTCACGCGACCGAAGACGGTGTGGCGCCCGTCGAGGTGCGGCGTGGGGCCGAAGGTCAGGAAGAACTGCGACCCGTTCGTGTTCGGGCCGGCATTGGCCATCGAGAGCACGCCGGGACCATCATGGCGGCGCTTGACGGACAGCTCGTCGCGGAAGGAGTAGCCCGGTCCGCCGGTGCCGGTGCCGGTCGGATCGCCACCCTGGGCCATGAAGCCGGGAATGACCCGATGGAAGGTCGTGCCGTCGTAGAAGCCGGCTCGGGCCAGGTTGACGAAGTTCTCGACGGTGAGCGGCGCATCGGCGGCGAACAGCTCGCACGCGATCTCGCCGCGCTCCGTCTTGAACCGCGCCGAATACGACTTGGTCAGGTCGAGGGCGCCGGTCGGCGGCGTCAATCGGTCAGCCATGCGAACCCCAATGCGTGCGAAGTGGAATGGACCGATGCTACCGGACGACGGCCGATCGCCGCCTGCAGCTCGATCAGCAGGTTGTAGACCTGGCGATCGCATGGTCGCGCGCGCGCTCGCGCGAGAGATTCCAGGACTGCCATGCGTTGGCGGCCACGTCGTTGGCGAGCCGCTGCGGCGCGATCCGACAGGACGACTTGCGCCTCGTCGCGAAGGTCCGCGAGGCAAGGCCGGCAGCGCCGTCTGCCAACGGCCCGACCACGTCGTCACCGAGCGAGGCGAGGTAGTCGAGGTCGAGGCCGTCCTCGCCGCCAGGCGCCACCAGCTCGGGGTGGATCGCCCGTGCAACGTTCTGCTCCGCGACGAGCGCGCACCGGCCCGATGACGTTGAAGGCGAGGCCGAAGACGATCGACACCCCGACCATGGCATGGAGCAGCCAACGGCTGCGGTTCGTTGCCAGCGCGGTCACCGCGACCAGGCAGCCGATCGCCAGCCACACGATCGCGGCGAGGACGTAGAAGCGCAGCTCGGTCCAGCCGTATGCCTCCTGGTAGAGGCGCAGCCGGAGGAGCGCGGATCCGAGCACCACCGCGGTCAGGATGACGAGGCCGATCGCCGCCACGAGATACGTCCGCGTTCGCTGCGCCACCGTTGCCTCGGCCGCGAGGACGAGGCCGCCCACCACGAACGCGGCGAGCAGCAGCTCGAAGAAGCCGCGCCGGGCGTATTCGGCGTAGGTCAGCCCGCTGGCCGCCAGCGTGTCCTGGCCGCCGAACAGGTACGCCCCCTGGAGCGCGACGAATGCGGCGAAGAGCAGGTCGAGCACCACCAGCACGGTCGTGGCCTCGGCCGACCCCAGGCGCCGCCTGCGCTGGACCCCTTCTGACGGGGTCGGCTCACCGTCCGCACCGACCGCCACGAAGGTGAACAGGCCGATGGACAGCCAGCCGACCACGAGCGCCACGGCAACGCGCGCGGGAAGGGCGCCGAGATCGAGCTTCCAGTCGAACAGGTCCTCGGCGAAGGTGGCAAAGACCGCGTCGGCGGCGGAGAAGAGGACGACGAACAGGATCACCAGCGGGAGGGCGATGAGCAGCCCGCGCAGCACCGGCGCCGCCCGCCTCAGCGACGAGCGGGCGCTGCCGCGAGGCAGTCCCGCGCGAATGGCGGCGAGCACACGGCCACCGGCGACGATCGCGAAGCGTCGCCATGCGCGCCGCCGAACGCCGCGAGGGTCTCGAGTCGCCTGGTCGAGGATGGGGAGCCCGCGAAGCTGGCGAGCGAGAGGCCGCCGAGGACGAGCGCCGCGAGCAGGTCGAGGTCGACGAGGTTCATGTCCCCGCGCAGGGCCGCGAAGCTCGCGAACAGGACGGCGGCGATCGCCAGCCAGGCATCTCGCGCGCGCGGTCGCGGCCGGGAGGCGGGGCGCAGGAGCCAGGCCCCGGCAAGCAGGGCGGCGAGGGCGATCGGCGCGTTGATTCCCAGCCTGGCGTCGACGAAGAGCCACTGGGCCAGGAGGCCGATCGCGACGCCCACGATCGCGATCGCCCCGGCATTGCGGATGGCGGCCGGCTCGGATGCCCATCGGTGCAGCCTCCCTCCCCGTCGCCATCAGTGCTCGATGTCGATCACCAGGCGGCTGGGGCTCGGGAGGGTGAAGACGCGATAGCAGCCACCGCCGTCGAGGCCGAGGTACCAGGTGCTGAGCGCCTCGAAGTCGCCGCCCTCGACGAGTTGCAGCAGCTGGTCAAAGTCCTGCTCGAAGTTGGTGGTGCCGGCATAGGTGATGCCACCTTCCGGCGTGACCTTCGTCCCGCCGTTCATGGTGACCTTCAGGAAGGCCGTGCCCGCCACGTCGATCGGCAGCCCGCTCGGATCGGCGTAGAAGGGTGGCAGCACGCCCTCGACCACGGTCTGCGGGATCCCGGAGGCGAACTCGAAGGTGACGCGATCGTAGTCGGCATGCGTGCCCACCCGCACGTCGGTGATCTGGGCGCGACCGGTGGTCGCCGGGATCGTCACCGATTGGACGCAGGCGAACGGCAGCGAGCTCTCGCCCGGCTCCTCGCTCGGCAGGGCGGTCGCTGAAGCGGACTCCTCGGCGCTCGCGGGCTCCGAGGCTGGGACCGATGCCTCGGCGCTCGCGGATGCGGCCGATGATGCCGCCGCCGAGGCGCTCGGGGCCGGGCTGCTGGCGGCGCAGCCGGCGAGCACGATGCTGACGACCAGGGCAAGCGCGCCGACGGTGCGGTGCGACGGTGATGTGCGGGTCATGTGCGGGCTCCAATGCTGGTGGTGTCGGCGCCGATGGCACCGGCATTCACTCCGACGCCGACCCTACCCCAATTCGTTACGGGGCGTCATCGGCCGATTGGATCGTTGAGGCGTGCCTGGAGCAGGCGTCGTTCGGCGGGGTTATCGGTGAGGGCCAGGGCGCGCCGGTCCGCCTCGCGACCTTCAACCGCCCGCCCCTGCCGACGCAGGAGCTCGGCGCGGGCAGCGTGGAACAGGTGGTAGCCGTCCAACCGTTCCGCCAGCGGGTCGATCTCCGCCAGCGCCGCCGCGGCGCCGGCGATCTCGGCCAGGGCGAGCGCCCGGTTGAGCGCCACGACCGGCGTCGGCTGGATCTCGCAGCAGGCGGTCGTAGAGCACGAGGATCTCGGTCCAGTCGGTGGCGGCATAGGTGGGCGCGGCGGCGTGCACAGCCACGATCGCGGCCTGCAGCAGGTACGGCCCGGCGCGACCCATGCGCATGGCCCGCTCGACCAGCAAGGCCGCGTCGGCGATGGCAGGCGTGGTCCCAGAGCGATCGATCCTGGTCGGGGAGGAGCACGAGCGACCCATCCGCCGCGAACCGGGCGCCGACCCGCGCAAGGTGCAGGCGCATCAGGGCCAGCAGCCCGAGCGGCTCCGGCTCGTCCGGCATGAGGCGGACGAGGAGCGAGGTCAGCCATTCGGCGTCGGCGGCGAGCTCGCGTCGTTCGGCCACCGCTCCGTCCGAGGCGAGGTAGCCCTCGTTGAAGACGAGGTAGAGGACTGCGAGCACCTGCTCCAGGCGCTGCGGCAGCTCGGCCCCGTCGGGGATGCGGAACGGGATGCCGGCGTCCCGGATCTTGCGCTTGGCGCGCACCAGCCGCTGGGCGACCGTCGACTCGGGGACGAGGAACGCGCGGGCCACCTGCGCGGAGTCGAGGCCGCCGACGGTGCGCAGCGTGAGCGCCACCTGCGCCTCGCGGGAGAGGGCGGGATGGCAGCAGGTGAAGATGAGGCGCAGCCGGTCGTCCGTGGCGAGCGGGCCGCCGGTGGCGATCGGTCGCTCCATCTCGTCAGCCTCCTCTCCGAGCTGCGCCAGGCGGTCGCGGAACCGTGCGTCGCGTCGCAGCCGGTCGATCGCCCGACGGCGCGCCGTGGTCATCAGCCAGGCGCCGGGGTTGCGTGGCAGGCCGTCCGCGGGCCAGTGCTCGAGCGCCGCGACGGCCGCCTCCTGGACCAGCTCCTCGGCCAGGTCCCAGTCGCCCAGGATGCGCACCAGCGACGCGATCAGGCGAGTCCGCTCCTCGCGGAGGACCCGCTCCAGCGATGCGTCGACCGCGTGGCGCTCCGTCAAGCCCGCCGCTACCCCATCTCCCCGGTGACGAGCGGCCGGATCTCGAGGGTGTCCGGCGCTGGCCACGAGGAGGCGAGCCGGATCGCGGCGTCGAGGTCGGGGACGTCGATGACCCCGTAGCCGCCGATCATCTCCTTGCCCTCCACGAACGGACCGTCGGTGACGGTGACGTCGCCCGAGATGGCGCGTCGGACGGTGGTGGCGGTGGTCGACGGCTGCAGCTGGGCGCCCTCCAGCAGCTCGCCGGCCGCGGTCCGCTCGTCCCACCAGGTGGAGACGCGAGCGTAGAGCGCACGCTGCCCGGCTTCGTCCAGGTGGTCCCAGCCGCCATCGGCCCCGGCGATCAGAAGCATGTATTTCATCGCGTCACCTCAGCTGCATCGGTCACGGCGGAGCGTGACCCTCACATGATGACGACGAACGAGGCGCCGCATCCACGACCATCCTCACGAACTGCGGCTCGACACCGTTGTACATGGTATGGCCGGTTACTTCACAATGCACCGATGACCCCGCCCACGCAACGTCCCTCGACCCTGGCGGTGGCCGGCGCGCTCGGCACGGTGTATGTGCTCTGGGGCTCCACCTACCTTGCCATCGCGTACGTGGTCGAGAGCATGCCCCCGCTGCTGGCGGGCGGCGTTCGATTCCTGGCCGCGGGCCTGACCCTGGTCGCGTTCCTCGTCGCGCGAGAGCGGTGGCGCGCCGCCCGAGGCGTCCCCCGCGAGCCGACGCTGACGTGGCCCAGGGCGATCGAGTGGCGCACCGCGTTCATCGTCGGGACGCTGCTCTTCCTCGGCGGGAACGGGCTGGTCATGTTCGGCGAGCTCACCATTCCGTCGGGGATCGCCGCGGTGATCATCGCCACCACGCCGATGTGGCTCAGCGTCTTCGACGCGTTCCTGACTCGGCGCAGCCCGAGCCCGCTGGCGATCGGCGGCCTGGTGGTCGGGCTGATCGGCGTCGCGATCCTGCTGCTGCCGACGACCGGGCTCGATTCATTCAACCCGTGGGGCATCGGCATCCTGGTGGTGGCGGCCATCTCCTGGGCCTCCGGCTCGCTGTACGCCCGCCGGGGGCCGCTGCCGTCCAACCAGCTGCTCGGCACCGGCATGGAGCAGGTGGCCGGCGGCCTGATGCTCCTCGCGGTCGGTGCCGCGGTGGGTGAGATCGGGTCATTTGACCCGGCCAGGATCACGACGGCATCCGTCCTGGCCCTCGCCTTCCTCCTCGTCTTCGGTTCGCTGGCGGCCTTCACCGCCTACGCCTGGCTGCTCAACAACGTGGCGGTCACCACGGTGGCCACCTACGCCTACGTCAACCCGGTGGTGGCCGTCGCCCTGGGCTTCGTGTTCCGCGGAGAGACGCTCTCCCTTCGCTCGCTCATCGCGGCGGCACTCATCATCGGTGCGGTGGTGGCGATGGTGAGCGGGCGGCCGCGCGAGGTGGAGGAATCGGGCCCATCGCCGGATGCGGGAGCCCTCGAGCCGGGGTCCGAGGCGACCTGAGGCTGGCACAGGAAGACGCGTCGCTCCCGGAGAAGGCGCGTAGAATCGCGCTCCCATGACTCGCGAGGGCGCTGCCGACCCAATCGGCTTCGGAAGCGGGATCTCAACGGACCACAAGGACGGGATCCGCTGGGTCGACTACGCCAACATCAGCTGGAACCCCGTCTTCTGCAAGCGCTGCGACATCTGCGTCGAGATCTGCCCCAAGAACACCCTCGTCCTGCGCAACGACGCGATCATCGAGGAGCAGAACTGCATCCTCTGCGGCCTCTGCGAGCGCTACTGCCCCGACATCGCGATCGAGATGCTGCCCGAGGCCGTGGCGGCCCACGCGGCGGCCGGCGGCCCTGCGGCTGAGCCTTCGTAAGGCCGATGCGCAAGCTCACCCAGGGGAACGAGGCGGTCTTCCGCGGGGCGGTTGCGGCCGGAGCCAACTACTTCGCCGGCTACCCGATCTCCCCGTCGACGGAGATCCTGAACGTGGCCTCGGGCTGGGCGGCGGAGCACCCGGAGTTCCGCTTCCTCCAGGCGGAGGACGAGATCGCGAGCGCGAACGCCATCATCGGCGCCAGCCTGGCCGGCGCGAAGTCCTTCACCGCCACCAGCGGCCCCGGCTTCAGCCTGATGCAGGAGGCGGTCGGCTACGCCCAGAAGGTGGGCGTGCCCTGCGTCTTCGTGGACGTGCAGCGGGTGGGGCCGGCGACCGGCATGCCGACGATGCCCGGCCAGGGCGACATCATGCAGGTGAAGTACGGCAGCACCGGCGACTACACCCCGCTCGCCTTCTATCCAAACGGCGTGGAGGAGGCGTTCCGGGTCACCGTGGAGGCCTTCAATGCCGCGGAGGAGTCGCTCTCGCCGGTCGTCGTCCTGTCGGACACGTTCGTCGCGCACCTCAACGAGGTGGTCGACCTCGACGAGGTGGCGGCCGGCATCAAGCTGGTGCCGCGCACGCTCGTCCCGCTCGGCAGGCACGAGCCGGGCAAGCCGCGCTTCTTCGCCGGGGTGGTGATGTACGAGCACGGCCCGAACGCCGGCGAGCCGGCCACCGCCGATGCCGACGAGTACCTGCGCCAGTTCTACGACGCGAAGCATCGGCACCTCGAGGTGGCCAGGCGGTACGCCCTGTACGAGCACGGCTGGAACACCGATGCCAGGGTGCTGATCGTCTGCTACGGCATCGTCAGTCGCGTCGCGTCACCGCTGGCCCCCGACTACGCGCTCTTCCGGCCGATCCGGATCCACCCGCTGCTCGCCGACGAGCTGCACGCCATCGCGGATCGCTACGAGCAGATCGTGTGCATCGAGGCGAACGACGGCCAATACGCCGACATGGTCGAGCTGGCGCTGCGCCGGGAGGTCAAGCGGGTCCCGCTGCTCGGCGGGAGGATCAGCCTCGAGGCCGTGCGCGACGGCCTGGATCGAGTCCTGGGCGGCGGCCCGTCCGAACCGCCGATCCCGCCCGCCCCGACCGAGCCGGTCGAGCGCTCTCCCCTGGGTGTCGGCTGATGCCGGAGCTGGCGTTCGCCGAGCTGGGCTTCAAGAAGCGGCTCAAGGTCGATCTCTTCCCGACGATCTGGTGTCCGGGCTGCGGGATCGGCACGATCATGATCCAGCTGGCGATGGTGCTCGACGAGATGGGGCTCGACGAGACGAACACGATCATCGTGACGGGTATCGGCTGCACCGGTCGGATGGGCAGCTACCTGAAGCACGAGAGCGTGTACACGCTCCACGGCAGGACCCTGCCGGTGGCCGAGGCGATCAAGGCGGTCCGCCCCGAGATGCGCGTGGTGGTCGTCTCCGGGGACGGCGACACCGCCAGCATCGGCGGCAACCACCTGATCCACGCCATCCGTCGCAACGCGCCCCTGACCGTCCTCTGCAACAACAACGAGATCTACGGCCTGACCGGCGGCCAGACGGGGCCGACCACGCCCACCGGCATCAAGACCCTCTCCTCACCGGCCGGCAACCCGAATACGCCGATCAACCTGCAGGGCCTGGTCCGCAGCTCGCCGCACGCGCTCTACGCCAAGACGACCGTGTACCACCAGATCCACATGCGCAACGTGATCCGCGAGGCGATCGAGCACGACGGCTTCAGCTTCGTGGACATCACCAGCCAGTGCATCGAGAACAATGGGCGGCGGATCGGCTTCGCCAGCGCCAACGACATGCTCACCTTCTACCGCAAGACCTACAAGCGAGCCCCGAAGGACGCGACCGAGCTGGCCCGCTACGAGATCGGGGTGCTCTACCCCGATGGCCACGCCACCAACGGGACCGATGCCGCCGCCGCCACGGTGCCCGTCGCCCCGGTGGCCGCCGACCGCCCCTCGCCGAAGCCGGCCGTCGATGACGAGGAGAAGGCCCGCCGCCGCGCCGAGTCACAGAAGCGGCTGGCGCTGATGCAGCGCCTCGATCCGGAGGTCAAGCTGCGCGTGGCGAAGGGCGAGCTCACGCTCGCCGACGCGCTGCGCGAGGCGGGGATCGACCCGGACGGCGACGCGTGACGACCCGGATCGCGCTCGACGGCGTCGGCGGGCAGGGGGTGCGGGTCATCGCCGGCGTGCTCGGCGCGCTGCTGGCCCGGATGGGCAAGCAGGTGACGGTCCTGTTCGACTACGACTCAAGCGTGCGCGGCAGCATGTCCGACGCCTTCGTCATCTTCGACGACCACCCGATCGCCAACCCGGTGGTCGAGGAGGCCGACATCATGCTGAAGCTGGCCGACAAGGGGCACCTGCGCATCCACGGCCGCAAGGTGGTCACCGACCTGGGCCTCGGCGGTGCCGGGGACGAGCAGATCCCCTTCGCCTCGCTCGGCTCCGAGCACTTCGGCAAGGAGCTCTTCGGCAACATGATCGCGCTGGGACGGCTGCTGCGCCTGGCCGAGATCGACTTCGACGAGACGGCGATCCGCGACTCGCTGCCGCGCCGCTACCAGGACGAGAACGTGGCCGCGATCCGCTTCGGCTACGCCCTCAGCGCCGACGAGATCGCGCGGCTGGCGGCGAAGGCGCCGCCAAGTCGCTTCGAGATGAACGACGCCGCCACGGCGCCGCTGCATCGGCGCACCGGGGTCGGACCTGGGGGCGCGCCGGGCCTGTCGGACGTCGCGGAGTCGGGCTAGGCGACCGCGAGCGCCGGCTCGAGGGCTGCCAGGGAGGCATCCAGGGCGCGGGCCTCGGCATCGGTCAGCGGGCGCATCGGCAGGCGCATGTCGGGTCGGATGCGAACCCCGCGCCCGTGGAGCACGTGCTTCACCGCGGCGATGAACGGCTGCGCTTCCATCGCCCCCCGCAGCGCCAGCAGCCGATCCTCGGCGGCGGAGTCGGGAGCGTCGAGAGCGGCGCGGACCACCTCCGGGAAGGCGGCCGCCAGCCCCGACACGGCGCCCAGCGCGCCGCGCGCCATGGCGGCCGGGATGAGCGGCTCGGAGCCGACGAAGACGGGGAGCCCCAGGTCCAGGTACGGCTCCAGCTTCTCGAACGGCGACTCGCTCACCTTGAGCCCGGCCAGGTTCGCGGCACGCGCTCGCACGCGCTCGACGACGTCGAGTGGGACGGGGTACCCGCTGCGCGCGGCAAAGGCATAGATGTAGAAGGGGAGTGGCGCGCAGGCGGCGGCGGCCGCCACGAAGTGCTCGGCCAGGGCGGCGACATCGAGCGGAAAGTAGGGCGGCGGGATGACCGCCACCGCGTCCGCGCCGATCTCGGCCGCGTGGCCGGCGAGGCGGCTCGTCTCAGCCGTGGTCTGGGCACCGCAATGGAGGATCAACCGTCCGCGCAGCGCGGCCCGAAAGACGACGGCGGCTCGCTCACGCTCCTCCGTGGAGAGCAGGATCCCCTCGCCGGTCGTCCCGCACGCGAAGACCCCGTCTGCGCCGCGGTCGACCAGGAATTGGACCATCGGCCAGATCGCCGCCTCGTCGAGCGCAGCGCCGCCGGCGGTCAGCGGCGTGGCGGCGGCAACGATCAGCGGCGGTCGGTCGGGCATGGCCGGAAGGGTAGCGGCTTTCCCCTTGTCCCCGCGCAGACGCGGGGTTAGTCTGCCCGCCACGATGCACGCCGCTCCCCTCGACCTCGGCACGATCCGGAGGGCGCCCAAGGCCGTCCTCCACGAGCATCTCGACGGCGGGCTGCGGCCGACGACGATGATCGAGCTGGCGGCGGAGGTCGGCTACCAGTCGCTGCCGACGAGCGATCCCGCGGTGCTCGCCACCTGGTTCAAGCCCGCGCCGGGCGACGGCGAGCGGAGCCTCGAAAAGGTGCTCGCAGGCTTCGCGCACACCGTCGCCGTGATGCAGACCCGAGACGCGATCGAGCGTGTCGCGGCAGAATCGGCCGAGGACCTCGCGGCCGATGGGATCGTCTACGCGGAGGTCCGCTTCGCCCCCGAGCAGCATCTCGAGCGTGGCCTCACCCTCGACGAGGTGGTGGCGGCGGCCCTCGCCGGGATGCGGCGCGGCGCGGCCGGCAGTGGGATCACGATCGGGCTGCTCGTCACCGCGATGCGACAGGCGGCGCGCTCGACCGAGATCGCCGAGCTGGCGGTGCGCCATCGTGACGAGGGGGTCTTCGGGTTCGACATCGCCGGACCCGAGGCCGGCTATCCGCCGACCCGCCACCTCGACGCCTTCCGGATCATCGCGCGCGAGAACTTCCACTGCACCATCCACGCCGGCGAGGGGTTCGGCCTCCCCTCGATCCACGAGGCGCTCTCCGACTGCGGTGCCGAGCGTCTGGGGCACGGGGTGCGGATCGTCGACGACATCAGCGTTGCCGCCGACGGGCGGGTCACGCTCGGGCGCCTCGCCGCCTACGTGCGCGACCGGCGCGTGCCGCTCGAGATGTGCCCCACCTCGAACGTCGACATCGGGATCGTGCCGAACCTCGAGTCGCACCCGATCGAGCTCCTGCGCCGGCTCCGCTTCAGGGTGACGCTGAACGCGGACAATCGGCTCATCAGCGCGATCAGCCTCTCTCAGGAGTTCGCCAACATGGTCGCCGCCTTCGGCTGGACCATCGACGACATGGAGTGGCTCACCCTCAACGCCCTGAAGAGCGCCTTCCTCCCGTTCGACGGGCGGCTGCGGATCATCAACGAACAGGTGAAGCCGGGCTACGCGCACCTGCGGGCCGAGGCCGTCGCGGCAGAGCTGCGGAGCAGCTAGGAGAAGGACCGTGAGCGGACGGCGGTGGCTCGGCGTGGTGCTGATCCTGGCGGGGCTCGGCCTGCTCGCGTTCGGCGCCTGGCGCCTGATCGGGACTGGCGGCGGGGCCACGGCCACCACCACGCCAACACCAACCCTGACCGCCGACGCCAGCGCCTCGCAGACCCCCGCCAGCCAGGCCCCGACCGCCTCACCCACGCCGGTCCCGGCCACCGCCACGCCGGCGCCGACCCTGGGCGAGGCAGAGGTGCGCGCCTTCGTTGCATCGCTGGTGGCGGCCATCCATGCCGGCGACGTCGAGACGCTGCTCGCGGGCCTCCACCCGGCGACCATCGACCGCTACGGCCAGGATGCCTGCCGGACGGCTCTGGCGGGGTTCACCGACCCCACCTTCGGCATCGAGGTGCTCGAGGTGCAGGACCCGGCGCCGTGGGACTACGTGACCGATGGGATGACGGTGACCATCCCCGATGCCTGGGCCGTGCCGGGCAACCGCTCGTCGGGCGGGACCACGGTGCCGTTCACCTTCCACTTCGCCCCGTTCGGCGACGCGGTCCACTGGTTCACCGACTGCACGCCGGGGGCTGGGGGCTAGGGCTCGCAGCTTACCTGCAGGCCTCGCAGTCCTTCCTGGCCTGCTCGCGCTCCCGGTCCCGGTCGGTCGCCGCCTTCAGCGCCGTGATGGCCTGGTTCATGACCGTCCTGAGTCCCGCTGGCCCCAGATTCGCGCTCTTCGCCTTGAAGACCCCGTCCTTCGTCTCGTGGGATTCACTCCCCTGGCACTGGTCGGTCTGGACCCAGCGCCCGTTGCGGCAGACCCACTTGCGCTCGCACTGGACGGTGACCAGCTGCATGGGCAGCGTGATGGTGATCGTCTGGTCATCCCGCATGGCCTTGGCCCTGGCGAAGAACGAATTCACCGTGGCGCCGTCGAGGCGCCGGAAGAAGAGTTGCGGCACGCCGCCAAAGTCGGTTCCCTCCGTCGGCTTGCCCTTGTCGTCGAGGTTCTGCCATGAATTCAGCCACTCGGTGAGCTCATCGATGGCGGGCTCGCACTCGATCCGCACCTTTCCCGGCCGGGGAACCCAGAAGATCCTGGCGGGGCCGTACGGGCGCCATTCCTCGCTTCCATCCGGGCAGTCGGTGCCCTTCGGTGGAGGACCTTCGCCGCCGCCTCCGCCCCCGCCTCCGCCTCCGCCCCCGCCCCCAGGTGGCGGTGCCCCACCCCCGCCACCCGCGTCTGGCTTGCCTGGCTCCGGTGGTTTGGGCTGGTCGGGTGGCTTGGGCGGCTCGGGCGGCGGCGGACCCGCGTCGGCCGGCTTCGGTCCGGCGGCACCCGGCTCGCACTCGGCGCGATAGGCCTTCTCGGCCGCATCCGCCTTGGCGCACACGTCGGCGACGACCGCATCGGCATCCTTGGCCGCACCCGCTGCCGTCTCCGAGGCGGCCTTCGCGTCCTTGGCGGCCTGATCGGCCTTCGCCTCGGCCTCCTTCGCCCCGGCCAGCTCCCCCTCGACCTTCTTGATGCGCTCCGCGCGTTTGCCCGCGTCCTTCTCGCGCAGCTTCTCGATGTAGTCCGGCTCGCCGATCTCGCCCAGCTCGTCCTGCCACTGCTGATGGGCCTCATTGCGGGCCCCCTGCCCGCCCGCCCCCTTCAGCCGGTCGCCGTAGCGAGCGTTCGCCTCGGAGTAGGCCTCCTCGCGCAGCATCCGGTCGTACTCGTCGATCCGCAGCGTCTTGCCCTTGTCCTCGCCCTCTGCCCAGCTCTTGCCGTGATCCGGGCCCTCGTTCAGCGCGTCGAGCAGGCGCTGCAGCTCCTCCCGCCTGGCGCGCGCCTTGGCCGCCTCCTCGCCGGCCGCCTTGGCGTCCGCCGCGCGCTTCTCAGCCTCGGCGTGCGCCGCCTTCGCCCGCTGGCGCGCCTCCTCGCACGCCGCAGCAGCCGCCATCCAGGCCGCTCGCAGCTCGGGGCAGCGGTCGCGCTTCGGGCCGGCGAAGAGGAGCCATCCGCCGAGGAGGAGCAGGAGCGCACCGGCGGCCATGATCAGCGCGGTCGCCGGATCGAGGCCACCGGTCGAGCCGCCCCCGCTGGACCCGGCCGAGGGCTCCGCCGACGCCTCGGCGGAAGGCGCTGGCTGGCTCGGTGCGGTAGACGGCGCCTCGCTGACGGATGGCTCGGAGGTCGTCTCGGTGCTGATGACCGGGATGTCGGTCACGTCGAGCATCGGCTGGACCATCTCCGGGTAGACATCGGCCGCGGAGTCGGCTGGGGCGAAGCTGCCGTTCCGGGCGAAGAACGTGAACGGGCGGGCCGTCTGGATGCCGCTCGCCTCGGATTCCGGGATCAGCGCGATCAGGGTGCGGTCCTCGTGCCAGAAGACGACATCCGTGGGCACGTCATCGAAGCCGGCGCTCGCGTTCGGTGGGCCAGGCTGAAGGCAGTCCAGGCTCCACCCAGGTCGCTGCGCATGACCCAGGCCTGGTTGCCGCCGGTGAAGATGTCGTCCGGGAATGCCGGGTTTGGCTCCCACGGGATGGCTGCTCCACCACCGGGCGGTGTTGAATTGAGCGCGGCGGCGCCGAGCTCCAGCCGGGAACCCGCGACCGGCGAGAACGGCGTCGCCGTGACGATCACGTACGCGTAGTAGTCGGTGTCCGGCGCTGCGCCGATGCGGTTGGTGGGGCATACCACCTGTGCCGCGTTGTCGCAGCTCACCATGCCGCCGGCGCCGAAGTGGGTCGCCACTTCATCCGGGGTAAAGCTCATCTCGACGACGGCCGAGAGGACGATGTCGGTGCTCGAGGGCGAGATGCCGACCGGCTGTCTGGTGGGGTGGGCCCAGTCACGCAGCGGATCGCGCACCGCGCGTGTGCCGACGACCGTGATCTTCTCCACGGGGTAGCCAAGATCGTCGAGGAAGGCACGCGTCGAGGCGAAATCGGGGTCGTCGACCGGAACCTCGGCTCGGACGGGCGCGGGCGCGGAGAATGACAGCGGGGCGGCCAGCAGGAGGGCCGCCACCAGCACGAACGCGAGGCCGCGAATGCGATCGGTCACGCTCGGAATGTCTCGCCGCCATGATACGGGGGCGTCAAGCGCAAACGGCGCGCCGTCACGCCATCGGTGTACCATCGGGCGACCATGACCTACGTGATCGCTGAGCCCTGCATCGGCGTCAAGGACGCCTCGTGCGTCGACGTCTGCCCGGTCGACTGCATCCACACCACCGACGAGGCGCCCCTCTACTACATCGACCCCGACGAGTGCATCGACTGCGGGGCCTGCGAGCCGGAGTGCCCGGTGACGGCGATCTTCGCCGAGGACGCGCTCCCCGAGAAGTGGAACAACTTCATCCAGATCAACGCCGACTTCTTCAAGCGCTGACGCGCGCCGTGGCACGCCTGATCGCGCTCTTCAGCCCGCCGGAAGATCCCGCAGCCTTCGACGGGCACTACCGCGACGTCCATACGCCCATCGTTCGCCGCTACCCCAACCTCCGCGGTCTGCGCCTGACCAGGCCCGATGGCGTGGGCGGCCGGCCCGCCCCGTTCCACCTGCTGGCGGAGATGAGCTTCGACTCGCGCGCCGATCTCGATGCCGCCCTGGCGTCCGATGCCGGACGCGAGAGCGGTCGCGACCTGCGCAACTTTGCGCAGGCCGGCGTCTCCCTGTTCATCGCCGATGACGGCGCGGATGGCTGAGCCCTCCGCTCCGCTGGCGGTTGACCCCGCATCGCTCGGCTTCGAGCGGGTCCGCTATGCCAAGGACGCGGAGAGCGGCGTCGCGACGGTCACGATCGACCGGCCGCAGGTGCTCAACGCCTTCGACTTCCTCACCCTGCGCGAGCTGGGCCGCGCCTTCGAGGATGCCTCGTGGGATGACGGGGTGGCGGTCGTGGTGGTGACCGGGGCGGGGGAGCGCGCCTTCTGCACCGGCGCCGACCTCGACGAACAGGCTGCGATGGGCGCGACCAGCGGCCAGTACTGGCGCTGGATGGGCGCCTTCATCGAGATGCACGATCGGCTGCGGAACATCGGGAAGCCGACCATCGCGCGCATCAACGGGGCATGCGTCGGCGGCGGCAACGAGCTGCAGATGGCCTGCGACCTGTCGGTGATCGTCGACGATGCCTACATCCGCCACGTCGGCCCCGAGCACGGCTCCGTCCCGGCCGGCGGCGCGACCCAGTGGCTGCCGATCCTGGTCGGCGATCGCCGAGCGCGCGAGATCCTGATGCTGTGCGAGCCGATCAGCCCCGACGCAGGCGCTCGACTGGGGCCTGGTCAACCGCGTCGTGCCGCGCGGGGAGCTCGATGCGACGGTCGCGGCCCTTGCCACGAGCCTGCGGCGCCAAGCTGCCCGAGGCGCTGCGCTACACCAAGACGCAGCTGAACTGGTGGCGGGACCTGGCCTGGTCGCAGACGGTGACGCATGCCCGCGACTGGCTGGCGATCCACTCCACGGCCGACGAGACGCGCGAGGCGGTCGCCGCCTTCCACGAGAAGCGCGCGCCGCGCTTCGACGCCGTGCGCCGGCTCCAGGCGGGCCGGGGCCGGATCTGCCCGTCGCTGCGGCGAGCAGGGGCTGTCGGCGTACGCCACCTACTGCAGCGGCTGCGCCGCGCAGCTGCCGGACGTCTTCGAGGCGATCCCGTGAGCGACGAGCAGCTCGTCCTGGTCGAGCGCGACGAGGCCCGTCGCATTGCGCTGCTCCGCTTCAACCGGCCCGAAGCAGCTGAATGCGTTGAACGGCGAGGTCATGGATCAGCTGTGCAGCGCCCTCGAGGCGCTCGACCGCGACGATGCGATCCGGGTGATGGTGGTGACCGGCAACGAGCGCGCCTTCGCGGCCGGCGCGGATATCGGCGAGATGGCCGGCGCGAGTCCCATCGACATGCTGCGCACCAACCGGATCGCGCAGTGGGACCGGGTGCGACGGATCGGCAAGCCGGTGATCGCCGCGGTGGCGGGCTGGTGCCTGGGCGGCGGCTGCGAGCTGGCGATGGCGCTCGACCTGATCGTGGCCGCCGAGAGCGCGCGGTTTGGGCAGCCGGAGATCAACCTGGGCGTCATCCCCGGCGCGGGCGGAACCCAGCGGCTCACCCGGGCGGTCGGCAAGAGCACGGCGATGGAGATGATCCTGACCGGCGAGCCGATCGACGCGCGCGAGGCGCATCGGCTCGGGCTGGTGTCGCCGGGTGGTCCCGAACGAGCTCCTGGTCGAGGACGCGCTGAGCCTGGCCGCCAGGATCGCTGCCAAATCGCCGCTGGCGCTGCGCCTGGCCAAGGAGGCGGTCAACGCGGCGTACGAGATGAGCCTGACCGATGCGCTCGCCCACGAGCGGCGCCTCTTCTACCTGCTCTTCGCCTCCGACGACCAGAAGGAGGGGATGGCCGCCTTCCTCGAGAAGCGCGACCCCGACTTCAAGGGGCGCTAGGCCGGATCCGGGCGCTGCACCCACCACTCCGCGAAGGAGCTGGCGCGACCGTCGGGCGCCAGCCGGATCAGCCAGATGTTGCTGAAGACCGCCTCCGGGCTCGACTCAGAGGCGGGGTACGTGGTCAGACCCTGGACCACACCGGTGTCTTCCTCGACCACGAGCCGCTCG
The DNA here is from genome assembly GCA_963782015.1 of uncultured Chloroflexia bacterium. Lineage (GTDB taxonomy): Bacteria > Chloroflexota > Limnocylindria > QHBO01 > QHBO01 > CF-167. Next base: position 1,250,989 of record CAWAHY010000004.1, read on the forward strand.
CGTTCGAAACGCCACTCGTTCTTGGAGTCGCCCTGCGACACCCACCACGCGACGATCGTGTCGCGACCCCGCCGTGGCTCGCGGAACGGATAGGTGGTGTAGCTCGCGTCGTCGGTGAAGAGGGCGCCGATCTGCGCGGGGTCGTCGGTCTTCCAGGCTGCCTCGTAGGCGTCCAGCCAGCGCTCGAGATCGGTCCGGGTCATGGGGTCATCGCCTCCTTCATCTCGGGGCACGGCACGCTGCGACGCTCGGGACCGGCGTAGGGGTCCGGCCTCAGCGCCGCCACCAGGCGGCGGGTCAGGCCACCGTCGAACGGTGGCGCTGCGCCGCGCAGCTCGCGCAGCAGCCGATCCCGCTGCTCGCGTCGCTCGCGCTCGACCTCGAGTGCCTGCAGGTAGTCTTCCGGGTGCTGGAACAGGAACATCGCCGCCTTACCTCCGGGCCGCTCGTGGCCCTTGCTAACCGGCGTATAATGTATGCTAGTTACAGTAACCTGTCAACCCTGAACAGCAGTTAGGTACCCTTTCATGGACCCGCTCCCGCCACCCGCCTCCGACGCCGGCCGACGGCCGCCGGCGCCGGGTCGGCTCGAGCTGCTCCGCACCTTCATGAACACCGTCGACCTCGAGAGCGGCGAGGAGGACTTCTCCACGCCGGAGGTGCTCGCGGAATGGCTCGCCACCCGCGGATTGCTGGCGCCGCGGACGCGGCTCACCGAAGCCGAGCGCCGGTCGGCGATCGCCTTTCGCGAGACGGTGCGCGAGGTCCTCGAGGCGAATGCCGGACACGGGAGCGGGGCCGACGCTGTCGCCCGCCTCGACCGGATCGCCGCGCGCGTGCCGCTCCGCGTGCAGCTCGGTGTCCGACCGGGGCTCGAGCCTGAGCGGGCGAAGGGCATCGATGCCGCCATCGGCCGCTTCCTGGCGATCATCTACGAGTCGGTCACCCAGGGCAGCTGGCAGCGGCTCAAGGTGTGTCGCAACGACACCTGCCGCTGGGCCTTCTACGACTCGTCGCGCAATCGCTCCGGCGCGTGGTGCACCATGGCGATCTGTGGCAACCGCAGGAAGGGGCGCCTCTTCCGTCAGCGCCATCCGGCCGGCACCGCAGCCGGCTGACGGTCGGCCCGGCCCCCGCCGGTAGAATGGCCCGGTGGGCGAGCCGACGTACGAGGCGATCCGGGTCGATCTGGCCGACGCCGTCGCGACCATCACCCTCAACCGGCCCGAGTCGCTGAATGCCCTCAACGCACCGATGCGCGCCGAGCTGCTCGCCGCGGTCAAGGCGGCGGGACGCGACGAGGCGGTCCGCGCCGTCGTCATCACCGGTGAGGGACGCGGCTTCTGCAGCGGGGCGGACCTGCGCGGCGGCAGCGGCGAGCGCGACTTCCGCCGCGTCCTGACCGACGAGTACAACCCGCTCGTCAGCGCCATCCGGGACCTGCCCAAGCCGGTGATCGCCGCGGTCAACGGCGTCGCCGCGGGTGCCGGCGCCTCCCTGGCGTTCGCCTGTGACCTCGTCTACGCCGCCGACGACGCGCGCTTCATCCAGGCCTTCGTGCGGATCGGGCTGGTGTCCGACTCCGGCTCGACCCGGACCCTGGTGCGAGCCCTGGGCCGGCACCGGGCCGCGCGCCTGATCTTCAGCGGTGAGCCGCTCTCCGCCGCGGACGCGCACGCCGCGGGGCTCGTTGCCGAGCTGCGCCGGCGGACCAGCTGGCCGCCGTGGCGCACGCCGCCGCGGCGAAGCTGGCGGCCGCGCCGACCCGGGCGATCGCCCTCGCCAAGCGTGCCATCAACCACGCGGAGGATGCCCTGCTCGCGGAGAGCCTGGCGATGGAGGCGGGGCTCCAGGAGCTGGCCGGCCGCACCGAGGACCATGCCGAGGGAGTCGCGGCCTTCGGGGAGAAGCGGGAGCCCCGATTCCTTGGCCGTTGACGGAGAGCTCCTCGGCTCATTCGAGCGGATCGGAATCCTGGGCGCCGGGACGATGGGGGCGGGCATCGCCCAGGTCGTCGCCGAGGCGGGGATCACCGCGCTCCTGCATGACCCGTTCCCCGGCGCGTATCAGCGTGCCCACGAGCGGATCGCGGGGTTCCTGCGGCGCAAGGTCGAGAAGGGCTCGCTCGATGAGGCCGGAGCTGCCGATGCCCTCGCCCACATCACGCCGGCAGAGTCGCTCGAGGAGCTCGCCGCCGTGGACCTGCTGGTGGAGGCGATCCCCGAGGACCTCGCGCTGAAGCGCGATGTCTTCAGCCGGCTCGACTCGCTCGCGACGCCGACGACGATCCTGGCGACCAACACCAGCAGCCTCTCGATCGCGCGGATCGCGTCGGCCGCGGAGCGCCCCGAGCGGGTGGTCGGGATGCACTTCTTCAACCCTGTGCCGCTGATGGCGCTGGTCGAGGTGGTGGCCGGCCCGCGAACGAGCTCGGACGTGGCGGAAGCGACGATCTTCGCGGCCCGGCGCCTGGGCAAGACCCCCGTCCTCGCCGCCGACACGCCGGGCTTCATCGTGAACCGTGTCGCCCGTCCGTTCTACCTGGAATCGATGCGCATCCTGGGCGACGGGGCCGCCAGCATCGAGCAGGTGGACGAGGCGGCGCGGGCGCGTCGGCTTTCGGATGGGTCCGTTCGAGCTGGTCGACACCATCGGCACCGATATCAACTTCAGCGTCAGCCAGAGCCTGCACGAGGCGTTCTTCTACGACCCGCGCTATCGCCCGCACCCGGTCCAGCGGATGCTCGTCGACGCGGGCCGGCTCGGCCGCAAGAGCGGCGGTGGCTTCTACGAGTACGGGGCCGATGGCTCGCGTGGCGCGCCCTGGGCCAACCTCGCGCAGCGGCCCACCGGCCCAACCCCGGATCGCCTGACGGAGGAGCTGATCGCCGGCCGCATCCTGGCCACGGTCGTCAACGAGGCGGCCTCGGCGGTGGCGGATGCCGTTGCCGCACCCGAGGCGATCGACACCGCCATGCGGCTCGGCGCCAACTACCCCTCGGGGCCACTCGAGTGGGGCGAGCGGATCGGGCTGGTGCGCGTGGTCCGCACGCTCGACGCGCTGCACGCGGCGGTGCCCGACGGGCGGTACCGGGTGGTGCCGCTGCTCCGCTCCCTGGCCGAGCGCGGCGGCTCCTTCTTCCCGGCATAGGGTGAGCGAGCCGCTGCGGCATCGGTATCGGGCGGTCGTCTTCGACATGGACGGGCTGCTGCTGGAGACCGAGGTGCTCTGGCTGCGCGCCGAGCAGGAGCTCTTCGCCGCGCATGGCGCCGTCTTCAGCCACGAGGACAAGATGCAGGTGATCGGGACCTCGTTCGAGCACACCGCCGAGTTCTTCGCCGAGCGCCTGGGCGAGCCGCCGGAGCGTGGGGCCGAGCTGGTGGCCGAGATGATCGAGACGATGCATGCCGCGCTCCAGCGCGACGTGGAGGGGCGGCCGGGCGCCATGGAGCTGGTCGCGCGGCTGCGCGGACGGGTGCCGCTGGGGCTCGCCTCGAACTCGCCGCGGCGCCTGGTCGACGCCGCGCTGCGCACCGCGCGCCTCACGGATGTCTTCGACGCGATCGTCACCGCGGACGACGTCGCGCACGCCAAGCCGGCGCCGGACATGTACCTGCTCGCCTGTGAGCTGCTGGGCGTCGCGCCCGCCGATGCGCTCGCCCTGGAGGATTCGGCCTCCGGCGTCACGGCGGCCAAGGCGGCGGGGCTGACCTGCATCGCGGTCCCGCAGTTTGCCGAGACCGATGTCTCAGCTGCGGATCGCGTGATCGACTCGCTCGAGGAGCTGCTGGCAGAAGCGTGACGGCGCGTCGCGGGGTACCCTCTGCGGCATGTGTCGAAGCATCAAGACCCTCCGCACCCTCGACGAGCCCGCCCCCGATGACGAGGTGCGCGCCGCAGCGCTCCAGTACGTCCGCAAGGTGAGCGGCTACCGGCGTCCGTCGCCCGCCAACGAGCACGCGTTCAACCATGCCGTGGACGAGATCGCGCTCGCCTCGAGCCGTCTGCTCGCGGCGGTGACGGCCACGCACCCGGCGCGCCGCGCGAGCTAGGCGATCCTCAGCCGCTCACGCGTGGCGCGTCCGGAGCCGGTTGGCGATCAGGGTGAGGATGATGGTCCCCGTCATCAGCAGGACGGCCATGGCGATCAGCACCGGGAGCCGCCCGGCGAATCGAAGCTGCCCGTAGAGGAAGACCGGGAAGGTGGGGTCGCCACCGGCCAGGAAGTTGGCCAGCGCGACCTCGTCGAACGAGACGATGAACCCGGTCAGCCAGGCTGACAGCAGGGATGGCCCCACCAGCGGCAGGATCACGCGCCGCACGGTGCTGGGATACGACGCGCCAAGGTCCATCGCCGCGTCCTCGAGCGCGGGGTCGAGGCCGATGAAGCGCGAAACGAGGATCAGGAGCGCGTACGGCAGCGCGACAACGCTGTGCCCCAGGGCCACGGTCAGGAGCGAGCGCGGGACCCCGAACAGGTTGAACAGAAGGAAGAGGGCGACGCCCAGGACGACGAACGGCACCACCAGCGGGGCGGCGGCCAGGGCGAGGAGGAGGCGCCGCCCCGCGAATCGGAAGCGCAGCACGGCCAGGCTCACGGCAAAGCCGAGGGCGGTGGCGATGGTCGCCGCGATGGTCGCCACGACCAGGCTGTTGCGGGCGGCGCCGAGCAGGGCCGGGTCGGAGAAGACCCTGCCGTACCACTCGAGCGAGAAGCCCTTGAGCGGGAAGATGAGCGAGGTGTTGGCGCTGAACGAGAAGACGGCGAGCAGCACGATCGGCAGATAGAGGAAGACCAACAGGACGGCGTACGCCGTACCGAGCGGCAGGCGCGTGTGGCCGACTCCCATCCCGCCATGCCGGACCGCCCGCGCCGCGCTGCTCATGCCAGCGTCCTCCGCAGGTCGACGACGCGGAGGGCGATCGCCACGAGGGACAGCGTCACCACCAGCATGATCACCGCCAGCGCCGAGCCGAGCGGCCAGTTGCCGGCCTTGCTGAAGAAGTCCTGGATGAGGAGGCCATACATGTACCCCTTGGTGCCGCCCACCAGGAACGGCGTGACGTATTCACCCACGGTTGGGATGAAGACCATGAAGAACGTCGCCAGCACGCCCGGCAGGCTCAGGGGGACGGTCACTCGCCAGAAGCGCGACCACGGCCCGGCGCCAAGGTCCGCCGCGGCCTCCAGGTGGTTCCGATCGATGCGCTGCAGCGCGCCGTAGATCGGCAGCGCGGCGAAGGGGATCCAGACGTAGGTCAGGGTGATCACCACGGCCGCCTGCGAGTAGAGGAGCAGGCCGATCGGTTCGTGGATGACGCCGGTCCAGATCAGGAACGTGTTGATCGCGCCGCTGCCGCCAAGGAGCAGCTTCCAGGCCATCACGCGCAACAGGAAGCTGGTCGCTGCGGGCACGAGCAGGAGGATGAGGAAGATCGGCGCCCGATGGCGCGCCCGGAAGGCCAGGAAGTAGGCGATCGGGAAGGCGAGCAGGGTCGCCGCCGCGGCGACGGTCAGCGCCATGACGGCAGAGACGCCCAGCAGCCGCAGCCACGACGGCGACTCGACGACCTTCCCGTACTGGAGCGTCGATAAGTGGAGGAGGCTGCCGAAGTCGATCGGGCCGCGCTCGCCCCGGAAGCTGATGAGGATCGCCAGCAGGATGGGCGCGACGAACAGCAGGATCAGCCAGGCAAACGGCGGGACGACGAGGAACCGAAGGCTTCCTCGCCGTCCCAGCATCGGTCTAGGGGTGCGCTGCTAGTCGGTCTTGACGTTCGCCCACATCTCGGTCCACGCGTTCCGTTGGGCCTCGGTGACGAGTGGCGTGAAGTTGGTGCTCTCCAGGATCGACGGGTCGTTGATCCCGAAGGCCTGGATCAGGACCGGGTCGGTGATGGCCTCCATCACCTCCTGGTTGACGCATCCGTAGTAGAAGTTGACGACCGCGTTGGTGCAGGTCAGCGTCGCCAGCTTCATGTCGAGGAACTCGAGGGCGAGGTCGTAGTTCGCGGTCTTGGAGCTGATGCCATACAGGCCGACCCACGAGTTGCGCCCCTCGACCGGGGTGGCGTAGGCAACCGGCTGGCTCTCGTTGTAGAGCGTCTGGGCGTAGCAGCCCTGCCAGGCGTAGGCGATCCAGATGTCGCCCCCCTCGACGTCGGGGCACAGATCGGCGTACTCGTCGGTCCACAGGTGGATGTTCAGGTCCTTCTGGTCCTTCCACTCCTGCTCGGCCTGTGCCAGCTGCTCGTCGGTGATCGCGGTCTCGTCCCAGCCGTGGATGTAGGACGACACGGTCACCGCGGACGGCCCGTCGTCCCACATCGAGATGTGCCCGGCGTAGGTGTCGTCGAAGAGCGCGTCCCAGCTGGTCACCTCGGGCACGTGGTCGGTGTTGTAGAGGATCGAGGTGAAGCCCCAATCCCACGGCAGGTAGTACTGCTTGCCGTTGATCTGCCCCATCTCCTTGAAGCTGTCCGGCACCTTGTCCCAGTTCGTCAGCTTGCTGGTGTCGATCTCCTTCACCAGGCCCGCGTCGACGTAGAACTGCTGCCAACCGGTGTAGAAGTGGAAGATGTCGGCCTGGCTGCCGCCTTCCATCTTGGCGAGGACATCGGCGTCGGAGCTGCCCGGCTCAAAGGCCACGGTGGTGTTGGGATTAGCCGTCTTGAAATCGGTCCAGTACGCCTCGTCGTCGTAGCCGCTCCACTCCAGGACGAGCAGCTTGTTGGGCGCCGCGGTGCATGCGGCGAGCATCACCACGCTGCCTGCGAAGAGGCGAGGAGCTTGTGGGCAGGACCGAATCGGGCGGGCACGGCGAGGACTCCTCTCGGTTGGATTGGCGCCGATGCTACGCCCGCCCCGACGGCGGGGTCAACGAATTCCGCTAGTGCCGGAACCGATAGCCGAGCAGGCTCGGCACGCGAGCCACGATCCGGGTCAGCAGCCCGGGTCGGCGTCCGGCGTCGAGGGCGTCGTCCTGGCGGATGAGCGCCTCGCGGATGGCCTTCGCGCCGAAGTAGCGGAACGGCTCGGGGGGCAGGAAGCGCTGTCGCCGCCCGAAGAGCGGCAGGCCGGCGATCGGGTCGTCGTTGCCGGCGATGCGCGCCGCCAGGATGCGGCCCGCCAGCCGCGCCGGGCCCACCCCGTTGCCGGCGAAGCCATGGGCGTAGAGGACCCGACCGCCGTGCTGTGCGCCGATCTCGGGGAAGCGGTCCGCGGTGATGTCGATCGGCCCACCCCAGGCGTCGTCGAAGCGCACGTCGGAGAGCATTGGGAAGAGGTGGCGGAAGTTGGCGACCACGTGCTCGATCGCCTGGCGGCTGTGCGTAAAGACCGGACCGATGCGGCCGTCGAAGCCGGCCGCTCCCACGCCGGCGCCGAAGGCGATGCGGCCGTCGCGCGTGGTGCGGAAGTAGCTGATCGTGAAGCGCGAGTCGGCGATCGCCTCGCCTCCGGTCCAGCCGAGCGCGGTCAGCCGCTCGGGGATCGGCTCGGTGAGGACGATGTAGCTGCCCCAGGCCAGCACGCGCGTCCGGAAGCCGGGCCAGCCGGCCGCCCAGGCGTTCGCCGCCAGCACCACCTGGTCGGCGGTGACGCTGCCGCGGGCCGTGCGAAGGCGCATTCGTGTGCCGCGCTCGATGCGCTCCACCGTGGTCCCCTCGTGGATCTCCACGCCACGCTCGATCAACACGCGGCGCAGGCCGCGGGCGAGCAGGGCCGGCTGGACCGTGGCCGCGCTCGGCATGAGGACGCCCTCACCGAAGGCGGGAGAGGCGCAGATCTGCTGCACCTCCGCCAGGTCGAGGTGACGGAGCTGCCCCGGGGCACCCAGCCGCTCCAACTCCTCGAGCGTGCCGCCCCAGTCGTTGGCGAGCCTCGGGAAGGCGTTCACGCGCAGGTAGCCGTTCGGCGTGAACCAGGCATCCACCCCGTGCTGCTTGCACCAGGCACCGATGCCGCCCACCACCTCGTCAGACTCCCGCGCGATCTCGCAGGCCGTGCTCCGGGCCGTAGCGCTCGACCAGGTAGGGGAGGTACTCCCACCAGCCGTGCAGGAAGCCGCCGTTGCGACCCGATGGGCCGCCGCCGCAGATATCGGCCTCGAGCAGGACGATCCGCGTGCCCGGCGCCAGCTCGGTCAGGAAGTACGCCGTCCACATGCCGGTGTACCCGCCACCGATGATCGCCACGTCGGCAGTGGCGTCGCCGAAGAGCGACGGGGCGAGGATCTGCGGCTGCTCGGCGGCGAGCGCCTCGCGCAGCCACCACGCGCGGCGCAGGCCGGGGGTCGGGAGCGGGGGCATGGCTCGGGCGGTCACGTCGGCCGATCGTACCCCGGTGCTAGCATCCTCCGCGATGCGCGAGACCGATCCGGCCCACACCCCCGTCGTCGTCGACGGGCTGCGCACGCCGTTCGGCCGCTACGGCGGCGCGCTGGCCGGGGTGCGGCCCGATGACCTCGCCGCCCACGTCATTCGCGCCCTGCTCGACCGCACCGGGATCGACCCAGGAGCCGTCGACGACGTGATCCTGGGCGCCGCCAACCAGGCCGGCGAGGACAACCGCAACGTCGGCCGCATGGCGGCGCTGCTGGCCGGGATGCCGGTCAGCGTCGGTGGCCAGACCGTCAACCGCCTGTGCGGCTCCGGCATGCAGGCGGTGATCGATGCTGCGCACGCGGTGATCGCCGGCGACGGCGACCTGTTCGTGGCCGGAGGCGTCGAATCCATGACGCGCGCCCCGTTCGTCGTGGCCAAGGCCTCCGCCGCCTTCCCTCGCGGCGAGCAGACGCTCTACGACACGACCCTGGGCTGGCGCTTCACGAACCCGCGCCTGGCCGACGCCTACTACCCCTACTCCATGGGCGAGACGGCGGAGAACGTGGTCGAGCAGTGCGGTGTGACGCGCGAGGACCAGGACCGATTCGCCCTCGCCTCGCATCAGCGCTGGGCTGCGGCCCAGGCCGCCGGTCGCTTCGCCGACGAGGTGGTGCCGATCGACGCGCCGGCCGCCAAGGGCGCGGTCGCCACGGTGGACCGAGACGAGCACCCCCGACCGGACACGACGCTCGAGCAGCTGGCGGCGCTGAAGCCTGCCTTCAAGCGCGATGCGTCAGGCTCGGTCACTGCCGGCAACAGCAGCGGCATCAACGACGGCGCCGGCGCCCTGCTCGTGACCTCGGAGGCGCGGGCGCGCGAGCTGGGCCTGCGCCCGATCGCCCGGATGCTCTCCTCGGCGGTCGCCGGCGTGGACCCGGCGACGATGGGCCTCGGACCGATCCCGGCCTCCCGCAAGGCGCTGGAGCGCGCCGGCCTCTCGGTTGCCGACCTGGACCTGGTCGAGCTGAACGAGGCCTTTGCGGCCCAGGCGCTGCCGGTCATGCGGGAGCTCGAGCTGGACCCGGAGAAGGTCAACGTCAACGGCGGGGCGATCGCCATCGGGCACCCGCTCGGGGCGTCCGGCGCTCGACTGGTGGCGACGCTCCTCCACGAGATGCGGCGCCGCGGCGCGCGACACGGCCTGGCGACGATGTGCATCGGCGTCGGCCAGGGGATCGCCTCGGTGTGGGAGTCCGTCGAGTAGCGGCGAGCCCTCAGCCCGCGAGCAGCGCGTCGAGCATCTGCGGCAGCTGGGTGACCGCGAGGCTGAGGTGTCCCTCCTCGGGGAGCAGGTGCGGGACGGGCACTCGGGATGTGCGAGGCGAGCCACTGCCCGTGGCTGAACGGCACCATCTTGTCGTGGCCGCCCTGCCAGATGTGAACCGGCACCTTGAGTGAACCCAGGTCGAAGCCCCACGGCTTCGTGAAGGCGTAATCGTCGTCGACCCAGCCCCAATAGCTCTCGCGCAGCCCCTCGCGCGTGGCGGCCGCCACGTACTCGGCGAAGTCGCCGGTCAGCGCGCCCTGGTCCACGTGGTCGACCAGCCCGCCGAATGTCTCGGCGATGTCGGCGCCGGTGACGGCCCGCCACTTCGGCCAGTCGCGCTCCGCCGAGCGGATGCTGTTCTCCGGGTCGGCGAGGGTGGCGTTGAACTCCTCGACGTTCTCCGGTCCCATCCCCTCGAACCAGTCGATCCCCTCGGCCGGCCAGGGTGCCACACCGCCGATCGTGGCCACGGCGCGAATCCGATCGGGCAGCAGCGCGCCGGTGGCCAGGGCGTGCGGGCCGCCGCCCGACCAGCCGTAGGTGTATGCCTCCTCGGCGCCGAGATGGTCGAGGATCGCCCGGACATCCTCGGCCACGTCGGCCACGGAGCGCCCCGGGCGTCGGGTCGATGACCCGTAGCCGGCCCGGTTGTAGGCGACGAAGCGCATCCCGCGCTCGGCGAGGGCCTCAACCAGCGGTGGGAAGTCGATCCCCGAGGCCGGCGAGCCGTGATGGAAGAGGAGGGGGGTGCCGCGTTGGCCGGCCACGTAGACGTCCAGGCGCCGGCCATCGGGCAGGGCGAGGGCGATCGGTTCGGACATCAGGCCAGCCTCAGCTGGGGGAGGACGCGCTCGCCGAAGGCGGCGATGAACTCGGCCTGGTTGCGCCCGACGTTATGCAGGTGGACCTCGTCGAAGCCCATCTCGACGAACTTCTGGATGTGCGCCGCGTGCTCGTCGAGGTCAGCCGAGATCAGCACCCGGTTGGTGAAATGCTCGGGGCGCACCAGCTTCGCCATGTTGGCGAAGTCCTCCGGGTTGCGGATGTCCTGCTTGGGGAAGGCCATGCCGCCGTTCGGCCACTCCCGCAGCGCGTTCGCCTCGGCCTCGGCGTGCGTCTCCGCCCACGAGACGTGGATCTGGAGCAGCTTGGGCATGGCCGATGCGTCCTTCCCCTCGTCCATCGCGCCCTCCCCGAACTTCTCCCAGAGCATGTGGATCTTCTCGTCGGCCGCCCCGACGGTGATCATGCCGTCGGCATGGCGCCCGGTGCGCTTGGCGTTGTAGGGGCCCGCGGTGGCAACGTAGATCGGCACCGGGTGCTCGGGGCGCGTGTAGAGCTTGGCCGATTCGAGCGTGAAGTACTCGCCGTCGTGCTTCACCACCTCGCCGCTGAAGAGCTTCTTGATGACCTCGATCGCCTCGAACAGCATGGCGCTGCGCACGCCGATCTCCGGCCACTCGCCGCCGATGACGTGCTCGTTGAGCGCCTCGCCGGCTCCCAGGCCCAGCCAGAAGCGGCCCGGGTACATGGCCCCCAGCGTCGCGGCCGCATGCGCGACCACGGCGGGGTGGTAGCGGAACCCGGGGCAGGTGACGGCCACGCCGAAGGGCAGCGTGGTGCGCTGTCCCAGCGCGCCCATGAACGACCAGGCGAATGCGGCATTTCCCTGCTCCGGCGTCCAGGGCTGGAAGTGCTCGCTGACCATGAAGCCGGCCGAGAAGCCGGCCGCCTCGGCCTGCTCGCACCAGCCGAGGAGCTCGGTCGGATGGAACTGCTCGAGCATGGCCGCGTAGCCGATCTTCGTCATCGCCACAAGCCTACCCGAGTCGAGGCGCGGCGAGATGCGAAGAGGCCGCCCCGCGCGATGCGGGACGGCCTCTGCCGGAGGAGGAGCCGGTCAGCTGGCCGGCGTGGTGTCGGCTGCGTCCGGGGCTCCCCGGAAGGGCCGGTGCCACGGGATGCGGGGGAAGCCGCCGTCGGCGAGCGCTGCGTCCAGCTTGGCCAGGAAGGCGTCCGCGCGCTCCTGGGTCAGCTTGTCGGCGGCGACCAGCTCGTCGAGGTTGGCCTTGGCCGCGTCATGCACGGCCTTGCTCACGTCGTCGTAGTCCTTGCCCTGGGCCGTGGCGATCTCCTCGAGGGAGTCGCCGCTGCGCAGCGCGGTGAAGAGCTCGGCCTTGGTCATGTCGAGGGCGGTCGCGGCGGCGCCGAACAGATCGACGCCCAGCTCGACCTTGGTCGCGTGGCGTCCCCAGCCCTTGAACGCCGCGCCGAGGAGGCGGCAGCCATCGCCATCGGCCTTGTCGATGGCGGCCTTCATGCGGTCCGCCACGTCCTGGGTGAGGTCGCCGGCCGTGACGGCGGCGTCGATGGTGGCCTTGGTGGCCGCCTTGGCGGCCGGCACCAGCTTGTCGACGGAGACGCCCAGCTCGTCGGCGAAGGTCGTCTGCCACAGCTCGCAGTACCTCGCGACATCAGCCGGATCAGCGGCGACGTCCTTGGTGGCGGTCGAGCCGGCCGGCGCGGCCGACACGGCGCTGATGAGGGTTCCGCCGACGAGCGCCGCGGCGACCAGGCCGCCCGCGAAGCCGAGGGTCTTGAGTGTCTTCATGGCTGGTGGTTCCTCGCTTGAATCGTCGCTTGCTGCGACCGCGTTGAGGCGGAGCATCGGGCCAGGCCGTCAAGAACGCGTCAAGATCGGCCTCATCGGTCTTGACATCCTCTGAATCGGCCGGCGACTAGGATCTGCCCATGGGACGCGCCCGGATCCTGATCGTCGAGGACGAGCCGCAGCTGCGCGGGCTGCTGCGACTGTACCTCGAGCGCGCGGGATACGACGTGACCGATGTGGGCGACGGCACCTCCGCCCTGTCCGCCTTCGCGGCCGATGGGGCCGACCTGGTGGTCCTCGACCTGATGCTGCCCGGCCTCCAGGGCGAGGCGGTGCTCGAGGCGCTGCGGGAGGGGGCCGACGTGCCGATCCTGATCACCAGCGCCAAGCGCTCGGACGCCGAGCGGATCGCGGGGCTGCGGCTCGGCGCCGATGACTACCTGGCCAAGCCTTTCAACCCGCACGAGCTGACCGCGCGGGTGGCGGCCATCCTGCGTCGGACACGCCCGGCGGCTGACGGTGCGGACGAGGCGATCATCTCGCTCGCCGCGGGCCGCCTGGTGCTGGACCCGGCGTCGCGCCGGTTCACCCTCGCCGACGGGGAGAGCGGCCGCCTCACCCCGGGCGAGTCGGCCCTGCTGGTGGCGCTGGCGCGGCGGCCGGGGTCGGTGATCGCGCGCGAGCAGCTGCTCGAGGTCGTGGCACGCCGACCGGACGAGGTGTACGAGCGGGTGGTGGACGTCCATGTCGCCAACCTGCGCCGCAAGCTGGGCGACGATGCCGGGGATCCGTGGCTGATCGAGACGATCCCGAGCACCGGCTACCGGCTGGTCGCCGCGAGGGACCCGGCGTGAGCACGGGCTGGGCGCCCGAGGAGGCGCGCGGTCAGCCGCTCAGCCTGCGGCTGGCGCTGGTGCTGTCGGCGGCTGTGCTGGCCGTCCTGCTCGTCACCGGGCTTGCGGTCAACCGCGTCGTGAGCGGCTCGCTCGAGGAGGAGCTGAGCGCGGCCGAGCGCGACCGGATCACGGTGGTGGCCGGCGCGATCTCGGACGTCAACCTCGACCTGCCACGGGCCCGGCGGGGGATCGAGGCCGTCCTGCAACCGCATGGCCACCACGATGCGCGGGCGGGCGCAGCTGGTCGGCGCCGACGGCACGACGATCATCGACGTGGGCAAGCCGCCGCCGGGTCTCACCGGCGAGACGATCGAGGAGCCGATCCCCGGGGGCGAGGCGAAGCTGCTCGTCACGGTGCCGCGCGCGGACCGCGCCTTCCTGCGCATCTTCAACCTGACCCTGCTGGTGGCGGGCCTCCTCGCCGTCCTGGCGGTGGTGGCCATCGCGCTGTGGCTCTCCGCGCGGCTGACGCGGCCGCTGCGGGGCGTGGCGGCCGCGGCCCAGCGACTCGGCCACGGTGACCTGAGCGCGCGGGCGCGCGGCGGCGCGGACCGCGAGTCGAGCGAGCTGGCCGGGGCGTTCAATGCGATGGCGGAGCGAGTCCAGCGCTCCGAGATGCTGCGCCGTCGGGCCGCCAGCGACATGGCCCACGACCTGGCCACGCCGGCCACCGTGCTGGAATCGCAGCTCCAGGCGATGGTCGACGGCGTGGTCCCCGCCGACCGGGAGCAGCTCGACCGGGCCCGCGCCGCCGCGGGGGCGCTCTCCGGGGTGATCGTGCAGCTCGGGGAGCTGGTCGACGCCGAGTCGGGGGTGCTCCAGCGGCGCCCGCAGCTCCAGCCCCTGGGCGAGCTGCTGTCAGAGGTGCGCAGCGCGATGGAGCCACTCTTCCGGCAGCGCGGCGTCGGCCTGGCCGTGGACGAGGCACCGGCCGCGGTGCGGATCGAGGTCGACCCGACGCAGGTCGCGCGTGCCCTGCGCAACGTCCTCGCCAACGCGGCGCAGCATTCGCGCGACGGCGCCACGGTGCAGGTCGGGGTCGAGGTCCTGGCGGCGGAGGTCGTCGTGCGGGTCACCGACGCGGGTCCCGGCATCGCACCAGAGGACCTGCCGCACGTCTTCGAGCGCTTCTACCGTGCCGACCAGGCGCGTGGCGCCGGGGAGGCGCGCAGCGGCAGCGGGATCGGGCTGACCATCGCGCGGGAGCTGCTGGCCGCCAACGGCGGCAGGATCTCGGTCGAGCGCACCGACGAGCGCGGCACGACCTTCGCGATCGGGCTGCCGCGCGCCGGCTAGGGCCCCGTCAGCTCCCAGCTGCGCTTGCGCGGCAGGGCGAGCCAGTCGTCGCGCAGGATCGACATGATGTGCACGTCGTGGTGGGTGCCGCGGTGGAAGCGGGCGTGCCGCAGGACCGCATCGGTCTGGAAGCCGGCCTTCACGTAGGACCGGATCGCCCGCGTGTTGTAGTCGAACACCTCCAGCTCGATCCGCTCCAGCCGCAGCTCGCCGAAGCCGAAGTCGACGAGCGCGTTGAGCGCATCGGTGCCGTATCCCTGGCCGAGGTAGCGCCGGTCGCCCAGGAAGATGCCGACCACCCCGCTGCCGTTGACCTTGTCGACGTCCCGCAGGAAGACGGTGCCGATGCTCAGGTCTCCGTCGATGAGGCAGATGGCGTACGGGTAGCCGGTCTGCCCCACGAAGGTGAGGACTTCAGCCGCGAAGCGCTCGGATCCGGCGCGGCTCATCGGCATCTTGGCGCCCAGGAAGTGCCCCACCTCGGCGTCGCTGGCGGTCGCGGAGTTGGCGACGATGTCCTCCGGCTCGATGGGGCGCAGCCAGACGCGCTCGCCGCGGAGCATCGGACGGGGAGTCGGAGCCTCGGTCTCGGCCATCGGCCGCATGATACCGACCGCGGGGCTAGCCCTCGAAGGGGAGGCCGCGCTCGACCGATGCCCAGCCGGCCGCCAGCAGCCGGATCGCCACCTCGGGGTCGCGGACCGGCGGATGGTCCGGCGCGATGAGGGCGCCGGCGAGTCCCGGGAGGAGCGGGGAGAGGCCGAAGGTCGCCGCGATCAGCGCGTCGCCCTCGTAGCGGCCCGACTCGATGCGGTACAGGGTCTCCTGGTACATCGTGTCGTAGTGGACCCAGTAGGGGTCGGTGGTGGTGACGCGGGTGAGCCGCGTCCCGGCGCGCAGCTGGCGTGCGGGCGGGGTGTCCGGCAGGAGCGGCGAGCCGGCGTACCAGACGCGGACGGCGCGCAGGTCGCGCTGGAGCGTCTCGTTCCACGACTCCCACCACGATGCGCGCCGCGGCTGCGTGGCGTCGAGCGCCAGGTCGGCCAGCACCACCAGCGAGCGGGAGTCATGCGTCGCCTCGGTGCAGCGGGCATCGCAGTGCGGCAGCAGCACCTGGGGCAGCGCGCCGATCGAGAGTCGGGCGCTCAGCCAGTCGTTGGAGGCCGCGACCTCAGGTCGCCGCGCCTCAGGGTTGATGAGGGCGACCGCCTGCTCGCGATTCCGCATCTTGTCGATGGCGATCGAGAAGGCGCGGTAGTCCTCGCCGTCGCTCTCGGCGGCGCTCAATTCCGGGGTCGCGCGGGTCACGCCCCCATTGACCTACAGCCGGCGGCTCTTTGCCACCACCCCCAACCGCACCGCACCGCACCTATCGGTCGCAGTGGTGCGCGCGGTCCACACCCTGAGGCCTATTCGCAGCCGGTACGGAAGTCCTACCGGTACCGCCAGAGGCGCTGGCCGCCGCCTGAGCCCGGGTTGCGCCTCGCCCGAGCGCCGCGTACCGTGGCCGCCACCATGGAAGCCCAGCCCGACGCCGGCCGAGACGCGTGGTTCGGCCGCTTTCCGGAGGGCTGGTGGGGCTACCACTGGACCCTCCCACGGCCGATGAGCGCGGTCGAGATCGTGGAGAGCGGCAGCCTGGATGCACGGCTGATGGCGACCCTGTGGGCCGTGACAGCGCGCCGGCGCTCCGTGATGCTCGCCTCCGAGGCGCCGATGGCCGGCAAGACCACGACCCTCTCGGCGCTGGTCGACTTCCTGCCGGCGGGGACGGTGGGGGTCTTCCTGCGCGGCTGGCGGGGCGACTTCGACTGGACCGCTGAGATCGCGCCGGATCGCGGCTACCTGCTCATCAACGAGATGAGCGACCACCTGCCGATCTACGTCTGGGGCCGCAACGCGCGGGGCGCGCTCCAGCTCATCGGGCGTGGCTACGGGATGGGCGCCACCATGCACGCCGACTCCCTGCCGGAGGCGCTCGAGCTGCTCCGCGGCCAGCTGGGGGCGACCGACGCGGACCTGGCCGGCCTGACCATCTACCTCCAGTACTCGGCGTACCGCACGCCGAGCGGGCATGTATCGGCGCGTCGAGGAGGCGTGGCACCTGCGGGTCGGAGCCGATGGCGTGCTGGCGCCGGTGCGCCTGGCCGCGATCGAGGGCGGCCGCTCGCCGAGCCTGACCGGCGCGCAGCGCGATCCGGAGCCGCCGCTGCTCGCGGGCGACGGCGGCCGCGCAGCCCGCCCGCTGCTGCATGATCTCGAGGCGTACGCTGTGCTGGCGGCGAGCCTGGGGATCGGCGCCGACGCGCTGGAGGCCGAGCTGGCCGAGCGAGCCGAGTACCTGGCCACGCTGTCGCGGCGTGGCATCTGCGAGCCCGCCTCGGTGGCGGCCGCCGTGGCGAACTACCCGTCTGTGCCCGAAGGAGCCATCGCATGACCGACCGCCCCACCGTCGCCACCCTCGGCGAGCTGCGTGCCGCCGGCTACCGGCCACGGAGCGTCAAGGAGGAGATGCGGGCCAACCTGGTCGAGCGCCTGCGACGCGGGGAGTCGCTGCTGCCGGGGATCATCGGCTACGACCAGACGGTCATCCCCCAGGTCGAGAACGCGATCCTGGCGGGGCAGGACATCATCCTGCTCGGCGAGCGCGGCCAGGCCAAGAGCCGCATCGCGCGCTCCCTGGTGGGGCTGCTCGACGAGTGGGTGCCTGCCGTCGCCGGCGCGGAGCTCCACGACGACCCGCTGCGCCCGGTCAGCCCCTTCGCCCGGTCGCTGGTGGCGGAGCACGGCGACGCCACGCCAATCGCCTGGGTCGCGCGCGCCGACCGCTACGGGGAGAAGCTGGCCACCCCGGACATCACCATCGCCGACCTGGTCGGCGAGGTTGACCCGGTCAAGGTGGCCGAGGGGCGCTACCTGTCCGACGAGCTGACGATCCACTACGGGCTGCTGCCGCGGACGCATCGGGGCATCTTCGCCCTCAACGAGCTGCCCGACCTCGCCGAGCGGATCCAGGTCGGCCTCCTCAACCTGATGGAGGAGCGCGACGTCCAGATCCGCGGCTACAAGGTGCGGCTCAGCCTGGACCTGTTCGTGGTCGCCTCCGCCAACCCGGAGGACTACACCAGCCGCGGCCGCATCATCACGCCGCTCAAGGACCGATTCGGAGCGCAGATCCGGACCCACTACCCGGAGGACCCGGAGACCGAGATCGCCATCATGGAGGCCGAGTGGCTGGCCTTCGACGACGAGACGGCGAGATCGGTGCCGGTGCAGGTGCCGGGCTTCATGAAGGAGATCGTGGCCGAGCTGTCGCAGCTCGCCCGCCGCTCGTCCGAGGTGTCCCAGCGCTCCGGGGTGAGCGTGCGGGTGACGATCGCCAACCACGAGACGCTGGTGGCGGCGGCGCTCAAGCGCGCCGTGCGGCTCGGCGAGCCGGTCGCGGCACCGCGCGTCAGCGACCTCGGCGCCGTGGTCGCGTCGACCGCCGGCAAGATCGAGCTCGAGACGCTCGGCGACGAGACGCGCGAGGAGAAGGTGATCGAGAAGCTCGTGCAGCGGGCCGTGGTGAACGTCTTCAACCGCCACTTCTCGCTCTCCGAGCTGGTGGCCCTGGTCGAGCGCTTCGAGGCCGGCACCGAGGTCGAGGTGGGGGAGCTGGTCCCCTCCGAGACGCTGCAGCACCTGGTCGCCGAGCTGCCCGAGCTGTCCCGCGCCGTGGGTGGCCTGGACGTCGGCGAGTCGCCGGCCGGCGTGGCGAGCGGCGTGGAGTTCGTGCTGGAGGGGCTGCATCTCAACCGGCGGCTCAACAAGGAGCGACGTGGCAGCGCCGTGCGCTACGCGCGCTAGCGCCCCATGAGCCTCTACCGCTACGCGCGGTGGGACGGCAGCCAGAGCCTGCCGCCGTTCGACGCCGATGACGTGCTCGACGCACTCGCCGACGACATCCTGGCCGAGGGGGACATCCGGCGCGCCCTCCAGCGCCTCATGCAGCGCGGGATGCGCGGCACGCGCGGCGGCGACGTGCCGGGGCTGCGGCGGATCGTCGAGCAGCTGCGGGCGCGCCGGGCCGAGGAGCTGGAGCGGGCGCACCTCGAGGGGATGCTGGACGGAGTCGCCGAGCGGCTCGACGCGATCGTGGCGCAGGAGCGGGCGGGGATCGAGCGCCGGCTGGTGGAGGCCGAGCGCCAGATCCGCGCCGCCCCGCCGGGACCCGCCCAGGACCAGGCGCGGATGGGGGAGCGGATCCTGCGGCGCACCGCGCAGCAGCGGCGCGATCGGCTCGACCTGCTGCCGCCGGATCTCTCCGGCCGGCTGGCCCGCCTGCGCGACTACGAGTTCATGGACCCCGATGCGCGTGACGCCTTCAACGCCCTCACCGACGAGCTGCGCAAGCAGCTCCTGCAGACCTACTTCCAGGGGCTCAAGGAGGGGGTCGCGGGCATCTCACCGGAGGACCTCGACGGGGTGCGGGCCATGGTGCGCGACCTCAATCGGCTCCTCGAAAAGCACGCCTCCGGGGCCGATACCCGCTCCGACTTCGCCGGCTTCATGGCGCGCCACGGGCATCACTTCCCGCCGGGGATCGAGACGGTCGACCAGCTGATCGACCACCTCCACCGGCAGGCCTCGCAGATGGCGTCGCTCATGGCCTCGGCGAGCCCCGAGATGCGCGCCGAGCTGCAGCAGATGATGGACGAGCTGCTGCGCGACGACCGGCTGCGCTGGGACATGGCGCGCCTGGCCGGCACGCTCCAGGCCCTGCGTCCCGATCTGCCGTTCGGCGAGCCCTACCCGTTCAGCGGCGACGAGCCGCTGGGGCTCCCCGAGGCGCTGGCCGCCATCGACCGGCAGCAGCGCTTCGACGCCATGGAGGAGGAGCTGCTCGCCGCCCGCGACCCCGACGCGCTCGAGCAGATCGACGCCGACGCGCTGCAGAGCCTGGGTGGCGACGAGGCGACCGGCGACCTCGAACAGCTTCGTGCCCTGACCCGGGCGCTGGAGGAGGCCGGCTACCTCGAGCGCGGCGACGGGCAGCTCGAGCTCACCCCGCGCGCCGCGCGCAAGCTCGGGATGCGGGCCCTGACCGATATCTTCAGCCGCCTGCGGCGCGAGTCGCTCGGCGGGCATGCCCTGCCCTCCGCGGGGAGCGGCGGGGAGCAGATCGACGAGACGAAGGCCTTCGAGCACGGCGACGCCTTCGCGGTCGACCTCAACCGGACCCTCTTCAACGCCATGGCGCGCAACGGGCCCGGCACGCCGGTGAGCATCGCGCCGCAGGACTTCGAGGTGCATCGGTCCGAGGAGACGACGGTGAGCTCCACCGTGCTGCTGCTCGACATGAGCCGATCGATGCTCCTGCGCGGCTGCTCGACCGCCGCCAAGCGGGTGGCCATGGCGCTTCACACGTTGATCCATACCAAGTACCCGCGCGATCGGCTGTACGTCGTCGGCTTCGCGTACTACGCCCGCCAGATCAAGCCGGAGGCGATCGCCACCCTCTCGCCGTACGAGTTCGAGTACGGCACCAACCTGCAGCACGCCCTGATCATCGCCCGCCAGCTGCTCGGTCGGCGGAGCGGCGGCAACAAGGAGATCGTGGTGATCACCGACGGCGAGCCGACGGCCCACATCGCCAACGGCCAGGTCGAATTCGCCTACCCGCCCACCATGCGGACCATGCAGTCCACGCTCCGCGAGGTCGGGCGCGCCACCCGCGAGGGGATCGTCATCAACACCTTCATGCTCGAGCGATCCCGATACCTCTCGGAGTTCGTCGACCTGATGAGCCGCATCAACCGCGGCCGCGCCTTCTACGTCGAGCCGGAGCACCTGGGCGAGTACGTGCTCGTCGACTACGTCAGCAAGAAGCGCAAGCGAGTCGCGTAGGCGCATGACACGGCCGCTGAAGGTGGGGGTCCAGCTCCCTGAGGTCGAGTGGGTGGCCCGCTGGCCGCAGCTCCGCGAGATGGCCCGCACCGCGGAAGGGGTGGGGCTCGACTCGATCTGGGTCGGTGACCACCTCCTCTATCGCGGCGATGGGAAGCCGCCGCGTGGACCGTGGGAGGCGTGGACGACACTGGCGGCGATCGCCGCGGTGACCGAGCGGGTCGAGCTCGGGCCCCTCGTCGCGGCGACGAGCTTCCACAACCCCGCCCTGCTGGCCAAGCAGGCGGCGACCGTGGACGAGATCAGCGGCGGGCGACTGATCCTGGGCCTGGGGGCGGGCTGGAACGAGGCGGAATACGCGGCCTACGGCTTCCCCTTCGACCATCGGGTCAGCCGCTTCGAAGAGGCCTTCACGATCATCCGCAGCCTGCTGACGACAGGCAGATGCGACTTCCATGGGACGTACTTCGACCTGGACGACTGCGAGCTGCTGCCGCGCGGGCCGCGCCACGCCCACGGCGAGGGGCCGCCGCTGATGGTCGGCTCGATGGGGGAGCGGATGCTCTCCATCGCGCTCCCCCAGGTGCAGGCGTGGAACGCGTGGTTCACCTGGTTCGGCAACACGGTGGAGGGTTATCGGCCGCTGCGTGAGACGATCGACGCCGCGTGTCGCGCCGCGGGCCGCGACCCCGCCGACGTGGAGCGCACGCTCGCCCTGTTCGTCGCCTTTCCGGGGGCCCTGGGACGCTCGCTGGGCGACCTGAAGCGGCCCGACGTGGTGCCGATCCCCAGCGACCCCGCCACCCTCGCGGCCGCCCTCCGCGCATTCGCGGCCGAAGGGGTCGGCCACGTGCAGCTCGTGCTCGACCCGATCACGGTCGAGACGATCGCCGCGCTCGCCCCGGCGCTCGCCCTGCTCGACGCCTGACGGCTGCTATCCTCGGCGCATGGAGGCTCCCCCCGCCGTCCCGCTCGGTGCGACCGGGCGCGTCGAGGCGCAGCCGATGACCAACGCCTCGGGCAACCACGCCGTGCTGGTGCGGGAGGGCGAGCAGCCGCGGGCCCTGCTCACCGCCGAGCCAGGGCTCGGTGAGCGGCAGCGAGTTGTGATCGTGCCGCTCGACGACGAGGTCGAGCTGCGGGTCGACGGCGACGCGCTGGCGGTCTGGCTCTCGGAAGGATCGATCGGTCGGCCAGCAGCGGCGGTGCCGGCCTGGGCCAACGCCATCGGCTACCTGCTCATCATCGCCGCCGTCGGCTTCGCGCTGCTCGGCAGCGTGACCTTCTTCTCGTGGCTGTTCGCGGTGCTGGGATGGCTCTGATGCCGCCGACCGCGGGCCTGATCGCGATGCGCATCGGCCAGGAGTTCGGACCGCCCGAGGAGTTCGCCAGCTCCCTCGAGCGCGCCCTGGAGCGCGGCGGCGAGCGCGGCGCCACCATCGTGGCGGTGCTCGACCGCGGCGACCTGGCGACCCACATCCCGCACGTCGACGGCCCGTCGTGGAACACCGTTCCGCTGGTGCACCTGCACCGCGGCCAGCAGCCGAGCGCCGAGGACTGGGCGCTCGCCAACGCCATCGTCGAGCGCCTGGAGCGCTATCGCTGAGCCGATGGGGGCTGAGCCGACCGACGAGGAGCGCGGCCCCTGGCTGCGGGCGATGATGGGTCGCTTCGCGACCGGCGTGACGGTCGTCGCGGCGCGGCACGGGCCGCTCCTGGCGGGGATGACCGCCAACGCCGTCGCCTCGATCAGCCTCGACCCGCCGCTGCTGATGGCGAGCATCAACCGCCGCAGCGAGACGCACGTGGCGATCGTCGGCAGCCACTCGTTCGCGGTCAGCGTGCTCGGGGCGGAGCAGCAGGCGATCGCCGAGTGCTTCGCGCTGTCGACCACCGCCGCCAAGCTGCAGCGCTTCTGTGATGCACCGTGGCACGAGGCGGAGACGGGGTCACCCATCCTCGACGGGGCGATCGCCTACTTCGACTGCCGGCTGAGCGAGTCGCACGCCGCGGGCACGCACACGCTGTTCATCGGGGAGATCGTGGCGGCGGGCTACGAGGAGAGCGGCGAGCCCCTGCTCTGGTTCGGCTCCCGCTATCGGCGCATGCAGGTCGACCCGGCGGAGGGCTAGGCGCCGATCGCGGCCAGCGACTCGCCGATCACGCCGATGGCGGTCTCGACCTCGGCATCGGTCGTCACCAGCGGCGGGATGACGCGCACCACCTGGCCGTAGGTGCCGCAGGTCAGCAGCAGGAGCTTGCGGTCGAAGGCCTCGTGCAGGAGCCCCTTGGCGAGGTCCGGCGCGCGGTGCCAGCTCCGGCCCCTGGGCGAACTCGATCCCGATCATCAGGCCGCGACCGCGCACCTCGGCGACGCAGGTGTGGCCCTCCGCGGCCGCGCGGATCCCGCGTCAGCAGCCGCTCCCCCTGGCGCGTGGCATTGGCGAGCAGCCCCTCCGACTCGATCACGTCGAGGGTGGCCACCGCCGCCGCGCAGGCGACCGCGTTGCCGCCGTAGGTCCCGCCGTGGGCACCGGGGCCGAGCCGATCGAGCAGCTCGCGGCGGGCCATGATCCCCGACAGCGGCATCCCCGAGGCGATCCCCTTGGCCATCACCAGGATGTCGGGCCGGGCGTCGTACCAGTCGGTGGCCCACATCCGTCCGGTGCGCCCCATGCCCGACTGCACCTCGTCGGCGATGAGCAGGATGCCGTGGCGGTCGGCGAGCTCGCGCAGGGCGGGCAGGAAGCCGTCGGGCGGGACCACGTAGCCGCCCTCGCCGAGGATCGGCTCCACCAGGAAGGCGGCCACGTCATCGGGATAGACGAGCGTCGCGAAGAGCTCCTCGATCCCCGCCAGGCTGTGCGCCACGGCGGCATCGGCGTCGCGACCGGTCGGGTTGCGCAGCACGTACGGGTACGGCGCGAAGTGGACGCCACCGAGCAGCGGCTCGAAGTGGCCGCGGTACTTGACCCCGGAGCTGGTGAGCGCCATGGCCCCGTGGGTGCGGCCGTGGAAGCCGCCGCGGAAGGCGATGATCGCCGGGCCGTCGGGTGGCGTACTTGGCCAGCTTGACGGACGCCTCGACCGCCTCGGCCCCGGAGTTCGAGAGGAAGAGGCCGGCCGACTCCCCGTCGCGCAGCCCCGGAAAGGTCCGCGGCAGGCGCTCGTGGAGCTCGAGCCCCGGCTTGTGGTACAGGATGTTCTGCTGGGCGTGGATGATCTTGGCGGCCTGCTCGGCGATCGCCGCCGCCACCCGGGGATGGGCGTGGCCGGTGTTGGTGACGCCGATGCCACAGGTGTAGTCGAGGTAGCGCTCGCCGTCGACCGTCTCGATCCAGGAGCCGACGCCGCGCTCGACCACCAGGTCCGTGTAGCGCGCCCAGACCGGCGGCACGCCGGCGCGTCGGTCGTGCCAGACGCCTGGATCGTCGCTCATCGGCTCAGGCCTACTTGCCAACCATGGTGATCGGGGCTGCCTCGGCGGTGCGACCCTGACGGCGCTGCGCCCAGAGCTGGACGCCGATGAACACGAAGGCCACCAGGAAGATGAGCGTGCCGAGCACGTTCACCTCCGGCGGGATCCCGATCCGGCTGACGCCGTAGACCCAGAGCGGGAAGGTCAGGGTGTGGCCGGCGGAGAAGGTGGTGATCACGTAGTCGTCGATCGACAGCGCAAAGGCCAGGAGCGCGGCGGCGATGATCCCGGGCAGGATGATCGGGAAGGTGACCTTCCAGAAGGTCGTCCGTCCATCGGCATACAGGTCCATCCCGGCCTCCTCGAGCGACCGGTTGAAGCCGCTCAGCCGGGCCCGCACCGTCACCACCACGTAGCTGATGTTGAACATGACGTGGGCGATCAGGATGGTCACGAATCCGCGCTCCACCCCGGCGCTGATCCACAGGGTCAGCAGCGACGCGCCAAGGATGACCTCCGGCGCCGTCATGGGGATGAAGATCAGGAGGTTGACCAGCCAGCTGGCCGCGGAACCGATAGCGGGTCAGAGCCAGCGCGATGAGGGTGCCGAAGGCGGTGGCCAGCACTGTCGAGATCGCCGCGACCACGAGGCTGGTGATCATCGGGTCGGTGACGTCAGCGCGTCGCCAGAGGCTGAGGTAGTTGTCGATGGTGAAGCCCTGCCAGGTGATGTTCTGGCGGCCGGCGGGGTCGTTGAACGAGAACGCGATCATGACCCCGATGGGGGCGAACAGGAAGAGCAGCAGGAGCCCGGTGAAGACCGGCAGCAGCAGGCTGCCCAGCCGCTGACCGAGCGGCGTCGAGTTGCGCGTCGGTGCCCGGCTGCGCGCGATGGCCGTCATCAGCTCGTCAACCGGTCGCTGCCGACGATCCGGGTGTACACCGTCACCAGCGCCATGACGGCCGCGACCAGGACGAACGACGAGGGCCGCCGCCGCCGGGTAGTCGAGGGCGTCGATGAACTTGCGCTGGATGATGTTGCCGACCATGAAGACCTCCGGGTTGCCGGCGCCGATCACCTCGGCGGTGATGAAGTCACCGACCGACGGGATGAAGGTGAGCAGCGACCCGGCCACCACGCCCGGCAGCGAGAGCGCGAAGGTGACGCGCCAGAACGCCTGGACGCGACTGGCGTACAGGTCGGTGGCGGCCTCGATCAGGCGCCGGTCGATCTTCTCGATCGCCACGTACAGCGGCAGGATCATGAACGGCAGGAAGTTGTAGGTGAGCCCGAAGATCACCGATGCCGGCGTGGCCAGGAAGTGGAAGTTCGGCGCCAGGAGGCCGAGGTCCTTGAGCGAAGCCGAAGACGAGGCCGTTGTCGGAGAGGATCATCCGCCAGTTGAGGGTGCGGATGACGAAGCTGACGAAGAACGGGAGGACCACGATCAGCAGCAGGGCGTTCTTCAGGCGGCCGCCGCGGAAGGCGATCGTGTACGCCACCGGATAGCCGATCAGGAGGGTGAGCCCCGTCGCGGCGAGTGCGAAGAAGGTCGAGCGGACGAAGAGCTCCCAGTACTGCGCCGATCACCTCGGGGTAGATGCCGAAGTTCCAGGTCAGCTGGTAGCCGGTGTCGAAGGTGCCCTGCTGGAGCGAGACGAGCAGCATCAGAGCCATCGGCACGGCGAAGAAGACGATCAGCCACCCGCCGCCCGGGAGGAGCAGCAGGAACGGAGTCAGGCCGCGCCGTCGCGATCCCACTAGCGCCTCATCCTGTGCCGGCGAGCGCTGCTACGGGGCGCCGAGGACGGCCTCGAAGAGGGTGTTCCACTGCCGTCTCCTCGTCCTCGTCCAGCTGCTTGTCCGGGTAGATGTTGGTCGAGCTGGTCCGGAGAGGGAAGCACCTGCGGCGCCAGCACGTCGTAGTAAGTCCGCCGTCTCCGTGTCGCCGTCGGCCCGCGCAGTCGCGGCGTCGGCTCGGATGCGGTCGTCCACGCCCTTGACCGGGGTGAAGTAGCCGATGTACTCCGAGAGCGTGGTGGCGGCCACCGGGTCGTACCAGTAGTTGAGCAGCTTGAGCGCGTTGTCGACGTTCGTCGTCGCCCTTCGGGATGACCAGGTTGTCGTTCCAGCGCATGCCGCCCTCGTCGGGCACCACGAACTTGACCTTCGGGTTGTCGTAGAGGTGCGATCTGGCTGACGTCGCCCGGACCACGCCACCGCAGATGGCGAGGTCGCCGCCGGCGAGCGCGTCGTAGTACTCGTTGCCGTAGAAGCCGCGGAAATGCCCGCGCGGCAGTGCCAGCAGCTTCTGCTGCGCGCGCTGCACGTCGGCGACGGTCGCGTTCGCCGGCTCGACGCCGAGCGAGAGCAGGGTCAGGCCGAACATGTCGCGCATGTCGCGAGAAGCCGCCGACCCGACCGGAGAAGGCCGGATCGAGCAGGTCCTCGAAGCTGGTGATCTCGCGGCCGGTCAGCTCCGGGTCGTAGCCGATGCCCGTGATCCCGCCCTGCCACCAGACGCTGTGCTTGTTGTCCGGGTCGAACCAGAGCCCCTTGGCGTAGTCGGCGCAGTTCGCGGTCCAGTTCGGCAGCTTCGAGTGGTCGAGCTCCACCAGGTAGTCGTTGCGGGCCATCCGCTCGACGACCCAGCCGCCGGGCTCATGACGTCCCAGCCGGTGGAGTTGCCGGCGCGCAGGTCCGGCGAGTACTGCGCCAGGAACTCGGCGTTGTCGAGGAGACCCTCGTTGTACTCGACGTCGATGCCGGTCTGCTTGATGAAGGCATTGATGGAGGGGTACTGCGTCGGATCGGGATCGTTCTCCTCGTCGATGTCGATGTAGGCGGTCCAGTTGAGCCAGCGCAGCTTGGGCACCGCTGCTGGAAGGCCCGCAGGCGGCCAGCAGGCCGGGCAGCGTCGCCAGCGCGCCCAGCGCGATGCTGCCGCGCCCAGCGCGACGCATGAAGGTCCGGCGCGTGATCAGGTCACGCCGCATCACCTCGTCGATCGCCGACCTCGATCCGACTGCGGGCCTCCAGGTCACTCATCGGTCTCTCCTTCTCCGGTTGCGTGCGGATCGCCGGCGACGTGTTCGGCCGGTCCGCTGATGACGAAGGTGTGCTGGGGCTTCCAGGTGAGCGCGATCTTCTGGCCATCGGCCAGCAGCTCCGCGGCACCCGCGGTGTCGATGTTCTGGGCGTAGACGATCAGCCGATGGCCCTCGGTCTGGACGAGGTACTGGGTGCTGACCCCGATGTAGCTCGAGTCGAGGACCGTCCCGCTCAGCGCGTTCAGGCCGTCGGTCGCGCCCGCCCTCGGCACGGGCGTCCACGCGGAGCTTCTCCGGCCGCACGCCGATGCGCACCGGCCCGCTGCTGGCGACGCCGTCGCCCGGAGCGCGCAGCAGCGCGCCGTCCGGCATGCGCACCGTGACCAGGGCGCCGTCGCGGCCGACGACCTCGCCCTCGAGCAGGTTGGAGACGCCCAGGAAGCCGGCCACGAAGGCGGTCTGGGGCCGCTCGTACAGCTGCTCGGGATTGCCCGAGCTGCTCGATCCGACCGGCGCGCATGACCGCGATCCGGTCGGACATGGTCATCGCCTCTTCCTGGTCGTGGGTCACGTAGATGAAGGTGATCCCGACCTCGGTCTGGATCCGCTTCAGCTCGAGCTGCATCTGCTTGCGCAGCTTCAGGTCGAGCGCGCCGAGCGGCTCGTCGAGGAGCAGCACCTGGGGGTGGTTGATCAGCGCCCGGGCCAGCGCCACGCGCTGCTGCTGCCCGCCGGAGAGCTGCGACGGCTTGCGCTTCTCGTAGCCCGGCAGCTCGACCAGCTCGAGCATGGCGGTGACCTGCGTCCCGATCTCGCCACTCGGCCACCTTGCGGCGCCGCAGGCCGAAGGCCACGTTCTCGAAGACGGTGAGGTGCGGGAAGAGCGCGTAGTTCTGGAAGACGGTGTTGACGTCGCGCTTGAACGGCGGCAGCCCGGTGACATCGGCGTCGCCGAGGTAGATCGTCCCCTCGCTCGCCTCCTCGAAGCCGCCGATCATGCGCAGGGTGGTGGTCTTGCCGCAGCCGGACGGGCCGAGCATCGAGAAGAACTCGCCGCGCTCGATCTCCAGCGACAGGTCGTCGACCGCGACGACCTCGTGGAAGCGCTTGGTGATGTGATCGAGCCGAACGTCGGCGGTTGACGGCACCCCGGGGATCCCTCGTGCGATCGGGAACCTGGACGGGAAAAGGGTGGCGGACGGGCCAAGGCGGAGTATAGGACCGCGCGCGGAGGCGGTGTCAACGAGCCGGGCTGCTAGACTCGCCGGACCGATGGACTTCGCTCTCTCCGCTCAGCATGCAGAGATTCGGCGCTCCGTCCGAGACTTCGCCGAGCGCGAGATCGCCCCCGTGGCGGACGAGATGGAGCGTCGCGGCGAGTTCCCCGCCGAGATCATCCGCAAGGCCGCCGGGCTGGGTCTGCTCGGCGTCCCGTACCCCGAGGCGGTGGGCGGCACCGGGCTCGACTCGCTCGCCTACGCGATCACCGTCGAGGAGCTGTCGCGCGTCAGCGGCAGCGTCGGGATCATCGTCAGCGCGCACACCAGCCTGGGCTGCGCACCGATCTACATGGCCGGCACGGACGAGCAGAAGGAGCGCTACCTGCGCCCCCTGGCCAGCGGCGCGAAGCTCGGCGCCTATGGCCTGACCGAGGCGGGGGCCGGGTCCGACTCGCGTGGCACGCGCACCCGCGCGCACCGCGACGGGGAGTCCTGGGTGCTCACCGGCTCCAAGCGGTTCATCACCAACGCCGGCGTGGCGGACACCTACATCGTCACCGCCGTCACCGACCGCAACGCCGACGAGGGCAAGATCAGCGCCTTCATCGTCGAGGCGGGCACGCCCGGCTTCTCCATCGGTCGCATGGAGGAGAAGATGGGGCTCCATGCCAGCAACACCGGCGAGCTGCTCTTCGACGACGTGCCGGATCCCCGCCGACAACCTGCTCGGCGACGAGGGGGATGGGGATCGGCTCTTCCTCAAGACGCTCGACGGCGGACGGATCGGGATCGGGGCCATGGCGCTGGGGCTGGCCCAGGCGGCGTACGAGGCCGCCTCGGCCTATGCAACGCAGCGCGAGCAGTTCGGCCGCCCGATCGCCTCGTTCCAGGGGGTCGCCTTCAAGATCGCCGACATGGCCACCCAGATCGACGCGGCGCGCCTGATGGTCTACCGCGCGGCCTGGCTCAAGGACCGCGGCGAGCCGTACACGACCGAGGCGGCGATGGCCAAGCTCTTCGCCAGCGAGGTGGCGCGACAGGTCACCAACGACGCGATCCAGGTCCACGGCGGCTACGGCTACGTGGCCGAGTACCGCGTCGAGCGCTACCTGCGCGACGCGAAGCTGACCGAGATCGGGGAGGGGACGAGCGAGATCCAGCGGCTGGTGATCGCCCGCAACCTGCTCGGCGTGCGCGCGATGTGAACGGTCCGCTGTTCGGGACCGATACCGACGCGGCGGCCTGGCGCCCCTCGCCGGCCTACCTGGAGCGGAGCCGATTGCGACGCTTTCTCGCCGAGGTCGGCTGCGCCGATCTCGAGGCGCTCCAGGCGCGCGCGGTCGCGGATCCGGCCTGGTTCTGGGAGGCGGCGGCGCGCGACATCGGGGTTGCCTTCGACCCCGCGCCCGGCTCCGTCCTCGATGTGACGCGTGGCATCGAATGGGCACGCTGGTTCGGGGGAGCGGGGTTCAACTACGTGCGCATGGCGGTCGACGAGCCGGCGACGGCGCATCCCGACGAGATGGCGCTCGTCTGGGAGGGCGAGGACGGCGAGGTGCGCCAGTTCACGCGGGCGCAGCTGCGCTGGGCGGTGGATCGTGCGGCGCGCGCCATCGCGGCGCTGGGGGTGGAGCGAGGCGACCGGGTCGGGATCTTCCTGCCGATGATCCCCGAGGCCGTGATCGCCGTCCTGGCGGTCGGCAAGCTCGGGGCGGTCTACACGCCGATCTTCTCCGGCTACGGCGCGGAGGCGGTCGCCAGCCGGCTGGCGGACTGCGGGGCCACGCTGCTCATCACCGCCGACGGCTTCTGCCCGTCGCGGCAAGCCGGTGCCGATGAAGGCGACCGCCGACGAGGCGCTCGCCGCGGCGCCATCGGTCGAGCGCTGCCTGGTCGTCCGTCGCACGGGAGCCGATGTGCCGTGGAGCGCGGCGCGCGACGTCTGGTGGGATGCAGCGGTGACATCGGCCCCGGATGAGCCGCTGGAGTCGGCCCCGACCGATGCCAACGACCCGTTCATGATCATCTACACCTCCGGCACCACCGGGCGGCCGAAGGGCGCCGTCCACGTCCACGCCGGCTTCCCGCTGAAGGCCGCCGTGGACCTGGCCCACGGCTTCGACCTGCAGCGCGGCGACACGCTCTTCTGGTTCACCGACATGGGCTGGATGATGGGTCCCTGGGCGGTGGCCGGGGCGCCGATGCTGGGCGCCACCCTCTTCATCTTCGAGGGCACGCCCGACTATCCCGGGCCTGATCGGCTGTGGGCGCTGGTCGAGCGCCACCGGATCACGCACCTGGGGATCAGCCCCACCGCGGTTCGCGCCCTGATGACGCACGGCAGCGAGCCGGCCGCGCGCCCACGACCTCTCGTCGCTGGTCGTGCTCGGCTCGACCGGGGAGCCATGGAACCCCGACCCGTGGTGGTGGCTCTTCACCGAGGTCGGCGGGTCGCGCGTGCCGATCATCAACTACTCCGGCGGGACCGAGATCAGCGGCGGGATCCTGGGCTGCACGACCCTCGCGCCGATCGCGCCGTGCTCGTTCTCACGGTCCCTGCCCCGGGATGGCCGCCGACGTCGTGGACGCTGCCGGCCTGCCGGTCCGCGGCGAGGTGGGGGAGCTGGTCATCCGCCAGCCCTGGCCGGGCATGACGCAGGGCTTCTGGCAGCGACCGCGAGCGCTACCTCGAGGCGTACTGGAGCCGGCTGCCGGGGGTCTGGGTCCACGGCGACTGGGCGCGGATCGACGCGGACGGGTTCTGGTACATCTCCGGCCGCTCGGACGACACGATCAAGGTCGCCGGCAAGCGGGTCGGGCCGGCCGAGGTCGAGTCCGCCGCGGTGGCGCACCCGCGGTGGTCGAGGCGCTGGCGATCGGCGTGCCGGACGAGGTGAAGGGCGAGGCGATCGTGGTCTTCGCGGTGGTGCGCGATTCCGCGCGAGGGCGCCGAGCAGCTGGCGGCGGCGATCGCAGACTCGGTGGTAGCGCGGCTCGGCAAGTCGTTCAAGCCGGCTGCGGTGCACCTGGTGCCGGGCCTGCCCAAGACGCGGAACGGGAAGATCCTGCGGCGCCTTGCGCGGGCGGCGTTCCTGGGGCTCGACCCGGGGGACACCAGCGCGCTCGAGGACTCCTCGACGCTCGACCCGATCCGTGCACGGGGTCCGGGGCCGACCTGACTGAGGGCCCACAGGGGCTAGCGGGGCGCTGACCACCTGACGGCCGGGGCGTCGTTGGAGCCAAGGCGTGATCGCCATTCCGATCCCGCCGGTCATGTGGACCAGTGCGTGGACCCGATGTCCGAACACGCCGTCCATCCACACCCAGGCTTGGTCCCGGTGACGGTGAAAGGCGACTAGCTGCCGCGGCGGCGACGGGCGAGGCGCTCGGCCAGGGTCTCGGCGGGCGGCGCAGCTGCGGGCTCCACTGGACGATCCGGCGGTGGCTGCCGGAGGAGCGACCTTGGTGGAGCCGCGGCCGTCGCCTTTGGCGTTGCGTCGGGCTCCGGGACGCTGCCGCGGCGCACGGTCCGCGCGGCGCTGGCTCCTCCCGCGGGCCGCTCGCAGCTCCGCCAGCCCGGGCACGATCTCCGGAGCCGGCCGCGCCAGGCCGACGCGCCGAGCGACCCAGCCGCGGGCACGCACGAAGTCGCCGCGGGTGAGGGCCACGCGCCGCACGCCGACGTCGATCGGCACCAGGATCATGGCCAGCAGCAGCAGCCACGGCCAGATGGGGGTCGGGAAGGCGGCGGCCCGGATGTCGTGGCTCCAGACCTGCTTGACCAGCTCGGTGTCGGTCGGATCGAGCTGGAGCTGGCGCCCCTGTCCCGCGGCGGCGAAGCGTCCCAGCGCACCTGCGTCCACGCCCAGCCGTCGGAACTCCTCGGCGGCCGGCGAGACGACGCCGAGCGTGCGGTTCGCGGCATCGGCGCCCTCGCGCGTCTGCGCCACGCGGACGAGGTAGGCGCCCGGCTGGTCGGCGCGGACCGTGCCGGTGTAGCGGCCCGGGCCGACCTGGGTCAGCACGCTCTGGATCGGCGCCAGGTCGGGAGCCACCATCCGCAGCACGGTCCGATAGAAGTTGCGCGGCGTGCCGTCGTCGGTGAGCGAGGTGACCTCCACGTTCAGCTCCCCGTTGCGGCCGGGGGTGAAGCGCACGTCGATCCCCTGCTCGTCCTGCGGCGGCAGCGTCCAGGCCACCAGCTGCGCCGTCAGGGTGCCGAACTCGGTGGTGCCGATCCACGGGGTCGCCCACTTCTGGCGCGCGTCGCTGGTCCACGCCACGGCGCGGCCCAGCCCGTACTGCCACTGGGCGAGCAGCGGATCGTCGCGGGCGGTGAGGAGGGCGACCGTGGCCGTCCCCTTGGCGGTCGTCGCGTTGTAGCCGAGCAGGTTCGGCAGGCGCCCCGCGTCGAGCCCGCGCAGGATCTCGGAGGTCGCCGAGGGGACCGGCTGGAAGGTCTCCTCGACGATGTTCTCGCCGGCGGTGCGGATCGTCTCCTTGAGGAAGATGTCCGGGATCCGGGTGGCGTCATCGGCCTCGTAGTAGCGCCCGCCGGACTGCTCCGCCAGGTTGCGCAGGATCTGGGCCGATCCGCCTCCGGTGCCGATGGTCGAGAGCGTGATGCCGGCCGCCTTCATGTCGGCCAGCAGCTGGTCGTAGGCGCCGGACTGGCTCCAGCCGTCGGTGATCAGGATGATGTGGCGCAGCTTGGCGGGGTTGCGGACCAGGTCGTCGTAGGCGGCCTTCAGGCCGGCGTAGATGTTCGTCTGGCCATCGGCCCGGAAGCCGAGCGAGTTCTGGAGGCCGATCAGGTCGATCGGCCCGGTGTGCACCGCCCAGTGCGCGTTCTCGTCGAACGCCACGACGCCGAGCTGGTCGGTGGGGGAGAGCGCGTCGGCGGCACGCAGGATCGCCTCCTTGGCGATGTCCACCTTCTCGAAGCCGCGCGACCCGCCGGTGCCGGTGCCGCGGTTGTCGGTGGTGCAGTGGCAGTCGGCCATGCTGCCGCTCTTGTCGATCACCGCGACGAGCGCGACGTCGGGTGAGCGCTGGCGGTCGCGCACCGTCATGTAGACGGGGAGCACCTCCTCGAGCGTCGAGTTGAGGTAGCCGCCGGCGCCGTAGCTGTTCCGGCCGCCGAGCATCACCAGCCCCTTGCCCAGGTCGCGGACGTAGACCTGCAGGCTGGCCATGGCCGCCGTCCCGAGCTGCGCGGCCGAGACGTCGTCGAGGATCACCGCGTCGTAGCCGGCCAGCGTCGCGACCGAGGACGGGACGCCCCCGGCCGGGACGACGGTGACGTGCTGGCGGGCCGTGGTCAGCGCCGCGACCAGGTCCGCCGCCCGCGCCGCGTCGTCGGTGGCGAGCAGCACCTGCGGCTCGCCGGTGACGAGCACGTAGGCATCGGCCGCGTTGTTCTCGGTGAAGTGGTCCTGCACCGGCTCGATCACGGCGCGGAAGACGTGGAAGCCCGGCTCATCGGCCTTGACCGCGAAGGTGACGCTGGTCGTGCCCGGGGTGAGCGACAGCTGGCGGGTGGCGACCGTCGCGCCATCGGCCAGGAGGCGCAGGGTGGCCGCCGTCGCCACGGTCGATCGCAGGCGCACCGTCACGTCCACCGTCTCGCCGACGCGGGCGCCGGAGGGGGCATCCACGCCGTCGACCAGCGCCTCGGGGTAGGTGTCGCCGCCGGGCAGCACGACGTCGAGCCGGACCCCCTGCTCGGCCGCGGAGAGGATCGCCTGCCCGGCCTGGCCGCCCGTGTCGTTGCCGTCCGAGAGGAGCACCAGGCGCTGCTGCGTGCCGGCCGGGAAGATGGCGGTCCCCAGCCGCACCGCGGCGGCGATGTCGGTGGCGCTCACCACCGGCACCGAGCCGGGCGCCTGGAGCTCGTCGAGGCCCGACGGCAGCCGGTCCACCAGGGCGTTGGCGCCGAAGACGACCACGCCCGCCGTGTCGCCCTCGGGGATCTGGCGCACCGCCTCCTTGGCGAAGGCGAGCAGCTCCTCGCGGGTGGCGTCGAGCATGGAGGCCGATGCGTCGACCAGGAAGACGACCGAGAGGCGGTCCGACGGGAGCGCCAGCCGCGCGCCGGCCAGCGAGGCGACGATGCAGCCGACCAGCACCAGGCGGATGACGAGCGACGCGATCCGGCGCGCGCGGGGAAGCGTGCGCGAGGCGGCCCACCAGCCACCCACCACCAGCAGGACGGCAGGCAGCAGCAGCCAGAGCCAGATGGGATCGGTGAAGGCGACCGGGATCATCGCGCCGGCCTCGTGCCGCTGGCCGCGCGTCCGGCGGTCGGGGGTGCGCCCCGGCGCAGCAGGCGCGCAAGCGGCACGCCGCGTCGGCCGATGGAAGAGGATCCACTCCGCCAGCAGGAGCAGGAGCCCCACCAGCGCCACCGGCCACCACCACTCGGACCGCGCGCTGAGGGCACCCACCCCCGGCGCCGGACCCACGCTGCCGAGGTCCGAGATGCGCAACGGGTCGCCGGGGGTGGTCCGCGACTCACCGGGGTTGAAGAGGTTCGCCGCCGTCTCGCCCAGCGAGCCGCCGGCCGCGCCGGTCCCGTCGTCCACGACCTGAAGGTCGACCAGGCCGACCACCCGTGGCCCGGGAACCGTCACGCGCCCGCCGATCACGTCGAGCTCCAGCCGCTCGCCGGACGCGGCGCTCACCGCGGCCACGCGGCGGATGGCCGGGTCGATCGTCACCGCGATCGGCTCGCCCAGCTCGACCGACGGGGGCAGCACGCCGTCCACCGAGGGGAGCAGGGCGTCGACCAGGTTGCTCATCAGCAGCGGGAAGGCGACCTGCAGCGGCAGGTCGCTGTCGCCGAGCGCGAAGGCGAGGAGCGCGACGCCGCGACCTCCCACCCGACCCGCGGCGACGAGCGGGCTGCCGGCCGGGGTGACGACCACGGGGCGCATCCCCTCGGCGAGGGTCACCGCCCGGGCGCGGCCGATGTGCAGGGTCGAGAGGTCCACGAAGCGGAGCAGCGGGTCGGCGGGGTCGGTGCGATCGAGGATCGGTCCGTTCAGCACGCCCCCGACCGTGCCGAAGGCGCCGTCCTTCCCCGGCCCGACATACAGCGCCGGGATGGTGGGGACCTCGTCCGGCACGACGCGGTCAAAGATGACGATCCCGTACGGCTTGTCCTCCTCGACGGCCGCGTCGATGGCATCGGTGTAGCCGTCCGCCCCCACCGCGTACAGCTCGAGGCGCGGCAGGAGGGCCAGCGCGTTCTCGAGGTACGTGTTGCCCGGGCCGACCAGCAGCGCGCGCACGGCGCCGGCCTGCGGCACGAGCGCAAAGGCCCGATCGTCGACCGCCAGCGCGTCGGAGCCGGCGAGCCGCGCCTCGACCACGCGGGCGGACTGCGGGACGCTGCTGATCAGCGCCTCGGAGCGCTGCTCGGCGGGGATGGCCAGGTCTCGGGCGTCGACCAGCACGCCGTCGGCGTAGATCTCCAGGCGCCGCGTCACGTCCAATGCGGAAGGGTTGCTGACCGCCACGAAGAGGTCCAGCTCCGCGCCGCCGGAGCGCCGCAGCAGCGACAGCGCGGCGACCGCCTGGTTGGCATCGGTGCTGCCAACCTTCTCGACCTGTACCGGCGCCCCGATCCCGATCTGCGGCAGCCGGTCGGCGTTCGCATCGGTGACCACCACCACGGTCGAGTCGCTGTCGCGCGCGGCCAGCGCCGAGGCGAGGGCGAAGGCGTCGGTCAGGTCGCCGGGAACCTGCGTCGCCACGATGCCGTCGATGGCGGCCAGCGCGGCGGCGCGGTCGTCTGTGTCGCTGACCAGGACGTGGGCCGAGTCGTCGGCGGCCACCACCGTCACGTGCCCGCCCTCGGGCATCTCGCCGATGACGCGGCGGGCCGCGAGGCGTGCCTGGGCCATGCGCGTGCCATCGGCCTCCACGGTGCCCATCGAGGCGGACGTGTCGATGATCAGGACGACGTTGGCGGCCAGGTCCGAGCTGACCGTGAGGAAGGGGCGTGCCGCGGCGATCACGGCCACCAGGGCGATCAGCAGCTGCAGGATCAGCAGCCAGCTGACGCGGAGCCGCTGCCACGGCGCGTTCGCCTCCACGTCGCGCACCAGCTGCTGCCAGAGGAAGGTGCTCCCCACCGGCACGTCGCGGCGGCGCAGCCGGAGCATGTAGTAGGCGACGATGATCGGCAGGCTGATGAGCCCGATCAGGGCCAGTGGCGCGATCACTCGACCACCCTCCGCCGGCGCAGGACGTCGAAGAGCAGGTCGGCCAGGTCCAGGTCCGACGGGACGCTGACGTAGGCGCCTCCGCGTCGCGAGCAGAAGGTGGCCAGCTCCTCCTGCCATTCGGTGAGCCGGGTCCGGTAGCGGTCGACCAGGTCGTCGTCGCCGGTCACCTCGATCCCGTGCCCCGTCTCGTTGTCGACCAGCCGCGCGTCCGGCGGGACGTCGGGGTCGAGCTCCTCGGGCGCCAGCACGTGGAGCACGGAGAGCTGGCAGCGCGTGCCGGCCAGGTCGCGCAGCGCGTCGGAGTAGCCGGGGTCCATCAGGTCGCTGATCAGGATCAGCGGTCCGCGTCCACGCAACCGCCCGGCGTAGTCACGGGCCGCCGCCGCCAGCCCGGTGAGCCGCTCCGGTCGCGGCTCGGCCAGGAAGCGGAAGACCTCGAAGACGCGCGCCTTGCCGCGCAGCGGACGGAGGGTGACCGCCCGCCCCTCGCCCAGGAAGGCGACGCTCACGCGGTCGAGGTGGGCGAGTCCCAGGTACGCCAGCGCCCCGGCCGCGCGGCGCGCGAAGCGCAGCTTGTTCGGCTCCCCGAAGTCCATGCTGCGCGACGCGTCGACCAGGACGTGGACGGTGACGTCCTCCTCCTCGACGAAGAGCTTGATGAAGAGCTTCTCGAGGCGGGCATAGACGTTCCAGTCGAGCTGGCGCAGGTCGTCGCCGTGGGTGTAGTTGCGGTAGTCGGCGAACTCGACGCTCTGGCCGCGGCGCACGCGAGCGCCGCTCGCCCTTCATCCGGCCGGCGGTCAGCCGCCGCGAGGCGAGCTCGAGCTGCTCCAGGCGGCGCAGGAACCCCTCATCGAAGAGGACGTCCGCGGCCCCGGCCGCGTCGGCGGCGGGCGCGACCGGCGCGGTCATCGCCGCCTACTCGACCGATTCGGTGGGCGTCTCGGCGATGATGGCCCGGACCACGCTGTCGCTGTTGATCCCCTCGGCCTCTCCCTCGAAGTTGAGGATGATCCGATGCCGCAGCGCCGGCGCCGCGACCGCCTGCACGTCGCTGAAGGCCACGTTGAAGCGGCCGTCGAGCAGGGCGTGGATCTTGGCGCCCAGCACCATGGCCTGCGCGCCGCGCGGGCGAGCCGCCGTAGCGGACGTACTTGCGCACCAGCTCGGGCGGGCTCTCGGAGTCGGGGTGCGAGCCGCGCAGGATGCGCACCGCGTAGGCCATCACGTGGCTGGCGATCGGCACGTCGCGGGCGAGCGTCTGCATGGCGAGGATATCGGCGCCGGTGGCAGCCCGATTGACGGTGATCCGCTCCGCCCCGGTCGTGCGCGCCATGATCTCGATCAGCTCCGCCTCGCGTCGGGAACGGGACGTCCACCTTGAAGAAGAAGCGGTCGAGCTGCGCCTCGGGGAGCGGGTAGGTCCCCTCCATCTCGAGCGGGTTCTGGGTGGCGAGCACGAAGAACGGCTCGGTCAGCGGTGTACTGCGTCTTGGCGACCGTGACGCGGTGCTCCTGCATCGCCTCCAGCAGGGCGCTCTGGGTCTTGGGCGTGGCGCGGTTGATCTCGTCGGCCAGCACCAGGTTGCCGAAGATCGGCCCGGGCTGGAAGCGGAAGCGCCGCTCGCCGCCCTCCTCGACGATGATGTTGGTGCCGACGATGTCGGCCGGCATCAGGTCGGGCGTGAACTGGATGCGCGAGAAGTCCAGGTCGAGCGCCTCGGACAGCGTCCGCACCAGCATCGTCTTGCCGAGCCCCGGGACGCCCTCCAGCAGCGCGTGGCCGCCGGCCAGCAGGCTGATCAGCGTCTGCCGCACCAGCTGGTGCTGGCCGACGATGAAGCGCCCGACCTCCGTCTCGATGGCGGTCGCCAGCTCGCTGAAGCGCTCCGGCGCGATCTGCTCGATGACCGGGGCCTCGGTGGTCGTCTCCTTGCTCATCGGTTCCTTCAATTCGTCGGTTCGAGGCGTGAGAAGTAGTCGCGCACCAGGTCCTTGAGGGTGATCGGCACCTGCTGGCGGTCGAGCTGGAAGTTCGCGAAGTCGCGGAACAGGTCGAGCACGGACCGATACGGGACCACCGAGTCGTTGTCGAAGCCGACCCCGCTGCCGCTCCCTGTCTGGTCGGAGCCGCCGTCGCCACCCTGTCCGGCGATGTAGCTCGGGTCGCCCGGCTTGCCGATCCGGTCGATCGGCGCGAAGAAGTCGTCATCGCCCGATACCGCGTACGGCTTGTTGCCCTGGGTCGGCCCATTGAACTGGCCGATGCGGACGCCGCCGCCGGGGATGCGGCGCACGGTCGTCCCGCCTCCGCCACCGAGCGGGCCGCCTCCCGGCTGCCCGCCGGGCTGTCCGCCTGGCTGCCCACCGGGTTGCCCACCGGGCTGTCCGCCTGGCTGCCCACCCGGCTGCCCACCGGGTTGCCCACCAGGCTGTCCCCGAGCTGCCCAGGCTGACCGCCTGGCTGACCTGAGCTGCCCGGCTGACCACCAGGCTGTCCCGAGCTGCCGGGCTGGCCGCTGGCCCCCGGCTGTCCCGAGCCACCGGGCTGACCCGAGCCACCCGGCTGGCCGCTGCCGCCAGGCTGGCCTGAGCTGCCCGGCTGGCCGCTGGCGCCCGGCTGCGGCTGACCCGCGCGTGCCACCTGGCGCGCGCCGTCCTGCAGCGCCGACTGGGCGCGACCCACGGTGCGCTGCAGCTGTCGGTTCTGATCGGCGTCGCGGACCGCGTCGGCGGCGCGCTGCAGCGCGTCCTGCGCCGCCTGCTGGTCCTGCTGGCTGTTCGTGCGAGCCGCCCGATCGAGCGCGTCGGCCGCCTCGGCGAGGCGCTGCGCGACCTCGGGCTGCGTGCCGGCCGCGCCTTGCGCTGCCCGCTGGAGCGCCTCGGCGCGGGCGGCTGCCTGGGCGCTGCTCATGTTCTTGACCTGGTCCTTGAGATCCTCGAGGTCCTGCGCGGCCTGGTCCGGGTCGCCCTCGGGGTTGGCGTCCTCCTTGCCGGTGGCGGCCTTCGAGATCTGCTGCGCGAGCTGGGTCAGGCCCGCGTCCTTCATGGCGGCCTGGGGATCGGTCAGGCGCGCGAGCTGTTCCTGGACCGATCCGATCTTGGCCAGGATCTCCTGTCGATCGGCGCCCTGCTCGCGGAGCTGGCGCGCCAGGCGCCGGAGCTGCTCGAGCAGCGCGTCCCGCTGCGGGTCGGGCGTGTTCGCCTGCTGCTCGGCCTCCTTGATGACCTCCTCGATCCGTTCGGCGACGTTGCGGCTCGCGTTGCGCGCCGCCTCGCGGTCCCGCAGCACGACGTCCTGCGGATTCGGCCACACGATGAGGACCAGCAGCAGGGCCAGCGCGATCCCCCCGGCGGCCGACGGCCGCCGAGCGAGGTGGGGACGGAAGGCGGAGCGCAGGTCCGAGGCGGCGAGGCGAGCCCGTGCATCGGCCAGCTGGCGAGCCTCCAGCTCCGCGGCCAGCGGATCGTCGAGCTGCGGATCGGCGATCAGCTCCAGGGCGGTGCCGAGCCGCTCGCGGAGGGCAAGGTCGGCGTCCGCACCGCGGGCCGCGTC
The DNA here is from genome assembly GCA_963782015.1 of uncultured Chloroflexia bacterium. Classification (GTDB taxonomy): domain Bacteria; phylum Chloroflexota; class Limnocylindria; order QHBO01; family QHBO01; genus CF-167. The sequence goes on from CAWAHY010000004.1 coordinate 1,290,810, forward strand.
GGTGAGCGACGGGCGCAGGCGCCACGAGACGACCGCCCAGGCCAGCAGCGCCACGATGGCGACGCCGGCCATCAGCCACGGCGCAATCTCGAGGGCTACCGTCCGCGCGGCGAGCTGCACCAGCGCGATCCCCCCGATCGCGGCGGCTGCCGCGAAGGTGGCCACCCGCAGCGATCGGCGCAGCCAGAGACGGCGCCGCAGGGCCCGCAGGCGGACGAGCGCGTCACGGCCCAGGCGCGTCGTGATCAGGGTGGCCAGGTCGCGGTCTCTCATGGGTGAGCCTCCGGGTCAGCGTCGGTAACTGGGATGGGAGCCGCGGTGGGCCGGCGGCGGAGACTGAGGCGCCCGCCGGTGGGGGTGACCAGGCGCATCGAGACGAGGGTCAGGAGCAGCGACAGGACGCCGAAGCTCACCGCGAAGCGGGGCCAGAAGTGGCCGGTGGGCGGCTGCGGATCGAAGACGGCGAGGAGCGGCACAGGCCCACCACCGGGGAATCGGCAGCGCGCATTGGCAGGGCATTCCGCGAGGTCATCTGCCGCGGCCGGCTGCCCCTTCACGGCCGGCGGGGCCACGCCGCCCCCACCATCGGTCGGGAAGCAGGCGTCGCCATCGCAGTTGATGCCGGAGGTGGTGCCTCGGATCTCGTTCATGATCTCGGTGTAGTCGCCCGGCTGGATCTCGGTGTTGGCCACGATCTCGATCATCGCCACGGCGGGATTGAGGTAGAGGAGGCCCTCGGGCGCGGTGCGGACCGCACCGAACGTGTTGTCGGAGGCGCCGGTGGCAGCCAGCGTCCAGAAGCGGAAGACGAGGAAGGTGCCGATCACCAGGAAGAGCATGGTGGAGTAGGTCAGCACGGTCGCGGTCTGGGTCCGCTTGACGAGTGCCGAGAAGAAGAGGCCCACCACGCCGAAGCCGATGGCGGCCACGAAAAGGACGACCTGCTGCTGCAGGATGTCGCCGAGCGACGCGCCCCCGTACATCAGCACCAGGGCCGAGACCGGGATCCCGGCCAGGATCAGCAGGATCACGAAGGCCAGCGCCGAGAAGAGCTTTCCGATCACGATCCCGCCGGGGCGCATCGGGGTCGTGACGAGCAGGTCGAGGGTCTGCTTCTCACGCTCCAGGCTGATGGCGCCGGCCGTGAAGGCCGGGGCGATGAAGCAGACCAGCAGCAGCTGGAAGACCGAGAGCACGGTGAAGATGGCCTGGCCGACCGAGGCCGATGCCGTCGCGCCGCTCAGCCCGAAGCCGCCGCGATCGATCCCGATCTGGCCCTGCAGGCGCGCCGCGGGGGCGACGCTCACGTACGCGCCGTACGCGATCAGGGCCAGCACGGCGAGGTAGATGGTGATGATCACGAACGCGCGGCGGCCACGGAAGCGCGAGCGCAGCTCCTTGACCATGATCGTCGCCACGGACGAGGCGAAGAGGCGCAGGGCCGATGGGCGCCCGGGTGACAGGGTCGCCGTCGTCATGCCGCCGTCTCCTCGTCGTCCTTGCCGGTGACCTTGAGGAAGATCTCCTCCAGGTCGCTGGTCGCCTGGCTGAAGCCGCTCACCGTGTGACCCGCCTCGATCATGCTGCGCAGGAAGGCTGCCTGCTCCTCGGCGGACCCGTCGAACGGTACGTCGAGGCGCGTCAGCGCGCCGTCGCTGTGTGTCTCAAGGACGTCGCCGACCCGGTGATCGGTTCCCAGCCATTCGATCGCGGCCGCCGCGTCGGAGAGCAGCTCGATGCGCAGGAGGGCGGTGGCCCGCAGCGAGCGCTCGATCTCCTCGATCCGGCCGGAGCGCAGCAGCCGCCCACGGTCGATGATCCCGACCGAGGTGCACAGCTCGGCCAGCTCGGGGAGGATGTGGCTGCTGACCAGGATCGTCTTGCCCATCCCGCGCAGCTCGCGCAGGATCTCGCGCATCTCGACCCGCGCGCGGGGATCGAGCCCCGACGCCGGCTCGTCGAGGATCAGCAGCTGCGGGTCGTGCACCAGCGTGTGCGCCAGGCAGAGCCGCTGCCGCATCCCGCGCGAGAGCGCCTCGACGTAGGCGTCCCGCTTGTCGCTGAGCCCCACGATCTCGAGCAGCTCGCCGATCATGCCCGCCCGGCGCGCGGGCGGGACGGAGTAGCAGCGCCCGAAGAAGTCGAGGTACTCCCAGACCCGCAGGTCGTCGTAGACGCCGTAGAAGTCGGGCATGTAGCCGATCTGGCGCCGGACCTCGGTCGGGTCGCGCATCACGTCGATCCCGCACACCAGCGCCTCGCCGGCGGTCGGGGCGAGGAGGGTGGCCAGCATGCGCATGGTCGTCGTCTTGCCGGCGCCGTTGGGACCGACCAGGCCGTAGATTTCGCCGGCCTCGACCACCAGGTCGATCCCCGCCACGGCCAGCTCGCCGTCGTAGCGCTTGACCAGGCCACGCGTCTCGATGACGGGGGTCATCGGGCCAGGACTCCGCTGATCCGCGCCCCGGCGTAGACCGACATCTGCCCGGAGTCGCTGGGGATGCCGCTGCCGGTGATGCGCACCAGGATCCGGCCCGCCTGGTCGAGGATCCGGCTCGGATCGCTCACGTCGAAGCGGTTGCGAATGGAGAGGTCGCCCAGGTCGATCCAGTCGTCGGCCGACGTTGTCGTAGACGGCCATCCGATAGCCCTTGGGCAGGAACACGCCGACGTTGTCCTGGTCGTAGAGGATGGTGCTCGGTTCGTTGGCGGCGATGATCGTGATCCGGTTGGGGACGAGCCCGGTCGCCTCGAGCGGGAGGCTGACCCGGAAGGTGACCTCGCCGTTGGCGAGCGTCACGAAGCCCGGCTGCGGCTCCGACGCCTCGCCGGCGGTCCCGACCACCTCGCTGTTGAGCTGCGACGGGCTCAGGCTGACGGTCCCCGGCCCCAGCGTCGGCTGGCCGGAGAGGACCTCGACCGACTGGGCGTAGCGCTGGATCTCCTGGTCGTCGAGCTCCACCTCGAGCGGCACGGTGTCCGTCTGCCAGCCGATCACGAACGGGCCGCGGTCGATTCCGCCGGAGACGCCGCCGAGCTTGCCGGGGAAGCCGCCGCCGTAGCCGACCAGGGCGTCGATCACCTGGCTGCGGACCAGGATCTGGCGCTGCGCGGCCGTGTCGTTCCCGAACCCCAGGCTGCCGTAGACCATCTGCGACGCCGACGAGCCGTTCAGGTTGCGCAGCGGCATCCCGAACGACTTGGACTGGCCCGGCGCCAGGGTCCCGATCATCACCCCGCCGGTGGTGCTGATGACCGCCACGTCCTCGATCGGCTCCGTGCCCTCATTCGTGGCTCGCCCCTCCAGCCGGTCGGCGGCCAGGGACCAGGTCACGCGCAGGGACGGGGTATGGGCCAGGACCGCCTCGGCGCGCACCGCCTGGAGGCCAAAGACGCTGACCGCCAGGCCGCGCAGGTGCGCCGGATCGCCCTGCTCGGTGGCGTAGTTGGCGAGGGTCCCGCCGGTCACCGGGTCGATGCCGTTGACCTGCAGCGCGGAGAGGAGCGCGTCGCCGCGCACGGTGAGGTCGTACGAGGCGCGGGTGGGGCTGAAGATGCCGGCGTAGGTCGATACCGAGGCGGCCGTGCCATCGGTCGAGCTGCGCACCACGGAGATCTGGTTGACGATGATCTGGCTCCCCTTCATCGAGGCGCCGATCCCGTATGAGGCGCCAGAGAAGATGATCACCAGGATGGGCGCCACGATCCACGCCAGCTCGCGGCGGTCGAGGCGGCGCAGGACCAGGTAGCTCAACGGGCCGATGAGCAGGATGTAGCCGACGATCACGGCCAGCAGCAGCTCCGCGGGCGGGACCTCCAGCGCGGGCAGGTTGGAGAGGGCCTGGGTCATGATGTTGGCGATGTCCTCGTCGAGCGGCCCCATGCCGCCCCACTGCTCGATGATCCGGTCGTCGGGGATCAGGCGCGTCCAGAGCAGCGGTGAGCCGGCCCAGGTGCGGAACGGGGCGGTGGCCAGGTCGATCCCCACGAAGCCCACGCGCCCCGCCCCGCGGGTGACGGCGGCGAAGAGGATTCGGCCCGCGCCGTTGTCGACGAGGGAGATGGCCCCCGCCCGCAGGTCGCCGACCGCCACGGTCAGGGGATCGGATCCATCCGGTGGCTCGGCGCCGGCCCACGCGGCGAGGGCGGCGGCATTGCCACCGTCCTCCGAGGCGAGCCGTTCCACGGGGAGAAGCGCGTCGAAGGCGGCGGTGCGCGACTGCCAGTCCGGCCCGCCCAGCACGACCAGCTGCCCGCCGGCCGCCACCCAGCGCTCCAGCGAGCGCCGCTGCTGCTCGGTGAGGCCGCTCGAGTCGGCGGCCCACACGATCGTCTCGATCCCCCGCAGCGCCTCGGGCCGCTCCGGCAGGTCGGTCGGGGCGAGGGGGATCGGCTCGGGGAAGCCCGCGCCGCGGGCGATCATCTGGGGGCGGAGGTTGCCGCCGCCGTCGCCGACGATCGCGACGTGGCCGCTGGTGCGCTCGAGGACCTTGACGTTGGCCGATGCGGTCGCCAGCGACTCCCCCGCGAGCGATTCGAAGCGCACCGCCACGGTCCGGACGAAGGCCGGAGGTCGCACGTACAGCGGCACCACCTTGTGGGCGCCGGCCGGGAGCTCGACGAAGCGGCGCACCGTCCCGTCTGCGCCGTCGGCCGCGAGGTAGCCGGTGGTCGGCGACCCGCCGTTGGTGATCGTCACCGCCAGCGCCAGCCAGCCGTTCGACTCAAAGCGCCCCGCGACGAGCGGCCGCGCCTCGAGGGTGATGGTATCGGCCGCGCCGACGGGGGCCGCCAGGGCGGGCAGCGTCAGCGCCGCCAGCATGGCGGCGGCGGCGAGGCGAGCGAGGCGCCCGGGGCGATGCGTCAAGAGGACCTCGTGAAGGGTGCGCTGATGTCTGGACGGTAGACGCGGCACCTCGCTTGGCGGTTTCAGCCGCGCTGCTCCACGGAGTGTAACGGCGGCATGGGTAGACTCCTCCCATGCCCACCCTTGGCCCCCTGCGGGGCCTCGCCTACGCCCTGGATCGCTTTGCCGTGCCGGCACCGCCCGGCATGCGCATCGCGGACGTCGGGGAGGTGGTCTGCCCGCCGTACGACGTCATCAGCCCGGCCCAGCAGGCCGCCCTGCTGGCCCGCGACCCGCACAACGCGGTTCGGCTGGAGCTCTCCGCCGAGCCAGATCCGCACGCCGCGGCCGCCGCGGCCTTGGCCGCCTGGGAGGGCGACGGCACGCTGGAGCGTCGCGCGGAGGCATCGGTCTATTACTACCGCTGGGCACGGCCGGCGACGCCGGATGAGGCGAGCGTGCAGGGGGTGCTGGCCCGGCTGCTGCTCGAGCCGTTCGGGGCGGGGGTGCGGGCCCATGAGCACACCATGGCCGGGCCCAAGGCCGACCGGCTGGCGCTCCTGCGAGCGACGCGCACCCAGCTCTCGCCGATCCTGGCGATCTACTTCGACCGCTCGGCGCACCACGACCACATGCTGGGCCTGCCCTGGACCGATGAATGGCGCGCGCGCGACGGCGACGGGCTGCTCCACTCGCTGGCGGCGGTGGAGCCGGACGAGCGGCTGCTCAACCACCTTGGGCGGCAGCGGCTCTACATCGCTGACGGGCACCATCGCTACGAGACGGCGCTCGCCTACCAGGCCGAGGTCCGCTCCGACCCGCGCTGGGCCGATGCTCCGCCCGGCTCCCTGGCCGCGGACTGGATGATGGTCGTGCTGGTCAATGCGGAGCGCGAGGAGCTGGAGATCCTCGCCACCCATCGGCTCATCCTCGACGCGGACGAGGCAGCTCTGCGCGCCCTGGTCGGCGATCCGATGTGGCAGGCGATCCCGGTCGCCCCCGGCGAGCTCGGGGCGCGGCTGGCCGCGAGCTGGCGGTGGGGGACCGGCCTTTGGGCTGGTCCTGCCGGGGGGCGAGGGGTACCTGCTGACCGGCGATCCGGATGCGGTCGCCGAGCGCATGGAGCGCGAGCGGGTGAGCACCGCGGTCCGTGGCCTCGACCTCGCGATCCTGCACGCCGCGATCCTGGGCGACCGGCTGGGAATCTCAGCCTCGGATCTCGCCACGGGCGAGCGGCTCGCCTACACTAGGAGCGAGGCTGACGCGATTCGCGCCGTGGCGAGCGGCGAGGCGAAGGCCGCGATCCTGGTTCGTCCCACCCGACTCGAGCAGCTGGCCGCGGTGGCCAGCGCCGGCGATGTGATGCCCCAGAAGTCGACCTACTTCTATCCCAAGCTGCTGACCGGCTTGGTCTTCTACCCGTTGGAGGGCGACTAGCGACGTGGTGCAGGCGATCAAGCGCGACGAGGTCTACATCGATCCGGAGGGGATCTACGTCGAGACCCAGCAGCCGGAGCGGCGCAGCCGCAAGCCCCCGCTGCTCCTGGTCCACGGCGCGCTGACCGGCTCGTGGCTGTGGTCCGCCTTCGGCGCCTACTTCGCCGAGCGCGGCTGGGAAGCCCACGCCATGAACCTGCGAGGCCACTACACCTCGGACCTCGCCGAGCTGGGCGAGACGCGGATGCGCGACTACGCGAGCGACATCGGGGTGGCGGTCCGCCAGCTGGGGCGCCCACCGGTGGTCATCGGCTGGGGGATCGGTGCATTGGCGGCCATGCTGTACGCGGAGCGCAACCGGGTGCTGGGGCTCGTCCTGCTGGCCCCCTCGCCGCCCGCTGCCGCCCTGCCGCGACGCCCGGTGGAGCACGAGCTGCGCCTGGTGCCCGACGAGTACGACGCGACCTGGTGGGGCTGGATCCAGCCGTGGGACAAGCTGCGCGAGGCGATGCCCGACATGAACGACGGCGAGCTGGAGAAGATGCAGGAGATGCTCGCGGGCGCGCGCGAGTCAGGGAGCGCCCGCCGGGAGCGGATGCTGGGCGTGCCGGTCGAGACGGAGCGGATCACGGTGCCCACGCTCGTCATTGGCGCGGGGATGGATGACGTCATCCACCCGTCCGAGGCGCGCCGCACGGCGGACCTGCTGGGCGCCACCTACGAGTACTTCCCCGGCGCCTCGCACTTTGGGCTGGTGATGGGCTCGGAGACCTGGCCGCAGGTGGCCGGATCGGTCCTGGGCTGGCTCGAGGAGCGGCGGCACGTGATGGTCACCGCCCTGGCCGGAGCCGCCTCGCGCTGACTCGTCGGTGGCGGCCGGTTTGAGGCCTCGCGGAGGCGCTTGCTATACTCGCCCGCGTCCCGCCGCAGACCCGTGCCGCATTCGTCTAGAGGCCCAGGACACCGCCCTCTCAAGGCGGAGATCACCGGTTCGAATCCGGTATGCGGTACCAAATCAGCCACCATGGGGCTGATTCGTGCTCGATTGAGCTTCGTCGCGCCCTGATGTTGCCTGTTTGCGGGTAGTGCATCAGTTTGGGGAGGCTCCGGGGAGGCCCCACTAGGGGTAGTGCATCAGTTTGAGGGGTGCGGGCCTACTTCTTGAGATCGTCCGCGGCGTCCATCACTCCACCCCGCAGTTGATCGGTCATAGCTGTAGCTGGCGATGAGGCGCACTGTCGGGCCTTGACGAAGGTGCGCGGAGACCTAAGAGTCAACCACAACCGATGCGCGAGGCAATCTCACCGATCTTGGCCTTCCAGTCTCCGATGACCCTTTCCTGCAGATCTACTAGCAGTTTGCACGCTTCTGTTCGCGCCCCTCGCTCGTGTTTGAGGAGCGCAAGGTTAATCGCGGGCAGCGGGTACCTATCACGCAGAGCCCCCAGATGACTCAAGAAACGTCTCGATGCCGTCAGGCAAGTGCATCCGTTCGAAGAATGGCAAGGCTGTCACGGCCACAAGGTTCGCCAGTTGCGCCGGGCTGCGAACGTCATCCAAGTCCCACCAGAGATCCCGGCCACCGGCGAGTTCGCCGATTCGGGCCCAGGCGGTACACGAGGGTGCTCCAACGAACGGTGGCGCCTCCACACCCCAGATGATTCGATGCAATTGCCCCTGCAGGACGCCTACGTTCAGGGTGACCATTCGGCCAGCCTTGTTGACTTGGAGAGTGAGAGCGTCGGAGAAATCGTCGGAGCGGCGATTCCAGGACGCCTTTCGACGTCGGAACCCCCTCGGTCTGAGCACCGCGTCTACGGCGGCAACGATGGCGTTCACCACGGGGGATCGTAGTAGATGACCCGGCCCGGCCTTCCAAGTTGCAGCCGGTAGATGGCGATCTGGCGGGCTCCTGCAGCGCGTCCGGACGCCGTGTTCGGCTTGTATTCGAGTATGTATCCGCGGGGTGTCACGACGTCCGGTCGGTACCATTTCCCGTTGACACCGCGCATTGGGACCTCTGATCGCCAACCCTTGTTTAGGACACGGATTGCAAGCTCCTGGTGCATTCCTCGACCGTAGGCAGCTGCGGGGTTCTCCCCTCCGCGAATTCCTGGATTTGGTCCGCAGTTGTGCACCAGCCATCGCCCATCGCCCACGAAGAAGGTGTGGGCGGTGTCGACGGTGAGATCCCACATCGGCGCAGGCTGGTATCTGATCGCAATGCCGGTGACGACCCCTGAGCCGCCATCCGCATTCCGGACGTGGGCGCCGATCCACAGCTGGCCAGCCTCGACCCAGCCCTGTTCAGCGGTGAAGAACGGGTGGGTGGGGGTCGTCTCGATCGGCTCGCCAGCAATGGTGAGCGTTTCGGTGGCCGAGTCGAGGTGGACCATGACCGCAGTGACGGTGTGGTCGGCCGTGGTCTGGCTGGTCGGGTCGTAGGCGAGGACGCGATCGCCGACCGACAGGCTGGCGATCGCCACTAGGCCGTTCTCCGTCGTCACCGTGGTCGCGGCACTGAAGCTGCAGGCCAGCGCGGATCGGCTCCCGGCCCCCACCTCGTCGGCCCAGCCACCGCGGCTGACGGCCGACACCACCCGCCCGGCGCCGGTCTTGATGACGCTGGCCGTGCTGCCGCCGGAAAGGCCGCCGACCCAATCCGCCAGCAGGTTGACCTTGTCCTGGGCCGAGACGGTTGGGTCCGACAGGGTCTGCACGCTGGTGGCGGCGCCGTAGGTCAACAGGCCGGCACCCACCACCACGCAGCCCACCCCGACGCTGCCCACGCACACCGCGCCGGCCACCAAGACCACGCCCGCTCCGATGACCGCGCTGGTGGCGGCATGGGTGAACGCCTCCCACCAATCGATGTTGTCGCCCGAACTCGCAGGCTGGCTCGCCACTGGCAGGCAGCCGAACCGCCCGCACGCGAGTTGGGTGGGAGGCCCCAGGTTGCCGGAGTGCTCCGCCGCGAAGGCGAGGTCGCGCAGGCGCTGGCTGCGGTGGGCGCGCGTTTCCGCCTGGCCGCTCTCGCGCAGGGCCATGTGCCCACTCGGATCGACAGGGTCCAGGGGTTGGCCTCGGCATAGGCGAAGCGGTTGAGCCAAGGGGTCAGCCGGTGAGCCCGCGTAGGTATCCAGCTGGGTGAAGGCGCCGATGGCGGGGTCGTAGAAGCGGGCGCCGGCGGCGTATAGCGGATGGCTATCGGGGCTGACGTCGAGCCGGCCCTGGAAGCGCCACGGGGTGGGGAAGCTGCCACCGGCGTCATAGGCGGCGACGGTCGCCCCGTATGCGTCGTAGCGGGTGGCACTCAGCAGCGCCGTCTCCGTGGCGTTCACCACCGCCGCGAGATTCCCGTGCAGGTCGGGCAGCAGGAACCCCGTGCTGCCGGACTGACTGGTGGCCAGCCGGGCACCCGACGGATCGAGGGCGCTGCTGGTGGGGATCCCGGCAGTGGTGATGCGCCAGACCGTCTCGCTGGTAGCGACGTACTCGTACGCATCCGTGCCGGCCGGGGTGACGCGGGCTGCGTGCCGACCCAGCGCGTCGAAGCCAAAGCTGGTGGCACTCTGCCCCGGTGGGGTGAGGGACACGAGGCGGTCGGCCAGGTCGTAGGTGGCCGCGGAGTGCGCGGTCAGATTCAGTCAGCTACCGCCCCGTCGGGGACGGCGCGTCCTCCTCTGTCCGAAACAGGACCGTTCCCAACGGAAACTGTCGAAGCTCTCCGCCCGCCCGCGAAAATGCCGATGCGAGGCTGGAGCACCACACGTCCCTGTATCGAACCACCTTGCCATCCGCGGACCACGATCCTCCCCAGATGCCGGGTTCCATGTGCTTGCGAAGGTCCCGCGCTAAGGTGCGGTAAAGCGACGCGGCGCTGTCGGCTCGGGTGGTGGGAGCCTTGAACGACATGTACCCCATCAGAAGCCTGTTTCTGTCCCAGCGCGGCGGCGTGAACGCCACTCCGCCGGCGGCTCCGGGACTCTCGTGAACAAGGACAACCGACTGCGGCCATCTCTTGAAAAGGATGTACAGATCCAGCCCATCGGGCATGTCCGCAACCGCCGAGAGGTCGAGATACGTCCTGCCGAGGACCCGGACGAGGTGAAGGGAATGTACTCGGATGGTGTTCGCCAGCCAGTCCTTGAATTCGTCCGGGAGCATGAAGAACTGAATCTCCCCGGATCTGGTGTCCTTCATCGGTCATACGGGGTGAATGTTGGGCGGATTCCCGTCGCCAACTCGATGTCGTCAAGCGCGTATCGCTCCCGCGCAATTGGCTGGCCGCCTCTTGTCGAGAGGCCGACATTCTCGTAATAGTCCAGCCCTGCGGGTGAGCGCATCCAGATGTCAGGCCGGCGACTCGTCTTGTACCCGCCCACGATTCTGATCGCCCTCTCCTTCAGGCTACCGCCCGCCAAAAGGGTGTAACCCTCGCCCTCAAGTTGCTCGACACGAGCGCTGATTACGCTGCGGTGACTCGGGCCCCCGCGGCTTCCCCATGGATTGTGTATCGCCGACGCACCCTTCGGTCCATCGAACTGGCGCATCGGCGCCGCGGGACCGCCGACGCGCCCGCCGAACTCCCCCGGATCCCCCATCGGGATGATCAGGCTGGGCAGCACGAACGCGTAGAAGTACTCGTTGCCGCGGTCGTGCCGATCACGGGCCGCGTCATAGCCATGCATGTCCTGCACCATGGAGTCGAACAGCCGCTCCTGGACTTGGCCCCACATCGCCTGACGACCCAGTGGCCCATGGGTCAACGGCAGATCCCAGGCCAGCTCCAGGGCCAGCGGGTTGTCGTAGGGGTTGCGGTTGGGATCCAGCGTCAGCTCCCAGGCCAGGTCGCCGTAGCGAGCCAGGAAGGCGTCATGCGCCGCGGCACTGAGCTGGTCGTCGTACCACGACGTGCTGTGGCTCTCGAGGAATTCGATCTGGTGTTTCTTGACCAGCGCATCCAGATAGGCGCTGTGGTACTCGTCGGCGATCACGACGTCGCCGGTGTCGGACGGCATCACGAAGTGCCCACTCGGATCGACCAGGGTCCAGGGGTTGGCCTCGGCATACGCGAAGCGGTTGAGGCTCAAGGGGTCAGCCGGTGCGCCGGCGTAGGTGTCGAGCTGGGTGAAGGCGCCAATGGCAGGGTCGTAGAAGCGGGCGCCGGCGGCGTACAGCGGATGGGCATCGGGGCTGACGTCGAGCCGGCCCTGGAAGCGCCACGGGGTCGGGAAGCTGCCACCGGCGTCATAGGCGGCGGCGGTCAGCCCGTATGCGTCGTAGCGGGTGGCACTCAGCAGCGCCGTCTCCGTGGCGTTCACCACCGCCGCGAGATTCCCGTGCAGGTCGGGCAGCAGGAACCCCGTGCTGCCGGACTGACTGGTGGCCAGCCGGGCACCCGACGGATCGAGGGCGCTGCTGGTGGGGATCCCGGCAGTGGTGATGCGCCAGACCGTCTCGCTGGTAGCGACGTACTCGTACGCATCCGTGCCGGCCGGGGTGACGCGGGCTGCGTGCCGACCCAGCGCGTCGAAGCCAAAGCTGGTGGCACTCTGCCCCGGTGGGGTGAGGGACACGAGGCGGTCGGCCAGGTCGTAGGTGGCCGCGGTGTTGAGGTTGACCGCCGGCGCCGAGGCGGTCTGGTTGCCATACGGGTCGTAGGCCAGGTAGGTGGTGACCCCGCTATCGGTGCGGCTGATCAGCTCTCCCGTGCGGTCGTAGGCGTAGGTGGTGGTGGCGCCGCCCAGGACCGCGCTGCTGCGGTTGGTGTCGCGGTCGTAGGTGTAGGCCGCGGCGCTGGTCAGGCCACTCGCGGCAGTGACCCGGTTGGCACCGTCGTAGCTGAAGCTCTGGGTGGCGCTGCCGGCATCGCCGCTGATCCCGGTCAGAGAGCGACCCTCACTGGTGACGTTGCCGTCGCGGTCGTAGGTCTGGCTGAAGCTCGAGGCGGCGCTGCCGACCTTGGCGAAGGCGGTCGGGCGCTTGGCGAGGTCGTAGCTGAAGGTGGCGGCCCCGCTCGCGCCGACCGGCCAGGCGCGGCCGTCGAGCAGGCCATCCAGGCGCCAGCCAAAGGTCAGCGTGCCGGAGTAGACCGGCGAGGTCATCGAGGTCAGGCGGTTGGCCCAGTCATAGCCGAAGCCGCTGCTGCCCAGGGTGCCATCGCTGCGCGAGGCGAGCGTGCCGGTCGCGTTCCAGCCGTTGTCGGTCAGCACCGTGCTGCTACGCTTGACCTGGTCGGGCCGGCCCAGGCCGTCGTAGGTGAAGGTCAGCGCATCGGTGCCTTCATTCGAGGCGTTGCCGTCGAAGGCCAGGCTGGCCTGGCTGCCATCGGGGTTGTAGGTGGTGGTCCAGGCCAGCTTGGGGGTACCGGAACCGGAGCCTGAGTACACCGTGCGGCTCAGCTCGCGACCCAGGCCGTCATAGGTCGGGTCGGTATGGCGTGTGGCCGTGGCGCACGAGCCGCCCGCCGCGAAGTCGCAGACGCTGGTCAGCCGCCCGCCGGCGTCGTAGGTCCACGAGCGCGACGAGAGGGCGGTCAGGGTCTGGTTGACCGGTGGCGCCTGGCTGACCTGGTGGCCCATGGCGTCGTAGGTGTAGTGCCAGGCTTGGCCGTTGCTGGGCGTGGCGGGGTCGCAGCCGGTGGCGAACACCTGGCGCGGCGAACAGCTGCCCAGCAGCTCGCCCAGTGCGTCATAGGCGAAGGTAGCGGTCAGATCATCGTCCGTGGCGGCGCCAGAGCCGGATCCGTCGCGGTAGTTGGCGGTGGTCGAGGTGGTGCGGCCCAGGCGGTCGTAGGTCGAGGCGGTGCGGATGCCGCGCGGGCTGACTTCGAAGATCGGCCGTCCCAGGGCGTCGTAGTCACTGCGGGTGGTCAGACGGACGTCGCTGGTTGTCTCGCCGACCTACGGATCAGACCGCGATCGCCTCGGCCAGGACTTCCAGCTCAGTGGCCCCGAGGCGGGCCGCCGCAGCGGCCAGTCGCCAAGATCCCAACCCTTCGCGAACCTGAGTCACCACCTCGCGTGCCTCGCCTGCGGACAGGCGATAGAACGGGGCCGTTTCGATGACCAGATCGATGTCCCCGGCATGCACGCTCTCATCGATCGCGAGTTCGTGCCCTGCCATCTCCGGCATCGGGTTGAGGTCGAATGCGGGGGCAAGCCGCCAACCGGTGGCGCCGCGCAGGAAGCCGTGGTTGCGCAGGTGGTCATCGCGATGCTGCGTGAGCACGTTGAAGGCCACCCTTCGGAAGAGTTGCTCCAGCTGGGCGCCGACCTCGCCGGCGGGACTGAGATCGGCCACCGCGAGTGCGATTTCCAGGTAGCTGCTCGCCTCACGGTCGTGGCGGGACAGCATGGTCATCGCCGATGCATACAGGCGGCGGGTGTCGCCTTCGCGGTCGAAGCGACGTGCGGCGAAGGTCGAATACTCAGAACCGAGGGTGAGGAGACGGTGCTCCGCGACGTCGATCCCGGCTCGGGCAGCCAACTCGTTGAGGACCCATTCGCAGCCGGCCATGTCGCGGTTGTCGTTCCGCGATGGGAATTTCGCGAGCCAGAGGTCCCCGTCGGTCGCGAGGTACGACGCCTTTGGTCTGGCGCCGCCCAGTGAACCACCGGGGGCCAGCAGGAGCGCAAGCTGTTCGGCCTCCGACGAAAGATTGCGCGTTGGTCGTTCGAGCTCGCGCGCGGCCGCCTCGAGCTCCCTGAGGCGAGCCACCGGTGGCATGGATGGGGTCACGTCGTCGAGGTACCGACCCCGATCGTCCCTGAAGCGCAGGGCGCCCATGCGGGAGACGTCGGCGACGCCGAGCAGGTACTCCCATTCGCCTAATCCGCGACGGCTGCGACCCTCCTCCCTGGCCTCGAGAGCCTCACGGCGATCGAGCAGGGTGCGGCCCCATCGGTCGGGGGCCGAGTCGGTGAAGATCGGCGAGATGTCCTGGCCCTGGCGCGGGTACTGGTCACCTGGGTAGAGGCCATGCGACGGATCGATCACAAAGGCGCCGGGACGCGCGAGCCAACCAGGATCGTAGGCGAAGGCAATTACGTCGCCGCTCGGTCCGCTGATGCGGCGCAGGCTGCCGATCTGCAGCGGTCCGCCGAACAAGGTGGTGTCGAGGTCGACGGAGACAACCGCCGGGAGGGGTCGCCTCATGTATGGCTCGTCCCCTTCCGGCGGCGGCCTCGGCCTCGACGTGCGTCGGCCAGGCGTCGGCCAACTTCATCCTCGCCCGCCAGCCGATCCACGTCGTCCTCAAGGCCGAGAACCCCCAGGGCGCGAACCAGGACGCCGAGACCAACGGACAGCGCTCCGCGCTCCAGGTTCATGAGCGTGTTGCGGGTGATCCCCATCCGCTCGGCCATCTCGACCTGCGAGATATGCCGCCGCAGCCTGGCCGCGCGGATCCTGGCTCCAGGGAGCGCGCCAAGCGTGCGTAGTGCGGAAATGACGGCGGTGTGCGTTTGCTCATGTACTATAAGTTA